>CAVVCP010000021.1:0-237281 GCA_963746695.1 uncultured Solirubrobacterales bacterium | reverse complement strand
GCCGGGTATTGCGTTGGATGCAAGTCGCGTGATGCGGGTTTCTGCGGACAGCGAATCGCGTGATTCGCCCTGGCTGCTGAGCGTTGAGGCGAAACTCCTCGGAGGGTGCGGACGTTTCGCCGGCCCCGGGAGTGACTTGCATTTGATGAAAGTAGGGTTGCATCGGATGCAAGTCGCGGATCGGGGGTCGACGGCGCTGCTGGAGGCGGCGCGCAGCGAGCGAGCGCGCACGGCGTTGGCGCTGGTGTTCGGCGAGGGCGTGCGGCCGTTGCGGATGCAGGAGGCGGTGTTCGATGCGGTGTTGGCGGGGTGGGCGCGCCAGCAGGCGGCGCGTCATCTGTCAGAGGGCACCAAGCGTCATGGCGCGGCGATCGTGAAGCGGTTCCAGACGGAGGTCGGGTTGTGGCCATGGGAGTGGCGCTCGCTGCATGTCGATGAATGGCTGGAGGATCTCGCGACACCGCCGAAACGGCGTTCGGTGTCGACCCTGCGCGGCTATCAGGCGACGCTGCGTGGGTTCCTGGATTACCTGACCGATGAGCGGTATCCGTGGGTCGCGATCTGCGAGCTCGAGTTCGGGGTTGTGCCGGTGCAGATCATCGACGAGCGCAACGCGATCGCTCATGTCGTTGAGTACGAGGGGCGGCCGGGGCGGCGGCCGTTGACGCGCGAGGAACTCGTGATGTTCTTCGATCACTGCGACGCGCGCGTGTCCGATCGTCGTGCGAGGCAGCGCAAGGGCGCGCTGGCGGCGTTCCGCGACGCGGCGCTGTTCAAGACGATCTACGGGTGGGGGTTGCGCCGCCAGGAGGCCGCGCGGCTGGACGTGACGGATTTCTCGGCGAACCCGCATCGTCCGTCGTTCGGCTCCTATGGCACGGTGAGCGTGCGGTATGGGAAGGCGTCGCGGGGAAGCGCCCCGAAGCGCCGCAACGTGCTGTCGGTGTTCGACTGGTCGGTGGAGGTGATCGAGCAGTACATCGAGGAGGTCCGACCGCTCTACGCGGCTGACGGTCATCCTGGCGTGTGGTTGACCGAGCGGGGCGGGCGGATCTCGAGCGAGCAGGTGTCAGAGCGGTTCGCCGAGTATCGCGACGAGCTGGGGCTCCCGCGGGAGCTGACCCCGCACGCGCTGCGTCACAGCTATGTGACGCATCTGATCGAGGATGGGTTCGATGAGCTGTTCGTGCGGATGCAGGTCGGGCACCGGTTCGCGTCCACGACCGCGCTCTACACCGGGGTGAGCGGCGATTACAAGAACGAGGCGATGAGCCGCGCGCTGCGCGCGCAGCTCGGAGAGGAGCTGCGCTGATGGGCGAGATCGATTACGAGTGGATGCTCAGGCCGCTGTTGGCCGAGCGCGGCGATCCACAGCTACGCGGAGCTGGCACCGCTGCTCGCGCAGCATGGCGTGAGCTTGTCCGAGACGCAGGTGTGGCGGCTATTCACCGGCAAGCCCGAGCGGTTGAACCTGCACACGCTGATGGTGCTGTGCCGGATCCTTGACTGCACCCCGAACGATCTGATCAAGCCCGTCGAGGTGCCGGTCAGAACCGCGCGCCGCGCCGTCGCCGGGGGCGGCAAGGGGATCGGTGATCTGAAGCCCAAGCGTGCGCGGATCCGGCCGGCGAGGAACACGCGCTCGTGAGCACGCAGCCCTACGTCGAGCCGATCGCGGTGTGTTCTGGCTGCGGGCGCGAGCGCCGCTGCCGAGGCGCGAAGACGGACAACCCGTTGTGCCACACGTGCCGGCGCAAGAGCGACCGGCCGTGGGTGCCGCCGGTCCGGGTGTGCTCGGTATGCGGCAACAGCAGACCGTGCTCGTATGCCAACAGCGAGCATCCGATGTGCCGGTCGTGCGCCGGCCGGCGCACGTCGCGCCGGGAGCCGTGCGCGTTTTGCGGAAAGCTCACGATTGCCGCCGCGCGCACGACCGCCGGCGCCGAATGCGGTACCTGCCGGACACGACGGATGCGGTCGAAGATCACCTGCGAGCGGTGTGAGCGCCACGCCCGCCCGTCCGCCGCCCAGCCCGGGGTGTGTGAGCGGTGCGCCGGCGAGCGGGTCGCGCAGATCTGCCAAGGCTGCGGCGCCGAGGAGGAGAACTACAGCGCCGGCCGGTGCGGCGCGTGCTCGCTGCAAGCCCGCGTCGACGAGCTGACCCGGGCCGGCGAGCCGACCGCAGTGCACGCGCTGAGCGGCTATCTGGCGGCGCTGGCCGCCAGCCCGAAGCCGCTCTCGACCCTGAACTGGATCACCACCAGCCGCGGCTACCAGACGCTCCAGCAGCTCATCAGCGGCGAGGTCCCGCTCACCCACGAGGCGCTGGACGCGCTCGATCGCGGGCAGACGACCAGCCGCCTGCGGGCCGAGCTCGTCAAGCACGGCGCGCTGCCCGAGCGCTCCGAGCGGACCGCCGGGCTCGCGCTGCTGATCGAACACGAGCTGCTGCGCGTCCCCGCCGGCCCCGATCGTGTGCACCTCCGCGCGTTCGCGACCTGGAAGGTCCACCACGACCTCGCCCGCCGGGAGCGCCAAGGGACCGCGCGGCGCCACTCCGACATGCTCGCCCGAGTCAAGATTCGCGTCGCCGCCGACCTGCTCGCGTGGCTCGCCGAGCACGGCCTGTCGCTCGCCACCCTCGGGCAAGAGCACCTCGACTGGTGGCTCGCCAACGGCGCTGAGCACCGCAAACGTGTCCGCGCGTTCATCACCTGGACCGCCCGCCACAACATCACCACCGGGCTGACAGTGCTGCCGCCGGCCACCCGCCGGCACGCCGACCCACTCAACCCCGACGACCGCCGGCACCTGCTCAGGACCCTGCTCACCGACGAGCAGCTCGACCTCCGAGACCGCGTCGCGGGCCTGCTCATCGTGCTGTTCTCGCAGCGCATCAGCCACCTCGTCCTGCTCACCCGCGATGACGTCCACGAACACGACGGGCAGGTGCTCCTGGCGATCGGCCGCGACCCGCTGCTGCTCCCCGAACCGCTCGCCACCCTCACCCAAGCACTCAAGCACGCAACCAGCTCCCGATGGCTCATCCACGGCGGCCGGCACGGCAACCACCTCAGCGAGGTCTACCTGCGCGAGCGACTGGCCAAGCTCGGCGTCAAAGCCCTCCCCGCCCGCACCGCCGCCACCAACCAGCTCGCCAGCCGCCTCCCCGCCGCGATCCTCGCCGACCTCCTCGGATACGCCGACACCACCACCGAACGATGGACCAAGACCGCCAACGGCGACTGGACCCGCTACGCCGCCAGCCGATCGATCACCACGCCATGAAACGCACCCCGGACCCAGCCAACCACGCACGACCGCGCGCGCCCGCGCGCGAAAAAACTGTTGATAACCCTGCGGGTTACCAACAGCAACGACCACTACTACGACTACATCCCCGGGAGAAGGAATACCGGGTCTCTACCAGTTGGGCAACCCGGGTCAGACCGGCTGACCGTTCGCGGTCAAGGTGACGTCGATGTTGCCGCGGGTGGCGTTCGAGTACGGGCAGACCTCATGAGCGGCGGCGACGATGCGCTTGGCCTCCTCGGGGTCCGTCACCTGCGGGAGCGTCACGTCGAGCTCGACGGACAGGTCAAAGCCTTTGTTCTCGTTGGGCGAAAGGCTGACCTTGCTGTCGATCGACGCGTCGCCGGCCTCGGCCTTCTCGCGCCGGGCGACGACGCCGAGCGCGCCCTCGAAGCACGCCGCGTAACCGATCGCGAACAGCTGCTCGGGGTTGGTGCCGCCACCTTGGCCGCCCATCTCGGTCGGGAGTCGCAGCTGCACGTCGACTTCGCCATCGCTCGTGCGCCCGTGACCCTCGGCGCGGCCGCCGGTGACGGTCGCCTCGGCGGTGTACAGAACCTTCGCCATGATCTCGCTCCTCGGTTGCTGGTTGAGGACGCAAGCTTACGCCCGCTCAGTGTGCAGCGATGTTCAGGACGACCGCCGTGGCGAAGCACAGCACCGCGGCCGCCCGGACGACCAGGCCGGCGCGGTTCCCAGGGCGGCCGGTGACCATCCCGACGATCGCGACGGTCATGCACACGACGGCGATCAGTGCGAATACAGCGGCGAGGACGCGCAGCACCGGCGGGCTCCTATCCTCTGCGTGACCACATGTCGACTCAGTACATCTTCACCACCTACAAGCTCGCGCGCCGCTACCCGCCCGATCGCGAGGTGCTGAGCGACATCTCGCTGTCGTTCATGCCGGGCGCCAAGATCGGGGTGCTCGGCTACAACGGCGCCGGCAAGTCCACGCTGCTGCGGATCATGGCTGGTCAGGACACCGAGTTCCGCGGCGACGCCCAGCTCGGCCCAGGCGCCACCGTCGGCCTGCTCGAGCAGGAGCCCGCGCTCGACGAGAGCAAGACCGTCCGCGAGAACATCGAGGAGGGCGTCGCCGAGACGAAGGCCCTGCTCGACCGCTTCAACGAGCTGTCGATGAACTACTCCGACGACACCGCGGACGAGTTCGGACGGGTTCAGGAGCAGATCGACGCCGTCGACGGCTGGAACCTCGACACGACACTCGAGATCGCGATGGACGCGCTCAGAACGCCGCCGCCCGACGCCGACGTGACGACCCTGTCCGGTGGCGAAAAGCGGCGAGTCGCGCTCGCCCGGCTGCTGCTGAGGCAGCCGGACCTGCTGCTGCTCGACGAGCCGACCAACCACCTCGACGCGGAGTCGGTGGCGTGGCTCGAGCGCCACCTGCAGGACTACCGCGGCACGGTCGTCGCGATCACCCACGACCGGTACTTCCTCGACAACGTCGCCGGCTGGATCCTCGAGCTCGACCGTGGGCGCGGGATCCCGTACCAGGGCAACTACTCGGGCTGGCTCGAGCAGAAGCGCGCCCGCCTGCAACACGAGGAGAAGCAGGAGAGCGCTCGCAAGCGCACGATCGACCAGGAGCTCGAGTGGGTCCGGCTCAACGCGAGCGCCCGGCGGAACAAGCCGAAGGCCCGCCTCAACGCCTACGAGGCGCTGCTGGCCCAGGACCGCAACGTCAAGCTCGACCAGGTGCAGATCCACATCCCGGCTGGGCCGCGGCTCGGCGACACGGTCGTCGAGGCCAATGGACTACGCAAGGCCTACGGCGATCGGGTCCTGATCGAAGACCTCAGCTTCAACCTGCCGCGTGGCGGGATCGTCGGCGTGATCGGCCCGAACGGCGCCGGCAAGACCACGCTGCTGCGGCTGATCACCAAGCAGGAGCAGCCGGACGCCGGCACGCTCAGGATCGGGGAGACCGTCGAGCTGGCCTACGTCGACCAGTCGCGCGACGCGCTCGACCCCGACAAGAACGTGTGGGAGGAGATCTCGGGCGGCCAGGACCAGATCAAGCTCGGCGATCGGACCATGAACAGCCGCGCCTACGTCTCGGGCTTCAACTTCAAGGGATCCGACCAGCAGAAGAAGGTCGCCAAGCTCTCGGGCGGGGAGCGCAACCGGCTCCACCTCGCGAAGCTCCTGCGCACCGGCGGGAACCTGCTGTTGCTCGACGAGCCGACCAACGACCTCGACGTCGACACGCTGCGAGCGCTCGAGGAGGCGTTGCTCGCGTTCGCCGGCTGCGCGGTCGTCGTCTCGCACGATCGCTGGTTCCTGGACCGGATCGCGACCCACGTGCTCGCGTTCGAGGGGGACTCGCAGGTCCGCTGGTTCGAGGGCAACTTCGAGGCGTATGAGAGCTTCCGGCACGAGCAGCTCGGCGCCGACGCCGACCGCCCCAAGCGGATCACCTACAAGAAGCTCGTCCGAGGCTGATGGCCCTCTCGCGGGCGGTCCTGATCACGGGCTGCTCGTGCGGGATCGGACGCGCCACCGCGGAGCTCCTGTGCACCGAGGGGTGGACCGTGTACGCGACCGCTCGGCGACCCGAGACGCTCGCCGACCTCGAGCGCAAAGGGTGCAAGACGCTCGCCCTAGACGTCACCGACGAGGCGTCGATGACCGCGGCGGTGCAAGCCGTGACCGACGCCGAGGGCGCGGTCGGCGTCCTCATCAACAACGCCGGCTACAGCCAGTCGGGCGCGGTCGAGACGATCCCGGCCGAGCAGGTCCGCCGGCAGTTCGAGACCAACGTGTTCGGGCTGATCCGGATGTGCCAGCTCGTGCTCCCCGGGATGCGCGACCAGCACTCCGGGAGGATCGTGAACCTGTCCTCGATGGGCGGCAAGCTCACGTTCCCGGGCGGCGGCCTGTACCACGCCTCCAAGTACGCGGTCGAGGCGATCTCGGACGCGCTGCGGTTCGAGGTCCGCGGCTTCGGCGTTGACGTGATCGTGATCGAGCCGGGCCTGATCGTCACGAGCTTCGGCGAGACCGCCGCCGGGTCGGTCGACGGCGCACAATCCGACGGGCCGTACAAGGATTTCAACCGCCACGTGGCGGAGATCACCGAGGGGGCCTACAAGGGGCCGATGGCGAAGCTCGGCGGCCCACCTGAGGCGGTCGCGCAAACGATCGCGAAGGCCCTGAAGGCAGACCGCCCGAAGGCGCGCTACCCGGTCACCGCGAGCGCACGCCTGATGATCACCCAGCGCCGTCTCACGCCCGATCGTCTGTGGGACCTGGCGATGCGCAGCCAGTTCCCGACCCCGAAGCCCTAGCCCCCGAGGGCCTAGACGCCGAGCTCCTCGAGCTTCGCCCGGAGCTCGCGAGCGTCTCGCGCGACCGCGTCAGCGCCACCAAGTTCATCCGCGCCGTATTGCCCCGTTGTCACGGCGATGCACCTCACGCCGTCCCCGCGGGCGCAGGCGATGTCACGCGGGGTGTCGCCGATCACGATCGCCTGATCGCGCGGAACCTTGCCGGCGCGCCGCCGGGCGATCGGCGGCAGTGCCCCCCGGTCCTCCGAATCTGACCCAAACGCTCCCTGGCCCCCGGGAAACCATCGGCCGATCCCTGCCCGCCGGAGCTTCAGCCGCGCGACGGGCTCGAAGTTGCCGGTCAGGAGCGCGAGCGTCACGCCGTCGCGGGCCGCGAGTGAGGGCAGCAGCTCCGCAATCCCCGGAACAACGCGATCGCTGAGGTCGGGCGGGCAGATCTGTGCGTAAATCCGGCAGCACGCCTCGCGCACGTCGTCGGCGCGCTCGTCGATCCGCCGCGCGGACACGCCAAGGTCGAGCAGGATCAGGCGGGCGATCTCGCCGTCGGTCCGGCCCGCAGGTCCGATCTGCCGGCGCAGATCCTTCGTGTGGACGCCGTGCACCTCATAGATCGCGCGATCAAGCGCCTCGCTGTGGGCCTCGGTGGCGCCGGACATCAGCGTGCCGTCGATGTCGAACAGCACCAGCATGACGCCGGGTCAGCGCTCGAACGAGGTGCCTGGCTCGAGCCGGCGCGCGAACGCCGCGATCAGGCGTGCCGCCGCATCGACATCCGCGACCGAGACCATCTCGACCGGCGAATGCATGTAACGGCAGGGGATCGAGACCAGGCCGGTGGGGATGCCGACGCGGGTCAGGTGGATCGCGTCGGCGTCGGTGCCGGTTCCCTTGCCGAGCGATTCGAGCGTGAACGGGATCCCCTCGGCCTCGGCGGCGTCGTGGAGCAGCTCGAACACCAGCGGATGCAGCGAGGTCCCGCGAGCGATGACCGGTCCCGAGTCAAGCGGGTGCTTGGTGATCGGGCCGAGCTCGACCCCAGGCTGGTCGGTGGCGAACGTCAGATCGACCACGATCGCGACGTCGGGATCGTGCGCGAACGCGCTCGTACGCGCGCCGGCGAACGTCGTCTCCTCCTGGGTGACCGCGAGCGCGAGGACGTCGCCGGGTGCGCCGCCCGCATCCGCCACGAGCCTGGCCGCCTCGGCGGCGACGTAACACCCGACCCGGTTGTCGAGCGAACGGGAAACGATCCGCCCGTGGCGAAAGTCGAGCGGCTCGGACTCGATCACCGCGACGTCGCCGATCCGGACCAGCCCGCGGGCCTCGTCACCGTCCTTCGCGCCGATGTCGATGTGGAGCTCCTTGAGCTCAGGGACCTTCTTGCGATCGTCCTCCTTGAGCAGATGCACCGGCTTGCGGCCAATTACTCCGGTCACATCGCCGTCCCGCGTACGAAGCGCGACCCGCTGACCGATCAGGACGCCGGCGTCCCAGCCGCCGACCTGACCGAAGCGCAGATATCCGTCGTCCTCGATGTGCGACACGTGGAGCCCGATCTCGTCGATGTGACCGACCACGGCCACGGTCAGCCCACCGGCGGTCCCGGGTACGCGGGCGAACGAGGAGCCGACGCGGTCGCCGCCGACCTCCTGCGCGAACCCCGAGCAATGCTCGCGCCACACGCGCGCGGGCCCCGACTCGTGGCCGGACGGGCCGGGAGTGGTCAGCAGCTTTTGGAGCAGTTCGGGGACCGGCATCTGAAAGAAGGCTATTGCCTGACGCGCCCGATTGCGGAGTGTGGGCCGAATCGGGCTTCGGCTCGCGGTTTGCAGGTGTTGGCCTGGCCGTCGGCGGGTAGCAATCCAATCATGTCGCCGGAGGTAGGGAACGACGACCGCGAAGCCGACCTCGAAACCATCCGTGGGCTGCTCGCCGACCGCGGGATCGAGATCCGCGGAGAGGAGCCCGAGGCGGGCCGCGGATCCGACCGCGCGCCCGAGGGAACCAGCGAGCTGGCCGACCGGACGATGGACTCGATGTCGCTGTTCATGGCCGAGGTGCGCCGGCACCGGCTGCTCACACGGACCGAGGAGGCCGCGCTGTCCCGGCGGATCGAGCGCGGCGACCTCGCCGCCAAGGAGCGGCTGGTCAACTCGAATCTGCGTCTGGTGGTCTCCAACGCGCGCAGCTACGAGGGTCTCGACCTGCCGTTGCTCGACCTGATCCAGGAGGGCATGCTCGGCCTGATCCGCGCCGCCGAGAAATTCGACTGGCGCAAGGGGTACAAGTTCTCGACCTACGCGACGTTTTGGATCCGGGAGTCGATCCAGCGAGCGATCGCGAATCGCGCCCGGCCGATCCGGGTGCCGGTCCACATTGGCCAGCGCGAGCGCCGGATCGGGCGTGCTCGGGCGGCGCTGCTCGCGCAACTGGGTCGCGAGCCCACCGACGAGGAGACCGCGGCCGCCGCTGAGCTCGAAGTGCGCGAGGTGCGCGCGACCAGGGACATCGCGCGGGTCGTGACCAGCCTCGACCGGCCCGTGGGCGAGGAGGAGGAGACGACGCTCGGGGCGCTGCTCGCGAGCGACGCCAACGCGCCCGACGTCGAGGTCGAGCTAGCCGCGCGCGACGACGCCCTGCACCAAGCGTTGCAGCGGCTGTCCGAGGCCGAGCGGAACGTGGTCAAGCTCCGGTACGGCATCGGCGGCGACGATCCGACCCCGCTCAAGGAGGCTGGGAGGCGCCTGGGCATCTCATCCGACGCCGTGCGCAAGCTCGAGCGCAAGGCGCTCGCCGAGCTCGCCGGGAGCCGCGAGCTCGAGCCGCTTCGGCCCGCGGCTTAGCCGTCCGCCGAAACGACGGTGGTCCCCACCGCCCCGGACTTTGGCGATCGCGCTGACACATGCGCGGCCTCAGCGCCAAAGTCCGATCGCGAGCTAGCTCTTCAGGAGTTCCCGAAGCACGAATTGCAGGATTCCGCCGTGCTGGAAATAGCGCTGCTCCTTGGGCGTGTCGATCCGGACGATCACGCGGAACTCCCCTTGGCCCGGTCCGCGCGCACGGTCAGCTCGCGGGGGATCGGGTCGGCGCCCGCCAGGCCCGCCACCGTGAACTCCTCGCGGCCGGTCAGACCCAGCGACTCGACCGACTCGCCATCAGCGAACTGGAGCGGGAGTACTCCCATACCGACGAGGTTCGAGCGGTGGATCCGCTCAAAGCTCTCCGCGATCACCGCCCGGATTCCCAGCAGCACCGTGCCCTTGGCGGCCCAGTCGCGCGACGAGCCTGAGCCGTACTCCTTGCCGGCGAGGACCACCAGCGGCGTGCCGCCCTCGATGTACCGCATCGCGGCGTCGTAGATCGACATCTGCTCCTCGTCGTCGCCGCCGAGGTACAGCGTCACGCCACCTTCGGTCCCTGGTGCGAGCTGATTCCGCAGGCGGATGTTCGCGAACGTCCCCCGCATCATCACCTCGTGGTTCCCGCGCCGCGCGCCGTACGAGTTGAAGTCGCGCGGCTCGACGCCATGCTCGATCAGGTACGCGCCCGCGGGACTGTCGCGCTTGATCGATCCGGCCGGCGAGATGTGGTCGGTGGTGACGCTGTCGCCGAGGATCGCGAGCACGCGCGCCCCCTCGATGTCCACCACCGGCTCGGGCTCGGCGGGCAGGTCCTGGAAGAACGGCGGTAGCCGCACGTACGTCGAATCCGGCTCCCACTCGAACAGCTCCCCGGTCGGCACCTCGAGCGTGTTCCACCGCTCGTCGCCGTCGAACACCTCGCCGTAGCTCTTTCGGAACATGTCGGACTGCACCGCGTCCTCGACAGTCTCCGCGACCTCGGCCGCGGTCGGCCAGATGTCCTTGAGGAACACCGGCTCACCGTGGCGGTCCTCGCCGAGCGGCTCGTCGTAGAGGTCGATGTCCATCGTCCCGGCGATCGCGTAGGCGACGCACAGCGGCGGCGAGGCCAGGTAGTTCATCTTCACGTCGGGGTTGATCCGGCCCTCGAAGTTGCGGTTGCCCGACAGGACCGAAACGACCGCCAGGTCGCTGTCCTGAACGGCGGCCGAGATCTCAGGCGGGAGCGGGCCGCTGTTGCCGATGCACGTCGTGCACCCGTACCCGACGAGCTGATACCCGAGCTCGTCGAGGTACTCGGTCAGGCCGGCGCGGTCGAGGTACTCGGTGACGACCTTCGACCCCGGCGCCAGCGACGTCTTCACCCACGGCTTGACCTTGAGGCCCTTCTGAACCGCGTTCCGCGCGAGGATGCCCGCGCCGAGCATCACCGACGGATTGGACGTGTTCGTGCAGCTCGTGATCGCGGCGATCACGACATGGCCGTGGTCGAGCTCGGTCTCGGTCCCGTCCTCGAGCGTGACCGGGACGCGACCGTCGACCACCTGCGTGCCGCCGCCGGCGCCGCTGCCGGGCTCGTGTCCGACGCCGTTCGGCACGTGCGTCGAGACCGAATCGCTCGCCGGGAAGCTGTCGGCGATCGCCTCGTCCTCTTCGTCCTCGTCGGGCAAGTAGCCCTCGAGCGCGTGGCGGAACGCCTCTTTCGACTCGGTCAGCGAGACCCGGTCCTGCGGGCGCTTCGGGCCGGCGATGCTCGGCACCACGGTCGACAGGTCGAGCTCGAGCAGGTCGGTGAACGTCGGCTCCTCCGAGTGCTCGTCGTGCCACAGCCCCTGCTCCTTCGCGTATGCCTCGACCAGCTCGATGAGCTCGCGCGGCCGGCCCGAGAACTCGAGATACCGGAGTGTCTCCGCGTCGATCGGGAAGATCGCGCAGGTAGAGCCGAACTCTGGCGACATGTTGCCGATCGTGGCCCGGTCGGCCAGGGGCAACCTGGCCAGCCCGTCGCCGTAGAACTCGACGAACTTCCCGACGACGCCCCGCTGACGCAGCATCTCGGTCACGGTCAGCACCAGGTCGGTCGCGGTCGCGCCTTCCTGCAGCGCGCCGGTCAGCTTGACGCCGAGCACCTGCGGGATCAGCATCGACATCGGCTGCCCCAGCATCGCCGCCTCGGCCTCGATCCCGCCGACTCCCCAGCCGAGCACGCCCAGCCCGTTGATCATCGTCGTGTGCGAGTCGGTGCCGACGAGCGTGTCCGGGTACGCCTGCGCCGGTCCGTCATCCGAGTCGTTCACGAACACCACGCGCGCGAGGTACTCGAGGTTGACCTGGTGGACGATGCCGGTGTCGGGTGGGACCACCTGGAAGTTGTGGAACGCATCCTGGCCCCAGCGCAGGAAGGCGTAGCGCTCCAGGTTGCGCTCGAACTCGAGTTCGGCGTTGCGCGCGAACGCGCCGCTCGAGCCGAACACGTCGACCTGCACGGAATGGTCGATCACGAGCTCGGCCGGGACGAGCGGGTTGATCTTGGCGGCGTCGCCGCCCATCGCGCCCATCGCGTCGCGCATCGCGGCCAGATCGACGACGGCCGGGACGCCGGTGAAGTCCTGCATGATCACGCGCGCCGGCGTGAACGAGATCTCGCTGCTGGGCTCGGCGGAGGCATCCCACTTCGCGAGCGCCTCGATGTCCTGCGCGCGGATCGACTCGCCGTCCTCGTTGCGCAGCAGGTTCTCGAGCAGGACCTTCAACGAGAACGGAAGCCGGGCGATGTCGTACTTCGCCTGCAGCGCGTCGAGCCGGAAGATCTCATACGAACGCTCCCCGACTGTGAGCGTCGCCTTGGCGTCGAAGGTGTTGGGTTTCACGGTCTGATTCTCCTGGTGTGAGGGTCCTTCTAACTCTAGGACTCCGAGGGCTACGGGGCGCTCCTACGGTCGTCTTAGGGACGTCTTCAGACGACCTTCGCCCAGCGTCCGATTCTCCCGGAGGACAAGACAACTCGAGGAGAACGAGATGACCTTCCTACACCGAACCCTTGCCACCGTCGCAGCCGGGACGCTCGCGGCGCTCGCCGCGGCCGGGCTGTACGCCGAGGCGCACCGCGCGCCCGACCAGTCATAGCCGCCATGGACGCCTCCCTCCTCACCACCCCCGCCCGCGGTCGAGGGCCCGCCACAGCGCAGCGCACCGACGTCCTCGACGTCGAGATCGTGATCCCGGTCCACAACGAGCGCACAACGCTCGAGGGATCGGTCCGCATGCTCCACGGCTTCCTCACGGCCACTTTCCCGTTCTCCTGGCAGATCACGATCGTCGACAACGCCAGTACCGACGGCACGCTGCAGATCGCCCGCCGCCTGATGTATGAGCTGCCCGAGGTCGGGGCCATGCACCTGCCGGCCAAGGGTCGCGGCCGGGCGCTCCGGACGGCGTGGTCGGTGAGCCGGGCCGAGGTGCTCGCGTACATGGACGTCGACCTGTCGACGGATCTCGGCGCGCTGCTGCCCCTGGTCGCACCGCTCCTGTCCAGGCATAGCGACCTGGCGATCGGAACGAGGCTCCATCCCGGCGCCCGCGTCACCCGAAGCCGCAAGCGCGAGCTTATCTCCCGCTGTTACAACCGGCTGCTCCGGCTCGCGCTTCGCGCCCGGTTCACTGACGCGCAATGCGGCTTCAAGGCGATCCGCGCCGACGCCGCCGTGCGGCTGCTCCCGCTCGTGCAGGACGAGGAGTGGTTCTTCGACACCGAGCTGCTGGTGCTCGCCCAGCGGCGGGGGTTGCGGATCCATGAGATTCCGGTCGACTGGGTCGAGGACGCCGACTCGCGCGTGGAGATCGTCCCGACCGCGCTCGCGGACCTGCGCGGCGTCGCGCGCCTGCTCGTGCACCGCCCGCCTGGCGGGCAGCGCCCGGCGCTGACCGCGCCCCGCCGACCGATGCTCGCGCCGTGAGCTCGGTTACCTATCCGGCGCGCCGGTGGGCGCGGGCTCGCGGCCGCTCGGTGCGCCGACCGCGGGTGGCTTCGCTGCTCGCGTACCCGGAGCTGCTCGGGCTGCTCGCGCTTACCGCGGTCCTCAATCTGTGGGACCTGGGCATCAACGGCTGGGCCAACACCTACTACTCGGCCGCGGTCCGCTCGATGAGCACGAGCTGGCACGACTTCCTGTTCGCCTCGCTCGACAAGACCGGGCTGATGACCGTCGACAAGCCGCCGCTGGCGTTCTGGGTTCAGGCGCTGTCGGTGCGCGTGTTCGGCTTCCACCCGCTGAGCATCCTCGTGCCCGAGGCCCTGATGGGAGTCGCGGCGGTTGCGCTCGTGTATGACATGACGCGCCGGATGTTCGGGCGTGTGGCGGGCGGGGTCGCGGGCCTGGCGTTCGCGCTGACCCCGATCACGGTCGCGATCGCTCGCCACAACAACCCCGACGAGCTGCTGATCCTGTGCTGCGTCGCCGCCCTGTGGTGCGCGCTGCGCGCGCTCGAGACGGGGCGGACGAAGTGGCTCGTGCTGTGCGGCGTCTGCGTCGGGCTCGGGTTCGAGACGAAGATGGGCGTGGCGCTGCTCGTCGTGCCCGGAATCGCGCTGGCCTGGATCTGGTCTCGCTGGGGCGAGTCGTGGCGGGAGCGGTTGATTGCGTTTCGCCAGCTGCTCGCCGGCGGGCTGGCGATGGTCGTGGTCGGCGGCGCGTGGCCGCTGCTCGTCACGCTCACCCCGGCCGCGGACCGGCCGTGGATCTCCGGCACCGCGGACAACAGTGTGTGGTCGCTGATCTTCGGCTACAACGGCCTCGGCCGGGTCGCTGGTCAGTCCGGAGGCCCGGGCGGCGCCGGCGGCGGTCCCGGTGGCGGTGGCGGTGGCTTCGGCGGCAACCTGTTCGGTGGCGCGACTGGCCCGTTCCGCCTGCTCCAATCGGCGCTCGGCGATCAGGCCGGCTGGCTGCTCGGATTCGCCGTGGTCGCCGGCCTTGCCCTGCTGCTGCTCACGCGCCTGCGCCGGCGCGATCCCCGGACCGGCTGGCTGATCGCCGTCGGCGGCGCGTTCCTGTGCACCGCGGTCGTCTTCAGCTTCGCCTCGGGCATCTTCCACCCGTACTACGTCTCGTTCCTGGCGCCGTTCGCGGCGGCGCTCGTCGGCGCCGGAGTCGGCCTGATGCTGCCGCGGTCGCTCGGTGGCGTGCAGGACGGCCGGGCGGCACGCGTGATCGCGCCGCTGGCGATCGGTGCCGGCGCGATCACCGAGCTCGTCGTGCTCGGCGAGCTCGGCGACGCGATGCCGTGGGCCAAGCCCGTGGTGATCGGGATCGCCGGCGCATGCGCGCTCCTGCTCGCGATCGAGGGGGCCGGCCGGTTGCGCGCCGTCGTGGTCGCGGTTGCGATGGCGGCGCTGCTTGCGGCGCCGGCGGCGTGGGCTACGGACACGCTCGGCCACGCGACCAGCAGCACGTTCCCGGCCGGCGGGCCGGCGAGCGCGTCGGTCGGCGGTCCGGGCGGCGGCGGAGGATTTGGCGGCGGCGGATTTGGCGGCAGCGGCCCCGGTGGAGGTGGCCCGGGTGGCGGCCGGGGAATCGCTGGCGGAAGCGCCGGCGGGACCTCCGGTGGCGCCGCGGGCGGAAGCTCCCAGGTCGGCCCGGCGGTCGGGCAGCTGTTCCGGGCCCCGGGTCAGGGCGGCGCCGCACGTTCGGGCGCCGGCTTCCGCGGTGGCGCCGGCGGCGGCTTCGCCGGCGGTGGCGGCGGCTTCGGCGGGGACAGCGCCTCGTTGACGGCGGCGATCCGCTACGCCGAGCAGCACGGCGGCGGCGCGATCGGCGTCTCCAGCCAGAGCACCGCGGCCGACGCGATCCTGTCCTCGAATGCGAACGTC
This sequence comes from uncultured Solirubrobacterales bacterium, assembly GCA_963746695.1. Taxonomy (GTDB): domain Bacteria; phylum Actinomycetota; class Thermoleophilia; order Solirubrobacterales; family Solirubrobacteraceae; genus Palsa-465. Next base: position 221,928 of record CAVVCP010000021.1, on the reverse strand, counting down.
GCCGGGCTCGGTGGGTTTTCGGGCCGTGAGAGTTCGGTTACGGCGAGCTGGATCGCCATGGAGGTCCGAGATGGCCGTCTACGCTGGGTGATTGCCGATGACTCACAAGGATTCAGCCTCCCCGGGGACACGCGGACCGGCAGCGAGTCGGCGATGAACGTCGTCGCAAAGACCTGCCGCCGCGTCACGTTAACTAGCAACGGGACGACCGTCACAATGTACGACTGCCTGGGCCGCGCAGCGGCGATTCTCCAGGCCACTAAGAGGTAGGGACTTTGCTCAACAATCTGTGCCCGGGGGCCGAAACATGAGCGTGCGCTTGTGGATCACGGCAACGTTGCTGGTCGCGGCCGCGCTGGCGTCGGCGCCGGCGGCGCTGGCGAAGACCACGAAGAGCTCTAACTGGGCCGGCTACGCCGTGCACCGGCCCGGCGTGTCGTTCCAGCAGGTCTCGGGGACCTGGACCCAGCCCAACGTCGCCTGCGTCAGCGGACAGCCGGCCTACTCCGCGGTGTGGGTCGGCCTCGGCGGCTACAAGCCGACCTCGGGCGCGCTCGAGCAGATCGGGACCGAGGTCGATTGCGGCGCCGGCGGCAACGTTGTCTCGAGCGCCTGGTACGAGCTTGTTCCCGCGCCCTCGAAGGCGATTTCGCTGGTCGTCCAGCCCGGCGACGTGATGCATGCCACGGTGACCGTGATCGGGCACCAGGTGACCGTCGACCTGGAGAACCTGACCCGCCACCGCACCTTCCACAGGACGCTGATCGCGCCCGCCATCGACGTCGGCTCCGCAGAGTGGATCGTCGAGGCGCCGTCGGAATGCATCAGCGCGTTCGCTTGCCAGGCGCTGCCGCTGGCCAACTTCGGATCGGTCACGTTCGACTCAGCGAGCGTGCTGTCGGCGGCGGGCACGACCGGTTCGATCGTCGACCCCACGTGGTGGAGGACGAAGATCAAGCTGACTCCGGGCTCGGAGCGGTTCATCGTCGCCCGGCGCTCGAGCGCCACCGCAGGCACGGCGACGCCGTCGGCGCTGCGAAGCCAGGGCAGCGAGTTCGACGTCAACTACTCGCCGGTCACGGTCCCGCCGAACCAGTACGACGGGACACGCCAGAGCCGGCTGCGCGCCGGCTACCTCGAGCACTGACCGGCTCGGCTCGAACGGAGACAGAGCGGCGACGGTGGCGCGTCTCGACGAGCCCGGCCCCCCGGGGTCGTGCTCGGAGTCTCCTCCTCAAGCCCACCGTCGCCGCTCTCGTCCTACGTATGACGGGACTGCTGAAGATCGGGCGAAGAACGATCCGGCCCATAGAAAGCTCTTACGCGGTCCCTACGCGGCTCTACCGCAGCCGCCCGATGCTGTGAGGCATGGACACCGCGCTGACACCTCACCTGTTCTGGATCACCAGCCGCGCCGCCGGATTTGCCGCCCTCGTGCTCGCCAGCCTCGCCGTCTCGATGGGGCTGCTGATGAGCACCAAGCTGCTGAAGGGCCGGACCACCGATCTGCGTGCCGCCCATGACACGCTTGCGCTGGCGACGATCGTCGCGATCGTGGTCCACGGAGTGGCGCTGCTCGGCGACTCGTTCCTGCATCCCTCGATCGCCGACATCTCGATTCCGTTCGTCTCGAGCTACAAGACGATCTGGACCTCGCTCGGCATCGTCAGCGGATGGAGCCTGGCCCTGCTCGGCCTGTCGTACTACGCCCGTCGCTACATCGGGGCGGTGCGCTGGCGCAAGCTGCACCGGTTCACGGCGCTCGCCTGGCTTGCCGGGCTCGTCCACGCGCTCGGCGAGGGCACCGACGCGGGTCAGCTGTGGTTCCTGGCGATGATCGCGCTCGTCGCGGTACCGGCGCTGGCGCTCCTCGGGACCCGAGTCGCGCGCAGTGGCGCGGGCGGCCCGGCTTCGGGGCCCGCGCCGGCGGCGTCCGCGGCTCAGATGTCGAAGAACCGCCCGTCGGGCCCGACGTTGACCACCGGCGTGGTACCGATCGCCGCCTCGCGCCCCCAGCATTGATGGATGTGACCGCAGAGGACGAGCGCCGGTCGCTTGCGCTCGATCGCGGCCAGGATCGACTCGCTGCCGAGATGACGGTCGCCGGCGTCGTCGACGTGTCCCTTCGGCGGTGAGTGCACGACCAGGATCGCGTCCTCGGGGCAGCTCTCGAGCTTGGCCGCCGCCTCGTCCTCGCTGAGGTCGAAGCTCCATGGGAACGGTGTCGGTGGCACGCCGCCGCCGAGGCCGAAGAACCGCACCTCTCCGATCTGGAGCGCTTGCCCGTGAAGCACGTGGGCGCTCTTCCAGGCCGCGCACGCCTGCCATAGCTCCGTGTCGGACTCGGCGTTGCCGGGCACGAGCACGGCCGGCTTCGCGATCGCGCTCAGCGCCTCGATGGTGTCCTCGAGCCCCATGCGCATCGTCGCGAAGTCGCCCGCACCGACGACCACGTCGGCCTCCTCCGCCATTTGTACTAGGTGTTCAGCGCGCTGCCGGTCCCTGTGCAGGTCGCTGAATGCGAGCAGCCTCATCGCGGGCTACAGTAGTGCAGCAATGAGGGCATGCCGGTAGGATGCCCGGCGCGCGACCTCCGCATCCACTCCACGCCTCGATGATCGGCCGGGCGTGGTTGGAGCCCGGGGTGGAGGCCTCTGCCAGAAGGACATCATCTAGAGGAGGTATCTCCAAAAGTGTCATTACGACCAAGACGAGCCCTGGTCGGGCTCGTAGCAGTGTTTGCGCTGCTGGCGCTCCCAGCGGTGGCGTCGGCGACGATCACGCCGTCGCTGACGGTGACGCCGACCAACACGACCGCCGGCACTAACCCAGCGACCGTGGGCATCGACGCGACGTTCGCTCCGGCCCCGGCAACGGACGGCGTCAAGGACTTCTCGTTCTCGCTGCCGGCGGGCCTGATCGCGAATGCGAACCTTGCCGGGGGGGCCTGTCTTATCTCCACCACTCCGCAGGCCGCCTGTCAGGTGGGTAGCGGGACCGTTACCGCGGGCGGCACGCCCGTCACGGTCAGCCTGTATCTCGTGCAGGCGCCGAAGGCCGGCGACGCCGCCGGCGTGGCGATCGTGGAGGGCACAAGCCCGGGCGGGCCGCTGCTGGGGACTCCCGGCGACGTCACGGTCAGGACCGCGGCCCCCGTCGGCTTGAACATCGCGTTCTCTGGCCTGCCGAACATGGCGATCAGCGAGATCAACGTCCAGTTCACGACGCTGCGGATGCCGTCGAGCTGCCCCAGTCCAGCTGACAACGTGTCGATGACCGCGGACTCGCAGGCGGATTCGACGGCGAAGACCGCCACCGCGCCGCTCAACGTCACCGGCTGCTCCACGCTGCCGTACGCGCCGGCGTTCACCGCGACCGTGACCAAGGACGCGAAGGACACCGGCGGCCAACTGGTCCTCGGCGTCACGCAGGCCGCGACCGAGTCGGCCAACAAGAGCATCACGCTCAGCCTCGGTAAGTCGATCACGCCGAACGTCGGCGCCGACGTGCCGTGTCTGACGGGATCGGGCCCGGGATGCACGATCGGGACCGCCACGGCGACCTCGCCGCTGGTGCCGGACATCGCGCTCGCGAGCGGAACCATCACGCTGTCGGGCTCGGCCACCTCGCCGGCGATCACGGTCTCGTTCCCGGCTCCGTTCTCGCTGACGATCAGCGGCACCGTGGACCTGGCCACGAACTCGGTCACGTTCGCGAACGTGCCGGACATTCCGCTGACCAGCCTGACCCTGACGGTCACCGGTCCGAACGGCCAGAAGGCGTTCACGACCAACTGCGCGGCCAGCAACCTGACCGGCAGCTTCACCGCCCAGGGCGGACAGACCAAGACCGACTCGGCGCCGATCAAGTTCGTCAACTGCGCGGCGAAGCCGACCGCGTCGGGCTCGACCAGTGGCCTGGCCTCCGGTCATCCGAAGCTCAGCTTCAAGGTGACCCACGGCAAGGGCGCGGCGAACATCCAGTCGCTGACGGTCGGACTCCCGAGCGGGCTGAAGTTCTCGCGCTCGGCGATCGTCACCCGCAAGACGTGCACGACCAAGCAGGGCAAGAAGAAGTGCACGACGACGACCCTGACCAAGGGCCTCGGCATCAAGGGCGGCAGCGCGAAGACGGTGGCGCTCAAGGGCGGCAAGCTCGTGATCACGCTGAAGAAGGCCGCCGCCAACGTGACGGTCAGCCTCAGCGGGCCGATCCTCACTGAGAGCAAGTCGCTTCAGACGAGCGTCAAGAAGCACAAGACCAAGAGCCTCACGGTGGGGCTCAAGGTCACCGACGCCAAGAAGATCAGCACCTCGGTGCCTTTGAAGGTGAAGGCCCACTAGGTTCGCCCTTCGGCTGCACGTCCGTCCCGCGGCACCGCGCTCTTTCGGCGGTGTCGCGGGGCGGGGCGCGTCGCACGCGAGTGCCGCGGGCCGGACGCCGCAGCCTCGCGCCGAGCTACGGCCGGCCGCGGCTACTGCTGCTGGTCGACCGGGGCGGTGTCCGGAGCTGTTTCGGCGCAGCGGGGGAAGCGTCGGCGCCGGGACCCAGTGCGCGTGACTCGCCGGGGTTCAGTGCGCCGTTCTCGGGACTCTGCGGCGCGGGTACTTCCGCCGCCGGGGTCGCCGCCTCGGTTGGGCGCATCGCGTCGAGCACCGGCTTGATCAGGTCGATCGGCATCGGGAATACGACCGTCGAGTTCTGGGTCGCGCCGATCTCGCGGAGCGTCTGCAGGTAGCGGAGCTGAAGCGTGGTCGGGTTGCGCCCGATGATGTCCGCGGCGTCGGCCAGTCGGGTCGCCGCCTGGGCCTCGCCCTCGGCGTTGATGATCTTCGCGCGGCGCTCGCGCTCGGCCTCGGCCTGGCGCGCGATCGCGTGCTGCATGCGCTCGGGGATCTCGACGTCTTTGATCTCGACCGTCGTCACCTTGATGCCCCACGGCTCGGTCTGCGCATCGATCACCTGCTGGAGGGACTCGTTGAGCTTGTCGCGCTCGCCCAGCAGGTGGTCGAGGTCGACGCCGCCGAGCACCGAGCGCAGCGTGGTCTGGGCGATCTGGAGCGTCGCGTGGTGGAAGTTTTCGACCTGATTGACGGCCCTGTCGGGGTCGACGACGCGGTAATAGGCGACCGCGGTGACCCGGACCGGGATGTTGTCGCGCATGATCACCTCCTGCGGCGGCACTGTGAGCGTGACCGTGCGGAGGCTGATTCTGACCATTCGGTCGATCGTCGGCACGAGCAGGATCAGCCCCGGGCCACGAAGGTCCATCGACCGTCCGAGCCGGAACACGACGCCCCGTTCGTACTCCCTCAGCACCCGGACCGAGGCTCCTAGAACCGTGAGCCCGATCACCAGCAGGATGACCAGCAGGATTCCGATCGCAATGATCACCGGATCACCTCCCATTCCTCGGCGCGCCGAACGGCGACCGTGAGACCATCGAGGTGGTCGACGACGACCGCGTCGCCGATCTGGATCGCTTGCGGATCGTCACCGTCGAGAAACGACCGGCGCGCGGTCCACAGCGCGCCGTCGACCATCACGCACCCGGTCGGGTCGGCCCAGCTGCGCACGACCCCGAGGTGTCCGATCAGGCTTTCCGGGCCGACCCTGATCCGGCGCCGGCGGACGGCGATTCCTTTGCCGACGGACACGAACATCACGCCACCGGCCGCGCCCGCGAGCAGTAGCGCCGCGAGGACGCCGAGCGCGAGTCCGCCGCCGAGGCCCATCACCGCGAGCACCGCCCCGATCCCGAGCGCGATCACTCCAGGCCCGCCCAAAACCCCCATCGTCGGCACGTGAGCCTCGATCAGGACCATGATCGCCCCGACCATAAGCAATGACACGCCCAATGCGGTCATGTCCACATCGTACGCCCCTTTAGCCGCCGTTTACGGTTGAGCTCGGGTTTATGGGTTTCTGTTCATAGACCGTTCAGGCTCCGGCGAGGCTCAGCGGCTGCGCGCGGGATTCAGCGTACGTACGCGGGTATCGCGCTTGACCGCGAACATCGCCGCGTCGGCGCTCCGAAGCAGCCCGTCGGCGTCCTCGGCGTCGATCGGAAACACGCCGCGGCCGATGCTCGCGCCGAGCTGGAGCCGGTGGCCGTCGATCACGAACGGCCGCGTCAGGGCACTGGCGAGGCGCTCGGAGATCTCCTCGGCGTCCGTCGGCGCGGTTTGCGAGTCGATCAACACGGCGAACTCGTCGCCGCCGAGGCGCGCCACCGTGTCCTCGGACCGCGTGCACGAGGTCATGCGCTTGGCCACGGCAACCAGCAGCTGGTCACCGACGTCGTGCCCGAACTCGTCGTTGACCGGCTTGAAGCCATCGAGATCGAGGTACAGGAGCGTGACGGGATGGAGTTGCTCGCGCGCGCGGCCGATCGCGCCTCGCAGCTGTTCGGTGAACTGCAGGCGGTTGGCAAGCCCGGTCAACTGGTCGTGCATCGCCTGGTGGGTCATCTCATCCAGTAGCCGGCCGTTCTGGAGCGCGGTCGTGGCCTGAGCGGCGACGCCGGACAGCCGGTCGAGCAGGTCGGGAGTTGGCCTCAGGCGGCCCGGGCCGTCGAGCACCGACACGATCAGCACCCCTAGGAACGACCCCGCGCTCACCAGCGGGACCAGAATCGTGGCGGCCAGCCCGAGGTGCGTGAGCATCGAGAGCAGCAGCGGATCGTCGATCGTCTCATCGACGAACAGGGGCTCGCCGGTCGGCTCGGTGACCATGCGGTGAAGCGGGCTGCCGGGCACTGGAATCCAGACCGCTTCCTCGGCCTCCACGCCCCCGTCGCGCGTGGTCACCGCGCGCCGGACGAGCCGGCCCCGGGACGCATCCCAAAGGCACACTCCGACCCGGTCGCAGTCGACCACGAGCGGCACCGCGTCGCACAGCCGGGCCGCGACTTCGCGGCTGGTGCCCGCGGCCGCGAGCGCCCGCGCGAGCGAGAGCAGCGCGCTCGACTGCTCCGAGCGCTTCTTGGCTTCCATCAGAGCAGACGCGCCGTCGAGCGCGGTGGCGGCATAACGCGCGTAGACCTCGAACAGCTCTCGTTCCTGGGGCAGAAAGCTCTGGCCGGCGCCGCGCAGCGCCAGCAGGCGCCCGTACTCGCGCCGGTGCGATTGGACCGGCACGACCAGCCACGAGTCAGGGTGAGTCGAGGGCGTCCGATGCAGGAGCTGATCGACGTATTCGGCGACGCCCTCCTCCTCGAACCCCTTGTGGTGGCAATGGAGCTCGCCGCCGGGCCCGACCTGCACCGCGAGCAGGTAGCGGATCGCCCGCACCTCGAGCGCCGCTCGGGCGGTGATCCGAGCCAGGACCTCGTCGAGGTCGTCGGCGGCGATCAGGTCCGACGCGGCCGCGAACACGCTGTGCAGCCGCTCCTTCATCGCGTCGAGCTGGTGCTCGAGCGCTGTGATCTGCTCAGGTGAGCCCTCGACGGACTCGGCCTGGGTGTCCCACCTGATGTGGTAGACGCACTGCGTCGCGCCCACGGCCTGGCATTCCTCGTGCACGACGGTCGCGGCATCGAGGCCGAACAGGACGGGACCGCATGTGAGCAACCCCGACGTCCACGCGCAATGGTCGGAGCTGCGCGGGAAACCCTCGGCTGCGGTCGCGACGACGTCGGCGAAGCCCGGGCCGGCGTCGGTGACCTCGAGCTTGGTCACCGTGCTGAACTCGCCGGCACTCGTCGCGATCGCGCGGTAGATGTTCTCCGGACTACCCAGCGAGCGCAGCGTGGTGGAGACCTGCGATCCGCTCAACCTCCGCGCGGCGTCCTCGCCGACCGCGCGAGCGAAGTGGGGATGGTGGGTGACGAGCGCGCCGGCCTTCCACAATGCGACGGCCTCGTCATAGGCGATCCAGTTCGTGATGTCGGTCAGGTACCCCGGCGTACGCTCGCTGCCCGCCAGCGCCAGCACGTCGGCGACCGCCGAGGCGCCGCCGAACGCGTGCACGCGCCCGAGCAGCACGGCGCTCATCGAACACGAGAAGTGGTTGCCTCGATCGGTTCTGAATACGTTCTGTGCCTGCGGACTCGACATCGGGTACGTATCGGTGGCGCGCGCCCCATGGATGCTCCACTCGGGCGCGGATTGGACGAACATCTGTCCGGCGTTGATAGCGTGCCGTGGCCCCGACCTTCGACCCTCTGGAGCGGCAGATGACGAGCGCGAACTCCCTGGTGACCGACATCGCAGGGCTGCGCGAACGCGCGGGCACGCATATCGGCTACACCGACTGGCAGGAGATGACCCAGGAGCGCGTCGACCAGTTCGCCGACGCGACCGATGACCACCAGTTCATCCACGTCGATGTCGAGCGCGCCAAGCAGACGCCGTTCGGAGGCACGATCGCCCACGGCTTCCTCACGCTGTCGCTCGTGGCGCCGGTCAGCCAGGGGCTGATGCAGGTCAGCGACGCCGTGATGGGCGTCAACTACGGGCTCGATCGAGTGCGTTTCCCCGCGCCGCTGCCGGTCGGCGCGCACTGGCGCGGCGGCATGGAGATCCTGGAGGTGACCGAGATCCCCGGCGGCGTGCAGATCAAGTCGCGCATCACGATCGAGGTCAAGGACTCCGAGAAGCCCGCCTGTGTCGCCGATTCGCTCGTGCGCGTATACGGGGGATGATGAGCATCGACGTCGAGCAGCTCGCCGCGATTGACGTCCACGTTCACGCCGAGCGCAACCACTCAGAGGCGCAGGACCCGGTCACGACTGAGGTGTTGGAGGCCGCAGCGAAGTATTTCGGAGGCAGTCCGCCGCAGCCGAGCGCGCGGGAGGTCGCGGACTACTACCGCGAGCGGAACATGGTCGCGGTCATGTTCAACGTCGACGACGAGTCCGGAATGGGCCGCAAGCATCTGGGCAACGGCGAGGTGCTCGAGGCGGCGCGCGCCAATCCGGACGTGGTGATCCCGTTCGCCAGTGTCGATCCGCACAAGGGCAAGCTCGGGATCCGCGAGGCGCGCGAGCTGATCGAGGCGGGCGCTCGCGGGTTCAAATTCCACCCCAACACGCAGGCGTTCTGGCCCAACGACCGGGCGTTCTACCCGTTGTACGAGGTGATCGCCGACGCGGGGCTGATCGCGCTGTTCCACACCGGCACGACCGGGATCGGCGCCGGGATGCCCGGCGGCGGCGGGGTCCATCTCAAGTACTCCAATCCGATGGCGGTCGACGACGTCGCCGCGGACTTCCCGGAGATGCGGATCATCCTCGCGCACCCCTCGTTCCCGTGGCAGGAAGAGGCGCTGGCGATCGCGGTCCACAAACCCAACGTGTACATCGACCTGTCGGGCTGGTCCCCGAAGTACTTCCCGGAGATCCTCGTGCAGTACATCAACACCCGCCTGAAGGACAAGATGCTGTTCGGATCGGACTTCCCGCTGATCACCCCGGACCGCTGGCTGGCCGACTTCGAGAAGCTGCCGATCAGGGACGAAGTACGCCCGCTCGTCCTCAAGCACAACGCCGCCAAGCTGCTCGGCCTCTGAGCGGCCCCACAGGGAAGATCCTCCGGATGCCGGAGCTTTCTGCAGAAAAATGGCGCGCTTAGCCCCGCGGCTTGTGCAAGATCAGCGCATGCCGGTTTACCGATTCGCGCGCCGGGTATTGCCGCGGCAGCCGGTGTGGCCGTATCGCTTTGGTAGCGAGCCTGGGCCGCACTTGCCTCTCCTCTCCTCCCTCACTCGGCGGCAGTCCCATTCGGACTGTCGCCGGGTGTCGTTAGGGGGTCCCGGCCAGGGGTCTACCGGGTCAGAATCACTTCGGCGTCGTGCCGCGGCGTCTCGGTGATTGCGCGCCGGTAGACGCGCTCGGCTTTCGCTCGCGCCGGGTCGATTCCGACGTGGCTCGCAACCTCGCCGAGCACGACCTCCATCTCAAACTGCGCGAACGCGCCCCCCAGGCAGCGACGCACGCCGCCCCCGAACGGGATCCAGGTGTACGTCCCGGGCGGCCGCGAGAGGAACCGCTCGGGCAGGAATCGCTCGGGTTCGGGGTACACGTCGGGCCGGCGATGGACGAGGTAGATCGAGGGCACGACCTTGACCCCGGCAGGGAGGTCGTAACCGCCGAACCTCATGGGTGCCTTGAGCGTGCGGTTGACGAGCGAGATCACCGGCCGCAGCCGCAGCGTCTCGTATACGACCGCCTTCAGGTAGCGGTCATCCCCGGCCCGGGTCTCGGCGGCGAGCCGCTCGAGCTTGTCCGGGTGGTGCGCGAGCCGCTCGACCGCCCATGCGAGCCCGGTTGCGGTCGTCTCGTGGCCGGCGACGAGGAGCGTCAGCAGCTCGTCGCGCAGCTGGCGGTCGGTCATCCCGGAGCCGTCCTCATGGACCGCTGAGAGCAGCATCGACAGGATGTCGTCGCGGTGCTCGGCGCTCCGCTCGGCTCGCCGCACCTCGATCACCTCGTAGATCAGCCGATCGACACGCGCCATCTCGCGCGCAAACGGCGGCAGGCGCGGGATCCGCTCGGGCCCGAGCGCGATCAGGAACGCGACCCATCTGGGATTGGTCAGCCGGTCGAGTACGCGTCGCAGCTCCACGCGGAGCCTGGTCAGCCGCTCGCCTTCGGTGAGCCCGAACACCGCGCGGAGGATGATCTCGAGCGTGACCGCCTGCATCCGCGGACGCACGCGGAACGGCGTGCCGCTCGGCCACCGCTCAATCTCTGCGCGGGCGACGTCGGCCATCAGCGCTCGATAGCTCTGCATCCGCGCCCCGTGGAACGCGGGGAGCATCAGTTTGCGCTGGGACATGTGCTCGGCTCCGTCGAGCAGCAGCAGCGAGTGCTCGCCGAGGATCGGGAGCAGGATCCGGTTCGCCTCGCCGGCGTGCAGGAGGGCAGGATCGCCCGTAAACACGGCCTTGACGTCCTCGGGGTCCGAGACCATCACCCACATGCCCTCATAGGCGATCTTCAGCGTGAACGTGTCGCCGTACCGCCGCTGGCACTGGGCCATCATCCACTGCGCGCGGCGGAACCAGATCGCTGTCTGCAGCACCCGCGGCATCCGCGGGCCCGGAGGGAGGACGGGGTGGTTCATGGCTCGATTCGGTCAGACTAGTGGCCCGTGGGCAGCGATAGATCCGTAGCGGTGCTCGGCGCCGGCAGCACGATGGGCCTGCCGATGGCACGCAACCTCGCGCGCGCCGGCTTCGAGGTGCGGGCGTGGAACCGGACCCGCGAGAAGGCCGTGCCGCTCGAGGGCGACGGCGTCCGGGTGGTCGATTCCCCGGCGCAGGCCGCAGGTGGCGCCGACGTGCTGCTGACGATGCTGTCCGACGCGGACGCGGTGATCGACGTCGTCGAGGACGCGGTGGCGGACGTCAGCGAAGGTTCCGTCTGGTTGCAGATGAGCACGATCGGCGAGATCGGGACCGAGCGCTGCTCGGAGCTCGCGGCCGCGCACGGGCTGACGATGTTCGACGCTCCGGTGCTCGGCACCAAGCAGCCGGCCGAACAGGGCAAGCTCGTGATCCTGGCGTCGGGTCCCTCGGACGGCAGGGACTCGGCGCAGCCGGTGTTCGACGCCGTGGGCCAGAAGACGATGTGGCTCGGCGAGGTCGGCGAAGGGACACGACTCAAGCTCGTCGTGAACGGCTGGGTCCTGACCGTCGTCGAGGGCGGTGCGGAGACGATCGCGCTTGCCGAGGGCCTCGGGCTCGATCCCGCGCTGCTGTTCGAGGCGCTCGAGGGCGGGGCCCTCGACCTTCCGTACCTGCGGTTGAAGGGAAAGGCGATCGCCGAGCGGAACTTCGAGCCCTCGTTCCGGCTCACGCTCGCGGCCAAGGATGCTCGCCTGATCGAGGAGTCGGCGCAACGTCGCGACCTCGACGTGCCGCTGTTCAGCACGATCCGCCGTCGACTCGCCGAAGGCGCCAAGGACCACGGCGACGAGGACATGAGCGCGACCTACTGGACCAGCGCGCCCGGCACGGAGCGTGGCGGCGCCGACTGAGCTGCCGGCAGGTGCACACCACCTCCCGTCCACAGGTCCACACCCACCGTGGTAGCTTTGTCCTGCACCCGAGAGGGGTGGGGCGAGGACGGGGCAGTGAGCATGCACAGCGATTTTCGTGTAGAGACGCATACGACTGGTCGCGCGGCGACGGTGGCCGTGAGCGGTGAGCTCGATCTCGTATCGAGCCCGATGCTGGAAGACGCGCTCGACCGCGTCGGCGGCACGGACGTCGACCTGGTCCTGCTCGACCTCCGAGAGCTCGAGTTCATGGATTCGACCGGGCTGCACCTCCTGATCAAGGCTCAGCAGCGCCTGCAGGAGCAAGGCCGGCGGTTCGCGGTGATCAAGGGCGGCGTGCAGGTCGAGCGGCTGCTCAGCCTCACGGGCGTGGCCGATCTGCTGAAGATCGTCGATTCTCCCGAGGAGTTGCTCGAGCCGGACCGGACGCCGGACGCTCCCTGAGCGAACGGTGGCTACGCGCGCCGGTGGTCGGTCATGGCCACCCGCAGCGTCTCGTGGCCGTTGTCCCCGCTGACCGTGAGCTCATCGATCAGCGACGTCAGCGCCTCCGGCGTCGCCGACGCCTCGCCGCGGTCGAGGCGCTCGCTCGTACCCAAGCGCAGCGGGGCGAGCACGAACTCGAGGCTCCGGTCGCTGGCTCCGAGGGCGACGCTGATCGACGTGCTCTCGGCGGCCCGTTCGGCGTGGGCGCCGAGGGCATCGGTGACCAGGTAGACGTCGGCGCAGCGATCGAGCGAGAAGCCGGCGCTCGGCGCCAGCGCGCGGCCGACCCGACCGAGGACCGGGGCCAGCAACTCGACCGGCGACACGGTCAGGACCACGTCACCCGACAGCCCTGAGGCAAGTCGCGCCTGCCACGTCTCGGCCGGCGCCGCGCCGGGCGCGAGGTGCGTCGAGGTCCGGACCGCATCCGTGCCACCCCTGAACGCGAGCCGCACCTCGGTGCCCCCGTTGGGGACGCGGATGAACTCCGCCCGGTCGGCGACCGCGCTGATCAGAGCCAGGCCGACCTTCAAGCCGTCGTGCTCGGGTGCGGTCTGACGGATGCCCCGGCCGTGATCGCGGATCCGCGCCTGCACCCCTTCCGACGTCAGCGCTAGATCGACTGAGAACGGGCCCGGTTCGTCGCCGTAGGCGTGCTGGATCACGTTGTTGCAGGCCTCGCTCACCGCCGTGTTGACGTCACTGAGCAGCTCGGGATCGAACCCGAGCGCCTCTCCGGCAGCGGTCGACATGCTGCGTACCAGCCTCGCCGCTTCCGGCCGGCTCGTCAGGTCGAGCCGGACCCTTGTTGCCTCGATCTCTCCGCTCATCGTGCTCGCGCGCAGTGAAGGGTCGTGCGCTCAAGAACAGGAATACCCGTCGTGCCGCAGAGCAAGCGCCCGGATTTCATCGTTTCACGCGGCGCCTGGGTGAGGCTTCGAGATCAGACAGCCGTGAGTGCGGTGTCGAGGCGTAGCATCGAACGCCGCAGCAAGCGCGAGACGTGCATCTGCGAACACCCGATTTGCTGGCTGATCTCACGCTGGGTCAGCTCGTGCAGGAGCCGCAACCCGAGCACCCGCCGCTCGGTTTCGTTGAGCTTCGCCCACCCAGCCGCGAGCGCCAACCGCTCGTCCGCGAGCTCGAACCCGCCATCCTCGTTCCCGAGGGTCTCGGCGAGCGCGCTGTAGTCGTCGCCGTCGCTTCCGATCGGGGCGTCGAGCGACGCCGGGTGGTAGTTGTGCGCGGCGTCGATCGCCTCGATCACCTGCTCCATAGGGCATTCGAGCGCCTCGGCGAGCTCGTCCACGGTCGGCGAGCGACCCGACGCGGCGGACATCCGCTCGGTCTGACGGCTCACCGCCAGCGCCCGCTCCTGGACGTCCCGTGGGACGTGAACGCTCCATCCCTTGTCGCGGAAATAACGCTTGAGCTCACCCAGGATCGTCGGCCCGGCGAATGTCGTGAACTTCTTGCCACGCCCCGGCTCGAACCGCTCGAGCGCCTTCAGAAGACCAACGCAGGCGACCTGCACGAGATCGTCCAGCGGCTCGCGACTGTGGACGTAGCGGAGCGCCAGCTTGCGGGCGAACGGGATGAAACGCCGGACCAGCTCGTCGCGCGCCTCAGAATCTCCCTCGTCGTGGTACGTGAGGAGAAGTTCCTCGTCGGGTAGACGCGCCGGGTCGCGCGTCGTCGTGATGACGGACATTTGGACCTCCCTTTTGGGGGCGTTGCCACCGCCAGGTCCGTCCGGGGGCCGTCGGTTACGACCCGTGTCCGTCCCATGCTCTTTCGTGGCCGGGCAGCGCGAACTACGGCCGCACTGCGTCGGCTACAGACTGATTCTCTCCCCTGCGCCGATTCGCAAACCTGGACGGTCGCGATCGGTCGCGATCGGTCGCGACGAGGACCGATCTGTTGCCGTCAGGACTCCGGGAGCGCGTACGAGCCGCCGTGCCGATCGCCGGTGCCGTGCCGCGCAGGTCTTCCTCGATCGCCGCTGCGGTCCGCAGGGCCATCGGCAGGAAGTCACGACGGAGCGACGCCATCGACGCGCGGCTGGCGTGCACGGACAGGTTCAGCGCGGCGGTAACGGTGCCGGACGCGTTGCGAAGCGGGACCGCGAGCGAGCGAAGCCCCTCCTCGAGCTCCTGGTCGGTCGCGGCGTAGCCCTGGCGGCGAACGTTCACGAGGATCGCGCGCAGCGCCTCCATGTCGCTGACCGTGTGCGAGGTCAATGGCACCACCTCGATCCGAGCGAGGCGTTCCTCGAGCTCGTCCTCGGGCAGACCGGCCAGCAGCACCCGCCCCATCGAGGTGACGAACGCCGGGAGGCGGGTTCCGACAGCGAGCGTGATGCTCATGATCCGCCGGGTGGGCACGCGGGCGACGTAGACGACGTCGGTCTCGTCGAGCACCGAGATCGAGCACGACTCGTTGACCTGGGCGACGAGCGTCTCCATGTGCGGCATCGCCACTTCCGGGAGGCTCAAGCTCGAGAGATATGCGTATCCGAGCTCGAGCACCCGGGGGCGCAGCGAGAACCGCCCCTGCGAGAGGTTCACGTAGCCGAGCTTGACCAGCGTCAGCAGGAAGCGGCGCGCGGCCGCCCGGGTCAGGCCCGTCGAGCGGGCTACCTCGCTCAGCGCGAGGTCACGGTGGTCCTCGTCGAAGGCGCGGATAACCGCCAACCCTCGTTCCAGGGACTGCACGAAATCTGAGCTCTGGGATGGTTTGTCGGCCATGCTGGAACGTCCGCGCCCGCTCGTTCGGCATGCGAACACTAGCGAACCTGACGCGCAGTAGGATCCGCGCGATGGCCGAGACGACCCAGGTGCAGGCCTCCACTCCTCAGGGCAATGGCAACCCCGTTGTGGTCCCGGGCATGACCGTCCGCGATGCCGCGTTCGAGGTCATGCGACGGCACGGGATGACGACGATCTTCGGCAACCCGGGCTCGACCGAGATCGCATTCCTGACCGACCTGCCGTCCGACATCCAGTTCGTGCTCGGTCTGCACGAGGGGTCGGTGGTGGGGATGGCGACCGGCTACGCGCTCGCGCGCGGCGAGCCCGCGTTCGTCAACTTGCACACGGCCGCCGGGCTGGGGAACGCGATCAACGCGATCGCCAACGCCCGCGACTGCCGGGCGCCGCTCGTGATCGTCGTCGGTCAGCAGGACCGCCGGCAGATCGCGTTCGAGCCGTTCCTGACCGGGCGAGCGCTCGAACGGCTCGCGGGCGAGTATCCGGTCTGGCGGCACATGCCGAACCGCGGCCAGGACGTGCCGGGCGCGATCGCCCGCGCGTACCACGAGGCCCAGGCGGCCCAAGGTCCGGCGCTGCTGGTCGTACCCATGGGCGACTGGCTCGAGCCGGCCGACGAACTCGCGATGGGAGCGCCCGCGAAGATCCTCCGGCCGCATGCGGTGGCGGGATCGCAGGTGCAGGAGCTCGCCGAGATGCTGGCCGGCGCCAAGTCGCCGGCGCTGGTAGTCGGCGCTCCCGACGAACGGGAATGGGACGGCGTCGTCGCTCTGGCCGAGCGGCTCCGTTGCCCCGTTTGGCAAGAGTCGTTCAGTCGCCGCGTCGGCTTCCCGCAGGACCACCCGCTGTTCGCGGGTCACCTGCCGTGGCAGCGCCGGCTCATGCACGACGCGCTCGCGGGCTATGACATGGTGCTGACGGTCGGGACCAACGCCTTCAGGGCTTATCTGTTCGACGAGCCGGTCGCGCTCGTCGGGCCGGGGACCCGCGTCGCGGTGCTGACGGCCGACGCCGGTGAGGCCCACCGCAGCCCGTGCGAGCTCGCGGTCGTGGCGCCGGTGGCGGCGACGTGCACCGCCCTGGCGGCGCTCGTGCCCGAGCGGGAGGGCAACCCGCCCGCGCCGGTCCGTCGCCCGCCGGCCTTGCGTCCGCCGGCCGCGGGCGAACCGCTTAGTCCCGGTCACGTCCTCGACGTGCTCGCGGAGCGCTTGCCCGACGACGCGCTGGTGGTCGAGGAGTGCCCCTCGGCCCAGCCCGAGCTCTACCAGCGGATCCCGATCCGCGTTCCGTTCGGCTTCCTCAGCACCGCCAATGGCTGTCTCGGCTTCGGCCTCGCCGGGTCGATCGGGCTGCGCATGGGGCTGCCGGACCGTCCCGTCGTGGCCGTGCTCGGCGACGGGTCGACGATGTACGCGATCCAGGCGCTGTGGAGCGCCGCTCACTACGGCGTCGGCGTGCTGCTGGTCGTGCTCGCCAACGGGCGCTATGCGGTGATGGACGCTCTTGCCCGCCGGCACGGCGGTGACGGTGCGTGGCCCGGGTTCGAGACCGTCGACATCGGCGGCCTCGCTCGCTCGCTCGGCTGCCCCGCGGTTCGCGTCGAGACCTACGAGCAGCTCGTCGAGACCCTCGAGGACTCGCTCGACGGGCTCGCTGCCCGGCGTGAGCCGCTTCTGGTCGAAGCCGTGGTGGGAGCGTAGGCGTGACCGCGACCGGCTCGAGCAGGACGACGCCGGCGGACATCACCGCCGCGGCCGCGGCGAGCTTTGACGACTGTTCCGATCCCCGCCTGCGCGATCTCATGCAGAGCCTGGTCCGCCATCTGCACGGCTTCGCGGTCGAGACCTCGCTGACCGAGGAGGAGTGGCGCCGGCTGATCGCGGTCCTCACCGACACCGGCAACATCACCGACGAGCGCCGCCAGGAGTTCATCCTCTGGTCGGACGCGCTCGGTCTCTCGATGCTGGTCGACGCGCTCGCCCACGAGCTTCCGCCGGGCGCCACCGAGTCGACCGTGCTCGGCCCGTTCTACGTGCCCGGGTCGCCCCGGCGCGAGTACGGCGAGAGCATGGTCGTAGAGGCCGGCGCGGGCGTGCCGGCCTGGGTTTACGGCCGGGTGCTCGACACGGCTGGCGCGCCGATCGCCGGCGCGGAGCTCGACGTGTGGCAGAACGGCGCCGACATGCTGTACGCCGTCCAGCGTCCCGAGGCCGAGGAGGATCATCTGCGCGGCCGCTACGTGACCCGCGACGACGGCACCTACGCGTTCGTCGCCGTCCGCCCGGTCCCGTACCCGATTCCGCACGACGGCCCCGTCGGCCGGATGCTGGCCGCCACCGGGCGCCATCCGTGGCGGCCGGCGCACATCCACATAATCGTGCGCGCCCCCGGCTACAAGACCGTCACCACGCACGTGTTCGACGCGACCAGCGACTACCTCGACTCGGACACCGTGTTCGCGGTCAAGCCGTCGCTCCTGCGGACGTTTGTCGAGCGCTCGCCGGGGGATCCCGAGCGACCGGCGGGAGTCGAGGGAGAATGGGTCTCGCTCGAGAACGACATCGTGCTCGCGGCGGGCGAGGACGGTGGCGCCGTCGTCGATCCGGGCCGCACCGCCTAACCGTGTGACGCCGAGGCGCCCGCGTGCTGGACAGGCGCGTTAGCATTTCCCGGCCATGGTCAACAAGATTGTTGACAATCCATCGAACGGCACCCATTCTGAGGTGCGTGACCGGCCTCGTCCCGAGGCCGATCGGGTTCGCCCCGAAGACCGGCTGCGCGAGGCGATCGTCACCGGTCGCTTTCAGCCGAGCGAGCGTCTGGTCGAGGCCGACCTGACGAGGGTGCTCGGGGTCGGCCGCTCCGCGGTTCGCACGGCGCTGGCGCGACTCGAGCACGAGGGACTGATCGAGCACGAGCGCCACCGCGGCGCTCGCGTGCGGCTGGTGGGGGCCCGCGAAGCCGTCGAGATCCTCGAGGCCCGGGCAGTGCTCGAGGGGCTGGCGGCGCGGCACGCCGCGTTGCAGGCGACGCCGGCTGACGTCGAGGATCTGCGGCGGATCCTCGGCGGGATGCGCCGACGGCTCGACTCCGGCGACCTGCTCGGCGCCTCGGACGAGAACGCGGTGCTCCACCGCCGGCTGCTCGAGATCTCCGGTCACTCGACTGCGGCCCGGCTGATCGCGACGCTCAAGTCCCAACTTGTCCGCTTTCAGTACCGCACGATCATGCTGCCCGGGCGCAGCGAGCACTCGTTCGGCGAGCACCAGGCGATCGTCGAGGCGGTCGCCGCCGGCGATCCCGACGCCGCCCAGGCGGCGATGCGCACGCATCTGTCGCACGTCGCCGAGGCATTGCGCGGGGAGATGGGATGACCGAGTCGCCGTCTGATCGCGCTCGCGACCTGCTCCGCGGCGCGTTCGACACCCACATGCACATCTCCCCGGACGTGGTCGAGCGGATCATCGACGACATCTCGCTGGCCCGGAAGTTCCAGGAGCTCGGGATGGCCGGGTTCGTGCTCAAGTCGCACTATGGCTCCACCGCTGAGAGGGCGGCGGTCGTGCGCGCCGCCGTACCCGGCGTACAGGTGCTCGGCGCGATCGCGCTCAACCGGGCGGTCGGCGGTATCAACCCGCTCGCGGTCGAGATCGCCGCGCGCGAGGGGGCCCGCACGGTCTGGCTCCCGACCGTCGACTCGGTCAACGAGTCCCACGAGCGCGAGGCCGCACCGGGCGCCAAGGTTCCGGTGTGGGTCAAGCTCCAGCTCGAGCTGCGCGAGCAGGGGATCGAGATCCCACCAGTCCCGGTGGTCGACGACGGGGGCGCTGTGCTGCCCGAGCTTCGCGAGGTGCTCGCGATGATCGCCCGGCACAGGATGCTGCTCGCGACCGGCCACCTCGGCCGGGACGAGATCTTCGCGGTGGTCGACGCGGCGCTCGAGGAGGGCGTGGCCGACATCGTGATCACGCATCCCGAGTTCCCCTCGCAGGCCCTCACGGTCGAGGACCAACGCGCGCTGGTCGAGCGGGGCGCGCTGCTCGAGCGCTGCTTCACCACGCCCCACACGGGCAAGGTGTCGTGGGAGCAGTGGCTTCAGAACATCCGCGACTGCGGGCCCGAGAACTCCGTGCTGTCGACGGACCTCGGCCAGGTTTTCAATCCTCCGGTGGAGGACGGGATGGCGCTGATGGTCGACCGGTTGCTCGACGCGGGCTTCGAAGAGGAGGAGGTCTACGTGATGGCTGTGGTGAACACGCGCCTGGTCGCCGGGGTGAAGGAGTGAGCGCCCGCCGGATGATGGTGATCGGCGCCCACTCCGCCGACTTCGTGTGGCGATCCGGCGGCGCGATCGCGGTCACGACCGCCGCCGGCGGCGAGGCCAGCGTGATCGCCCTCTCCTACGGCGAGCGGGGCGAGTCCGGCGAGCTGTGGAAGGAGGAGGGCCAGACGATCGAGAACGTCAAGAAGGTCCGCCACGGCGAGGCCGAACGTGCCGCCGCGGCGCTCGGCGCGCCGTTCGAGTGTCTCGACCTCGGCGACTACCCGCTGGAGATCGACGGCGACGGCCTGCGTCTGATCTCCGACAAGATCCGGGAGTTCGCGCCCGACGTTCTCATCACCCACACGGACACCGACCCGTTCAACCCGGATCACCCGATCGCGCACTACGCGGTCGACCGCGCCCGCGGGTTGGCGGCGGGTGCGGGGGTGGCGAGCGCGTTCAAGACGATCAGCCCGCCGGCGCTGTTCCTGTTCGAGCCCCACCAGCCCGAGCTGTGCAACTTCACCCCGACCACGTTCGTCGACATCACGAGCGTGATCGAGGCGAAGCTCGCCGCGATGTCGGAGATGAAGGCCCAGAAGTACCTCGCGACCTACTACGCCGAGCGAGCCGACCATCGCGGCAACCACGCGCGGCGCTCGTCGGGCAACGCGGACATCCGGCAGGCAGAGGCGTTCCAACGCGTCACACCGCAGGTGGTGAGCGCGCTGTGAGCGTGGACCCCGCGGTTTGCGCCGAGCTCGCCGAGCTGGGGTCCGCCACCGTGTACGAGGCCGGCGGACGGCGCGGCTATGTGGATGCTGACCTGGTGCAGGTCGTGCGGGGGTCGCGCGTGGCCGGGCCCGCCCGCACGGTCAGCTGCGGCCAGGACGACAACCTGATGGTCCACGCAGCGATGGCGTCGGTGCAGGCCGGAGAGGTGCTCGTGCTGACGATGCCCGAGCCGCGGCCGGTGGCGCTCGTCGGCGACCTGCTCGCGACACAGGCCAAAGCGCACGGCGCCGCCGCGATCCTCGTCGATGCCTCGGTCCGCGACACCGAGGAGCTGGCCGAGCTCGGCTTGCCGATCTGGGCGCGCTGGGTTCGGGTGCGCGGGGCGGCCAAGGAGGTCGCCGGCGCGATCGGCGAGCCGGTCGTGGTCGGCGGGGCGACGATCCGCCAAGGCGACGTGCTCGTGCTCGACGCCGACGGCGTCGCGGTCGTCGAGTCCGAGCGGATCGAGGAGGTGCTCGAGGCCTCGCGCCAGCGGGCCGAGCGCGAGGAGGTCAAGCGCGCGAAGCTCGCCGGCGGCGCGCTGTCATACGACCTCGACGGGCTGCGCGAGAAGGTCGAGGCGGCGAGTTGACCGCTGAGCCGGTTCACGATCTCGCCCATATCGCTCACGCCGAGCTGCTCACGCCGCGCCCCGACGACAGCCTGGCGTTCTTCGTCGACCTGTTCGGGATGCAGATCGAGCACCGCGAGGGCCAGTCGGTGTTCCTGCGCGGGTGGGGCGAGTACCAGCCCTACGGCCTGAAGCTCACCGAGTCCGAGCTGCCGGGACTCGGCCACACCGGGATCCGGGCCTGGAGCCCCCTGGCGCTGGAGCGCCGGGTCGCCGCGATCGAAGCTGTTGGTCTCGGCGTCGGCTGGAACCAGGGGGACCACGGGCACGGGCCTGCGTACGAGTTCCGCGATCCCGACGGCCACCGGTTCGAGATCTTCTACGAGCAGGATCGCTACGTGCCCCCCGAGCACCTGCGGCCCCGGCTCAAGAACGTGCCCCAGCGGCACGTCGACCACGGCGCCTCGGTGAAGCGGATCGACCACGTCAACGTCCTCGCCGCGGACGTGGCGGCCAACCGCCGTTTCGCCGAGGAGCAGCTCGCGTTCCGGACCTACGAGCAGGTCATCAACGATGACGGCTCAGAGCAGGGAGCGTGGATGAGCCTCACGATCGCCGCCCACGAGCTGATCTACACCGCCGACCACGCCGGCGGCAACGGTCGCCTGCACCACCTGGCGTGGTTCGTGGACACCCGCGAGGAGCTGCTGCGCGCCGCCGACCTGTTCCTCGACGCCGACGTCCCGATCGAGGCCGCGCCGTCCAAGCACGCGGTCGCCCAGGGAATGTTCCTGTACGTCTACGAGCCCGGCGGTAACCGCGTCGAGGTGACGACCGGCACCCACTTCATCTTCGATCCGGCGTACGAGCCGGTCGTGTGGAGCCAGGCCGAGCGCGCCCGCGGCCAGGCCTGGGGGGTCAAGACGATCGACACCTTCCACACCTACGGGACGCCGGATCTCAGCGGCAGGCCACCCGGCCCGCCGATTCCGCCGACCAGCCAGGTGCCGATGCTCGTTCACGACGTACACGCCTGAGTGCACGTATGAGCGAGGACCGCGCCCTGATCCGTGAGCTCGTCGAGAACTGGGTCGTGTGGCGCGATGCCGGCGACTGGGAGCGGTTCGCCACCGTCTGGCACGACGACGGGTTCATGATGGCCACCTGGTTCCAGGGCCCCGCCACCGACTTCATCCGTGTGAGCCGCGAGGGCTTCGAGCGCGGCGTCAACATCCTCCACTTCCTCGGCGGCCACTCGGTCGAACTCGCCGGGGATCGGGCGATCTCGCAGACCAAGATGACGATCTCGCAGCGGGCTGATGTGCACGGGGTCTCGTGTGACGTGGTCTGCACGGGCCGCTTTTACGATTTCCTCGAGAAGCGCGAGGGCCGGTGGGGGATCGTGCTGCGCCAGCCGATCTACGAGAAGGATCGGCTCGATCCGGTCGATCCCGCGGCCACGCTCGCGCTCGACACCGATGTGCTCGCCGGCTTCCCGGTCGGCTACCGCCACCTCGCCTACGCCCAGACCCAGATCGGATACGACGTCAAGCGCGACATGCCCGGCCTCGTCGGCCCGGGAGTCGAGCGTCTCTACCGCCGCGGCGCCGACTGGCTCGCGGGCGGAGACATCGGCGATCCGCTTCAGATGGTCGATTGAACCGCCCGCACCTCCGGCGGCCGCGTTCCTCGGTGCTGCTGGTCATCGGGATCGTGCTCGTCGCGGCAAACCTCCGTCCCGCGGCTGCCGGCATCGGCCCGCTGATCGACCGCATCCAGTCGGATACCGGGCTGTCCTCCGCCGGCGCCGATGTGCTCGTGGCATTGCCGGTGTTCTGCTTCGGCGCGCTCGCGCCGCTGGCGCCGCCGCTGGCCCGCCGGTTCGGGACCCAGGCGACTGTCGCGGGCGCGCTCGCCCTGCTCCTCGTTGGCCTACTGGTCCGACTGCTGCCGGGGCTGGTGTTCCTGTTCGTCGGCACGGCGATCGCCGGTACTGCGATCGCCACCGGGAACGTGCTGCTGCCGGTGCTGGTCCGGCGCCACTATCCCGACCGGCTCGGCCTCGTCACCGGGATGTACAGCACCACGCTGATCGGCTTCGCCGCGCTGGCGGCGGGCGTGTCGGTGCCGGTCGCCGACGCGTTCGGCGGCGGCTGGCGTCCCGGGCTCGCCGTCTGGGCCATCCCGGCGGGGGTCGCGCTGCTCGTGTGGGCGCCGCAACTCGCGCGCCGCCAGCCGGCTGACGACGCGCCCGGGGATCGGATGGCCGGCGCGCGGTCGCTGCTCCACGACAAGGTCGCGTGGGCGGTGACGATGTTCTTCGCGGTTCAGTCGGCGGGCTTCTACGCCACGCTCGCCTGGTTGCCGAGCGTGTTCCACAGCCACGGCGCCAGCAGTGGGCATGCCGGCTTTCTGCTCAGCATTGCTCTCTTCGTGGGCCTCATCCCGGCACTCACCGTGCCGACGATGGCGGCCCGGGTCCGCGACCAGCGCGCGTTCGTGTGGGTGTTCGTGGCCTGCATCGCCGCGGGCTGGATCGGCGTGATCGTGGCGCCGATGTCGTTGCCATATCTGTGGGTCGTGCTGCTCGGCTTCGGCCAGAACGCGGCGTTCCCGCTCGCGCTGACACTCATCGTGCTCCGCGGCGGCACGGTCACGAGCACCTCCGGCCTCTCGACGCTCGTGCAGACCGTCGGCTACCTGATCGCCGCGATGGCGCCGTTCGCGATCGGCGCCGTTCACGACGTCAGTGGCTCGTGGACACCTGCCCTGTTCGTCCTGCTGGCGCTGCTCGTCCCACAGCTGATCGCCGGCCTGGCGGCGGCGCGCGATCGGCTGGTGGCGCCGGCGCCCGCGCCCGCCTAGCGCGCCTGCGCGACGGCGCCCGTGTGCATAGCGCGCCACTCCGGCGCCTGAATCCGGGGCGTGGCGCGTCACGCACACCAGGAGGCACCTGGCACGCCACACCCTGCCATGGCGGGTGTCTCTGGCGCACTATGCACACGGACGGGGAATTCTGCGTGGACCACACGCCACTCGCCCGCCTGAATCCGGGGCGCGGCCCGTGATCCACACTAGGCGGTGACGAAACGCCACCCCCCCGATCTCGCGGGCGGGAGTGGCGCGCTATCCACGTTGGCGGACTTGCCGAAAGGGATCCGGGGCGCCGGCGCCACCCCGCCACCGCGCCGCGCCCGCGAGCCCGCCCCGGCACCGACGCCTCCGCCACCCCGCCACGCCCGCCACCCCGCCGCGGCACGGCCACCCCGCCACGCCCGCCACCCCGCCGCGGCACGGCCACCCCGCCACGCCCGCCACCCCGCCGCGCACCGACGCCCACGACGCCCCGCCACCGCGCCACGACCACCGCCACGACACCCCTGCAAACACTGTGATAGTGCTATTGCGCTATCAACCTTCTTGCTATAGTTCGGCATGTGTCCCGTTGTTCTCATCGCGAACACGGCGGTTTGGGCTGTGTGGCGAGATGGGAGCGACGCAATTGCGGTCGCAGTCAGATCCGGGTCGACCGCCCGCCGCGACGCGGAAGGGAACAGTCGTGGCGGACCTGATGGCCGTCGGCGATGCGGTGGAGAGCCTCGTCAGCGACGGCGATAGCGTCGCGCTCGAGGGGTTCACGCACCTGATCCCGTTCGAGGCCGGGCACGAGATCATCCGCCAGGGACGGCGCGAGCTCGAGCTGATCCGGATGACGCCCGACCTGCTCTACGACCAGATGATCGGGATGGGCGTGGCGCGCCGGCTGGTCTTCTCCTACGGCGGCAATCCCGGCGTGGGCGGGCTGCACCGGTTCCGGGACGCGGTCGAGAACGACTGGCCCCGTCCGGTCGAGCTCGAGGAGCACAGCCATGCGGGGATGGCGAACCGCTACGCCGCGGGCGCCGCCGACCTACCGTGCGCGCTGATGCGCGGCTACGTGGGGACTGACCTGATGGCTCATACCACGGTGGCGTCGGTCACCTGCCCGTTCACCGGGGAGAAGCTGACGGCCGTGCCGGCGCTCCGTCCCGACGTGGCGATCGTTCACGCCCAGGAGGCCGACCGGGACGGGAACGTGCAGCTGTGGGGCATTCCGGGCGTCCAGAAGGAGGCGATCCTCTCCGCCCAGCGGTCACTGGTGACCGTGGAGCGGATCGTCGACGAGCTCGAGCCTCGGCCCGGCGCGATCACGATCCCCGGCTGGGTGATCACCGCGGTCGCCGAGGCGCCCGGTGGCTCGCGGCCGTCATACAGCCTCGGGATCACCGACCGCGACAACGACTTCTACAAGTTCTGGGACAAGATGAGCCGCGACCGCGACCAGTTCACCGAGTGGATGAACGAGAACGTGATGAATCAAGGAGCCGCCGCCACATGACCGTCGAGACCGCCACGGCCGACGCCCAGGAAGCGAACTCCGGCGAGATCCAGACAATCGTGGCCGCCCGCCGGCTGCGCAACACCAGGACCGTGTTCATCGGCGTCGGGCGGCCGAGCACGGCCGCGCTGCTGGCCCGGATGGTCCACAACCCGGATCTGGTCCTCGTGTACGAATCGGGGACGATCGGCGCCAAGCCGTTCCACATCCCGCTCTCGATCGGCGACGGCGAACTCGCCCAGACGGCCGACGCGATCGTGTCGGTGCCCGAGATGTTCAACTACTGGATCGGCCCGGGACGGATCGACGTCGCGTTCCTCGGCGCCGCTCAGATCGACCCGCATGCGAACCTCAACTCGACGGTGATCGGCGACTACGACCATCCGAAGACCCGCCTGCCCGGCGCCGGCGGCGCCCCGGAGATCGCGGCGAGCTGCGGCGAGGTGATCGTGATCGCGCCGCACACCAAGCGCACGTTCGTCGAGAAGCTCGATTTCTGCACTACGGTCGGCCACGGCGACGGTCCGGGAGCGCGCGAGCGCCTCGGGTTCCGCGGCAAGGGGCCGACGGCGGTGATCACGGATCTCGGCGTGCTCGAGCCCGACCCCGAGACCAAGGTGCTGATGCTCACGCAGATCCACCCCGGCGTCGATGTGAACGACGTCCGCGAGCAGACCGGCTGGGATCTCAAGGTCGCGAGTGAGCTCCAGCAGACGGAGCCCGCGACCGCGGAGGAGCTGTCGGCGCTCCGGGAGCTGATCGACCGGTGAGTGCCGCATACGTGCTCGATGCGGTGCGCGCACCGTTCGGCCGCTATGGCGGATCGCTGGCCAAGGTCCGGCCCGACGATCTCGCCGCGCACGTCGTCAAGGCGCTGCTCGACCGCACTCCCGGGCTCGACCCCGGGCAGGTCGACGAGGTGCTGTTCGGCGACGCCAACCAGGCCGGCGAGGACAACCGCAACGTCGCGCGGATGGCCTGGTTGCTAAACAACCTGCCAACCAGCATTCCCGGGTCTACGATCAACCGGCTGTGCGGCTCGAGCCTCGATGCGGCGATGCAGGCGAGTCGGACGATCGAGACCGGCGAGGCGTCGATCGTGGTCGTCGGCGGCGTCGAGTCGATGAGCCGGGCGCCGTGGATCATGCTCAAGCCCGAACGCGCATTCCCTTCGCAACAGCAGGAGCTCTACTCGAGCACGCTCGGGTGGCGGATGGTCAACCCGAACATGCCCGAGCAGTGGACGATCTCGCTCGGCGCCAGCGCCGAGAAGCTCGCGGGCATCCACAACGTCTCACGCGAGGCTCAGGACGAGTTCGCGCTCCGCAGCCACCAGAACGCGCAGGCCGCGTGGGAAAGCGGCTTCTACGCCGAGTGGGTCGTCCCGGTCCCGGACACCGAGCTCGAGCGGGACGAGAACATCCGGCCGGACACCACACTCGAGAAGCTCTCAAAGCTCAAGGCCGCGTTCGTGAAGGACGGCACGGTCACCGCCGGCAACTCGTCGCCGCTGAACGACGGCGCCGGCGCGGCCCTGCTCGCTGACGAGAAAGGGGCCGAGGCAGTGGGCAGGGAGCCGATCGCGCGGATCGTCTCGCGGGGGGCGGCGGGAGTCGATCCCGACGTGTTCGGGATCGCGCCGGTGAAGGCCGCCAACATCGCGCTGGAGCGCGCCGGCATCACGTGGGAGGACGTCGCTGTCGTCGAGTTGAACGAGGCGTTTGCCTCGCAATGCCTGGCAGACATCGGCGAGTGGAAGGGGCTGGACCCCGACAAGGTCAATCCGAACGGTGGCGCAATTGCATTAGGCCACCCGTTGGGCGCGTCGGGCGTACGTATCCTGGGCTCCCTTGCCCACGAGCTTCGGCGTCGTGGCGGCGGCTACGGCGTCGCTGCCCTGTGCATCGGTGTCGGCCAGGGCCTGGCAGTCGTACTGGAGGCATAGGAGTGACATGACCGAAGAGCTTCAGACAGAAGCCCGCGAGGAGCGCCAGATCTACGACCCGATCGGCGAGACGCCGACGAGCTACCTGCGCGAGCCGGAGGGGGCCCACCCGCCGCTCGACTCGCCCGGCTACAAGTCGACGTCGCTGCGCCACCCCAAGCAGCCGCTGGTGTACCTGCCGCAGACGATCACCGAGATCACCGGGCCCCAGCTCGGGCCGGTGCTGATGGGCGAGACCGACAGCGACCTGACGGTCCAGCACGCCGGCGAGCCGATCGGCGAGCGGATCATCGTCTCAGGTCGCGTGTTCGACACCGAGGGCAAGCCGCTGCGCGGGACACTCGTGGAGATCTGGCAGGCGAACTCGGCTGGCCGCTACAAGCACCGCTGGGACCGGTGGCCGGCGCCGTTGGACCCCAACTTCACCGGAGCCGGCCGTTGCATCACCGACGACGAGGGTCGCTACCAGTTCACGACGATCCGGCCCGGGCCGTACCCGTGGGGCAACCACTACAACGCCTGGAGGCCGGCGCACATCCACTTCTCACTGCTCGGCCGGGCGTTCACCCAGCGGCTCGTGACCCAGATGTACTTCCCGGGCGATCCGTTCTTCCCCTACGACCCGATCTTCAACTCGGTCCGTGATCCGAAGGCGCGCGAGCGGATGGTCTCGCAGTTCTCGATCCACGGCACCGTCCCGAACTGGGCCCAGGCGTTCGAGTGGGACATCTATCTCCGCGGGCCCGGCGCCACGCCGTTCGAGGAGGCGCATTGATCTTCGAGACCACGCCCTCCCAGACGGTCGGCCCGTACTTCGCGATCGGGCTGCCGTTCGATGTCGGGCCGTTCGTCGTCCCGGTCGACACTCCCGGGGCAATCCACATCACGGGCACGATCTACGACGGCGCCGGCGTGCCGATCCCCGACTTCCTGCTCGAGACGTGGCAGGCGGACCCCGACGGAAAGTTCGCGGACATGTACGAATATGGCGGCCCTTCGGAGCTGGACGGCTTCCGCGGCTTCGCCCGCTACGGCCTCGAGGACGGCGACGGCACGTTCGACCTCGTGACCGTCAAGCCGGGCCCGGTCCCGGGCCTCGCCGGCGCCATCCAGGCGCCCCACATCGATGTGTCGGTGTTCGCGCGAGGCATGCTCCACCGCACGGTCACGCGGATCTACTTCGCAGACGAGGCCGAAGCCAACGCCGGCGATCCGGTACTGGCGCGCGTGCCGGTCGAGCGTCGGGCGACGCTGATCGCCCAGCCCCACAATGGCGGATACCAGTTCGACATCCGCTTCCAGGGGCCGCACGAGACCGTGTTCTTCGCGGTCTGAGCCCGACTCGTGGGCCGCTTGGCGGATAACTCGGAAATATTCCGGGTTATCCGCCAAGCGCCGATCTACGGCACCCGCATCCCCATCAGCCGCAGGTAGCGCGTCACCGCCTCGGCCCGGTTGGCCGCGTGCAGCTTGCGCAGGATGCTGTTCACGTGGAACTTGACCGTCCCGCTCGAGATCACGAGCGCGTCGGCGACCGCGCGGTTGGTGGCGCCGTCGGCGAGCAGCCGGAGGACGTCGAGCTCGCGCCGGGTCAGGAGCCCCTCGAACACCACGCGGTCGTCGCGGCCCCGGCCGGGGACGGAGTCCGGAAGCGGAGGGGGCGGGGGCAGCGGCGCATGACCGCCTGCCGAGAGCGTCACCGGAGCGTCGGTCAACTCGCTCGAGCGCGCGCCGAGCCAGTCGAGGAACTGGCGCATCTGGTCGCGTTCGTCGCGCAACGTCCGGCGGAGGGTCGTGCTCTCGTAGGCCTGGGCGAGCCCGGTGGCGAACTCCCACAGCACGTCGCGATCGAGCACGTCGACCTGCTGGCCGCGCCCTCGGTCGGCGTGGATCACGCCGGCGACCTGCGAGCCCACGACGAGCGGGGCGGCGGCATACGACCGCCACCCCATCAGCTGAGCGGTGTGGCGGTCGACGCGCGGATGAACGTGCGCGTCGAGCACGATCGTCGCCCGGCGGCGGCGCAGCAGCTCGGTCTCGATCAGCGTGTGCTCGAGCCGCAGCGGGCTCGACTGGAGCTGCGCCAGCGTCGTCGCGGCGGCGCGCTCCTGTCCCGAGAAGTGGGCGGTCTCGGCGACCATCCGCCCGCCCTTGACCAGACTGAGGATCGCGCGCTGGAACGCCGAGCCCGCGCACAGCACCGCCGGCGCACGTAACAGCATCTCGCGGGGGGAGGTGACCTCGCGCAGCTCGGCGATCGCGACCTGGACGCGGTCGAGCGCCTCGAAGCGAGCCTCGAACCGGTGGCGCAGTCGCTCGAGCGCTCCCTGCTGGTCGTCGATCGGAGCGGCGCCGAGCTCGACGTCCGACAGCTGCGCGGACAGCGCGTCGATCAACGCCCGCAGTCGGTGCAGAGCGGGGGCGCCCGCGTCGGCGCCGGAGTCAGCGGGCAGGCCGAGGAGCTCCCGCGCCTCCGCGGTGGCGCTCTCGAGCCGCCGGTGGAGCTGCTCGCCGAGCGGGCCGGAAAACACCTCGGGCTTCGCGTGCGTGGCGCTCTGGGTCGCGCTCATCGGGTCGGTGTGGCGATCCCGCCGGCACGCGAGTAGCGCGAGACGGCATCGGCTCGGCTGGTGGCGCCGAGCTTTCGCAGGATGTTCTTGACGTGGTACTTGATGGTCCCCTCCCGGACGACCAGTGCGCGGGCGATCTCGAGGTTGGTCTGACCGCGCGCGAGCAGGCGCAGGACCTCGAGCTCGCGCGCGGTCAGCGCGTCGGCGAGCGCCGGATCCGTCGCGGCCCCAAGCGCGGTGAGGTTGCCGGCGTCCGTCGCCAGCTGACCGAGCCGCGTACTCATCCATTCCACCGCCGATCTCAGCTCGTGATGGTGGAGCTGGAGCATCTCCCGCAGCACCGCCCGCTCGAACACGCCCGCGAGTCCCTCCGCGTAGCGCGAGAGAACCTCGGCGTCGAGCTGGTCGAGCCGGCGATCCCCGGCCGTGGCATCGGCGTGAAGCAACCCGACGGTCTTGCCCTGAACCACAAGCGCCGCGACCACGTAACTGTCCCAGCCGAGCAGATCGGTCAGGCGTCTGGCCGCGCGCGAGCGGGTCGTGCGCGTCTGCACGATCTCGGTCCGCTGGTGGCGCGTGACCTCGTCCTCGGTCAGCGGATACTCGAGCCGGACCGGTGCGCGGCGAAGCTCTTCGAGCGCCGCCTCGGCGCCGTCGGAGTCCTCGTCGCTCCAGATCGCGCGTGCGTGCAGGCTGTCGCCGCGGACCTCTCCGATCATCACGCGGTGAAACGCGGAGCTCGTCCCGAGCTCCTCGGCGGCGCGGTCGAGGATCCCCTGGGGGGAGCCGATCTCGCCGAGCCGGCGGATCGCGTCGGCGACCCGCTCGAGCGCGTCGGACCGCCGCACGTAGTCGGCCTCGACGATCTCTCGCTCGAGCGCGAGCAACTCGACCAGCACGCGCTGGGCGGAGGCCACGTCAGCCCCGCCCCGGGGTCGGAGGAAGTGGTGGCCGGTAGGCCGTCAGACTAAGGCGAGACCGGGGTTGGGTCAGGCGAGCGGGAACGCGACCGGGCGCGTCCGCTCGAGCAACGTGTACCGGCAGGCTGCCTCCTGCCCCACACAGCTGATCCCGAACGGCCGTCCCGCGCGCTCGATCGCGAGCCAGGCCTCGCCCGCACGCTCGCGCGGCACCAGCGCCAGCGCTCGGCGATCGGATTGCAACAACCACCAGGCCGGAATTCCGTCGACGGATCCGGGCGCGAATGGCTGCACCGCGCGCGGATCGCCGGCCTCGCCGAACGCTCCGAGCGACCGCAAGATCTTGTCCGCGTTGCGACCGAGCAGGCCGATCGCCACGATCTCGGCGGAGACGTCGCGCACGGTCGTGGTCACGTAGCGAACCGCGTCCGCGCGCAGGCGCTGACGCAGCCGGGATCCCGTGTCGGGGTCCGAGAGCACGACCACCCGGTCGGGCGCTTCTCCGCACCACCAGGCGCTTCCGGCGGACAGGGCTCCGCCCGCCGAGACGGCGTGTCCGACGAGCCGGAACGTAAGTGCCGCGAGCTGCGCCGGCGGCGCCTCGAGCACAAGCTTCGAGAGGTCGGACCGGTCGACCAGTCCCACGGCCCGGACGCACACGGCGAGCTCCGCCGCGGCTGAGCCGAAGTTGATCGCAACCGGCCGCCCATCCCTGGTCGAGAGCACCGCTCCGGCCCGGCGCAAAACGACCTCGAGTGAGGCCGCGGCTCCGTGGGATCGAGCGGTTACCGACACAGCGGGGACGGTACATCCGGCGGTCCGAGACCGCCCTGCTCTTTAGTCCGAAATTACCCATCCGATAGAGAGGCACGGCTGTGGCTTTCCTGGGCACTGCCTCACGACCCTAGTCTTCAGACCCTCTCTAAAGTCTAGGCTAATCTGGCGCTGTGGGAGTGGTGCCGGATCAGAGCGAAGGGCAAGCTGTGGCGGTTCGCCAACGCTGAAGCGCTGGCACGCACGGAGGGAGATCTAGTGGCCACTTTCGCAAATACGACGACATTCGAGCGGCCCCCGGCGGCGCCTGGCTTTTGGTCCTCGGACCTCGATGTGGCTGGGCCACACCTTCGGTCCTGCGTCCTCGCCAGGCATCCACCGGTGACCACTCTCGGTGTCGCCGTACTTACGAAAGGGACCACTAAGTGAGCACGCACGTGACCCCGACTGATGGTTCGGTAGCGGCTGCGACCGAGGGCCGCTACGAGCGGTTGACGCGGCTGATCGCCACCGATCGCGCGGTGATCATGGACGGTGCCACCGGCACCGAGCTGATCCGGGTCGCGGGGGAGCGACCCGAGGTCGAGGAGCACCTATGGGGGCTGACCGCGATCCTCGAATCGCCGGCGGACGTCAAGGCCGTGCATCGCCGCTACATCGAAGTCGGCTGCGACGTGATCTGCACCGACACCTGGGCGCTCGCGACCGCGCTGCGCAACGGCCAGTCGCAGGTGTGGGAGACGAGCGAGCCCGTCCACTGGATGGACCTCGCGCGCCGGGGGGTCCGCCTCGCGCGCGAGGCGGCCGCCGAGGCCGGCCGTGCCGACGAGGTCGCGGTCGCGTTCAGCATCAACGGCGACGTCGACACTCCGGACGGGCGGGAGACGATCCGTCTGCTGGCGCGGGCATTCGAGCAGGACCCGCCCGACCTGATCCTGGTGGAGACCCTGACGCTCGTGCGCAGCACCACGTACGCGACCGTCGAGGCCCTGCTCGACACGGGGCTGCCGGTGTGGTTGAGCTTCCGTCGGTGCCGACACGGCGTCTGCGGCATCTACGGCGAGCACTGGGGAGGCCCCGAGGGCGACGCATTCGGACGCGCGGCCCGGCGCTTCGAGGAGATGGGCATCGGCGCGCTCGCGCTGAACTGCCTTCCGCCCGACCACGTCACCGGCATGCTGGCCTGGCTGCGCGACTTCACCGACCTGCCGCTCGGCGTCTATCCAAATCTCGGGTACCTGTCGGCGGCCGGCTGGCGGCACGAGGCGGGCGTCGGCGCCGAGGAATACGCGGAGCTCGCGCTGCGCTGGCGCGAGGAGGGGGCGCAGATCGTCGGCGGCTGCTGCGGTGTCGGCCCGGAGCAGATCGCCGCCGCGCGCGCGGCGCTCACCGACACGAAGCCCGGACACGCCCGGCCCGACGTCCTCTCCGATGAAGGCGTCAGGTCGATCGCGACCGAGCCCAAACGCGTGCCGGCGACGCGCTGGGCGGACTCGCGCGGCCGGCTCATGTATCCGCTGGACTTCCCCGACGTCACCGTCGAGCCCGGCGTATTCGCCCCCACCCAGGGCAGCTTCCTGGTGTGGAAGTACCTCTATCGCGAAGGAATCGGCGCCCACCAACGTTGCTTGGACATTGGCTGCGGGACGGGGTTGCTGACCGTCCAGCTGGCTCGTAACGGCGCCGCGCACGTGCACGGCCTCGATATCGCGCCGGCGGCGGTCAAGAACACCATGACCAACGCGTTCCGAAACGGGGTGGCCGATCGTGTGAGCGCGGCCGTGCAGGATCTATACCCGTGGGTCCCCGAGGAGCGATACGACGTGATCGTCGCGAGCCTCTACCAGACCCCGGTGGATCCGTTCGAGCCCATCGTCTCGCACCGGCCCCTGGACTACTGGGGGCGGGGGCTGGTCGACCACCTCCTGCGAATGCTGCCCGAGGCCCTCGCCGACGATGGGACCGCATACGTGATGCAACTGTCTATCATCGGCGAGCGGCGAACCACGCAGCTACTGGACCGTCTGGGCTATCAGGCTCGTGTCGTGGACTTCGGCCTGTTCGAGTTCAGCGACTTGTTCCACGACGCAAGCGACCAGATTGCGCGCGTCGAGGACCTCTCGGATGCGTATCACCTGAAGCTCGGCGCGACGGATGTCATGGCCGCCTATCTGCTCGAGATCACCCGTAAGGACAAGGAAGGTAGAAGCGCATGACCTACGCCGACAACGAGTTTCTGTTCACATCCGAATCCGTGACCGAGGGGCACCCGGACAAGATCGCTGATCAGATCTCCGACGGCGTGCTGGATGCCGTCCTGCGCGACGATCCGATGGGCAGGGTGGCGTGCGAGACGCTCGTGAACACCGGGCTCGTCGTCGTCTCCGGGGAGATCACGACGACGACGTATGTCGATATCCAGGAGGTCGCGCGCGAGACGGTCAAGCGGATCGGCTACACGAATGCCGAGTACGGGTTCGATTACAAAACCTGTGCGGTCATCAACGCGATCGACAAGCAGTCGCCGGACATCGCTCAAGGGGTTGACCAGGCGTGGGAGACGCGCACCAACACCACGGCCAAGGACGGTGACGCGCTCGACCTCGCCGGCGCGGGCGATCAGGGAATGATGTTCGGGTACGCGAGCAACGAGACCGAAGAGCTGATGCCGATGCCGATCTCGCTGGCGCACCGGCTGGCCAAGCGGCTGGCCGACGTGCGGCGCGCCGAGATCCTTCCGTACCTGCGCCCGGACGGGAAGACGCAGGTGACCATCCGGTACGTCGATGGGCGTCCGGCGGAGATCGAGAAGGTGCTGATCTCGACCCAGCACCGCGACGGCGCCGAGTCGCTGCTCAAGGAGGATCTGTGGGAGCACGTGATCGAGCCCGAGCTGCCGCGTGAGCTGTACGACTCCAAGAAGCTTCGCCGCAATCTGCTCGTCAATCCGACCGGCCGGTTCGTGATCGGCGGGCCGATGGGCGACTGCGGACTCACCGGGCGCAAGATCATCGTCGACACGTACGGCGGGATGGCGCGTCACGGTGGCGGCGCCTTCTCCGGCAAGGATCCGAGCAAGGTCGACCGCAGCGCCGCCTACGCCGCGCGGTACGTCGCCAAGAACGTCGTCGCCGCGGGTCTCGCGGATCGCGCCGAGCTACAGGTCGCTTACGCGATCGGCGTGGCCCACCCCGTGTCGGTGATGATCGAGACGTTCGGCACCGAGAAGATCGGGCGGGCGCGGATCCTCGAGCTGATCGGCGAGCACTTCGATCTGCGGCCGGGCGCGTTCCGGGACTACCTGCGCCTGCATCGGCCGATCTATCAGAAGACCGCCGCGTACGGCCACTTCGGGCGCGACGACAACGACTTCACGTGGGAGCGGACCGACAAGGCAGCCGCACTCCGCGAGGCCGCCGGACTCGGCACTACCGCTGGCGCCGCCGCCCCGGTGCTCCGCGCGTGAGCATCACCGTCGTCGGGTCAGTCGCGTTCGACGCGGTCAAGACGCCGTTCGGTGAGCGCGAGCGGATGCTCGGCGGGGCCGCGACGCACTTCGCGCTCGCGGCCTCGTTCTTCGACCAGGTGCACGTCGTCGGCCGCGTCGGCGCGGACTTCGGCGAGGAGGACATGTCGGTGCTGGCCACGCGCGCAACCGACGTTGCCGACGTCGAGCGCGTGCCCGGCGGCAAGACGTTCTTCTGGGCGGGCGAGTACGGCTGGGACCTCAACTCCCGCGAGACCCTCGACACCCAGCTCAACGTGTTCGAGGCCTTCCAGCCCCGCCTGTCGCCGGCCTCGGCCGACTGCGATGTGCTGTTCCTCGCGAACATCCAGCCCGAGCTCCAGCTCAGCGTGCTCGAGCAGTGCCCGGACGCCAGATTCGTGGCGATGGATTCGATGAATCTGTGGATCGACATCGCGCGCGACGCGCTGCTCGATGTGATCCGCCGCGTCGATTGCGTGATCCTCAACGACGCCGAGCTGCGCCAGCTGACCACCCGGCCGAGCATCGTCGCGGCGGCGCGCGAGGTGCTCTCGATGGGCCCGTCGCTCGTCGTGGCCAAGCAGGGCGAGTACGGCGCCGCGCTCATCACCGAGGATCAGTTCTTCGCGCTGCCGGCGTATCCGCTCGAGACCGTCGTTGATCCGACCGGCGCCGGCGACACGTTCGCGGGCGGGTTCGTCGGATACCTGGCGCGTCGCCTGGACCAGTCACTCACCGACTCGGTGGTCCGTCAGGCGATGGCATATGGGACGGCGCTCGCGTCGTTCTGCGTCGAGGAATTCGGCACCGAACGCGTCGAACGGCTCACCGCCGGCGAGGTCGACGCACGCGTCGAGGAGCTGCGGCGGATCACGCAGTTCGAGCACGCCCCGGTGCCGCTGCAGGCATCGTGAGCGGACTTAGGTCTGAACGGCGACGAGCGCAGCGCTGAGCCGCGGCATCGCCAGCTCGTAGCCGTGGCGGCTGCGCGTGATCGTCTGGGTGTGCGGCGTCCCGGTCCAGCGGCCGTCGGCCGCGAGTTGCTGGCCGTCGAGCGTGACCCCCGAGCGTGACCGCGCCGCCGGCGCGAGTAGCCGCTGGACCGTGGCCGGTCCGGTGGCGGGTAGCCGGAGATCGACGCGCGCCGAGCGGCCGCTCTTGTCGATCAGCAGCACGTGCAGCTGTCCGCCGCGCACCCGCACGGCCCACGCGCTCAGGTTCAGTGACCGGGGCGCGGTGAGGTGGAGGCGGACGAGCCGCGCGTCCGGGCCGAGCGTCCTGACGAACATCATCAGGCCGTAGAACAGCGGCCGCGGCTGCAGGCCGCGCCGGGTCATCGTGAACGGCGTGTTGGACGGATATGCACGCACGTGCAGGTTGACGCCGTCGACGCCGGCGCGCATCAGCGTGAACAGCGCGTCGGGCGCCCACAAGGCGGTCGCGAACGTGTTACTGACGCCCGCCTTTCCGCCGCACGTGACCGAGTTGATCTCGGTCAATCGAAACTGCAGGCCGGCGCGGTGCGCGACCTCGACGGCGCGGACCACGTCCTTCGCCAACCCCGCGGACGCCTGGCGGCTGAGCAGGCGGGCGATCGTCGGATAGGCGTGGGACCCGGGCTTGACGCACGCGGAGTAGGGATACAGATGGGCGCTCACGGCGCGGAGCTCGGGCCGCTCATCGTCGATCAAGGTCGATATCCACGGCAGGCTGACGTTGGGGTGGGCGACCGCCGGCCCGATCAGCGGCACGTCGGGGGCGCCCTCGCCAAGCACCCGCGCGTACCTATTGAAAGCGTCGACGTAGCTGTCCGGGGTCAGCTCGAGTGGCAGCGGCTGCGCCTCGAGCGGTGAGCGCGACACCATCGCCACCCAGTACGAACGGTTGTAGATGTCGGGCTCGTTGCCGACCTCGAACCCGATGACGCTCCCGCGCGGGAGCGACGTCTCGGCGGCATGCGCCCACGCGGCGGCGGTCAGCGGCGTGTCGGTGACCAGGTTGAGGTCGACGATCAGCCGCACGTGGTCGATTCGAACGAGGGTCCGCAGCCGCTGGAGGAACGCTGGGGTCAGCGCGAACGCCCACCCGGGCATCCGTTTCGCCTTCGGAGCCCAGAACGAGTGGTCGGCCGAATCACCACCGATCCGCAGCACGAGCGGTCCGTTGCCCGGGACATGCAGGAGCGAGAGCACGCGCTCGAACACCGGCATGTTGCGCTCGAACACCGGGAGCGTCCAGTACTCGGTCGACAAGCCGAAGTAGGAGGCGGGAACGCTCGTCTCCTCCGCGGTTGGGCTGACCGTGAGGACCGCCGTGGGCAGCCTGACCGGCTTCCCGCGATGCGCTGGAGCGCCCTTCGCGATCGAGCCCGGCGTGGACCCGCCCGAGTGACGGGAGCGAACGGCCGCGCGCGTCACGCCGTCGTGGTCGGGCACCGCGAGACCGATCACCGTCGCGAGCACGGCCGCCAGCGCGAGCAGCAGTGCGGTCCGCGCGAACCTGCGTCCCCGTCCGCGGTCGGTTGACGTCACGCGTCGAATCTGGGCTCCTTCCCCTCGGAATCGATCTGCCCGGCCCTCAGGCCCTATCGGCCGAGCATAAGGCGGCCATGAGGGCCCCGAGCCCGTTTGCCGCATGCTTAACCGGCTCGCGCGCCCAACCTAACACCGCTTAACGGAGCCACCGCCTGAGGCAACCCCCGGCGCCCGTGGCCACGGTCCCGCATCCTCACCGAAACCGCCGTCGATGTTCGCCAACCCAGACAATCCGAGCCCTCTCGAAAGGTAGGGTAAGCCAGATCCTTTGAGGGTAGTAGCGCTGGTGAACGTCGGCAATGCTTACCGGTGATGACCGGTCTCGCAGATGCCTCCGCGCGGGGGGTGGCTTGCTTTGAGGTGCTCCCTCTCGGCAAGAGCGAAGAAGAGGCCAAACAGCTCCCCGAACCGGCGTGGCTGACGGTCACCTGCTCGCCCAAGCACGGCCCCGACCGGACGGTCGAGGTGGCCACGCGGCTCCGGGCACTCGGCCACGACGTCACTCCGCACATCGCGGCGCGGATGGTCAAAGATCGCGACCACCTGAACCGCCTGCTCGATGAGATGGCGGACGCCGGCGTGCACGATGTGTTCGTGATCGGGGGCGACGCCGCAGAGGTCGCCGGCGCGTACTCGTCGGCCGGCGAGCTCCTTCCGCACCTCGTCGAGCACCCCCGTCGTCCGCGGACGATCGGGATCGCCGCGTATCCCGAGGGCCATCCCCTGATCGACGATCGCACGCTCGCGGCGGCGCTCGCGCACAAGAGCCGGTTCGCGACGTACGTGACCACGCAGATGTGCTTCGACCCGGGGACGCTGCTCAGCTGGCTGCGTCAGGCGCGAGCGGGTGGGATGAGCCTGCCGGCGATGCTCGGCATGCCCGGCGTCGTAGATCGCCGGCGGTTGCTCGAGATCTCGATGCGCATCGGCGTCGGCCCGTCGCTGTCGTTCGTGCGCAAGCAGCAGGGCATCCGAAAGCTGTTCACCCGCTCGCAGGGAACGGCGGACGAGCTCTACGACGCACTCGCGCCGTCGGTCCACGACGACCCCGAGCTGAACATCGAGGGCTTCCACTTCTACACGTTCAACCAACTCGTCGACACGTGGCGGTGGGAACGCGGGAAGCGCTACCAAGGCGACCTCGCACAGGGGTCCGGTAACTTCACCGGATGAGGGCGTGATCGCCCCGCCCGATCGTGTCTGGCAGTGATCGAAGTGACCATCGCCGCCAAGCTGTAGTCGAAAACGACCCGCCGGTGTGGCGGGGGAGGAGAGCACATGCCGCCACAAAATCTCCAGGAAGTCCTTGATCAGTCAGGGAATGCCGTCGAGCTGCTGCGCAACTCGCAGATCGGCGCCTATATCTATCCCGTCGTTCCGTACGAATTCACGAACTGGCGGCGAGAGCAGCGCGCGTGGCAGCACACGTGCGTCCTGTTCGACCAGACGCACCACATGGTGAACCTGTTCATGAGGGGGCCGGACGCGCTGAAGCTGATCTCCGAGACCGGGATCAACAGCGTCGCGAACTTCCCGGTGAACATGGCCAAGCAGTTCGTTCCCACCACCCCGGCCGGGAACGTGATCGGTGACGGCATCCTGTTCCACCTGGACGAGGAGGAGTTCGTCTGGGTCGGTCGCAACCCGGCTGCAAACTGGCTCTCCTACCGGGCTGAGAGCGGGGGCTACAACGTCGAGCTCGAGTACGACAATCGCTCCCCCTCGCGGCCGTACGGCAAGGCCGTGACCCGGGCGTTCTGGCGATTCCAGATCCAGGGTCCGAACGCCTGGCAGGTCATCGAGAAGGTCAACGGCGGGGCCGTCGAGCAGCTGAAGTTCTTCCGGATGGCCACGATGAACGTCGCCGGCGACACCGTGCGGACGCTCCGTCACGGGATGGCGGGCGAGCCGGGACTCGAGCTGTGGGGGCCGTATGAGACCTACGACAAGGTCCGCGACGCGATCCTCGAGGCCGGTCGCGAGTTCGGAATGGAGATGTGCGGCGCGCGGGCGTACGCGTCGAACACGCTCGAGTCGGGTTGGATTCCCTCGCCGCTGCCGGCGATCTACACCGGCGAGGAGCTGCGCGGCTACCGGGAGTGGCTGGGCGCCGACAGCTACGAGGCCAACAACGCGCTCGCGGGCAGCTTTGTGTCGGACAACATCGAGGACTACTACCTGAACCCGTGGGAGCTCGGCTACGGCCAGTTCGTCAAGTTCGACCACGATTTCGTCGGTCGCGACGCGCTCGAGAAGATCGAGCCCGAGGCGCAACGCAAGAAGGTGACGCTCGCCTGGGGTGATGAGGACGTTGTCAGGATCTTCGCCTCGCTGTTCGAAACCGAGGAGGACCCGTGTCAGTTCTTCGATCTGCCGATCGCGAACTACGGCTCGTCGAACTTTGACTCGGTGCTCGACGCCGACGGCAACGTCGTCGGCTTCTCGATGTTCAGCGGCTACAGCGCCAACGAGAAGCGTGCGCTCTCGCTCGCCACTGTCGATCCGCAGGTCGAGATCGGTTCCGAGGTGACCGTCGTGTGGGGCGAGCCCGACGGAGGCAGCCGCAAGACGACAGTCGACCCGCACCAGCGGCAGATCCACGTGCGCGCGATCGTCAGCCCGGTGCCGTACGCCGAGACCGCACGGCTCACGTATCACGAGGGTTGGCGCACGGGCAGCCGGGCCTAGCCGGCGAGGACCGCCGCCACAGGCCGGGGTCTACGCGACCCCGGCCGCAGTGGCCGCCCCCGCAAATACGCTCGCATTCGAGGCGCCTCTGGCGGCGCTGCGCTTTGTCCTCGGATCCTCACGTAGCGCTGCTACGCATCGGATCCTGCGTCCTCGCGCAGCATCCACCAGCGGCACCTCTCGGTGCGACCGTACTTACGGCGGCGACCACTACTCGTCGCCGATGATGACCTTCATGACGTCGGTCGGGTTCTCGATCGCGAACCGGATCGCCTCGGGCGCATCCTGGAGCGCGAACCGGTGGCTGATCAGCGGCGCGAGCAGCTGCGCGTTGCGCTCGACGACCGCCACCGCCTCGCCGAACTCGCCGCCGTCGCAGCAGCTCACCCCGAGCAGGTCGAGCTCCTTCTCGGTCAGGCTGCCCAGCCGTAGCGTGACCTCGTCGCCCGACATCCCGACCTGTACGGCCCGGCCGGCCGACGCGACCATGTCGACCATCGCCCGGACCGCTGCCGGCGCGCCCGTCGCGTCGATCGCCACCGGCGGACCCCCCGGCGCGGCCCAATCGCGCGCGAACGCGACGACCGCCTCGCGGTCGGTCCACACCAAGGTGTCCGCTCCCATGTCGCGGCTCAGCGCCAGACGGGTGTCCTGGAGGTCGACCACCAGAACCTCCGCGCCGCGCTCGCGCGCCACCAGGCAGATGCACTGGCCGATCGGGCCGGCGCCCAGCACGACCGTGCGCTCGCCTGGGTAGATGTTGGCCCGGTTGACCGCGCGCACCGCGATCGACACCGGCTCGGCCAGCGCCGCCACCGCCGCGTCGTCGGCCTGGATCGGATACACCTGTTCGGCGGGGACCGACAGCAGCTCCTGCAGGCCGCCGTCGGTGTGGATCCCGATCAGCTCGAAGTAGTCGCAGGTGTTCGGACGGCCGACGCTGCACGGATAGCACTCGCCGCACGCCCGCAGCGGCCACACCGCCACCCGCTGGCCGACGACGAGGTCCTCGCGGCAATCCGGGCCGACGGCCGCGATCGTCGCCCCGATCTCGTGACCCTGGACGCGCGGGAACAGCGCCCCGCCGGCGCCCGCGGACAGCTCGCCCAGGAAGAAGTGGTAATCCGAGCCGCAGATCCCTACCGCCTCGGGGCGCAAGACGATCTGCCCAGGGCCGGGATCAGACGGATCGGGGCGCTCGAGCACCGACATCGACTGGACCGCCTCTGTGACCGCGGCGCGCATTCAGTCCCCAGACCTCAGCCGCACGGCTTCTGCCCGCGATCACGGTGCTCATCCCCACCTCAGCCGCGGTTTCGACGATCAGCTCGAGCTTGGCGATCTCCTGCTCGCGCGTCACGACGTTGCCCTCGACCGTCGACGAGAAACCGCACTGGGGTGACAGGCACAGCTGCTCGATCGGCACGTGCTGGGAGGCCTCCTCGATCCGGCGCTTGAGCGCGTCCTTGGACTCGAGCTCGCCGTGCTTGGTCGTGACCAGGCCGAGCACCACGTACTTGCCCTTGGGGACGAACCGCAGCGGCTCGAACCCGCCCGAGCGGTCATCGTCGTACTCGAGAAAGAAGCCGTCGACGGCGAGGCCGCCGAACAGCGCCTCGGCGACGAAGTCATAGCCACCCTCC
Organism: uncultured Solirubrobacterales bacterium; assembly: GCA_963746695.1. GTDB lineage: Bacteria > Actinomycetota > Thermoleophilia > Solirubrobacterales > Solirubrobacteraceae > Palsa-465. The sequence goes on along the minus strand of CAVVCP010000021.1, from coordinate 180,124 downwards.
GCCGCCCACGACGAGCGGAAGTTGCCGCGGCACAGATGGGTCGTGACCGCCATCCCGTCGGGCTTGCCTTCGAGCGCCCGGTTGATGTTGCGCACGTACTGCTCGTGGAGATGCTCGACATCGGTTGTCCCTCGCTCCTTGATCTGCTCGCGCTGGCGCGGATCGTTCAGGTAGGCGAGCGACGTGTCGTCGAACTGGAGGTACGTGCACCCGAGCTCGCCGAGCGCGCGCAGCTCGTCGGCGTAGGCGCGGCCCAGGTCGCTCCAGAACTCCTCCATGTCGGGGTAGATCCGCTCGTCGACCGCCGCTCGCCCGCCCCGGTAGTGGACCATGTTCGGGGACGGGATCGTCAGCTTCGGCGTCGCGCCGCCGTTCACGGTCGACTTCAGGAACTCGAACGCGTCGGCGAAGATCGTGTGGTCGAGATGGATCTTCTCGCCGACATGCAGCGCGGCTGGCGTCCATTCGACGGTTCCCTGCTCATTGCGGAACTGGACCTTGATGTCGCCCTCGGCGGTTTCGATTCCGCCGAGCTGGTAGATGAAGTCCATGTGCCAGGTGGCGCGGCGGAACTCGCCATCGGTGACCCCCTCGAGCCCCGCGTCCTGCTGGAGCTTGACGACGTCGCGGATCGCGTCGTCCTCGATCGCCCGCAGCTCGGCGGCGTCGATCGCGCCGGCCGCATGATCCTCGCGCGCCTTGAGCAGCTCGGGCGGCCGGAGCAGGCTGCCGACGTGGTCGGCTCGGAACGGTGGCGTCGTCTTCACAGCTGATCCCCCCTCAGATCCTCACGTTGATCTCGATTCGCACGCCGTTCGGGTCCTCGATGAAGACCTGGCGCGGCCGGCCCGGGCCCGAAAGCTTGACCGAGGCGACGCCGTTGCGGTCGAGCCGCTCGATCACCGCGTCGTAGTCGGTGGCGGCGAACGCGATGTGGTCGACCGGGCCGACGCCCGGGTCGCGCTCGGGGACGGTCATCCCGAGTCCGGCGGCGTGCGACGCGTACGCGCGGCGATCGGCGATGTGCACGACCGGGGTGGGCCCCGCGTACAGCCAGTATCCGCCGAACTCGAGCGCCGGACGGTCGCCGGCTTCGAGGCCGAGCACGTCGGAATAGAAGTCGCGGGTGCGCTCGACGTCGTCGGTGAGCACGAGCATGTGCTCGATGCCCGTGACGCTCATGTGGGGCGCGGCTCGGCGCCCGCCACCGCCGGCGCGCCGCCGGCACCGTTGCGACCCCGCAACAGGTATGCGGACTGGAGCAGCTCTGGTTTCTCACGCAGCTCACTGGCCATGCCCGAGTACTGGATCCTGCCGCCTTCCATGATGTAGGCGCGGTTCGCGAGGCCGAGTGCGAGCGCCGCGAACTGCTCGATCAGCAGGACGCCGACCCCGGACTCGGCCACCGACCGGATCGTCGGGATGAGCCGGTTGACGATCACCGGAGCGAGGCCGAGCGAGAGCTCGTCGATGATCACGAAGCGCGGATGCGACACGAGCGCCTGGGCGAGCACGACCATCTGCTGCTCGCCGCCGGACAGGGAGCGTGCGGGATAGTCGAGCCGCTTCTCGAGCTCGGGGAACAGTTCGAGCGCGCGCTGGCGGCCTGCGACCGCGTCCCCGCCGGACATCATGTAAGTGGCGACGCCGAGGTTCTCGCCCACGGTCAGCTCCGGCAGCAGCCTGCGACCCTCGGGGACGATCGCGAGCCCGGCTCTCCGGATCCGCTCGGGCCGCTTGCCGGCGTAATCGATGCTCGTCGAGCATCACCTTGCCGGCCGCTGGCTTCAGTATGCCTCCGATCGCCAGCACCATGCTCGACTTGCCGGCGCCGTTGGGCCCCAGCAGCGCCGTGACCTCGCCCGATGGGATGTCGAGCGACACCTCGCGGACGACGTTGCGCCCTCCGCGCGCGACGACCAGCTTCTCGACCCGCAACAGCTCGCCCGACGTGGTCATATGACCTCCTCGGTTCCGAGGTAGGCGCGGATCACGCGGTCGTCGCGGAGCACGTCGGCGGTCGGCCCGGACGCGATCATCTTGCCGAAGTCGAGGACTGCGGTCATCTCGCAGCAGGACGACACCAGGCTCATGTCGTGGTCGACGAGGATCGTCAGGGCGCCTGCATGATCGGGGATCTTGCGGATCACCTCGCCCATGTGATCGGTCTCCTCCTCAGGCAGCCCGGCCGCGGGCTCGTCGAGCAGGACCAGCTTGGGCTTCCCGACGACCGCGCGAGCGACCTCGACCATCCGGCGCTGGCCGGCCCCGAGCGTCTGTACGCGAGCGTTCGGGTCGATGTCCATGCCGACGAACTCGATCGCGTCGAGCACCTCCTGCTTGCGCGAGGACCCGCTCAGCTTCGAGTTCTCGTGGATCATCGCCACGTTGTCGAACACCGACAGCTCCTCGATCGCCTGCTCGGTCTGGAAGGTCCGCCGCACGCCCCAACGGGCACGGCGGAAGTGGGTGATCGACAGCAGATCGTCGCCGAACGCGGTCACGGTTCCGGACACCGGCTTGACGAACCCGCTCAGCACGTTGAAGAAGGTCGTCTTGCCGGCGCCGTTCGGCCCGATCAGGCCGCACGTCCCGCGCTCGAACTTGACGTTCATCTCGTCGAGCGGCGTCACGCCGCCGAAGCGAACCGTCAGATCGTGAGACCTCGATCACGGCTCACCGCTTGCCGAGGCCGACGGGCGGCCCTTGAAGAGCCGGCCGATCAGCCGGCCCAACCGGGCCATGTCCTTGGGGAACTGATCGATGATCCCGCGCGGCGCGGTGGTCAGCACCTGGAGCACGCCGACCCCGAACAGGATCGTGAGCCAGTCCGGCGAGATGCCCCAGCTCGTGAACAGAGCCGGCAGGAACTGGAGCAGGATCCCGGCAAGGACCGCGCCCCACAGGCTGTACACGCCGCCCATCAAGACCACGGCGAGGAGCGTGATCGAGTCCTGGGTCTGGAAGTCGATCGAGTACAGGTAGTGGAGCGCGCCCGCGAGCAACCCGCCGGCGACGCCCGTCACGAACGACGCGAGCGCGAACGCCCACAGCTTGTAGAAGGTGGTGTTGATGCCGCCGGCGAGCGCGGCCGCTTCGCTCTGACGGATCGCCGCCCATGCCCGGCCCGGCTTTGAGCGCACATGCGCGACCACGAGCAGGAACATCAGCACGGCGACGATCACCGAATAGCGGAAGTACGCGGTCTCGCCCTGCGCGATGCTCGGGCGGCGGATCGGTGGGATGTGGACCGAGCTGCCGTTATAGCCGAGGAAGCCGTGGCCGCCGTTGGGGAAGTTCGTGGTGGCCAGGACGACGGTGATCGCGCCGGCGAGCATCAGCGTGATCAACGCGAGGTACAGCCCGCTGAGCCGCAGGGCCGGCAGGCCCACGAGCGTGCCCAGCACCATCGTGATCAGGCCTGACGCCAGCAGCACGAGCGGGTACGGCAACGAAGTCGCGAACAGGATCCGCGCGGCCACCCACGCTCCGATCGCCAGCACCGCGGCCTGGCCGAGCGACACCATGCCGACCCGGCCGACCAGCACGCCGAGACCGAGGGCGACGATCGCGTAGATCGCCACCTGAGTGCTCGCGTCTATGTAGTAGGTGCTCAACAGGGACGGCAGCACCAGCAAGACGAACGCCAGCAGTACCACCACCACGACCGGCCGGGCCATCACCTGCGGTTCGAGGCCGCGTATGGATCGCGGAGACGCCGCGGCGACGTCCGGCGCGCCCGCCTGCCCAGCCTCGGCCGGGCTCTCGTCTGTCTTCACGCCGGTGGGTTCGATCGTCTACACCCCCTGCCGCCCGACGGCGATCACGCGCCGGCGGTTCTGGATCAGCAGCGCGATCGCGGCGAGCACGAACGGCGTCATGTCGCGGTAGTTGCTGAGCGACTGGATCGGCGTGACCAGCGCGTCGAGCGTACCGACGACGATCGCCGCGATGAACGTGATCGGGATTGACCGCAGTCGTGCGATCAGGGTCGCGGCGAGCGTCGACAGCACCAGGAACGTCAACGTGGTCGCGTCGAGCGCCACGAGGTCGGCCAGCAGCACTCCGGCCAGACCGGAGAGCACGCCGCAGCCGAACCACGCCGCCGCCTCGACTCGCCGGACTGGGACGCCGAGCGCCGCGGTGATCTCGCGGTCGTTGGCCATCGCCCTCATCGCCGTGCCGAGCTTCGTGAAGCGCAGGAACGCCGCAGTTGAGACAGCGATCACGAGGCCGAGGGCCAGCGCGATCACGTTCGTCCACTCGACCAGGATCCCGGCCACCGTGAACGTGTCGTTATCCGTCGGGAACGTGATCGAGCGCGACGCGCCGCCGCTCGACGTCCACAACAGGTCCATCACCCCGAGCAGGATCAGGGTCAGGCCGAGCGTCGCCGTCGCCTTGATGAGTGGATCGCGCTTGGCCAGCGCCGGACCGAACACCATCCCGTAGGCGAGCGTGAGCAAGCCTCCGAACAGCACGGCTATCAGGTACGCGAGCCACTCGTTCCAGCCCGACTTGTTGATCAGTTGCCACGCGATCAGGGCACCCATCGCGCCCACAGCCCCGAAGGCCAAGTTCAGCACTCCCGTGGCCCGGTACAGGACGACCATGCCGACGCCCGAGAGGGCGTACACCGCGCCGAGGGAAACCCCCGTGACGATGAATGGCTGGAAGTCCTGCCAGCTCGGCAGGCCCAGGATGCCGAAAGTGAGGAGCATGTAGAGCTAGTTGGATGCCCTGATCGCTTGTGGATCCTACTTAGTCGTGGCCGCTTCGCTTACCTAGCCTGCCGGCACTCCTGGTGCCGACGGTGCCGTGCCGGCCACCTTCCGATAGGCAGCGATCTGCGGGTCGTTGTCGGAGATCAACGTGCAGCCCTGGGCCAGCACCATCTGGCCGTTATCGGGCGTCACGGTGATGTCGTCGTTGTCGGCGATGTGCATCGGGTAGTTACCGAACGTCCACAGCGCGCAGTGCTGGCCGGTGTCGAAGTTGTTCACGCTCTGGAACGCCTTGTTGACGCTCTCGGCCGTGTACGGGCCCTTGATCGAATTCAGTGCGTGAACCGCGATCTCCCCCATGGCGAAGCCGAACTGGCTGAACGACCCGATCCCGCCCGAGACGTCTGAGCCGTACTGCTTGAGGATCGCCTTGTAGAGATTCATGTTCGGGGTGTTCGTCGTGTCCGGGTTCAGGACCTCCGAGTTGACGAAGAACTTGTGGTTCCACTTCGGTCCCAGCGCCTTTGCCAGGAAGTCGGCGTCGCACGGAGTCGAGCAGCCCCACGCCTTGACCCGGTCCTCGAGGCCCAGCTTCTGGGCAGCCTGGAGGATCACGAGCGCCTCGGGCGGAGTGAAGTTCAGCACCACCGCGCCGTTCGGGCCGGCGTCGTCGACCTCCTTCAGCGCCACCGAGTTGGCATCGCTGATCGGCACGTTCTCGGTCAGCTGCGTGATCGGCACGTGGGCCGCTCCCGCCAGCGCCGCCGGGCCGGCGGCGATGTAGCCCGTCCCGGGGACGTTGGATTGATCGAACACGATCTTCGACGGATGCAGGCTGAGGACGTACTGCACGGCGCCGTCGGAGCTGTACCGCGGTCCCATGTTCACGTCGGCGATGTTCGGAGTCGAATAGCACTCCGGCGCGATGCCGGCCGCGATCACGTAGTAGTGGAGCTTCTCCCAGTAGGCATGGTTGATCGTGCACTCGAGGATGCTCGAGGTGCCGGAGATCCCGACCACGTGATCGGTCTGGATCAGTTTGGTCGCATCCGCGGCGATCTGCGCGGGTTGCGTCGGCTCGGTCAGCTTGAACAGCTTGATCGGGTGACCGTTGACTCCGCCATTGGCGTTGACGCAGGCGAAGTACGCGCCCTCCATGTTCTGGATGTCCGTGAAGTCCGTGCCGGGCTGCTTGGTGTTGATCGCACCGAGCGGGATCGGAGTGCCGGTGGCGGCGACTCCAGGCTTGGGTCCGCACGACGAGGTGCTCGTCGATGCGCTCGTCGAGCTGCTGCTGGTGCTGCTTGTGGCCGAGCTTGATGAGGCGCTCGGGGCCGCGCTGCTGCTCGAACTGCTGCTCTTGCTGCTGCCGCATCCTGCCAGGAGGATCACTCCCAGGACCGCGATTGCAAACAGGCCAAGCCGCACGCGCCGTACGTGGTGGAACACCCTCACCGACCTCCTCCTCCTCGAGGATTGTGTAGGAAACCCGCCCCAGGGTTGGCGAGCCCGGCGATAGTAATGGGTGGCCAAGTTGTATGCAATGGCTCCTAACAAGACGTCAAGACTGGGAGTTCTGGGCGCTCGGATCGTCCGGTTTGCATGCAATTGCAGTGCCGCACTAGACTGGCCCCACGCCGCATCCGCGGCGTGCAGCCGTGAGGAGAGAGGTGCCGGACCGAGCAAGTAGGACCCAGATGACTCGGGCGCTGCTGCGCCTGCGCGAGTTGATCCTCAGCGGCGAGTTCGCGCCCGGAGAGCGCATGTCCGAGCTGCGGCTGGTCAAGCGACTCGGCGTCTCGCGGACCCCGCTGCGCCTGGCGCTGGTGGCGCTCGAGCACGAAGGCCTGCTGCAGGGCCTCAACTCTCGCGGCTACGTGGTGCGCCAGTTCACCAAGTCCGACATCAGCGACGCGATCGAGCTGCGCGGCGTGCTCGAGGGCACCGCCGCACGGTTCGCCGCCGAGCGCGGACCGACGCCCGAGGCCATCCGTCCGCTGCAGGAGATCAGCGACACGATCGCGGAATGCGTCCATCGGGCGGACTACGAATCGTTCGAGCGGTTCGTCGATCTGAACGAGCGGTTCCACGCCGGGATCCTCCGGATGGCCGAGAGTCCGGTGCTCGAGCGTGCGCTCGAGGGGACCATCTCGCTCCCGTTCGCCAGCCCCAGCGCGTTCGTGATGGCGCAGGCCGTGCTGCCCGAGTCGCGCGACATCCTGATCACGGCCCACCGCCATCACCTGGGGCTGATCGATGCGATCGAACGGGGCCAGGGCGGTCGGGCCGACAGCCTCGGTCGCGAGCACGCATTGTTGGCGCTGGCCAATCTCGAGGTCGTGCTCGACCATCCCGAGGTGCTCGAGCGGATGCCGGGCGCCGGCGCTGCTCGCGATTCCCGAGCCCGACGGCGCCCGGAACGGCCAGCTCGACCGAGCCCGGGACGACAAGCTCGAGCCGGCTCCGTCTCCGGATGCCGAGCTCGAGCGGGTCTGATCCGCGAGGCCCAAGCGACCAGGGCACTCGCCGCGCCCTGATCGCCTGTGCGTCGCCATTCGTCTACCCCGTCGGCGGGTTCGTCGACGCTGCGGTTCCCGCGGCCGTGCGGTACTGCGCGATCTGCGGGTCCGCGGAGGAGACGTCGAAGCATCCCTGCGCGGTCACCATCTTTCCGTTGTCCGGCGTCGTCGTGAAGTCCGCGTTGTTCGGGATGTGCAACGGGTAGTTGCCGTACACCCACGGCTGGCAGAGCAACTCGGTCTTCTCGTCCTTGATGTTCTTGAACGCGGCGTTCACGTTCGCGATCGTGTATGGAGCCGTGACCGTGTCGAGCGCATCGACGGAGAACTTCCCGAGCAGGTAGCCCATCTCGCTGAACGAGCCGAGCCCGCCGGCCACGTTCTGGCCGTACTGGGAGAGGATGTTCTTGTAGAGCTGCATCTCCGGCCCGTTGTGGTCATCGGGAGAGGTCAGCTCGGCGTTGACGAACAGCTTGTGGTTCCACTTCGGTCCCAGCGACTTGGCCAGGAAGTCCGTGTTGCACGGCGTCGAGCAGCCCCAGCCCTTGACCCGGTCCTCGAGTCCGAGCTTCTGCGCGGCCTGGAGGATCACGAGCGCCTCGGGCGGGGTGAAGTTCAGCACCACCCATCCGTTCGGGCCGGCCTTGTTGACGAGGTCGAGCGCCACCGAGTTCGCGTCGTTGATCGGCACGTTCTCGGTCAGCGCCGTGATCGGCACGTGCGAGGCCGCCGCGAGCGCGGTGGGGCCGGCGGCGATGTAGCCGGTGCCCGGCACGTTCGACTGGACGAACACGATCTTCGACGGATGCTGGGTCAGTCCGTACTGGACCGCTCCGTCGGAGCTGTACCGCGGGCCCATGTTGACCGCGGCGCTGTTCGGAGTCGACCAGCACTCCGGGGCGATGCCCGCGCCCATCTCGTAGATGCCGAGCTGCTTCCAGTAGGCCTGATCGATCGTGCACTCGAGCAGGTCGAACACCCCGACGATCCCAACCACGTGGTCCTGCTGGATCAGTTTCTTCGCCGCCGCCGCGACCTGCGCCGGCTGCGTCTGGTCGTAGATCACGTACAGCTTCACGGGATGACCGTTGACGCCACCGTTCGCGTTTACGCAGTTGTAGTACGCGGTGATCATGTTCGGCCCGTCGCTGAAGTCCGTGCCCGGCTGCTTGGTGTCGATCGTGCCGATCGGGATCGGCGTGCCGGTCGCCTTGACGCCCGGTTTCTTGCCGCACGCCGACGTGCTGCTGCTGGCGCTGGTGGAGCTTGCGCTCGTCGTCGCGCTCGTGCTGGCTGCCCCGCTGGGAGCAGCGCTCGAGCTACTGCTACTGCTATTGCTGCTGCCGCAGCCGGCTAGCAGGAGAACCGCACCGACTAGTACGGCAAGTGCAATGCTCGTGCGCAGGCGCAGCGGTTTGAGTTCCGTCCTCACCTCTGTCCTCTCCTCAAATGATTTGGTTGAACCGCCCCGGTTTGGCGAGCGAGGATCTTAGTCCGGAGCGGTCCTGTATGCAACGGCTGCCTAACAGGACCAAAAGAAACCGTCTGCGGGGTGTCAACGGGGCCTTCCGGGGCGATCTTGCATACAGCGGCATCGAGGGCCATACTCCCGCACGCCAATGGTCAACCAGGCCAACCGAACGCAGATGATGCGCGCGCTTCTGTCGCTGCGCGAACAGCTCCTGAGCGGGGAGTTCAAGCCCGGCGAACGCATGTCCGAGCTCCCGCTCGTCGAGCGGCTCGGCGTGTCGCGCACCCCGCTGCGCCTGGCGCTGGCGTCGCTCGAGCACGAGGGGCTGCTGCGCGTACTCCCGACCGGCGGATACGTCGTCCGTGAGTTCACGCAAGCCGACATCAGGGATGCGATCGAGCTCCGAGGCGTCCTCGAGGGCACGGCCTGTCGGTTCGCCGCCGAGCGCGGATCGAGCCGCCGCGACCTCCGGGCGCTGCGGGAGATCAACGAGGCGGTCGAGCCGCTGGTGCACCAGGCCGACTACGACTCATTCGAGCGCTACGTCGCGCTCAACGACGCGTTCCACACGCGTCTGATCAAGATGGCGCGCAGCCCGCTACTCGAGCGGACGCTCGACGGCGTCCTGTCGCTGCCGTTCGCGACCCCCAACGCGCTGGTGCTGCAGCACGCCCAGCTGCGGGAGTCGCGCGAGATCCTGGTCGTCGCCCACCGGCAGCATCTGTGGCTGGTTGACGCGATCGAAGCGCGTGAGGGCGCCCGGGCCGACAGCGTCGCCCGCGAGCACGCTCGCCTGTCGCTCACCAACCTCGAGATCGTGCTCAGTCATCGCGGGCTGCTCGAACAGTTGCCGGGCGGGTCGCTGCTCGCGCTCGACGGCGAGCTCGAGCCGGTCTGAGTCGCCGCCGCGGGGTGCGGGTGGCGGCTACGGCGAGGCGATCGCGCCGCGGTCCCACGGCTCGGCGTCGTACTCGCCCCACTCGAGCGCGACCCTCGCGGCTCGGTGGATGTCGTCTGCTCCCGGGCGGTAGGCGTCCTCGAGCGACGGGCTGACCGGCACCGGCGTGTACGGCGCGCCGACGCGCTGGATCGGCGCCTCCAGGTAGTCGAAGGCCGCGGCCTGCAGCTGCGCGGCGAGCTCGGCGCCGAAGCCGCCGGCGGTGACCGCCTCGTGCGCGACCACCGCCCGCCCGGTGCGCCTGACCGACCGGGCCAGCGTGTTGAGATCGAGCGGCACCAGCGTCCGCGGGTCGATCACCTCGGCCTCGATCCCGTCGCCGGCGAGCCGGTCGGCCGCCTCGAGCGCGTCGCCGACCATGCGTGACAGCGCGACGATCGTGATCTGAGCCCGTTCGCTCGCGCGGAGAGTGCGCGCCTCCCCGATCGGGACCGGCTCCGGCGGATCCGGGACGGTCTCGCGGCGGAAGTACAGCGACTTGTTCTCGACGAACACCACCGGGTTCGGATCGGCGATGGCGCTCCACAACAGTCCGGCGGCGTCGGCCGCGCAGCTCGGCATCACGACCTTGAGCCCCGGGACGTGCGTGAGCCAGGCCTCGAGGCTCTGGGAGTGCTGGGCGCCGTTGCGCTGGCCCGAGCCGCCCTGGGTCCGGAGCACGAGCGGCACCGACAGCTGTCCGCCGGACATGAAGTGCGCCTTGGCCGCCTGGTTGACGAGCTGATCGAGCGCGAGCGTGATGAAGTCGATGAACATGATCTCGACCACCGGCCGCAGGCCGGCCTGGGCGGCGCCGATCGTCACACCGCATACCGTGCCCTCGCTGATCGGCGTATTACGTACGCGCTCGCGGCCGAACTCCTCAGACAGCCCGGCCGTGGCCAGGTACGGGCCGCCCTCGGCGACGTCCTCGCCGAGCACGATCACGCGCTCGTCCTCGCGCATCGCGCGCGCGAGGGTCGAGGCGACGGCCTGCACGAACGTGGTCTCGATCGTCTCGGTCATCGCGCGTAGACCAACTGGGCGGACAGCTCCGGCTCCGGAAACGGGCTATCGCGCGCGAAGCGGACCGCCTGCTCGACGTCCTCGGCAGCCTCCCGCTCGATGGCGGCCGCGGTCCGCTTGTCGATGACGTCATCCCCAATCAAAAAATCGATCAGCCGCGGGATTGGATCGCGTTTGGCCCATTCGCGATCGGCTTCGGGGTCGCGGTACTTCTCGGGGTCGCCCTCGTAGTGCCCGCGCCGGCGGAACGTCAGGCACTCGAGCAGGTACGGGCCACGGCCGCCGCGCGCCTTCTCGAGGAAGCCGGCGAACGCCTCGTGGACAGCCGGCACGTCGCTGCCCTCGACCGTCTCTCGGTCGAAGCCGTACGGCGCGACCACGTCGCTGACCCGCTCGATCGTCGAATGCTCCGCGCGCGAGGTGAACTCGGCGAAGCCGTTGTTCTCGCATACGAACAGCACCGGCAGCTCCCATAGCGCCGCCAGGTTGATCGATTCGTTGAAGTGACCGGCCTGGACCGCACCGTCGCCGAAGAACACCACCGTCACCTGATCGGTGCCCTTCAGGTGCTGCGCGAGGGAGGTGCCGAGGGCCAGCGGGAGGTTGCCGCCGACGACGCCGGTCGCGCCCATGAACCCGTGCTCGGTGTCGACCAGGTGCATGGACCCGCCGAGACCCTGGCATAGGCCTGATTCGCGGCCCATCAGCTCGGCCATCAGGCGGTCGAGGGGCGCACCTTTGGCGATCGCGTGCCCGTGGGCGCGATGGCCGCTATAGACCGCATCGTCGTCGCGCAACTGGCGGCAAACCGCGGCCGCGACGCCCTCGCCGCCGATGCTGAGGTGAATCAGGCCGTGGACCTGAAGCGATCGCTTGAGCTGGGCGACCCGCTCCTCGAACAGGCGGATCCGCCACATCGTGCGCAGGAGGTCACGAGCCGTGTCGGCGTCGAGCGCGGGTGTGGCCACTAGTGGATCCGCTTGAGCCTATGCGGCGACGGGCGCTTCGCCGAGCACCTGGCGGACCGTGCCGGCGATCTTCTCGGCGTTGGGCAGGACGTACGCCTCCATCGGCTCCGAGTAGGGCACGGTCACGTCGAGCGCGGTCACCTGCGCGATCGGCGCCTTCAGCGACCCGAACCCGTACTCGGCGACCTCGGCCGCGATCACCGCCGAGGCGCCGCCGTGACGGGTCCCCTGGTCAGCGATCACAAGCTTCCCGGTCTTCTCGACCGACGAGAGGATCGTCGCGGTGTCGAGCGGGTTGAGCGTGCGCGGATCGATCACCTCGGCGTCGATCCCCTCGCCCGCGAGCGTCTCGGCGGCGGTCAGCGCCTGCCCGACGGTCCACCCGGTGGCCACGATCGTGACGTCCGCGCCGGCGCGGCGAATCGCCGCCTCGCCGAACGGGACTACGTACTCGCCCTCGGGCACATCGCCGTGCTCGAGCACCTGCAGGTAGTTGATGAGATAGACGACCGGGTTGTCGTCGCGGATCGCGGCGGCCATCAGGCCCTTGGCGTCGGCGGGGGTCGAGGGCAGCGCGATCTTCAGGCCCGGGAAGCCCATGAACATCCCGTAGATCGAGCCGGTGTGCTGTCCGGCCCAGCCGGCGGTGAACCCGTACCCGGCCTTGAATACGCACGGGACCTTGACCTGCCCGCCGCTCATGTAGCGCAGGCGCGGCGCCTCGTTGACGACCTGGTTCATCGCCACCAGCATGAACTCGGCCATCAGCAGTTCGACCACCGGGCGGTAGCCGGCGAGCGCGAGGCCGACGGCCATCCCGATCTCGGCGGTCTCCGAGATCGGCGACACCCGGACGCGGTCGCGCCCGAATGCCTGGACGAGCGGGTCCTCGTCGCTCGGGGCCACGTCCTGGCCGTAGAAGACGACGGTGGGGTCGCGTTCCATCTCGACGCGGATCCCCTCCTGCGCCGCCGCGATGTAAGGAATCTCTCGTGCCATAGCTGTCTCCTAGGCGTACACGTAGTCTTGGCGGGCGGCGGCTTCGGGCTCGGGGAACGGGCTGTCGAGCCCGAATTGCACGGCGGCCTCCATCTCGTCGGTGACCGCCTTGCGCAATCTCGTCGGCGCGCGCGGGATCGAGCGCGCCCGTTTCAATGAGGCGCGCCCGGAACCGGGGCACGGGGTCGCCGCGCAGCGCGGCCTCGTACTCCTCGCGGTTGCCGAACGTGGTGATCGCCTCGTGCTCGGGATAGTGCAGCGGTACGCCGGGTGGCGCGATGATGTTGCCGTGGGCGGAGAGGCGGTAGACCTTCGACTCCACCAGCGTCGGCCCCTCGCCGGCGCGGGCACGGTCCGTGGCCGCGCCCACCGTCTCGTACACGGCGACCGGATCGCCGCCGTCGACGGTGACGCCGGGCATGCTGTACGCCGCCGCCTTGACCGACAGTGGTTCGCCGGCGGCAGCGTTCGCGTCCTCCTGCTCGGAGCGCGTGGAGACGTTGTAGCTGTTGTTCTCCATCACGTAGACGATCGGCAGCTTCCACAACGAGGCGAGGTTCAGCGACTCGTGGAACGCGCCCTGCTTGGACGCTCCGTCGCCGAAGAACGACAGGACGACCTGGCCTTGCTTGCGCAGCTGCGCGGCGAATGCGACGCCGGTGGCCTGAGGTATGCCCTGGCCGACGATGCCCGACGTGCCGAGGAAGCCGCGCCCGGGGTCGATCAGATGCATCGATCCGCCGTACCCGCCGCACAGGCCGTCCTTGCGCCCGTATATCTCGGCCATGATCGCCTTGGTGTCGGTGCCGAGCGCGATCGGGTAGCCGTGGCAGCGGTACGTCGCCATCAGCTGATCGCCTGGCTGGAGCGTCGCCAGTGACCCGACGATCGACGCCTCGGCGCCGTCGGCCAGATGGGTATGGCCGCGGATCACTCCGGGGTGGTCCTCGAAGGTCCGCTTGACGCGCTCCTCGAACTCCCGGATCCGCATCATCTGGGTGAAGATCCAGACGAGCCTGTCGTTGTCCAGTTGCTGCATCTGGTCTCCTCTCAAGCCTTGGTCACGCCGGCGCGGAACTGTGCGGCGGTCGTCTCGTATGCGCGCTTGAACTCCTCTTCGATGGGCAGATTCCGAAGCTCCTCCGAGAGGACCTCGACGCCCCAGGGCCCGGTGTAGCCAACCTCCCGGCACGCCTCGACGTATCCGACGATCTCGAACTCGCCCTCGCCCGGCAGCTTGCGCCGGTTGACCACCTCGTCGATCGGATCGGGCAGGTTCTCGTACTGCCCGTCGGACAACTCGACCCAGCCCAGGTACTCGGGTGGGATCCGCTTGAGGTCCGCCGGGGTGATCCCGAGCTTGCCCATGTGCCACGTGTCGACGGCCAGGGCGCCGTTCGGCTGGCCGGCGCCCTGCACGACCGCGAGCGCGGCGTCGAGCGTGTTCACGTTGACGTCGAACGGCATGAACTCGTAGACGACCTTCGCTGAGGTGTGCTTGGCCGCATCCTGACACAGCTCGGCGAACGCGTCGGTGAGCGGGCCCAGCTCGCATGGCGTGCCGGGGATGTTGCCGACCTTGATGTGGTGGGCGTCGAACGCGGCAGCGGTCTCGAACAGCTGCTTGCGCAGCCGATCTGACTCGGCGCGCGCCGGCTCGCCGGCCGGGACGAAGAAGTCCGCCAGGAACTCGACCTCGAGGTATTTCAGACCGGCGTCTCGGAAGGTGTCGGCCATCTCGTCGAGAGTCGTGCTCTCGAGCTGATGGGAGACGTCGGCGTGCCACAGGCCGATGCCCGCAAAGCCGGCCTTGGCCGCCTCGGCGCAGCGGTCGGACCAGCTGAACAGGCTCCACTCGCGCCCGAAGTGGACTTCCACCGGGCCGCTCACCGTCCAATACAGAGCCATCAGCTCGTTCTCGCCCATCGTCACTCCTCTCGTGTCAGAGCGACGGTACCGCCGCACGCTGGAATCAGTCCAGTCAACCAGCGCAGGCGTTCTTGTACATGAGCGCGCTCGACCCGTGGTTTCGGCGCGCGCGGCCCGGGGTCACGTGACCTCGCGCAGGCGGCCCGTCTCGACCTCGTACACGAACCCGCGCACGGCGTCCTTGTGGGGGATGAACGGCGACGCGTTGATCCGCGCGATCGACTGGCGCACGTCGGCGTCGAGGTCTCCGAATGCCTCGGCGGCCCACTCCGGCTTGATGCCCGTGTCCTCCTCGATCGAGCGCTTGAAGTCGTCGTCGGTGAACGTGAGCATGCCGCAGCCGGTGTGGTGGATGAGGATGATTTCTTCGGTTCCGAGCAACCGTTGCGAGATCGCCAGCGAGCGGATTGCGTCGTCGGTGACGACGCCGCCGGCGTTGCGGATCACGTGCGCGTCCCCTTCGCTGAGCCCGAGCGCACCGTAGACGTTCAGGCGGGCGTCCATGCAGGCGACGACTGCGACCTTCTTGCCCGGCGGAAGCGGTAGGTCCCCCTTGTCTCCGAACGAGGCCACGTAGGCGTCGTTGTTGGCAACCAGGTCGTCGGTCGTGCTCATGAGTCGGGTCTCCTTGAGGGGGCGGGGCGGGCGGGGCGGTCGGGTCGGTCAAACTATCAAAAGCCGATCGGGTTCCCGGAATTTTGGCCGAGGCTACGATCGCGCGTTGTGACCCGGTCGCTGTCCGCGCTCGCGGTGATGGTTGTCGCGCTCGTGTGCGCGGGCTCGGCGGCCGCGCGGACCGTTGTGATCGGCCACTCCGTCCGCGGGCGACGGATCGTCGCTGTCGTGCGCGGACCGAACGACGCGCCCCGCAAGGTGCTCGTCGTCGGCTGCATCCACGGCAACGAGTGCGCCGGCCTGGCGATCATCTCCGCGCTCGAGCGGGCACCGGTCGTGCACGGAGTCCAGCTGTGGCTCGTGCCGGAGATGAACCCCGACGGTACCGCGGCCGACACCCGGCAGAACGCCGACGGCGTCGATCTCAACCGGAACTTCCCCTATCAGTGGGAGCGGGTCACCGACCCGACCTATTACTCGGGGCCGCGGCCGCTATCCGAGCCCGAGACCCGGGCCGCCGTCGCGCTGATCCGCCGAATCAGGCCGTCGGTGACGATCTGGTACCACCAGCACCAGGACCTCGTCGACATGGCCGGCGGCGACCGCGGAGTGGCCCGGCGCTACGCCCAGCTCGCGCACCTGCGCCCGACGTGCCTGCCGTTCCTCCCGGGCACGGCGCCGGCATGGTCGAATCACGCGTTCCCGGGGACGACCGCGTTCGTGGTCGAGCTGCCGGCGGGCCCCGTCGGGCCGTCGGCGCTGTCCGACCACCTGCGCGCGGTCAGGGCGATGGAGCTCGGTCAGCGTTCGGGGTCGCGGACGAGCTGCGCGCCGTGAGGGGTTCCGGCGGGGGCGGGCCGGTTTGGCGAGCTACGCACCGGGACCGGCATAACATTCGCGGCATGGGGCCGCGCCGGACCGCTGTGGGGATCGCGAGCGTCGCCGCGGCAGGTGTGCTGATCGCCGTGACCAGCGCCACCGCGCAGCCGGCCAAGCTGCCGCCGCCGAGCGTCGGCCGCTCGATCGACATCGGCCTCGTGTCGGGAACCGTGACCGTGACGCCTCCCGGCCGGCACTCGTTCACGCTCGGCGTGCAGGACCGCAACATCCCGGTCGGGTCCCTGATCGACACCACCCACGGCCGCGTCGACCTGCGGTCGGCATCGCCGCCCGGCTCGGCCGCGGCACGCGCCGGCAAGGTGCAGGACGCGAACTTCTTCGCCGGGGCGTTCACCGTCAAGCAGTCGCACGCGAACCCGGTGGCGCAGATCAAGCTCGCCGGTGGGCAGATCGGCAAGTGCGCCGCGACGACCGCCGGCCTGCCGCATCGCACGCCGCGACACGACGTCCTGCGGCTGTTGCGCGCGAGCGGACCCGGCAAGTTCTCGACCGAGGGTCGCTACGCCGCCGCGACCGTGCGCGGCACGGTCTGGCTCACCGAGGACTTCTGCGACGGCACGCTCGTGCAGGTCACGCGCGGTGTGGTGACGGTCCGGAACCTGGTCACGCACGCCACCGTCACGGTGGCCGCCGGCCACAGCTACTTCGCCGCCGCGCCGGGGGCCTGACCACCACCCGCGGGACGGGCTACGCCGCGACGGCCTCCGACTCCGACACCGGTGCGTGCGTCCCGAGCACGTACGCGGCCTCGTCGAACCGGCGCGTCTGCTGCCAGAAGCGCCACGTGAAGTCCGGCCAGATCGTGCTGTTGCGGCCGTTGCGGTCGATGTACCAGCTCGCGCAGCCGCCGGTGTTCCACACCGTCTGGGCGAGCCGCGACTGCACATGGTCGTTGTACGCGTCATAGGCGTCGCGCCGGACCTCGATCCTGGTGGCGCCGCGGCGGTCCATCGCCTCGAGCGCGCCCATCAGGTAGTTCAGCTGTGCCTCGATCATGAACACGATCGAGTTGTGGCCGAGTCCGGTGTTCGGGCCGACGAGCAGGAACAGGTTCGGGAAGTCGGGCATCGCGGCGCCGCGGTACGCCTGAGGGCTGCCCTGCCACGCGTCTGAGAGCAGCACGCCGTCGCGGCCGCGAACGACCTCTGAGAACGACGTCTCGGTCACGTGGAAGCCGGTGGCGAAGATCACCGTGTCGACCTCGTGCACGCTGCCGTCGGCGGCGACGACGCCGTCGGGCCGGAACTCGCTGACGGCGCTGGTCACGACGTCGACGTTGGGCTTGCGTGATCGCCGGATACCACTTGTTCGAGGGGAGGATGCGCTTGCACCCGATCACGTAGTCCGGCGTCAGCTTGGCGCGGAGCGCCTCGTCGGGGACCTGCTTGGCCAGGTGCCCCTCCGCCATCTTCTGCACGGTGTTCATCAGCGCCGGCCGGTAGACGAGTCCGGTGACGAGCAGTTCGCGGCCGACGTACACCGAGGTCCGCACGGCTCGCTGCGCCGCCGGAACGCGGCGGTACAGGCGCCGCTCGAACTCGGTGATCGGACGGTCCCGGTGGGGGACCACCCACGGCGCGGTGCGCTGGAAGATCGTGATGTGCTTGGCCTCCGGCTGGATCATGGGGACGGTCTGGATCGCCGACGCGCCCGTGCCGATGACCGCGACGTTGCGGCCTGTCAGGTCGTGGTCGTGATTCCAGCGGGCGGTGTGGAAGGCGACGCCCTGGAAGTCGTCCATCCCGGGGAGCGAGGGGATCGAGGGCTCGCTGAGCGGCCCGGGCGCCCCGATCAGGAACTGCGCCGAGAACTGCCCGTCCGGGGTCTCGAGCCGCCACACGCCTTCCTGCTCGTCCCATTCGGCGCGCTCGATCGGGCACCGGAAGCGGATGTGCTCGCGCACGCCGAAACGCTCCGCGCAGTCGCGCAGGTACTCGCGAATCTCGGGTTGGAGCGGATAGGTCCGCGTCCACTCCGCGTTGGGTGCGAACGAGTAGCTGTACAGATGCGAAGGGATGTCGCACTGACAGCCCGGATACGTGTTGGCCCACCAGGTCCCACCGACCTCCTCGTCGCGCTCGAACACGACGAAGTCCTCGATGCCGGACTGCTTGAGGCGGATCGCCATGCCGAGACCGCCGAACCCGGCGCCCACGATCGCCACCCGAATCTTGTGCTGATCACCTGTCGTCATGTCGCCTCGCAAAGGTCTTCTAAGAAACAGTCGTGTTCACCAGTGTACAATGATGTTCCCATGACGGCCCCGCCCGAAACCAGCACGCTCACGGTACTGCCGCGCGGGCGCCACGCTGCGCCCCGGCTGGTGGTCCGCGAGGCCCAGCGCGCGCGGATGCTCGCGGCGATCGTGCAGGCGGTTGCCGAGAAGGGATATGCGCGCGTGGTGGTCGCCGACGTGATCGAGCGCGCCGGCGTCTCGCGCAAGACGTTCTACGAGCAGTTCTCGAACAAGGACGAGTGCTTTCTGGCCGCCTACGACGCGAGCGTCGATGAGCTGCTCGCGACGATCGACGGGGCGCTCGATGCGCTTGCGCCCGATTGGCTGGCGGCGCACCGTGCCGCGGTGAGCGTCTACCTGGAGGCGCTCGCGGCAAGCCCCGGGTTCGCCCGGGCGTTCCTGATCGAGGTCCTCGGCGCCGGGCCCGACGCGCTGTCCCGGCGCGCCGCCGTGCAGGATCGGTTCGCGGCGCAGTTGCGCGACGTCCACCGCCGCGCTCGCGCTGACATCCCCGCGATACCCGAGGTCCCGCCCCACACGTTCCGCGCGGCCGTGGGCGCCGTCAACGAGCTCGTCACCGCCCACGTGCTCGAGCACGGCGCCGAGACGCTGCCCGAGCTCGCGGATGCGATTCTCGACGTTCAGCTCGCGCTGCTCGTCGGCCGTCAGATGGCGGCCGAGCTCGCGGCGAACCCGGACTGACCGCATCCGTCACCCGGCGATCCGGTTGAGCGCGGCCGCGAGCTCATCCGGTCGCGAGGCCCAGACCGAATGATCGGTGTCGATCTCGATCACCGGGTCACAGCCGGCGGCCTCGAGCATCCGCCGCTGGAGCGCCGGCTTGATCGCCCGGTCCTGGAGGCACGTCACGTACGCGCGCGGCAGCGCGGCGAACGCATCGGCGTCCGGGCCGCCGAGCGCCACCGGATGCGTGAACGGCGCGACCGGCTGCGGGCCGCGGATCGTCGCCGACCAGGCTGCCGCCTCGTCGTCCGCGCAGTGACACAGCGCGTCGCGGACCGCGTCGGGAGGAAATGTGGCCACCGGCGGATCGCCCTCGACGACAAGGTTCGCCTGCACCTGATCGCCGGCGGCCTCGGGCAACTGCGTGATGTCGATCAGGCTCTGCCCGTCCTGGGGCAGGAACGCCGCGACGTAGACCAGCCGCTCGATCCGGTCCGGACATCGGGCCGCCGCCTGCGTGATCACCATCCCGCCCATGCTGTGTCCGACCAGGATCGCCGGCGGTCCCTCGGACAGCGCCTCGCACACCCGTTGCGCGTAGCGGTCGAGCGTGATCTCGGCGACCGGGGTTGGATCGTCGCCGGCGCCCGGGAGGTCGATCGCCTCCGCCGAATGACCCGCCGCCCGCAGACCCGGGACGACCCGGTCCCAGCATGCGGCCCGTCCGAACGCGCCGTGAACCAGCAGGATCCTCGGCATCACTCGCCCTCCTTGATTCTCAGTGTCAAGTGTCGTGTCAAGCCGTGCGATCCTACTTGGGAGGCAATCGGGCGCGGTCTAGACTCCCGGGCGCTCGTGAACGGTTCGCGAGCGCAGAGACGAGGAAGTCGAGAGGGAGCAGATGGCAACAGCCGCGCCGAAGGCCGGGGCATTCCCGAGCCCCTACGAGATCGAGACTCCGCCCGGCTGTGAGGGCTGGGAGGAGATGTACCCCTACTACGCGCTGTTCGACGAGCGCCGGCGCGACACCGACGAGAACCGTTTCTGGTTCTGGAACTCGATGCACTTCCCCGTCCCGATGCCGGCGTTCGACGTGATCTGCATCGACTCGCCGTACCAGGCGGTCGGGGCGTGGCAGAACCGGGTGTTCGCGGTCCCGCCGGCGATGGGGATCGACTACCGGTGCGTGAACGGCTACATCTACATCTCGGGCAACCCGGTCACCGATCCCGAGAAGATCGTCGAGCGCGCCCAGTTCTTCCAGCAGCGCGCGGGCTACTACTACGAGAACTGGAGCGAGCTGTACGGCAAGTGGCGCGCGAAGATGGAGGCGCTGATCCGCGAGCTGGGTGAGCTCCGCGTCCCGGACCTGCCGGAGTACGAGCCCGACGAGGTCGCGTTCGGCGACGACCGCAACACCGCGTTCTACGAGGTGCTCGACGCCTACGTCCGCGCGCTCCGGCTCGGCGACATGATGTGGCAGCACCACTTCGAGTTCCTGCTGCTCGGGTACGGCGCGTACGGGACGTTCGTGGAGTTCTGCAAGGGCCACCTCCCCGACATCCCCGATCAGCACATCGCGCAGATGGTCGCCGGCATCGACGTGCTCCTGTTTCGTCCCGACGCCGAGCTGCGGAGGCTGGCGCGGCTGGCGATCGAGACCGAGGTCGACTCGGCGTTCGTGCAGGGCCGCACGCCGGCGGAGATCGATGCCGAGCTGGCCCGTAGCGACGCCGGCACGAGCTGGCTCGCGGAGCTCGAGAAGGTCAAGGACCCGTGGTTCAACATGGCCACGGGCGACGGCCTCTACCACTACTACCACAGCTGGCTCGACGATCCGAGCATCCCGTACGCGGCGCTGATCGGCCACATCAGCGCACTCAACGCGGGCGAGCAGATCGACCGCCCGACCGAGGAGATCGTGCGCGAGCGGGATCGGCTCGCGAGCGAGTACGGCGCGCTGCTCGACGAGGAGTCGCGGACGAGCTTCAACGACCTGCTGAGCCTGTCGCGGATGGTGTTCCCGTACGTCGAGGAGCACAAGTTCTTCTGCGACTACTGGTTCCTGACCCGGTGGTGGAACAAGATCCGCGAGTTCGGCGCGCTGCTCACGCGCAACGGGTTCCTCGAGGACGTCGAGGACGTGTTCCAGCTCTCGCGCTACGAGGTCGGGAGCGCACTCGACGAGCTCGTCTTGACCTGGGCCACCGGCGGCGTGGCGCTCGGGCCCAAGCACTGGCCGCCGATCGTCGCCCGGCGCAAGGAAATCCTCAAGAAGCTCGGTGAGTGGACGCCGCCGCCCGCGATCGGCGTGACCCCCGAGGCGGTCACCGACCCGATGACGATCATGCTGTGGGGGGTGACGACCGAGCGTGTGCAGGAGTGGGCGCGCCAGCAGGAGGGCGGCTCGGTGCTGAACGGCGCCGCCGCTTCGCCCGGCGTGGTCGAGGGCGTCGCTCGCGTGGTCCGCTCGCCCGATCAGATCGGCGACGTGCGCGACGGCGAGATCCTCGTGTGCGGCAGCACCTCCCCCGCGTGGGCGCCGATCTTCTCCAAGATCAGGGCCACGGTCACCGACGTCGGCGGCGTGATGTCGCACGCGGCGATCGTGGCTCGCGAGTACGGTCTTCCGGCCGTCGTCGGCACGGGCCGTGCCACCTCCGAGATCCGGACCGGGCAGATGATCCGGGTCGACGGCACGGAGGGCACCGTCACGTTGGTCGCCGACTAGGAGCGCCGGTGACGCTCGAGTACACGCGGCCGCTCGAGCGCCTGTCCCGGAGCGACGAGCCCGGCTTCGGCGGCAAGAGCGCAAACCTCGGTGAGCTGCTCGCGGCGGAGATCCCGGTGCCGCCCGGCTTCGCGATCTCGACCGCGGCCTACGAGGCGTTCGTGCGAGACGCCGGGCTACGGGGCACGATCGACGGCGCGCTCGCGGGGGCGGCCGGCGGGGATGTCGACGCGGTCGTGGCCGCGTCGCGGCGGATCGGCGAGGCGATGAGAGCTGCACCCGTCCCCGACGACGTGCGCGAGGAGGTCGCCGAGCAGTACGCACAGCTCGGCGACGGGCGCCCCGGTCGCGGTCCGTTCGAGCGCGGTCGGTGAGGACAGCGCGGACGCGACGTTCGCCGGCCAGCAGGAGACCTACCTGTGGGTGCGCGGTGCCGACCGTGTGTGCGACGCGCTTCGCGACTGCTGGATCAGCCTGTACAGCCCGCCGGCGATCACCTACCGGGCACGCCTCGGCGAGGCAAAGGCGCTGCCGGCGATGGGAGTGACCGTGCAGCTGATGGTGGACGCCGAGGTGTCGGGCGTGATGTTCACGTGCAACCCCGTGAGCGGCGACCCCAGCATGGTGGCGATCAACGCGAGCTGGGGCCTCGGGCTGGCGGTCGTCGGCGGCGAGGTCACCCCGGACGACTTCCTCGTCAGCAAGGTCACCGGCGAGGTGGTGCGCGAGCACGTCCACTCCAAGCACGTCGAGTACGTGCCGGACGCGAGCGGCGTGGGCGCGGCCTGCGTCGATGTCCCCGAGGACCGCCGCGAGGTAGCGTGCCTCGATCGGTCCGCGCTGGCGCGGCTGGTCGAGGTCGGTAAGCGCGTGGAGCGCTACTTCGGCTCGCACCAGGACATCGAGTGGGCGCTCGCGCGCGGCGGCGACGGCGACGGGGATGGATTGTTCGTCGTCCAGGCCCGGCCGGTGACCGGCTTGGCGAAGAAGACCGAGAAGCCCAAGCCGGCGTCGGCGATGTCGCTGATCATGAGCACATTCGGCGCAGGACCACCCAAGGACTGACGATGGCGCTCACCGACGAAGACATCCGCGAGATCCTGCGGATCATCGACGAATCGGACCTGACCGAACTGCATATCGAGACCGAGGGCTTCTCGCTCCACGTTCGCAAGGGTGGCGGGGGTGGCGAGGCGTCCGGGCCCCCTCGGGTTCCGGGCGTATCGGACGCCGACGCGGCACGCAGCCCACGGGGCGGCCCGGATGCCACGGCACCACCGGCCGCCCCGGTCGCTCAGAGTGACGGCCTCGCCACGATCGACGCCCCGATGCTCGGGACCTTCTACCGCGCCGAGGCGCCCGGGAAGCCGCCGTTCGTCGAGGTCGGGGCGCGGGTCGAGCCCGACACGATCGTGTGCATCATCGAGGTCATGAAGATGATGAATTCGGTGCCCGCCGGCGTGTCGGGGACGATCGCCGAGATCGTCCCCGCGAACGCCGAGCTCGTCGAGTACGGCCAGCCGCTGTTCCGGGTGACGCCGGCATGAAGCGGATCAAGCGCGTGTTCGTCGCCAACCGCGGCGAGATCGCGCTGCGGATCGTGACCGCGTGCCAGGAGCTTGGCCTCGAGACCGTGGTCGGCACCTCCGACGCCGATCGTGACGGGCTCGCGGCGCGACGGGCCGACCAGGCGGTGTGCATCGGGCCTGCGCCCGCCGCGGAGAGCTACCTGCGTGACGACCTCGTCGTACAGGCTGCGCTCGGCACCCACTGCGACGCGATCCACCCCGGCTACGGCTTCCTGTCCGAGAGCCCGAAGCTGGCGTCCCGGGCGCGCGAGCATGGGCTCGTGTTCATCGGGCCTCCGGCGGAGGTCATGGAGCTCAGCGGCGACAAGCTCCGCGCCCGGGAGGAAGCGGCGCGCGCCGGGGTGCCGGTGCTGCCCGGCCAGGAGGTCGGACCCGGGGACGACGCGCGCAAGGCGGCCGACAGGATCGGATACCCGCTGCTGGTCAAGGCGGCCGGTGGCGGGGGCGGTCGTGGGATCAAGCTCGCGCGCGACGGAGACGAGCTCGACCAGCTGCTGAGCCTCGCCCGCAGCGAGGCGGGCGCGGCGTTCGGCGATGACCGCGTCTACCTCGAGCGGTTCGTCGCCTCGGCACGCCACGTCGAGGTCCAGATCGCCGCCGACGAGCACGGCGCCGTCGTCCATCTCGGTGAGCGCGACTGCTCGGTCCAGCGCCGCTACCAGAAGGTGATCGAGGAGGCACCGGCGCCGTCGCTCGAGCCCGCGACGCGCAACGCGCTGACCGCGGCCGCTGTCGGGTTCGCCACCGCGATCGGCTACCGCAACCTCGGGACGGTCGAGTTCGTCCTCGACGCCGACACCGGGGAGCACTTCTTCCTCGAGATCAACTGCCGGATCCAGGTCGAGCACCCGGTGACCGAGGCGGTCACCGGCCGCGACCTGGTCGCGCTCCAGTTCCACATCGCCGATGGCGAGCCGCTGGGATTCGCGCAAAAAGATGTCGTCTTCGACGGTCACGCGATCGAGTGCCGCCTCAACGCCGAGGACGTGGCGCACGGCTTCATGCCGAGCCCCGGCACGCTGTCGCTGTTCTCGGTGCCCGACCTCCGCCAGCTCCGCGTCGACACCCATCTGTGCGCCGGGTCGGTGATCCCGCCGTACTACGACTCGCTGATGGCCAAGCTGATCGCGCACGCCGAGGGCCGCGACGCGACGATCGACGTGCTGCTCGAGGCGCTCGAGGAACTCGACGTCGAGGGGGTCGAGACCAACCGGGCGCTGCTGATCAGCGTGCTCGCGCACGACGACTTCCGCCGCGGCGCGGTCACCACCGACTGGCTCGAGCGCGCGATCGTATGAGCGCCGGCTCGCCGACGATCGACATCGTCGATACGACGACGCGCGATGGCAACCAGAGCCTGTGGAGCGCCACCGGGCTGACGACCCCTGACGTGCTCGCGATCGCGCCGGCAATGGATCGGGTCGGCTACCACGCGCTCGACTTCACCTCGAGCACGCACATGGCGGTGTCGGTGAGGTTCCATCGCGAGGACCCGTGGGAGCGCCTGCGGCTGGTCAGCGCCGCGATGCCGCAGACGCGCCTGAGCATGATCACGACCGGGATGCGGTTCATCTCGTGGGTGCCGGCGGACAGGGACGTGATCGCGCTGTCGTTCCGGCTCGCGGTCCGCAACGGGCTGCGCCGCCTGCAGATCGCCGATCCCTCGAATGACCCGGACCGCCTGAAGCGCCTGGCCACGATGGCGCGCCGCGAGGGCGTCGAGGAGGTCGTGATCGGGCTCACGTACTCGATCAGCGACGTGCACACGCACCAGTACTACGCCGACCGCGCCGCCGCGCTCGCCGACTGTGCCGAGATGGACCGCCTGTACCTGAAGGACCCGGGCGGTCTGCTGACCGTCGACGCGGTCCGCGAGCTCGCGCCCCACTTCCTCGCCGCAGCCGGGGCCAGGACTGCCGAGCTCCACAGCCACTGCACGATTGGGCTCGCACCGCTCGTGTATCTCGAGGGCGTGAGGGCCGGCTTCCAGGTCGTGCATACGGCGTGCGGCCCGCTGTCGCGCGGCACCTCGCAGCCCGAGGTCGTGAGCACGGTTCGCAACCTCGAGGCGATCGGATACTCGCACCGTCTCGACCTCGAGGCCGAAGCGATCGTCTCAGAGCATTTCGATCAAATCGCCCAGACCAAGGGCCTTCCGCCCGGCGCGCCGCGCGAGTTCGACGCCGTCTATTACACCCACCAGCTTCCCGGGGGGATGGTCACGACCACGCGGCGCATGCTCGAGGAGCTGCGCCGGCCCGAGCTGTTCGATGCCGTGCTCGAGGAGGTCACGCGCGTCCGCGCCGAGATGGGTCATCCGATCCTGGTGACGCCGGTCTCGCAGTTCGTGGCCAGCCAGGCGGCGCGGAACGTGATCGACCCGGAGCGCTGGGCGAATGTCTCGGACGAGACGATCCGCTACTTCCTCGGCCACTACGGCGAACCGGCGGCGCCGGTCGACCCCGCGATCGCCGACCGCGTTCTCTCGCTGCCGCAAGCGGCCAAGCTCCGAGAGCTTCGAGCCGATCACCCTCGAGGGCGCGCGCGAGCGGTTCGGCCGCCGGATCTCCGAGGAGGAGTTGCTGCTGCGCCTGACGATGCCCGAGGAGCAGGTCGACGCGATGGTCGCCGCCCGCGGTCGTCCCGCACCGGCGCCGGCGGCGCGTCCCGGACGGAGCCCGCTGGTGACGCTGCTCGGCGAGCTCGCGCGCCGGCCGGCCATCTCCGAGTTCTCGCTCACGCAGCCCGGCGGCGACACGGTGGTGTGGCGCCGTGCCTGAAGGCCTCAAGGGCCTCGACGGCCTTGATGGCCTCCGCCTCGACGACGTCCGCGGGTTCGTGTTCGACGTCGACGGCACGCTCGCGCACCGAGGCCCCGACGGCCGCGCCCAGCCCCAGCCCGGCGCGGTCGAGGTGCTCGAGCGGATCCGCGCGTCGGGGCGGAAGCTGGTGCTGTTCACGAACGGCAGCCACGTCCGCTCGGAGACGATGGCCCGCGCGCTGAGAGAGGACGGCCTGCCGGTCGGCGACGACGAGATGCTGACGCCGGTCGAGAGCGCGATCACCTACATCCGCCGGCGCCACCGCGACCGGCCGGCGCTGCTGTTCGCCTCCGACGTGGTCCGCGAGCGGATGGTGCAGGCGGGCATCCCGGAGGCGCAGGGCGAGGAGGCCGAGGTCGTGTTCGTCGCCCACGTCGACGAGGCCGACATGCCCGCGATGGAGCGCGCGGCGCGGGCGGTCGAGCGGGGCGCCCCGCTCCTGACGGGCAGCTGGGCGCGCGGCTACGCCGGCGCGAACGGGATCATCTTCAGCCGCGGGGCGATGGTGACCGCGGCGATCGCCAAGGTCACCGCAAAGCGGCCGCGGATCGTCGGCAAGCCCTCGCGCGCCGCCGTCGAGGAGATCCGGACCCGGCTTGGCATCCCCACCGAGGAGATCGCGGTGATCGGCGACGACGTCGGGATGGACATCGCGCTCGGCCGCATGGGCGGGTCGCGGACCGTGCTCGTCCGTAGCGGCATCACCGGCGCGACCGCGCTCGACAAGCTGCCCGAGAGCCGCCGGCCGCATGCGGTCATCGACGGCGTCGCCGACCTGCTCGACGTTCTCGGCTAAGGATCTCTTTGAACGGCGGGCACCTGGAGGGTGGCTCCGGGGGTCGGTGGCGGACTCGTCCCGCCTGGCCCGAAAACACCTGCATAACCTGACATTTGACGCGATCGTGGTCGGCCGTGTCATGTCCCGCATGTGGGGCATGCGCCGCATGACAAGGCTCGGCCGGCGGGCGCGGAATGTCAGGTCATGCATGCCCGGCGCTTGGTGATGCATGACGCGACAATTCGCCGGCCGGCGACCCGCCTTGCCGACTGATGAACGATAGTCATGCACAGCGCGGCACGGCTCGGCGCACCAGCATCAATTGTTGCGTCATGCCGATCGGAAAGGGGCCTCGCTGCGCTCGGCGTCCATGGGGCCGTGCGGGCCCGTCCGGACGGGCGTCGTGGCCGGCGCGGCCGGCGCAGCCCACCTCCAGGTGCCCGCCTTTATCCTCCCGCCGCCGCCCGGTGACCTTGCCGCGTTGTACATGGCGCCACCGTAATCTGCAAGGCTGACCGCATGGCCACGACCGAGCAGCAGTCACCCGCCGCCGTCCTCGAGCAGGCCGGCCTGTCCGTGGAGCAGCTCTACGACGAGCTGACCGACGGGTGCACGAAACCGGTGCGGCTCGAGGAGCTCGTGTACGAGGCCGCCGAGCGGGTTCCCGGCCTCGTCCCGACGCGCGCCGAGATGGAGCCCGAGCGGGCGCGCAAGCTCGCTGACAAGCAGGGCCTCGAGCTCGCGCAGGGGCTGCTGATCGCGGAGTTCCTGGCCAACCCGCGCACCGGTCACCACCTCGTCGAGTCGATGCTCCGCCCGACCCAGATGGCGCTCGACCACCTCGACGAGCTGCGCAGCACAGGAACGGTCGACCTCGGCCACGCGCGCGTCACCCGCGACGGCCGCGCCGGCGTGCTCGAGCTGTGCAACCCGCGCCACCTCAACGCCGAGGACGGGAACACGCTGGCCGAGACCGAGGCCGCCGTCGACCTGGTCCTGCTCGACCCCGAGATCGAGGTCGGGGTGTTCCGCGGTGGCGTCGTCGATCACCCGCGCTACGCGGGCGAGCGCATCTTCGGCGCGGGCATCAACCTGACCCTCCTCTACCAGGGGCGGATCGACTACCTGTTCTACGTGGTCCGCGACATGGGCTACGTCAACAAGATCTTCCGCGGCCTCGCCGGTGCCGGCGCCGGCGACGCCCGTAGCCGCGAGAAGCTGTGGATCGCCGCGGTCGAGCGATACGCGATCGGCGGCGCGTGCCAGCTGCTGCACGTGATGGACCATGTGATCGCGGTGCGCGGCTCGCGCCTGTACCTGCCGGCGCGCAAGGAGGGGATCATCCCCGGCGCCTCCAACCTGCGCCTGCCCAGGTTCGTCGGCGACCGAGCCGCCCGCCAGGCGATCCTGTCCGGCCGCGAATGGACCGCCGGTGACCCCGACGCCGATCTGATCTGCGACGAGATCGTCGAGACGGGAGAAATCGACGCGGCGCTCGAGAGCCGGATCGAGGCGCTGACCAGCTCGGGCCTCGTGAACGCCGCCGCCAACCGCGCCGCGATGCGCGTGGGGGAGGAGCCGCTCGACCTGTTCCGCGAGTACATGGCGACCTACGCCCGCGAGCAGGCGTACTGCCAGCTCAGCCCGGCGCTCGTCCACAACCTCGAGGAGCACTGGAACGCTGACCGCCGCCGCGTCTGAACCCCTGATCTGGGACGACGCGGTGGAGATGATGCCGCGTGACCGGCTCGCCGCGCTCCAACTCGAGCGGCTGCGGGCGACCGTCGCCCGCGTCCTCAACGGGCAGCCGCTCGGGGCCGAGCGCCTCGCGGAGGCGGGCATAACCGCCCCCGGCGACATCGAGACGCTCGACGCCCTCGCCAAGATCCCGTTCGCGAACAAGAGCGACCTGCGCGAGGCGTACCCGTTCGACCTGCTGGCCGTCCCACGCGAGCAGCTCGTGCGCGTCCACGCCTCGAGCGGGACCCACGGCAAGCCGACCGTCGTCGGATACACCCGCGCCGACCTCGAGGTCTGGACGGAGGTGATGGCGCGGTCGATGACGATGGCCGGGGTCCGGCCGGGCATGGTGATCCACAACGCCAACGGCTACGGCCTGTTCACCGGCGGGCTCGGCTTTCACCAGGGCGGCGAGCGGATCGGCGCCACCGTGGTGCCGGTGTCGGGCGGCTTCACCGCGCGCCAGGCGATGCTGGTGCGCGATTTCGGCGCACACGTGCTCGTCGCGACGCCGTCGTACTCGCTGGTCATCGCCCAGGCCATCGAAGACGCGGGCGTCGACCCCGCGACGCTCAAGCTCGAGCTCGGGCTGTTCGGTGGCGAGCCGTGGACCGAGGGGCTCCGTGCCCAGATCGATCGCGCGCTCGGGATCAAGGCGATCAACTTCTACGGGCTGTCGGAGATGTGCGGCCCGGGCGTCGCCGCCGAGTGCCTGGTGGCGCGCGACGGGCTCCACGTTCAGGAGGACCACTTCCTGGTCGAGGTCATCGATCCGGCCGACGGCAGCCGGGTCCCGCACGGGAGCGACGGCGAGCTCGTGTTCACGACGCTCACGAAGGAGGCGCTCCCGCTGATCCGCTACCGCACCGGCGACCTCGGCGCGATCACTGCCGAGCCGTGCGCCTGCGGGCGGACGACCGCGCGACTGATCCGGCTGGGCGGCCGGCGGGACGACATGATGATCATCCGCGGGGTCAACCTGTATCCGTCGGCGGTCGAGCAGATCCTGATGTCCGCGGACGGCGTCGGCCCCCACTGGCAGCTGATCCTCGAGCGCTCGGGGCCAATGGACGAGGTCACACTCGAGTGCGAACCCAGCGCGCCCGATGGCGACCGCGGCGGCTTGCGGCAGACGTTGGAAAAAAATCTAAAAGAAGGCCTCGGCGTGCGGATCGCGGTGTCGGTGCGCGACCCGGGCTCGGTCCCGCGCAGCGAGGGCAAGGCCGTCCGGGTCGTCGACCGGCGCTGACTACGCGTGCCCGTTCTCGCCGTTCCCGGCGAGTGCACCGTGGCGGACGTCGCTCGGGGTGACGCCGAACGCGCGCTTGAACACGCGCGAGAAGTGAGCGGCGTCGCAGAACCCCCACCGGAACGCGATGTCGGTGACCGAGCCGCCGTTCGGGCGCTGGAGGTCTTCCAGGCAGCGGGCCAGGCGTTCGGTGCGCACGAGCCCGGCGACCGACGCGTCGACGTCCTCGAACAGGGCGTGGAGCGCGCGGACCGAGATCGAGTACGCCCGCGCGATCGACGCCGGTCCGAGCTCGGGGTCCTGCAGATGGGTTCTCGCGTACCGCCTGATCTCCGCCCGCATCGCCTCGCGCGCGGCGGCCCGGGTCGTCGGCACGGCTGGTTCGACCGCGGCGCGCAGTAGCTCGAGCGCGGCGTTGGCCGCGGCGACCCCGGCGGCCGGCTCGAGCATCGGCTGCTCGAGTGCGAGCGCGTGCATGTAGCGGACGAGCAACCGCGCGGGTCCGTTGTCGTCGAGCGGCGGCAGCGCACGCAGCTCCGCAAGCCGCGGGCACACCGCGATCACCCGGGAGCGCGGGAACAGCAGCGTGCGCTTGTGGAAGGCCTCGACGATCTCGACGTCGGTCGGTTGCACGCCGTCCCACAGGACGACGTCGCCCGGTCGCAGCGCGAGCCCGCGCGCGCCCTCTCTGACGGTCTCGATTCCCTTGCACACGAGCTGGAACCCGAGGATGTCCTCGTGCCCAGCGCCCGAGGTCATGACCGCGCGGCTGCGATGGCCGAGGAACGGCGAGGCCGCGCAGTCGACCAGCATCAGGTCGCCGATCGACCGGCGAGTGACCGTGCCACGGAAGTCAGCCGGGGTGCGGTCGGTGGCATGCACCTCGAACGCGAGGTGCGTCTCGGCCAGGATCTCCGACCACGAGTCGAGCCGGTGCTTCAGGTCGCCTCCCGCGACTCGCCACCGCTCCGGTTCTCGAACTACAAGCCCTGACGCCCCGTCAGTTGCAAGCGTCTGCGCCAAGTGAATTTCCTCTCGATCTCCCTCTCGGACGCGTGATACTCCGGGTCCTGCGCGGATGGTAGCGCCGCGTGACGTGTGCCTGGACAGTTGCCTACTGCAACGAACGCTCGGCGGCGATTGCGACGAACGCGTCGAGTGCGGCCGGATCGGCGAGCGAATCGCGGCTCGCCACGCGCTCGGAGGACTCGCCGCGCAGGATCCGCTTGACCGGCGCCTCGAGCTTCTTCCCGGTCAGCGTCCGCGGGATCGCCGGGACCGAGACGATCGTGTCGGGCACGTGGCGCGGGGACAGCTCGCTGCGGAGCGCGGTGGCGATCTTCGCGCGGAGATCGTCGTCGAGCGACGCGCCGGCCGCCGGCACCACGAACAACAACAGCTCGCCGGCTCCACCACCGGGGTCCTCGAGGTGCACCACGAGCGCGTCGATGACCTCGGGGACGTCCTCGACCACGGCGTAGAACTCGCCGGTGCCCAGCCGCACGCCGCCGCGGTTCAGCGTCGCGTCGGAGCGGCCGGTGATGATGCAGCTACCGCGCTCGGTGAACATGATCCAGTCGCCCTGGCGCCACACGCCGGGGTAGACGTCGAAGTAGGAGGCGCGGTAGCGCTCGCCGTCCTCGTCTCCCCAGAACGCCACCGGCATCGATGGCATCGGCTGGGTGATCACCATCTCGCCGAGCTCCCCGATCACCTCGTTGCCGTCGGGGTCGAACGCGCGGGCGTCGACGCCCGGGCACGGCCCCGTGATCTCGCCCTCGTACACGGGCTTGGCGAAGCTGCCCGACACGAACCCGGTGCAGACATCGGTTCCGCCGGAGCCGTTGTTCAGGAGCAGGTCGGGGCCGAGCTGCTCGTACGCGTACAGGTAGCCCTCCGAGGGCAGCGGCGATCCGGCCGTGCACAGCATTCGGATGCTGCTCAGGTCGCACTCGCGCCCGGGCTGGATGCCGGCCTTCCGGCACGCCATCAGGTACGCGGGGGCGACCCCCATCACGGTCGGCTGGAGCTCCTCGGCCAGCCGCCACTGCTCGAGCAGGTCGGGCCACGCCGGGTCGCCGTCGAGCATCACGATCGACGAGCGCAGCTGGAGCCCGGCGACGAGCGCGTTCCACATCATCCACGCGGTCGTCGAGAACCACAACAGCCGTCCGCCGGGCTTCAGGTCCCAGCAGAGCCCGAGGTTCTTGCGGTGCTCGATCAGCTGGCCGCCGTGGCCGTGGACGATCGCCTTCGGCAGCCCGGTGGTGCCCGAGGAGAACAGGACGTACAGCGGATGGTCGAACGGGACCGCGTCGAACTCGAGCGGAGCGCTTTCGGCGGTCAGGTCCTCCCAGGAGACCGAGTCCGGGATCTGCGCCTCCCCGAACGGGACCCCGACCACGTGCTCGATCGACGGGATCCGGCCTCGGATCGTCTCGACCTCGGGCCGGCGGTCGACGTAGCGGTCACGGAAGCCGTAGCCGCCGACCGCGAACAGCACGCGCGGCTCGATCTGCGCGAACCGGTCGATGACGCTGCGGGCGCCGAACTCGGGCGCGCAGGTGGCCCAGATCGCTCCCAGGCTCGCGGTGGCGATGAAGCCGATCAGCGTCTCCGGGATATTCGGCAGGTACGCCACAACCCGGTCGCCGGGGCCCACGCCCAGCCGCTGGAGCCCCGCGCGGACGCGGCCGGCTCGCTCGATCAGATCGCCGAACGTCAGCTCGAGCGGCGCCGCGCGTCTGCGAGCGCGCCACGACGGCGACGCGATCGCGGTCCTCCTCGAGGCCGACCAGATGCTCGGCGTAGTTCAGCCGCGCGCCCGTGAACCACTCCGCGCCGGGCATCGTGCGCTTGCCGAGGACGCGCTCGTAGGGCGTGGACCGGATGCCGTAGAAAGCCCACAGCCCGCCCCAGAACCCCTCGAGATCGGTCACCGACCACTCACGCAGCTCGTCGAACGTGGCGAACTCGCGCCCGCGCTCGTCGCGCAGCCAGTTCATGAACCGGCCGATCTCAGTCGTTTCCCGCCAGTCCGCGGGTGGCGTCCAAAGGATGTCCCCGATCATCGGCAGCGGGCAGGATATCGGGCGCCATCGGGCCGACGGCAAGGTACACGGCCACATCTGCGCTGACCGTCAAGTCGAGGACGATCCGTCTCCGGCTCGCGGGATGCGCGCCAAATGTCGTGCCGTGCAAGCCGAGTGCCGACGCGCCCGGATCTGAACAACCGGTGAATGCGCCGCGGACACGGTCGATTCGGCCGCCGATCGCTGCGACAATCCGCGCATGGAGGACCATGTCCGCGGCTCGGTGCTCGTGGTCGACGATGAGCCGACGATCGCCGAGGTCGTCGCCCGATATCTGAACCGTGCCGGCTACCGGACGCGGGTCGCCGCCAACGGCCGCGAGGCGCTCGACGCCGCGGCCACCCAGCGCCCGGACCTCGTCGTGCTCGACCTGATGCTCCCGGGCATCGATGGGCTCGAGGTCATGCGCCGGCTGCGCGATCAGGATCGCGACCGTGTCGCGGTGATCCTGCTGACCGCCAAGGGCGAGGAGTCCGACCGGGTGATCGGGCTGCGCCTGGGCGCCGACGACTACGTGGTCAAGCCGTTCTCGCCCGCCGAGCTGGTCGCGCGGGTCGACGCGGTGCTCCGGCGGTTCGACACCTCCAAGGAGCAGGAGGCGCCGATCGAGCTCAGCGACATGACGATCGATCCCACCGGGAGGCAGGTGTTCGTCCGCGGCGAGGAGGTCCAGCTGACCCACCGCGAGTTCGACGTGCTCCTGTACCTGGCCCGCCACCCCGGCCAGGCGTTCTCGCGCAACCAGCTGATGGACGCCGTGTGGCAGTACTCGTTCTACACCGACACCTCGACCGTCACGGTCCACATCCGCCGTCTGCGGTCCAAGATCGAAGCCGACCCCGCTCAACCACAGCACATCCAGACCGTGTGGGGCGTCGGGTACCGGTTCCAGCCGTGAGGTGAGACCGGACTCATCTCACCCCGGGGTCGTCGGCTGGGTGCGGGCCCGGGCCGGATCGCTCCCCCGCCAGTTCGCGCTCGTGGTCGCGATCGTCGTCGCGCCGGTGCTGATCGCCCTGTTCGTGGCCGGTTCGCTGATGGTCGTCTCTCAGCATGGCGCTGCGTTGCTGGCGGCGATCGTCGCGGCGGCCGGGCTCGTCGCGATCCTCGCGGCCAGGCTCGTCGCCGGCGGCATCCTGCGCGACGTGCAGGCGGTCCGGGATGGATTGGCGGCCGTCGGCCGCGGTCAGCGCCAGGTCCGGATCGAGACCTCCGCCAACGACGAGCTGTCCGAGCTCGCGGCCGCGGCGAACATAATGATTGCCCAGCTCCGGGCTGAGGAGGCCGCGCGCGATCAGTCAGACGCCGCTCGCCGGGACCTGATCGCCGCCGTGTCGCACGACCTGCGCACGCCGATCACGTCGCTGCGACTGCTTGCCGATGCGATCGGCGACGACATCTTCGAGGACCCCGAGACCCGTCGCGGCTACCTCCGCCGGATGGCGACTCACATCGATGCGCTGAGCGTGCTGATCGACGACCTGTTCGAGCTCTCGCGGCTCGAGGCCGGCGACATCAGTTGGTCGATCGAGCAGGTGCCGCTGCAGGAGCTGGTCAGCGAGACGGTCGAGGCGATGCGCGTACAGGCCGAGGCCAAGGGGGTCGCGGTCCTCGCCGACGTTCCGGACTCGCTGTGCCCGGCTCAGGCCAATCCCGAGAAGCTCCAGCGAGTCCTGTTCAACCTCATCCAGAACGCGATCCGCCATACGCCGGCCGACGGCAGCGTGGTCGTACGCGCCGAGCCGGTGCCGGCCGGGATCGAGTTCGAGATCGCCGATACCGGCGACGGGATCCGCCCCGAGGAGCGCGAGCACGTGTTCACCGCGTTCTACCGCGGCGGCACCGACGCCGCCCGGACGAACCCCGGCGCCGGGCTCGGACTGGCGGTATCGCGCGCGATCGTCGAGGCGCACGGCGGGCGCATCTGGCTCGCCGAGGCGGCGGTCGGGACCCGGGTGCGGTTCAGCCTCCCGGCCGCTACCTAGACCGACTCTCAGCGGTTCAGCCTCCCGGCCGTCACCTGAACCGACTCTCAGCGCTCGGGAATATCTCACGCCGGCCCGGAGTCCTTGATGAGGAGGGCGCCAAACGTCTATGACCGTCCACCCCAGCTGAGCCGTGCCGATTGCCGCCGATCACGCGCTGTCTCGGCGCGCCGGAGCACCGGCGTCCACGGCGTCGGCCCGCCGGCTCGATCCAAACCATCTCGGCGATCACCTCGATCGGCTCTACCGCGCGGCCTGGGCGCTGTGTGGCTCGCGCGAGGACGCCGAGGACCTCGTCCAGGACACGTACACGCGCGTGCTCCAGAAGCCCCGGATGCTGCGCTCCGACGAGGACCTCGGCTACCTGTTGCGCGTGCTCCGCAACACGCACTTCTCCCGCCTGCGCGCCGCCGCCCGGCGGCCGCGCGCCGACGCCCTGCCCGACGAGCTCGACCGCCTCGAGGATCCGTCCGCCAGCGCCCCCGAGGCCGCGCTCGACGCCTCCGAGCTGTACGGGCTGATCGCCGAACTTCCCAACCCGTTCCGAGAGACGCTGGTCGCGGTCGACGTGGTCGGCCTGTCCTATCGCGAGGCGGCTCGCGCGCTCCGGGTTCGCGAGGCGACGATCACCACCCGGCTGTACCGGGCCAGGCAGCGGCTCGCGCGCTCCCTCGGGGAAAAGAACCGGGCGCCCGCGGGCGCAGACCGCTAGGCCGCGATGCGGATCCCTGGCCTTCCTGGTCGCGCGACCGAGAGCGATCTCGCCCGCCTCGCCGACGGCACGCTCGAGCCCGGCAGGCGGAAGGCCGTGGAGAAGTTCGCCGCCGCCTCGGCCGAGCGGGAGGCGCGGCTGCGCGAACAGCGCCGGGCCGTCGCCGCCGTCCGCGGGGCCGCGGGCGAGCGGGCGCCGCTCGCGCTGAGGATCCGCCGGCGCGCGCTCGCACCGGCGGCGCGTTCCCGGCCGCGAGTGCTCGGGCTCGGGCTGGCCGCAGTCATCGGCGCGCTCGCGTGGACGCTCGCCACGCTCGGCGGCGGCCAGGCGACGCTGACGGTCGCGAACGCGGCGACGATCGCCGCCCGCCCGGCGACCGCGACCGTGGCCGAGCCGACCGACGAGGGGGCCACGCTCCCGCGAGTCCGCGCCGCCGGTCTGCCGTTCCCCTACTGGGAGGACGCGTTCGGCTGGCGAGCCACCGGCGTCCGCTGGGACGACGTCGAGGGGAGGGTCCTGACCACGGTGTTCTACGGCAGCAACGGCCGGAAGATCGCGTACACGATCGTGCCCGGCACGTCGCTGACCGCCGCCCGCGGCGCCCGCACGATCGAGCGGAGCGGCGTCGTCATCCACACGTTCACAGACGGCTCGCGGCGCATCCTGACCTGGTTGCGCCGTGGCCACACATGCGTGCTGTCGGCGACCGGCGTCCCGCTCGAGGCGCTCCTGAAGCTCGCCGCGTGGCGGAGCCACGGCGCGGTTCCGTACTGACGCGCGGCTGGGGCCGGGTTACTTGTGAAGCGCCGCCCGCCGCCGAGCGGGCTACCTGATCTGCGTGCCGCGGTGGGCGGCCGGACCGTCCGGCGGCGCTGGGACGATTTGGCGTGTCCCACTACCCTCTTTGCAGGGATTTTGCGAGATGTTGAGGCTCCGCCAGTCGACGTGTCAACGCCATGGGTAACGCTTGGCTCGGGAGGGTCCGAGCGCTGCTGGACGCTCCCGCTACCACGCCTTATCCGACGCATCGCGAAGACCTGTTGCAGGCAACGCTTGAGCTTGCCCAAACTCAACTCCTAGCGCAGATCGCCGATGAAACGAGCCTCGATGGGCGGACCATGGGGATCCTCGCGTTCCTCGGTGCGCTCTTGGCGGTTGACGTGGCCGCCAAGGACATTCTCGGCACATGGTGGTGGACTCCGTTGGTCGGAGTCGGACTGGCAACCCTGCCATGTCTTCGATCGATTCTCTCGAAGGACACCGACCTCGGGCCACTCAGCGTCACGTTCTACGCGACCTATGGAGGACATCCCTCGAGCGCGGCGCGCGAGCAGCTTCTCGCAGATCTGGCGAATGCTTTCGAGAACAACGCCGCGCGCGTCAAGACCAAACGAAGTTCGCTTCGCTGGGCGCTCGGCATCATCGCCGCAGGCCTTGTCGCGGCATCCCTGATGATCACGTTGGATAGGCCAACTACAATTGCAAGTCATGAGCAGCACGGGAAATCAGCCGCGCCCCACACCGCTTCCACCGGCCCCGGTTCCGGTGCCAGGCCCGTCGCAAC
This sequence comes from uncultured Solirubrobacterales bacterium, assembly GCA_963746695.1. Classification (GTDB taxonomy): domain Bacteria; phylum Actinomycetota; class Thermoleophilia; order Solirubrobacterales; family Solirubrobacteraceae; genus Palsa-465. The sequence goes on along the minus strand of CAVVCP010000021.1, from coordinate 142,854 downwards.
TGCCTCACGTCGCTCCCAGCGGCGTTATCACCGGCGACCAATAGCCACCGCGAGGGGCGTTAGCGCGCAACCCGTAGTCCGGGCTCTCGCGGTACCCCGAGTATCACCGCTCCTGATGTGACGCGATCCGCGACAGGTCGGCCTCGCCGAGGCGATCGCCAGCCGATTCGCGCTGATGCCAGAACGGATACAGGAGCGGCGGCCGGCTGACGGCCTCCAGCCGCGCGGTCTCTTCCGCGGACAATGACAACGACGCGGCCGCGAGGTTGTCCGCGAGCTGCTCGTCGGTGCGGGCCCCGACGATCACACTCGTGACGCCTGGCCGCTCGAGCAGCCAGGCCAGCGCGACCTGCGCCGGCGACGCCCCGCGCCCCTCGGCGACCTCGACGATGCGCCTCGATCGTGTCGTAGAGCTTGTCCTCGTCGTAGACCGGCGGCTCGGTCCATTCCGACGCCTGGCGAGCTGCCGGCGGGCGCGTCCTGGCCGCGCCGGTACTTCCCGGACAGCAGCCCGCCCGCGAGCGGGCTCCAGATCAGCAGCCCGAGGCCCTGGTCGATGGCCGAGGGGACGATCTCGTACTCGGCCTCGCGTGCCTGCAGCGACAGGTAGCACCTGCTGGCTGACGAATCGCGGCAGCCCGGTGCGGTCGGCGATCCCGAGCGCCTTCATCACCTGCCAGCCGGCGAAGTTCGAGCAGCCGACGTAGCGGACCTTGCCGCTGGTGAGGAGGTGGTCGAGTGCTCCGAGCGTCTCCTCGAGCGGGGTCTGCCCGTCCCATTCGTGGACCTGGTAGAGGTCGATGTGGTCCGTCTCGAGCCGGCGCAGGCTGGCCTCGCAGGCTCGGATCAGGTGGTGGCGGGAGAGGCCGGCGTCGTTGACGCCGTCGCCCATCGGGAACCGCGCCTTGGTCGCCACCAGCACGTTGTCGCGGATGCCGCGGAGCGCCTGGCCGACGATCTCCTCCGCTGCGCCCCCGGAGTAGATGTCGGCGGTGTCGATCAGGTTCACGCCGGCGTCCATCGCCATCTCGATCTGGCGGCGGGCGCCGTCGAGATCGGTGGCGCCGACCTTGCCGAAGTTGCCGCGGCCGCCGAACGTCATCGTTCCCATCGTCAGCTTCGAGATGCGCAGACCGGAGCGTCCGAGTTGCCGGTATTCCATTCGTTGTCTCCTCGAGGTCGGTGAGGTTCGAGCTTAGGTGAGGGCCGGCGCGGCACGTGAGCACCTGTGGCCGGGTGGGGCCGCTTCGCGGCGTCCGTGGGACCGTGCACCCCGTCCGGACGGGATCGGCCGGCGCGGGGGCCCGCCCCGGCGCGGCTGGGCCTGCGCAGCGGGCCAATGCCGCCGAACTCTTCGCCCTGGCCCACCACCCATGTGCCACATGCACCACGGGCCAGAGCCGAAGTTGCCGGCGCCCGATGGCCCACTACGCAGGTCGCCCGGAGCAGCGGCGGACCGCGCGCGACGCCAGGGCCGAGCTATGGATGCAGGACGATCTTGCCGCGCGTGTGGCGCTGCTCGAGCTCGCGGTATGCGTCGCGGACGTCCTCGAGCGCGTAGGTCTTCGCGATCGGAACCTCGAGCCGGCCCTCCTCGACCAGCTGGGCGAGCTCGGCGAGCACGGCGGCGGTGCCCGCGGCCGCGGTTCCCTCCATCTTGACGCCGTACCGCTGCCCCGCCTCCCAGTCGATGATCGTGTCGACGCGATCGGGCGCCACTCCGAGCTCGTCGACGGCGAGCGCGACGTAGCCCGAGCCGAACGTGTCGATCAACGCGTCGACCTTGCCGTCGGAGACCTCGCGAATGCGATCGGCGACGCCGTCGCCGTAGGCGACCGGGATCGCGCCGTGCTCGAGCAGCCACTGATGGTTGCGCTCGCCGGCGAGCCCGATGACGGTGGCGCCGGCGAGCACGGCGAGCTGCACGGTCAGGCTCCCGACCCCGCCGGCGGCGCCCGAGACGACGACGGTGTCACCGGAGGAGGCGCCGACCGCGCGCACGGCCGCGTAGGCGGTGGTGCCGGCGACGAACAACGCCCCGGCCGCGTCCCAGGAGACGTTCGGGGGCTTTGGCGTCAGCTGATCGGCGGGCACGAGCACGAGCTCGGCGTGGCTTGCGCGCTCCTCGGTGAAGCCGATCACCTCCGCGTCGACGGCGATCCCGTCGACGCCGGGACCGACCTCCTCGACGATGCCGGCGAGGTCGGTGCCCTCGCCCGAGGGGAACGTCGCGGGCCAGCGCTCGTGGAGGAGGCCCTCGCGGATCGCCGCCTCGCCTGGATTGAGCCCGGCGGCCTTGACCCGGACCAGGACCTGCCCGCGGCCCGGCACCGGCCGCTCGACGTCGACGACGTTGAGGACGTCGATATCGCCGTATTGATCGAACCGCACCGCGCGAGGCACCCGCGCAGTTCTATCAGGCTCCCCGTTCGTCGAGCACCGCGCGTAGCCGCTCGGGCGTTTACGCCTGATGAGTGCGGTCTTATGATCGGCTCGGTATGGACGGGAACGCGCGGGTGTCGGCAGGCTTGCTCGAGCGCGGCGCTGAGATCGATGCGCTGAGCGAGCTGCTCGACCGGGTGCGCGAGGGACGCGGCTCGGTCGTGCTCGTCGAGGGCCCGGCCGGGATCGGAAAGTCCTCGCTGCTCGACGCGTGCGCCCAGGCGGCGCGCGAGCGCGGGATGACCGCGCTGCTCGTCCGCGGCGACGAGCTCGTGATGGAGTCCTCGTTCGCCGCCGTCCGCGAGCTCCTGTGGCCGCAGCTGCGGACCGCCGGTCCGGGCGTGCTCGAGGGCGCCGCCGGGCTCGCGGCGCCCGTGTTCGACGGCCGTCCCGGCGCGACCGCCGAGCGCGATCGCGCGTCGGTGGTCCTCCACGGCCTGTACTGGCTGGTCGCGGATCTGGCCGAGCCCGGGCCGCTGGCGCTGCTGGTCGACGACGCCCACTGGCTCGACGCCGCCTCGGCGCGGTTCCTCGTCTACCTGGCGCGACGGATCGAATCGCTGCCGGTCCTGCTCGCGGTCGTCGCACGCACAGGAGACAGATCCGGGTCGGGCGCACTCGCGGCGACGCTCGGCGGGCTCGGCGGAAGCGTGCTGCGGCCGGCGCCCCTGAGCGAGGACGCGAGCGCGGAGGTGATCCGCGGCGTCCTCGGCCCGAGAGCCGACGAGGATCTATGCCGGTCCTGCCACGAGGCCACCCGCGGCAACCCGTTCTACCTGCGCGAGCTGGCGGCGGCGCTCAAGGCCGAAGGCGGTAGGCCCACGGTCGAGATGGCCGGCAGCGTGCGGGCGCTCGGGGCCGGCTCGATCGCGGGCAGCGTGCTGGTCCGGCTGTCGCGCCTCGGATCCGACTGCGAGCGGCTGGCTGAGGCCGTGACCGTGCTCGGGCCGGGATCTTCGCTCCGACACGCCGCTGCGCTCGCGTCGCTCGATCGCGATCGCGCCACCGCCGCCGCGGACAGGCTGCACACCGCCGAGCTTGTTTCAGTGCAGGACGGATTGTCGTTCGTGCACCCGATCGTCAGCGAGGCGATCTCCTCGCAGCTGCCCCCGGCGCGACGCGCGGCGCTCCATGGCCAGGCCGCTCATCTGCTCGCCGCCGACGGCACGTCCGCCGACCGCGTCGCGGTTCACCTCCTGTTCGCGGCGCCGTTCGGCGACGCGCGGGCGGTCGAGGCGCTCCGGCTCGCCGCGCGCGAGGCGCTCGCTCGGGGCGCGCCCGAGGCGGCCGTGTCCTACCTGCGCCGCGCGCTCGCAGAGCCGCCCGACCGTGATGTCCGCCTCGACGTCCTGCTCGAGCTCGGGCGCGCCGAGGCGCTGCTGCCGGTGGCTCACGATTACGCCGCGCTCCGCGAGGCGCTCGCGCTCGCGACGGACCCGGCGCAGCGGGCCGGCATCTCGGTCGAGCTCGCCCTCGCGCTGTGTGGGGTGTTTCGGAGCCGGGAGGCCCGCGAGGTGATCGAGGCCGCGCTCGAGCACGAGCACGAACTCGATCCCGGCGTGGTCGACGCGCTCGAGCAGGTGCTGATCGGGGGCGGGATCGACGACCTGACCGCCACGAGCGATCTCATCGGTCGCGCGGACCGGCATTTCGCCCGCGCGGCGAGTGGCGAGGTCGCCGACCCGAGGATGCTCGCCGCGCTCGCGATGGTCGCCACCGTCACCGGCCGGTCTGCCGGCGAGGCAGCGGCGCTGGCCGAGCGGGCCCTGCGCGACGAGCGGCTGCTCCACGAGTGGCTCGATGACGGTTACGTGACGGTCACGTGCGCGCTGTGCTGGACCGATCACCTCGAGCAGGCGGCGGCGGCGCTCGGGCCGGGACTCGAGGAGGCCCGGCGTCGCGGCTCGGCGCCGATGTTCACGCAGCTTGCGGTGATGCGGTCCGAGACCGCGTTGCGCGCCGGCGATCTCGATGTCGCCGAGGACTACGCGTGGCGCGGGCTCGAGCTCGGTCGCGAGCTGGGCGCCGACCGCTTCCCGATGCTGTGGCCCCCGATCGTCCTGCTCGAGCGCGGCCGCGCCGGCGATGCGGCCGACCTGCTCGAGCCGCTCGAGCTGTCGGACTCCGAGCTCGGCCTGTCGGTCAACGTGAGCCTGCTCTCGCACCGGGGGCGCGTGCGGATCGCGCTCGGCGATCTGGAGCGGGGCGTCGCGGACCTGCTCGAGGCCGACCGCCGGATGACCGCCGCGCAGTGGCACTTGAGCGTCTTGGTCGACTGGGTCCCGAGCGCAACCTCGGCGCTCGTGCAGCTCGGTCGCCACGACGAGGCGATACGGATCGCGCGCCGCGAGCTCGACGGCGCGCTCGCGTTCGGCGCCGAGCGACGGAAGGGCGTCGCGCTGTCGGCGGCGGGATCCGTCGAGCCGGGCGCAAAGGGACTGGCGCTGCTCCGCGACGCGGTCGCCGTGCTCGAGCGCACGCCGGCGGAGCTCGAGCACGCCCGAGCGCTCGTGAACCTGGGCGCCGGCCTCCGGGCCCGCGGCGCGCACGAGGAGGCGCGCACGCCGCTGTCGCAGGCGTTCGACATCGCCCACCGGCTGGGCGCGGCGGCGGTCGCCGAACGGGCCCGCGCCGAGCTTGTCGCGAGCGGGGCGCGGCCACGCCGCGCGCGCCTGGAGGGCCCGGACGCGCTGACCCCGGCCGAGCTGCGCACCGCGCGGATGGCCGCCGGCGGGCTGAGCAACCGCGAGATCGCCCAGGCCCTGTTCGTCTCGGCCAAGACCGTCGAGACGCAGCTCTCGCACGCGTACGCGAAGCTCGGGATCAGCGGCCGGAGCGAGCTGGCGTCCTCGCTGTCGGCGAGCCGCTCGGCTAGGCGCCCAGACGCCGCACCGGCACGGGCTGCTCGCTGACCCCGTCGCCGGCCGTCCGCTCCACGCGCCAGGCGCCGGCATGCGGTCGCGAGGCGACGGCCTCCACGAGCTCCCGGCCCGCGAACACGAGCGCGGCGCCGTCGTCGGCGGCCCACCCGTCGGATAGCTCGCCGGCGGCCACGAGCCGCGTGTAGGTCGGCCGCCGCTGCTCCTCGCCGTCGTAGTGGGGGCAGGCGCTGCCGGGGATCAGGCCGAGCCCGTCATGCAGTGGCGCCAGCCGATCGAGGGAGAACGAGTCCGTGACCGACTCCTCGAACCAGCAGTTCATCCCGGCGCTCAGCCCGCACAGCACCACCCCCTCCTCCCACGCGCGGCGCAGAACGCGGTCGAGCCCCTGGGCGCGCCAGACCGCGAGCATGTTCGCGGTGTTGCCCCCACCCACGTAGACGACGTCCTGTGCGAGCACGAACGACTCGAGATCGGCGACCGTGCGCTGGAACAGCAGGAGGTCGGTGGGTCGGCAGTCGTGCGCGGCGAACGCCCGGTAGAACTTCGCCGCGTAGCCCTCGTCGTCGCCGCTGGCGGTCCCGACGAAACACACGCCCGGCCGCGGCGAGCGCGCGAGCGACAGCACGAACTCGTCGAGCAGCGGGTTCTCAGGCTCCATCGAGAAGCCGCCTCCGCCCATCGCCACGATCCGGCGCCCGCCCACCCCGGTCATGGCCACACGTGCCGGTCGACCTCGTAGTGGGATACGAACTCGTCGCGCTCGACCAGATAGCGATCGTCCTCGGGATAGAAGACGGCGACGTCCGGCTCATCGCCGGCGAAGGCCTTGATCGCCTCCATCGAGTCCCACAGCGTGAACATCAGGAACTCGGTCTTGCCGTCGACATCGCGCCGGAGCATCCAGGCGCCGCGGTTGCCGGGCGTCTTCGTGTAGGCGGCCATCCCGGTCTCGTCTATGTAGTTCGCGTAAGCGTCCCCGTCGGCTTGGGCGACGGCGCCACGCCAGATCCGGGCGATCATCGGTCCTCCTCGGTCGATAGTGGGGGACCGGAGCCTAGTGGTCGCCCCCGGAGCCCGACGACCGGCCTCAGGCCAAAATCGAGATGCTGCCGGCGGCGCGCTGGTGGTCCGCGGTTCGTTGCGCGGTCGCGGTGTAGCGAGTCGCCGACGCTCCCTCGGCTTCCGACTCATCGGTGCCGGCGCTCTGCCCGGGATTCTGATCCAGCGCGTGATCGATGATCTGGTCGAGCGTCGTCTGATCGAGCGGCGGCTGACCCTGTGCTTGCCGCGTCTGCTGGATCTTCGACTGCACGAGCTCGACCAGCGAGTCGCGCGAGACGCCGTGTTGCTGGGCCAGATCGGTGATCGAGGCACCCGCGGTTGCGCCGCCGGCCGCGACGAGCTGCGGGGTGTACCCGCCCACTGACTGGATGTCCACTAGAGGTCTGGCTTTCGATCGAGGGAGACAGCCAGGTGATCGGCAGGGCGGCCCCGGAACTTCAGCGGCCTGATGTCAGAACGGAGGCCTGGCCAGCACTACGGAGGTTTCGATCTGCCGGTCGGGAATCGCCCAATAGCTTCGGAGCAGCGTGGCCGTCTGCTCGGGGGTCACCGGCTCGAATCCGTGGCCGCGGTAGAACCGGATCGCCCACTCGGCGGCGGCCCACGTGCCGACCAGCATCCGCTGTGTGCTCAACCCGATCAGATGCTCGAGCAGCGCGCTGCCGACGCCGTCGCGCTGCCGGCCCGGGAGCACGTAGGCGTGACGGATCAGGTCGACGTCCCGGACCGGCTGGATCCCCATCAGGCCGAGCAGCTCGCCGCCGGCCTCGTATCCCCAGAACGCCACGCCCGCGGCTATCTCGTCGTCGAGCTCGCGCGCGGGCATGTACGGCTCGTGCCACCGGTCGGCCGGTATCACGCCCCGGTAGACCTCCGCGGCCAGGTTGACGATCCGCAGGATCGCGGCGCGCTCGTCGTCGCGGCAGCGCCGGACGCCACTCATCCGGCGACCGCCCGCCGCTGGCGCTCGTACGCCTCGACGACGATCCGCGCGACCTCCTTCGGATCGCCGACGACCTGAAGCTCGGCGAGATCGGAGGATTCGATCCGACCGTCGGCGAGGGCGTGCGTGCGCAGCCAATCCAGCAGCCCGCCCCACTCACCGCCGCCGTCCACGAGGATCACGGGGAAATGGCGGATCGTTCGCGTCTGGATCAGCGTCAGCGCCTCGAATGTCTCGTCGAGTGTGCCGAACCCCCCGGGACCGATAACGAACGCGGACGCGTAGCGCACGAACATCACCTTGCGCGCGAAGAAGTGCCGGAACCGGAGCGCGATGTCGAGATAGTCGTTCTGTCGCTGCTCGTGCGGAAGCTCGATGTTGCACCCCACCGACAATGCGCCGGCCTCCTTCGCGCCACGATTCGCGGCCTCCATCAACCCGCCCCCGCCGCCGGTGACGACCGCGAAACCGGCCCGCCCGAGCTCCGCGGCGACCGTTCGCACGAGCGCGTAGTGGCGATGCTCGGGCGGCGTGCGCGCCGAGCCGAACACGGTCACCGCGGGGCCGATACCGGCGAGCCGGTCGAACCCGAGCGCGAACTCGCCGGCGATCTCACGAACCCGGTCCGCGTCCGCGGCCCGCTCCGCCTCAGGCTCGTCCCCGAGCCACAGGAGCAGCTCCTCGTCGAATGTCGGCCGCGACCCCATTGGTGTCCTTCCTGTGCGGAATGGGGGCGCGAGTCTAACCGCGACCGCCGCGCGAGTAGCCTTGGCGCCACCCGATGGCAGTGACCGTGAGAACGTCCACGCTCGGCGAGTGCGTCCCCGAGAACGCGATGACCGACCCGGGCGAGATCGCGCGCTTCTACGACCGCTGCAGCGATCTGATGCGGGAGCTGCTCGACGGACTCGCCGCCGCGCCCGATCAACCGCGACCGTTCCCGGAGATCGAGGACGCGATCGGATGGCCGCGCCGCCGGATCGCGTCCGTGCTCGGCGGCGTCTGCCATCTCCGCCGCCTGGAGTTCGACGGGCGCCGGCCCTACCACTTCCACGAGCCGCGTCGGGCGGCCTCGCGCCGGTGGGAGATCTGGATGGACGACGCCCAGGCGCAGGTCGTCCGGGCCGAGCACGAGTAGCGCCGCACTGTGATCGGCGGCGCCCGCCGGAGCGGCGGGCAGCGGTGTGGATCGGGCGACTACGGGCAGCTGTAATCGATCTTTAGTAGTTCGCGCGGTTGCAACTGGGCGGCGAAGGCAAGAGACTCGTCATGCCATGCCGTTTCCGCTGCGCCGCCGCCGTCTGCGCCCCCGTGATCTGGCCCCCGGCCGTTACCTCACCGACGGCCGCAGGTTGCTCCGGGTGGTCTCGCGCTTCGTCGACGACCGCTCCGTCCTCGTCGTGATCGAAGACTGCATGACGCTCGACGCTCGGGCCTACGCGGCGGTCGAGCTCGAGCCGATCGGGGTGCGCCCGGTCCGGCATTCGAAGCGGCCGACGGCCGGCGAGCCGTGGCCTGCCTCCTCGCCGGCCGCGAGCAAGCCCGTCGACGCTCTGCTCGAGACGTCTGACAGAGCCGTTTAGAGGGCGGGTGAAGCTCGAGGCCGAGGCCCCGGAGGGTGCCGCCGCCGACCCGTACGAGGCCGAGCGTTCGTCCTCAGGTGACTGAGCCCGCAGCGGTGGGCTGCGCCGGCGCCGGCGGCAGCGTCGCCACGCGCGCGCGGGCGGCGTCGAGCGGCTGGCCGGCGATCTGACCGCCCGCGCAATCCTCGCAGCGGACGACGCGTCGCGGGTTGCGGATCCCAACCAGTCCGAGGACGCCGCCGAGCGCCACCAGCACCGCCGAGATCCCGATCGCGACGTGGAACGCGTCGACCGAGGCCACCTGGACCGCGTGCGCGACCTGCACGCCCGCGCGGGCCGGGTCGACGCGGGCAAGCGTCGACCGGCGAGCCTGCGCCACCGCCGTCCGTGCCGGCGCCGACAGCCTGAGGCCGGCGAGCCGCTGGTCGAGCGTGGAGTTGAACTGCGACGAGACGACCGCGCCGATCGCCGCGATCGCGATCAATCCGGCCACGCGCGCGACCGCGTTGTTGACGCCGGAGGCGATCCCCGCGTTTTGGTCGTCGGCGTCTGAGAGCACCGTCGCCGTCAACGGCGCCACCGTGGAGGCCAGCCCAAGCGAGAACAACAGGAGCGGCGGCAGCAGGTCCGTGAAGTAGTTCACGTGTGCGCCGAGTTGGGTCATCCACGCCAGACCCGCCGCCGCCGTCAGCGGTCCGAGCCCCATGAACAGCCGCGGCCCGTAGCGATCCGCGAGCCGACCCATGCGCTTGGACAGCAGGAACATCACGATCGTCGAGGGGAGCAGGGCGAACCCCGCGTCGAGCGCGCTGTAGCCGGCGACCTCCTGCAGGAACAGCACGAGCAGGAAGAACGTGATCCCGAGGCCGCCGTACATCGCGAACGTCTGCACGTTTCCGATCGCGAAGTTCCGCCGTTTGAACAGGCCGAGCGGGAGCATCGGCGCGGGCGTGCGCCGCTCGTGCTCGACGAACACGGCCAGCAGGATCAGCCCTCCGATCCCGGGTCCCCAGACCTGGGGGCTGGTCCATCCGACGACCGGCTGGCGGATCAGCGCGAGCACCGGTCCGGCCAGCCCGAAGAACGTGAGCACGGCGCCGAGCCAGTCGACGCGGGCATGCGTAGAGCCGGGGGCGCGCGGCGGCACCGCGATCGCCACGATCATCAGGGTGGCGATCACGAACGGGATGTTCACGGCGAAGATCAACCGCCACGACACCGAGTCGACGAGGTAGCCGCCGGCGAGCGGCCCGATTACGGTGGCGATGCCGGCCCATGCCGTCCACGAGCCGATCGCGCCGCCCCGTTCCTCCCGCGGGAACGCAGCCACGATCACCGCCAGGGAGCTCGGCATCAGCAGCGCGCCGAACGCGCCCTGCAGCGCGCGGCAGGCGATCAGGAAGCCGATGCTCGGAGCGATCGCGCACAGCAGCGACACGACCCCGAACCCGCCGACGCCGATCGAGAACACGCGACGCTCGCCGTAGAGGTCGCCGAGGGACCCGCCGACGAGGATCAGCGATCCGAGCGAGAGCAGGTAGGCGTTCGAGATCCACTGCTGGCCGGCGAGCCCGCCACCGAGATCGGCGCGGATCGCCGGCAGCGCGACGTTGACCGCGGTGGCGTCCAGCCCCGCCACGAACGACCCCATGATCGCCGCGATCAAAGCCAGGCGCTTGCGCCTTCCAGGCACGAGGTTCACGTTACCGGCCTCGTCGCAGCCGACAAAACGACAGATCGCGGTCGCCCAAAACTAGAATCGCCCAGCGCGACCACCCGAGGCCGGCGACAGACGGAGGAGAGAGCATGGCCGACAACGCGACGACATTGCGCGGGATCTCCGAGCTCCGCGGCTTCTTCCGCACCAATCAGACGCCGGTTTACTTCATCTCGCCGATCGCGTTCAACCTGCTCGGGATCGATCGCTGGGTGCGGCGGTTCTACTACGTGAACTACTTCGACTCGTTCGACGGCGGGCATCCGTGCGTGTTCGTCCCGCCCAAGACCCAACACGCGCAGTTCGGCTCGATCGAGGACGTCTGCAACTACCTGCTCGGCCACGCGGAGCTGCCTCGCTTCATGGCCGCGCATGGGCTCGCCGCCGCGAGCGGCTCGCGGGGCAAGGCCGTGTTCGTGTTCTTCGACGAGGAGTCAGAGCGCCGGGCCGCCGAGGTGGGGCTCGACATCGCGCTGCCCCCGGCGGAGCTCCGCCACCGGCTCGACTCGAAGATCATCACGACCCAGCTCGGCGAGGCGGCGGGCGTGCCGAGCGTGCCGAACGTACTCGGCCGCGCCACGCGCTACCCGGAGCTGCTCGAGCTCGCGGCGACAGCGGGGCTCGGCGAGGACCTGGTCGTTCAGACCCCCTACGGCGACTCGGGCAAGACCACGTTCTTCGTCCGCGGCGAGCGCGACTGGAACGCCGACGCCGGCGAGATGGCCGATCAGGAGCTCAAGGTGATGCGCCGGATCGTGCCCAAGGCGGTGGCGGTCGAGGCGTGCATCACCCGCCACGGCACGGTGGTCGGGCCGCTGATGACCGACCTCACCGGCCACCCCGAGCTGACCCCGTATCGCGGGGGCTGGTGCGGCAACGACATCTTCCCTGGAGCGCTCTCCCCCGCGAACCGGGACCGCGCGCTCGACTTCACGCGCCGGCTCGGCGACCGGCTCGCGCAGGAGGGCTACCGCGGACAGCTCGAGGTCGACTATCTCGTCGACGCGGACAGCGACGAGCTGTACCTCGGCGAGCTCAACCCGCGACTCAGCGGGATCAGCTCGATGACCAACGTCAGCGCGAGCGCCTACGCCGATATGCCGCTGTTCCTGTTCCATCTGGCCGAGTACCTCGACGTCGACTACGAGCTCGACGTCGAGGACCTGCGCCGGCGGTGGGGCAGCGATCATCTGACCGACGTGTGGGGCCAGATCATCCTCAAGGAGCCCGACGACGGGATCGAGCTGCTCACCGACGCGCCGCGCACGGGCATCTGGCGTATGGACGACGCGGGTCAGATGAGCTTCAGCCGGCCCGCGGTCGACTGGCACGGGCTCGGCGATGAGTCCGAGGGCTTCTACCTGCGGATCCTCGGGCCTGGCGACTACCGCTACCGCGGAGCCGACCTCGGGATCCTGGTCACGCGCACCCGGCTGGAGACGCCTGACGGGAAGCTGACCGACCGGTGCCGCGCGTGGATCGACGGGATCCGGTCGCGGTTCGCCGGTGCGCCGCTCGAGCCCTACGACGAGCCGCCGATCCACGACGCGCTCGCGTTCAAGACGGGTTGACGTTGGCTCCGAGAGACGAGCTGCTGGCCGCCGTCGCGGCCGAGCAACCCGCGATCGAGCAACTGCTGATCGACCTCGTGCAGGCGCCGACGCTGCTCGGCGAGGAGCGCGCCGGGCAGGAGATCATGCGAGCGGCGTTCGCAGACGCCGGCCTCCAACCACGCGAGCTCGCGCTCGATGCCGACGCGCTCCGGACGCATGCCGGGGCCTCGCCGTTCAGCTGGGACATCGACGGCAAGTACAACGTGGTCGCGGAGTGGGGCTCCTCGAACTCCGCCGGCGGGCGGTCGCTGATCCTCAACGGCCACATCGACGTGGTCAGCCCCGGGCCGCCCGAGATGTGGTCCTCGCCGCCGTTCGTTCCGCGGCGCGACGGGGATTGGCTGTACGGCCGCGGCGCCGGCGACATGAAGGCGGGGCTGGCGGCGATCGTCGGAGCCGTGCGCGGCGTGCGCCGACTCGGGCTCGAGCCGCTCGGCCACGTCGAGCTCCAGTCGGTGGTCGAGGAGGAGTGCAGCGGCAACGGCGCCTACCAGTGCGTGCTGTCGGGTCGCCCGGCCGACGCGGTGATCGTGACCGAGCCGACCAGCCTGACGATCCAGACCTCGCAGGTGGGCGTGCTGTGGTTCCAGGTGGCGGTCCGAGGCCGTCCCGCGCACGCCGGCGACGCGCCGATCGGCCTGAACGCGATCGAGGCGAGCTTCCCCTTGATCTCGGCGCTGCGCGCGCTCGAGGCCGAGCTGAACGTGACCCCGCCGGCCCCGTACGACGTCTACGAGCATCCGATCAACCTGAACATCGGGATGATCCGCGGTGGCGACTGGCCGTCGACGGTCGCCGCCGTGAGCGTGCTGCACTGCCGGCTGGCGCTGTTCCCGGGCGCGAGCGTCGAGGAGCTCAAGACCCGGATCGAGGACACGGTGGCGGGAGCAGCGGCCGGCCTGGGTGGGTTCGAGGCCGAGGTCTCCGTACGACGGGTTCGCCTGCGAGGGCTACACGCTCGATCACGACTCCCCGCTGATCGCCGCCCTCGGCGACGCGTCCGAGCACGCGATCGGCGCCCGGCCGGCGCTGATCGCGTCGACCGCGACGACCGACGCGCGGTCGTTCGCGCTTTATGCCGGCACCCCGGCGGTCTGCTTCGGCCCGCACGCGGAATCGATTCACGGGGTCGACGAGCGCGTGTCGCTGCCGTCGGTGCTCCAGAGCGCCCAGACGCTGGCGTTGTTCATCGCCGACTGGTGCGGGGTCGAGCGCGGATGAGCTTCGAGCCGTCTGTAGCGTTCGGACGATGTGGACCCGCGACGCCCCCGAGCTTTCGCTGTTGCCGGCTCACACCGCGCCACCGGGTTTCCGGGCGGTCGACGAACCATGCCCCGGCGAGAACTGGCGAGCGGCGTTCAGCTCGATGTGGCCCGCGTATCGGGCCTGGTATCTGAAGGAGGGGGAGTGGGCGCGCCCGGATCTCACCACGTGCAGGGCGATGCTCCAGAAGTGGATGCCCGAGCTCGGGCCGACGTTCGAGCGCCTCGTGGAGCTGGCCGGCGCCGACCCGCTCGCCGCTCGCTTCCTGTCGATGTACCGCCCCCCGGGGTTCGTCGTGGGCTGCTCGCAGGCGGCGTTCACCGGCGACGGCGGGCCGGCGCTGGTTCGCAACTACGACTATCCCGCCTCGCGCGTGGAGGGGATCGTGTATTGCACGTCGTGGACCGGGCGCGGCGTGATCGGGATGAGCGATTGCCTCTGGGGGCTGCTCGACGGGGTCAACGACGCGGGCCTGGCGGCGTCGCTGACGTTCGGGGGCCGCCCGGCGGTCGGAGACGGATTTGGGATCCCGCTGGTGATCCGCTACGTCCTCGAGGTCTGCGAGGACGTACAGGATGCGTGTGCGGTGCTGTCGCAGGTGCCGGTACACGCCGCCCAGAACGTCACGCTGCTCGACCGCAGTGGCGACTTCGCGACCGTCCGCCTCAGCCCCGACCGCGAGCCCGAGGTGCTGACCGTCCCGGTCGCGACCAACCACCAGCACCGGGGCGACTGGCCCGACTACGAGCGCGCGGTGGCGACGTTCGAGCGCGAGCGGCGCCTGCTCGAACTGCTGCGCACGGCCGGGATGACCCGCGACCGGCTCGTGCAGGCGTTCCTCGAGGAGCCGCTGTACCGCTCGGAGTTCGCGAGCGGCTTCGGCACGCTGTACACGGCCGTCTACTTCCCCACGACCGGCCGCGCCGAATACCGTTGGCCCGATGGAGCGATGATGACCCAATCTTTCGATGAGACAAAGGAGAGGCTATGACCAAAGTGCTGACCAACTTCGTTGACGGTCAGACGGCCGGGCAGAACGGCCGAGACATGGACCTGGTCGACCCGGTCACCGAGGAGGTGTTCGCCAAGGCGGCGGTCTCCTCCGAGGAGGAAATTGACACGGCGTGCAAGGCGGCGGCGCGCGCGTTCGAGAGTTGGGGGAGGACGACCCCGTCCGAGCGCCAGCTCGCGTTGCTGAAGATCGCCGACGCGATCGAGGCGCGGGCCGAGGAGCTCGTCGCGGTCGAGAGCGAGAACACCGGCAAGCCCAAGGCGCTGGTCCTGTCCGAAGAGGTCCCGCCGATGGTCGACCAGATTCGGTTCTTCGCCGGCGCCGCCCGCGTGCTCGAGGGCCTGTCGGCGGGTGAGTACATGAGCGGCTACACGTCGTACATCCGGCGCGAGCCGATCGGCGTGTGCGCGGCGGTCACGCCGTGGAACTACCCGGCGATGATGGCCGTGTGGAAGTGGGCGCCGGCGCTCGCCGCCGGCAACACGATGGTGCTCAAGCCGTCCGACACGACGCCCGCCAGCACGGTCTGGATGGCCGAGGTGATGGCCGAGTTCCTGCCCGCCGGCGTGTTCAACGTCGTGCTCGGCGACCGCGACAGCGGCGCCGCGCTCGTGCGCAACAAGATTCCCCAGATGGTGTCGATCACCGGCAGCGTCCGTGCGGGGATGCAGGTGGCCCAGTCGGCGGCGGATGACCTCAAGCGCGTTCACCTCGAACTCGGCGGAAAGGCGCCGGTCGTGATCTTCGACGACGCCGACCTGGCCAAGGCCGCCGAGGAGATCGCGATCGCCGGCTACTTCAACGCCGGGCAGGACTGCACGGCGGCGACCCGGGTGCTCGTATCCCCGCGGGCGCATGACGAGTTCGTCGACGGGCTCGTCGAGCAGGCGAAGGGCACGGCCACCGGCGCGCCCGACGAGGACGTCCTCTACGGCCCGCTCAATAACGCCAATCAGCTGAACCACGTCACCGGGATGGTCGAGCGCACGCCCGGCCACGCGAACGTCGTCACCGGCGGTCACCGGGCTCGCGACAAGGGCTACTTCTTCGAGCCGACCGTGATCGACGGCCTGCAGGAGACCGACGAGCTGAGCCAGACCGAGATCTTCGGACCGGTCATCACCGTGCAGCCGTTCAGCGACGAGGACGAGGCCGTGAAGTGGGCCAACGACGTCCAGTACGGGCTTGCCTCGAGCGTGTGGACCAAGGACCACGGCCGCGCGATGCGCGTGTCCCAGCGGCTGAACTTCGGCTGCGTCTGGATCAACTGCCACATCCCGCTCGTCGCCGAGATGCCCCACGGCGGGTTCAAGCACTCGGGCTACGGCAAGGATCTGTCGCGCTACGGCTTCGAGGACTACACGCGCATCAAGCACGTGATGAGCCACATCGAGGCCTGAGGCCATGAGCAGCACCGGCGAGGCGTCGACCGCGTCGACCGCGTCGAGCGCGGCGGCGCCGGCGGCGCGGCTCGCGGCCGCCTCGCACGTGCCCGAGCAACCGGTGGCGCCGTATCTCGACGCGGTTGTCGAGTACGCGTTCAGGGGCGCGGCGCGCTACCACGTCCCGGGCCACAAGGGTGGCCCGGGCGCCGACCCCGGTGTGGTCAAGGCGATCGGGCTCGACGCGCTCGCCGCCGACGTGCCGCAGCTGATCCACGGGATCGACGTCGGCCCGTCCCCGACGCCGTACGAACGGGCGGAGGCGATGGCCGCCGAGGCGTTCGGCGCCGCCCGCAGCTGGTTCCTGACCAACGGCGCGACCCAGGGCAACCACGCACTGTGCCTGGCGCTCGCGCCGCTCGGGGCGCGGGTCGTCGTTCAGCGCAACTCTCATTCGTCCGTCGTCGACGGGCTCGTGCTGAGCGGCGGGCTGCCGAGCTTCGTCGTGCCCGAGTACGACGCGGAGCTCGGGATCACGCACTGCGTCACGCCCGACACACTCGCCGCCGCCCTGCGGGAGGCGCCCGACGCCCGGGCGGCGTGGGTGGTCTCGCCGACGTACTACGGAATGGCCGCCGACATCGAGGGGCTGGCCGAGGTCGCCCACGACGCCGGGATGCCGCTGGTTGTCGACCAGGCGTGGGGGCCCCACTTCGGCTTCCACGAGGCGCTGCCGGCGCCGGCGCTGGCGCAGGGCGCCGACGCGATGCTGACCAGCACCCACAAGATCGCGGGCTCGCTGACTCAGAGCGCGATGCTGCACATCGGCCTGAGCGATCGGATCGACCCCGAGGCGATCGCGCGGGTGCTGCGACTGCTTCGCACCACGAGCCCTTCGTCACTGCTGCTGGCCTCGCTCGACGGAGCGCGGAGGCAGCTCGCGCTCCACGGCGAGCAGCTGTTGCACGAGGCGCTCGAGGCGATCGCGGTGGCGCGGGCCAAGCTCGAGACGATCGAGGGGATCCGCCTCGTCGACGCATCGCTCGTCGGCCGCGACGGGATCGCCGGGTACGACCCGATGCGGATCGTGATCGACGTTCGCGGCACCGGCTGCACCGGCTACGAGGTGGCGGATGCGCTCCGGCGCTCCTACGACGTCCAGGTCGAGCTGCCGACACAGTCCACGATCGTGCTGATCGTCGGCCTCGCCGACACGGCCAAGGCGCTCCGGCGTCTCGCCGGCGATATCGAGGAGACCGTCAAGCGGATCGCCAAGCCCGGGACGACGGCGGCGATCGTCGGGCCGGCGAAGATGCTGCTCGGCGAGATGGCGGTCCCGCCCCGTGATGCGTTCCTCGGCGAGGCCGACGTGGTTGCGGTCGGCGACGCTGTCAACCGGATCTCGTGCGAATCGATCGCGAGCTACCCGCCGGGGGTGCCCCAGCTCCTGCCGGGCGAGCGGATCTCAGCCGAGATCGTCGCCCACCTGACCGAGCTGGCCGAGACCGGGGCGCGGTTGCACGGCGCCAGCGACCCGCGCTTCCGCACCGTCCACGTGCTTCGAGAGTCGCCCTAGCGTTGGCTAGTCGTGCCGACGCATCGCGATCCCGGTGAGGATCTCGCGGATCACCCGTTCCCCGGCGAGCGCGGCTGAGTCGGCTGACGCGATGCCGGTCGGGATCACCTCGACGAGGTCGGCGCCGACGAGGTCGAGCTCGGCCGCCACCGTCCGCGCGGCCCACAGCAGCTCGACCGTCGTCATCCCGCCCGGCTCCGGCGTCCCGGTGCCGCCGGGAATGAACGCGGGGTCGAGCACGTCGATGTCGACGGTCAGGAACACCGGGCCGGCGCCGACGACCTCGATCGCGTGGTTGATGACGTCGCGGATGCCGCGGTCGCGCACGTCGTGCATGAACAGGCTCGTGATCCCGCGCTCGGCCTGCCAGGAGAACTCGGCTTCACCGGGCCAGTAGCCGCGCAGGCCGATCTGCACGTAGCGGCGAGGATCGATTACGCCCTCGTCGACGATCGTCCGCATCACGGTCCCGTGGGAGAGGATCGCGCCGAACACGCCCTCGCCGGTGTCGGTGTGAGTGTCGAAGTGGACGAGGCCGAGCGGGCCGTGGCGGGCCGCGACGGCGCGCGCGTTCGGCGCGGTGATCGAGTGGTCGCCGCCGATGATCAGCGGCATCAGCCCGGCGTCGACGACCTCGCGCACGGTCTCCTCGATCGCGGCATGGCTGACCTCCGGCTGGGCTGGGACCACGGCCGCGTCGCCGAAGTCGACGATCCGGAGCTCCTCGAACGCGTCGACCTTCGTCTCCAGGTGCGGTCCGGGCGGGCAGCTCGCGGTCCGGATCGCTCGCGGGGCGAACCGCGCGCCCGGGCGATCGGAGACGAGCTCGTCCATCGGCGCGCCGACGATCGCCACGTCGAATCCGGCCAGCTCCGCCGCATCCTGCGTGCACGGGACCCCGCCGAACGACAGCGGTCCCGCGTAGTCAGGCTTCTCCCCGTACTGGCGCCAGCGCTGCATCGGGTCGAGCATTCGCGTAAACCTACATCGCGCGCGGTGCCCATAGGATTCGCCCGACGATGACTGCGACGAACGTGCGCCACCCGCTCGATCCGCTGACCGCCGAGGAGATCCGCTCCGCCGTCGCGATCGTGCGGGCGCAGTGCCATGTCACCGATCGGTGGCGATTCGCCTCGATCGACCTCAAGGAGCCTTCGAAGCGGCTGCTCGCAAACCCCGAGGACACGCCCCCGCGCGAGGCCGAGGTCGTGTGCTGGAACCGCGACGACGGCGCCGCGTACAAGGGAGTCGTGTCGCTCACCGAGCAGCGCGTCCACACCTGGGAACACCGGCCCGGCGAGCACCCGCCGATGACACCCGACGAGTTCCATGACTGCGACGGGGCGCTCCGGAGCGACCCGCGCATCGTCGACGCGCTGGCCCGGCGCGGGGTCACCGACCTCGACCTGGTGCTGTTCGACACCTGGGCCTACGGCGCCGAGCTCGTGCCCGAGCGCTACCGGGGACGGCGACTCGCGTGGGCCGATGTCTGGCACCGGAACTCACCGGACGCCAACCCGTACGCCAACATGCTCGCCGGGCTCCACCCGATCATCGACCTCAACGCGATGGAGCTGCTCGAGCTCGAGGACGATGATCCCGGGCCACCGCCCAAGGTCATGGGTGAGTACGCGCCCGGACTCGTACCCGGACTCGAAGCGCGCCCCGACGTGCGCGCGCTCGACATCACCCAACCCGACGGACCGTCGTTCGCGCTACAGGGCAACCTGCTTCGCTGGCAGAAGTGGTCGATGCGGCTCGGCTTCAACTTCCGCGAGGGACTGGTGATCCACACCGTCGGCTACGAGGACGCTGGCCGGGTCCGCAAGGTCGCCCACCGTATGTCGTTCGCCGAGATGGTGGTGCCCTACCGCGACCCGACCCCGGATCACTACCGCCGGACCGCGTTCGACATCGGTGAGTGGGGGCTGGGCCTGATGACCACCTCGCTCGAGCTCGGCTGCGACTGCCTGGGCGAGATCGCCTACCTCGACGCGGTCCTGCACGACTCGCGCGGCGAGCCTTACGCCGTCAAGAACGCGATCTGCATCCACGAGGAGGACGACGGCATCCTGTGGAAGCACGTCGACGACCGCACCGGCGCGGAGACGCGGCGGATGCGCCGGCTTGTCGTCTCGTTCCACGCGACCGTCGCCAACTACGAGTACCTCGTGTACTGGCGCTTCTACCAGGACGGGAATATCCAGTGCGAGGTCCGCGCGACCGGGATCATGGTGACGACGCCGTTCCCCGACGGCCAGCCGCCGTACGGAACGCTGATCGACCAGCGGACGTACGCGCCGTTTCACCAGCACTTCATCGTCGCGCGGCTCGACCTGGACGTCGACGGCGAGCGCAACACGGTCTACGCGGCCGACGCTGTCCCGCTTCCGACCGGCCCTGAGAACCCCCACGGGCTCGCGTTGACGCAGCGGCTCACCCCTCTGAAATCTGAGCGCGAGGGCATCCAGGACTACGACTGGCAGCGCCAGCGCTCTTGGAAGGTGCTGAACGACAACGTCGCGAACGGCCTTGGCACCCCGGTCGGCTACAAGCTCGAGCCGGGTGCCGCGGTGCCGTCGCTGATCGACCCCGACTCGCCGGTGGTGCGTCGGGCGCGGGCGATCGAGCACACGCTGTGGGTCACCCCCTACAGCGAGGACGAGCGGTGGCCCTGCGGCGAGTTCCCCAACCTGAGCGCGGAGGACTCCGGGCTGGCCGTGTGGACCGCGCGCGATCGCCCGATCGAGGACGCCGACGTCGTGCTCTGGTACGTGTTCGGGATCAACCACGTGACCAGGCCCGAGGACTGGCCGGTGATGCCCGTCGACACCGTGTCGTTCTGGCTCAAGCCGGTCGGGTTCTTCGACCGCAATCCGGCGTTGGACGTGCCCGCCCATCCCGGACACGATGTTTGACCACGTGACGATCCGGGTCGATGACCGGGCGGCCTCGGAGCGTTTCTACAACAAGGTGCTGC
Organism: uncultured Solirubrobacterales bacterium; assembly: GCA_963746695.1. GTDB lineage: Bacteria > Actinomycetota > Thermoleophilia > Solirubrobacterales > Solirubrobacteraceae > Palsa-465. The sequence goes on along the minus strand of CAVVCP010000021.1, from coordinate 122,399 downwards.
GGCCGCTGGCGATCGATCAGAGCTACCGGACGAACGCGTTCTCGGAGTGGCAGGAGTTCCTGTTGACCGCGGCCGACGCCGAGAATCCGCCGACGCGCCGTCTCCATATCGGCTTCGTGGCGCCGACGCGCGACCAGGTCGACACGTTCTGGCGAGTCGGCACCGAGGCGGGTTATCGCGACGACGGCCCGCCGGGCCCGCGGCCGCAGTACAGCGAGGGGTACTACGGAGCGTTCCTGCTCGATCCCGACGGCAACAGCGTCGAGGCGGTCCACGACAGCGATCTGAACCGGCCGGGCGTCATCGACCACCTGTGGATCCGCGTCGCCGACGTCGCTCGGGCCAAGGCGTTCTACGAGACGATCGCGCCGCACGCGGGCCTGGAGATCGGGACCGACAGTCCCGACCGGGTCCAGTTCACAGGCGCCGGCAGCTCGTTCTCGCTGGTGGCCGGGACGCCCACCGAGCACGTCCACCTGGCCTTCCCCGCCACCGAGGACGCCGCAGTCGAAGCAGTTCCACGAGGTCGCGACCGCGGCCGGCTACGCCAGCAACGGGCCGCCGGGCGAACGCGCCCGCTACCACCGCGGCTACTACGCCGCCTACGTGTTCGACCCCGACGGCAACAACGTCGAGGTCGTCAACCACCACCGCGAGCGAGCCGCTCCCGTAGGCTTCAGGCATGAGTGACGAAAGCATTACGGCGCGGATCGAGCGTCTCGTCTCCGAGGAGCACGAGCTCCGGACCCGCGAGCAGGCAGACAATACGAACGACGACGCGCTCGAGGCCGATCAGCAGCGGCTCCGCGACGTCGAGGTCGAGCTCGACCGCTGCTGGGACCTGCTCCGCCAGCGCCGTGCCCTGCGCGACGCCGGCGCCGACCCCGACGAGGCTCACGCCCGCGACGCCGACACCGTCGAGCGCTACCTCCAGTAGCTCCTGGTCAGGGAGGTTTCCCTCGCCACCTTGACGACTTTGTCAAGGTGGGTGAACGCGCCCGCGCGTTCGAGCGAGCGACCACAGAGGAAACGAGGCACCTTGGAGCTTGACGGGATCCACCACATCACCTGCATCACCGCGGACGCGCCCGGGAACGTCGATTTCTACGCGCGGTTGCTGGGCTTGCGGCTGGTCAAGAAGACCGTCAACTTCGACGCTCCCGACGTCTACCACCTGTACTTCGGCGACGAGCGGGGCGCGCCCGGTTCGATCCTGACCTTCTTCGAGTTCCGCGACGCCGCGCGTGGCCGCGCCGGCGCCGGCATGATCCACCGGCTGCGGTGGCGGGTCGCCTCCCGCGACGCGCTCGCGTTCTGGTCCGAGCGGCTCGTGGCCGACGGCGTCGACGTCGAGCAATTCGGACGACGACGCGATCCGGTTCAAGGACCCGGAGGGACTCGGCCTCGAGCTCGCGGCCAGTGAGAGCACCGATCAGCCGCTGCGCGCCGACGCCGACGGCATCCCCGCCGAGCACGCGCTGCTCGGGTTCGATGGCGCGCGCGCCTACGGCCCGGTTGACGCGCCCGAGCACCGGCTGCTGACCGAGGGGATGGGGTTCGAGGCCACGAGGCCCGGCGAGTACGTCATGCGCGGACGCCGGCAGGCGACCTACACCTACGACGATCCGCCGCCGGTGGTCGGGTTCCAGGGGGCGGGGACCGTGCACCACATCGCCTGGTGCGACCGCGACGACGAGCACGCGAGCTGGCGCGAGCGCGTCGCCGGCTTCGGGGAGCACCCGACGCCGGTGATCGACCGCCAGTACTTCCTCAGCATCTACTTCCGCGTCCCCAGTGGGGTGCTGTTCGAGCTCGCGACCCCGAGCCCGGGCTTCGCGATCGACGAGGACCCGGCGCACCTCGGCGAGGCGCTCCGGTTGCCACCCCAGCACGAGCATCTGCGAGAACAGCTCGAGCACGCGTTGACGCCGCTGAGCAACCCGCGCGCGAAGGCGCACCGGTCATGAGCGACGTCGCGATGTTCGTCGCCTTAGGCGGACCGCGGTGAGCGAGCCGCTCGGCGCCGGCTTCGAGGAGCCCGTCGACCGTAACGGCGCGTTTCCTCGGCTCGGCGACGAGCAGCGGGCGCGGCTGCGCGCCGTCGGCGAGCTGCGGGCGGTCGAGCCGGGAGAGGTCCTGTTTCACGAGGGCGAGGCCGCCGGCTACGACTTCTTCCTGGTCGAGGCGGGCGCGGTGACGATCGTCCAGGGCTACGGGCACGAGAACCGGGTCATCGCCGTCCAAGGGCCGCACCGGTTCCTCGGCGAGATCAACCTGCTCACGGGCTCGCCCCCGTATCTGACCGCGGTGGTTCGCGACGCCGGCGAGGTGGTCCAGGTCTCCGCCGCCCGGCTGCGCGAGGTTGTCTCTGACGACGAGGACCTCAGCAACATAATCCTGCGCGCCTTCCTCGCGCGCCGCTCGCTCCTGATCGACCTGGGCGCAGGGGTGAAGCTGGTCGGCTCGCGCTACTCGCAGTGCACCCGCCGCCTGCGCGAGTTCCTCGCCCGCAACCGCATGCCGTTCCAGTGGATGGACCTCGAGGACGACGAGGAGGCGGACGCGCTCCTGCGGGCGCTCGGGGTCGACCCCTCCGAGACGCCGGTCGTGATCAGCGGCGAGGGCGTGCTCCGCAACCCGTCAAACGCGGACGTCGCGAGGCTGCTCGGGTTCGGCTCCGGCGGCGCGGCGCCTCCGATGTGCGATCTGGTGATCGTCGGCGCCGGGCCGGCCGGCCTGGCCGCGGCCGTCTACGGCGCCTCGGAGGGGCTCGACACGCAGGTGATCGACAAGCTCGCGTTCGGTGGCCAGGCGAGCACGTCGGCGCGGATCGAGAACTACCTGGGCTTCCCGACCGGCATCTCCGGCAGCGAGCTCGCCGAGCGCGCCACGCTCCAGGCCCGCCGGTTCGGTGCCCGCATGGTCGTGCCGGCGCAGGCGGTCGGGCTCCGCGTCGATGACGGCCACTACGGCATCGAGCTCGCGGACGGGTCGGTGGTCAACGGCCGTACCGTGATCGTCGCCACCGGTGCCCAGTACCGAAAGCTCGATCTGCCCGAGCTCGAGCGCTACGAGGGCGTCAGCGTCTACTACGCCGCGACCCAGGCCGAGGCGCAAATGTGCGCCGGCGATCCGGTGGTGGTCGTCGGCGGCGGCAACTCCGCGGGGCAGGCCGCGATGTTCCTCTCGCACCACGCTGCGGGCTGCCGGCTGATGATCCGCGGCGGCGATCTCGGCAAGTCGATGTCGCGCTACCTGATCGACGAGCTCGAGAGCCGCCCCCAGGTCGAGCTGATGACCTACACCGAGATTGTCGAGCTCAAGGGCGAGACCTCGCTCGAGGCCGTCGTCGTCGCGGACACGCGCACCGGCGAGCGCCGCGAGCTCGAGGCCAAGGCGCTGTTCGTGTTCATCGGCGCGGATCCCCACACCGAGTGGCTGCGGGGACACGTCGCGATGGACGAGCACTCCTTCCTGCTCACCGGACGCGACGTCCCGGGCGAGCATCTCGACGGCCACGGCGACGAGCAACCGTTCTTCCTGGAGACGAGCCGGCAGGGGATCTTCGCGGTCGGCGACGTCCACTCGGGCTCGATCAAGCGCGTCGCCTCGGCGGTTGGGGAGGGCTCGATGGCCGTGCGGCTCGTCCACCAGCGGCTCGCGGGGCAATAAGCGCAACACGCTTGCCTTCGGCAATCAGATGAATCAGGATCACCGGGCGTGGCCCCGCCTGCCGGGGGAGGAGTCTGGACGCTGTGCGTCCCCGATCCGTGAGGTGATCCGATGAGAACGAACAAGAACCTGGTGCTGGCCGCGATGGTGTTCGCGGTCGCGATGACGTTCATCGACCAGACGATCGTTGCGATCGCGATCCCGAACATCCAGAAGCAGCTGTCGCTGTCGCCAACCGGCACGCAGTGGGTGATCAACGGCTACCTGCTGGCGCTGTCGGCGCTGTTCGCGTTCGGCGGGAAGCTCGGCGACGTGCTCGGGCGAAAGCGGATGGTGCTGGTCGGTGTCACCGGCTTCGCGATCGCCTCGGCGGCGTGCGGGTTCACGCCCAAGGGCTCGATCGCTGAGCCGTGGATCATCTTCTTCCGCGTCGTTCAGGGCGCGGCCGCGGCGCTGCTGTTCCCGGCCGCGGTGGCGATTGTCGTGGCCTCGTTCCCGCTGCGTGACCGGGGCAAGGCGATGGCGATCTTCTTCGGCATCTCGGGCGGCTTGACCGCGATCGGGCCGATCGCCGGCGGCTTCCTCACTCAGTGGACCTGGCGAGCGATCTTCTGGATCAACATCCCGGTGGCGATCATCGCGATCATCCTGACTCAGATCGCGTGCCCGCAGGACGAGCCCCGCCCCGAGAAGCTCGACTACCGCGGCACGGCGCTGATCACCGGGGCGATGGGTCTGATCGTGCTCGGCTTCGAGCAGTCGAGCGTGTGGGGGTGGAGCAGCCCCGCGACCTGGGCCTGCGTGATCGTGGGGCTGCTGCTGATGGCGGCCTTCGTCCGCTTGGAGCTCAACATCAAGCAGCCGCTGCTGCGCCTGCAGATCTTCCTCGACCGCGGGTTCGCGACGGACACGGTCGTGCTCGGCCTGATGTCGATCGTGTTCGTCCCGTTCTTCTTCTTCGGGAGCGTCTACGCCCAGGTCGCGCTCGGCAAGGATTCCTCCCAGGCGGGTGAGTACATCCTGTGGTTCTTCATCGGGTTCGTGATCATGGCCCAGGTCGGCGGCCGCATGCTCGACCGGCGAGGCGCGAGGGCCTCGATCGTGATCGGCGGCGCGCTCGGCGCGGTCGGGTTCTTCCTGCTCGCCGGGAAGCTCACGGACCTGTCGCTCGGCGCGCAGAGCCTGTACATCGCGATCGCCGGCGGAGGGCTCGGGCTGATGCTCGGGCCGGCGAGCACCGATGCGGTCAACCGGGCGCCGAGCACGAGCTACAGCGAGGTCACCGGGATCACCCAAACCGCCCGTAACTTCGGCGCGAGCCTCGGCTTGGCGGTCCTCGGGGCAATCCTGATCAGCCGGAACGACACGAACGTGACCGGCGCGCTGACCAAGCACGGCGTCCCGAGTGGGGTCGCCCACCGGATCGCCGCGTCGTTCAGCGGGAGCGGCGCGGCCGCGGGCTCCGGCTCGGGGCGGTCGCCGGCGCTCGTCCACGACGTGCAGCTCGCGTTCGCCCATTCGACCCAGACCGTGTTCTACATCATGGCCGGGGTGATGGTGGCGACGTTCATCGTGGCGGTCCGCTGGTTACCGCGCGGGCGGCTGGAATCTGCCGAGGACGACGAGGAGCTCGTGGTCCCCGCCCCGGCGCGGCACGGCACGGTGATCCGGTGAGCGGCGAGGACCTCGTCACCAAAGTGAGCCCGCGGTCGGTCGCGGATACGGTGGCGCGGCTGTCGGAGGTGCTCGCGGCGAAGGGCGTGAAGCTGTTCGCGGTGATCGACCACAGCGGCGAGGCCGAGGCCGCCGGGCTCGAGCTGCGCGACACCAAGGTCGTGATCTTCGGGGCCCCGAAAGCGGGGACGCCGGTCATGCAGGCGGTGCCGGTCGCGGCGCTCGATCTGCCGCTCAAGGTGCTCGTGTGGGCCGACGGCGACCAGACCAAGGTCACCTACACGGCCCCCGCTGCACTCGCCGCGCGGTATGGGCTCAGCGACGAGCTGGCGGCGCGGCTCGGGGCCATCGAGCCGCTGACCGACGCGGCGATCGCAAACTAACGCGGTTCAAGCGGCGCCGGCGAGCAGCGGCGGCGGTGCCGGCACGGCCGAGCGCAGCTCGAGCTCGGAGCGCAGCTGCGCGACGAGGGGCGAGTTTGCCAGGTGGCGCTCGAGCAGCTCGAGGCAACGGCGGTAGTGGATCAGCCGGCGCTGCCGGGTCCGCGACACCGTCGCCGCCAGCCGCGCCGCCTCGCTACCCGGCGGCCCCACCGCCAGCTCGCGGACCTTCGAGACCTTGTCGGCGGCGAACACCATCATCGCCTCGGGGCCGGCGGCTTCGACCTGCCGGCGCAGCGCGGCCTTCCGCGTCGCGTATCCGCCGATGCTCTCATCCTCGCTGACCGCCGCCACGAGCCCGGCGGTCCGCGAACCGAACCGCGCGCGGAGCTCGGCCATATCCGTGCTGGTCTTCTCGAGCGTGTCGTGCAGGATGCCGGCGGCGATCACGTCGTCGGGCGCGCCCGCGTCACACAACAGCGAGGCGACCTCGACCGGATGCTCGATGAACGGCGCGCCGTCGAACTTGCGCCGCTGGCCGGCGTGCTTGATCTCGGCGAATGCCAGCGCCGCACTTGTCATCGGCAGCTGCGCTAGCACATCGGAAAACCCTCGTCTACGTCTCACGAAGGTCGCGAAGTGTATGCGACGGCGGAAATTCCGAGGAAATTATTTACCGCGGTTGCGTTACAACGTAAGGGGATTCACACGTCCCCCGCACCGACGCCCGCGGCGGGCTCGGCATCGGTCCCGGCCTTGCCGTCGGCCCCGCCGTTGGAGTCGGTCCCGGCCTTGGCGTCGGCCCCGCCGTCGCCGGCGGTGGTGGCGTCGGGTTCGGCCTCGGCGTCGGTCTTGGCGTCGGCCTCGGCGTCCGCGACGGCCTCGGCCTCCGGTCCGGGCTCGGGGGGCCGCATCTTCACGCCGGCGGCGGCGTAGGCGGCGGCCCCGTCGAGCGTCTCGGCGACGAGCAGCGCGTGGGCGAGGCCGTCGAGCTGGCCGCGATGGCTCGTGAGCAGCCGGGTCACCTCGGTGTGAGCGGCCTCGACGAGGTGCTGCACCTCCTGGTCGATCAGCCATTGGGTCTGTTGTGAGGTCTCGCTGGCCCCGGGCAGGAACGGACCGGCGCCCTCACTCGGCAACAACGTGATCGGTCCGAGTTTGTCGCTCATTCCCCAGCGCCCGATCATCTGGCGCGCGATCCCGGTCAGCTGCTGGATGTCCGATTCGGCGCCGGTGGTGATCTGGCCGAACACCACTTCCTCGGCCACGCGGCCACCGAGCGCGACCCTGATCTTGGCGTCGAGCTCTTCGCGCGAGTAAGAGACGCGGTCGGCATCGGGGGTCGACAGCGTCACGCCGAGCGCCATCCCGCGCGGGATGATCGAGATCTTCCGGACCGGGTCGGCGTCGGGGGTGAGCATGCCGACCAGCGCGTGGCCCGACTCGTGATAGGCGGTCCGCTCGCGATCGGCGCGGCTGAGCAGGATCCCGCGCTCCGCGCCGAGCGTGATCTTCTCGAGCGAGTCGGTGAAATCGGCCATCGTCACCTTCGCGTGGTCGCGTCGCGCCGCGAGCAGCGCCGCCTCGTTGCAAAGGTTCGCGAGATCGGCCCCGACCATCCCCGGGGTCGAGGACGCCAGCGCACGCAGGTCGACGTCGTCGGCGAGCGGGATCGAGCGGCTGTGGACCTGGAGGATCTTCAGCCGCCCGGCGCGGTCGGGCGCCTGCACCGCGACCCGCCGGTCGAACCGTCCCGGCCGCAGCAGCGCCGGGTCGAGGATCTCAGGACGGTTGGTGGCGCCGAGCACGACGACGGCCTCGGTTGACTCGAATCCGTCCATCTCGGTCAGGATCTGGTCGAGCGTCTGCTCTCGCTCGTCGTTGGCGCCGGTGATGCCGGCCGAGCCTTGGCGCGAGCGGCCGATCGCGTCGAGCTCATCGATGAAGATGATCGCCGGTGCCGCCTCCTTGGCCTTGGCGAACAGGTCCCGTACGCGGGCGGCGCCGACCCCGACGATCGCCTCGATGAACTCCGAGGCGGCGATCGAGAAGAACGCCGCGTGGGCCTCGCCGGCGACGGCCCGCGCCAGCAGCGTCTTGCCGGTCCCCGGTGGCCCGTACAGCAGCACGCCGTGCGGAATCCGACCACCCAGCTTCTGATAGCGCTCGGGCGTCTTGAGGAAGTCGACGATCTCGGTGAGCTCGGCCTTGGCCTCGTCGATCCCGGCGACGTCGTCGAACGTGACCTGGATCTTCTGCGGGTCGACCCGACGCGCCTGCGAGCGCCCGAAGTTCCCGAGCCCGCCCAGCCCGCCTGCGCCACCCGCCCTCATCGCGCGCCGAGCGATGAAGTAGATGACCCCGAACAACAGCAGGGTCGGGCCGAACCCGACGAGCAGCTCGCTCAGCAGCGAGGTCCCCGGATTGGGATTCTTCGCGTTGACCTCGACGTTGTGGGAGGTCAACAGCTCGGTCAGCTGGTTGCTGTTCCAGAACGACGGGACCTGGGTCGCGAACAGGTCCGTCGGCGTCGCCTTTGCGTCGTTCGGCGGATATTTCAGCTTGGTCGTGAACGTGCCGTCGATCGTGTTGCTCTTCGACGTGATCGATTTGACCTTGCCCGCGTCGAGCTGCTGGAGGAAGTACGGGCTGAACGGGACCTTCGCCCGCTGCAGCGTGCCCGGCTGGCTGATCAGCACTAACAGCCAGTTGATCGCAAGCAGCCCGACCAGCACCATCCAGAACCCGCGCAGACGGTGCGGCGGGGTCGGCTTATGCTCATCGGGCATGCCGCGACCATCCGGCGCCGGCGCGACGCGCCAGCCCTGCTTGTCCCGCGGCATCGGCGCCGGCGGGACGGCATTGTCTGCCTTCTGCGGCGTCCGGGAGGCGGGTGGCGAGTCGGCCATACCCCCATTCTTGCGCCTCGGCCTCGCGGGCGCGTGAAACCCGTTTTCGGTCGGTCGCGCCGGCTACGGGCGACCGGGCCGTGCGGCCTGCGCAGTCAGGTAGTGGTGGGCGACGCGATGCGTCCCCGGGACCAGCAGCCCGTCGAGCTCCTCGAGCAGGTCTGCGTCGTGCTGGGTGGCGCGGCCGTGCTGGCGCTCGTGCTCCTCCCACGAGGAGACCAGGAACGTCTCGAGGTAGCGACCGGGTTGGGCGTTGTCGACGAACAGCCGCCACTCCATCGCGCCGGTGCGCTGGCGGGAGTGCTTCAGTCGATCAGCGCGAGCGAGGAACGCCTCCTCCGAGCCGGGCGCGACGTCGTAGCTCGCAGTCACGAACACCCGGCCGACGGTGCCCTCGGGCACGACCGGCAGCGGCATCGCGTCCGCCGGTGTGACGTCGATCTCGCCGGGCCTGGGCAGTGCCAGTCTGAACGTGGCCGCGGTGCCGACCAGGAGTCCGGCGGCGAGCACGATCAGGCCGTCGTTGAGCGAGGTCGCCTGAGCGACGGCGCCCAGCGCGAGCGCGCCTGTCCCGGTGGCGCCCTGGAACGCGACCGTGTAGAAGGCCATCCCGCGGGCCTTGACCCAGCTCGGGAGCGTCGACTGGAACGACGCGTTGAGCAGGCCGAGCGCGAGGATCCAGCCGGCTCCGGAAAGCACGAGCAGCGCGGCGTCGACCGCGGCCACGTGGGAGACGGACAGCACCAGCGCGCAGGCGGCGATCGCGGCGGCACAGACCGTCATCAGCGCGCGCGGGGAGAGCGCGCGGCGGATCGCGGGCGAGAACGTCGCGCCGACGAGGGCGCCGATCCCGACCGCGCCGAGCAGCAGCCCATATCCGCCGGAGCCGAGTCCCAGCGTGTGGCGGGCGACGAGCGGCAGCAGCGCCCACACACCACTCGCGAAGAAGCCGAACGCGGCCGCCCTGACCATGATCGCGAGCAGCGCCGGCGAGTTCCGCACGAACCGGCCGCCGGCGCGGGTGGCAGAGCGGACGTGCTCGCGCGGGAGCGCGAGGACGCGGGCCGGCACCGACACCGTCGCGACCACGGCGATCACCGCCAGGAACGAGGCGGCGTTGACGAAGAACAGGACCGCGGCGCTGGTCGCCGCGAGCAGCAGACCGCCGATCGCCGGCCCGATCGCGCGGGCCAGGTTCTGGTTCACCGATCCGAGCGCGATCGCCTGCGGCCGCTCGGACGGCGGGACGAGCTCGGGCTGGAGCGTCTGCGCGATCGGTCCGGTCAGCCCCTGTCCGACGCCGACCCCGCACAGGAGAATCAGGAGCACGGCCGGGGTCACGAGGCCGGCGACATCGAGCGCACCGAGCGCGGCCGCCGAGCCGAGCATCACCGTCTGGCCGGCGACGATCAGCTTCTTGCGGTCGAGCAGGTCGCCGAGCACGCCGCCCGGGACCGCGAGCAGGAGCACCGGAAGGTTCGTCGCCTGGATCGCGCCGACCAGAAACGCCGAGGAGGTCAGCGTGGTCATCACCCACTGCGCCCCCACCGTCTGCATCCAGCTGCCGACGTTCGAGGTCAGGTTCGCCAGCCACCAGCGCCGAAACGCCCCATATCGGAGCGGGCTCCAGCCCGAGCCGTCCGTGTCGCGGTGAGAACCGGTCCCCATCTTTCCCTCAACACTATGTGCTCGCGCGTAGCATGAGGGTGCACCCCCCGAACAGGAGAGAGTCATGGCTTCAACCACGCAGGGCGCCCACCTTCCGGCCCTCGGAACGCATCAGCGTGAAGAGGTCGGCAACCAGCTTCAGGCGATGCTGGTCGAGCTGATCGACCTTGCCCTGGTCGGCAAGCAGCTGCACTGGAACGTCACCGGGCCGATGTTCCGGCCGTTGCACGAACAACTCGACGAGCTCGTGGACTCGTGGCGGGAGCTCTCGGACGTGGTCGCCGAGCGGGCGGTCGCGCTCGGCTACGTACCGGACGGCCAGAGCGGCGCGGTCGCATCCGGTACCGAGCTCAAGCCGCTCGCGCGGGAAACGCTCGACGACCACGTGGTCATCCGCGAGCTCAGCGAGCGCGTGAACGACGTCGCCGATCGCGCCCGCGAGCGGATGGACAAGCTCGGCGAGATCGATGCCGCGTCACAGGACGTGATCATCGAGGTCGTCCGCGCGCTCGAGCAGCAGCTGTGGATGATCCGGGTTCAGTTCGGGCACGCCGTTCAGAGCTGATGTCTCCGGTCTCGCGTGGCTTCCTGGGTCGGCGGCGTCCGGTCGCCGACCCGTCGCGGCTGCCGCCGGGGCAGTACGTCGAGACCGGGTTTCCGGTGCTGTCGGCCGGCCCGACGCCGCACACGCCGCTGGACGAGTGGAGCTTCCTGATCGACGGCGAGGTCGACGAGCCGGTGTCGTGGCCGTGGGACGAGTTCCTCGAGCTGCCGGTGGAGACCGTCACGGTCGACATCCATTGCGTGACGAAGTGGTCGAAGTTCGACACGCGGTGGCGGGGCGTGTCGGTCGACACCCTGCTCGAGCAGATCGGCAGCGAAGCCGCGTACGTGACCGCGTGGTCCGACGGCGGCTATACGACGAACCTTCCGCGCGAGGACGTCAGCGGCGGCAAGGCCTGGGTCGCGTACGAGTACGACGGCGAGCCTCTGCATCCCGAGCATGGGGGTCCGGCGCGGCTGCTGGTCCCGCACCTGTATTTCTGGAAGAGCGCCAAATGGGTGCGGGGGCTGACGCTGACGCTCGACGACGAGCCCGGGTTCTGGGAGAACTACGGCTACCACAACCGCGGTGACCCATGGCTCGAGCAGCGCTACCAGGGCGACTGACCTGGCAGCTCGCGTCGGTCCTCGAAGTGGTCGAGGAGACCGCGCGGGTCAAGAGCGTCGTGCTCGAGCTGCCCGAGTGGCCCGGGGGATACCGGGCCGGGCAGCACGTCGACGTCCGCCTGACCGCCGAGGACGGCTACCAGGCGGAGCGGAGCTACTCGATCGCGTCATCCCCGGAGGACGCCAACCTCGTGCTCACGGTCGAGCGGCTCGACGATGGCGAGGTGTCGCCGTACCTCGTCGACGAGCTCAGAGGTGGCGATCAGCTCGAGCTCCGGGGCCCGATCGGCGGCTACTTCCTCTGGGAGGAGTCGCTCGGCGGGCCCCTGGTGTTGATCGCCGGCGGCTCGGGCGTGGTGCCGCTGCGCTCGATGGTCCGACACTGGTCACACACCGACCGTTCGGTGCCTGTCCGGTTTCTGTACTCGGTGCGCCGGCTGAGTGAGGTGATCTACCGCGACGAGCTGCTCGGCTACGCGGACCGTGACGGGGTGGATCTCCGCTTGGCGCTCACGCGGGAATGGCCGGACGACTGGTCGGGGCACCGCGGGCGGATCGACACGGCTCTGGTCGACGAGGTCGCGGGGCCGCCGGAGGAGCGCTCGCGTATCTACATATGCGGTCCGAACGGGTTCGTCGAGGCTGCCGCGGGCTGGCTGGCGGATGGCGGGCGCGACCCGAGCCGGATCAGGACCGAGCGGTTCGGGCCGACCGGGTGACGTTCACGCTTGCTCCCACGCGCGCGGCGGCCGTCGCGTCGCAGGCGATGGTCGCCTCGAGCCAGCCGCTCGCCACGCTCGCCGGCCTCGACGCGTTGCGGGAGGGTGGGAACGCCGTCGATGCGGCGGTCTGCGCCGCCGCGGTCCTGTGCGTCACCGAGCCGCACGCGACCGGCATCGGCGGCGACCTGTTCGCGATCGTTCGCGACCGGTCGGGCGCGGTGCACGGCATCGACGCGGCCGGCCCCGCGCCCCGACTCGCCCCGGCCGAGCCGCCGGCGCCGGACGGCCCAAGGTCGGTCGACGTCCCCGGCGCGGTTGCGGGCTGGGGCGAGCTGTCCCGGCGGTTCGGACGGCTCGGGCTCGACCGGTGCCTGGCGCCGGCGATCGACCTCGCCCGCACGGGCGTACCCGCTGGATTCAACTGCGCCGACGTGTGGCAGGCGAGTCCGCGCGCGCCATCGGCGTTCGGGGCGCCGCCCGCCTTCGGCGAGGTCTACCGGTTGCCCGAGTTGGCGGAGACGCTGTTTGCGATCGCCACGCACGGGCCGGAGTTCCTGTACACCGGCCCGCCGGCCGGGGAGATCGCTCGCGCCACATGGCTCACGCCGGAAGACCTCGCGGAGTACCGCCCGCGATGGGTGGAGCCGCTGATCGGGCGGTACGGCGGCGTCGAGGTCGCGGAGCTACCGGCCCCGACCCAGGGCGTGGCCGCGCTCGAGGCGCTTGCGATCCTCGGCGACGAGGCGCCGGAGCTGGCCGAGGTGGTCCGCGCGACGGCGCTGGCGCTCGAGGACGCACTCGCGACCGTGCGCGACGGCGCCGATGTCGGCCACCTGCTGTCGGCCGAGCACGTCGCCGCGCGCCGGGCGGCGCTCGCCGGCCGCGTCACCGAGCCGGCGGGCGGCACCGTGTGCGTGTGCGCCGTCGACGGCGATCGGATGGCGGTGTCGCTCCTGCAGAGCCTGTACGAGGCGTTCGGGTCGGGCGTGGTGGCGGGCTCGACCGGCATCGTGCTGAACAACCGCGCCGCCGGGTTCGCCGTGCAGGGCACGGTCGCCGGCGGCACCCGCCCGTATCACACGCTGATCCCGGGGATGCTGACCCGCGGCAGCGAGCTGGTCGGACCGTTCGGGTTGATGGGCGGCTTCATCCAGGCCCAATCGCACGTCCAGTTCCTGACCGCGCTGCTGCCCGGACCCGGGGATCCGCAGCTGGCGATCGATCGCGGCCGGTTCCGGATCGACGGTTCGACGCTCAGCATCGAGCAGCCGCTGTGGGACCGGGCGGAGGAGCTCGCGCGGCTCGGGTTCGACGTGCGCAAGGAGACCGCGCGCGGCGTGTTCGGCGGCGGCCAGGCGATCATCGTCCGCGACGCGACGCTGTTCGGCGGATCGGACTCCCGCAAGGACGGCTGCGCCCTCGGGTTCTGAAGTACTAGGCGGCGCTTCGCGGCATCCGTGGGACCGCGCGGCCCCGTCCGGACCGCGGTGGGTGGATGGCGTTGAAAGGCGGGCACCTGCAGGTTGGTGTCGGGTGCGGGCCGCGGTCGCGCCACCGATCACGTGCACGACCTGACGATCGGCGCTCCGCGTCGTGGCCTCGGCTAGGGCGCGCACCTGGGGCATGCGCGCCCTACCGAGGCCAGGCGGATGGGCGCCGAATGTCAGGCCGAGCATGCTGGCGCCCGTCCGGTCGCGCATTCGCCTCAACCCCCGCCGGCCGTCGCACCGATTCCCCCGCGCCACCGCCGGCACCGATTCCCTCGCCCCCGCCGGCAGCCGAGCGTTCGCCCTTCGGCGACCGTCGCCCTTCTCTCGCGCGGGCGACCTGCATAGCGGGCCATTCGAGGCCACACTGAAGAGCCGTGGCTCAGGAAGCATGTGGGGCATGCGCCGTGGGCCACGGCCGCGCCGGCGGGCGTCGAGTGTCGCGTCAAGCATGCTGGTGAGGCTCTCCCGTAATGCGGTACGTAGAGCCCTCACCCGCTCCCGAGCTTCACGAGCCCGGTCTCGTAGGCGAGGATCACCGCCTGGACCCGGTCGCGCAGCCCGAGCTTGCGGAGCAGGCTCGAGATGTGGGTCTTGACGGTCGCCTCGGTGACCACGAGCTCGGCGGCGATCTCGGCATTCGACATGCCGCCGGCGAGCAGCCGCAGCACTTCGGTCTCGCGTGCGGTGAGCTGCGCCAGCGCGTCGCTCGAGCGGTCGCCGACGGGCAGCGTATCCGCGAACCGCTCGAGCAGCCGGCGCGTCACCGAGGGGGCGAGCAGCGCGTCGCCGCCGGCGACGATCCGGATCGCCTCGACCAGCTTGGCCGGCGTGACGTCCTTGAGCAGGAACCCGCTCGCCCCGGCGCGGATCGCGGCGTGGACGTACTCGTCGAGGTCGAACGTGGTCAGCACGAGGATCCGCGCCGGCGACCCGTCCTCCACGAGCCGGCGCGTGGCCTGCACGCCGTCGAGCACCGGCATGCGAATGTCCATCAGGATCACGTCCGGGCGCCGGCGCTCGGCCAGCGACACCGCCTCGGCGCCGTTCTCGGCCTCGCCGACGACCTCGATCTCGGGCCTGGCCCCGAGGATCGCCCGGAAGCCGGCGCGTACGAGCGCCTGGTCGTCGCAGATCAGGACCCGGATGCTCACGGCTTCGCTGCCTCGAGCGGGAGCCGGGCACGGACCTCGTACCCGGGGCCGGACCGGGGCCCGGCGGTCAGCTCGCCACCGAACAGCGCGACGCGCTCGCGCATTCCGATCAGGCCCTGGCCGGCGCTCTCGCCGTTGACCGGGAAATCACCGCTGCCGTCGTCGAGGACCTGGAGCTCGAGCGCGTCGGCGACGTAGCGCAGCTGGACCTGGGCGGTGGAGGCGTGGGCGTGCTTGAGCGTGTTGGTCAGCGCTTCCTGGATGATCCGGTAGGCGCACAGCCCCACGCCCTCGGGCACGGGGCGCGCCTCACCGAGCACCGACAACTCGACGCCAAGGCCGGTCTCACGCACCTGACGAACGAGCTCGTCGAGGTACTCGATCCCGGGCTGGGGCGTGTACGCCGGCTCGCCGCGATCGTCCTCGGCCCGGATCACGCCGAGCAGCCGGCGCAGCTCGGTCAGCGCCGCGCGACCGGTCGACGCCACCGCCGCCAGCGATTCGCGCGCCTTGCCCGGGTCCTCGTCGAACACGTCCTCGCCGGCGGCGGCCTGCACGACCATCACGCTGACGTTGTGGGCGATCACGTCGTGCAGCTCGCGGGCGATCCGGGCGCGCTCCTCGACGACCGCGCGGTCCGCCTTCTCCTCGCGCTCGCGCTCGAGCCGGGCCGCGCGGGCCTCGAGCTCGGCCAGGTACGCGCGGCGCGTGCGCACGTTGTCGCCGATCACCCACGCGATCGCGAACACCGCGAGCTCGGGGATCACCCTGCCGGCATGGGGGCCGTTGTTGACGATCTGCCCGACCGTGATCGGCAGCGCGACCAACGCGGCGGCGCGAATCGAGACGCGCCGCTCGCAGTACGCGCCAACCGTGTACAGCGCCACGATCACGCCGAGCGGGACCGGTGAGTCGCGCGAGAACACCAGGATCAGCGTCTCGGCGGTGACCGTGACCGCCAGCACACCGAGCGGGCGATAGCGGCGCAGGGCGATCGGGACCGTCGTGAACAGGGCGGCCACGGCCTCGAGCCGCGGCGCCGGGAAGCCGTAACGGGTCCGGGCGAAGACCACCGAGCCGACCGAGATCACGGTCAGCCCAAGCGCCAGCAGCGAATCGGTCCACCACGGGTGGCGACGGATCGCCTCCCGCGCCCTCGCGACCGCTGCCGGCAGCTCGGTCATCGGCTGAGAGTAACCCCGGATCTCAGGCGTCCCGGGTCTGCATCCGCCATGCCCCGGCCGCCGAGGCGACCAGGAGCCACACGCCCGCGACCACGATCGCCACCACGACCGGCATCGGGATCACCGGGGGGCCGGTAGCCGGACCGGGCTTGAGGAACAGCAGCGCGCTGTCGAGCAGGCCGTGCCGCAACGAGCCGAGCGAGGTTGCCTCGACGATCAGCGGGCTCAGTACGAGCTCCCAGGCGATCAGCGCGGTGATCGTGCCCGGCCGGGAGCCGGTCAGCGACGCGACGCCGATCGCGATCACGCACACGACCGAGTTCGCGACCACGAGCCATCCGATCGACTGCAGGATCAGCGAGGCGCCCGGTGTCGGCAGGCCGCCGGCAAACGCGAACACGCACGCGACGCCGACCGCGAATCCGACCCCGACGATGGTCAAAGTGACCGCCACGGCCGCCGGGATCCGGCTCCCGAACAGCGCCAACCGCGAGCGGCCGGTGAGCACGTTGTCGCGGAACACGCCCGCGGCCAGGTCGCCGGCGCCGGCCTCGGCGCCGATCAGGACCGCCGCGACCGGCCCCATGAACACGCCGAGGAGGTCGAGCAGCCGCCCGAACGTGTTGAGACCGCCCGCCGGCCCAAAGTGGGCGGGGTCGGACGCGTGCTTGACGACGTCGTATCCGACCGAGATCACGATCGGCGCGAGCACCGCCACCAGCGCCAGCGCGATCAGGCCCCGCTTCTTGCGCACGCGAAGCAGCTCCGCGCCGGTCATCTGCCTGGCGACCCTCAGGTCGAGTGTCATGCGGCCACCTCCAGCCGTGTCGTCATCTCCAGGAACCGGTCCTCGAGGCTGCGGCGCGCCGGCTCGAGCCGGGTCACGACGACGCCGGCGCTCACCAGTCGCGAGTTGATCTCGCCGGCCTGGTCGCGCGCGAGCAGGCTCATCCGCAGCGCCCCGTGCTCGGCTCGCAGATCGCGAACCGCCGCGTCGCCGGCGAGGAGCTCGAGCGCGCGCACGGTGTCGTCGCACTCGATCATGAGCTCGCCGGCCTCGTCGGCGACCAGCTCGTCGATCGACCCCTGCGCGATCACCCGGCCGCCGTCGATGATCGCCGCGACGTCGCACGTCTTCTCGACCTCGTCGAGCAGGTGCGAGGAGACGAACACCGTCCGGCCCTCGTCCTCGACCATCGCGCGGATCATCCGGCGGACGTCGAGCATCCCGCCCGGATCGAGGCCGTTCATCGGCTCGTCGAGGATCAGCAGCTCGGGATCGGACAGCAGGCACCGCGCGACGCCGAGCCGCTGCCGCATGCCGAGCGAGTAGGTCCCGACGCGATCTCGCGAGCGCTTGTCGAGCCCGACCCGCTCGAGCACGCCGTCGATCCGCTTGCGCGTCTCGGGCCCGCGGACCGCGGCGGCGATCTTGAGGTTCTCGTACCCGGTGAGGTGGGGGTAGAACGACGGCTCCTCGACGATCGCCCCGACGCGCGCGAGCGCCGTCGCCCGCTGCTCGGGCACCGGCAGCCCGAGCACGGTGGCGCTGCCGGCGCTGGCCCGCGTCAGCCCGAGCAGCATCCGGATCAGCGTCGTCTTGCCGGCGCCGTTGTGACCGAGGAATCCGTAAGCGGCTCCGCGCGGGACCAGGAGGCTGACGTCATCGACCGCGGTCCGGTCACCGAAGCGCTTGGTCAGCCCCCACGTCTCGAGCGCGGGCCCCTGACGGTCTTGACCTGCGTGTGTGGTTTGCATGCTGACCAACGTAGGCGCGAACCGAGCCGCGCACATCGGCTGACCGGATGGAATGAGGGTCAGCCAAAAGTAGGAGGCCGAGGCATGGAAGAAATTCGGCTCGCTCGCGTCTAACAGAACAACTCGTCAATTTGGAGCTGATCGTCATGAACCGCAAACGCCCGTCCCTCGTCGCCCCCGTCTCAGAGCTGATCGATGCGGTCATGGATGGCTACGTCACCTGGCGCGAGGAGAGCGCCGCGGTCAGGGCCGCCTACGACAGCTGGCGGCGCGCCACTCCCGATGTCCGGGCGGGTGCGTTCGACGACTACTCGGCGGCGCTCGACCGCGAAGAGTCCGCGGCGTCCGAGTACCGGCGGCTGGTCGAGCTCGCCGAAGCGGCCTGATTCGCCGGTGTCACGCGCGGGCGGAGGTGGCCTCAGGCGCAGGCGTCACGCCGGCCCGAGGCGGTCCTGCTCCTCGACCGTCCGCTCGGCGGTCGGCAGCGCCTCGAGTCGCCCGTCCGGGATCGGCTCGCCACTCTCGACCGACAGCCCGTAGGTGCCCTCGGCGAGCCGGGCCTCGGCGCGCTCCAGCGCCTCGAGCTCGCGCTGAAGATCCTCGGTCCGGCCGGCGTCGAACTCGTCCTGGTACAGGTCCTCGGAGTCGCGGTCGCCCGGCTCGAGCCGATCGTCGCCCTCGAGCGAGCCATCTCGCCCGAGTGCGGCCATCGCTTCTTCGATCCGGGCTCGTTCTCGCTCGAGCAGCTTGCGGGCATGTTCAGCGTCCACGGACCAAAGGCTACCCGGCTCGCGTCGCCGCCGGTGTCCCGACGCCGGTGGCCTCGCCTCGCGGGGCCACGTCGCCGGCGCCGGCTGCCCGGTTCGCGGGCTGCGCCGGCAACCACGCGAGCGCGACGAGCGCACCTGCCGCGGCGACGCCGCCGGCGACGAGGTTGGCCGCGGCGAAGCCGTGGAAGAACGCGGTGGTGGCGGCGTCGTGGACGGCGGCCCCGACGGCGGTGTGGCCCGCGGCCCGCAGCGAGCTCGCAACTCCGAGCGCCGCGCCGACCGACGCGTGCGCGCTCCGCGTCACCGCGGCGGGAAGCCCGGCTGGAAGCGCGGCCGTCAGCCGGCTCGCGTACAGCGAGGCGAACACGCTGCCGATCACGGCCACGCCGAGCGTGCCGCCGAGCAGCCGGGTGGTGTCGTTGACGGCCGATCCGACGCCCGCCTTGGCCGCCGGCACGACGCCCATGATCGCTTCCGTCGCCGGAGCGCTGGTCAACCCCATCCCGGTGCCGAGCACGAGCATCTGGGCCGCGATCGTGCCGTACCCGGTCGACGCGGATCCGGTCGAGACCCAGACATAGAAGCCGGACATCAGCACGAGCCCTGAGGTGACGACGAGCTTGGTCCCGAACCGCACCGCGAGCTTCGTCCCGAGCACCGAGGAGACGGCGACCGCGCTCGCCACCGGGAGCAGGCGGACGCCGGTCGACAGCGGGCCGTACGTCTTCAGGAACTGGAAGTACTGCGTGACGAGGAAGATGAAGCCCGACAGCGCGAAGAACGAGATCGCGACCGAGCCGCTCGCGGCCGTGAAACGCGGGTTCCGGAAGAGGTTCACGTCGAGCATCGGGGCGTCCGAGCGGCGCTCCCAGGCGACGAACGCGATCAGGACGATGGCCGTGAGCGCGAAGCCGCCGAGGGTCCGCGTGCTCCCCCAGCCGTGATTCGGGGCCTCGATGATCGTGTACACGAGCAGCCCGATCGCCGCCGCCGACAGCGCGAACCCGCCCCGATCGATCCGCGGCGCGTGCTCGTCGCGTGACGTCGGGACGTACCTGGAGACGAGGACGGCAGCGATCGCCGCGACCGGAGCCATCGCGAAGAACACGCTTGTCCAGTCGAAAGCCTCGAGTAGCCAGCCTCCGAAGATCGGACCGAGCGCGATCGCTGCGCCGGTGGTGGCGCCCCACAGCCCGATCGCCCGCGCCCGCTCGCCGCGGTCGGTGAACACGTTCGTGAGCATCGACAATGTGGCGGGGAAGACCATCGCCGCGCCAAGCCCCATCACGCACCGCGCCGCGATCAGCGCTCCGGGAGTGGACGTCAGTCCGCCGGCGACGCTGGCCAGCCCGAACACCGCGAGCCCCGTGAGCAACATGCCCTTGCGCCCGAGACGGTCGCTGAGGCTCCCGGCTGCGAGCAGCGAGGCCGCGAACACGAGGTTGTAGGCATCGACGACCCACTGGAGCTGGGTGGTCGAGGCGTGCAGCTCGCGGACGAGCGTTGGCAGGGCCACGTTGACGATCGTCGTGTCGAGGTTGATCGCGAACGCGGCCAGCAGCAGCGAGACGAGGATCAAGGGCTTGCGATTCATGGTTCGTCCTCCGTGGTTGGTCGAAGACGAAGTTCTAAATCATCTAGACAAGAAAATCAAGTTAAGAGACAAATGTCTCCACCATCGGCTACACTCGACGTCATGCGGTCCTATGGCGAGTACTGCTCCCTGGCCAAGGCGCTCGACGTCGTCGGCGACCGCTGGACGCTGCTGCTCGTCCGCGAGCTGTGGCTCCGCGGGGCGTGTCGCTACACCGATCTGCGCAACGGCCTCCCCGGGATCGCCACCAACCTGCTCGCTCAGCGACTCCGCGAGCTCGAGCAGGCGGGAGTTGTGTCGCGCGAGGAAGCGCCGCCTCCGGTCGCGACCACGTTGTTCGGACTGACGCCGCGCGGCCAGGAGCTCCGGCCGGCGCTCGAGGAGCTGACCCGCTGGGGCCTGCCGATGATGACCAAGCAGGACCCCGAGGACGCCGTCCGCAGCCACTGGCTCGCGTCGGCGATCGATCTGATGCTGACCGACCGGACGCCGAAGCGCCCGCCGGTGACCATCGAGCTTCGCGTCGGCGATCAGCCGATCGTGATCCGCACGGCCGACGGCGCCGTTCGCACCAGCCTCGGTCCCGCCGAGGATCCCGACCTGACGTTGACCGGCTCCGAGAGACCGGTGCTTGGGCTCGTGCTCGGGATCACCGACCTCGCCGGCGCCGAGGCGATGGGGGTCGCCTACGAAGGCGACCCCGCGATCCTCGACCGGTTGGGCTGATCGTCAGAGCTTGGCGCTGAACGTCAGCTTTCCGCTGTGACAGGTGGTTGGATGGATGCCGCCTGTCGTCACCGTGGACGTGAGCGTGCCGCTCACCTTCTGACCCTTGAAGGTGCCGCTGAGCTTGTCGACGGTCTCCGAGTTCGGGTGCACGGTCGCGCTGAACTTGTTGCTCTTGATCGCGATCTTGACCTTGTCGGTGCCGAGGAGCTCGTTGCACGAGCTGTACACGGCCGCGTAGTCGACCTTCACCACCTTCCCACCGCTCACCTTGACGGTGATCTTCAGCTTCTGGCTGGTCTTGCCCGTGTACAGCCCCGACGATGCCGCCGACGCGACCGCCGCCATCGCGACTGCCAGCGCAGCCCCGAGCACCACGATTCTGCGTAGCACTTGCCCCTCCTTGTTGTCGACGTCCCAGGACCGGCTCCGGGGACAACGGGCGCGCACGTTATCGGAGGCGGGCCCCGATAGCTCTAACGCGTTGGTGAATTCGCTCCGAGCAGCGCGCGCAGATCGTCGATCGTGTCGGCTTCGACGGCACTCTTGTCCGGCCGGTACCGCTTGACGCGGGCGAAGCGGAGCGCGACACCGCCCGGATAGCGGGTGGAGGACTGGACGCCGTCGAGCGCGATCTCGACGACGAGCTCGGGCCGCACGATCACCGCGATCCCCCGGCGGCCGGACTCGCGCGCGAGCAGCGCATCGGTCTGCCATCGCAGGAGCTCGTCGGTCAGCCCCTTGAAGCACTTGCCGACCATCACGAACTCGCCGTCGCGGCTCTGATCGCGGGCGCCGAGGTGCAGGTTCGATAGCCAGCCCTGGCGGCGTCCGTGACCCCATTCGGCGGCGAGCACGACGAGGTCGTACGTCCGCACCGGCTTGACCTTGCGCCACGCCCCGCCGCGCCGGCCGGCGGCGTACGTCGATGCCGCGTCCTTGACGACTGCGCCCTCGTGGCCGGCATCGAGCGATGCCTCGAGCACCCGCTGGCCCTCGTCGGGATCGGAGGTCATCACGCGCGGGATCGTGAGCGGCGCGGCGATCGCCTCGAGCCTGGCAGCGCGGTCGGACAGCGGCGCGTCGAGCAGATCCTCGCCGTCGACGTGAAGAATGTCGAACAGGAACGTCACGATGTCCTGCGGCGGCGCGTCGCTGTCGATCAGCGACACCGTCTCCTGGAACACGGCCGGGCTCCCGTCCCGCATCCACAGCGCCTCGCCGTCGAGCACGACCTGACTGACCGGCAGCCGCTCGGACCGCCTCGACGATCCCGGGAAGGGTCGGCGTGATGTCGTTGAGGTTGCGCGTGTAGACGCGGACTTCGTCGGCGCGACGATGGATCTGGATCCGGATCCCGTCGAGCTTCCACTCCACCGAGGAGCGCTCAAAGCTCGACACCGCCTCGGCGACGGTCGCGGCGGTCGAGGCCAGCATCGGCAGGATCGGACGGAAGATCTCAAAGCCGACCTCGCGGAGCCCGTCCTCGCCCTCGGAGATCGCGATCTGCGCCATGCGGGTGAGATCGCCCGACAGCATCAGCGCGCGGCGCGCGAGCTCTCCGCGGACGCCGGCGGCCTTCGCGACCGCGTCGGCCATCACGCCGGCGAGCGCTCCCTGGCGGAGCTCGCCGGTGAACAGCCTCCGCAGGAACGTCGCCTCCGGCTCGGTGGCGCGGCCGAGCAGCTCGGCGAGCAGCGCCCGCCGCTTCTGTGCGGACCCCGGGCCTGTGGCCCGTTCGATCTCGTCGATCGCGCGGTCGACGTCGGCCACGGTGAGCGAGGCGTGGTCGGCCGGGCGGGTCTCGATCGCGTAGATCGTCCGGTAGCCGACGCCGACGCGGCCCTGGCGTGGGGCCCCGGACAGGAACCCGACGCAGATCGGGACTTCGCTCGCGTCGAGCGCTCTCAGCAGGTCCGCGAGGATCGCCACCTTGCGCGAGCGCGAGCTCGTCTCGCTGACGAGCGTCGACGCCGTGACGACATCGCCGAACAGGGTCATCCCGTCCTTACGGTACGGGGTGGGCGCTGGTTCAGCGGCTGGGCTTCAGCTCATAGAAGCCGAGCGCGCGGAGCCGGCCGGACCGGACCTCGACCGCATCGGCGTAGCCGGCGAGCGCGTCGCGCGCGGCCGCCGGATCGGCGCCGGTCGCCTGCGCGTGAAAGGTCGACATCGCCACGAACTCCTCGCGCCAGGCGCGACATAGCTCCTCGTGGCGCCAGCGCTTGCGCTTGGGCGCACGCATGCTCTCGAGGTGGGCGATCAGCTCGCTGAACGCGCGCGCGATCTCTCGCTCAGATGCGTTTCGGTCACGGTCGGTGTCGGCGGCCAGCGCGTTCAGCACCTCGCAGTAGCTCTGCTCCTCAGGCGTGCTCGCCGCGGCCGTCAGCGCTTTGCGCAGCTCGCTCGCGCGGAGCCGAACTTCGAGCACGTCGATCGCGCGCCGAGCGCGCACGGTCGCGCTCCCGTCGCGAAGCGTGTCTGCCTCCATCAGCGCCGCGGTCAACCGCTGCGCCGGCTCGGTCAGCCGCTCGGGCACCGGGAGGCGACGGATCTTCCGGAGGCGGTCTCGCTCGGCGTTGCGGTAGGTGCGCCGCGCCGCCCGCAGCGCCGCCCCCGTGCGCATAACGCCGAGCCTGATCTGCAAGGTGTAGGTGATCGACATACCGCGGATCGTCGTTGCCGATCGTGCCCGCGACAAGCCACCCCAGGGTGAGATCCGCACACCAGTCTTGTGCCGCGACGCTCGGGCGTAGAAGATACGCGCGCATGTCTGCCGCAAGCGCCCGCGGATCCGCCGAAGGATTCGAGTCGATCATCCTGACGTCCACCGACGGGTCCACCACGGCCGAGTTCGTGCCCGCGGCCAACATGCTGTGCTGCTCGTTCGCCGTCGAGGGCGACGAACTGCTCGACCGCCGGCGCGGCGTGCTCGCGTACGCCGAGCAGGGCAAGACGATGGGCATCCCGCTGCTTTACCCATGGGCCAACCGGCTCGCGCGGTTCGGCTACCGGGCGGCGGGGAGGGAGGTCACGCTTTCGAGGAAGGATGCGCGCATCCCGCGCGACGGCAATGGACTCCCGATCCACGGCGTGCTCCCGGGGTTGCTGCGCTGGCAGCCCGAGGACTCGGGGGCGGGCGACGCCGTCGCCGCCGGGTTGGCCTGGGGCTCGGAGGAGCTGCTCGGGCTGTTCCCGTTCGCGCACGAGGTTCGCGTCGAGGCTTCCGTCGGCCGGGCCGAGCTGACGATCGCGACGACCGTGACCGCCGGCGACGACGGCCCGTTGCCGGTTTCGTTCGGCTACCACCCGTACACGCGGGTGCCAGGCGCCGGCCGGGACGATTGGCAGGTCACGCTGGGGGCATCGAGGCAGATCGTGCTCGACGGCAACTCGATCCCGACCGGCGCGCGCGCGCCGGTCGACCGGCCGTCGTTCTCGCTGGCCGGGGTCAGCCTCGACGACGCGTACGACGCGGATGACGCCGGCGGGGCGCCGGCGACGTTCGCAGCCGCCGCCGGCGGCGTGAACCTCACGGTTGAGTACGTGCGCGGGTACGCCTATGCGCAGGTGTTCGCTCCACCCGGGGAAGAGTTCATCTGCTTCGAGCCGATGACCGCGCCGACCAACGCCTTGAACAGCGGCGACGGCCTCACTGTGGTCGAGCCGGGACAGTCGTACCGCGCGGAGTTCAGGATCGCTCTCTCACGAGGTGGCTGATGCCGGCCGGCGGGGTGCGGGTGGCGTGCTGTCAGATCGCCCCCGACGTCGCCCGGCCTGAGGAGAGCCGGGCGCGCGCGGTCGAGGCGATCGCCGCCGCGGTCTCGGCGGGCGCCCAGATCGTGGTGCTACCGGAGCTGGTCACCTGTGGGTACGTGTTCGAGTCGGTCGAGGAGGCTCGCGCCGGCGCGTTCCCGGCCGATGACGAGTGGTTCGCGGGGTGGGCGCGAGAGGCCGCTCGCGGCGACGCGGTCGTGATCGGAGGGTTCTGCGAGCAAGGCCCCGACGGGCGGCTGTTCAACAGCAGCGCGCTCGTCGACGGTGACGGCCTGCGGGCCGTGTACCGCAAGCTGCACCTCTGGGGCGAGGAGCCTCGCTGGTTCTCGGCCGGCGATCGGCTGGCCCCGATCCTCGACACCCGCCACGGCCGGATCGGGCTTGCGGTCTGCTACGACATCGAGTTCCCCGAGCTTACGCGCGGGCTCGCGCTCGGCGGCGCCGAGCTGATCGCGCTGCCGGCGAACTGGCCGCGCGATCCGACACCGATCCTCCACTCGCTCGCCTTGACGACCGCGTACCTGAACCGGCTGTATGTGGCCGTGTGCGACCGTTGCGGCAGCGAGCGCGGGCTCGAGTTCGAGGGCGGCAGCGTGATCGCGGCCCCCGACGGCTCGCTGTGCGCCGGCCCGGTCGCGGACCGCGGCGTCGAGACCCTGATCGCGGACTGCGACCTGGACGAAGCCCGGCGCAAGCGCAACGGGCCTCACAACGACGCGTTCGCCGACCGTCGCCCCGCGTATTACGCGCCGGCGCTGACCGGCGAGTAAGGGCCAGACTCCGCGGCGCGTCTCGTTGGGTGTCAGCGCCGCCTGGCCGCCCAGGCCTTCGCGTCTCGCACCAGCACCCGTTCCTTACGGAAGAAGCGCGCGTGCCCATCGCGCAAGGTTCGCGCCAGGCGCCCGGGGTCCGGCGAAGTCATCTCGACGAGCGTCTTATGGAATGGCCAATCGAGCCGCTCGAGCGCGGGGTCGGCCTGCGCGAGCGTCGGCAGCGCGTCGCCGAGATCGTGCTTGGTCATCAGATAGCCGGCAGCCATCAACGTGTACGCCTCGTCGTCGGAGAATGCGTCGAGGTCGGTGCGAAGCTCGGCCATCGCGCGCTGGACGTTCGGATCGATCCCGTACGCGGGCGGCGGGTTGGCTGGGAGCGCATCGTCGTCAGGATCCCAAGGCTCCTTGCATCCGATCCAGTCGAGCGGTTGCGCCCGGAGCCCCTTCGTCAAGTGCACGCTCATCAGGCCACGTAAGCTGCCCGCGCGGTCGCGGCCCGCGAGCTCGTCGTACTCGGCCTCGCGAACGCGCTTCATGAGCACACTGTTCGAGCGCTGCGCGACGCTCAGCGCCCCCCGTTTCGGGTCCTCGGTGTCCCGCATCTGCCCGCTCGCGTCGCTGACCAGGATCACGTTGCAGTCCTGCTCGACCAGGCTGGCGATGCCCTGGTTGTCGTAGACGCCGCCGTCGACGAGTTCGACGTCGAAGTCCTCGTAGAGATTCCTGATCTTGATCGGCGGGAACAGCGTGGGGACGCACGCCGAGGCAGCCACCGCCGTGCCGAGCCTCGGCCGCCGGAGGTCGTCGACGTTCGGTGCATCGTCGTAGTACAGCCGACGCAGCCGCTGGCTGGCGTCGATTGGCTCGTCGCCGAGGGGGGGCGGCTCGCCCATCCACGACGCGGTGAACTGCCAGTTGTGACCCGTGTTCAGCGTGGTGGCGTTGAGTACGAGAATCGGCACCTTCGCCTCGCGCAGCCAGTTCTCGTAGGGGAGCGAGAAGTTCTCTCCCCGACCTGCAGGCTTCACGAACAGCTCCGGCATCCGCCAGACGTCGGGCTCGGGACGCAGCGGACCGTAGAAGAGCTCCTCGTAGAGCTCGCTCGCGCGGTCGGTTCGTGAGTACGACGTCACCGCCATCCTCGCGTCGTCGATGGGATTGGTGGCGAGGCGCACGCGGAGGTTCTTGCGCACGCCGGCGAGGAACTCGTCCGCGACGTCCCCCACGAGCGCAACGTAATCCGCGTCGGTCATGCCGTTCGGAGCGCTGCTGTCGTCGACCTTGGACTCGAGCCGCTGCTTGAGCTTCAGGTAATAGAAGGCGCCGAGGATCGAGCCGCCCGAGACGCACGAGAGAACCTCGACGCTGCGCAGGACCTTGCATTCGGCGAGGCGGGCGAGCACCCCGATGTGGAACAGCGACGCGCGGAACCCGCCGCCCGACAGTGCGAGCCCGATCTTGCCGAGCAGTGCGCGCTGCACACCGCCAGCGTTGTCGCCGACGAACGCCCTGAGCGCCTCGAGCGCTTCGGGGCGCTCGGCCACCCCGTGTAGGTCGGCGAGCGCGGCCAGCTGCATCGCGGTCGTCTCCTGGCGCCACAGCGCCTGCTTGTTCGCGCCCACCGCCGACAGCGGCTTGCAAGCCTCGTCGAACCGCTCGAGGCCGAACAGCGCCTCGCCGAGCGTGGCGTCGTTCCATCCGGCGTCGCCGCCGGTGACTTCGGTGGCGATCTGCTCGCGGATGCGCCGAGCCTCGGCGCGGAGCCTGGTCGCCTCGTCAGCAGCCCCGCGGCCTTGGTCCTCGAGCTGGGCGAGCCGATCCGCGACGAACGCCGCGTTGACGCCGGCATACCAGCGGTTCTCGTCACCCACCTGCTCGAAGCCGCGCCGGTAGTAGTCGAGCGATCTCTCGAGGTCCTCGCGCCTTGAGTCCACATCCCAGCGCCGCTTGTAGATCGCGCCCGCGAGCCCGAGCGTCTCGGCACTGTGCGTGCGGTTCAGCTCCCCGTTCTCGTCGAGGATCTCCAGCGCTCGGGAGAGGCGGCGCGCCACCGGCAGTTCGAGGTCCTTGTACGTGCACAGCGCGTGCTGCTGGCGCAGTCGCTCGGAGTCCTCGCCCGACGCGCGCACCTTGGTCAGGAGCCGCCGCGCGTAGTTGAACAGCTGATAGTCGCGCAGAACGTCGGTCGCGAGCTTCGCCCGCTCCGCTGGGCGCCATTCCCCGGCGAGCGCGCGGCGCGCCACCGCGGTCAGCAGCGTGGCCGCGAGCGCGCTCCGGCCGCTGTCGCGCAGCTCGTCCGCCAGGGCCTTCAGCTGGTCCGCGGACGCGTCCGCTCCTTCGATGATCTCTCGCGCGCGTCGGTCCGCGTCGTCCATGTCAAGCCTTACCGGCGGCACGAAGGAGCTCGCGCTCGATCTCATCGGCCCAGTCGATGCTCTCGCCGCTCTCCGCGCGCGACTGGCGAATCAGCGACAGGTTGTACGCGGTGCTCTCGGGCTCCCACGGCTCGCGCACCGCCGCCAGGGCGGCCGTGGCGCCGGCGATCGCCTCGCCCCGATCGCGGCCGATGACCCCGAGCTCGAGTCGCGTCGCATGGTCCCAGTAGTCGGGCGCGCCACCGTCGATCCGCCGCCGGTTCGAGTACCGCACGACTGGGACCAGGTCCTGCTGCGCCGCGCCACCGGGATCGCGGATCTCCATCAGCGTGACCGTGTTGATGCCGGGGTACGCATCGCGCCAGTCGGCTTCGAAGCCGCGGCGGTAGGCGTCGATCGCCTGGTCGAGGTAGCCCTGCCCTTTGAGGATCGAGTCGCCCCGCGCAGCCTCCCACCGATCCTTGTAGACGCGACCGAGCAGACCGTAGGTCTCGCTGCTCGGCCCGTGGTCCTCGATCACCGCGCGCAGCTCGCGCTCGGCATCGTCCCGGCGGCCCGCGCGGTTGAGCGCGAACCCGTACTGCTCGCGGACGAGCACCGTGCGCCGGACCGGCTCGGGCATCGCCTCGACCAGCCGGATCATGTCCTCCCACGCGCCGGTGGCGCGGTAGGAGAGGAGCAGGTCGACGAGGATCCCGGCCTCGACGGCGTCGAGCGCGCCGAGGTCCTCCTCTATCGCCCGAACCGCGGAGGCGCCCTCCTTCCGGGCCTTCGCGAGCCGCTCCTTCGCCGCCGCCGAGTACGCGGCCCGTTCACGGAACACGTCGGTCTTCAGGCGATCGATCTCCGGGCGGGGAAGGTCGCCGATGAGCTGGAACACCGGACTGTCGGTGTCCGACGCCCGCGCCGCCTCGAGCGCCTTGACCAGCGCGGCGCGGTCCGCGTCCGGATCCGCGGGGCGCCCGGCGCCGTCGAGGTGGTACGGCAGCACGCGGTCGGGAGCGAGGTCGAACGGGACCCGCTTGACGTCGGCGCTCACCAGCACCGTCGAGTACGGGCGCACCGCGTGCCGCACGCCGACCTCGTAGAACACGTTCGCGTTCGCGGTCGTCAGGTCCGCGATCGCGTAGTCGGCGAGGATCAGCCGCTCGTACATCGGCTTGTGGATCAGGCCGCCGACAACCTCCTGGTCGGCCCGGAGCGGGTCGAGACCCGCCGTCCGGATCGCCGGTGCGAGCAGCTCGTTGTAGACGGCGTCGAAATCGACCGAACCCCCCTGGCCGTCGGGCTTCACGCCGAACGGCATCACGACGAAGCAGAGAGGAGCCTGCGTCACGCGCATAGCCTACGCGCGCGGAGGCAGGGCGAGGGCCTGGATTTAGGCGCCGGTTTGCCCGGAACGCTCGACGGCGTTGACCACGTCGCGCACGTAGACGAGGTGCTCGCGCATCGCCCGCTCCGCGGCACCCGGGTCGCCGCGCGCGATCGCCTCGAGCAGATCACGGTGCTGCTCGGCGATCACACTCACGACCACGGCGGGCTCGATGACCGCGGCAAGCCGCGGCTGGAGCACATCGACGATCCAGCCGCTGAACGCACCCGCGAGCCGGTTATCGGCGATCCGCGCGATTACGTGGTGAAGCCGTGCGTCCGCCTCGAGCATGCGGTCGTGGTCGGTTGCCGCGTCGTTGACCTCCTCGACGAGCGCTCGCAGGACAACCACATCCTGCTCGCTCGCGCGAGCGGCAGCGAGTCCGGCGAGCGGGACCTCGATCAGCATCCGGGTCTCGAGCAGTTCGTCGAGCCCGATGCTCTGAGCGTCGAGCATCGTCGCCACCGCGGCGCTGACGCTCAGCTCGATGCCCTGCTCAGGAGTTGCGGCGACGAAGATCCCGCCACCGGGCCCCTTCGTGGCGCGGACCAGATGCTCGCTCGAGAGCATGCGCAGGGCCTCGCGCAACGTCGGCCGGCTGACGCCGAACTCGCGCGCCAGGTCTTCCTCGCGCCCGAGCCGGTGGCCGGGTTGCAGTCGCTCGCCGGCCACGAAGCTGCGAATGCGCTCGGCCACGGCATGGCTGGTGCTGGGCGACGGCGCCGCGTCCACGCCACCGAACGGTGGAGTCATCGCGAGCTCCGGTCGCCCGGCAGATGCCCGGAGGGAACCTGGCGCATGTCGACCACCCGGCGCACCTTCCCGATGTTGGTGGGCAGGACCCCCGGCTTGAGCGGGACGATCCTCACCCTCAACCCGAGCCGTGTCCGCAGCCGAGCCTGAATCGCACGTCCCTGGCCCGGTTGGGTCAGCTCGACTTCGACCTTGACCTCGTCCATGGCCGCTGGCTCGGTGTAGAACGTGATCCGGAACTCGCCGAGCTCGTCGAACTCACGCAGCACCTGCTCGATCGCCGACGGGAACACGTTCATGCCGCGGATCACGACCATGTCGTCGGTGCGGCCGAGGATCCCGCCGGGGAGCCATCGATCGGCATGGCCCGCGGGGCACCGATCCTCGCAGCACTCCACGACGTCCCCGGTGCGGTAGCGAATCGCCGGGAAGCCCGTACGCCCGATCGCGGTCACGATCAGCTCGCCGGCCTCGCCGGCGGCGACTTGATCCTCGGTCCCCGGCGCCACGATCTCAGCGACGAACTCGCGCTCGTTGACGTGTACCCCGCCGCCCTCGGCGCACGGGTACCCAAACGCGCCGACCTCGGACAGACCGGCATGGTCGAGGCACCTGGCTTGCCACCGCGCTTCGATCTGCGAGCGGACCGCCGGCAGCGACGCCCCCGGCTCGCCCGTGCAGATGATCGTGGTCACCGACGACAGCGCATCCTCGAGCCCCTTCTGATCGGCCACGCTCGCGAGCCGGACCGCGTAGGAGGGAGTGCAGACCAACGTCGTCGCGGAGTACTCCCGGATCGTCTCCAGCCGCTGCACCGAGTCCATTCCACCGAGCGCGATCCGGTTGGCGCCGACCGCGCCGGCGCCCTCGTACGAGGCCCAGAACTGGACGTACGGTCCGAACGAGTAGGCGAGCGCGACCAGGTCGTCGGGGCCGACTCCGGCGGCCGCGAACACATCGTGCAGGCACCCCCGCCACCAGTCCCAGTCGTCCTCGGTGTCGAGCACACGGAGCGTCGATCCCGAGGTGCCGCTCGTCTGGTGCAGATGGACATAGCGCTCCCGGGGGTAGGTCAGGTTGCGCCCGAACGGTGGGTGCGCCTGCTGGTCGCGCAGCAGATCGTCCTTGTCGACCGGCCGGATCTGGCGCAGGTCGTCGAGCGAGCGCAGGACCACTCCGTCGAGCCGGTCTCGCTGGAACTCATTCGAGCCGGACACCTCGGCGATCAGGCCGTTCAGGCGCTCGAGCGCGGCTTGCTCGGCGCGGGCAGGCGAGAGGCTCCGGGAGCTCACGGTACGGGCGGACATTTAGCCCTGGTTTGTGAGAAAAGTCAAATCAGCTCTGGTTTGGGAGAAAAAATTTGACATTTTGTTGAGCGGCAGATTAATCTGCCACGCCAAGTTGTAGGCCCAAACCAGGGTGCCTCACGTCCTGCGGCGGTCGCGGATGCGGCCGCCGCTCGACGTTAAGCCTCCCCGACTCGTGAACCTAGAGGGTGACAAAGTGAAGTCCGGACAAACGTACTTCTATACTCTGAGCTGCTGTAAATCGATGCCATCCGATTCACACCGTCACGAGTCGTACGTACAGCATGCCAATCGTCTTAGGTCCGCTCGCTGTCGACCGCCGCTCCCCGGTCCCGCTCTACCTGCAGCTCGAGGATGTGCTGAGTCGCGAGATCCTCGCCGGGCGTCTGAACCCCGGTGACCAGCTTCCAGCCGAGCCGGACATCGCGGAGCACTTCGGAGTCTCCCGGTCGGTAGTGCGCCAGGCGCTCATGCGTCTCGACCAGGAGGGCCTCGTCCGCCGGGCCCACGGCGCCGGCACGTTCGTGCTCCGCAATCGGCAGCGGTCGTGGCTCGTGCAGGACGTTGCCGGCTTCTTCCGCGACGAGGTTGAGCGGCACGGCCACGAGGTCACGTCGAAGGTGCTGCGGCTGGCGGTCGAGCCGATGCCGGTTTGGGCGGCCGATGCGCTCGCGGTGCCCGAGGGCTCTCCCGGGGTCGTGCTCGAACGGCTGCGCTGGGTCGACGGGGTTCTGACCGTGTACGACGTCAACTATCTGCTCAGCGAGTTGGCTCCGGTGGTCTCCAGACTCGAGGACGACACTCACGGTTCGCTCTACGAGGTGCTCCAGCAAGAAGGACTGACGGTGGCCGGCGGGCGGAGAATCGTCGACTCGGTGATCGCGGGCCAGAAGTTCGCCGAGATCCTCGACGTCAGGGCATGGGAGCCGCTCCTCGTGATCGAGGGCGTCGACTGGGACCGGAACCTGCGGGCGTTCGACTGTTACCGCACCTGGATCCGTCCCGATCGGATGAAGATCGAGGTACAGGTGATGCCCACCGACCCGGGCGTTGGCCGTCTCGACGAGGCCGCGCTCGCGTCGGCGTCGCGCCTACCCGGTTAGTGATCCCTGTCGTCATAGGATGACGTCGCTCGCACGATGCCGGGGTCGAGACGCATGGCGGCGACGTCGGGCACCGCCGGTGTGCGCCGTCACTCCTTCGACATTGCGCTCGAGGAGGCTCCGAGCGGCTGGGCCATCACTCCGGCGGGTCCCGCGACCTCGATGTCGATTCGCGTGCGATCGGTCCGCAACCATGCGCGGTAGCAGTCGAACGGCCGCATTTCGGCGTCCCACGCGACCGACTGAATCAGCGCGACCGGCGCCCCGGCCGACAGTTCGAGCATGTCGGCGAGCCGCTCCTCCGCGGCCACGGCCTCGAGCGTGCGGCGGCCTCCGTGCGGCTCCACGCCGGCGCGCTCGCGAAGCCGCCGGTAAAGAGACTCGTTCGGATCGTCGACCGTGAGCGCAGCGTCGGCCAGTCGGTATGGCAGGTGGTTGACGACGTACATCGCCACTTCGTCGTCGATGTACCGGAGCCGCTCGAGCGTGGCCCCCTGGGCGCCCGGCGAGAGGTCGAGCGCATCCGAGGCCCAACCAGGCAGGGTCCCGCGCTCGGCGCGGAGGATCCGCGAGGTGACAGTGCGGCCTGATCGATCGACCTCTTCCTGAAAGAACCCCGCGGAGGACTGCAGGCGCCAGAGCCCGGTCTCGGTGCGCTGCACGAACGTGCCCTGGCCCTTGAGCCGCTCGATCAGGCGGCGCTGCTCGAGTCTCGCCAGGGCCTGGCGGACGGTCGTGCGGGAAAGGCCGTAATGGCTGCACAGCTCCGGCTCGGACGGCATCCGGGTGCCCGGTGGCCACCGCCCGCTGGCGATCTCCTGTTCGAACAGCTCGGCGAGCTGGAAGTAGAACGGGACGGGCGAGGCTCGATCGATCGCAACGTCGGGCAGCGATGTCATCCGCGATTCACCTCGTCTTGTGTGTCATGGCGCCGGCCCGCTGCTCTGAAGGATACGTTTCTAAACGGTCGCCCAAAGTGTTGATGTACGTACAGGATGACGTTATGCTGCCTGCCGCACGCAACTCACAACCTCATCAGCCGAGAGAGGCTAGGGACGCGATGATCATTCTCGCCGTGGGCGACAGCTACATGGCGGCTCGCTACTTCCGGGACGCGTTCCGCGGGCTCGAGGCCAACCACGAGGTGGAGTACTTCGACGTGGACGTGGACCGTCCGTTCAAGCCGTCGACGAACTCCGAATCCAAGCTCGGCGAGTACCAGGGCTCGCCGTCCGAAGTCGCCGAGCACATGTCCGGCGTCGAGGTGCTGGTCGTGCACGGCGCGCCGGTGACCGATGCCGTCCTCGCTGCATCAGCCGAGCTGCGGCTTGTCTGCTGCGCTCGCGGCGGCCCCGTCAACGTCGATGTCGACGCGGTCAACGCCCGCGGTCTGCCGCTCGTCACCACCCCGGGGAAGAATGCCGAGGCGGTGGCGGATCAGACGGTCGCGTTTCTGGTGATGCTCGCCAGGGGCTTTCCGAAGGCACAGCGGTTCATCGAGGACGGCGGCCAGGTGGCCGACAACTGGGCCGGCGCGATCTTCTTCGGCAATGATCTGCGCGGGCACACGCTCGGTCTCGTCGGGTACGGCCGGGTCGGGCACCGCGTGGCCGAGCGCTCGCTCTCATTCGGCATGCGCGTGCTCATCTATGACCCGTACCTGAACGGCGCGACCGATGATCGCGTCGAGCGCGTGCAGGAGCTCGACGAGCTCCTGGGCCGCTCGGACTTCGTCTCGCTGCACGCGCGCGCCAACGCGGAGAACGCGAACCTGTTCGGCGCTCAGCAGTTCGCTCGCATGAGGCCGGGAGCGTTCTTCGTCAACACCGCCCGCGAGACCCTCGTCGACGAGGACGCGCTCGACGCTGCGCTGGCCTCCGGGCACCTCGCCGGCGCGGCGCTCGATGTGGTGCGCGCCTCGGCGCGGGCGGGGCGGCACCCGCTGCTCCGCCACGAGAACGTCGTGATCACCCCCCACATCGGCGGCGCGACGCGCGAGACGCTCGCCCGAGGGGCCGAGATGGTCGCGCTCGAGATCGCTCGCTTCGCGGCCGGCGAGCAGCTCGTCAACGTCGCCAACCGGGATCAGTATGACGGCATGAGCGACGACGATCTCCTGCTCGCGATCGATGCCGGCACGGGCAGTTGCCGAGCGGTGCTGTTCGACACGCACGGCCACCAGCTCGCGATCGGCCAACGCGAGTACTCCCATCACGAGCTTCCCGGCGCACCAGGCTCACAGGTGTTCGACACCGCGACGAACTGGGAGCTGATCTGCGCATGCACGCGCGAGGCTCTCGCCGGCGTCCGGCCCGGACGCGGTCAAGGCGGTGAGCGCGACCAGCATGCGCGAGGGGATGGTGCTCTACGACGACCGTGGCCGGGAGATCTGGGCGTGTCCCAACGTCGATGGTCGCGCCGGCGTCGAGGCGACCGAGCTGGTGCGAGTCCGGCGCGGCGCAGGACATCTACGAACGCGCGGGCGACTGGGTCGCGATCACTGCGCCGGCGCGGTTCCTGTGGATCGCCAGGCACGAGCCGGAGGTGTTCGCATCGATCGCGCACGTGGGGATGCTCGGCGACTGGATCCTCACCCGTCTCACCGGCGAGTTCGTGACCGACCCCTCGCTCGGCTCCTCGTCGGGGATGTTCGAGCTCGCGCAGCGCACCTGGTCCGAGCACGTGCTCGGGCTTTGCGGGCTGGATCCCGCGGTGTTTCCCCCGGTCCTCGATCCCGGCACCGTGATCGGCGGCGTCACCGACGTCGCGGCCGAGCAGACCGGCATTCCGCGCGGCACCCCGGTGGCGGTCGGCGGCGCCGACACCCAGTTGAGCCTGCTCGGGATCGGGGTCACCCAGCCCGGACGGCTGACGGTCGTCGGCGGCTCGTTCTGGCAGTGCACGGTCGTGCTCGACGTCCCGCTGATCGACCCGCGGCGAGGCTGCGGACGCTGTGCCACACCGATGGCGAGCGCTGGATGATGGAAGGGATCGGCTTCTGGTGCGGGATCGTGATGCGCTGGTTCCGCGACGGCTTCTGCGAGCTCGAAGCCGCGGAGGCCGAGCGCACCGGGGAGGACGTCTACAGCGTGATGGAGCGCAAGGCGGCGAGCGTCCCGCCTGGAGCCAACGGCATCACCGGAATCTTCTCGAACGTGATGCAGGCCAACCGCTGGATACACGCATCGCCCGCGTTGATCGGCTTCGACGTCGCCAACCCGGGCCGGTCGGGCCGCGTCGATTGCTTCCGCGCGATCGAGGAGAGCGCGGCCTACGTGACCCGCGGCCACCTCCAGATCATCGAGGAGCTGACCGGACATCGAGGTCGGCGAGGCGGTGCTCACGGGCGGCGCCGCCAAGGGCACCCTTTGGCCCCAGATCGTCGCGGACACGCTCGGCATACCGATCCGGATCCCGGTGGTCAAGGAATCGACCGCGCTCGGTGCGGCGATCTGCGCCGGAGTCGGGGCGGGCCTCTACGAGGACGCACAAACCGCCGCCGGGCGCCTGGTCGAGTTCGAGCGCACGATCGAGCCGGATGCCGCCAATGCCGCGATTTACCGGCGAGCTGTACGAGCAGTGGCTGGCGCTGTACGCAGGCGAGCTGGAGCTCTCCGAGGCCGGCCTCGCGCGTCCGATGTGGCGCGCGGCCGGCGCCTGAACCCGCGAGGAAGGACGAACCGAAATGCCAGAAGCCGACACTCGAGACGAGAAGGACTTCCACGCCGAGATCCCGCCGCCCGAGCAGGGCTATTTCCTGAAGGGCTCCGGCGCGTACGACTGGGGGATGAAGAACCGGCTCGCGCGGATCTTCCGCCCGGAGAGCGGCCGGACGGTGATGCTCGCGATCGACCACGGTTACTTCCAGGGGCCGACGACCGGGCTCGAGCGGGTCGATCTCAGCATCGTGCCGATCCTCCCGGGCGCTGACGCGCTGATGGTGACCCGCGGCGTGCTGCGCTCGACGATTCCGCCGACTCACCGGGGCGGCGTGGTCGTGCGGGCGAGCGGCGGTCCGAGCATCCTCAAAGACCTCTCGAACGAGCGGATCGCCCTCGACGTCGAGGACGCCGCACGGCTGAACGTCGACGCGCTCGCGGTGCAGGTGTTCGTCGGCGGCGAGCAGGAGACGCAGTCGGTCGAGAACATGACCAAGCTCGTCGATGCCGGCTACCGCTACGGCATTCCCGTGCTCGGCGTGACCGCGGTCGGCAAGGAGCTCACCCGCGACGCCCGATACCTTGGCCTGGCGACCCGGATCTGCGCCGAGCTCGGCGCCCAGATCGTCAAGACCTACTACGTCTCCGAGGGCTTCGAGCAGGTCACGGCCGGGTGCCCGGTCCCGATCGTGATGGCCGGGGGCAAGAAGCTGCCCGAGCGCGACGCGCTCGAGATGGCGTACCGCGCGATCCAGGAAGGAGCCGCCGGCGTCGACATGGGACGCAACATCTTCCAATCCGAAGCGCCGGCGGCGATGCTCCGGGCCGTGGCGAGCGTCGTGCACGACGGCGCGGATCCGGGCGATGCGTACGAGCTGTTCGAGGAGCTCGCGCGGAGCGCGGTGACGGCGTGATGGCCACCGCAATCACCGCGCCGACGGATCTCGAGCTCCTCCACGGCGTCAACGTCACGCCGAGCGACGGCCAGCTCGTGCACGCGGGCCCCGTCGAGGCGCTGCTCCTCGCCGGGGATCTGCGTTACGTCCGTCGGGGCGGAACCGAGCTCGCCCGGAGGATCCAGGTCGCGGTCAGAAGCGAGGCGTGGGACACGGTGCCCGGGCGGCGCGAGAACGAGCGGCTCGATCAGCGTGCCGACAGCTTCCGAGCCACGTTCGACTCGTTCCATCGCCACGGCGAGCTCGAGTTCCGCTGGCGCTGCACGATCGACGGCGCGCCCGACGGAACGATCACGTACTCGATGGAGGGCGTCGCCGAGCGCGACTGCCGCTACCGGCGGATCGGACTATGCGTGCTGCATCCGACCGACGTGTTCGCCGGAAGCCAGTTCAGCGCGGGGTCGCCGAGCTCCGAGACGGCCGGCGAGCTGCCCGCGTCGGTCGGGCCGCAGCAGTTCGACGGTGACAGCTTCCCGCCGCTGTTCGACGCCTTCGACTGGATCCGCATGGTCAGTCGCGACGGCGTCGCCGTCGAGTTCACATTCGAGGGCGACCTGTTCGAGATGGAAGACCAGCGCAACTGGACCGACGCGTCCTTCAAGACCTACAGTCCCAACCCGCCGGCGCGGGTCGAGCCGTGGGAGCTGCGCCGGGGCACGGAGCTGCGCCAGCGGGTCACGATCTCGAGTGAGTCCACGGACCGGCCGCCGGCCCCGTCGGCGCGACCGCTGACCGTGACTCTCGGCAGCCGCGCGTCGGTCGGGTGCCCGCGCTCGGCGTCGCGCTCGCCTCCGACGACTCTGAGCACGAGCCGGGCCAGATCGAGCTTTTGCGCGAGCTCGGCCTCAGGCATCTGCGGGTCGACCTCCATCTGGGAACCGACTCCTGGCCCGCCGAGCTCGAACGCGCCCGCACGGTCGCCGGTGGGCTCGGCTGCGAGCTCGAGCTCGCGGTTTTCGCGCGCGACGCGCTGGACCTCGATCGTCTCGCTCCCCGGCTCGGCACCGGCACCGGCCCGGGGGTCGCCCGCCTGCTCGTATACGCCGAGAACGCCGAGGTGACCCCGGCCGAGCTTGTGGCTCACGCGCGGGCGAGCCTCAGGTCGTCGATCGGTGACGCTCCGGTCGGCGGCGGCACCAACGTCTACTTCGCGGAGCTCAACCGGACGGCGGCGTTCCCGCCGAGCTTCGAGGTGCTTGCGTATCCGGTGACGCCCCAGGTCCATTCGGACGACGATCTGTCGCTCGTCGAGACTCCGCTGGCACAGGCGGACACGGTCACGAGCGCGCGACTACTGGCCCCACACGCGTCGATCGCGGTGACGCCGATCACCCTGAAGCCGCGCTTCAACCCCGACGCTCCCGACCGGGGCGATGCGCCGGCCACGGCGGGTGCGCTCCCGGAAACCGTGGACGCGCGACAAATGTCGCTGATCAACGCCGCCTGGACGCTCGCGAGCGTCGGCCGGCTCGGGGAGGCCGGGGCGGCCTCGGCCACGTACTTCGAGACGGTCGGGTGGCGCGGGCTGCTCGAGCCCGATCCGCTCCCACCGCGCGAGGCGGCGTTCCCATCGGTGGCCGGCATGCTGTTCCCGGTCTACCACGTGCTCGCCGAGCTGGCGCCGCTGTCCGGGCTCGCGCTGCTCGAGTGCCACTCGTCGGACCCGCTCGAGCTCGAGGCGATTCAGGTCGCCGCGCCTCCATGGACCCTGGTTCTGGTCGCGAATCTGACGCCTCGCGCCACGACGCACGGCTCGGGCCGGCCGGCGCCGACCCGGAGATCCGCCGGCTGAACGCCGACACCATCCGCCGGCACCTGTTCGCGACCGACGGCCTTCGCGACCGTTGGGCCACGCTCGGCGGCGGCGGTGCAGACACGCTCGAGCTGCAGCTCTCCGGATACGAGGTCAGCGTCCTGCGGTGGCGTGGCGCGGGCGCCTGACTACATCGCCTGGCCGGTCGGAGCGACCACGAGCTCCTCGATGTCGACGTGCTCGGGACGCCCGAGCGCGAACGCGACGGCGGAGGCGATGTCCTCGGGCACGAGCGCGCGGACCTGCGCGAGCTCCTGGCGGCCCTCCTCGGTCCCTGAGACGAGCGGCGTGTCGACGATGCCGGGCTCGATCAACGTGACCTTGATTCCTGCCGCCGCCACCTCCTTGCGCAGCGCCCGCCCCAGTCCGACCAGCGCCCACTTGCTCGCGATGTAGATCGGCTCGCCGACGTACGTGACCCGGCCCGAGATCGAGGCCGTGATCACGATGTGTCCGCTGCCCTGCGCCAGCAGCGTCGGCAGCGTGGCGCGGATCGTGAACGCGACGCCCAGCACGTTGGTCTCGATCACCGCTCGCCACCGCTCGGGATCGCCGTCGGACATCAGGCCCCAGTCGGTGATGCCGGCGTTGGCGATCACGAAGTCGAGCCGGCCGTGCGACGCGAGCGCGGCGTCGTGGAGCGCGGTCACCTGCGAGAAGTCGCGCACGTCGCACGGCTGCGCGACGATCGAATCGGCGCCGGCGGTCCGGGCGAACTCCTCCGCGCGCGGTGCGGACAGCTCGCCGACCACCACGCGGGCGCCGCGGCCGGCGAGCTCGCGAGATATCGCCGCCCCGATGCCCCGAGCGCCACCGGTGACGATCGCCACCTTGCCGTCGAACTCAGCGAACCTCGGTGGCATGGAGGGCGCCCTCGAGGCGGACCTCAGCCATCGCTCTGGGCGCCACCAGGTCGACCCACGGCGCCGGGGCGCCCGCCGGCCTGCGCTCAGCGTCCCGCCCGCCGATCAGCGTCGGACGTTGACGAGCCGCTGCGTGCCGGTCCGCGAGGCCCCCTCGACGTCGCGGAACTCGTAGCTTCCGTGCTCGAGCTCGAACACGGCCACGTCGGCCCGGCGCCGGGCGCGAGCGTCCCGATCTCCCCGCGGCGCCCCATCAGCTCCGCCGGTCGCGCCGTGGACGCCTCGATCACCTGCTCGAGGGAGAGGCCGGTCGCCATGAACTTGCTCAGCGCGGCCGCGAGGTCGAACTTCGGAGTGTCGTCGTCGCGGATGCGGATGAACGCCGAGGAGCCGGCGTCGCTCGACATCACGGCCGCGCCATGGTGGCTCATCTGGTGCAGGTCGGTCGAGATCACGTCCGGCGCAACCCCGGCGGCGATCATCGCCTCGGCGCTCGCGAACGTCATTCCGCCGGCGCCGTGCCCGACGTCGAGGATGACGCCGGCGTCGACCGCGCGCTTGGCGGCCTCGAGCACGTTGCCGTCGTCGTCGACGAGCTTCATCGTCGCGCCGCTGAAGCAGTGTGTGACGATGTCGCCGGGGGCCATCAGCGCGAGGACGTCCTCGATCGCGGGCGGCGCGTCGGCGATGTGGACCATGACCGGCAGCTCGCACCGCTCGGCGGCCCGTCGCGCCCGTCGCAGCGGCTCGACTCCGTTGTCGCCGACGGTCGGCGAGCTGCTCCGGACCTTGACGCCGACGATCATGTCGGCGTGCAGGCGGTAGATGCGCTCGAACAGGTCGACGTCGCAGTACTCCATGTTGCGCAGCTCGTACTCCGGCCCGATCAGGCCGATGTACGAGATGTTCATGAACGCGCGGACCCGGAGGTCGCGGGTTCGGCGATGTACCGGCGAAAGCCCGGCAGCGTGATCGCCCCCGCCGAGCCGGCGTCGACCCAGGTGGTGACGCCGCTGCGCGGACCGATCGTGTCGGGATCCACCCCCCAGTACGTGAACTGATGGAACACGTGACTGTGGAGGTCGATCAGTCCCGGGGTGACGTAGCGGCCGGCGGCGTCGATGACCCGGTATGCGGCGTCGGATGGGATCTCCGCGTCGACGGCGGCCACTCGCCCGCCGGCGAGAGCGACGATCGAACCGCCCGTTACGGCCCGCGGCCGGATCGAGCAGATGGCCGCCTTTGATCAGCGTGTCGTATCTCATGTCACAGCCTTCCTTGTAGCTGCGGGATCCGTCCGTCAAGGCACTGTGGGGTCTGCGCCGCCGGTCGCCACCCGCTCGAGACGCCGCAGCTCGCCGCGTCCCATACGGACAGATCGCGACATATCAGCCCGTCGCGCAGCTCGAGGAACATCACGTTCCATGTGTCGAACCGCCGCCCGCTCGCCGGCACGCCCAGGTACTCGCCCTGGTGGGTGACGCTCCAACTCCAGCGCACCGCGAGATGCGGCAGTTGCTCGATCACCTCGTTGATCTTGATCGACTCGATTCGGAACGCCGCCAGGAACTCCGCACAGGCGTCCCGCAGCCGGTCGCGGCCGGTGACCTCCATCAGCGGATCGGCGAGCCGGCAGTCCTCCGTGTACAGCGCCGCGACCGCGTCTGACGAATTCGATGCCATCGCTTCCACCAGTGTCTGCAGTAGCTTACCGACATCTGGTGATGCGGACGCTAGCATGTCCGGACATTCTTACCAAAGGGGTACGGCGGATGCAAACGTCGCGGCCGATGCTTCGAAGTGGGAAGGGCGACGATGCCTGATCGCGACACGGTCGATCGGCGCTCGCCGATGCCGCTGTACTTCCAGCTCGCCCGGCTGCTGATCGACGACATCAACAGCGGCCGCTGGCAAGCCGGCGATCGCCTGCCGTCGGAGTCCGAGATCTGCGACCGGTACGGCGTGTCGCGCGCGACCGTCCGGCAGGCGCTGCTGCGGCTCGAGAACGAAGGCATGATCCAGCGGCTCAAGGGCCGGGGGACGTTTATCGCCGATTCTCGCCACCGGTCCTGGCTCGTCCAGTCCTCCGAAGGGTTCTTCCACGACGAGGTCGGCCGCTTCGGCCTCAATGTCACCTCTCGGGTGCTCCGCGCGGAGCTGACGCAGTTGCCGCGCTGGGCGACCCAGGCGCTGTCGCTCCCTGACGATTCCGAAGGGGTCGTGCTCGAACGGCTGCGGTTCATCGACGGCAACGTCGCCCTCCACGTCACCGATTACCTGCCATCCGTGTACGCCGCCGCGGCGCTGTCGTTGCAGCTTCGGCCCGGTTCGCTGTACGACCGGCTCCGCGAGGAGGCCGGCGTGGCGGTGCATGGGGGGCGCAGGATCATCGAGGCGACGCGCGCCGCGGCCGATATCGCCAAGCTGCTCGAGGTCGGCCCGCGGACCCCACTGCTACTCGTCGAGTCGGTGTCGTGGGATGTCCGGCTCGAGCCGTTCCACTGCTATCACTCGTGGGTCCGGACCGACCGACTGCCGGTCGAGATCGAAGTGACGCGGTCTCACCCGAACGGTGTGCCGCTGTCGGTGCCAATGGGCTCGGTGGGCGCGCGCGCCCGGTTGACAGACGGTCAGCCCTCGGGCCGGTGAGCGGCGGCGGCTCCCGCGAGCGGGCGTGGCGATTCTGTGCAATCGCACGTACGGTTGTAGTAACATCCTTACGTGCATACGAACGGCCCTGAGCGGTTCGGGACCACGGTGGTGGCGGACGACGTCGCGCCGGCCTCGAGCCCGGACGGGGGCGCCTCGCGACCGATGGCCGTCGGACCGGTGACCGTATGCACGCCCGGCGCGTCCGCTTCGGCGGCGATTGGGCCCCTGACCGTCAGCGCCGCCAATCCCCGGTACCTGGCGCGTCCCGACGGCACCCCGGTCTACCTGTCGGGCTCGCACACGTGGGCGGTCCTCCAAGACGGAGGGCCCGAGTGGCCTCCCGCACCGCTCGATTGGGAGAGATTCCTCGCGACGATCGTCGAGTACGGCCACACGTTCGTGAGGCTGTGGACCTGGGAGCACCCGCGCTGGGCGTCCTGGTGGGAGGGCGATTACTACTTCGATCCGGTTCCCTGGGAACGGACGGGCCCCGGCACCGCGCAGGACGGTCGCGCGCGGTTCGACCTCACGTGCGTTAGCGGGGCGTGGCTCGAGCGCCTGCGCCACCGCGTCTCCACCGCGGTGGACGCCGGCATCTACGTGTCGGTGATGCTGTTTCAAGGGTGGAGCGCGGGACCGAAGCCCGAGCCCTGGGTCGGATGTGACAACCCCTGGCGGTCGCATCCCTTCCACCTCGAGAACAACGTCAACGGCGTCGACGGGTCGGCCCACGACGAGGCCGGCCACGATGCCGTGCACACGCTCTCCTGCACCGCAGTCCTCGAGCTTCAGGAGCGGTTCGTCGAAGTCGTGATCGACGCGGTCAACGAGTTCCCCAACGTGCTCTACGAGATCGGGAACGAGCACGACGGCAGCGCCGAGAACACGCGCTGGCAGCACCACATGATCGACGTCGTGCACGATTATGAGCGAGCCCACAAGCCACTGCAGCACCCGGTGTTCATGTCGTCGCAGTGGCCGCACCCCGACAACCGGGCGCTGTTCGAGAGCCCGGCGGACGTGATCGCCCCGTTCGCTTGGCGCGGTCAGGACGACGAGCGATGGGAATACGAGCCGCCGTCGCGCCACACCGGCAAGGTCGTGTTCCTTGACACCGACCATCTATGGGGAGTCGGCGGCACGGTTGATTGGGTGTGGCGCTCGTTCACGAGGGGATACCAGCCCCTGTACATGGATCCATGGGGCTTTGACCACATGGACCCGCTCGCGCCGGCCGGGAACGAGGAAGTGCGCCGCGCGCTCGGCGCCGCCTGCCGGCTCGCTGCTGAGCTCGACCTCTCAACGATGGTTCCGCGTCCGGATGTGGTGAGTACCGGCTTCGCGCTCTACGACGGGGGCCGCGTCGCGCTCCTGTACCAGCCGTACGAGGACCGGATGTGCGTCGACCTCGGCCGCTCGCTTGACGGGGTGGCCGTGGAGTGGCGAGATCTCGTCGACGATTCCAAGCGGGCTGGCGGAACCATCAGGCCGACGGGCCGCTCGTCCGGACTGCTGTTGCCGCCGTGGCCAGGCCCGGCGTTGGCGCTCCTGACGTTGGCTGGGACCGACGGGGACCGTCGTGACCGAGCATGTGAACGGCGGATCCGGGACGCCGCGTCGCGTGCTCGTGACCGGGGCGGCCGGCGGCATCGGCCGCGCCGCCGCGATCAGGCTCGGCACGGACGGGGCCTCGGTGGCCCTGCTCGACATTCGCGAGGAGGATCTCGCGGTCACCGCCGATCAGGTGCGGAACGCCGGCGCCAACGTGCTCGTCCTTCCGGCCGACGTGGGCGACGAGGAGCAGGTCGCCGCGGCGGTCGGCGCCGTGAGGGCTGAGTGGGGTGGACTCGACGCCGCGGTGGCCGCGGCCGGGATCTCGATGAGCATCACCGGAGATGCTCGGGTCGACAACCTCGAGCTTGCGGTCTGGGACCGGATCCTGCGCACGAACCTCACCGGAATGTTCTTGACCTGCAAGCACGTCGTGCAGGCGATGATCGCGAGCGGAGGCGGCTCGATCGTCGTCATCGGCTCGCCCACCGGCCTATATGGATTTGCATTCGGAGAGCACGCATACAGCGCGTCCAAAGGTGGCTGTCATGCGCTGGCGCGGGTGATGGCCGGGGAGCTCGCGCCGCTTGGGATCCGCGTCAACATCGTCGTCCCCGGGTTCATCGACACGCGGATGAACGACCACGTCCTCGCGGACCCGGAGATGTTGGCGGACGCCGAGCGGGTAATCCCGCTCGCCCGCGTTGGCAAGCCCGTCGAGGTGGCGGGGCTGATCGCCTGGCTCACCTCGCC
Source organism: uncultured Solirubrobacterales bacterium (assembly GCA_963746695.1). Lineage (GTDB taxonomy): Bacteria > Actinomycetota > Thermoleophilia > Solirubrobacterales > Solirubrobacteraceae > Palsa-465. Next base: position 77,824 of record CAVVCP010000021.1, on the reverse strand, counting down.
CGACGCGAGCTATGCCACTGGCGGCTATTACCCGGTTGACGGCGGCCAGATGTGCCTGTAGCAGCCGTTACCGCAACCGCATCATCCTGTCCGTACCTTGGGGCTCGCGGAACGTTAGGGTCGTGCTGCGAGGCCCTTGCAGGACCAGTGGGGACGAGTTAGACTCACAATCGTCCTGTCCGGACATCATGTCAACTGCCGGCGTCGTATCCAAGGAGGAGGCTGCTGTGGGGTCTCAGATCGACCGTCAGACGAACGACTTGGCCGAGTCCTACATCGAGGGCCGGCTCTCGCGGCGGACATTCGTGACGCGACTGCTCGCGCTCGGCGTCGCGCCCGGGGCCATCGGCTCGATCCTCGCCGCATGCGGCTCGAGTTCATCCTCGACTGGCGGGGGAGCGTCGGCGGGGCCCACTGACTTCTCGGGCAACGTCCGGTTCCTGATCGGCCCGTGGTCGGACCAGGAGGTCGCGCATCAGCAGCGCACCGCTAAGGCGTTCCAGGCGCTTCATCCCAAGGTCACGTTCTCGTTCCGCCTGTACGACTGGGGCAGCGCATCCCAGCAGATCAACACGTCCGTGATCGAGGGCGCGCACGACATCTATATGACGACCGAGAGCTCGTACCCGGACTACGAGGCCCACGACACGTTCGTCGATCTGGCTCCGCGGATCAACGCCCCGGCCTTCGCCGCGGAAAAGGCCAAGTACCTGTACATGGATCGGATCGAGTCCTACGGCCCGAAGATCATCGGTCTCCCGATCAGCTGGCACGTCGAGGACGCGATGTTCGTGAACATGGACATGGTCAAGGCGGCCGGGTACGACGAGAGCTTCGCCGACACCTGGCCCACGTTCCTCGAAGCCGTCACGAAGATGACCAAGCCGGGCAAGACGTACGGATTCGGCATCGGCATCCAGATCGGCGGCTACGGGGAGTGGTATCAGCGCCTGCGCGCCGCCGGCGGCTCGTATCTCACTCCGGATCTCAAGACCGTGAACGTCAACCATCCGAGTGTCGTCGAGGCGACACAGCAGTTCGCCGACCTGTTCAAGGCGGGGATCGCACCCCCGCTCGGCACGTACACCTATGACAACGCGCCGGCGGCGTTCGCCGCGGGCAAGATGGCGATCTACTCCTCGGACCTCGCCACGACGACGACGCTGCCCAAGGTGGTCCCCTTCAACTGGAAGCTGCTCCCGTACCCGCCCGGTCCGGTCTCACGCGTCAACTTCAACGACCTCAGCCTGTACATGATCAACCCGAAGTCGTCGAACCAGGATCTGATGTGGGAGGTCCTGAAGTGGTGGACGTCCGGACCGAACGATGCCTACTGGGCTGGAAATTCGGGCACGTACCCCGCGCGCTCGGATGCACCGGGCTTCGGCTACAGCAAGTACGCGGCGCCGCAAATGGGTGAGGCGTTCGCCTCGTTCCGGAAGTACGCGGTCGGACTCGAGAACTTCCCCGAGTGGGCGAACGTCGAGAACAGCGCGGAGGCCGAGATCCAGAACTGCTACGCCGGAAAGGAGACGGCACAGAAGGCCGTCGAGAACGTCGCGAAGATCGTCCAGCAGCAGACGGGAGCCTCTGCGTGACCGTTCCGGCTGCAAGGGTGGCCTGCTGCGTTTTCAGCCCGCGCGCGCGGGCGACGACCGGCTGACGCGCCCGAGGAGGATTCGCCGGTGTCTGCGATGCGCCTCTCGCCCGCCGAGCACCGGCGACTGCGGCGCCGGGCGCGTCTCCGGCGTGAGTTGACCGGCTGGGCGTTCCTCGCGCCCATGTTCTTCTTCTTCGTCGTGTTCCTGGTCCTGCCGGTGATCGACACGTTCTGGTGGAGCACTCGATCGGGCGGCCTGCTCGGCCCGACCACGTCGGTCGGCCTCCAGAACTACACACAGTTTCCGCAGATGGTGGACGCCACCTCCGCGGTGAAGAACACGCTGTGGTTCGCGGTGATGTCGGTCCCGCTGACGCTCGTACTGGCACTGCTGCTCGCGCTTCTGCTCGCTCGGGTCAGTCGCGGCGGCTCCATCTATCGGTTCTTCATCTACTTCCCGGTTCTCGTCCCGGGAGTCGTGGCCGGGCTGATCTGGCTGTTCCTCACCAACCCCGAGTTTGGACTACTCAACAACATCTTGCGGGGTGTCGGAGCGAAACCGGTCACGTGGTTGGGAGCATCGACGGCACTCCCGACCCTCGCGGCGGTCGACGTCTGGCGTAACGCCGGCTACTGGGCGATCTTCTTCGTCGCCGCCCTCATCGGTCTGCCGCAGGAGCTATTCCAGGCCGCGTCGCTTGATGGGGCCGGGCCCCTCGCCCGGTTCTGGTTCCTGACACTTGCCCATGCTCAGGCGGATACTGCTGTTCGCGATCGTCGTGGCGACGATCTGGGGGCTCCAGGTGTTCGATACCGCCCTGATCATGACCGCTGGCGGGCCCGGCACCGCCACCACGACAATTGTGTACCGGGTCTGGCAGTACGTGTTCGCCTACGACGACAAGATCGGGCTAGCGGCCGCGATGTCAGCGATGCTCGTCGTCGCGATCCTCGTGCTGACGCTCGTACAGATGCGAGCGCTGCGCGGCCAGCGGGGGATCGACTAGTGGCCGCCCCCGCAAATACGGTCGCATTCGAGGCCGCCCCCTCCCTGGCGGCGCTGCGCTTTGTCCTCGGATCCTCACGTAGGGCTGCTACGCAGCAGATCCTGCGTCCGCGCGCAGCATCCACCAGTGGCACCTCTCGGTGCGACCGCACTTACGGGGACGACCACTGATGGCCACGGTCGAGCAGGTCGAGCGTCATGCCGCCGGCCCCGGCGCCGCGGGGACCAATCTCCCGAGGGAGTTTCGGCGGGCACAGCGCCGCCGCCGGCTCGGATCGGTCGGCCGTCACGGCGCGCTGGCATTCGCGACGTTGGTGTTCGTCGTCCCCTTCTACTACGTCATTCTGTCGTCGCTCAAGAACAACGATCAGATCTTCTCCTACCCGCCGAAGCTCCTTCCCTTCCCGGTCTTCTTTGGGAACTTCAAGGAGCTGTTGTCGCAGACCCAGTTCCTGCGGTGGATGCTGAACACCCTGATCGTCGCCGGCTCGGTCAGCCTCATCAAGGTGTTTCTGGACTCGATGGCCGGCTACGCGCTCGCCAAGCTCCAGATCACCGGACGGCGGGTCATCTTCCTCTTCATGCTGATCTTCCTCATGGTGCCACTGAGTGCCCTGATCGTTCCGCTGTGGACGCTCGTGAACAAGCTTGGCCTGCTCGACACGTACTGGGCGCTGATCCTGCCCGCGCTTGCCAACCCGCTGGGCGTGTTCCTGATGCGGCAGTTCATTCTCGGCCTGCCTTCAGACCTGCTGGATGCGGCGCGGCTCGACGGCATGGGCGAGTTCGAGATCTATCGGCGCATCGTCCTGCCGCTGATCAAACCGGGCCTGGTCGTGCTGGCCGTGATCATCTTCACCGATCAATACATGGGCTTCATCTGGCCGCTGATCGCGACGACGAGCAACAACATGGAACTGCTGACTGTCGGCGTCGCGGGGTTGCACTCGCGCGGTGGGGTCGACTACGGTCTCTGGTCGGCGTCGGCGGTCATGTCGCTGGTGCCGATCGCGATCGTGTTCTTCGTGCTGCAGCGCCAGTTCCTGTCCCGGTCACTCACAGGTGCGCTGAAGCAATGACCGACGCCTCGGAGGCGACTATGAACGGTGGCTCGGGTCCGGCAATCGAACTCGTCGATGTGTGCAAGGACTACGGCTCGGTTCGAGCCGTGAAGAACGTCGACCTCACGATCGCCGAGGGAGAGTTCGTCGTCCTGCTCGGTCCGTCGGGGTGCGGCAAGAGCACGCTGCTGAAGCTGATTGCCGGTCTCGAGGACCTCAGCAGCGGAGAGGTCTACATCGGCGGTCGGCTTGCGAACTACCTCCGGCCCGGCGACCGCGATGTGGCCATGGTCTTTCAGAACTATGCGCTCTACCCGCACATGACGGTCCGCAAGAACCTCGCCTTTCCGCTGCGCAGGCGCGGCAAGGCGAGAGACTTCGTTACCGATCGAGTGTCATTCGCCGCAGGACTGCTGCATTTGAATGAGCAGCTCGATCGGTATCCCGATGAGCTTTCCGGCGGGCAGAGGCAGCGCGTCGCGCTGGGCCGCGCGATTGTCCGCGAGCCGTTCGCGTTCCTGATGGACGAGCCGTTGTCGAACCTCGATGCGCTGCTGCGTGTGCAGATGAGGACGGAGTTGCTTCGGCTTCACCGGCGCGTGGGGCGGACGACGGTCTACGTGACCCACGACCAGATCGAGGCCATGACCATGGCCGACTGGCTGGTCGTCATGCGCAACGGGGTCGTGGAACAGATCGGTCGCCCCGATGACGTGTACAGCCGGCCGGCCAACAGCTATGTGGCGACGTTCGTCGGTGCACGCTCGATGAACCTGTTCGAGGGCCGTGTCGTCACCACGGACGGTGCTCGCCGGTTCGCCGGCCCGTTCACGGTCGCGCTCTCACCGGACGCGCTCCCAGGCGTACCGGACGGCGAGGTCACCCTGGGCGTGCGCCCGGAGGACGTCTCGCTCTGTGCCGACGGCACCCCGGGGCAGGTCTCCGGTGTCGTCGAGCTCGGCGAGCGCATCGGGTCGGACGTCTATCTCAACGTCCGGATGAGCGAGGGGAGCACGATCGTCCTGTCCACCGATGCGTCGAACAAGATCCGTGAGGGCGAGACCATCTGCATGGAGATATCGCAGAGCAACCTCTGCTTCTTCGGAGCCAATGGAGACAGAATCGAAACCGATACCCGAGGAGAAGGTTCGTGACAGACACCGCCATTGCCCTCGCGCTCCGAGTAGGACCGGACCGGCGGCACATCGTCGACGAGTCCGGTGGCGCCGTACTCATCCAGGGAGACGCCGCATGGTCGTTGATCGCGAACATGACGGTGGACGATGCCACGTGGTACCTGGATCAGCGCAGCGCCCAGGGATTCAACGCCGTGCTGATCAATCTGATCGAGCGCCTGTTCGCCGTGGATGCTCCCCGCGACCTGAGCGGCGCGGAGCCGTTCACCACACCCGGTGACTTCACGACTCCCAACGAGGCATACTGGGCTCACGCGGAGCAGGTCGTTGATCTGGCGCGGGAGCGCGGGATCATCGCGATCCTGTATCCGGCATTTCTCGGATATCCACAGCCCCACTACCCGGGTTACGAGGGCCAGGCCGAGGGATGGTATGACGAGGTCGTGGCGAACGGCCCGGAGGGATGCCGCGCGTACGGCGAGTACCTCGGGCGGCGCCTGGGCGGCTACGCGAACGTGATCTGGAGCATCGGCGCAGACCGGAACCCGGAGCAGGCGAGGGCCGGGCTTGAGGCCATCGCCGCGGGAATAAAGTCGACCGCACCGCGCGATCTGATGACGGCTCAGATGTTGCCCGAGCATTCGGCGGCCGAGCACTACCCGGACGCCGATTGGCTCGACGTGCTGAGCACTTACTCGTACTCGATCATTCCTCGTCTGCTCGAACGGGACTGGTCGAGCCTGCCGACGCGGCCGTTCTTCCTCGTCGAGAGCGCTTACGAGAACGAGCACAATACGAGCCAGCTGCAGATCCGGCGCGCCGCGTACTGGTCGGTGCTCGGCGGCGGCGTCGGGCACGTGATGGGCAACAAGCCCATCTGGATGTTCGACCCCGGATGGAGGGAGGCGGTCGAGAGCGACGGGGCAGCGGGACTCAGCCGATGGGGTGAGTTCTTCCGGTCAATCGACTGGTCGACGCTCGTACCCGACCACGAGAAGACGCTCGTCTCCGGTGGTCGCGGTGAGGATCGGGGCCTGAATCAGATCGGAGCCGCACGGTCGCAGGACGGCCGTCTCGCGATTGTCTACGTCCCGGAACAGCGGCCGATCACCATCGACACCGGGTCGCTCGCCGGGCCCGCGGTGCTTGCCACCTGGTTCGACCCGGTGACCGGGCGGCGGCTGCCGGGCGGGACGCTCGTGGTCGACGGACCCGCGGTGCTCATGGCCCCGTTCCGGGAGGATGCCGTGCTGCTGCTCGAGGCAACCGCAACGCCGGCGAACGGGAGGTAGCGGCGATGCCGATCGTGACCGTCAACGGTCCCATCGAGCCGGACGAGCTCGGCCTGACCCTGGCGCACGAGCACATCTTCTGCGACACCTCGGGAGACTTCCGCGCGCCGCCTCCTCAGATCGCGAGTCTGATCGCGGACATGGGCGTCGATCTCGAGCAGCCCATCAGCCTCCCGAGCCTCGGCTTTCTGTGGCGCGAGCCGCAGTGGTCGGTCAGCAACCAGATCCTCGAGAGCTATGAGGACGCGGTCGACGAGTTGCGGTGGGCGCAACGTGTCGGGGTCAAGGCCGTGATCGATCCGACGCCGATCGGGCTCGGACGCATGCCCGAGGCCCAGCGACAGCTGAGCGCGGAACTGGGTATGCACGTCGTCGCCGGGACCGGGTACTACCGGGACAAGTTCCATCCCCCCGAAGTCGCGACGATGACCATCGCGGAGATCGAGGACGTGATCCGTCGCGAGCTTCTCGAGGGCATGGACGGCACCGACATCCGCGCCGGGTTCATCGGAGAGCTGGGTACCAGTGGCAGCCGGATCATGCCCAACGAGGAAAAGGTCCTGGTCGCCGCCGCGCATGTCCAGAGCGAGACCCGGGTGCCGATCATGGTTCACACCGAGGGTATTCGCGAGACCGTGCTCCGGGCGATCGCCCTGCTCGAACGAGAAGGTGCCGACATCGAGAAGGTTCACATCTGTCATGTGAACCGCGCTCGCTGGTGGAAGGACGTGGCCGGCCAGGGCGCGACGATCGGCCTCGACTGTTTTGGCTCGATCTTCGCGATCGACTCAGAGACCCGTGAGAACCCGAACGATCAGGACCGTATTGCGGATCTACGCGAGATATTCGACGCCGGTCATGGAGACAAGGTGTTCGTCAGCAACGACATCTGCATGAAGATGCGTCTCCACAAGTACGGCGGATGGGGATACGACCACATCCAGACGAACCTGTATCCGTTCCTGCATCGCGCGGGCTTCACGGAGTCGGAGCTTCGGATGATCTTCGAGGAGAACCCGCGCCGGTTCCTCGACATCCCCTCAGTGGACGGCGCCCAGTAAGAACCGAGCGCCGCCCGGTTGAGAGGAGATCAGGCTTCAGGCGGGTAGACCGCCGCGGGCTCCATGAAGTCCAGCGCGTGTCCGCTGCCCGACTCGATGATGCATTTGAAGCCAGGCTCGGTGTCGAGGTAGTACCACTCGATGTGGTCGCCGATCCTGCCGATCGCGATCCGCTCGATGCCCATCGCGCGGAACTCCTCGATGACCTTCTCGGACTCCTCGCGCGTCTTGAACATCACCGCGATCGAACCGATTCCCTCGCCCTTGGTGTCGAGCATCCGCTGCCATGGGTTGTCGCCGCCGAGCGGCTCGATCAACTCGAAGTTGAGGTCTCCGACCTGGGTCTCGGCCCAGCGGATGTTGAAGAAATCGACCGGCTTTCCATCCATCTCACAGTCGTGCATGACGACTTCGCCGTCGGACTCGAACACCTTCCAAGGGCCCCACCCGAACGCTTCGTGGTAGGCCTCCATCCGCGATTGAAGGTCGCGCACGACGACCGAGATCTGCGTGATGTTGTAGTCGAGTCCCGCCGGCTTCTCGGTCGGCGGCGCGTCGTCGGTCGGGTATACGTACGCCGGCCTGACGAAGTCGGTGGCGTGGCCGCTGCCGGACTCGATCAGGCACCCGAAGCGCTCCTGGGTGTCGAGGTAGTAGTACTCGATGTGGTCGCCGATGTTCGCCTTCATCGTCACCGGCATCCCGCGCTCGGCGAACTCGCGCTTGACGGCCTCGCCCTCGTCCATCGTCTGGAACATCACCGCGATCGATGCGATTCCCTCACCGCGCTCGGCGATGAACTGCTTCCACAGGCTGGGGCCCTCCTCGGGCTCGAGCAGCTCGAAGTTCATCGTCCCGACCATCACCTCGGCGCCCTTGAGCGTGTAGTGGACGGCCTCGCCGTTCAGTTCGGTGTTGTGGTGCGTCGGTGGCCGATGCTCGAACACGTCCCAGCCGCTCCAACCGAAGGCGCGCCAGTACAGCTCCATTGTCTTCTCGAGGTCGCGCACCGCGAGCGAAACCTGCGTGATCGGATACTGCAGCCCGGCGTAGCCTTTCGGCAACTCCTGGGGCATGGTCGTCATCGCGTCTCCTTTCGAGGACCGTTCGGCAGCGCGTCGGAACTGTGGCTAACTCCTCTGCTTATCGTGATGTCCGTCTGTCCGGACATCTTGCCCAGCCTCGCAGCTACATACCGGGTTGTCAAGCCGATCAGCCCACGGCCGGGCGCCCGATGACAAAGCGGGCGAAGATCGTCACCCGGGCGACTTTTGAGGCGCTAGTTGCCCGGACAACATGACGTTATGGTTGCAAGCCGACTGGAGAGGAGAACATGAGCGACCAGACCGGAGTTCTTCTACATGTAGCCGAGAATCTGATCGGGCGCCCGCGGGTCGAGCTTCCGACCCCGGCGCTTGTCCTCGACGTCGACGCGATGCGCGACAACATCGCGACGATGGCCGCGTGGAACCGGGATCACGTTGCCGTCCGCCCGCATTTCAAGACGCACAAGTGCATCGAGATCGCGCGCGAGCAGATCAGCGCCGGCGCGATCGGCATCACCTGCGCCACCGTGTGGGAGGCTCGCGCGCTCGTGAACGCCGGCCTCGACGAAATCCTGATCGCCAACGAGGTCGTGGGCCCGGCGAAGCTGTCGGTGCTCGGCGAGCTTGCCCAGGATGCCCGGATCACGGTGGCGGTGGACGACGCCGACAACGCCACGGCGCTCGCCGAGGTGGCGCGCTCGGGCGGCGCGGAGTTGGGGGCGATCGTCGAGGTCGACGTCGGCTTGCACCGCGGCGGGGTCCGGTCGGCGGAGGAGGCCGTTCGGCTGGCGCGTCACCTCGACACGCTTAGCGGCCTTCGGCTCCGCGGCGTGATGGGTTACGAGGGCCATGTCGTCACCGAGCCCGACCCGCTCGTCCGTCGCCGGCGTGCCGCGGTCGCGATGGATGAGCTCGCGGGGTTCGTCGACGCGCTCCGGGACGACGGACACACGGTCGAGATCGTCTCTGCCGGCGGCACCAACACCTACGACATGACCGGCGCCGACCCGCGCATCACCGAGCTTCAGGCCGGAACCTACGTCGTCATGGACGGCGCCTACGCGCCGCTCGCGCCCGCCTTCCGTCCGGCGCTCAAGATCATGGCCACGGTCGTCAGCCGTCAGGGTGCGACCGCGGTCCTCGATTGCGGCACGAAGTGCCTAGCGGTCGACGCCGCGCTGCCGACGCCGCCGATCGGCAGCGTCCGCGAGGTCCACGAGGAGCACACGCTGCTCGATGTCGGCGACGGAGAACCGCCGGCGCTCGGTGACGTGCTCGAGCTGACCGTCGGCTACTGCGGGGGAACGATCAACCTCCACGACGTCTACTTCGTCGCCTCCGGTGAGGAGATCGTCGACATCTGGCATATCCGCGGCCGCGGCCCAGGGTGGACGTCCGCGTTCGGCCGGGGGTCCTGAGCGAGCCCGGATTGCGACATCCTGGGTGCGTGGCTGGTGAACAGAACGATCGACCGGTTGCCGACGGCGTCGAGCTGCGGCTGTCCGAGGTGCTCGCTGGCCTCTCGTACGCGCTCGATCTGACCGAGGGTCAGGCGCGCGGCCACACCGAACGCAGCTGCCTGATCGGCATGCGGCTCGCGGCCGCGCTCGATCTGGACGACGACGAACGCTCCTCGCTGTTCTACGCCCTGCTGCTCAAGGACGCGGGTTGCTCTTCGAACGCCGCGCGGGTCGCGGCGCTGTTCGGCGCCGACGATGCGATGGTCAAGAGCACGCGGCGGCTGACCGACACGAGCAGCACCGCCGAGGCGCTCTGGCATGTTCTCCGCACCGCGGGCGCTGGAGGGTCGGTGCTCGAGAAACCGCGGCGCGTGGTGGCGGTGCTCCGTTCCGGACGCGCCGGCGCGCGGTCGCTGATCGAGCTGCGGTGTGAGCGGGGTGCATCGGTCGCGCGTGCGATCGGCCTCGGCGAGGGCGCGGCTCGCGCGATCATGGATGTCGACGAGCACTGGGACGGCGGGGGTTATCCGGACGGAATCTCGGGAGACGACATCTCGCTATCAGGGCGTGTGTTGTGCCTGGCGCAGACCGCGGAGGTGTTCTGGCAGCGGGGTGGTGCGGGCGCCGCCTGCGAGATCGCGCGGCGGCGGCGCCGGACCTGGTTCGATCCGGCCCTGGTCGATGCGCTCGTCGCGGTCGAAGACGACGAGCGCTTCTGGCAGTCCCTCCAAACACCCGCGGTGGCGCCGCTCGAGCCGGCCGACCACGTCCTTGTCGCCGACGACGCGCGGCTGGATCGGGTTGCGCACGCGTTCGCGTCGATCGTCGACGCCAAGTCGCCTTACACCGCCCATCACTCCGAAGGGGTGGCCGCGATCGCGCTCGCGCTCGCCGGGCAACTGGGTCTCGACGCTCCGACTCAGGCCACCCTGTACCGAGCCGCGCTGCTTCACGACGTCGGCAAGCTCGGCGTATCGAGCCGGATCCTCGACAAGCCCGGTCCACTCGACCCAGATGAGCGCGAAGTGGTTCGCCGCCATCCCCGCTGGTCGATGGAAGTCCTCTCGCGAGTCGGCGCGTTCGGCGACGTCGCCCAGATCGCCGGCGCCCACCACGAGCGGCTCGACGGGAGCGGGTACCACCGGGGCCTGACCGGCGCGGAGCTCGACCTGCCCTCGCGGATCCTCGCGGTCGCGGACGTGGCCGAGGCGTTGAGCGCCGACCGGCCCTACCGGCCCGCGCTCGAGCCCGATGAGGTGCTCGCGATCATGCGTCCCGACGCCGACCGCAGACTCGACGCGCGCGCGCTCGCGGCGCTCGAGCAGATGCTGCCCGAGTGGTCGGCGGCCCGGGCGCCCGTGTCGAGATCCACGTTCGCCGCCAGGCGCAGAGCCTCTGGGGGCGGCGGCTAGCTTGGTTCCACGCGCCGGACCCGTGAGTGGGCCGTGGCGTCCTCGAGCAACAGCGCGCCGATCCGCTTCGCCCGCCGGGCCGCATCCTGGTCTCCTTCGGCCGCGGCGACGATCGACCCCTTCATGAGGATGTGCCATTCGCGGGCGAAGTCCCGCGCGTCGGCGATGCCGGCCTCGCGGGCGAGTCCCTCGAGGAATCCGCGGATCCCGGCCAGGTACGACACGCTGGCCCGGTGCACCGGGTCGGCCGGGTCCGGATGCTCGAGCATCACGTTGATGAACGAGCAGCCCTCGAAGTCCGTGCGCCGGAACCACCCGTCGAACACGTCGAACACCGCCAGCAGGCGCGACGCGGGGTCCTGAGCGCGCTGCGTGACCTCTCCCTCGAGCCACCGTCGCGTCCATACCTGTTCCCGGCGCTCGAGGAACGCGAGCACGAGGTCCTGCTTGGACGCGAAGTGGCGGTAGAGCGTCTGGCGCGCCACGCCCGAGCGGGCGATGACCGCGTCGATGCCGACGGCCTGGATCCCGTTGCGCGAGAACAGCTCATAAGCGGAGTCGAGGATTCGTTCGCGCGCACCCCGGCCGCTGCTTCGCCGTCCGGCTTCGAGCACCTCTGCCATCGCCGAATAATAAGAGAACGTTCGGTCTGACTCGCGAGGTTGACGCTGAGAGTCGTAAGGCGTAGCCTCCGGAGAGGAGGGAGACCAGTCGGTCTCATCATCGAGACGGCTCACAAGAGGAGGGTCCACAGATGGCTTACGACCTGAGGTCGGAGACCGGCATTCCGACGCAGCCTGTCGGTTCGCTGCCGCGTCCGGCGAAGCTCCAGGCCGCGTACGCGGACTACGACGCGGGCAAGATCTCCAAGCAGGAGCTCGAGGCCGCGCAGGAGCCGGCGGTCAAGGACTCGATCAGCCGGTTCGAGGCGACCGGGTCGCCGATCATCTCCGACGGGGAGCAGTGGTGGTCGAGCTTCGCGACGTATCCGGTGACGGACACGCTCGCCGGGACCGGCCTGTCCGACGGCCTCGCTCCGGGCGGGCAGTACTTCGCGATCTTCTCCGACGGTCACTACCGGCAGCTGCCGCGGCTCGCGGGCGGTCCTTTCCGCTACAAGGCCTACGCCGGCGACACGCTCGCGAGGTCGATCGAGTTTGCGACCAAGCCGATGAAGCAGGCGGTGATCGCTCCCTCGATGCTGGCGCTGTTGTATCCGCTCGACGAGGAGCTTCCGGGCTACACGCGCGAGCAGTTCGAGGACGACCTCGTCGGCGAATGCGAGAAGGACATTCGCGGCGCGTTCGACGCCGGCGCCGCGTGCGTCTCGATCGACTTCACCGAAGGCCGGCTCGCGCTCCGCGAGGATTCGCGCAACCCCTGGACGGGCCGCGGAATGCTGCCGCACTTCATCGACCTCATCAACCGCGTGCTTGCCCGGTTCACGGCGGAGGAGCGCGTCAACATCGGGATCCACACCTGCCCGGGCGGGGATCGCGATGCGGTGCACAGCGCCGACGTGCCGTACAGCGCCCTGCTGCCGAGCCTATTCGAGCTGAACGCCGGCTACTTCCTGATGCAGAACAAGAGCGAGCGCGATCGCGCGGAGGTGTACAAGCTCGTCGGCGAGCACAGCCGCGAGGACGCCGACGGCGTGGCGCAGGTCGTCCACATCGGCGTGATCAATCCCCAGAACCCGCGGGTCGAGACTCCGCAGGAAGTGTGCGACGAGCTGGTCGCGGCCGCGAAGCACATCCCCAAGGAGCGGCTCGGCTCAACCGACGACTGCGGGTTCTCGCCGTTCAGCATCGATGAGAAGCCGTTGCACGGCTCGCCCGACTTCGCCCGCGACGTCGCGTTCGAGAAGATCACCAGCCGCGTGCAGGGCACGCAGATGGCGGCGGAGAAGCTCGGCATCCACGTTCCGGCTGTGGTGTAGCCCGGTCGCCGTTCGGCCGGCGCCGCGTGCGCCGGCCGATCCGGCACCGGAGCGTTTACCTCGCGGCCGCGTGGAAGTAGGGTGCGCTCGTGGCTGGGCAAACGGACCGGGCGCACGTCCGGCTGGCCGAGCTCGTGGCGGCGCTGTCGCTCGGCGTCGACCTGGGCTTCGGGCAGCCGATGGAGCATGTCCTGCGCCAGTGCCTGATCGCGTTGCGGCTCGCCGAACGGCTCGGGCTGGACGATCAGGCCGCGCGCGGTCGTCTACTACACGGCGCTGCTCGTCGGCGTTGGTTGCCATTCCGACGCGCACGAGCAGGCGAAATGGTTCGGCGACGACATCGCGGCGAAGTCGACGAAGTACGACTATCCGCTGCGCAGCCCGCGGGGGATCGTGGCGGGCATGCGGATGCTCGGTGCCGGGAACCCGCCGCTCCATCGCTTCCGCGTCGGGCTCGAGTTCATGCTCGCCGGCCATCGCGAGATGGACGACATGATCACTCACCACGCCGAGATGGCGCGGCTGCTCGCGGAGCAGCTTGCGCTTCCGGACGACGTGCTCGACGCGCTCGCCGCGGCGTACGAGCAGTGGGACGGCCGCGGCTGGCCGGGCGCGCTCCGCGGGGAGGCCGTGCCGGTCGCGTCGAGGCTCGCGCAGCTCTCGGAGTACGCCGAGGTCGCGCACCGGGTCGGAGGAATCGCGGCGGTCAAGAAGCTCGCCCGCGAACGGGGCGGCAAGCAGTTCGACCCTTCGGCCGCCGCGCTCATGCGCCGCGAGGCCGAGATGCTCCTTGCCGGCCTCGACTCGGTCTCGACCTGGGATGCGGTGATCGACGCCGAGCCGGCGCTGGCCGTCGTCCTGTCGGCCGAGCGTTTCGATGCGGCGCTCGAGGCGATCGCGAATTTCGTCGACCTGAAGTCGCCGTACTTCCTCGGACACGCCCGCGCGGTCGCCGAGCTCGCGGCGGCCGCCGCCGGGCAGGCCGGCCTGGCCGAGGCGCAGGTGCGGGCGCTTCGCCGCGCCGGCCTCGTGCACGGCCTCGGGCGGCTCGGCGTATCGAACTCGATCTGGGACAAACGCGGGCCGCTCGGCGCCGGCGAGTGGGAGCGCGTCAGGCTGCACCCGCACCTGACCGAGCGGATGCTTCACCAGTCGAAAGCGCTCGCCCCGCTCGGTGCCCTCGCGGTACAACACCGCGAGCGGCTCGACGGCTCCGGCTACCCTCGCGGGCTGTCCGGCGCGGCGATCTCTCAGGGCGGGCGGATCCTCGGCGCCGCCGATGCCTACCAGGCGATGCTCGAGCCCCGGCCGCACCGCTCGGCGCGGGCGCCGGAGGACGCGGCGGCGGAGCTCCGATCCGAGGTCAGGGCCGGGCGGCTCGACGGCGAGGCCGTCGAGGCCGTCCTTGGCGCGGCCGGCCACCGGGTGCCGAGACGACGCGAGGGACCGGCCGGGCTGACCGAGCGCGAGGTCGAAGTCCTCAGGCTCCTCGCCCGCGGCCTGTCGAACAAGGACATCGCCCAGCGGCTCGTGATCTCGCCCAAGACCGTCGGCAACCACGTCGAGCACATATACGCCAAGATCGACGCTTCCACGCGGGCGGCCGCGGGCCTGTTCGCGATGAGGCACGGCCTGCTCCCCGAGGAGGAGTTCGCGGCGACCGAAGCCGCCGCTTTGACTCCTTCCGGCCGCGCCGGCGTCTAGCGGACGCGCATCGCCTCCGCGTTCGCCCTCATCACCGCCTGCGTCTCGCGCAGCTCCTTGGTCGGGCTGAACTGCACGAACTCGCTCCCCGGCGCATTCTGCACCGGGATGTGTCCCGGCGGCAGGTAGAACGCGTCCCCGGCCTCGAACACCTCCTGGCGATCCCCCACCGCATAGGTGAGCGTGCCACTCACCACGTAGCCCCAGTGCGGGCACTGGCACTGATCGTCGGGGAGCCCTCGCAGCAGCGGCGTCGCATCGAGGTCCTCGCGGAAGGTCAGGAAATCCACGCTGTAGTCGTCGAGCTCACCGAACCGGTCGAGGAGGAAGCCCACGTCCTCGACCTCAGCGCTCTGTCGCGAAACCTTCGCCATCGTCATCGCCTCCTTGAATCGTTTGACCATCGGCGAGGCTATGGCCGCAGGAGCCGGACGTCATGAGGCGTTTGCCCCATATTTGGGGGGCGCTGGGCAAGCAGCGCCCCCCGGGGGGAGAGCGTCAGCCGAGGCTGAGCGCGAATATGTGCATCGCGGTCGTGCCGTTCGCGACCGTGTTGCTCACGTCGGGCAGGGTGACCGACGCGACCGTCTTCGACGGGTCGACCGGCACCGTCGTCGCGAACACGTACATCGTGATCGTCTGCGAGGTGCCGCCGGTCGAGTTGCGGTACGACATCGTGGCCACGGCCGTGTCCGGACTCGAGGGCGACGAGGCCCAGTCGTTGAACGACACGGGCTGGGTACTCGAGGTGCCGTCCGTGTAGTTGATCGTGACCGTCCCCTGCGAGCCTCCGTTCGTCGAGGCGCCGAGCAGGCCGAGCGTCTTCGCCCCGGCCGAGCCCTGCACGAGCATCGTCTGCCCGGCCGCGAGGATGTTGTCCATCGAGCACGGCTGCACGTTCGGCCAGGTGAACGACAGGCCGTCGGCGTGCACGGTCGCGCCGGGTGACAGCCCCTGTTGCGCGAGCGCGTTCGCCGAGTAGCTGAACCCGACGCCGTCGAAGTTCGCGCACGCCTGGTTGTCGTCGGGCGAGATGCCCATGTTGTCGTAGTAGTCCGCCGGGTTGGACGTCGGGGTGATCTGCAGGTCGGCCGTGTCGGACGAGTTGCCGCCGGCGTCGACGACGGTCACCGCCGCGTCCGAGCCCGGGTCGACGTGCACAGAGTCACCACTGCCACTCGGCGTCGGCACCGTGAAGGTGATCGCGGTGTCGCTCCAGCTGTCGATCGTCAATGCGTTGGCGTTGCCGGCGCCACCCCAGGTGGTGCCGTCGTCGGTGAGCGTCACCGAACCCGATCCCTGCGTCGCGCCGAAGCCCGACCCGTTGATCGTGACCTGCTGCCCGGCTGCGGCCGTCCCGGGGTTGAGCGACAGCGCCACCGGTGGGCTGAGCGGTTGGGTCGATGTCCCAACCGCGAAGATATGCAGCTCACCCTGCGTGGCACCGGACGGCAGCGTCACCGTCGACAGCGTCTTCGACGGATCGACCGGCACTGCCGCATAGAACACGCTCGTGGCGACGCTGTCGCGGCCGCCAGAGCACCCGGCGCAGTTGCGGTACGTCGTCGTGGCGACGATCTTGTTGCCGTACGACGGCTGGGAATTGCCGGCGTTCAGCGTCCAGTCGCTCAGGCCGAGCCAGTACCGCGCGGTGGAGCCGTCGCTGTACTTGAGCGTGACCACGCCCTGGCTCGGGCCGTTCGTGGTCGACCCGAGGAAGCCCAGCTTCTGAGTTCCGGACGGGGCGTTCACGGTGATCTCCTGGCCGCTGGCCACGGCGTTGTCGGGGAACCCCGGCGCGGGCTGCGGCCAGGTGAACGTGACACCGTCGACGGTGACGTTCTGGCCGGCGCTGAGTTTCTGCCCGGCCAGCGCCTGGGCCGAGTAGCTGTTGCCGTCGGTGTCGAAGTCGGCGGCGCTCGGATCGGTGTCGTTGGAGATGCCGGCGTTGTTGAACGCCGTCAGCAGGCTGCCCGGCTGGGCCACCAGCACGGTCAGGGTCAGTGACTGCGAGCCAACCCTGATCGGTACCGAGTAGTAGTTCTGCGGAGTCGAGGGCGGGGCCTGAACGGTGACGGTCATCGTCGAACGGCCATCCGGCGGGACGGTGATCTGGCCCTGGGTGGGGCTGATCGCGAGCCCAGACGGTGGGCTGACGGTGACATTCGCCGCCTGGCGTTTGTCGGTGGCGTTCTGGGCACCGATCTGCACCATCGTGCTCGCGCCCGGCGCGACCGTGACCGTCTGGACCGGGAGGAAGCCGACGAACGGATGGGTCCCCGCGGTGTACGACGGCGGCGCGTCCTGCGGCGCGCTGCCCCACGACGTCGGCCTGGTCCCGAGGGTGAAGTCGAGCGAGGCGCCCCGTTTGAGCGCCGAGTACGGGACGTAGAGCCGGTCGTACCGCCGCCCGTTCAGCCTGAGCGAGTCGACGTAATACCGGCTCGGCGACGCCCCCGGGGCGTCGATCGAGATCGAGCGTCCGTTCGGGAGGTCGATCGCGGAATGGGGGAAGCCGGGGCTGGCGAACACCAGGTTGTCGCTTCCCGAGTTCTCCGGGTAAAGCCCCAGCATCTCCCAGAGGAACGTCGAGCTGTTGGCGCCGAGGTCATCGTTGTTCTGCAGGCCGCTCGGGCCGGGCGGGTACATCGTGTCCCGGATGTTGTTGACCGCCTGCTGGGTACCGGCGGGGTCGCCCGCGTAGTCGAGCGCGTTCTGCTCGCCGAAGTCGAACTCATTGGTCAGCTGCGCGAACATCCCGAAGCCGTTCGGCTGCGAGAGATATTGCTTCAGCGCGGGGATGACCGCGCTCTTGCCGCCGAGCAGCGAGAACAGCGTCGAGTAGTCATTCGGTGTGTTCCACAGGTACTCGTACGCGTCACCCTCGACGTACGGGCCGGTCGTCGTCGGGGTAATGCCGGCGACGAAGCTGCCGTCCGCGTTACGAGGTGTCAGCAGGTTGCCGGCGGGATCGAACACGTTCTCCCAGTTGTTCGCCCGCTCCTCGAGCATCGCGGCGTCCTTGCGATCGCCGAGCGCGGCCGCGAAGTGCGACAGCGCCAGATCCTCGCTGTCGTACTCGAGCAGCGTCGGGACGTAGCCGTGCGGATTGCAGCATCCGTAGCTGCCGTTCTCGGGGAGGTAGCCGTATTGCTGCTCGAGCGCCTCGCCCGGACGGACGTCGTTCACTGTCGTGGCCTGCTTGAGCATGTCGGACAGCGCTTCGCTGGTGTGGAAGTTCTTCGCTCCGAACGCGTAGTAGTCCGCGATGATCGACTGGGCGGGGTCACCGACCATCACGTAGTTGTCGAGTTGCAGGTATCCCCATTGCTGGAGGATCCCGTTCTCCGAGTAGTAGTTGAGCAGCGACTGGGCCTGGTCGCCGGCCGCGCTCGGGTCGAGGATCGCCTGGAGCTCAGCCAGCGAATGGAAGGTGTCCCAGCCCGAGTAGACGCCGTATTGGTCCTGCTGCCCGGACGCGAGCGTGTGGGTCTGGAAGTCCGACCCCTCGAATTGCCCGTTGACGTCGCTGGTGATGTTCGGCTGCAGGAAGTCCTTGTACAGCAGGCTGTAGAACTCCTGGGTCTTGGCTTCGGTGCCGCCCCAGACGCGGATCTTGCCGAGCAGCGCGTCCCACTCCTGCTGGGCCGCGGCCTTGACCTTGTGGAAGTTCCAGCCGGGATTCTCGGTCTGCCAGTTGAGCTTGGCGTTGGCGGTGCTCACGTAGGAGATCCCGACCTTGGCCTTGACGACCGGGTTGCTCGTGGTGTCGAAGTTCACGAGCACCGCGGCCGGGTCGCTCTGGCCGGAATTGGTGATCACCTGCGAGGAGGTGAACGGGTGGTTGAAGGTGATGTCGAAATAGACCGTGTACTGCTGCGGCTGGCCACCGTTGTTGGTCTCGCCGCAGAAGTTGCCGCTCTGCACCGAGCCCATCACCTCGTCGTTGCCGACGACCTGGGCGCTGTCGGCGGAGTCGCCGTTCTGGCTGTCCATCAGCTTGATCAGGAAGCCCGCCTGGGTGGTTGCGGGAACGTGAACCGCCCCATCGAGCTATGCGCGGTCGCGGTGAACTGCGAGGTGATCGTCGAGGGCTGATTGCTCTGGGCCGAGTAGTAGCCGGCCTGGGCGATCTCGCCGGTGTTGGTGAACGGTGTGGTGAGGTTGTTCGGGTCGCCGCTCGGCAACGTGCCGGTGATCGGCAGGATCGGGACGTCGCCGGCCGCCCCGCAGCCCGGTCCCGAGATGTGCGTCAGGCTGTAGCCGTCGAGGCTGGTGTCGCCGTAGTTGTAGCCGCCGCCGGCGCTCCGGTTCGGAAGCGTGTCGGGGCTCCACTGCACCATCCCGAACGGGACCTCCGCGCCGGGGAACGTGTTACCGCCACCGCTCGTCCAGGTCCGGGTGTCGACGAGCTGCGCGAGCGTGGAGGGCTGGACGGGAGCGCTGACCGTGGCGTGGCTGCGCGCCAGAGCCGGGAGCTTCGAGTTGGGGACCGGCTTCGGGCAGTTCTTGAGCCGGCCCGAGGCGGTCACGAAGCAGACCCGGAGCTTCGTCGTCGGCCGGGCGGCCATCCTGGGGCTCAGCACGTGGGTCGCCGAGGCCCCGGCGCCCGCGGCCGCTATTACGCCGACCATCAGAGCGGCCGCGCCGCTGAGGACCGCCGCCCGCAAGCAGCGCCTGTGCCACGGTG
This sequence comes from uncultured Solirubrobacterales bacterium, assembly GCA_963746695.1. GTDB lineage: Bacteria > Actinomycetota > Thermoleophilia > Solirubrobacterales > Solirubrobacteraceae > Palsa-465. The sequence goes on along the minus strand of CAVVCP010000021.1, from coordinate 58,417 downwards.
AACCCTTGCCTGTCACCCGAGCCTCCCTCTGGTGCGGGCGGCCAGGCGAACGCTGGCGCGGGCCGAAGCCCGCGCGCAGAGTTAGGCGTTCCCCTGCCCGCCCGATGATAACGTTGTCATTTCGGCAGCACTGGTCTTATACGCCTGCTCGCCGGATGTGTCAAGGCTGAACTTCACGCGCGTCCGCCAATGGCGGCGGCAACGTGTAAGTGCACTGGTCGGTCCGTCGGTCCGACACAGAGACGACACTCGCCGCGGAACGTCGGTCAGGCGCGGATCTCGCCGGAGCCGCGAGCGACGAGCTCCGCCGGCACCACGATCCGCTGGGGAGCACGTTCGTCGCCGTCGATCCGCGCGAACGCGAGCTCCGCGGCGAGCTGACCGAGCCGGTAGGGATCGGTCCGTACGACGCTGACCGCGAGCAGGTCGGCGAGCTCGAAGTCGTCGAAGCCGACCAGCGCGACGCGGTTGCGCCGCCTGCCCAGCGCGTGGAGAGCGCCGACGGTGCAGCGGTTGTTGCCGGCGAGGATCGCCGTCGGGCGCTGTCCGCGCGGCAGCGCCAGCAGCTCCGCCGTCGCCTGCGCGGCGGCGGCGGACGTGCTGCACCCGACGGACACCAGGATCGGGTCGACCTCGAGCCCGGCCTTGCCGAGCGCGCGCCGGTACCCGGTGAGCCGCTCGCGCGCCGTGAACAGCCGTTCGTCGTCGCCGACGAACGCGATGCGGGTGTGACCGTGCGCGAGCAGATGCTCGACGGCGCGCCGGGCGCCGGCGGCGTTCTCGACCAGCACGGTGTCGGCCTTCGCCTTCGCGGGCGGCCGGTCCACGAACACCGTCCGGCCCTCGAACCCGGCATCCCGGATGTAGCGGTGATCGGCACCCGTCGGCACCACGAGCAGCGCGTCCACCCGCCGGCGCAGTAGCGCGGTCACGAGCTCTCGCTCACGCACCGGGTCCTCTCGCGCCGACGCCGTGATCAGCATGCTCGACCGCTCGCGCGCGCTCTCCTCCACGGCTTGCGCGATCGTCGAGTAGAACGGGTTCGCCACGTCCTCGATCACCAGACCGAGGGTGAACGACCGCGCGCCGTGGCGAAGACTTGCGGCGATGTCGTTGCGTTCGTAACGCAGCGCGGTCGCGGCCTCGTTCACCTTCTCGGCCGTTGCCGGCCTGACTCCCGGCTCGCCGTTGACCACGCGCGAGACGGTCTTCAGGCTCACGCCGGCGGCGTGCGCGACGTCGACCATTGTCGCCCGCCCCGCGCTTCCGTGGTTGGTGTTGCCCTCCATGATCGACTCGCCTGGCGCCAGGATAGCCGCAGCGGCGGCATTAATGACAACGTTGCCTAGTCGCCATGGACGATGGCGGAGAGCTTCCCGAGCAGCTCTGTCGCCGTGGACGATCGCGGCGAGCTTCGTCAACAGCTCCGTCGCCTCGTCGAGGGGCCGCTGCCAGACCCGGCGGCCGATCGTGATCCCGCGGGCGCCGGCGGCGATCGACTGCTCGACCATCGCGCACAGATCGTCGGTCGTGCCCTGCGCCGGGCCGCCGAGGATCACCAGTGGCACGCCCAACTCCGAGCACCAGGCGGCGAGCAGATCGGGGTCGTCTGGATACATGACCTTGAGGATGTCCGCGCCGAGCTCGGCGGCCATCCGGCAGCCGTCGGCTTCGATCGCGACCGCGTCGGCCGGGCGCGGGGAGGTCAGGCAGATCGGCTCGACCATCACCGGGAGCCCGAGCGGCTCGGCGCCGCTGATCACCGCACCGATCAGCTCCGAGCGCGCCGCTCGCTCCTCCGGCGCCACGTCCCACGGCATGAGTACCTTGACCGCATCGACGCCGAGCGCGGCGGCCCGCTCGAGCGAGGTCGTCAGCACATGGGCACCGGTGTCGCCCCTCCAGTAGGTGTCGATCGTGAGCAGCCGCGCCGGCGCCGACCGGCTCGCGAACAGCGGCGCGGTTCGGGCCGCAACGCCCGGGCCGAGCAGGAACCCGTCGCAGCGAAGCGGCAGGAAGCTGCGGATCAGCGCGACCGGGTCCTCGAGCCCGGCGACGCGCCCGAGCATCGTGCCGTGGTCGACGGGGAGGATCACGGTGCGGCCGTCGTGCGCGAAGATCCGGCCGAGCCGGTAGCGCTTGCCGGCGGCGGACGCCGAGGACGCGGCGGTCGTCTCAGAGGCGGGCAGGTTCGCGATGCTCATGGCAGCAGACTCTCGTTCGGTTGGTTTGACAGCGTAAGGGGGCGGGGCGCGTCTGCGCCGCAGCGGGGCGGTTAGCGGCGCCGGTGGGAAGACATCGACCGAGGAGAACGCGCCGGCGGCCTGCCCGGCCAGCAGCGCCGCGCCGCGCGCGCCGGCCTCGCTCACCCGGGGGTGGACCGTGTTCGGGAACGCGGCGAGCTTGAGCCGCCGCAGGACCGGGTTGGCGGCCCAGCCGCCGCTCACCCGCACCTCCGCGACCGGGCCGCCGAGGTCCTCGAGCGCGCGCAGCGACGCCGACGCGCGCGCGACGGTGCCCTGGAGCGCGGCCAGCCACTCGCGCGCGGCCGCCGTCGTCTCCGCGTCGGCGCGCGGTCCGTCGAGCGCGATCAAGGCCGCGTCGTCGAGCGACGCGCGGCCGCCGCGATGCGAGGCGTCGAGCCGATCGAGCAACGGGGTGAGGTCGATCCCGAGCGGAAGTCCGGCGAGCAGGCAGTAGTGGTCCGGCAACACGTGCCAACCCGTGGCGATGCCCCGGGGGAGTCCCTGCGCGGGGTCGCGGGCGGCGTCGGCCGGGATCGCGCGGACCAGCGCCTCGGCCGTGCCGCACGAGTCCATCACCTGACTCTCGTTCGTCACGCCGCTCCCGACCGCCGCGGCCAGGTGATCGTGGCCGGCGACGGTCAGCGCGGCCCCGTCGAGTCGTTCGAGCGCCTCGCTCGCCTCGCCCCGCCCGGTCGCGCTGCGGATGCGCCCCCAGCTCGATCCCGCGGGCAGCAAGTCGGGGAACATCGACTCGGGCAGGCCGGCCCACTCGATCACCTCGGGCCACCATCGCCGGCCGTTGATCGCCAGCGCCCCGGTCCTCGACGCCAGCGACGGCTCGGCGGCGATCGCTCCGCCGAGGCTGTGAACGACGAACTCGGCGACGCTGAGCACCTTGACCGCCTTGCGCAGCTCGGGATGGGCGCGCATCAGCCAGCGCAGCATCACGACCGTCGGGATCGGGCCGACGCCGAGGCCGGTCTGTCGATCGACCTCCTCGCGGGTGAGCGCCCGCTCCATCTGCTCGACGTCGGCGTCGGCGCGGCGGTCGTACCAGGCGACGGCCGGCCCGAGCGCGTGGCCGGTCGGGTCGACCAGGACCGCGGTCTCGGCCATGCTGGTGATGCCGACGCCCAGGATCTCTCCGGGGGGCGCGTTCGCCAGCGTCAGCGCGAGGGCGTCGCGGACCGCGCGCACGAAGTCCTCAGGCCGGGCTTCGGCGCCGGTTGGGCGCCGGTGCCACACCGTCGGCACCGATGCCCGGGTGAGCTCGACGCCGTCGAGGCCGATCACCCCGGCCTTGACTCTGGTCGTGCCGACGTCGACGCCGACCAGCAGTGGCTGGCCGTCGGTCACCTGCCAGTTCCCGCTTCGTACCAGGGCCGGGCCCGGCCGCTCATCGCCTCAACCGACTGCTCGAGTCGCTCGCGCCCGGTCGTGGCCAGGAACTGCCGGCGCGCCTCGCCGTCGAGCGCCACGGCTTCCTTCCAGTACACGCGACCGGCGATGAACCCACAGGCGCCCCCCTCCTCGCACGAGGTGACGACCGCGTCGAGGAACGCGGGGAATGGCATGCCCGCGGACAGCATCGCCCACGGGACCCTCGAGACGGTCTTCGTGCTCAAGCCCGCCGCGCGGGCAACGTCGCGGATCGTCGGCTTGCTGTTCATGGTGTGCGTGACATGAGCGACGCCGCCAATTCCCGCGCTCTGGAGACATCAACGGCGCCGGCCACCGGCTGCTCGCACGACGCGGAGGCCACCGCGAGCGCGAACCGGACGGCGTCTGGAAACGGCTGACCCTCCTCGAGGGCATGGACGAGCCCGCCGACGAGCGAGTCGCCCGCACCGATCGGGCTGACCACGGAGACCTCGGGGGCCGGGCAGAACCAGGTCTCGGTGCCGTCGCTGAACGCGGCTCCGTGGCTGCCGGCGCTGACGACGGCGTGCCTGGCGCCGCGGGCCACCAAGCCCTGCGCCGACGCGGTGGCCCGTTGGACGACCAGCTCACCCTCGGGCTCCACGCCCTCGATCGCGGGGCCGAACACCAGCGTCTCGGCTTCGGCGAGGTTGGGGCTGACGACGTCGGGGTGCGCGGTCAGCGCGCTGGCCAGAACCGCGCCGGTCGAATCGACGACGCTCCGCAGGCCCGTGTGACGGGCGGCGGCGACGACGCGGGCGTAGCCGTCGACCGGCGAACCGGGGGGCAGGCTGCCGGAGCACACGACGGTCCGCTGGCCGGCGGCGCGGCGCTCGACCTCGCGCAGCAGCCGGCTCCAGTCTGCCTCCTCGACGGTCGGCCCGGGCTCGTTGAATACCGTGACCCGCCCCGATTTCTCTAGGAACACCGACGCCGCGCGGACGACGCCGGCGACCGGCACCCCGGCGAGCTCGGCCCCCTCGCCGGCGGCGAGCATCCCGAGGTCGGTAGCGCTGTTCGACGGGAGGAATCCGACGAGCACGCCCGGACGTCCGAAGGCCCGGGCCACGCGGGCCACGTTGACGCCCTTGCCCCCGAGGGTGGCCAAGGCCGGTCCGGTGCGGTGGACCGAGCCCGGGACCATGACCTCGAGCGGGATCGTCCGGTCGATCGTGAAGTTTGGGTTGACGATCAGCATGACGCCGCCTGCGGGTTGCTGGGGTGATCGTTGCTCGGACGCCTGACATCGATGTCTGACAACGATGAGAGGCGGCAAGCTAGCACCGGCCTCCAGACGACTTCTTACGTTTTACCGGCGTTCCGTCGATGGCACCGGTCGTTTCATCGAGCTCGACGATGATGGCCGGCCGCTCCCCGGTGGGTCCCCGCCGTCGCCGACCCCCCGGCAGAACCTGCTGACGGTGACGAGGGTCGTGCACTCGTATGCGCTCGGCGAGATGCTCGGGATCCCGGGATGCCGCGGCATGTCGACCGGGGATTGACCGCGTTGAGGGACGAGCCCGAGACCCGATCGCCGGCGGCTACGTCGAGGCAGTCGGGCTCGACGGCTCCGGTGACACCACGAGCCGCCTACGGCCACGCGCACGTGCTGCTGGCCGCGGCGAGCGCCCTCGCCGTAAGGGGCAGCGCGGGTCGCGCTCCTACGCGGGTTGAGGCCTCATCTTCGTTCGGCGGCGAACGCGGCACTCGGCGGGTTCTTCGGGCCGAGAGCTACGTTGACCGCCACCATCGCCGCGAACGCGGCGCTCGGCCGGCAAGGGGTGGCGAGTGCCACGTTGACCGCTATGGCGGACTCATTTCATCCGGAGGGTCGCCCGCCGCATCTGCGCCTCTACGCGGCTTGTTTGTTCGCACGACTGTCCACGAACGCCGCGATCAGCCCGGCGAGCTTGTCGGGCTGATCGATCATCGAGAACGTTCTCGACTCGGCGATCACCTCGAGCCGCGAATCGGGCAGCGTCGCCGCGAGCCGCTGGCCATCATCGAGCGGGAAGAACGCGTCGTCCTCCGACCACGCGATCAGGGCCGGCTTGGTGAAGCCCGGCAGACGTTCGGCGGCTCCGACTGTTGTCGCTTGGTTCAGCGAGGCGGTCAGCCGTCGCAGATCGTCGCGTACGTCTGCATTGGTCAGCGCGGGCGCGCAGCCACTCGGTGACGAGGTCGTCGATGTCGGCATGGGCGAGCGCGCCGTATGCCCGTTGGCGTCCGAAGTGCGTGCGAAGCGGCTGGAGGGCCGCCCTGAAGGTCGGCGCGAACTTCGCCGCCGCGATCAACGGCTTGAGGATCGGTGGGGGGAAGTGCTCGAACGCGTCGCAGCTGGTGAGAACGAGCGCGCCGAGCCGCGCCGGCGTGGTTGTGGCAACCACCTGGGCGATCGCCCCGCCGGTGTCGTTGCCGACCAGCACGACATCCTCGAGCGACAGCTCGTCGAGGAACTCGCCGACCATCGCGGCGATCGCCTCGATCGTGAGCTCGGCGTCCTTGTTCATCGCCTCGGCGTGAGCGCCGAGCGGCCATGTCGGCGCGAGCGTCGAGAACCCGTCAGCGGCCAGCCGCTCGGTCAGCGGCCGCCACAACGACGCGCCCATCGCGTAGCCGTGGATGAACACCACCGGCCGGCCGTCGTCGGGGCCGTCCTTCTCATAATGGACATTTCCCATGGTCAGAGGCACGGTTGGCATGTCGAGATCCTCCATCTCAGCGAGTTACGTACAGACTGCACGTAAGATACCAACAGACTGCACGTAAATGCAAGAGCGCAGAACTCAAGCGGAAAGATCGGCTGCGACGCAGCAGGCGCTGGTGGCTGCTGCGCGGCGGCTCTGGGGCACGCGCGGATATGCCGAGGTCTCCACTCCCGAGATCGCCGAAGCGGCCGGCGTGACCCGCGGCGCCATGTACCACCAGTTCCCGGACAAGACCGCGCTGTTCGTGTCGGTACTCGAGGCCGTCGAGACCGACGTGATGGCGCGGCTCGCGGCCGCCGTCGCCACCGCCCAGCCCCAGACGCCGGCCGACACGCTGCATGTCGCGGCCGACGCCTGGCTTGACATCGCCGGTGAACCCGAGGTCCGCCGGCTGGTCCTCCTCGATGCCCCGACGATCCTCGGCTGGGCTGGCTTTCGCGAGATCTCGTTGCGCTACGGCCTCGGGATGACCGAGCAGCTACTGACCGCGGCGATCGCCGCCGGGCAGCTCAAGGACCAGCCCGTCCGCCCGCTCGCCACCGTGATGATCGGCGCACTCGACGAAGCCGCGATGTCGATCGCGAACGCCGCCGAGGAGACCGCCGAGCGGGAGCAGGTGCGGGCGGTGGTTCACGACCTCATCGACGGGCTCCTAGCTGATTCCGCTGCCAGGAGGGCACGGGGTCTTGTCTGAGAACAGGTCGGCCAGCACCTTGTTCGGCGCGATCCCGCAACCGACCTGGGACGATCCGAGGTCGACCACGACCCACTGATTGGTCCCCGCGAGCTTGACCGCGACCACGACGGCGTTCTGGAATGTCGACTGGAAGCCGGGGCGAGCAACGACCTCGGCCTTCGCCCACGAGGTGCTGACGGTCGAGATGCGCTCGCCGGTGACGCGGTAATGGCTCTTCGGGACCTGGTTCAGGCCGGCCACATGGGTCGCCAGCACGGCGTTGGTGAGGCCGGATCGCTCCTTCGAGGTCGGCGCGCGGCTCGCGCTGGCGGATGCGGCTGCTGCGAGGATCGCTATCCCGGTGGCGAGCAGGATCAGTGGTGCTAGGCGGGAGCGAAGTCGTGCCATCGAGCGGGGCCTTTCGGTTCGGAGGTCCGCGCCACCATACTGCGGTGGCGCGGTCCTTCTGGCCCGAGCTGCTGGGCTCAGACGTTCGCCGGCGTGTTGCGGATCACGATCAGGCTGACGATCTTCCCGTCGCGGACGATGAAGTAGTTGGTCAGGATCAGCTCGTCGGGAAGCCCGGTCTTGTCGTACTCCCCGTCGTATCGAGCACGAACGATCGTCTGGCCGTGGTGGTCGATCACCTCGGTGACCTCCATCGTGACCCTGTCCCCGACCAGCTCCTTCGCCACCCAGCGCCGGATCTGCTCGGTGCCCCAGAACTCGCGGCGGGCGTCGTTGACGAGCGCGTCGGGAGCGAACGTGGCCACGATCGCGTCCTCGTCGAACCCGTTCACGGCGGCCACGTGATTGGCGACGATCCCTTCGAGGTCGGTGGTCAGCGTGGTCATGAGAGCCTCCTCTTGTCGTTGGGTCTGCCGCCTCGGTGGCGACTGGATTCCATGGTGCGGCGTCCCGTTGCCGGAGGGTCAAGGGGCGGATTTCGATTTGACCCTCCAGCAGGGGGAGGGTCGATACTGCGGTCATGAGAACCCGCGCCACGATCGGCGACTTCTCGCGGGCGTCGCATCTGAGCGTCAAGACACTGCGCCATTACCACGAGGTCGGTCTGCTCGAGCCCAGCGAGATCGACTCCGAGAACGGTTATCGCTACTACTCAGAGGATCAGATCCCGCTCGCGCAAGTGATTCGCCGGCTGCGGAGCCTCCAGATGCCCGTCGCCGAGGTCAAGGCGGTGCTCGCCGCGCCCGACACCGACGGGCGCAACCAGCTGATCGTCGAGCACCTCGATCGCCTCGAGCGCGAGCTCGCCCAGACGCGCACGGCGGTCGGCGAGCTCCGGGCCCTGCTCGAGCGTCCGGCCGCGGTGCCGGAGATCGAGCATCGAAGCGTCCCGGCGACGCCGGCCGTCGGGATCCAGCAGACCATCGATTGCGACGACATTCTGGTCTGGTGGCAGGGGGCGTTGGGCGAGCTCCGCGCCACGGTCGAGGTCCAGGGCCTCGAGACGACCGGCCCGAGCGGCGGGCTGTACGCAGGTGAGATCTTCCAGCACGGCCGTGGCGAGGCGACCGTGTTCATCCCGACCGAGGGGCCGGTCAAGCCCGTCGGCCGTGTCGCGTCACTGCTGATCCCCGGCGCGGAGCTCGCGGTCATCCGTCACCACGGCTCGCCGAGCGATATCGATCTCGCCTACGGACAGCTCGGCGCATACGTGATGAAACACGCGATCGGCGTCGACGGATCCGTTCGTGAGACCTACCTGACCGGCTACATCGAGACGACCAACACCGACGAGTGGGACACCGAGATCGGTTGGCCGATCTTCCGCACGGCATGACCGGTGAGCGTCAATGGCCGCAGGTGTCCAGCATCTGCGACGCCGACAAGTCGCTGCCGGTGCTCGATCCGGGGATCCAGCTGCTGGTACCCGGGCGTTCGCTCCACGGACCGGCACGGACGGTGCTCGCGATCGGGGACCACCTGCCGGTGCTGACCGCGCTTCAGATCGCGCAGCCGGGAGAAGTGCTCGTCGTCAGCACTGAGGGCAGCACGCGAGCCGTCCTCGGCGAGCTGTTTGCCACCGAGGCAGAGCGGCGGGGACTCGCCGGCATCGTGATCGATGGTTTGTGCCGTGACCTCGCCGGTCTGCGACGGCTGGCGATTGCGGTGTTCGCCCGCGGGACGACTCCGGCGTCGGGCTCGACGGTGAAGCTTCCCGCGGCACCGGGAACGGTCAGCTGCGGCGGGGTCGCGATCAGCGACGGCGACATCGTCGTCGGCGATGACGACGGCGTGATCGCTGCGCCGGCGACGCGGATCGAGGCGGCGCTCCCGGCCGCCCGCGAAATCGAGCGGGCCGAGCAGCGCGTGCTGGACGGGCTACGCGCCGGCCGCAGCCTCGACACGCTCACCAATTACCACGACCACGTGCGCCGGCTCGAGCAGGGCGAGCCGACAAATCTCAAGTTCCTCGCGTAGGTTCCGGCATCCAAGTAGCCCGCAGTTCAGCGCGCGGCAGTGCCTTGCGTGCGGCTGGCGGCGTGGGTCAGGAGTGAGCGGACCACTTGCTGGTGGCGGGGTGTGATCGCGGCCCACAGAGCGCGGGCGGCTGGATTGGTCTGCTGGACGAACGTCGCGAACAGCAGGCCCTGCGGCTCGCTTCGGAACAGCAGCTCGCCACGAAGTCCGAGCCACGAGTCCGCCGCGAGCAGAACATAGGCCGGGCCGCTGCGCTTTACCTTCCAGCCGAGCACGCGGTTTGAGGACCAGGGCGGTCCGAGCTTCAGGCCAAGCGCGGTCCACCCCAGCCACAGACGCCGGCGGACGCGCGGTGGAGCGTCTTGTAGCACCGCGCGGATCCACTGCTCCGAGCTCCGCTCGGCGTCGGCGTCGGCGGCGACGGCGAAGCCGTCCTCGTAGTCGATCCTGGCCAGGGTGCTGAGCGCCCGCGCGTCTTGCGGCAGCAAGATCTGGCTCACGGTGCGCGTCGCAGGGCGGGGCTTTCGCGTTGCGGTCATCACATTCACTCCATATATACAGGACTGTATGTATGGAGGCTAGGCATTATCGATGGCGATGTCAACCCCACTGCCGGTGCCGTAAAGGCGATGGCGCCTCCGACCAGGACTCCACGAGCTGCCTGGATTGAGGGCGGACTGCGCGCGTTGGCCGCGGGCGGTGGCCCTGACGCCGTACGCGTCGACACGCTGGCCAAGTCCCTCGGCGTCACGCGTGGCGGGTTCTACGGTCAGTTCAAGGACCGCGGCGCCCTGCTCGACGCGATGCTCGACACCTGGGAGCAAGCCGCGACCGACGAGGTCCAGGAGCAGGTGGAGCGTCGGGGCGGCGACGCCCGCGCGAAGGTGCGGCGGGCGGGTGCGCTCACGTTCAGTGACAAGCTCCTGCCGATCGACCTGGCGATCCGCGACTGGGCCCGGCACGACGCCGCGGTCGCCGCGCGCCTGCGCCGAGTCGACAACCGGCGCATGGATTACCTGCGGCAGCTGTTCGGATCGTTTTGCGCCGACGAGGAGGAGGTCGAAGGTCGCGCTGTGCTCGCGTTCTCGCTCGCGATCGGCTACCACTTCATCGCCGCGGACCACGGCACACTCGACCGCAGCGCCGCGCTCGAGCTCGCCGTCCGGCGGCTACTCGCGTGACGCGGATCAGCGGCGGCGCGTGAGCTTGCCGACGAGGAGCTCGACCGAGCGTTCGAGGTCGTCGAGGGTTGCGTGTTCGACCGACGTGATTCCGAGCTTGCGGTTGACCCACGCGTTGATCTCGCTGTGACTGCTTCCGTCGCGCCGGGTGAGTTCGGAGACGAGCCGGTGGCGCTCGTTTCGCAGCCTCGCGCGCTGTTCGAACGCGGGTGTCCGGTGTGGCCGGGGCTCGGGGTCCGGGTGTGCGTCGAGGTTGGCTGCAGTTGCGCGGCTGTGCCGGGCTGACGGCGCGGCGGGCGCTCCGAACAGCGTCATCTGCGGGGTCACATCTGCGCTCAGCGGCTCGAACACCGGTGCTTCGCTGCGCTCGGACTGGAGCCGGTCGGCCCGGTCAAACTCGCTGGTGTACTCATCCTCGACTGGTCGCAGCGCGTGGCGAAGCTCCTGCTCGACGTTCGCGGCGTGATCGCGCAGGACCGGGTCTGCGGGGATGTACAGCCAGCTCGGCTCCGCCGGCCGGTGCGGGATCGTGCGCACGAAGCGGCCGACGATCTGACGGAACACCAGCGGCGTCTTGGCCGCCGTCGCGTACACGCCGACCCGCAGGCGTGGGATATCGACGCCCTCGGAGACCATGTTCACGGCAACGATCCACGGGTCGCGCGCGGTCGTGAACGCAGCGAGCTTCTCTGCGGCCCTCGACTCGGTGTGCAGCACCACCAACGCCCGCTGCCCGGTCGCCTCGCGCAGCAGGGCGGCGATCCGCCGCGCGTGGGTCGAGTCTGCCGCGATGACCAGCCCGCCGGCGTCCGGATGCCCGTCCTTGCGCAGCGCCCGGAGCTTGACGTCGGCCTCGCGCAGGATCCGCGGTAGCCCGTCCGGAAGCTCGGTCGAGATCGCCGTGCGATACCGGCGGCTGGCCTCCCGCGTGCTCAGGACAGTCTCGAAGCTCGACTCGATCACGTCGTCGCCGCTTCGCCACGACAGCGTCCCGTCGTACGCGACGAAGCACACCGGGCGGCAGATCCCATCGAGCACCGCGTCCGCGTAGGTGTAGGAGATGTCCGGCTGCGCGAGCCCGTCTGAGTCGTAGCGAACGCCGGGGATCGGGGTTGCGTCGGACCGAAATGGGGTTCCTGACAACAACAACCACCGCTCGCAACCGCCAAACGCCTTCGCGAACGCCTCCCCCCACGCGAGCTCCTCGCCCAGGTGGTGCGCCTCATCGGCGATCACCAGCGTCCGCTCTCTGCCCGGCCGTTCCCACCGGCCCGGGGCCTTCGCGATCCGTGCGTACGTCACCGCCACACCATCAAAGCCCCGCGGTGGGCGGGGCGAGGACGCGTCGACCGCTAGCTCCACACCTAACCGGCTCGCCGCCCGCGCCCACTGCCGAGTCAGCGGCCCGGTCGGGCAAGCGACCAGCACCGACCCGGCAGCGCCCGACGCCAGCTGGCCGCGAGCGAGCTCGAGCGCCGGACGCGTCTTGCCCGCTCCGGGCGCCGCCGAGAGCAGGAACGAGCCTCGCTCCCATCGATCCATGGCCGCAAGTGCCCGCGTCTGCCAGACGCGCAAGGCCGGTGAGGTCAGCAGATAGGGCTCGGGCACGGGTCGGACATAGTGACCAGCCGTCCGGACAAAACCCGCCAACGCTTGCGTGCCGCGGCTAGGCCCGGGGGCGGCGTCTCCGGTGACGCGCTTGTCGTACCGATGCACGGGGATCACGATCGTGCCGCCGTCGGCGGCTGCCTGATACTCGATGACTCCACCGTCGATCCAGCCGTTGCGCTCGTAGAAGCGGCGCGCTCGGGCGTTGCCGTCGACCACCGCGAGCCATGCCGCGTCGTGGCCATTGCCGGCGACGATCTCCTCGGCTCTGGCGAGCAGCGCCGCGGCCACCCCGGTCCCGCGATGCGCCTCGGCGACGTACACCTGTTCGACCTCGTCGTCGGCGACCATGATGAACCCGGCGACGGCACCACCGACGGTCGCGACCGTCGTGTCGGCCACTCGCCGCGAGGCCCGCGACCGGAACGACTCCTCGGTGCGAGCGCTCACGAGCTCGTCGGACACCCTGCCTTCATGGCCATCGCGCCAACCGCGATGCCAGATGATCGCGACGGCCGGAGCATCAGCGGCGGTCGCGGGGCGCATGCCGATCTCTCCTGCCGGCGGCACCGGGTGACCTTACCAACCGCGAAAACGAGTCGTCCGGGACGACACGGCCGGCCGACGCGCGTCTACTCGAGGACCTGGTCGAAGAACTCAAGCGGGGCTGCCGCCGTACGCAACTCGTCGCTGATCCTGCCATCGATCATCACGAATAGCATCCGGACGGGCCGATCGGACCGGTTCGCCCACGCGTGGTTCGTTCCACGTTGGACGACCGCGTCACCTGTGCCTACCCTGGTCTCGGACCCGTCGTCGAGCAGCAGCCATGTCTCGCCCTCGAGCACGACTCCGACATCAACGGTTTCCGTGCGATGCATAGGTGACTCCGCGCCCGGCGCCATCTCGGTAAACCGAACGCCCACCCCCTCGGGAGGCGGCGGCGTCCGCACGGGACGGTCAGTCGGCTCCGGCTCGGTCGGCGCGATCTGAACCGGCGTCTGCGCGGTGATCCAGATCTCGTGGAACGCCGCAGTTCCGATGTCGAGCGTCTTCGGCGTCGGGGCGTCGGAGAGCACGACGGACTTTCCGGAGGCGTCGTGGCCAGTGACGATTCGACGGGGGGCGCTCACTTCGAGCATCAGCCTAGGCGGTCCTGGGCGCCAGTGTTGTGCGCGAGAGGCTCATATAGGTCGGGCGGTACCCCCGCCGTCGTGCGATCGGTTCCAGCGTGGCGAATACGACTCGCTGGACGCTCGGCGATGGCTTGCGGAACACGATGACGTCGGAGAACTCCTGCGCGGCGTGACCTCTACACGCACCACGGCGTCCACCTCAGCGGTGTTGAACCAGTCGTGCCACACCCCAGGCTCGATTTGGGCGCTCTCGCCGGCATGGAGCGTCGATAGCTGCCCATCACAGACCACCGTCAGCTCGCCCTCCTAATGCCTCCGGTCGCGTGCGGGGGGGCGGTATCAGTGGTCCGCCGCGACCCTCTTAAGGCCAGCGGCAAGCCATGCCGACACGCTGAACCCGATCGCGACACGCCGCCTCGGGGAGCGCCTCAGGCACCTGTCGACCAGACGGTCCGCGCGATCCATACGAAGGGGGCAGTCGTGACTTATCTCATTGTCGGGCTCGATCGCAAGACGCACGCGCAGTGGCACGAGAACATCTCGGCGGACGACATTGGGACTGCGAAGCGGATTGCGGAGGCACGCGCCGCCGCGCAGGGGCTCGACCTCGTGGTCGCCGCCGTGATCGGGGCCAACTCGGCCGTCGTGTCAGATCCCGCCGAGGGGCGGACTGCAAGGCTGAAGGCCGCCTAGCCGAACCCAGCGGCACAAGCCCGGGGGTGGTCGCCGCAGATCCGCGAGGACTGGCGGCCTCAGTCCATGAAGTACAGTCGCCCGCATTGCTGGGCAAGCCACCGCGCAGACCGCGCGAAAGGATTCGGGATCGAATGGCACTTGGTTTCTATATCACTGGCAAGGGATTCACCCAGGAGAAGTACGACACAACGCTCGGCCAACTGGAAGAAGCGGGCGCGGGAGCGCCGGATGGACGCATCTCCCACGTTGCGCTTGAGACCGACGGCGAGATCCAGGTCTTCGACATCTGGGAATCGCAGGCGGCATTCGAGGCGTTCGGGGCCACCCTTATCCCGATCTTGAACGGGGCCGGCATCGAGCTGAACGAGCCGATGGTGGCCCGGGTTCACAACGAGATCAAAGGCTGAACGGGCGATCCAGCGAGCCCGGCCGAGACGCATTCTCGGCCGGCGCCCGCTCCGGACGAATAGCGGGACGGTCGCCTAGAGGATGCGCTCGATTGTGAGCCGGCGAGTACCCCGTGGGGTTCGGACCTCGACCGTCGCGCCGGCGGCGTGGCCCAAGAGGGCCTTGGCGACCGGGGATTCCACGGACATCTTCCCCTGCGCACGGTCGCTCTCCGTAGCGCCTACGATCGTCCAAACGTGTACCTCACCCGTGTCCTCGTCGCGGACCTCGGCGGAACGCCCGAAGCTAAGCGTCGCCCCGGGGGACTCGGCAACGTCAACGACGACGGCATTGCGCCACCGTTGCCGCAGACGGAGGATCCGAGTCTCCAAGTGGGCCTGATCCTCCTTGGCTGCGTGGTACTCGGCGTTCTCCTTGAGGTCGCCGTGGCCGCGGGCCGTGAGGATCCGCGCAGCGATAGCCCGGCGCCCGACAGTCTCAAGTTCTCCGATCTCCGCTTTGAGAGCCGCAAGACCCGCCTCGGTGATGGGCTCGCCTTCGTCCTCGGTGCTCATCTCGCCATTCTGGCGGCTCCGGCCACCGGGTGCCGTACCGGGCCCTTTCGGTCAGCCGCTCGTTGCGCGTCGGCCCGGTCCGCGCTGACCAGTCTGGTGGTCTCCCACCCAGGATCGCCAGACCCCTTGTCCAGCCGCGATCGGCATTGCATCCTCTTCGCATGAACAAGACATCCTTCATCGGCGACAAGCCCGTCAACCGCATTGGCTTCGGCGCGATGCAGCTCGCCGGACCCGGCGTGTTTGGCCCGCCGCGCGATCCGGACGCCGCCCGCGCCGTGCTGCGACGCGCGATCGAACTCGGCGTCGACCACATCGATACCGCTCAGTATTACGGCCCAGACGTCGTAAACGACCTCATCCGCGAGGCCCTTCATCCGTATCCGGCGAATCTGAAGCTCGTCACCAAAGTCGGCGGCCGCCGCGATGACCAGGGCGCCTGGCTGCCCGCCCAGAGCCCCGCCGAGCTGCGCGCCGGCGTCGAGGACAACCTCCGGTCCCTGCGGGTGGAGCGGATGGATCTTGTCAACCTGCGTCTGATGAACGCCGAGCCGTCCGGCGACCTTCTTGCCGAGCAGCTTGGGGCCCTTGAGGATCTCCGCGGCGAGGGGAAGCTCGACCTGATCGGCATCAGCGAAGCCGGTGCCGGTGACGTCCGCCGCGCGCTCGACCTGGCCGACATCGCTGAGGTCCAGAACTCCTACAGCGTCGTCAACCGCGCTGGCGAAGACGTGCTCGACCTGTGCATGGAGCGAGAGATCGCGTTCGTGCCCTACTTCCCGCTCGGTTCGGCGTTCGGTGGAGGCCCGAAGCAGCTGGCGCAGGACCGGGCCATCGCCGGGGTCGCGGAGCGGCGAGGGATCACCGTCACGCAGGTCGCGCTCGCCTGGCTGCTCTCCCGCTACGAGCGGATGCTCGTGATTCCCGGAACCAGCTCCGTGCGGCACCTCGAGGAGAACATGGCCGCCGCGGGCGTCGAACTCGATCCGGAGGACCTCGCCGAGCTCGAGAACGTCACTCAGCTGGGCGATCCGCTGGCCGCCGGACACGACTGACTGTGCGCCGCCCGCCTCCGGGAGTCATCGACCCTCCGTGGTCTGTGTGTGATCCGAGGCGACTACATTCCACGAGAGGTACTGCCGTAGGCACTCACTTGAACACCCGGGAGAAGCCGTCGCAGCTATAGAAGTCGGCTGACTGCTTCTGGCACTTCTTGGTGTTCGTGTCGTGGAAACCGTAGAGGCCGTTGCCGACCGGCTGCACCGCGAACGTCACCCATACCTTGTGGCGCCGTCTAACGCGTTCGAAATACTGACCGGTTGCGGTTAGCGCCCGCCTGCCCCCAGTTCTCTCATACCGAAGGTGATCAAGACGGCGGGCGCCAGCCTCTGGCTAGGGTCGTCTGACCGACCTCGATCAGATAGCCGTCCGGATCGCGGATGTAGCAGCGGATCTCGGTCTCGTGCTGCTTCGGAGGCGTCAGGAATTGGGCGCCCCGCGCGCTCCACGCGGTGTACACGGCTTGGATGTCGGCAACCCGGATGTTGAGAAAGCTGCTCACCCGATCTGGGTCGGGCGGCGTCTCCAGCGTGACGGCCGGCTTGTCGTCGGTCGGACCGCCTCCAACGTTGATGATGATCCAGCTGTTGGCTAGCGCGACATACGTCACCTCGTCATTCGGCTCGCCGGAGACGACCGTTGTGCCGCCAAGTACTTCGGTGTAGAAGCGGCGGGAACGTTCGACATCGTCTGAAACGATGAAGTGGGCCAAGACCATCTCCTCGCCGATGTCGCTCATACTGACCTCCGTTGAATTCGGGGCGTAGACATCCGTAACTGTCGGCGCCAGCGTGGCGAGCACTGCGCTCTGCCCAGTCTACCTTCGGATCGTCCATTCTCTGCGATCTCGTGGTGGTGCCCTCGGGAAGCTTGCAGTGACGGCTTGGGGTTGCCTCGCATGCTTTGTGAGTCAGGTGCCTCGTGACAGTGAGACGAGCGCATCGACGTCATCGTCGGCGAAGGCGGCTAGGTAGCGTCCGACGAGCTCGCGCCCGGGGGCGTCGGTCGCTTGTGCCTCGCCCTCTAGGTTCAGCGAGTCGAGCGCGGTGTGCGCTCGCTGAAGGGCGCTGTTGACGCCCACGGTCGTGGTGCCCAGCAGCTCAGCCACCTCCGACGCGCGCCACGACAGCACGTCGCGCAGGAGGAGGACAGCGCGCTGCCGTGGGGGCAGGTTCGTTGTCGCAGCGACGATCGCGAGCCGCAGACGGTCGCGGGCGAGCGCGCGGTCGAAGGGGTCAGGCTCGCCGCAAGGATCTACCGGTCGCGGCGGCTCCTCGACCGGGACCGGTCTGCGCTCGGCGTGCCCGAGTGCATCGAGGCAGACGTTGGTGGCGATTCGGTAGAGCCACGTCCGGAGCGCCGCCCGGCCTTGAAATCGCCCGGAGGCTCGCCACGCTCGGAGCAGAGTCTCCTGCACCGCGTCTTCGGCATCGAATGATGACCCGAGCATGCGTCGGCAATGCGCGGTCAGCTCGGCGCGATGGCACCCGCTCGCGAGGACGCCCTCAACCGTGGCGGTCATTCGCGCACCTCGTGAACCGCGACGCCGGCGGTGCGCAGCAGTTCCGCGTACCGGCCGCCGCCGTCCTGGCGCCGCCCACAGACCACGGTCGCGGGCGGAGCGCCGGCGACGTTCGTCGGCATCGGCTGCTCCGTGGTGAACCTGGGGTGGACCAGGAGCTGGCGCCGTAGCGGAGGCCAGCCGCTGTCGCGCGCGGCCAGCGCGAGCCTTGCCGCCCGCGCGCCGCCCGCGACGAGCAGGCAATCGCCTTCTGCGCCAAACTCCCCAACGTGCTCGGATACCCAGTCGAGCGCGGCTAGCTCGATCGAACTGGGGTGCTCGCCGGCGAGGCCGACGACGACGCAGCTCTCCACCCACGGATCGGTCGGCGACAGCTCGTCGCTCAGCACGACCGCCAGCCACACCGTTTCCACCCTCGGCCAACGGACGGTGGTGGGGACGCGCAGCGAGCCAAACCTGAGTGTCATGTCGGCAACCATCACGCAGCCAGGCTTGCACCCCTCGCGCGTAAACGGAAAGGCCGATCGTGCAAGACCGTAGTGCACGATCGGCATCACCCGTCATCGGCCAGAGAGCCATACTTGGAGCGTGGATCAGCGAGGCAGCGTCCTCCCCTTCCCGCAGGCGCCGGATGGCGTCGAGCTGCGCCATCTTCGGGCGTTCGTGGCCGTGGCGGAAGAGCTCAACTTCGGCCGCGCGGCCGAGCGGCTCTATATCTCGCAGCCGGCGCTCAGCCGGCAGATTCGAGGCCTTGAGCAGCTCGTCGGATGCGAGCTCCTGCGTCGCACCACCCACAGCGTCGAGTTGACGTTGGCCGGAGAAGCCTTGCTCGACCGCTCGCGGCGGCTGCTCCGCGATGTCGATGAGGCAGTCGCGGCGGCGCTGGCGGTGGGCGGCGAGTTGCTCGCGCGGATCGCGAGGACGCTCGAGCCGATGCGAGGCATGCTTGCCAGCGACCCCGACCTGGTCCAGGCCCGGGCCACGTTCGAGTCGATGAACGCACAGTTCTCGCCTCCCGCCGGCACGATCACGCGGCCGGTGACCGCGGGAGGCGTCTCGTCGCTCGTCGTCTCTCCCGGCGATGGCCACCGCGCGACCGTGCTTTATCTTCACGGCGGCGGCTACATCATCGGCTCGGCATTCGGCTATCAGCCTCACGCCGGTGCGCTCGCCGCCGCAGCCCGGACAGGGGTTCTCGTTCCCGACTACCGCCTCGCCCCCGAGCATCCGTTCCCGGCCGCACTCGAGGATGCGCAGCATGCCTATCTCTGGCTGCGTGAGCAGACGCCCGATCCAGAGGACATCGTCGTCGCCGGCGACTCGTCGGGCGGCGGCCTCCTGCTTTCGCTGCTCCTCGCGCTCAAGCGCGACGGGCTGCCGCTGCCTGCGGCTGCGGTGATCTTCTGCCCGTGGCTCGACCTCACGCCATGTGCCTCCTCGGGCTCCGACGCCCCGCTGGCCACCGACGACGACGTTCGCCGCTGCGTCGAGGCGTATCTGTCCGGCCATCCGGCGGACGATCCAATCGTCGATCCGCTGCGCGCGGACCTCAGCGGCCTGCCACCGATCCTCATACAGGCGGCCACCGGCGATGCCCGACTCGTCGACGCCAAGGCGCTCGCCGCTCACGCACAGGATCACGGCGTCGACGCCCGCCTCGAGCTCTTCCCGGTCCAGGCCCACGCCTTCCAGCTGTTCTGGTCCTTCCTGCCCGAAGCCGCCGACGCGATGGAGGCCGCAGGCGCGTTCATCCGTGAACTCGTCGCCGAGCCACGGGGTGCGCGGACGGCTAGGAACGTGTAACGGGTGCCGGCTCGCCCCGATCGCCACGTTGCCGGCTGGGCGCACGCAGTCGCAGCACTCGGCCCGCCCCGGCCTTGGTCACCTTCGACGCCCGCCGAGCGATATCGTCGCGATCCTCGGCTGCGGGTCATCGACCGAGGGAGATCCTGATGCTCACGCGCGAAACGGTCACGTTCAGGGACAGCGACGGGTGGAACTGGGAGTTCGACCTGACATTTCTGCTGTCCAACTATCAGTGCATCTGGGGTCGTGGATGCCCGGACACCAGGCTGGAGAGCAGCTCCCGCGGCTGCTGTGTGGAGGGAGTTGAGATCTACCAGGGCAAGGGCGACACGCCCGGCAGCGATGACCTCAAGATGATCCGCGGACGCGTCAAGCAGATGACCGACGAGGACTGGCAGAACCGGGAGGTGGCGTTGCGGCGCGGCGGCCGCGATCCGTGGGGCAAGGCGCGGTTCAAGCGCGACAGCGTCCACACCCGTCTGTACCGCGGGGCGTGCATCTTTCACAACCGGACCGACCATGCCGGCGGCGCTGGCTGCGCGCTTCATGTCGCGGCGCTGCGCCGCGGCGAGAATCCGATGGACTGGAAGCCGCAGATCTGCTGGCAAGTCCCGCTGTTCTGCGAGATCGACGACACGACGAAGACCACAACAGTCCGCGCATCGCGGACTCTCGACTGGGGCGGGGAAGGGATCATCGACTGGTGGTGCACTGAGCACGAGGACGCGTTCAGCTCCGATCAGCCGGTCTACGTGAGCATGGAGGCGGAGCTGCGACGGGTGTGCGGCGGCGCCGTCTACGACGAGCTGGCCGCGTACTGCCAGGCGCGCCAGGGCGCCCGCAAGCCGCGGGGACTGACGCAGCTGCCGATGGTGCAGTAGCGGACAGTCTCGTCGGCTACAGCTCGGCGATCCGTTGCGCCAGGAAGCGTCGCTCCGGCTCGGACCCCGCGAGTTCGAGCGCGCGGTCGTAGGAGGCGCGGGCATCGGCGGCGCGCCCCAGGCGGCGCAGTAACTCGCCCCGCGTCGAGTGAAAGTACTGGTAGTCGCCCAGCGATAACCGGTCGACGAGCGCGAGGGCCTGCTCGACCGAACCGGATTGCGCGATCGCGACCGCGCGATTGAGTTCGACCACCGGCGAACGCGTCATCTCGGCGAGCTTTCGGTATAGCTCGGCGACCTCCGGCCAGTCGATCTCCTCCTCGGTCTGCAGCGACGCGATCGCGGCCTGCAGGACATGTGGGCCGCGGCCGCGCAGCGCGATCGCCCGCTCGAGCGCCCGGCGCCCGGCGGCGAGCCGCTCGACGTCCCACAACGAGCGGTCCTGGTCGGCGAACAGCACGAGGTCTCCCTCGGCGAACCGCGCCGCCCGCCGGGCGTCGTGGATCAGCATCAGCGCCAGCAGTCCGTGGACCTCGGGCTCATCGGGCATGAGCTCGGCGATCAGCCGGCCCAGCCGGATCGCCTCGCTGGCGAGGTCGACACGGCCGCTGTATCCCTCGTTGAAGATCAGGTAGACGACGGTCAAGACAGCATCCAGCCGGTCCGGCAGCAGATGATCAGCCGGGACCGCGAACGGAATCCCGGTTACCTTGATCTTCGCCTTCGCACGCGAGAGCCGCCGCTTCATTGTCTCCTCCGAGACGATGAAGGCGCGCGCGATCTCCTCGGTCGTCAGCCCGCCGAGCGCGCGCAGCGTGAGCGCTACCTGCGCCTCGAGCGCGAGCGCGGGATGGCAGCAGGTGAAGATCAGCTCGAGGCGCTCGTCCTCAATCACGGGCTCGTCGTCGTCCATTTCGTCCTCCGCCGCCTGCCGAACGTCGAGCAGGCGGGCCTTGGCGGTCAGAGTGCGCTCGCGGCGGATCCGGTCGATCGCACGGTTGCGAGCGGTAACGATCAGCCAGCCACGAGGATTCGTGGGGATCCCGTCGCGCGGCCACCGCTCTGCGGCGCTGGCGAACGCCTCCTGGGCGGCCTCCTCGGCGAGGTCAAAGTCGCCGAGGAAGCTGAGGAGCGAAGCCAGTACTCGGCCCCACTCCTGGCGGAACACCTGCTCGATCAGCTGTACTCCTCCACGACCGGGCGAAGCTCGATCGCGCCGCCCATCCGCGCTGCCGGAATCCGGGCCGCGAGCTCGAGCGCCTGATCGAGATCGTCAACGTCGAACACGTAGTAGCCCCCGAAGAACTCCTTTGTGTCGGCGTAGGGCCCGTCGGTCGTCAGCGCTTTACCATCCTGGAAGCGAAGCGTCGTCGCCGTCTCCACCGGGTGCAGGTGGGCCCCGGTTACGCAGCGCGGATCGTCCCTGATCGCCAGGTACTCGCCGGTTACCGCCTCCTGTTCATCCTGCGACAGCGCCTCGTGCGAGCCCGGCTTGGGGTAGATCAAGATCGCGTACTTCATTCTGGAACCTCCTAGCGGAGTATGGACAGATCATCCCCAGAACGAATGGCGACCGCATCAGGGGACAGCCGCTGCGATCGGGAGCACGGCGGAGGGATCCACCAGTCCCCGTCTGGCGACCGCTCCGGGTTCAGCCGGCGACCAGCAACCGCAGCCTCTCGAGATGCTCGTCGGGCGTGGACAGGTGCCCGGCGTCGTGGTCGACGATCAGGTTCGCGTTCGGGACATGGCGCGCCAGCCATTCTCCGTGGCCGGCCGGCACCAGCACGTCGCCGGCCCCATAACGCACCTGCACCGGGACGCGGATCTCCTCAACCTCGAATCCCCACGGCTTGACGAACGCCAGGTCGTCGTCGACCCAGCCCCACACCCCGGATGCGAGCGCCTCGCGGAACGATTTGCGCATACGCTCCTGCACGATCTGATCCTGGAGCACCGTCTGGTCGGCTTCAGAGAGCTCGAACTCGCCGAGCAATGAAGCTGGGTCCTCGTCCAGCCGGCTCAGCAACTCGCCGGCTTCTCGCTCGAGCTCGCGGACGAGCGTCTCCTCGCCCTCGAGCGCCCAGCCGAACTCCTTGACGTTTTCCGGGTCCATACCCGCAAACCAATCGAGATCCCGAGCGTCATAAGGGGCGCCGCCGACGTTGCACTCCGCGCAGATCACACGCTCGGGCATCCGGGCCGCGATGGCCAACGCGTGCGGCCCACCGCCCGAGCCGCCGGTGACGACGAACCGCTCGATCCCCAGCGTGTCTGCGATCGCAGTGATGTCGGCAACGCAGTCGACGACCGCGCGACCGGGATGGCGGGCAGAGCGCCCGTAACCGGGACGGTCGTAGGTGATCACTCGCAGACCGGCGTCGGCGACCCGCGAGGGATCGGGATGACGGCCGTTCAGACGTGACCCGGGAGTCCCATGCAGAACGAACGCCGGCACGCCGTCGGGGTCACCCATCTGCGCGTACGCCAGCGTACGCCCATCCGACGTCTTGATGAACTCCGCGGTGTCCTCGCCCGCACTTGCCACCCCTCGACCCTACCCCATAAACGAGGGCATGGCGCGTCGCGCCACGCTCCCGCGGTGATCGCCGGCTTGCACTGGCGCTGCGGGTGCCGGTGCGGTTAGTGTCGGCGCATGGACGAGTTCGCTTCTGCGTGCGTAAGTGTTCGTGATCGTGTGCTGGCATCCGACGTGGCCGAGGGCATCGACGCGGCTTGGCTCGACTACATCCGCGACGACGGCCGCCTGACCGAGGCGGCGAGCATGACGCCATGCGTAACACGGCTGGTCACCTCCGAGCTTCATCCGCCCCGGGACGGCATTCCGGTCGGACGGGTTTCCGACCGAGTCCCGCCGCTTGGTCGATTTCTACCCGACCTCGAGCAGCACGAGCCCGCGCTCCGCGGTCTCGTCATGGTCACGGTGGCGTACGGCTACTTCGCGATGATCGACGCCGAAGCGATAGCCGCTATTTCAGGGCGGCCGTTCCAGCCGATCGTCGAGCGCCGTAGCGCCGAGCAGGTCTGGTCGTACTGGGTCACGAACATGACCACCGGGACGCTGCTCACGCAGGTGACCGGTAAGAAGGAGATCGGCAAAGTCCAGAACATCTGCGGCGAGAGTCTCTATCAGGGGCTTCGGGATCTCGGGCTGGTCGGCAAGCGGCGGCGGCAGGTCCCTTACATGGGGCGCTTCTATGCCCACGCGGGCATGCTGCTCCGAGTCGTGCAACGCGACACGCTTGCGGCTGAGGCTGCGTCGGACTCGCTGGCGATCACAGATCGGTGGCCGTTTGAGGAAATGCCGACCGAGTAAGCGCGTGGCGTGGAGTTGTCGGGGAAACCACGGCTCCGGCGGGCTCTGGCCACCGAGCAGCTCGCTCACCTGGGCTCGAGAGTGACCTCACCTGGCGTACAGTCCGCCGCATGCCCACCTTCGTCCTGCGTCTCATCGCTCCGCGCCCGAACTTCGCCCAGACGCTGACCGAGTCCGAGCGGGCGATCATGCACGACCACGCCATCCACTGGCGGCCGTACCTCGAGCGTGGCGACATGGTCGTGTTCGGACCTGTCCTCACCGACGATGACTCGTACGGGCTCGCCGTCGTCGAGACCGACGACGAGCAGGCCCTGCGGGAGTTCGCTGCGCAGGACCCGGTCGTGACGACCGGAACCGCGGCCTTCGAGTTCGGGCGGCTGGCCGCGGGGACCGTTCGCGAGCGCTGACAGGCTGCACGGTCCCGCACCTGCGCGGGGATCTAGCGACCGGCCGGGGCGGGCGCCGAGGTCCTCGAGGACGTCGGCACCCGCCTTGCGGCGCACGCCGTGCCCGAACGCCAGCGCCAGCACGACCGCGGCGAGGCAACCTGCCGCACCGACGCCGAGTGATGCGCGCGGTCCGAACACCTGGCCGGCAACGCCGACCAGTGGACCGCCGATCGCGGTCGAACCCATGAAGGCCATGATGTACAGCGCGACCACGCGCCCGCGCATCGAGGGATCGGCCCGGATCTGCAGCGTGCCGTTGGTGCTCGACGAGTACACGACACTTGCCGCGCCCGCGAACGCCAACCCGACCCCGCGCCGACCGGCCCAGGCGCCGCCGCCGAGGCGGCCAGCGCAAGCCCGAACGCCGCGGCCGAAATCACGAGTGTCCGCACCCGACCCGGCACCTTGCCCGCGAGCGTCACACCGGACACGACCGCGCCGGCTCCCATCGCCGCGTACAGCAGCCCGAAGCCGGTCGCGCCCAGATGGAACGCCGAATGCGCCATCAGCGGGATCGAGACCTGGAACTCGTAGGCCAGGGTCCCGATGATCGCCATCATCAGCAGCGGGACCAACAGGTCGCGGCCGTCGCTTCACGTAGCTCAAGCCGGCCCGTACCGCCCCGGGAGTCCGCGCGGCGCGCGCTTCGGGCCGGTACAGCTTCGTCACGTCCATCGCCAGCAGCGCGACCAGCGGGCCGAGGAACGACGCGGCGTTGAGCAGAAAGCACACCCCGACCCCGAACAGCGCGATTATCGCTCCGCCGGCCGCGGGGCCGATCATGCGTGCGGCCGAGACCACCGTCGAGTTGATCCCGATCGCTCGTGGCAACGACGGCCCCTGGACGAGCTCGGACACGAACGCCTGGCGCGTCGGCGTGTCGAACGCCCGGGTCGTGCCCAGACACAGCGCCAGGACCCACACCATCCACAGCTGCACGACGCCCGTGAGAGCCAGGATCCCGAGCACCAGCGCCAGCACACCCTGCGTGGCCTGCGTCGCCACCAGCAACTTGCGCTTGTCGACGGTGTCGGCGACCGAACCGGTCCATGCCCCGAGCACCAGAACCGGCACGGTCTGGAGCGCCACGGTCACCCCGAGCGCGCTGCCGCTCGCGCTCAACTGAAGCACGAGCCACGCCTGCGCCACGGTCTGTAACCAGGTCCCCGGAACCGAGATCATCTGGCCCGAGAAGTAGAGCCGGTAGTTGCGCGTACGCAGCGGCGTAGGTTGGGCGGGGGACCGGAGCGGCACCCCTACAGGGATACCGGATCGGCGTCGATCCGCGTGGGTCTCGCAAATCGGCCGCACCGGCCGTCGCGCGGCTGAGAGCGAGCGTCGCTCGGCGCCGTGGCGTCGCGGTCACTTATTGCTGATCGTGAACTTGGTGGTGCGGGGGCTCGAGCGTCCGCTCGAATTGCTGGCGGTGATCGTCAGCGTGTAGACGCCCGGAGCGAGCTTGTGCTTCTTCGACAGCCGGCCGTCGAAGGTGATCTTGTCGGTGCCGGCGTGACCCATGAGGATCAAGGTGCCGGCCGTGACGGTTCGCATACAGCGGCGATCGTGCTCGTTACGCCGGGTCGGCGCGACGCACCTGTGCTTGACCTCGTGGCCCTTGACCCGATGGGTGAACGTGAGCTCGATGGTCGCCGCGGTGTTCAGGGTGAACGTGAACGTGGTGCCCACGGGCGGTTTGCGCTTGTGCCTGACCGACGCGATGCTCGCTAACTGCCCGCTTTCGCGCCAGGTCTTGTGCGATGTGTGGATCGCGCCGAGCGACGGTACCGGCGGCACAACTGTGTAGGTGATGGTCGAAGTCGCGCTCATGCCGTCGTTGGCGGTCGCGGTTACCGTGAAAGCGTGCGATCCGACCGTGATGGTGTCGATCGGCGCGCCGATCGCTATGGAACCGGTGCACATGCTGATAATCGCGGGCGCGGGGACCGCGCAAACGTAGGACGCCGTGACGGCCTGGCCCTGGATATAGGTGGCGCCGTTCGCGGGCTCGGCGATCGAAATGGTTGGCGGCGGGCAACTCGGCGAGCTGGCCTCGTACGCGCCGACGTCGGGCAGCGCGGGTGCACCGCAGGCGTGGGCGACTGCGCGCGGCGCGCCCGTCACGTCGGTCTCGCCGGCCTGCACAACCGCAGGGTCACCGGCGTCGAACAACGCTGAGTTCGGCGCCAGACTCAGGTCGCTGCCGTCGAAGCTGTTGTAGAAAGGCAGCGCGTCGATGTTGGTGCCCGAGCCCGGCGGCGGGACGCCGACACCAGCGGTCTGTGTGTAGTCGGTGTGACCGAGATCCCAGTTGATTGCCTGGCTGCCGGTCACGATGTCGTCGTTGGCGCCGGCGCCGCTGGTGTCGATCGCGCGGAGGATCGTATTGCGCGTCTGCACGTGCGTACCGATGGCCGCCTGGCTGACGTCCAGTGCGTGCGGCGGCCCGGAGTTCGGCGCCGTCGAATCCGAGCGAGCGAGCACCGAGTCGAAGATCAACGAGACCGCTGGGACCTCGGCCTCGCTCATCGACGTGGATGGCACCGCGACGCCGGTGTAGAGCGTGCCGGCAGCCGGTCCGATGACGCTGTCTCGAGCGGTCAGGGTCGGCGCATCGCCTTCGTCGCGGAGCACCAGTCCGGCTGCCGAAGCGCGGATGAACGTCCGGGTGATGCTCGCATTCGCATCGGTGTCGAAGAGCCCCGTTCGCCCGATGAGCGTGCTGTCAGTGATCGAAACCGGATCGCGATCGGTGTCCACACTCGCGACGATCGAGACTGAGACGAGGAAGCCGGGCGGGGCCGGCGTGACGACCGTCGAACCGTCCACGGTGAGCGTCCCCCCGGCTCCGGACACGCTGATCCCGTCTGCGTAGCCGAACACCAGGGAGTCCTGCACTGCCGCCTTGGCTCCGGTCAGCAGGAGCGCGTAGTCGATGACGTCCGGGTTGGCGGGGTTCGATTGCAGCAGCAGGCAATCTGACACGGTCAGCGTTGGCGAGGAGGGAGAGTGGTCCCAGATTGCCGGCTCCACCTCCCCGCCGTTGCCGTCGTCGAACACCCCGCCGCGGACCCTCAGCCCCCGTACGCTTGCCTGCGCATTGCTCACCGTCAACCCGGGCGATTCGGTAGCGCTCGCATCGATGGCCGTGTTGGTGGCCGGGTTGAACGACCCCGCCGTGCCCGCGCCGGCCCCGACGAACGAAAGTGGCGTCGAAGTCGAGACGGCCTCCGGGAAAATGCCCGGCCCGATCTGGATCGTGTCCCCGGCTGATGCGTGGCCGACGGCGTTCTGGATCGTGAGGCAAGGTGCCGCCGCGCTCGCGCACGCGTTGCTGCCGCCGCTGTCGTTGCCGCCATTGGCGGCGGTCGCGACATATCGGGTGATCGCGGCACTCGCAGCGGTCACGCCAAAGCCGAGACAGACAACGACGGTCAACACGGCGATGATCAATCTGCGTTTAGTCATGTCCAGCTACGAGCGCTTGGCGCGACCTTTCAGGATGTCGTCTGCCCACAGCTCGGTCCGCTCAGGTTCGACGATCGGCGGCGCGTTGTCGTGAGGGACCATCCCTCAACTTTTCGCACTTCGCCGCCGCTGCCGGGTGCCTGCGGGCACGGGAGCCCCTGCCTGTCGGGCAGCGCGTCGAGTTCACGGTAGGTTTCCGGGATGGGCTGGTTGCTGGAGCGTGATCGGGAGCTCGAGCTCATCGGTGTATTGCTCGAGGGTTGCGTAGCGGGGGAGGGCGGGGTGCTGCTGGTCGAGGGGCCAGCTGGGATCGGTAAGACAGCGCTGCTCGAATCGGCGAGCGGGCGGGCACGCGACGCGGGGGTACGGGTGCTGGGGGCGCGGGCCGGTGAGCTCGAGCGAGAGCTCGCGCACGCGGTCGTGCGGCAGCTGTTCGAGCCGTCGCTCGCAAACGTCGGGGCTCCGGAGCGCGCCACGTTGCTGGCGGGCGCCGCGGGTCTCGCGGCGCCGGTAGTCGCACCCGGTCCGGCGCCGGCGACGGCGCTGGTTTCAGACCAGGCCTTCCCGGTGATTCACGGCCTCTATTGGTTGACGGCCAACCTCGCCCGCGGTGGTCCCGTACTGCTGATCGTCGACGATGCCCACTGGTGCGATCGACCATCGCTGCGTTTCTTGCTCTATCTCGCGCGGCGGCTCGAGGGACTATCGGTCGCGATCTTGCTAGCCGCGCGGATGCGCGAACCGGATGGGGAGGTGCAGCTGCTCGATCAGATCGCCGCTGAGCCGCTGACGCGCGCGCTGGCGCCAGCCGCGTTGAGCGTCGGCGCGGTTGGCGAGCTGGTGCGGGCCAGCCTCGGCAGCCCGGATGAGCGGTTCGTGTTGGCGTGCTACGACGCCGCGGGGGGAAATCCGTTCTTGACGCGCGAGCTGCTTGGGGCGCTCGAGCGTGACCGGATCTCACCGACCGCGGCCGCAGCCGGACAGGTGAGCGAACTGGGGCCACGTACGGTCCGGCGCGCGATCGTGCTGCGGCTCGCGCGGTTGCCCGGCTCGTCGGGTCTGCTGGCGCAGGCCGTCGCCGTGCTGGGGACGGGGGCGCAGTTGCGCCATGCCGCGTCGCTCGCGGGGCTGGACGAGCGCTCGGCATCCGCGGCTGTCGACACGCTGGCTGCTGTGGAGATCCTCAAACCGCAGCTGCCTTTGGAGTTCGTGCATCCGATCGTTCGCGCCGCGGTGTACGACGATCTCGCCCCTGCCGCCCGCTCGCTTGCGCACATGCGGGCCGCGCGCCTGCTCGCCGCTGAGGACGCCGACCCCGAGCAGGTCGCGGCACAGCTGCTTGCGTGCGAGCCTGCCGGCGAGCCGTGGGTCGCGGAGCAGCTCCGCGCTGCGTCTCGCACGGCGCTCGCGCGGGGTGCCCCCGAAACCGCCCGCGCGTATCTCGAACGGGCGCTCGCGGAGACGCGAGGATCGCCGGATCGTGCGTCGCTGCTCTACGAGCTCGGGCAGGTCGAGGCGCTGACGCGCGATCCGCTCGCGTTCGCGCACCTGCAGGAGGCATTACGGCTCAGCGACGAGCCCGCCGCGCGTGCGCTGATCGCCGACCAGCTGTTCGGCCTGCTGCTGTTCGCCGGACAGTGGGACGCCGCGCTCGCAATGGTCGATTCGGCGCTACACGAGCCCGCCGGCCGCGATTCCGACGCGGTGACGCGGCTGGAGACGATGCGGGCAGCGATGGCAGGCGTCGACCCGCGGCTGGTTGAGCACGTCGACCGCGATCTCGCTCGACTCAAGGGGCTCGCCCGCCGCGGCGGCACGGCCTCACGACCGCTGTCGGTGCTGCTCGGCGTTCTCGCCGCGTGGCGCATCGACGACATCGATCAGACCACCGGGCTCGTCGAGCGCGGGCTCGACGGCGGTCGACTGCTCAGAGAGGAGGGCGCCGAGGCGTGGCTCCCACAGGCACTGACCGCGCTTATCGCCGTCGATCAGCTCGACCGGGCGCAGCGACTGGCGGACGAGATCCTCACCGAGGGATCGAGGCGAGGGTCGGTGTTCGGGGTTTCAGCGGGCTCGTCGTTCCGCGGCTGGGTGCACGCGCAGCGCGGCGCGCTGCGCGACGCCGAGGCCGACCTCCGAGTCGGGTTCGGACTCGCTGTCGAGCACGGGCTGACGTTCGCGCTGCCGTCGATCTTCAGACACGCGATCGACGTTATGCCCGAGCGACCCGGGCTCGCCGACATCGCTGCGCTCGTCGAGCAGGTGGAGCTTCCTCCCGCCTTCGAGGCCACGGCTCAAGGCGCGCAGTTGCTCGACGTCCGCTCCCGGTTGCGGCTGCTGCGGGGCGAGGTGCCCGCGGCGATAGCGGATCTGCGCCGCTGCGGCGAGATCCTCGACGCCACCCACTTGACCAATCCGATCATGTCATCGTGGCGCTCAACGCTCGCGCTCGCGCTGCGAGTGACCGCGCCAGACGAAGCGGCACAGCTCATCGCCGAGGAGCTGGACCTCGCCCACGCCACCGGGCTGCCGCGACCGCTCGGGGTCGCGTTCCGCGCCGCGGGACTGCTCGCGGGTGATGAGCGCGGAATCGAGCTCTTGCGCGACGCGGTCTTGACCCTCAGCCGGTCCCCCAGCAAGCTCGAACAGGCGCGCGCGCTGACAGATCTCGGCGGCATGCTCCGACGAGTCGGCCGGCGCGCCGAAGCCCGCGAGCCGCTGCGCGAAGGCGTTCAGCTCGCCCGCCATTGCGGCGCTGAACGGCTCGCCGAGCGGGCCGAGCGAGAGCTGCGACTGGCAGGAGCAAAGCCCCGCAGGCTTGCGTTCAGCGGCGCCGAGTCGCTGACCGCTTCGGAGCTGAGGATCGCCGAGATGGCGGCAAGCGGGCTGACGAACCAGCAGGTCGCCGAGGCATTGTTCGTGACCTCAAAGACGGTCGAGAACCACCTCGGCCGTATCTACCAGAAGCTCGGGATCCACTCACGCGACGCGATCACGGACGCGCTCCGAGCCGTCGGCGGCTCGGCGACAGGGCCCCCGGCGTCGCCCGCCGAGTAGTCCAGATCCGAAAAGATGAGGGAGGACCCCTCACGACGTGATGACGGCCGGGAGGAGATACTTCCGCGCGTGCCCGTTGACAAACGCCACACGCGGACGGTCACCCTCGAGGTCGACCCGACGAGCGACCCGATCCAGGGGATCGCACGCGACGAGCGCGGAGCGGAACGTTCGTTCAGCGGCTGGGTCGGCCTTGCGGCAGCCCTCGAGCATGCGCTCGAGCTGGACTCGCCGCCCGCCACCTGGGTCGGGACGAAGGCGAGGCCAGAGTGACGCTGACCAGCGCGGCCTCAGTTACCAGGGTGGTCATGCTCGGGCTGGTCATCGCGGTCGCTTCGTCGGTGGCTTGGCCTGCGATGGCGTCCGCGGCCGTGGTGTTCGACGCTGCGCCGGCGATGGACACCAACCAGACCTCGGCGACGTTCCAGTTCCGCGACACCAACGGCGGCACGCCATCGTTCAGCTGCAAGCTGGATTCGGGCAACTTCAATCCCTGCACGTCCCCGGTCGACCTCTCGAGTCTGGCCGAGGGTCAGCACACGTTCTCCGTCGAGGAGACCACCACCGGTGTCTCCCAACCCCAGCCCTACACCTGGACGGTCGACCTGACGCCGCCAACGACCGAGGTCACCGGGCGCCCGGCGGCGTTGACCAACTCGACGACGGCCACGTTCACGTTCACCTCCCCGGACTCGACGGCGACGTTCCGGTGCTCGCTGAACGGCGCACCGGCGCAGCAGTGCACCTCACCGGTCGTGTACTCGGGCCTGGCCGACGCCACCCGGTCGCTTCTGATCCAGGCGAGTGGATCCGGCGGGGAACGTCGACCCCACGGCGCAGCCGATCGTCTGGACCGTCGACAGCACGCCCCCGGACACCGCGATCGCCAATCCCGGGAACGTCGTCGGTAAGGACGTGGTCGTCTTCTCGTTCACCTCCACCGAGGCCGGCTCGACGTTCCAGTGCGCGTTCGGGAACGCGCCGTTCGCCGCGTGCACCTCGCCGGATGCCGTCGACGTGCCGGGATCCGGCGCGCATGTGTTCAAGGTCCGAGCGATCGACGGGGCCGGGAACGTCGATCCGACGCCGGCGGTGTATCGGTGGACGACCGATCTGACGCCGCCCAAGCGGCCGAAGGTCACGATCTTCCCGGACCCGGTGGCGAGCGCCGGCCGGGTCGCGCCGGTGCCGGTGGCCCAGCGGAATCCGGGGCTGGGCGTGACGTTCACGAACCCCGCGGCGAACATTCTGAGCACGCCGACGTTCACTCTCGCCACCCGGCTCCGCGCCCAATGGTCGAGCGACGCGACCGCGAAGTCCTACGACGTCACGATCGACGAGTTCCCGCAGGACTCGACCGGGATGGGCTTCCACGGCGAGGAGCTCGACATCCATACGCAGTATTCGCACACCAAGCGAACCGCGCTGGTCCTGCACCTCTACCCGGGCGCCACCGTGTGCGTCAAGGTCGACGCCAACGACAAGGTCGGCAACACGTCAAAGACCAGGACCGTCGTGCACGACGATCCCGGTCTCGTTCACGCCGCGCGACGTCGGCCCTCCGCCTCACAAGGACGCGAAGGCGTTCCGCGGCTACTACATCATCCTCGGCGACAAGGGCTACGAGTTCGTCCAGGACATCGGCGACGAGTTCTACTTCACGCCGACCCATGCCGCGATCGTCGCCGAGCGCTGCGGCACCTGCGGCGTGGTCGAGTTCGACTTCGACAGGTTCGTCGGCAATCCGCACAACAAGCTCCACACGCTGGCGACGGTCAACCTCAACGGATCCAATCATGGCGGCGAGTTCAATCTGATCACGGTGCCGCTCCCGGTCCACCGACTCGAGCGGGACGGAATGGGGGACCTCGTGATCAGAGCCGTCTCGGGACGCCCTCGGATCTCCGGCATCGGGATCAGCAGCTAACGGAGGGCAGGCACGAGTTTGAGGGCGGACATCGGCGACGGGAAGCATTTGCGCGATCGACCGGTCGGGCGGGCGATGGCCGCGGTGACGGTGGTGTGCTTGGCGATTGCGGTCGCGGCTCCGAACCTCGCGGCGGGCAACACGCCTCGGCGCGGATCTACGAGCCTGTACAAGCTGTCGCTCAAGATTTCCAGCAAGCGGCTCCTGGGAAACGGCGCGGAGAACCCGCATAGCCATCGACCGGCACGGCAACGTGTACACGTTCAAGGCCACCCGGACCCAGCAGGGATCGATCCCCTCCGGTGACGCGCCCGACGTGCTGGAGCTATCGCCGGCCGGAAAGACGATCCGCTCGTTTTCGACCACCTTTCGCGTGCGCGGCCACAGGCTCTATATGCAGGTCGATGGGCTGGCGGTGACTCCGGGTGGACAGGACGTGTTCGTGGTTGGCAACTATTCCGAGAGCCTGAGCGGACTGGTCGATTCACGGCCGTTCCTGGCCAAGTACTCGGCGTTGACCGGCGCCTTTCTCAAGGGCTACGAATTCGATCGAGACGAGACGCGTCTCGGCACGGGAGTGGCGGTCGACCCGACCGGCCAGCACGTCTATGTGGGTGATGAACGCAACCCGTTCGTCGGTCACACGACCGCGCGGATCTACGAGTTCGACGTCGCGGGCCTGCACGAGGTGCGCCGCTTCAGTCTGGCCGGCAACGACCTGTGTTGTGACCTGGCGGTCACGCCGGACGGTCACCTGTTCGCCCAGGTCGGCCCTCCGCACAGCACGCAGGTTCTGTTCCAGGAGTACAGCTCGACCGGCGGCTACGAGAACCAGTTCATCAGCCCGCCGGGCGGTCTGGCGATCGGTCCGAGCGGGGATATCTTCGCCGGCTCCAGAACCAAGCGCCGGATCGACCGGCTGTCGCGCAGCGGCAAGTTGCTGGAGACGCTCGGCACCGGTCACTTCACCGGCTTCCCGGTGGTGGGGGCGGTGGACCGGACCGGCGACGTCTACGCATTCGACGAGGCCAACAACGACGTGTCGACGATCCTGAAGTTCGCCCCCGTCGTCCCGCAGACGACGATCACGGCCCATCCGCCGTCGACGTTGCGGATCCCAACGGCCACGTTCCGGTTCAAGAGCTCCATTCCCGGCGCGACATTGGAGTGCCGGCTGCGCCAGGCCGGCGCCAGTCCGCCGGCGTTCAAGCCGTGCTCCAGCCCGACGACCTACAACGCCCAGCTCAATGGGAGCTACACGTTCGAGGCAAGGTCGATCTCACCAGCCGGCCCCGTCGAGCGAACGCCGGCCAGGTTCAAGTTCAAGGTCCAGCTCCTGTATCCGCAGACGGTGATCACCTCCACTCCGGCCAGCACGATCGGAGTGACGAGCGCGACGTTCGCGTTCAAGAGCTCGAGCGCGGGTGCGACGTTCGCCTGCCGCCTCGCGCCGGTCGGATCCTCGCCACCGGCATTCAAGACATGTCCGAGCCCGGTCACCTACGTACAGCTCAGCGACGGGACCTGGAAGTTCGAGGTCCAGTCGACCGGGGCGCACGGCGTGACCGACCCGACGCCGGCCACGTACCAGTTCACGAGTCGACACGACACCGCCGATCGTCGCCGCGCCGGCCGCGCCGACCATCCCGGTCGGCGGACAGCTACAGCTCGATGGAACGCTCGGCGTCCAGGAGAGCTGGTCTGCAAGCGATAGCTACAGTCCCTCCGCCGATCTGCTCTACACGGTCGAGCAGCGCGCCGGCACGACCCCCGGGACCCTTGGGTCGTTCGCCGCAATACCCACGCTGACTGACATGCAGGGGACGACAGCGGCGATCGTGCCGATTGCGCCAGGTGGCCCGTATCACCAGCTGCGCGTGCGGGCCGAGAACCAACTCGGCGTCGCCGCCGAGAGCCCTCCGGGTGACCCCTTCGGACTCGACGTGATTGATGACAGCGATGCGCTCGATCGTCTATTCAACCGGCTGGGCGCAGACCAGCGACAGCGCCGCATACGGCGGAAAGCTCCACACCACCAGCACCGCCGGCCAGACTGCGACGATGACGTTCTCGGGCCAGTCGCTCGCCGTGATCGCACCGGTCGGTCCCGCCTACGGATCTATCCTGGTCTGCCTCGACCCGGGCGTCAGCGTTGCCGGCTGCAACACCGTGACGCTTCATTCCACTACCGCGATCGAGCGCGACACCGTGTACGTCAGCGGTCCCCTCACCGCCGGGTCACACACCATTCAGGTCACCAACCAAAGCGGTTCGCCGATCGCGCTCGACGGCTTCGTCGTGCTCGGCTGACGGCCCGCCGGGGGCCGCGGGATGCACCCGCCGCACCCGGTCCGCGGCGTGGTGATTCACTGGCCGGATGGTGATCTCGCAGGAGTTCGTCGAAGTCCCGGTCGGAGATCGAGCAATGCGTACGTTCGTGGCCAGCCCGCGGGTGCCCGGGCGCTACCCGGGCGTCGTCTTCTACTCGGACATCTTCCAGCTCACCGACTCGACGCTGCGATGGTGCATGCGACTGGCCGGTTATGGCTTCGTGGTGGCCGCACCGGAGATCTATCACCGTGTCGAGCGCGCCGGCACCGTGCTCGAGTTCGACGACGAGGGGAAGCGCCGGGGACAGGCGGACGCGGACGCGACGCCGGTCGTCGACTTCGACGAAGACATCCGCGCGGCGCTCGACTGGCTCGAGGCCGACGACCGCGTGGCCGGCGACGGCCTCCGGGCGACGGGGCACTGCACCGGCGGTCACTTGGCCTTCCGCGCCGCGTTCGACCCGCGCGTGCGTGTCGCGGCGCTCTGGTATCCGACCGGTCTGCACGATGGGAAGCTGGGCAGGGACGCCGACGCGGGCTCGCTCGGGCGCGCGTCGGAGATCCGCGGAGAGATGCTGCTGATCTTCGGCACCAACGATCCGCACACACCAGAGGAGGGCCGTGCGGTCATCAAGCGCGGTCTGGAGGAGGCAGGCGTCGACGTTCCGCTGGCGCCTGTTCGACGCTGAGCACGCCTTTGGGCGCGACATCGGACCACGCTATGACCCGGAGGCGACCGACGCGGCGTTTGCCGAGACCGTTGCGGTCCTGAAGGCGTAGTCGGTGCTCATGAAGACGGGCGCAGTTGTAACGTAGGCGGATCTGCGGACCGCGCAGGAGGCATGATCATGCAAGCTGAGGCACCCAGTTTCGAGCGCGACATCAGGCCGCTATTCCGGTCGAAGGACGTCGAGTCGATGTCCAAGGCGTTCGATCTGTCCTCTTATGAGGACGTCAGGACTCACGCCGATCAGATCTACCGGCGCCTCGCCGACGGCAGTATGCCGTGCGACGGGGCGTGGCCACCTGAGCAGGTCGAGCGCTTCCGCGGATGGATTGACGCCGGAAGCCCGAGCTGAATGACCAACGTGGTGAACAAAGCACCAATTCACCGGCGGGTGATCCGCGTAGACGTGGCGTTCCGCTTCGCCCCGCTCGTCTATCGTGCCGAGCAGCCATGACGCCAGTCCACCTCAACGATCATCATCGCGACACGCTCGCGAAGATCTTCAGCCACTCGTCAAGCGGCAACGTCGAATGGCGACAAGTGCTCTCGTTGCTGAACGCGGTGGGCACGACGACCGAAGAGCACAACGGCAAGGTGAAGGTCACGCTTGGCCCCGAGACCGAGGTGCTGCGGCCGCCGCACGGCAAGGACATCGATGAACAGACCCTTGTCGATCTGAGGCGGATGCTCAGACAAGCGGGATTCGGGCCAGGAGATGACCCGGCGACCGTCGATGAGCGCTCGCGCGACCACGGCGACGGGCAGTGGGGCGAGCCCACGTAGGGCCGCCGTGCCGTTGGTCGGCGAGCGGTCCACGGTTCGGCTCCTAAAGCGCGTGTCTTAGAGGAGTTCCTCTAAGAGCATCGGCCCGATCAGCTCGTGTCGTCCATCCCGGAAGGAAACAGCGCATGGCCTCACTGGTCCTCAAGATGTCCGTCTCGCTCGACGGCTTCGTCGCACCAATTGACGGGAGCACCGACTGGGTCGCTGCGGGACGCTCCGATGACGGCGCCAGCTGGACTGTCGAGACCTTGAGCAACGCCGGCGCGCACCTCGTGGGTGCCACCACCTACGCGGGTTGGGCCGGCTACTGGCCCGGCGCCTCCGGGCCGTTCGCCAAGCCGATGAACGAGATCCCCAAGGTCGTGTTCTCGAACTCGCTCGCGTCCGCCGACTGGGGCGAGACCACGATCGCCGCCGGAGACCTGGCCGAAGCCATCACGCGGCTCAAGCAGGAGCGCTCAGACGGGTACCTGCTCGCCCATGGCGGGGCACGGTTCGCCCGATCGCTGGTCGAGACCGGCTTGATCGACGAGTACCGCCTTGTCGTCCACCCGGCCATCCTTGGTGCGGGCGAGCGGATCTTCCTCGCGCCGCTCACCATCGAGTCGATCAGCACCACCGTCTTCAGCGGCGGAGCCGTCGCCCACGTCTTCGCCGCGCACCCGTGATCGAGCCTGCTCGGCACGCCGGCGAGCGAACGCCCTGAACCGCGTCTAGAGCTAAAGGCATCGATCCGTACCGCTACTCGTGCTCGAGCGCGGCACGCGACTGCCTTCTCCCTGAAAGTGATCCACCCCGCGTCCGATCGCGAAGTACCGGGTGTCGGAGAAAACTCGAGTGATCGGAAAGACCACCATGCTCGGACTTGACAATCCAATCCATCTGGCGTTCATCCTGATCCTGCTGCTGCTGGTGTTCGGAGCTAAGCGGCTCCCCGAGATGGGCCGCTCACTCGGGGCGGGCCTGCGCGGCTTCAAGGAATCGATCAGCGGCGACGAGCCGCCGTCGGCGCTCACCGAGCACCCGGTGCCGTCTCCGGGCCAGTACGCGCAGGCGACCGAGCAAAGCGCTCGTCCGGTCGAGGCTGCCGAGCGCGAGCCCGCCGGCACGGCCGTCTAGCCGCCGGGCCTGAACGCGTCCCGGACCTGAACGCTCCAGATGCAGATACCGAATGCCATCTCGCCGCCTCGCTGGCGGCCGATCGGGCACACCGACCAGCTCAGCCTCGTCGGTCACCTCGACGAGCTACGCACCCGATTGATCGTCTCGCTGGTCGCGGTCGGGGTCGCATTCGGGATCTGCTTCTGGCAGAACAACGAGCTGCTCCGCTTGATCAATGCACCGCTGGCCCACCAAACCCAGCAGCAGGTCCGCGCCGGGCACGGACCGCTCGGCGCGACCTACACCGTTCAGCAGAGCACTCGCGACGTTGCCAAGCAGCTCGACACGGTGGCCGGCGTGATCAGCAAACAGGGCCACAGCCCGGCGATCACGTCGACACTCGCCCAGGTGCGGCAGAGCCTCCAGCACGACATATCGCGGCTATCGGCTCCGCCGACGGGCGACAAGCCCGTGACACTCGGAATCGGCGAGCCGTTCACCACGACCGTGACCGTCACGCTGATCTTCGCGCTGATCCTGTCGCTACCGGTCGTCCTGCTTCAGGCCTACGGGTTCCTCATGCCTGCATTCGACCCCTCACAGCGCCGGCGGATGCTGCCGATCACGTTCGCAATCCCTGTGCTGTTCGCGGCCGGTGTCGCGTTTGGATACGAGGTCGTCCTACCGGCGGCGCTGCACTTCTTTCAGAACTTCAACAGCGGCGAGTTCAACGTCCTCGTCCAAGCCAGCCAGTACTACAAATTCGCCGCGACAACTCTGCTGGCGATGGGGCTGCTGTTTCAGATCCCGGTTGCGATCATCGCTGTCACTCGCGCCGGCCTTGTCACCCCCCGACAGCTCCGACACAACCGTCGCTACGCCGTCCTTGCCTGCGGGCTCGTCGCGGCTCTCCTCCCGGGCGATGCGATCACCATGCTGCTGGAGACACTGCCGCTGTACCTGCTGTTCGAGGCCAGCGTGCTCGTCGCGTCGTTCGCCGACCGTCGTCAGCGCACTCGAGCAGCTCGCGCACACGACCGCGAACGCGACGCGTCGAAACCCGGTCTCTAGGCGATCAACTCGAAGCGGTCGACGTCGACGGCGCGACCGGCGAGGTGGCGAGGAAGTCGCCGGCGATACCCGCTTCAGCTTCCTCCGCGAAGGCGCCATCGCCGGCGGAGCAGCCTCTAAACGGCGCGTTCGACAACGGCCTTCCGGCCAGCGCGATCCTCAAAGCCGTGACCGGCACGCATTTCATCGCCTAACGGCGGGCGCCAACGGTCCAGCGCTGGGACTCACCAGAACCCAGCACGCGCGCTCTCGGGCGGCCTCGCCGTCCGCTCGGGAGCGCACCCACCATTAGACTGGCTGGCTCACAAACGCGATCGCTTGCCCTGGGCATCCGAACGGAGGTGAGCCGGTGAGTGTCAGGACCGATTTCTGGAAGGGCGTCCCGGGCGGCGTCGACAGCGACGATTCGGGACGGTTTGTCCGCCGCGACAGCATCTTCCGGCGCTGGGTGTCAAACGACGCCGGCGCCGAGTTGCCGGCCGAGCCAGGCCGCTACCACCTCTACGTGTCGCTCGGCTGCCCGTGGGCGAACCGCACCGTCACGGTGCGTGCGCTGAAGGGGCTCGAGGCGGTTGTCGGGCTCTCCGTGGTCGATCCGATCCGCGACGTCAAGGGCTGGGCGTTCCGCGAAGCGCCCGGCGCGACGGGCGATCCGATCAACGGCTTCGAGTATCTGTCGGAGGCCTACCAGCGCTCCGACCCCGGCTACGACGACCGCTACAGCGTTCCTGTCCTCTGGGACCGCGCGACTGGCCAGATCGTCAACAACGAGTCGTCCGAGATCATCGTGATGCTCAACGGCGCCTTCAACGAGTGGGCCGAGCATCCCGAGGTGGACCTCTATCCGGCCCATCTGCGTGCGGAGATCGACGCGCTCAACGAGTGGATCTACAGCGGTCTCAACAATGGCGTCTACCGCGCGGGCTTCGCCTCATCGCAGGAGGCCTATGACGATGCCGTCGGGCCGGTGTTCGAGACGCTCGATCGAATGGACGCGCTACTCGCGGGGCGCCGGTACCTCGCCGGTTCGCAGCACACGCTGGCCGACTGGCGGGCGTTCCCCACGCTGATGCGCTTCGACCTTGTCTACCACGGCCTGTTTCGCTGCAACCGCCGGCGCCTGATCGACTACGACAACCTCTGGCCGTACCTTCGCGACCTCTACCAGACCCCTCGCGTCGCCGCGACGGTCAACTTCGACCACTTCATCCGCGGGTACAACCTGAACCTGCCGCAGCTGAATCCGGCCGGCATCATCCCGATCGGGCCCGAGCTCGACTTCTGGGAGCCGCACGGCCGCGAAAGCCGCGGCGGCTGAACCAGAGGAGTGGCGAGAGGGCGTGCCGTCGGTCGTGGCGCTTGTGACGACTCTTGCTTCGCTCAGCCGGGGCTCATGCCGAGC
The DNA here is from genome assembly GCA_963746695.1 of uncultured Solirubrobacterales bacterium. Lineage (GTDB taxonomy): Bacteria > Actinomycetota > Thermoleophilia > Solirubrobacterales > Solirubrobacteraceae > Palsa-465. The sequence goes on along the minus strand of CAVVCP010000021.1, from coordinate 18,420 downwards.
GTGCGCTTGAGGAACTCCACCTGGAGCAGCATGAGATTCTCTGCGATCTCTTCCTGGCGGGCCATGTGCGTGACGCCGGACAGCGGCAGCACGGTGTGCGGCCGCCCGGCGGCCAGGAGCGCCGACGAAAGCCGCAGCGTGTGCGCTACGACCACGTTGTCGTCGGCCAGCCCGTGTATGAGCATGAGCGGACGTTCCAGCCTTGGTGCATCATCGATTAGCGAGTTATGGACGTAAACATCAGGGTGGTCGTCCGGGTGTCCTAGGTAACGCTCTGTGTAGAAAGTGTCATACAACCGTTGATCGGTGACTGGAGCGCCGGCCACCGCCGTGTGGAAGACATCGGGGCGCCGCAGGACGGCCAGCGCGGCCAGGTAGCCGCCGTGGGACCAGCCCCGGATGCCGACCCGGGTTAGGTCCAGGTCGGGGTGCGCTGCGGCGGCCGCGTTTAGCGCCTCCACTTGGTCCTCCAGGTTTGGCGTGGCCTCGTCGTAGTGGATTAGCCGGTCCCACTCGGGCCCGCGGCCGGGCGTGCCCCGGCCGTCGGCGATCAGCACGGCGAAGCCCTGGTCGGCGAACCACTGCGGCGTCAGGTATGCGTTGCGCGCACAGACCACACGCCGGGCGGCCGGGCCGCCGTAGGGGTCGCATAGCACCGGCAGCCGGGCCGAGCCGCGCTGGTGCCCGCGCGGCAGCAGCAACGCGCACCGCAGCCCATGCTCGCCGGCGGTTAGGAACGTGACCTCCGGGGTGAGCACCGGTGTCTCTGCAAGCGACGCGATCTCCCCGGCCTGCTCGTCGCCCCGCCAGACCTGCACCCGAGAGCCGAACCAGCCAAGCGACCGGGACGAGCTGACCACGAGGTCCCCGCGCCGGGCCGCGTGGTGCACGCCGGGCTCGCGGGTCACGCGGACGGTGCCGTTCGGACCGCTGGTGTAGACGTGCGCCTCCGCCGCGTCCTGCCCGGTGGCGGTGAACAGCACGTCGTCACCGACGTCGAGGACGCCGGCGACGTTCAGGCTCACCGGCGTGACCGGGTCCTCGCCGATCATCAGCCGGTACGCGCCGTCTCTCGCCACCACCCGGACCAGCTCGCCGCCTGGCGTCCAGGCCGGAGTGCCGACGACCACGTCGACCCAGTCTGGGTCAGTGTCCTCGCAGATCCGCTCCACTGTGCCGTCGTCGGCCACGGCCAACACCCGCATCGTCCGCTGATCGCGCGAGGCCACCTGCAGCAGGGCGGGGCCACCGCGCGACCAGTGCGCCGAGGTCAGGTAAGGCGCGTCAGAGGAGTCCCAACCCACCGGCGTCAGATTTCCGTCCAGCCCGGCGAGCACCACTCTGACGTCCGCGTTCGCGGTCCCCGCCCGCGGGTAGGCGACCTCTACCGGCGGGCGGTCCGGGTGGGCCGGATCCGACAGGTGCCAGCGGGCCACGGGCGTCGTGTCCACTCGGGCCACCAGCAGCCGCCGTCCATCCGGTGACCACCAGAACCCGCGCGTCCGATACATCTCCTCAGCCGCCAGGAACTCGGCCAGGCCGTAGGTCACGTTCTCGCCCTCTGGCACGGCCAGCGCCCGGTCACCGGCGCCATCCGCGCCAACCACCCGAAGCCCCCCGTCCGCCACGTACCCGATGCTGGCGCCCGTCGGATCCGGACGCGGGTCAAGCACCGGGCCTGGCACCACCAGCTCTCGCACCAGGGCGCCGTCCAGGTCTGCCAGATCGGCCACGAACAACCGCCCCGACAGCGCGAACGCCGCGATCCGCACCGCCTCGTCGGCCGCGAACGACACCACGCCCGCCGCGGCCTGCCGGGTGCGCTCCCGCCGCGCCTGCTCTTCTGGCGGGAGGCTCTCCTCGCCGCCGGACAGCAACTCCTCCGGGTCGGCAATCAGCCGCTCCGCGCCAGTCGCGGTCTCACGCACCCACAGGCCGGTGCTGCGGTCGGTGCCCGAACGCGCCCGGAGGAAGGCGACTCGGTTGCCGTCCGGAGCGATCGCGAACGCGTAAGGCACGCCCAGGGAGAACCCGACGGTACGGGCGTTCTGGCGCGGGAAACTGATGCCGGCGTCGGCTCACGGACTGATCCTCTCAAAACCGCCGCCAATCATGCCGAGCCTCGCCTCCGCGCCCAGCCTCCGCCCACCGAGCGCCAACGCGGCGCCCCGCGCTTCGTCCGGGCGGTAGGTCGATCCGTCGGTCCTGCGTCGCTTGCCGCAGACGGGGTTCCTTATCGTGCTGCCTGCGGTGGCCAGAGATCGGCCGGTGCCCGCTCGATGAACAAATGAATCTCAGGGTTCGCCGGCGGTCTGAATCCGTGCCGGGCATAGAGGCCGTGGGCATCGGCGGTCGCGAGTGCCCAGCGGCGGAGTCCCTGGAGCTCAGGATGGTCAACCACACACGAGACAAGAAACTTGCCGAGCCCCCGACCCCGGTGGGCTCTCTCGACGTAGACGTCGCCGAGGTAGGCGTAGGTCGCGCGATCGGTCACCACCCGCGCAAACCCGGCCTGCTGACCGGACGGGGCATACAGCCCAAACGGCAGTGAGTTGGCGATCGAGCGCTGAACTACGTCACGCGGGATGCCTCTCGACCAGTAGGCGGTCGAGAGAAAACGGTGGATGCGATCGACGTCAAGGCGAACCGGATCCGTGGACACCACATACCCGGCCGGTGCAGCCCACTCGCGGGGACTCTGCATCTGCGGATTCTCCCAGAGCTGGACTACGTGCCCGTGATGTATCGAGACCCATTTCCGCGGAAGAGGCGCCTCCCGCGGACGATCGGCGGCCCGAGCGCGGAAACGGCAGAATGGCGTCATGGAAGCATCTGGAGCGCCGCCAGGCCACACTCCTGAAGGGGGTGTTGTCGTAGGCAGCGAGGGCGCCCGGCGCCGCTTGGTGGTCTTTGAGGATCCGCAGTGTCCCTACTGCCGAGAGTTTGAGGAACGGTGTGGAGACCTGCTGCGTCGCGAGGTCGCGGCCGGTGCGGTCGCGGTGGAGTATCGAATCCGGTCGTTCCTCGGAGACGAATCGGTACGGGCGGCGAACGCTCTGGCGGTCGCCGCCGGCGCTGGCAGATTCGACGAGCTACGTCGCGAGCTCTTCGCCAACCAGCCGCCGGAACACAGCGGCGGCTTCACGACTGAGGATCTTTTGGACCTCGGTAGCCGCGTCGGGCTCACCAGCGCCGACTATGTCGCCGGCGTCGAGGAGGGCCGTTATGAGAGCTGGGTCCGAGACATCGACGAGGTCTTCGAAGCGCAAGACCCCAACGGCACGCCCTTCGCGGTGCTGGACGGCCGGGCGATTAAGTCTGACAGCCTGTACGACCCCGAACGTCTCGGGGCGTTGATCCGCGCCTGATCCGCGCCATTGCAGCGGTATCGCGAGCCGCTCGAGGCATGGCGACGAGCGTCCTCGTAGCAACGGCTTCCCAGTTGTCAGGGGCAGACAGGAGTCTCGCCACCACCGATCAGGATCCGGTACCGCGTCTGAACTGCGCGAGCGCAGCGTCATCGGTCCTTGCAGCCGACGGCGTCCGCGCCGAGGTCGTCGGCCACTTCAACGTCGACACGCCTGAGCCGTCCTTCCGCCGGTGCCGCTCAGATCGGGGGTGCCGCACGGGTCATGCGGGATTTGGCTCGGCGGCGAGCGGCTCCAGCGTGGCCGAGGGCTCCGCGGGTGCCGTCGAAGCCGCCTGTAGGGCCGCCGCATAAGTCCATTCCGTCCGCTTCGAGCCGGTGATCGCGACCCATCTTCCGCCGCGGCGGATCATCGCGAGGACTTGGCTCGGGTCGCTTCGGAGCTCCGTGGCGGTGGGCCAGTCGGCGGATTCGGTTGCGAATCGCTCCCACCGCGTCCGCAGCTCCTCCGGCGCAACCGGTGGGACCACCACGACCGTCCGCGGCCAGCGGTCCTCCGTGCTTACCTGCGCTAGCTCCCACGCCAGTCCGGGGCTGGGAGCGCCGGGCGGTGCGCCGATCACAACCAGCGCCGCCCGTTCGATCCAGTGATCAACCACCGACCGCCAATCCGCGTCGGAAATCGTCTCGCGGGCGGCGCCGAGCGGTGCCAGTCCCCCTCCGGGCCGGTTGACGGCGACGACGGGGCCGATCGTCGACAGATGGCGGACGATGACCTCCTCGAACGAGTCGAACCGGTTGGGGCTGAATCGATCGATCAGCGAGGCGCGTCCGAGCGTCGCCGACCGCAGGCGCAGCCTGTCGTCCCCGAACGACCGCAGGTACAGCACGAGTGGTCTCTCGTCGCGCTCGATCGCCGCGCGGGCGGAGATGGCCGACAGCCGGCGGGCACGGCGGTGCGCGACGCCCGCGACCGCCGCGAAGCAGCCGGCCGCGCCCAGGAAGTCCTGCGAGTCCGGAGCGCCGCCGGAGGCGAGCGTGCCTGAGAGCAGGCACGCGCAGGCGAACACGGCAGCCGCGACCCCGGCGAGGAACAGGGCCGTGGCCCTGAGCCGGCGGCGGCCGGTGATCATCCACAGCGCGCCGCGGCGCCGGCCGCGCCGCGAGCGGTACGCGACCGCGGCCAGGCCGAGCGCCGGTCCGCTGGCCCACAGGATGATGCGGGTGTTCAGCTCGTGCGGAAGGAATCCGCTCAGGGTCACGCCGACCGCCATCAACGAGATTCCGAGCAGGATCACCGCGGACCGTTTGAGCGCGCGGGCCTTGGCGGTCACGTCGAGGGTGGCGACCGAGGCGGGCGTCGCATCGACATCGTCCAGCGGCGTGAAACGGCGGTGCCGCCTACGGGTCCGCCGGCGCCGCGCGAGCGGGTCCCGGAAGTACGCCCAGCACGACAGCAACAGCAGATACCCGATAGCTGCACCAGCGGGCGCGGCCAGCACGTCGGCCTCGTCCACGATCGCCGGCTGAGTGCCTGCGTAGCGCGCGGATTCCAGGCGCAGCTCGCGCGCCGCGAGCGTGGCGCCGAGATCGCCGGTTTCAGCGTCGCCGAAGCTGCCGGGCGCTACCAGGACCACGGTGAACAGCAGTGTGCCCCGGGCGAATCCGACCACGAGCGCCTTCTCAGCGCCGTCGCGCGAGACCCACGCGGCCCCCACGCCGCCCGGCACGGTGGGTGCTCTGAATGGGTAGAAGCCTTTGCTGCGGTAGCTGTTCCACGCGCCCTGCATCGCCTCGGCGGCATTTGTCGTGTTGTACATGTCCAGCACCAGGACTCGGAGCTTGAAGCTCCCGTCGCGTGTCGCCCACGACCTGACCCACCCCGGCCCGCCGAGGTCGTTCGCCTTCGCCGGATCGTCGCCCAGGGCGGCCGCGGTGGCGGGGTCCACAGGTCCCGACTGAGCATCGTTCTTGATGAACCCGGCCGGAAGGTCCGCCGTGGTCAACAGCAACGATCCAAGCGGAGGCGTTCCCTGCTGGAGGGCGTTTCCTACCTCGCCGAGCCCGGCTGCGAGGATTCCGACCGTCGCGAGCCCGATCAACAACCCGCGCAGCGTTCTGAGCATGCGCTTCCCCCCGTGTCGATGTTCGCGTTCGCACGGATCCACGAGCCGGCCTGACGACCGATCAGACTTTGACGTGAGCCGGTCAGGCCAGGTTCTGAGGAGCCCGGGGCGCAATCGCCGGCAGCCACCGCGAACGGGCTGCCAGCGCCGCTCTCGGCTTCTCCGTGACCCTCGCCCGCTGACGCGAGCACGATGGCGATCTGAACAGTCCACCTCAAGCTGTCCTTTCGCGTGATCGATGGCGGCGGGTGTCCGGCGCCGTCACGTACCAGAGCACAATTGACGTGCGCTGATACATGCGAACCCCTCACGCTGCAATCCAGAGCTTTCGATATCGCGCTCGTGTTGTTCGCGCGAGCCGCAGTGCTACCTAACTACGTTTCCGGCCGACTCACGAGGAGCTGCCCGATTCTTGCGCCAGTTCAACAGACCGCCAGTCAACATCCGGCTAGCGTTCATCGCGACCGCGCTGGAGCTCACCGATGAGCTCGGCGATCGAGGATTCGATGAACGATCAGGCGCCCACCGCTCGGGCGTGATCTCGTCGCACTCCCGCACGTGGCCAGGCACCACAATCATGGCGGCAGGTTTGTGGTCGCGCTGCCAACGATCTGCCCGTTGCATGAAATGGGTCATTGCCTGATCCAAGCAGAGCGCGGATTACACGCTACTCACCGTCTGAGGCTTTCGAGCAAGCGGCGGAGTACGTGTGGCCTCGCGTAGTCGAAACTGATCCTACGAACCCTCGCCTTCCGCCAGGTAACTGTGACCCGCAGAGACTGGGTGCCGTGAAAGGGAGCTAGCCGGGTGATGAACCGAGGCATCCGTCATCCTCCTAAGAGCCGCGGGAACCGATTCGGCCCGCCGGGCCGCGGCACGTGTGCTGTCCCAGCGTGTCGGTCGTTAGCGCTGCCCGACGCGTCGCCAGGCCGAAAGACGATCGGACCTGCCGTCCGCTGGCGCATCGTCCGAATCGGATGACGGCCGCACCGCGTCCCGATCAGCGCTACGCGACAGCTCAGCCGCCGGCAACCCAGGCCTTTGCCGGTTCGATCTCAGCGAGCGGGAACACGCGCGCCTCACCGGGAATCATCCACGCGAAGAGGTTCGTCGCGCGAGCCATCCACTCGATATCGGTGACGATCGCGGATCGTATCCACGCGTCGTGGTGGCGGACGCTCAGATTGAACCCGAGCTTTGCGTCCGCCCATAGCGCCCTGGGCTCGATCTCGTCGAGATCGTCGATCACATAGAGCGTCCGCAGTCCACCCCCGGCCTCAAGCGCGCGCCGGAGTTCGGGCACCAACACCTGGTCGTAATCCTCACGCTCGATCTCGCCGGATACGCGGAATCCAATAGTGCCCGGGGGCATATCCGCCAAGCGTTCGATCATCGAGATCAGTGTCCGGTCGAGGGCCGTCGAGGGTCATCATCCCAACCGGGTGAGGGATCAGGGCCTCGGGAACCTGCAGCCGCTTTTCTGCGGGTCACTTCCATCCGCAGGCGCGTCGGATCGTGGCCGTAGTCGTGCACGAGCGTGTCGCGGAAGATCACGATCCGGTCCGGCACAGCCGTGGTGGGGCTGACTGCGAGCGGCGGGGACGCCCCGGCTGCGCGGGCGACGACGATTAGGCGTTCCCGCTCCGACCTCACCCGTCCGCGCCGACCTCACGGCGACGGAAGTCTATTCAGCACGCACCGATTCGACCGGTCCGCGTTCGCGACACTAGGTGGCGTCGATCAGGATCCTCGCGAAGAAGTTCGCCAATGCTTCGTGTCCGTGCAAGGGGAGGATGTGTGAGACGTACTGGTCAGGCCGGACGACGACCATGCACCCGGTCTCGCGGTTCACGCCACGCAGCTCGAAGATGTCGTCAGTATTCGGGTCCGGACAGAAGATCTTCTCGTAGTCGATGAGGCCGAACTTACCCTTCCTCGGCAGCAGGAAGGGCGGCATCTTGTCGACGGCCAGGTCATGATGGCTCTGCTGGAAGATCGCGCGGACATCGATGACGGAATCCGGTTCGACACCCGCTGGCGTGAAGCGCCGGACTGGAGACGCGTCCGAACCGAGGAAACCGCACAGCTCCCGGGCGTCGGAGTTCGCGCCTGCCGGGTCGCTCCGGTCGGCGAAGATGTAGATGCGCCAGGCGCCGTCGGCCCGGGCCACGTGCCCGAGCTGCAGCGGTTTGGCATCCGCCAACCGTATGACGGGCGCGGAATGCAGACGCATCCCGACCGGGAAGCCCTCGGCGAGATCCTGAAACGACGCTTCGCCGGTGATCATCGATGGGACATACCTCGTTGCCACCCCCGCGGTGAACCGGCCTTGCGCGATGAAGTACTCCTGGAACTTCTCCGAATCGGCACCCCGTTCGTCTCCGTTGCCGGCCTCCCTCGAGCGGGCGCTGAATAGCCTCGAGAATTCCCGGTCGAAATCGATCAGCTCCTTCGCGACGGCCTGACGTTCCTCTGAATACGTGTGCAGGAGCTCCGGCCTCGACATCCCCCTGAGAACTGAAGCGAGCTTCCACCCGAGGTTCCAAGTGTCGGCCATGGATACGTTCATGCCCTGCCCGGCCTTGGCGCTGTGAGTGTGGCAGGCATCCCCTGCGATGAAGACCCTGGGAAGCCGGGTCGCTATCTCCCCGGCCGGCACGTCGTCGAACTTGTCACACAGACGCTGCCCGATCTCGTACATGGACCACCACCCGACGTCCTTGACCTCAATCCGGTACGGATGCAGGACCCGATTCGCGACCTCGGCCAGGTACTCCGGGGTAACGCTCCGGCTGGCGAGTATCTCCTTGTCGCCGACTTCATCGAGCTCGATATACAGCCGGACGAGATAGCCGCCCTCACGCGGGATGATCAGGATGTTGCCCTGGTTGGCTGAGTTGATCGCGCACTTGACCCGGACGTCCGGAAAGTCAGTGACCGCCAAGACATCCATTACACCCCACGCCTCGTTCGTCACATCGCCCGCGAGCTCGCGGCCGATCGCGGTCCGGATTCGGCTGCGCGCGCCATCGCAGCCGACGACGTAATTGGCTCGGATCGTCGATGTCTCGCCGGTCGGCTCCCGCTCCTTCAAGTGCTGGAGCGTGACCGTCACCGGATGGTCCGACGAGCCGCTGGTGTCGACGTCGACCTCGCTCGCGTGGAGGCCGTAGAACGGCACCAACCTGCTGGGAGACCGAGCCATGTGATCGCGAAGGTAGGCGAGCATCCGCGCTTGGTTGACGATCACATGCGGGAACTCCGACAACCCTGGTTCGACGTCCTGGACGCGGCCGGCGCGATTGATCTTGCTCCGGTCCTCCGGGTCCGGCCGCCAGAAGGACACCTCGTTGACCCAATAGCCCTCGCGCACCAGCCGATCAGCCAGACCGAACGCCTCGAACATCTCGACTGTGCGGCAGGCAACACCGTCGGCCTGGCCTACCTCGAGCGGACCGTCTCTGCGATCGATGACTGCGGTCCTGATATCCGGAAAGTTCGCCATCTGGGCGGCCAGGACCAGACCGGCCGGGCCGCACCCGATGATCAGCACGTCCACTTCCTCGGGAACGGCTTCGGGCCGCTCCGTAGCGGCCGGATGAGGCTCCTCGAGGAACGGGTCGCCGGGCCTGTAACCGTTGAGATGGAACTGCATCGTTCACGCCCTCAGGGACCCGGGTTGGGTGGGGTCTCTGGGCGCGCGGGGTTGCGACTGGTCCGCCGGCGCGCCTGCTTCCGCGGGGCCGCAGCGACGGGCTGAGCTGCCGCGGCGGGCGAGCCGGTAGTGATGGTCGCTCGTCTGGGCGTGGGTTCGCGACCGGGCGGTTGCTTGGGTCGCTCGAGCGCCGGCGCGGACGGGATCGGGCACCGAACCGAGTGGTCGGCGGTCACTGTCACGGGCTGTCCGTGGTGGTGGATGTCGAGCGGTTCGCCCATCAGCAGCGAGTATGTGGCCTGGGTCGGCTCGACTTCGATCCGTAGCTGCGTGTTCTTGCGACAACGGAGGTTGAACGCGATCCGGGTCAGCGCTTGCGGAAGTCGGGGAGTGAAGCTGAGCATCCCGTCGTGATCGCGAAGCCCGCCGAAGCCGGCGAGCGCGGCGATGCACGCCCCGGCAAGCGAGGCGATGTGAACGCCGTCGCGGGTGTTGTGCTCGGTGTCGTCGAGATCGAGCAGCGCGGCTTCGGCGAAATAGTCGTATGCCAACTCGACGTGCCCGACGTCGGCGGCAACGACCGCTTGTATGCAGGCCGACAGCGATGAGTCGCGGACGGTCAACTGTTCGTAGTAGGCGAAGTCCCGTGCCTTCTCCTCGGCGGTGAACGCCTCGCCGGCGTAGAACAGCGCCATCACCAGGTCCGCCTGCTTGACGACCTGCTTGCGGTAGAGGTCGAAGTATGGGTAGTTCAGCAGCAGGGGATATTTCTCGGGCGGGGTCGAGTCGAAGTCCCACACGTCGTGCTGGGTAAAGCCGTCCGCCTGAGGGTGGACCGCGAGCGACTCGTCGTAGGGGATGAAGATCGTTGTGGCGGCGTCGCGCCAGCTCGCGGCTTCTTCGTCGTCCACGGCCAGCTGCTTTGCCACGTCCGGGTGTCGTTCGACCGCGTCGGCAGCGGCGCGCAGGTTCCGTGCCGCCATCAGGTTCGTATAGACGTTGTTGTCAGCAACCGCGCTGTATTCGTCCGGACCGGTGACGCCGTCGATGCGAAACCGCCCCGCTGCGTCATGGTGGCCGAGCGAGCGCCACAACCGGGCTGTCTCGACGAGCAACTCGACGCCCGCCTCACGCTCGAACGTCTCGTCCTGGGTGATCAGCTGGTAGCGGTCCGCGGCGTTCGCGATCGCCGCGTTGATGTGGAACGCCGCCGTGCCCGCCGGCCAGTAGCCCGAGCATTCCTGGCCGGCGATCGTCCGCCACGGAAACGCCGCGCCGCGAAGCCCCAGCGACCGCGCGCGCTCGCAGGCCAGGTCCGAGCGTCCGGTGGCGCCATCGCAAGGCATCCGCGACAGCGCGGGGCCGTGTGTACGTGAGCAGCGGCAGCACGAACGCCTCGGTGTCCCAGAACGTATGACCGTCGTAGCCGGGACCTGTCAGTCCCTTGGCGGCGATCGGACCCCGCTCACCACGCGCTCCCGCCTGGAGCGTGTGAAACAGGGCGAAGCGGATCGCCTGCTGAAGTTCCGCGTCGCCGTCGATCTCGATGTCGGCAGCGGCCCAGAAATCATCGAGATAACCGCGCTGCGCATCGAGCAGCCCGTCCCAACCGGTGGACACGGCGCCCGCGAGCGCCGCGGTGACCTGGTCGCGTAACGCCGGAACGGTCCGGACGCTCGACCAGCCGTAGCCGACGAACTTCGTCACGCGCAGCGGCGCGCCGGGCGCAGGTGTCGCGGTGATCGTAAGTCGAGCGAGATCGGGATGGGTCGTCATCGCGGTCTCGGTATCCGACGGTCCATCGATCCGGTGATCCATCGCCGTGGCGACGGTAATGCCGCTGGACTTCGTGGTGTGGAGAAGAATCGCCTCAAGGTCATGTCCCTCGAACATGTCGGAGACCAGCGGCGAGCTGAGGGCCGCCGCCGCGCGCGGGTCCCGCTCGGTCACCGGCAACGTCTCGTTGGTGACGAGCTCGGACTGGACGACCACCTGCACCGCGTCGTCGAGCGGCTCCACCTCGTACGAGATCGCCGCGATCGCGCGCTGCGTGAACGAGACCATTCGCGTCGAGGAAACGCGGACGCGACGCCCCGTCGGCGAGACCCACTCGGCCACCCGGCGGAGCACACCGGCGCGCAGGTCGAGCGACCGCTCGTGCCTGCGCAGCTCGCCGTACCGGACGTCGAACGGCTCGTCCTCGACAAGGAGGCGAATGATCTTGCCATTGGTCACGTTGACCACGGTCTGCCCACCCTCGGGATCGCCATACCCGGCTTCCGCGTACGGCAGCGGCCGTGACTCGTAGAACCCGGCGAGATAGGTCCCCGGGAGTCCGAACGGCTCGCCCTCGTCGAGGTTTGCACGCAGCCCGACGTGCCCATTGGCGAGCGCGAACACCGACTCGGTCTGCGCCAAGCGCTGGAAGTCAAGCCCGGTCTCGCGGACCGCCCACGGCTCAACCACGAACCCCTCCTGCTGGATCACGCCGCGTCCTGTAGGCCGGCGAAACCGGTCACCGGAGGGTTCACGTCCGACCGCAGCTCCGACATCCGCGCATTCCTACCACGATTGCATGCCATCGCGGCGTTAGGCGTGGTAAGACGTCGGCGCCGATTGAGGGGAGCGCCTGTCCCATCCGTGAAATGGCGAGAAGTCGCCCGAATCCCACGCTTCGCGCAGCCCGGGCTTGCTTAGATCCCAGTCGGGGCGGGTCTCGCGGGTCACGGTCCGTAGGTCTTGCCAGAGATCCACGAAGGAGGGACGTCCCCAGAACCAGTAGCCGTTGTAGATGCTGTGGACGACCAGCCCGGGCTTGAGGACGAGGGTGTGGGGGATCATCGGGTCGTGCTCGGGGTCGGTGTACTCCTGGATCTCGAGATCCTTCTGGACGGTCCGCTCCGGGTCGGAGAGGAAGGGCCACTGGGCGCCGGTCGACGCGCGGAACTCCTGGCTCGAGTGATGGGTGTCGGTCGAGATGGTGGCGACCTTCGTGTAGGCCACTGCGATCTTGGGGTAGTTGGCGGCGAGCTCGAGGTGCTGCTGGTGCTCCTTGGGGCAGTAGTTCCCGCGCGCGAGCGTGAGGATCAGGGGGTCGTCGCCCTGGATCTCGCTGAGCTTTCGAGGAACGTTCTCGTGATCGGGCAACTCGTAGTCGGGGAAGACGGCGCCGGGGGCGATGTCGCTGCGCATGATCTGCTCCTGTCTATGGTTGAGGAGTGGCGAGAACGATGGCCGTCGTCCGCCCACTCGCGCCCGGTCGTCCACGGGTCCGGGCCCGGTCCGCGGCACGGGTGTGAACCAGTGGTAACCCGGGCGCCATCGAAGCCTTTCGGGTCCACAATGAGCCTATTCAACCGGCGCCGCGGGCGCCAGAAAGGGGGCCATCCCAATGAGTACCCACACGCCGGTGTGCGAGTTGCTTGGGATTGACCACCCGATTGTCTCGGCGCCGATGGCTGCAGATCCCCGGCTGCCCGCCGCGGTCTCAAATGCCGGCGCCCTCGGCACCATGGGGCTGTGGTGGGTCGACGACGCCGGAGATCTGGTCCGTGAGACGGCAGCGTTGACCGATCGGCCGTTTGGCGGCAACTTCGCTCTAACGTCGGATCAGCACCGTCGAGTCGATCAGGCCCTCTCTGCTGGCCTGCGGATCGTGTCGTTCATCTTCGGCGATCCCCACAGCTATGTCGACTTGGTGCACGACGCCGGAGGGCTGGTCATGCATACGGTCGGCAGCGCCGAGGAAGCCCGGCGCGCGGTCGGATGTGGAGTGGACGTCATCGTCGCGCAGGGCTGGGAGGCCGGCGGCCACGTCTGGGGTGGCGTGGCGACGCTCCCGTTGGTCCCAGCCGTAGTCGACGCGGTGGCACCCGTACCGGTGATCGCGGCCGGTGGGATTGGCGACGCTCGAGGAGTAGCCGCCGTGCTCGCCCTCGGGGCACAGGCCGCCTGGCTGGGCACTCGGTTCCTCGTTGCCGACGAAATGCCGATCCACGACGAATACCGGCGTCTCCTGATAGCCGCGACCGAGACCGATGCCGAGTGGTACCCCAACCTCTATGAGGTGGGATGGCCGGACGCTCCTCACCGCGCCCTCCACAACTCAACGGCTGAGATGTGGGAGGCCGCGGGCCGGCCGGCACCGGGTAGTCGACCGGGAGAGGGCGAGGTGATAGCGCACTTCGCTTCGGGCGACCCGATCCTTCGATATTCCCCCGCTCCGCCGATGGTTGGAACGACGGGTCAGATAGAGGCGCTGTCGTTGTGGGCCGGGCAGAGCGTTGCGCTCGCAAGACGGCCACAGCCCGCTGCGGAAATCGTGGCCGAGCTCGTCTCGCGCTTGTAGCCCCGCCCAAATCGGCGATCACGGCGACGCGCGGCATAAGCACCTTTAGACATTTGGAGCGTCGCGTCCTATCGCCCAGGCAGTAGGCTGGCGCCGCCAGAGCGCCGCTGGTGCGCCTTCGCATCGGGGCTCGACCATAAGGATGGTTCCGTGACCACTGTCGCACCGCTGAGCATGCCCGAGGAGACTGTTTTCGCAGTCGAGCAAAAGAAGCATCTGGTCAAGACGCTGCGGCGCTTCGACATGGTGTTCTTCACCGTCGCGGTCATCGTCGGGCTGGATCTGATCGGACAGGCGGCCTCCAACGGGTTTGAGGCGCTGACGTGGACGGTCGTCCTCGTCATCTTCTTCCTGATCCCGTACGGACTTGTGATGGCCGAGGTGGGGTCGGCATTTACCGCCGAGGGCGGGCCATATGAGTGGGTCAAGCTGACCATGGGGCGGTTCTGGGCGGGGCTCAACACGATCTTCTATTGGGTGACCAACCCGCTGTGGGTCGGCGGCTCGCTCGCGTTTATCGGCACGGCGGCCTGGTCCTCGGGGATCTCCAACATCGGTGGTGGGAGCTTCTGGGACTACCTGTTCAAGTTCCTGTTCGTCTGGGCGAGCATCTCCAGCGCGATCATCTCCTTCCGCGTCGGCAAGTGGGTCCCGACGCTGGGCGCCATCCTCAAGGTGGCGCTGGTGGCGTTCTTCGCCGTGACCGTCCTGATCTACGGATTCGATCATGGCTTCCAGGGAGTCGCCGCCAGCCACCTGAAGCCGACCAGCGCGGGACTTTTGGCTATCGCGCCGCTGATTCTGTTCTCGTTCGTCGGCTTCGAGGGACAGAACGGTGCGGCGGAGGAGATGCTCGATCCCCAGCGCGATGTCCCGCAATCGATTCTCCGCTCCGGCGCGCTATCCGCGTTCTGCTACCTGGTGCCAATCCTCCTCGTGCTGCTCGTCCTGCCGGCCGGCAAGATCTCTGGCCTGGGCGGGTTCCTCGACGCGGTCAAGGCCAGCTACACGATCTACGGCGGGGCCGCCAGCTTCATGTATGGCGTCACCTGCATTCTGTTCATCCTCACGCTGATGAACTCGGGCTCGGCCTGGATGATGTGCGGCGACCGGGTGCTTGCCGTGGCCTCCGCCGACGGCAGCTTCTTTCCTTTCTTCGGTGCGTTCCATCCTCGCCTCGGGACGCCATTACGCGCGAACCTGCTGTCCGGGGTGATCGCGACCGCGTTCTCGTTCGCGGCCATCCTGCTGTTGAACTCGGGCTCCTCATCCACCTTCGGGGTCGTTCTCAACATCGCGATCTCGACGACGCTCCTGTCCTACATCCTGATATTTCCGGCTGCGTATCTGCTGCGCCGCAGCTATCCCGACGCGCCTCGGCCGTTCCGCCTGGGTACGCGTGGCAACGGCCTGATGATCGCGTGCGCGACATTGATCACTCTTTGGGTGCTGCTGGGCTCGTGGACCTCGGTCTTCCCCGGCACGCTCAACCGGGTGTTTGGGCTGGGCTACTCCTTCAAGGACGAGTGGGGGGTGTCGGGCAGCACGTTCACCGCGTTTACGCTCGGGACGCTGGCGGTCATCGTCGTCATCTCCGTCATCGGCTACCTCCAGGCGCGAGACGTTCGCAGCAACGAAGTCCCGGTCGCCGTGGCCCCGGCGTAGCTCTTCTTTGGCTTGCACGGCGGCTGTCGTTTTTCGTCGTGTGCCGTTCGTCTATGTGGTGAGGCCGGCGATGACCGGCGAAGACCACACGGCAAGGAGCTCCGAATGCCTCACCCAGTTGTCCATGCAGAGATCCGCTCGAGTGACCCGGACGCGACCCGCGAGTTCTTAGGCGAGTTGTTCGGT
Source organism: uncultured Solirubrobacterales bacterium (assembly GCA_963746695.1). GTDB lineage: Bacteria > Actinomycetota > Thermoleophilia > Solirubrobacterales > Solirubrobacteraceae > Palsa-465. Next base: position 3,073 of record CAVVCP010000021.1, on the reverse strand, counting down.
TGGAGCTACTCGGACGGCGCGTATCCGGGCTACACGTTTGTCGCCTCCGGCACCGAAGGCGGCCCAGCGACGGCGATCAGTCCATTGCAGGGCGCCGGTGACCAGGTGCTGTTCTTCGTCGGCGTCGAGGACGTCGCCGCAGCGCTCAGCCAGGCCGAGGCGCTAGGCGGGAGCATCGTGCAGCCAGCGCAGCAGGTGCCCGGCGTCAGCTTCGGCGTGTTCGCCGATCCGCAAGGTCATCAGATCGGCGTCGCTGCCCAGACCTAGTGTCGGCGATTGCGGAGTCGTGTGCCACGCGGTGGGAGACTCCCTGGGGAGTCGGGCTGTGGCGGGCGAGGCGCCGACCTGGTTTGCCGCAGCACCCTCCGCTGAGCGCGAATAAGGAGACCGGATGAAATATCTGGCGATGATCTGGACGGAGTGGAAGGACGAGCAGGAGTTCGACCAGCAAGAGGCGATGCGTTACCGCGAGTTCGCCGCCGAGGCCGCGCGCGCGGGCGTGCTGGCGGCTGGTGACTCGCTGCACCATCCGTCAGCGTCGACGACCGTGAGGGTCCGCGATGACCAGGATCTGCTCACCGACGGCCCGTTTGCGGAGACCAAGGAGCAGATCACGGGTTACTTCGTACTCGACTGCTCGGACCTCGACCAAGCGATCGCGTGGGCGCGGCGGATTCCCGGCGCTCGCCACGGGGCGATCGAGGTCCGGCCAATCCTGGATATGGACGAGATGATGCAATGATCCGGTACTTCCCCGGAACGGAGCGTCGGCTTGAACACGACGGCGCAGGTCGAGCAGATCTTCCGCGACCAGTTCACCGGGCTGTTCGCGTGGCTGGTCCAGAGCCTGCGTGATTTCGAGGCCGCCGAGGACGCGCTACAGGAAGCATTCCTGATCGCGCTGCGACGCTGGCCGGCCGACGGGGTTCCGCCGAACCCTCGGGCATGGCTAGCGGTGACGGCTCGCAACTGCGCGATCGATCGCATCCGACGCGAACGTCGGCGCCCCGCACTGGAGGAACAAATGAGTCGATTGACCATCGGCCCCGACGAACCGGGCGATCTCGACGACGAGGTCCTGCGCCTCGTCTTCACCTGCTGCCACCCGGCGCTCTCGCTCGATGCTCGGGTGGCGCTCACCCTTCGCGCGGTCTGCGGGCTGGGGCTCACGGAGATCGCCCATGCGTTCTTGCTTTCGGAGACGACCCTCGCGCAACGCCTGGTGAGAGCCAAGCGGAAGATCCGCGATGCCCGGATCCCTTACGAAGTGCCCAGCGCCGAGATGCTCGCCGATCGGCTCGCAGGTGTGCTCGGAGTGGTCTATCTGGTCTTCAACGAAGGCTACGTCGCGACCGAAGGGCCGACACTGATCCGGCCCGACCTCTGCAAGGAGGGGATCCGTCTCGCGCGCCTGCTCGCCACACTGATGCCTCAGGAGCCCGAGGTCCGCGCGCTGCTCTCGCTACTCCTACTCACCGACGCACGTCGAGCCGCCCGAACCGACCCCGCCGGCGAGCCGGTGCTCCTGCCCGATCAAGACCGAACCCGCTGGGACCGGTCTCAGATTCAAGAGGGTCTCGCCGAGCTTGGCCGAGCCGGACGTCACCACCAGGCCGGGCCGTACTTCCTCCAGGCGGCGATCGCCGCCGAGCACGCCGGCGCCGAGCGGGCCGAGGACACCAACTGGCCGAGGATCGTCCGGCTGTATGACGCCCTCGTCCGATTGACACCGTCGCCCGTCGCTCGGCTCAACCGCCTGGTCGCCGTCTCGATGGCCTCGGGCCCCGAGATTGCCTACCTCGAACTGGGCGCGCTCGAGGAGTCGCTCGGCGACTACTCGTACTACCACGCTGCGCGCGCCGACCTTCTCAGACGACTCGACCGCCGGGCCGGCGCACGCTCCGCCTATCAGCGCGCGCTCGAGCTGGCGACCAACCCCAAGCAACGCGCCGCCCTGGGGCGGGCGGCCGCCGAGCTCGAATAGAAGGCCGTCCAGCGACCGCGCGCTTACGGAAGTGGTTACAACGGCGTCCACGCAACGACTGCGGGCGTCACATTCCTAACCGGCGTCTGCAGAAGCACGCTCACGGTCGCCCAGGTCGCGGTTCTCAGGCACGAACTGGCTGGCGATGAGCGTGGCTCCCTGCGGATCGGCGATCACGGTCGTGCGCACCCACGGCGCGTCGAATGGCGACATGACGATGGTGCCGCCCAGCTCCTGCGCCTTCTCAGCAGTGGCGTCGGCGTCGGCGACCGCGAACGTCACGCTCCAGTGGGCCGGAGTATCCGGCTGATCGTCGCCGATCGCATTCAGCGTGGCGACGACGTCCTCGAAGCCCTGGGCGCCGATATCGGCCATCTCCTGCCGGATCGTCGGCCGGTCGAGCGCCAGGTGGTCGCCATACACGCCCAGCGTCCAAGCCTCGAACCCGCCACCGATCGCCAGGGTCTGCCACCCGAACACGTCCCCGTAGAACTTCTTCGCAGCCTGTCGGTTGCGGGTGTTCAGGCCATTGAAATTCAACGAGCCGGGCTCGTTCACGATCCCGGCGCCCCGGTGGTTCTTCGCCTGCCAGACGTTGAACACCGCTCCCTCGGGGTCGGCGAACACCGCCATCCGCCCCGCGTCCATCACGTCGAACGGCTCGGCTAACACTCTGCCGCCAGCGCCGGTGACCTGCGAGACGGCCGCGTCGGCGCTGTCCGACCAGATGTACGTGTTCCACACCGCGACTGGGTCGGCATCCTGCGCTGTCGACCCGACCGCGGCCACATCGCCGCCGCGAATGCGTCCGATGAAATAGCTGCCATCAGCCCCCGGCGGCATCACATCCTCGAACTCCCAACCGAACAACCCACTGTAGAACTGAACCGCGGCCTCCGGGTCCGGCTGGCTCGTGTCCACCCAGCACGGCACCCCCGGGATGTACCGATCGCGGTCTGGCATGGCTGCTCCCTTCGGGTCGTTTGCGTTCCGGCCACCCTAGATCCCTTTTAGGCCAGCTTCGGTCCTCGATCCAATCGGCGAACACTGGCGCAGACCGAGGGACTTCGAGGCCTTCGGCACCACGAG
>CAVVCP010000020.1:0-619687 GCA_963746695.1 uncultured Solirubrobacterales bacterium | reverse complement strand
GTGGCGGAGGAACGCTCCGTGCAGCTGACGCTTTCTAGCGTGCTCGCCGGGCAGCCGGCGCTTCACTTGCGCGTCGTTCCGTCGCTGCGGCGGATGATCGCCGCAGGAGCCGCAGACGACCTGATCGTCTCCTATCACGAAACACTTTGCGTGGACGGTTGCGAGTCCTTCAAGCAGATGAAGACCAGGTTTCCCGAGCTGCTCATCGTCGCCGTCTGCGAGTCGGCCGACGGCCGCGCCGTCCGCCGCGCCCTCGACAGCGGGATCGACGGTCTGGTGTTCGCCGACGAGCTCGATGTGGCGCTCCGGCCCACGGTCGCAGCGGCGCTGGCGGGCCAGATCGCCGTGCCGCGCGACCTACGGACATTCGTGCGCAAGCCGTCACTGTCGGCGAGCGAGCGGAAGGTCCTCGGTCTGCTCGTGACGGGACTCACGAACGGCGAGATAAGCGCCCGGCTGTTTCTGGCCGAGAGCACCGTGAAGAGCCACCTCTCGTCGGCCTACTTGAAATTAGGCGTGCGCTCCCGGAGCGAAGCGGTGTCCCTGTTGCTCGATCCGAGCGAGCCGCTCGGCACGAGCATCGGCGTCGTGTCTGCGGCCTCGGCGCCGTCGGATGCGCTGGGCCGCCACGCCTGACGCCTAAGACGCGCGACACTAGCCCAAGGTCACTCGCGACCCGGGCGGCAGTCGCAGGTGCAAGCCCTTCGGTAACTCGAAGCCGCGCGAGACGGAGGCCCGCTCGCCGATGATGCTTGCTTCGATCCGCAAGCCCGGGATGGAGCACTTCGGCGAACGGAAGGACCATGGTGTTGTCGAGTTCGCAACCAGTTACCGTGGCACCGCGACCGATGGCCGTGTATGGCCCGACGAATGAGTCTCTGACCACTGCGTCGTCGTCGATCACGACGGGGCCATGCACGGTGGAGTTGGAAACATGCGCGCGCGGGCTGATCGCGACGCGCCCGTGGATCTCGTTGTCATCTGGGAAGGTCCCGTCGACTACCGGCACAGGAAGGTCGTCGAGAACCAGACGGTTGGCGGCCAGGAGGCGGTCGGTGGAATCGCTGTAGTACCACTGCTTCGCAGCCTCGCACATCGCGACGCGACAGCCGGCCGCGACAAGTGTGTCGGCGAGGCCGCGTGGGTCTCGGCCTCGAGACGTCGAGTTATCCAGCAGGAACTCCCCGGTTCGCGGCCCGAGCATGGCGGCGGTAGCGAACATCCGAGGCTCCGGCAACGACAATTCCGGGGGATTCTGAGTGAGCAGGACACAATCGATGTCCCCTGCGGAGAAGCGATCGCGCATGGCCGCGACCTGGCCGGGGAACAGGCAGTCCGCTGGATAGACGAGGACCGGCCCAAAGGAGAGCCTTTCCTTGGTCGTCGTCAGCACTGCCTGCTGACCGTCCGTCTCTCCGACCTCGGAATACGAGACCTCAACTCCCCACGACTTGCCGCCTTCGAGAACCTGCTCGAGCTCGCGTCGCACGCCGGGGCGCGCGACGATCACAGCGCGCTCCACTCCGCCCTCCGCCAGCTCATCGAACACGTGCCAGATCAGCGGGAGGTTGGCGATCGACGCCAGGTACCGTGAGGTCGCGTCGAAACTGGGCTCTCCGACGGGCTCTGCCACCGCGTCGAGAATTGCGAGGGTCACGTTCTCTCCCACCGCGAGTGCATGGTAGTCAGCGGCGCCGGCGCTCGCGGCGGAGCGCACGAACTGCTGGATCTCCGCCTGGGCGGCGCCTCGAGCGTCGACGCTCGAGGTCGCACTCTCAGCTGAATGCCATCTCTGCGTTCGCCCCGACATGCAGCCGGATCCCACGTGGTAGCGCGAAGTCACGGAAGATGGTGGCGCGCTGGCCGATAGTGCTTCCCTCGATCCGCCGGCTGACGTGCATGATCCGCGCACCATCGGCGATGATCGACCGTTCGACTTCGGCGCCCTCTATCTCCGCGCGAGCCCCGATCGACGTGTAAGGACCGACAAAGGAGTTCGAGATGCGCGCACCGGGGCCGATGATCGATGGGCCGACGATGATGCTCGATCTCAGCTCAGCCGTCGGGTGAATGCTGACTCGACCTTCGATGCGGTTGTCGCCGGCGTCAACGGGGTCGCCCTCGGGCGCATGCTGATCCAGCACCAATCGATTGAGCTCCAGCAGGTCGAGTGAATTGCCCCGATACCGTCGCCACGTCTGGACGAATCCGACCTGAGGCTTGTGTCCTTGGCCGGCCAGCCATTCTGCGACCGCGATCAAATCGAAGCGACTCTCGGGAGATGCAGGCGCACCAGAGGCGTGGTGGAAAAGACCTGGTCCAAAGGCACAGACCCCCGCCACGGCCAGACGACTGCGAGAGCCATTCAACTCAGTTACGCCGAGCAGGCGCTCGGTCACCGGCCCCAGCCCGGTGTGCTCGACGGAGCTGCGGTGAACAAGCAACAGGAGGCCGTCCGGCTCCTCGGCGAGGGATCGCGAGAATCGGTCCGGTGGTTCTCCCACGAGGCCATCGGCTAGGTGGACGACGGCCGGGTCATCGTCGACGAACGAGGCTGCGGCCTGCAGCGACCCCAGAAGGTCCGACCGGCTCGTCTGGGCTATGTACCTGACGTTTACTCCGGTCCCGCCGTCGTTCTCCACGCACGTGCGGATCGCTTCGAGCGCCGGCGGCGGAGCCACCACCGCTACCTCGGTGATCCCAGCCGAGATGAGTGTGTCGAGCGCGTGGCAGACGATCGGACGATTGGCGACGCTCTCGGTACACAGCGGTGTGAGCGGGGTCGCGTCGTCCGCGGGTGCCACGACAACTCCCTTGGTCGGCATGCACATAGAACGGGCGCGCGATGACCGCGCTCGCGCGGTTGGTCTTTATTAAGACCTCCGTCGCCGGAGGGGTTGGATTCGCACCTCGCCGAGGAGCGCGGTTACACCCGGTGTGAGACCGACGATGGGGTGGGGATCACCGGTTGGCGCCGAGCGTCGGACGGTGCTGGGCCGGCTGCCGGAGGTCCGCTCTCGGAAGATCGCCCCAGCCCCCGACGTTCACTAGACAGAACTCGGGGAGGCCACGTACTTGCTTAGGATCGCGATAGTCGGACTTGGCCCATGGGGCGCCTGCGCGCTGGAGCGTGTCGTCACGACCGCTCGCCAGGGCCTGCCCGCGGGGCTTGAAATCGAAGTGGACGTGATCGAGCCCGGGACGCCCGGCTCGGGGGTCTACGACGTGACGCAGCCAGACTACCTGCTGCTCAACGCCCCCTGTGGCCAGCTGACGCTGTATCCGTTCGAGACCGAGGGTGACCAGCCGTGCTACGGCGTCGGGCTCTACGACTGGGTGCTCCAACGGGGCTACCGGTGGGTTGGGGATCGCTGCGAGGTCAATCCTGCCGGCGAGCCGATAGAGCCCCATCACTTCCTGCCTCGGCGCCTGATGGGCGAATACCTCCAGTGGTTCTACCGTGCGCTCGTCGCCGGCGCGCCGCCGAACCTCGAGATCACTCATCACCGGACTGCGGCCGTTGACATCGTCGGAAGGCTCGATGGACGCGAAGCGGTATGCCTGGCGAACGGCGACACCGTAGTCGTCGACCACGTCATCGTCACCTCCGGCCACACCGCCAATCAGGACAACGGCCGCGGCGGATCGCGGCCGCGCCTGCTGAGCCCTTACCCGGTCGCGCCGTACGTCGACAGCCTCCCGGCCGACTCGACCGTCGCGATCGCTGGAATGGGACTGGTCGGCGTCGATGTCGCGATTGCCCTGACAGTCGGCCGTGGCGGCAAGTTCGTCGAGAACGGGAACGGGCTCCGCTACGTTCCGAGCGGACGGGAGCCGCTGGTTCAGATGTTCTCGCGGAGCGGGCTACCGTTCACCGCGAAGTCGGTGACGGGAGTCGACCGCACCGATGTCTACGAGCCCATCATCTGCACGCCCGACGCGCTCGACACGCTGAGCGGTCGCAACAATGGGCACAGGCGACTGGTGGACGTGCGGAGCGAGCTGCTGCCGCTCCTGTTCGCCGAGATGTCCTCCCGCTACTACTCCCAGGTCGCGTTCCAGGAATCGGGATCGCGCGCCGATGGCGCGTCCGTGCGCGAGCGCCTGCAGACGGCCTGGCTTGGCGACCGCTTCGATCACGAGCTCGCGAGTCTGGCGATTCGTTACGGCCGCTTCGACGCCGAGGAGATGTTCTTCGGCCATCAACCGAAGTACGACACGACCGGCGACTACGAGGCGTTCGTCTACGACGGCTTCGCCAACGACCTGCGCGAGGCCGAGGTGCCCGGGGGAGCCAGCCCGGTGAAGTCCGCGGCTGAGGTGCTTCGCATCTTCCGCGACCCGATGCGCACCGTCGTCGAGCAGGGCGGGCTCTCGCTCGACTCCTATCTGGATTTCAACGCGGATATCTGCAGCCGGATCCATCGTCTCGTCGCCGGTCCGCCGGCGCTCCGGTCCCGGCAGTTCCTGGCGCTGATGGACGCCGGCGTGCTGCGGATCCCTTACGGCCCCGCTCCCAGTATGGGTCCGGCTCCCGGCCGGGAAGATCTCGCGACAGCGCCCACCCGGATCTCATCCACGGCGTTCGAGCAGTCCTACACGTCGGATGCGGACGTCGTGATCCGGGGCCATCTCGAGGATCCGCGGATCGACGGCTCGGCGTCTCAGCTGCTGACCCGGCTCTACAACCGCGGCCGCGTCAGCCAGTTCCGCTACGGCGCGGTCACGGTCGGCAGCGTCGACCTGACGCCCGATTCCCACCCGATCGACATCGACGGGCGGCCGCAGGAGCGGATCTGGATGTTCGGGGTCCTCACCGAGGGCTTCCGTCACTTCAATCACTACATCCCGTCGCCGAAGAGCCGCATCCGCGCGTTCGAGGATCTCGGCGCCTGCGTCGCCGAAATCCTGGATCTCGGCGCCTGCGTCGCCGAAGTCCTCGTCTAGCGGTAGTCCCCCCGGGGGCGACCACCCACTAGCGGATTTGCCGCAACGATCAGGTCTGCGGCGTGCTGCCGCCGTTGTGCATGCAGAGGAGGCCCTTGGCGACCGGTCACGCTAGCCCAACCGGCCGCCTCCGAAGCGACCGCGGTGAACCGCACCGGATCTCCCATGTATCGGTGGCGACGAGCGGAGGCGCCGCAGCAGCGACCACGAGCCCGACCACCAGCGCGGCCAAGATCTTCGTTCTTATCGACCCCGTCCCTTCCCGCTCACGAGTCCGCGCGCGGCCATTCCACAGGGCCGCCACGGCGCTCCTACGGGGGGCGGTTAGCGCGAGGCGTGCGACAGGGAGGCCGTCGAGGCGGCCACGGCCAGCGCCTGGTCGAGATCCTCGATCAGGTCGTCGGGATGCTCGAGGCCGATCGACAGGCGCACCATGTCCGGGGTGATCCCGGCCGCGTCGAGCTCGTGCGGCTTGAGCTGCCGGTGCGTCGTCGACGCCGGATGGGTGATGAGTGACTTGGCGTCGCCCATGTTCAGCAACCGCTTGAACAGGTTCACACTGTTGAAGACCGCGATCCCCGCATCGCGACCGCCGTGGACGCCGAAAGTCAGGATCGAGGGCACGTGGTCGCCGAGGTAGCGCTGGGCCAGCTCGTAATAGGGATTGTCGGGCATGCCAAGGAAGCTCACCCACGCGACGCGCGGATCCTGCTCCAGGTACGCCGACACCGTGCGAGCGTTGGCCTCGTGGCGCGGCAGGCGCACGGCCAGGGTCTCGAGGCCCTGGAGGTGCAGGAACGCGTTGAACGGCGACAGGATCGCGCCGGTGTTGCGCAATCCGATGGTCTTGCAGCGGGTGACGTACGGGGCCGCCGGGAAGTCGTCCGTGTAGGCGACGCCGTGGAACGCCGGCTCCGGCTCGAGCATCTCCGCGAACCGGTCGGGGTGGTCAGCCCAGGGGAACGTCCCGCCATCGATGACGATCCCGCCCATCGACGTGCCGTGGCCGCCGATGAACTTGGTCAGCGAGTGGATCACGACGTCAGCGCCATGTTTGATCGGCTTGAGCAGCAACGGTGTGGCCACGGTGTTGTCGGCGATCACCGGGACGCCCTGGGCGTGTGCGACGTCGGCGACGGCGGCCAGGTCGATGACGTTGCCGGCCGGGTTGCCTACGGTCTCACAGTAGACCGCCTTGGTTCGCCCGTCGATCAGCGCCCCGATCGCCTCGGGACTGTCGTCCGCCGCAAAGCGGACCTCGACTCCGAGCCGGCGAAGCACGTGCGCGAAATACGTGTAGGTGGCTCCGTAGAGCTGCGGAACCGACACGAAGTTGTCGCCAGTATTGACCAGGTTGAGCACCGACATGCTGACCGCGGCCGCGCCGGAGCTGACCGCCATCGCGGCGGCGCCGCCCTCGAGCGCGGTGATCCGCTGCTCGAGCACGTCGACCGTGGGATTGTTGAGGCGGTTGTAGTGGTAGCCGGGGATCTCGAGATCCATGATTCCGCCGGCGTGGTCGGCGTCGATGAAGTCGTGTGCGACCGTCTGGTAGATCGGGACGGCCACGGAGCGCGTGCTGTCGGGCGTGTAGCCGCCGTGGATCGCGAGAGTCTCGTCGTGCATGGTTCGATCAGAGTTGGACGGGCAACGCGGCGCGGGCCAGGCTCAACCAGTTGGCGTACAGCGTGGCCGACGGGGCCGCCCACGTATTCTCCACGCTCGCGGCCACTTCGTCGAATGGGAAGCACGACCAGAGCTCGCGGGGATCCGCGTCGCGCGCCTTCGCGCGCTGCGCGAAGCCGTCCAGCGTGGCCACCGCACCGAGGCACAGATAGCCGTCGGGCAGGCGGGGGTACGGCACGGCGCCACGGCCGAACAGGTATCGACGCACGTCGCGTCGGTACTCCCGCAGCAGGCTCAGCGTGCCGTACTCGGGGTGGCCCTGGCAAAGGACGAACAGCCCGTTGCCCTGTTGGCGTGCGGCCACCGCCCAACCGGCGCCGGACGTGCCGGAGCCGACGACGATCCGATAGCCGGCGTCGATCAGGGCATCCTCGGGCACGTCGTTGACACGGGAGTGGGGGAACGGGACCGTGTCGGGGAGCCCGAACGCCAGCGGGTCGTACGGATCCTCCACGTCACCGTGGAACACGCCGCTGCACTTGGTCGCGCGTGCAACCCGCTCGATCCCGTCGAACAGAAGGGTGCTCGCGTGGGACGCGAGACAGGAGAGCAGCGTGGTGGGAACCGAGTCCGCGGCCCATTCGAGCAGCCGCGCCAGATACGGCCAGTACGGCTCGTAACGAATGCTGACCTGCGCCGGTTCGGTGCCGGTGACGATCAATGCATCCGGGGGTCGGCTCCAGAGCTCGTCGAGTCCCTGGTAGCGCGACTCGATCACCTCGGCGATCGCCTCCGACCGGGGGATCTCAGTGATCGTGTACAGGTCGAAGTTAACCCCGGCGCTGTCAGGTCCTTCCGCCGCGCGTCGGAACTGGTTCTCGGTGTCGACGAACGCCGAATCCGGCATGTTGTTCACCAGCGCGACAGTGATCGGCCGAGGGGTCGGCCTCGTGGTCTCGGTAACTAGCATCGTTGTCATGAAGCAACACGGGCCGCTTCGGCCCTCTCCTTCCATGTCGAGCTGGTCCAGGTCGATGGGCTCGTCGGCTCCTGAATCACACTTCCCCGGCAATCGCGGCCGTCTACGATCACGCTCCACGATCGCGCGGTGACCAAACCGCACCGGGCTGCCCGACAGTTGATGTGCCCCTCGTGATAACGCCCCATTACCTCGAAAACGGTTGGCCAGGCGCGCTTCTTGCGGCTCGACGGCCGCCGGCGTCGGCTTGTTGTCGCTGCTGATCGGGACTCTCCCGGCCGGGCCACGTCGCTCGCTCCCAGCCCGATCGGCGAGCACGCGGACGTGCGCGCCGTCGGCGAGAGCTCGCACGCCGCAAAGGTCGCGGTCGCGATGGAGGTCAAGTAACACGACCGCGGTGGGCTCGGGGCCCCGCGATCTGGAGTAGCGGTTCTAGCTCCAGGCCGCGGAGGGAGCGTCGCAAAATCAGACGGAAGCGCAAGGCTCTGCTGAGCGGAGGTTTCGCGCTCCTCCTTCGTGGTCTCGGGGACGGCGTCGTCGGCCGTGGCCGTCCCCGGCGTCGGCTAGCCGGCTGCGCAGACGCAGGTCTACACGGCAGAGCGGGCGGCCGCCTCGCTCACGAGACGACCGACAGGTGACGCTTCGGCGCCCGAGTAGCCGGAGTCGACTCGAGCTGGATCAACTCGCGCTGGAGGGCCCGCCGGCCACGGTGGTGAAGACCGTGGATCGCGCTCTCCGTCCGCCCCATCCGGTCGGCGATCTCGCCGGGCGTGAGCCCGACCACGTGGCGCAGAACGACGACCTCGCGCTGCTCGTCGGGCAGCGCGGCGAGTGCCGCGCGAACCGTCTCGGTGCGGTCGAGATCCACGCCCGTGCTCGTGGTGGGATCGAGCACGTTCTCGGTCGGGGTGAGCCGGTTCGAGCGCAGGTGGTCGATGGCGACGTTCCGAGCCATCCGGATCAGCCACGCGAAGAACGGAACGCCTCGATCGTCGTACTTGTGGATCGTCGTCATCAGCTTGGCGAACACGTGCTGCGTGACGTCCTCGGCCTCATGGTCGTTGCGGACGATCGAGCGAACGTAGCCGTAGATGTTGTGGGAGTAGCTGACGTACAGGAATCGCAGCGCCTCGTGATCGCCTTCCTTGGCGCGAGCGACGGCGAGACGAGTCTTTCGCAGCATCTCCGGCGATGTGTTGACCGCGGTCCGACTCGTGAACCCGACCGTGGCCGAGCTTGTAGCTAAGGCGGCTTCCCTAATCACTTTTTTGTTCTGTCCTTTGCAGCGGCTTTCGCCTCGAACGAGAGCCGCGCCCGCTAGCGTTGGGAAACGCTCAATCGGGCGCTGGCCGACTCTCATTCAGGCCCCCTCCGAAGGCATGTCCACCTTCGGCTCACTTCCTGACCGAAAGTCTCAGCCCGGGCCACCCGCCGGTCAATGACCGGTCCGACCCATTGCGCCGTTCAGACGGCTGAACACCCTCAGCGGGGCCCGGTCTCCTTGCGCGCGCACGCGCTCGAGCGTGGAAGACGACGCTCCTCGTAGAGCGTTTATGTAAGAGACGGCAGTTTTCGCCCGTGGCAAGGAAGCTTTGGGAGCTTTTGATAAAGGAGGCTGGTGCTGCTGCCGTTAAACCGGTATGATGCGCGTTAGCGAGGGATTCGCACAGGGCTTTTTGGGGGCTGAACATGGGGCAAGATGATGTGAAGTACGAGGCGCTTGCCGGCGTCTCGGTGATCGACAATTGGTCGTGGGGTCTACTACGCCGCCTTCCGAGGCGCGGCATGCGGGTCGGTGCCGGCTCGGGCGCAACGCGCTTGATCCCGCACAGTTCGCGAGTACTGCACGGTCGAGGCGCCTCGTCGCGCCGGCCGTGCTCGGCTCGGCAGCGGTGGCGTTGTTGCTCGCGGTCGCTATGCGGACGGCGTCGGTCGACGCACCCGCAGTGCGCGCGGCCGTGGAGATGATGATGACCCTGTTCGCGCTTGCGGGGGCGTGGCTGCTGCGGGTCCAATTCGCCCACTCCCGTCGCCTGCGTGACCTGCTGCTGCTAGGTGGGTTCCTCGTGCTGGGACTGATGAACTTCTGGACAGCCGCGCTGCCCGCCGCGCTGAATCTGCGGACCGGGGCCTTCTTCCCCGCGGCCGAGTTCTGGAGCGAGCTGGCTGTGGGTGTCATCTTCGCGGCAGCCGCGCTCGTCAACTCACGCCGCCTCGTCACCGGCTCCCGGCACCCGCTCGCCGTCACCGCCATGCTCGGCATGGTCACGCTCATGGCTGCCGCCGTCGGCGCGCTGCTGCTGGGCGGACAGGGCCGGGAAGCGACAACCGACGCGATGACGTTCGCCGGAGCGCTCACACATCCGGAACTGCTCCTGCTCGCGCTCGCCGCCGCCGGACCGCTCGCCTACGCGGCGACCGGATTCGGACGGCGCTATCGGGTCGAGGCCGACCGCGGCGCGGGGCTGCTGGCGATCGCGATGATGCTGCTGGCGCTCGTGAGCCTCTCTCATCTCGTGACGCTGTCGGCTTCCCCGGGACGGGTCGGTCCCGGCGAGGGGCTCCGCGTGATCGCGTTCGCACTGTTGCTGGCGGCTGCGGCCACTGCCGAGAGGCGCGTACGTGCACGGCTGGCGCGGAGCGCCGCGCTGGCCGAGCGCCGGCGAGTGGCGCGGGATCTGCATGACGGCCTGGCGCAGGATCTGGCGTTCATCGCCGCTCACGGCCCGCGCATCGCGGAAGAGATGGGCGATGAGCATCCGGTCGTGATCGCCGCGAGGCGCGCACTTGCAATCTCGCGCGAACACGATCTGCGAGCTTTCCGATCCTGAAGGAGCAACCGCTCAGGAATCGCTCGAGGCGGTCGCTCAGGAGCTGCGGGATCGATTCGACGTCGCGATCGCCGTCGACGCGCACCTCGATGCCGACTTGACGTCCGCTTCGCGAGAGCACGTGACCCGGATCGCGCGCGAGGCGATCGCCAACGCGGCTCGGCATGGAGGAGCCCGTAACGTGATCGTGTCGCTGCGCAACGCGTCGACCGGGGTTGCTCTCCGGGTCGTCGACGACGGCTGCGGCATCGCCGGCGCTGACGGCGTGGCTGCGCCGGAAGGCTTCGGTCTGAGCAGCATGCGTGAACGTGCCGCCGCACTCGGCGGCCATCTGAGCGTTCGCCCTGCACGGAGAGGCGGAACTGAGCTGGAGGTTGTTCTCCCTTGAGGGATCGGCTCAGGTTGCTGATCGCGGAACGGGAAGCCACGCGAGTCGGTATCAAGATGGCGCTCGACGGTGAGGTCGACGTCTGCGCCGAGGTCGACGACGCCGAGCAGGCGATCCGCGCGGCCAAACGAGAGCAGCCGGACGTGTGCCTGGTCGGCGAGGATCTCGCCGGCTCCGGGCTCGCCGCCGTGCGGGGGATCTGTCGCGCTGCTCCCGACGCCGCGGTTGTGGTGCTGACCGAGGATCACGATGTCGATCTGCTGCTCGATATCGTGCGAGCCGGCGCCGTCGGGTACGTACCGGGGGCGCTCGATGCGGAGCGCCTGCGCCGGATCGTCCGGGCGGTGAGCGAACGCGAAGCGGTCGTTCCTCGATCGATGGTCCTCGAGCTCCTGCTGGAGCTCCGCGGCCGCGGCGACGGGGCCGACGCGCTCACGACGCGCGAGTCGCAGGTGCTGGGCATGTTGCGCCGCGGCCACAGCACCGCGGAGATCGCCGACCGGCTGCTGATCGCGCCAGTCACGGTCCGACGGCACATCTCCGAGCTTGTCCGCAAGCTCGGCGTCGAGGATCGCGCGGGTTTGACGAACGGCGACGCGCGCTCGACACGCGCCGGCGTCTAGACGTCCCAGCACTCTGGCGTCTGGATGGCCTAGCGCGACGTGCACCTGACCTGAACGCTCGGCGGCCATTTAGCTCATTGCGGGCGGCCTCGAGGGCGAGGACGATTTCCGGATCGGCTGAATCACTCATGCCCCATCCCCGCGACTATCTACCAGCGCTCGATCGAATCGATGCCGCGCTCGAAGCGAGCTGTGGAGCGCTGGTCACGCTCGAGTCGATCAACAGCGATCTGGCTGCGGGTGCGGACGACCCAGATGGCATGCGCGCGCACGTCGGGCCGGCGATCAGATCCCTGCGAAGCGTGATTGAGGAGCTGCGCCTAGCGCGGAACAATGGCGAGTGTGCGCTCGCGATCGGGTTCGTGCTGACGGGAAACGGGCGCGTGCCACGCGCGCTCGACCCCCCGCCGAGCGATCCCGGTCAGTCCAAGCCGCGGCGCACGGCGTAGATTGCCGCCTGAACCCTGCCGGGCAAGCCCAGCTTCGCGAGGATGTTCGAGACGTGGTTCTTCGCCGTCCGGGGGCTGATGTTCAACGCCTTCGCGATCTCCGCGTTCTCCATGCCGCGTGCGATCAGCCGCAACACGTCGAGCTCTCGCGCCGACAGTTGATCGAGCGATCCGGAATCGAGTTCCTGTTCCACATTGCGCTGCCGCACGCGCCCCAGAACGAGCTCGGCGGCGCGGGGCGACAGCCACGCGACGCCCTGGGCGGCGGCCCGGACTGCGATAACGACGCTGTCGATCGGGGTGTCCTTGGCCATGAACCCGGTTGCTCCGGACTCGAGCGCGGAGTCGACATCGGCGCTGTCCGAGGCCACGGTCAGGACCAGCACCCGCATCTCAGGATGCATCGCGAGAATCTGACGGATGGCGTCCGGACCGTCGAGGTCGGGCATGCGGAGATCCATCAGCACGACATCCGGACGGAGCTCGTCCGCCAGCCGCACGCCTATGCGCCCACCGGACGCCTGCGCCACCACCTCGATATCGGGTTGAGATCCGAGCAGCGTGGCCAGACCGGTGCGGAACAGGTCGTGGTCATCGACGACCAGCACGCGGATCGGTGCGTTCTGCCGGTCGGCTTCGCTCATCGACATATAAACCGTCTTGTGGCCCCTTAGTAAACCGTCGGTCGGCTCACGGCACCGACGCAACCCCGTTGCCGGGATTATAAGCGGCCGGCGTTGATCCGGTTCCGAATCCGCGTTCACCCCCTTGAACGACGCATGGGCATCGTGCCCTATTTATCGGTTCGGCCCCAACTGCGATAACTACACGGCACGGCAATACGGGGCAAGGACGGATTAGTGCAGGCAACAGCAGTCGCCGCGGCGCATCGCGCCCGAGGCCATGCGTTTTATCGCGGTCGACCGACAGCACGGTCGCATCGAAAGCGAATTGAATGAGGCGTTCTCTCGCCGGCTCGCGTCCAGCGCGTTCGCGCTCGATCGAGAGGTCGAACGGTTCGAGGCTGAATTCGCCGAGTACTGCGAGGCGTCGCACTGCGTGGGCGTGGCATCCGGAACCGCCGCGCTTGCGCTCACCTTGAGCGCATGCGGGATCGGGCCGGGCGACGAGGTGATCGTCCCCGCGCACACGTTCGCGACATCGGCGCTGGCGGTCCTGCAGGCGGGCGCCAAGCCGGTGCTGTGCGACGTGGATGACGAAACCGGCTTGATCGACGCCGGCGCCGTCCGTGCGATCATCGGGCCTCGCACTGCCGCGATCGTCGCCGTGCACCTGTACGGCCAGCTGTGCGACATGGGCGCCCTCGATGACATTGCGAGGAGCCACGGCCTAATCGTGCTCGAGGACGGCTCGCATGCCGCCGGAGCGCGGTACCGCGGTCGCCGTGCAGGTTCGATCGGCGCCGCCGCAGCATTCTCGTTCCAGGCGAAGAACCTCGGGGCGCTCGGGGACGGCGGTGCGATCTGCACCAGCGACTCGGTACTGGCCGCGCGGCTGCGCCGCTTGCGAGAGTCGAGTCAGCGCGAGGACGAAATCGGGCGCGACCACCGTCTCGACGGCCTTCAGGCGGCCCTGCTGCGCGTCAAGCTCTCGCGCATGGACGAGTGGGCGGACGCGCGGCGGGCTCACGCTCTCCGCTATCGCGCGCTGCTCTCACCGGAGGTGAGGTTGGTCCAGGAGCGACGGAACACTCCCTCCGTCTATCACCTGTTCCCGGCGCGATTCGAGAACCGCGACTCGGTGGCGGCGACGCTCCGCGCGCACCATGTCGGCACGGCGGTCCACTATTCCCCGATGGTGCGACACCACCCCGCGCTGAAGGATGCGACCGTGGGCCACGGCGAGTTTCCCGTCGCCGAGGCCTGGGCTGCCGAGGAGCTGTCGCTCCCAATGCATCCAGACCTGCAGCCCCACGAGATCGAGCGCGTGGTCCATGCGGTGCACGCCGCTATCGGCGAAGTCGGAGTCGCCGTGGCGGCCCGCGCGGCCTGACTCGCGCCGGGCCGGTGGCCCTCGCAGGTGTGCCGATGCGGTTGGGGCTGACTAGCGCTCGTGGAGATGGGCGAGAGCTGTCTCGGCCATCTGCGACACCTCACCGTGCCCGCGCTGGTAGGCGCGCTGGTACGCCGCCTGCGCTCCGGCAAGGTCGTTGCGTCGTGCCAACAGCTCGCCCAGGTTGAAGGCGCCGCCAGCGTCACCTCGTTGGTCGGCGCGGCGATAAGCGGCCTCGGCGCCGGCGAGATCGTTCCGGTCGGCGAGGATTCCGCCGAGGTTGAACGCGCCGGTCGCGTCCCCTCGTTCGTCGGCGCGGCGGTACGCGGCTTCGGCTCCGTGGAGGTCGCCGTGGTGCTCGAGGAGCACGCCCAGGTTCGCCGCCGCGGACGGGTGGCCGCGGTTGTCGGCTGCGCGGTAGGCGGCCTCGGCGCCGGCGAGATCGTTCCGTTGCGCGAGCATCCCGCCAAGGTTGAAGGCGCCACCAGCATCGCCCCGCTCGGCAGCGCGGCGGAAGGAGGCCTCTGCCCCGGCCTGTCGCCCCGGTGTTCCAGCAGCAGGCCGAGGCACGCCGCGGCGTCATCGTGACCGCGTTCGTCGGCGCGGCGGTAGGCGGCCTCGGCGCCGGCGAGATCGTTCCGGTCGGCGAGGATTCCGCCAAGGTTGAACGCGCCGGCGGCCTCGCCTCGTTCGTCGGCGCGGCGGTAAGCGTCTTCGGCTCCGCGTAGGTCACCGCGGTGTTCGAGGAGCACGCCGAGGTTCGCCGCCGCCGACGGATGACCGTGCTCGTCGGCGGTGCGGTAGGCGGCCTCGGCGCCGGCCAGGTCGTTGCGCTCTGCGAGCATCCCGCCGAGGTTGAAGGCGCCGTCGGCGTCGCCCCGCTCGGCGGCGCGGCGGTAGGCGGCTTCCGCACCGTGCAGGTCGCCGCGCTGTTCGAGCAACACTCCGAGGTTCGTGGCCGCCGACGCATGGCCGCCTTGGTCAGCGCGGCGGTAGGCGGCTTCCGCCCCCGACAGGTCCGACGTCTGTGAGAGCGCCGCACCGAGCTCGAACGCGGCGAGCGCGTCGTCGACCTCGGAGTCGGGGGCGCCGCCGGGTGGCGGGGCGTTCGGCGGTTGCGTTGCCGGCGGGGCAGTTGCACCATTCGCTCGGTGCGCCGGCCTCGTGGGACGGCCGGCGGGCGGGGCGGGGATCGTGGCTGGTGGGCCTGCCGCGTCGCCGTCGTGCGTGCGCTCGCGGGGATTGTGAAGGAGCGCTAGCAACCCCGCTGCGGCTCCGGCTCGGTGCCGGAGCGCTCGCCAGCGATCGGGCCAGCCCTCGGGGGGACTGGTTTCCGGCTGTTGGCGCCGATAACCGAGGATCAGCATCAGCGCGGCCGTGCCGGCCGCGATCATCAGCGCCAGCATGAGCCAGCTGAGGCCGCCGTGGTCCGGCGAGACGATGGCGGCGCTTCTGGGGCGAGCGCCGGTGCCCGGGCTATTCGTCTTCGGCGGCGCGGCGGCGTGCTTGGGACGAGCGTGCGAACTCTTCGGCGCCGCCTTGGGGGCAGCGGACACGGGCGCGCTTGCGGGGGCGGCGCTCGGTGATGAGAACCCGTGGATGAAATTCGTTACGGCGCGCATGGTCAGCGACACCGCCCGCTGGAGCGATCGTGCCGGGCTGGCACATCGACTCCCGACCGACGCCTTGCCTAGCCGGCTAACCGCCTGGTGCTCCAGGCGGCCCTCCTGCGCGATCGTCACGTGCAGGATCGTCGCCACCTGCTTGCGGGTGTAGCTCCGCCGGAGCCCCGTTCCGGTGCGAAGCACGAGCACCTCGGACTGGCGCGCGGGCAGCGACGACAGGCAGCCCTTCAGCTTCGATACGACGCGGCGGAGATACGGCTGGGAGAGCGGACCGCGGGGAGGCTTCGCGATCGCGTTGCCGGCGCGGTCGCGGGCCATCCGACCGGCGAACGACTCATTTGCGGCAGCCCCTGCTGAGCCGTTGCCTCCGCCAGCCGTCGACGGTGCGCTCGACGAGCCGCCTGCGGTCGAGTCGACGCCACCGCCCGCGGGCTGGCTCGCGGACCCAACTCCGACGCCGGCCGCCGGTAGGTGCGTGGACGGCGTCGAGCGCGACGGCAGCGTCGGCGTGCGCACTGGGAGCGGCGGCGGCTTGGCCACCGACAGCGTCGGCACCGTCGGCGTCGGGAGCTTTGGCGCCGTAACCGTCGGGACGGTCACCTTCGGGAGCGTGACCGTGGGCACGGTAACGCTCGGCACCGACACCGTCGGCACGATCCGACGGGACTGATACCGACGGGACTGATACCGACGGGACCGATACCGACGGGACCGATACGGAGGGGACCGAGATCGACGGGATCGTCACCGCGCCGCCCTGGCGGGGCAGCACCCCGCCCACGACCAGCGCGAGCAGGAACCCGGCGAGCGCGGCGTACGCAGCCAACGCGACGCACGCCCCCGGCGCGAGATTCGTGCCGAGTGACGACCGTTCGGCGCCCCCTTCTCATGGTGAGCCATACGTACCCATCCCTGGTGAAACCGAATCGTCGCTCTATGCGAAACTCATCCGCCGGGTAGGGTCTGACGCTGATGCCGATCGGGCTGTTCGACACCGACACGCCGCTGCTGCCGCTCCGGGCCGCGATTCTCGAGCGGATCGCCGCTGTCGTGGAGCGGGGCAAGTACATCCTCGGCCCTGAGGTCGGGGCGTTCGAGGAGGAGTTCGCGGCCTACCTCGGTGTGCGCCACGCGATCGGCGTCGGCAACGGCACCGACGCGATCACGATCGCGCTGAGGGCGCTCGGGGTTGGCCGCGACGACGAGGTCGTGGTGCCGTCGTTCACGTTCTATGCATCAGCCGAGGCGATCGTCAACGCCGGAGCGCGTCCGGTGTTCTGCGACGTCGATCCGGCGACGCGCAACGTGACCGCCGACACGGTCCGCGCGGTGCTGACGCCCCGGACCAAGGCGATCGTCACCGTCGACCTGTTCGGCGCACCCGCGCCCTCGCCCGAGATCCGCGAGCTCGGGCTGCCGGTACTGGAGGATGCCGCCCAGGCCGCGGGCGCGAGCCTCGACGGCCGGCGCGCCGGATCGCTCGGCGACGTGGCCACGTTCTCGTTCTACCCCTCCAAGAACCTCGCCTGCTTCGGCGACGGCGGCGCGATCGCGACCGACGATGACCGCATCGCGGAGCTGGCGCGCGCGTTGCGGTTCCACGGCTCGCGCGACAAGCAGACGTTCGAGTACGTGGGCTACAACTCGCGCCTGGACGAGCTCCAGGCGGCGATCCTGCGGGTGCTGCTGCCCGAGCTCGACGGCTGGTCGGAGCGCCGGCGCGCGGCGGCGGAGGCGTACGCCGAGGCGGGCATCGAGCGCTACGTGACCCCACCGGTGGTGCCCAATGGCGCCGAGCCGGCCTGGCATCTGTACGTGGCCACGCATCCGCGTGCCGACGAGCTGATCGCGGGCCTCGCCGATCACGGGGTTCAGTCGCGCGCCTACTACCGCACGCCGCTGCACCGTCAGACGGCGATGGCGCCCTATGCGCCGCCGGCGGATTCTTTGCCGGCTACCGACGAGCTGTCTCGAACCAACCTGGCGCTGCCGATGAGCCCGGCGCTCGACCCCGACCGCGCCGGCGAGGTCGTGGCCGCGCTCGCGGCTGTGCTCGGCGACTGACGGGCGCCCTCAGCGCCAGCGCTCGATCAGGTCCTCGTCAGGGACGCGCCGGACCACCCGCGCCGGTATTCCCATTACGACCTCGCGCGCGCCGACGTCGCGGGTCACGAGCGCGCCGGCGGCTACGAACGCCTCCTCGCCGATGACGACGCCGGGGACGAGCACCGCTCCTCCGCCGACCCGGCACGCCCGCCTGAACGTTGGCCCCTGGAGCGGCTCTCCGCGGGGGTGGCGGCCCATCGTGTGGTCGTTGGTCGTTTGCACGCCCGGGCCGAGGAACACGTCGTCCTCGACGACCGACCCGCCGGTCACGTACACGCCGGTCTGGATCAGTACCCGGGCGCCGACATGAGCATCGAAGTCGACCGACGAGGCGCGGCCGACGACCGACCCGGGGCCGATACGGGCGCGCTCGCGCACTTGCGCCTGGTCGCCGATGATCGCGCCGCTAGCGATCTGCGCGCCGGCATACACGACGGCGCCGCAGCACACAGTCACTCCCGCATGGAGAACGAGCGGACCGATCTCGGCGCCTGCGGCGCTCGACCCGGCGCGCAGCCGCGGCCGCTTGCCGAGCACCGCGCCGTCCTCGACGATGCAGCGCTCACCGACCTCGGTGCCGGCGTGGACGACCGCGCCCGAGCCGATCGCCGACCCGGCGCCGATCCGGGCGCCAGCGTGAATGACCGCAAACGGCGCGATCGAGACGCCCTCCGCCACGTCCGCCCCCGGATCGACGTGAAAGCCGTTCATGCGGGCGGAAGTCTAAGCGCGGCCCGCATCTCATCCAGCCGCTGCCGCAGGAACTCCTGCTCGGCAGGGTTGCGGGTCAGCTCGAGCGCGTGGCGGTACTCCTCGCCCGCCTCGTCGACTCGCCCGATCCGGCGCAGGAAGTCCGCCCGGACCGCGTGCAGCAGGTGATAACGCTCGAGTCCCTCGATCCGGTCGACCAGTGCGAGCCCGTCCTCGGGCCGACCCGCCTCGGCCACGGCGACCGCGCGGTTGAGCGCGACCACCGGCGAGGGAACGAACACGAGCAGCTGCTCGTACAGCGCCGCGATCTGTGGCCAATCGATCTCCTCCACCGAAGATGAGGAGGCGTGGAGCGCGGCGATCGCCGCCTCGAGCTGGTAGCGGCCCGGCCGGCGGAGCCGGAGAGCGTGGTTCAGCACGCGCACTCCTTCCTCGATCTCGGTCCGGTCCCAGCGCGAGCGGTCCTGATCGGCGAGCAAGATCAGCTCGCCCTCGGGGCCGGTCCTCGTGCCCCGCCGCGAGTCGTGGAACAGCATCAGCGCGACGAGCCCAAGGGCCTCGGGCTGATCGGGCAGCAGCGTCGCCAGCAGCTTGCCCAGGCGGAGCGCCTCCGCGCAAAGTTCCGTCCGCAAGAGGTCGGCGCCGGCGGTGGCGGCGTAGCCCTCGTTGAAGATCAGGTAGATGACCGCGAGCACCGCGTCGAGACGGTCGGGCAGTGCGGCGTCACCCGGCAGCTCGAACGAGATCCGGGCGTCGCGGATCTTGCGCTTGGCCCGCACCAGTCGCTGCGACATCGTGGCGTCGGGTACGAGATACGCGCGCGCGATCTCCGCGCCGGTCAGGCCGCCGACGGCCTGCAGCGTCAACGCCACCCGCGCTTCGGGCGCGAGCGCGGGATGGCAGCACGTGAACAGCAGCGACAAGCGCTCGTCGCCGACCTCCGCGAGGCGCTCGGGAACGGGATCGATCGTCTCGGCGGGCTCGTCGGACTTGCCCAGCTGCTCGAGCTTCTCCTCAGCGGTGCGCTGGCGCCGCAGCCGGTCGATCGCGCGATTGCGCGCGACCGTGTACAGCCACGCCGCCGGGTTCTGCGGCGTGCCGTCGCGTGGCCACCGCTCGAGCGCGAGCGTGAACGCCTCCTGGAGCGCGTCCTCTGCCAGCTCAAAGTCCCGCAGCCCACCGACCAGCGCCGCGAGCACGCGCGCCCGGTGCTCGCGGAACGCCTCCTCGACGACGCTCGTCGTTGCGTCCGGCTGACTTGCGGTCATCGACCCAACGTTACGTGACCCGCGCAGAAATCACCGGCGGCGGACCCGGGTAACTAACCTCTGAGGTACACCCACGAACGGAGCGAGAAGATGAGCAATCCACTGCGCGACATCGAGGCCCTCGGTCAATCCATCTGGCTGGACAACATCAGCCGGCAGGTCCTGGACGATGGCGAGCTCAAGCGGCTCATCGAGGAGGACGGGCTCAGTGGCGTCACCTCGAACCCGACGATCTTCGAGAAGGCGATGGCGCATTCGGACCGCTACGACGACGCCTTCCGCGAGCAGCTCGGCGAGACCAGCGACGTCGAGGAGATCTTCAACCAGCTCGCGTACAAGGACATCCGCGACGCGGCTGACCTGCTCCGACCGACGTGGGAGCGCACGAGCGGCGCGGACGGGTACGTGTCGTTCGAGGTCGCGGCTTCGCTGGCGTTTGATGCCGACGGAACGATCGAGGCCGCCAAGCACCATCGCGCCGCGCTCGATCGCGCGAACGTGCTGATCAAGGTGCCGGGCACCGACCCGGGCGTGCGCGCGTTCGAGGAGCTGACCGCGATTGGGCTGAACGTCAACGTCACGCTGCTGTTCGCGGTCTCGCGCTACGAGGCGATCGCGGAGGCCTATGTCCGCGGGCTCGAGCGCCGCGCCGAGTCCGGCGACTCGCTCGAGTCGGCCGCCTCGGTGGCGAGCTTCTTCGTCTCGCGCGTGGACACGAAGATCGACGCCGCGCTCGAGGGCACCGGACGCGAGGACCTGCGCGGCAAGGCCGCGGTCGCCAATGCGAAGATCGCCTACGCCTCGTTCCAGCGGATCTTCAGCGGGCCGCGCTGGGAGGCGCTCGCCGCGAAGGGCGCGCGCGTCCAGCGGCCGCTGTGGGCGTCGACCTCGACCAAGAACCCCGACTACTCGGACACGCTGTACGTCGACGACCTGATCGGGCCTGACACGGTCAACACCATGCCCGACAAGACGATCGACGCGACCCGCGACCACGGCACGGCCAAGCGCACGGTCGACGTGGACGTGGAGGACGCGGTCCAGACGATGAAGGAGATCGAGGCCGCCGGCGTCGACGTCGAGCAGATCGTGCTGCACCAGCTCGTCGACGAGGGCGTCGAGTCGTTCGCGAAGTCCTACCAGGACCTGCTGGACTCGATCCAGAAGAAGGCTTCCGAGCTAGCGCACGCCTGACGGCGCTCGCGCAAGAACCCGTCCGGGCGGCTAGGCGAGTCGCCCGGGCGTGCCGAACGCCGCCTGCAGCGCTCGGCGGACCTGCTCGACGGTGACGACGCCAGATAGCACGCCGTCGGCATCGACCGCCATCAGCGCGCCGAGCCGCCCGAGGTTCTCCGAGGAGATGACCTCGGTGATCGGCCGGTCCTCGTTGACCTGCCAGCCTCCGTCCTGCTCGGGCTCGAGCACGGCCTCGACCGTGAGCCAGTCCTCGCCGCGGTCCTGGGCGGCGGTCAGTCGCTCCTGGCGGGCGATCCCGAGGAACCGCCGGCCGTCGTCGACCACCGGGAACCACGACCAGCCGTAGCGCAGGAAGAACTCGTCGAGCGCCTGGGCGACCCCGGTTCGCGACGGGATCGCCACCGGCTGGCGGTCCATGATGTCCGCGACGCGTACCCCTTCGATGCGGGCGCTGAGCGCGGTCTGCACCAGCGCCGCCCGCGCCGACTGGTAGAGCAGGAACGCGATCGCGATCAGCCACAGCCCGGTGAAGCTGCGGTACGCGAGCATGAGCCAGACGCCGAGCCCGGCGACGAGCAGGCCGAAGCCCTGTCCGAGCTTGGCCGCGGTCCGCGTGCCGCGCGACTTCTCGCCGGTCAGCCGCCACACGATCGCCCGCGTCATGCGCCCGCCGTCGAGCGGAAACGCCGGCACGAGGTTGAACAGCAACAGCAGCACGTTCCAGAACAGGAGCCAGCTCAGAGACAGCAGCACCGGAGTGATCCTGACCGTGCTATCGAGCTCGGCCGCGTGGATCAGGCGGTGCGGGCCGACGATCGCGAGGTCGACGGCGAGGCACAGGAGCACGAACCCGAACGTCGCGAGTGGTCCGGCTGCGGCGATCTTGAAGTCCTCCGCGGGCGTGGCCGCGTCACGGCTCATCTCGGTCAGCCCGCCGAACAGGAACAGGTCGATCCGGCGGACGGCGATTCCCTCGCGGCGGGCGACCAACGCATGGCCCAGCTCGTGCACGATCAGCGACGCGAACAGGACCAGAACCGTGATTACGGTGGTCAGGTAGGCGACTCCGTCCGAGCTGTGCAGGGCCTGACGGAACTCCCCGGACAGGAGGAAGATCATCAGGAATAGGATCAGGAACCAGCTTCGGTCGACGCCGATGCGAAAACCGAACAGGTCCATGAGCTTGATCGACGAGGGCCGCCGCCACATGCTGCAATGGTCGCACAGGCGCATAGCTCGCCTGTCTAGGAACTGGAATTAGGGGGTCGAACCTGCGATGACGGATTCTTTGGAACAGCTACGCGAACGGATGGCGGCGCTCGAGGATCTGCGGCACGTCGCGAAGCTGCTCGACTGGGATCAACAGACGATGATGCCGCCGCGCGGCGCCGAGGCTCGCGCCGAGAGCGTTGCCACGGTCCAGCGGATCAGCCACGGCATGTTCGTCTCCGATGAGACCGGTCGGTTGATCGAACAGGCCGCCGCGTACCTCAACGGCACGCCCGCCGAATCCGACGCGGCGTCTCTGGTGCGGGTCACCCGGCGCCAGTGGGAGAAGGCGCGGCGGGTGCCGAGTGAGCTTGCCTCGGACCTGGCACGGGCCGCGTCAGTCGGTCACCAGGCTTGGATCGTGGCGCGGGAGCGCTCGGACTTCGCCAGCTTCGTGCCGTACCTGGAGCGCAACTTCGAGCTCATCCGCCGCTACGTCGACTGCTTCGACAACTTCGATTGCGCCTATGACGTGTTGCTCGACGACTACGAGCCCGGCGGCCGCACGACGGAGGTTGCGGGCCTGTTCGACGAGCTCAAGACGGAGCTCAGGCCACTGATCACGTTCGTGCGCGAGCACGCCGAGCGCGTTGACGACTCGCTCCTGCACGGTCACTTCCCGGTCGATCGGCAACGACAACTCGTGCGGTGGTTGCTCGAGCAGATGGGGTTCGACCGCTCTGCTTGGCGGATGGACGATGCAGTTCACCCGTTCGCCACCGGGTTCAGCAATCACGACGTCCGCATCACGACGAGGTGGGACGAGGGCTTCCTGCCCACCTCGGTGTATGGCGCCATGCACGAGTGCGGTCATGGTCTGTACGAGGAGGGGGTGGCCCAGGCGCTGCAACGCACTCCACTCGGTCACGTGGAGTCGCTGGCGCTGCACGAGTCTCAGAGCCGGCTGTGGGAGAACATGGTCGGGCGCGGGCGGCCGTTCTGCGGAGTGCTGGCGCCGCGGATCGCTGAGTTTTTCGGAGGGCCGCTATCGGACCTCGACGGGGAGGTTCTCTACCGTGCGGTCAACCGGGTGTCGCCCTCGCTGATCCGGGTGGAGGCCGACGAGGTGACATACGGTCTGCACATCATCGTGCGGTTCGAGCTCGAGCAGGAGCTGGTCGAAGGTCGACTTGCCATTCGCGATCTGCCCGAGGCATGGAACGCGCGCTACAAGGAGTACCTGGGTGTCGACGTGCCCGACGATGCGCACGGTGTGCTCCAGGATGTGCACTGGGCCGCCGGACTCATCGGTTACTTCCCAACGTACGCGCTCGGCAACCTGATCGCAGCGCAGCTGTTCGAGCGCGCATACGACGATCTTCCGGACGTCGAGGAGCAGATCGGCTCAGGCGAGCTCAACGGCCTGCGCGAGTGGCTGCGTGAGCACGTCCACCGCCATGGCTGCAAGTTTTCGAGCGGCGAGCTGCTCCAGCGGCTGGTTGGCGGTCCGATCGCCGTGGATCCGTTCATCGAGTATCTGAAGCAGAAGCTCGGTCAGGTGTACCAGTTGGAGCTTCGCTGACCCGGCGACCGACGCATGCCGCCGCGGCCGCTCGTCGGCGAGCGGCACGATAACGTGGCCCGCTAGAAACCGATAAGGAGATGACCAGAAGTGAGTGATTCGCCCGTACGCGTAGCCGTTACCGGGGCCGCCGGCCAGATTGGGTACGCGATCCTGTTCCGTATCGCGAGCGGCCAGCTGCTCGGACTCGATACGCCCGTTCACCTGTCGCTGCTCGAGATCCCGGCGGCGCTGAAGGCGGTTGAGGGCACCGCGATGGAGCTGGACGACTGCGCGTTCCCGCTCCTGGCCGGAGTCGACATAAGCGACGACCCGAACAAGGCGTTCGACGGCGTCAGCGTCGCGTTGCTGATCGGTGCGCGGCCGCGGACCAAGGGCATGGAGCGCAGTGACCTGCTCGAAGCAAACGGCGGCATCTTCAAACCGCAAGGAAAGGCGCTCAACGACCACGCGGCATCGGACATCAAGGTGCTGGTCGTGGGCAACCCTGCCAACACCAACTGCCTGATCGCCAAGAGCAACGCGCCTGACATCCCGGCGGAGCGCTTCACCTCGATGATGAGGCTCGATCACAACCGCGCGATCGCCCAGCTTGCCGCCAAGGTTGGAGTCACGGTACGCGACGTCACGAACATGACCGTCTGGGGCAACCACTCTCCGACCCAGTACCCCGACATCTTCCACGCGAAGGTCAAGGGTCAGGACGCCGCTGCGGCGGCCGACGACCAAGAGTGGCTCGAGAACGATTTCATCCCTACCGTCCAGAAGCGCGGCGCAGCAGTGATCGACGCGCGAGGCGCGTCAAGCGCCGCATCGGCGGCCAACGCCGCCGTCGATCACGTGCGCGACTGGGTGCTTGGCACGACCGACGGGGACTGGGTCTCGATGGGAATCCCGTCCGACGGTTCTTACGGCGTAGACGAGGGTCTGATCTTCGGCTTCCCCGTCACCTGCTCGGGCGGCTCATACCAGGTCGTGCAGGGGCTCGAGATGAACGAGTTCTCGCAATCCCGGCTCGATGTGACTGTGGATGAGCTCAAGGACGAGCGCGAGACGATTAAGCGTCTCGACTTGATCTGATCTGAGAGTCCGTCTAAAGGACGTACTGGGAGCCGCCTCGCAATGCCCGCGGGCAACAGGTGGGCGAGGCGGTGCTCCCGGTCCCGATTACGTGCTAACCGCGGTCCTAGCCGGCAACGCTCCTAACCGGCAACGCTCCTAACCGGCAGGGTGCCAGCCCTGGCCCTCGCGCTTTACCTGTCCATCGGTGAGCAGCCGTGGCATCACCCGATATAGGTAGTTCGGTTCGATTCCCATCTTCTCGGCGATCTGCGGGATCGTGATGCCGGGGGTGGAACGCACGAGCTCGAGCGCCTGGTTGGCACGCGTGCCGCCACGGCTTCGCCCACGCGGGCGACCAGGACGGCGGCCGCTGCGGCGCCGGGGGGTTGCCGTCGCTGCGGCGGCGGCACGTGCGGCGCGTGGACGACCAGGTCCACGTCGGCCTCCGACGAGCGCGGAGCGTGCCGCCTCTAGCTTGGCGACCTCCTCCTTCAGCTCGCGGAGTCGGTCATCGATCTCCTTCACGGTGCTGTCTACGAAGCCAGCCAATTTGACCTTCCCTCCTCGGGTTCAACGATAGGGGCGACCAACACGATACATGTAGTTACTGACGGCGTGTCAGCGACGTTCGAGGAGTGCCTTGAGGCGAGCCAGTGAATTGTTCGCCTCACGCTCGGACGTAGCTCCGACAATAAACCGGCTGGCCATGTGCCCCAGTCGCCCTCCAGGTGGAGCGAACTCGTTCGTGTAGGCGAACATGGTGGGCCCCTCGCCGTCTCCGGACAACTCGTATCGGATCCGCGCGAGCGAGTGTGCCGGACCCTGTCCTTCCCATTCGGCACGCTTCGGAGAGCTGATGTCGGTCAGCGTCCAGTGAACGTGGAACGAGACGCCACGGATGTGGAGTACCTGGTCCATGGTTGAGCCGCGCCGCAGCGGCTGGTCTGAGACATTTCTAACCGAGCGGTGAATCGTGACCCAGTCTTTGAGGTGATTCGGATCCATAATCGTGTCCCACACGCGTTGCATGGGCGCATCGATCTCGATCGTCGCGTGAACGGTGCTCATGAGGCGCAGACACTAACGAGCCGGCCCGTGGCCGTCCACGTGGTTGCGCGCACGGTCCACCGTCCCATCGCCATTAGCGCGCGGCCAATCGTTCAGTGGCCTCCCACTCGCCGAGCGCATGTTCGATCGCGGCGTCGAGTGAGTGCAGCCTGACAGCGAGGAACTCCGACGCGCGGTTGTCCCTTGGCAGTAGGTCGTGGTCGAGGCTCTCCATCAACGGTCCGATCAACTCGTGCCGCTCGCCGGCGATCAGCGCCGACAACCGGCTTGCGATCGGTGTCAGCGTGAGTCGTTTGAAGCTGATCGTGGGGCGGGCGAGGAGCATGTGATCGCGGATCCTGTCGATCAACTCGCCGTAGGTGACCGTGTCGGGTCCGCCGAGGTCGAGCGACTGACCGCACACGTCTTCGCTGATTGCCGCGCGGGCCAGGACCTCGATCACGTCGCGCTCGTCGATCGGCCTCGTGGCGTGCGAGTGCCACGCGGGGACCGCGAGGACCGGCAGTCGCTCGACCAGCTTCACCAGGAACCGGAACGATCGGGACTTGGCGCCGATCACGATCGAGGCGCGGAACGCAACCGAGCATCGCGTTGCCCCAAGGAGGATCTCCTCGACCGCCAGGCGGCTGGCGAGATGGGCCGAGGCCGGGCCGCCGTCGGGAACGAGGCCGCCCAGGTAAATGATTCGCTGCACGCCGGCGGCTCGGGCCGCGCGGGCGAAGTTCTCAGCCGCGGTGCGCTCTCGTGCCCCGAACGCGACGTCGGCGCGCGCGCCGTCGGTCGACGGGCTCTCGACCACCGGCTCCATCGAGTGGATCAGGAAGTAGGCGACGTCGATCCCCGTCAGGGCGTCGGCGAGTCCCTCGCCGGTGACCGCGTCTCCGGCGGCGATCGGGATCGCCGCCGGGGTCAGCGGCGGGTGCCGACTGAGCCCGCGCACAGCGTGGCCGTCGCGCTCGAGTCGCGGCGCCAGGCTGGCGCCGACGAACCCCGTGATCCCGGTGACGAGGATGTTCATCGCGTTGGGTGCAGCGCCGGTGGGAGGTTGGGGGACATCGGCTCTCGAAAGCTACGGAAATTGCGCCACGTTTCCGTCGGGTCCCGAAATATCCCGCTGTTTGCAGGTATTTAGCCAAGTGTGAACTTCTTGCGATTTCCGGGAATCGTCGTTGCACGAGGGGGGAGAACTCCGCTTTGATGCATCGCCGACGAGGTCAAGTTTTTCCGAGGAGGACCGGGCGTGACAAACGGACGCACGGCGGCAATCAAGTTGAGCTGCGAGGACTGCTACTTCCGCCAGAACCTGCTCTGCGCTGTCTCAGACGCGGGTCCATGTGCGACGTATCGACCCAATCACCCCGACGGTCTCCGGCCTCCGAGTCAGCTTCGGTTCGTGTTCCGTCAGGAGCGCCGACTCCAGGTCGCATGGGCGTTTCCGTCGGCGAGCGAGCAGGTGGCCCTGCACGCCGGCGTGTAGTGTTCGCCGCCATGTACTGGCCGCTGATCGTCGGGTTCGTCGCGCTCGTGCTCGTCACCATATTGATCGGCTGGATCATGGACGCCCCGCGCCGTCGCGGCGCGGACCGGCACTGAGGCCGAGCGTCCGGCGACCAGCCTTTCGAGTTCCGTAGCGATCACACAGTCAATGGAGCGCCTGCGCCACAACCCTCTCCGGCCCCGTACTGCTCAAGCCGACCGTGCACGGCGACGATCGCGGCTTCTTCCTGGAGACATACCGACGCAGCGAGCTGACTGAGCTCGGCATCGCCGACGAGTTCGTCCAGTTCAACCACTCGCGCTCACGCGGCGGGGTCGTGCGAGGTATGCATTTTCAGCCCGGCATGGCCAAGCTCGTGCGCTGCGCCCGCGGGGCCATCTACGACGTGGTCGTGGACGTTCGTCGCGGTTCCCCTACGTTCGGCCACTGGGAGGGGGCCGAACTCGATGACGCCGCCCATCACCAGTTCTACTGCCCGGACGGATTCGCGCATGGCTTCTGCGTCCTCAGCGACGTCGCCGACGTCGTCTACATGACCTCTGCGTACTACGAACCGGAGCTCGAGAGCGGGTTTTCCTATAACGACCCCAAGGTGGGGATCGCATGGCCCGCGGGGCTGGCGCTTACCGCGTCCGCGCGCGATTCGAGCGCGCCGGGCCTCGCAGAGATCGCGGATTCGCTGCCGTTCGAGTACGTCGGCTCGATCTCCTCCTGCCGGGGAGCCCGGATCAACCTCGGCGTAACCGTGACACCGCTCGCGTCGCCGAACCGACGCGGACCTCGGGCACGAGGCACTAGAGTGGCGCAAGGATCGAGAGAGGAGTCGCGTGCGGATCACCGTGCTGGGCAAGTCGCCGTCGTGGCAGGACGCCGGCGGGGCGTGCAGCGGGTACCTCGTCGAGGAGGACGGATACGTGCTGCTGCTCGACTGCGGCAACGGTGTGTTCTCGAAGCTCCGTGGCTATCGCGACTACGTCGATGTCGACGCGGTGCTGATCAGCCACCTGCACGCCGACCACTTCCTCGATCTCGTTCCGTTCAGCTACGCGCTGTCGTACGCGCCGCGCCAGCAGCCGGTCGCGGTCGGCGGCTGGCCGGGGACCGACACCCCGGCACGGCCCGAGCTGTACGCGCCGATGGGCGCCGGCGAGATGTTCCGTCAGCTCGTCTCCGCCTGGGGCGACGAGGAGCTGATCGAGCACGCGTTCCGGCTGCGCGAGTACGACGGCCCCGACGAGCTCGAGCTCGGGCCCGTCAGCGTGCGCTTCTGTGAGGTCCCTCATTACACGCGGACGTTCGCGGTCGAGGTCCAGGGGCGCAGCGGCCGGCTGACCTACAGCGCCGACTGCAGCCCCAACGACCAGCTCGTTCGGTTCGCCCGGGGCACGGACCTGCTGCTGATCGAGGCGACGCTGCCCCGGCCCGAGCGGACCGGGATGCGCGGCCACCTCACGCCGGCCGAAGCCGGCGACCACGGCCGGCGGGCCGGCGCCCGGCGGGTCGTGATCACCCACTTCTCCGACGAGCTCGACCCTGGGTGGGCGCGGGCCGAGGCCGAGGACGCCTACGGGCACCCGGTCGAGCTCGCGCACGAAGGCGCGGTGTACACGTTGCCGGCGCCCGAGGACGGACGCCACCCCGAGTAACGTCGCACTCGTCGGGGTGCTCGCGTGGCTCGTGCCGCTTCCGTGAGCGCCACGGCCGCGGGGTGTCGCCGCGAGCGGCCCATTAAGCTCCTCAGGGATGTCCGAGCGTGACCTATTCGCAAACTTCGAGCGGATGCGCCGCGAGATGGATCAGCTGTTCGGCGACGTGTTCGAGCGCGCCGGCATGGCCCGCCGGCGAGTCGGCTTCATGCCGGCGGTCGATGTTGCGTATACGCTCGACCCGCCGCGGGCGATCGTGACCGCCGAGCTGGCGGGCATCGACCCGACCGAGATCGGGCTCGAGATCGAGGGACGCAAGCTGATCCTGTCCGGGACCCGGCGGCCGGCCGGATCGGAGACCGACGTGTACCAGCAGGTCGAGATCGAGCGCGGCGCGTTCCAACGCGTGATCGAGCTCGGCGCCGACGTGCGGGCGCAGGAGGCCAAGGCCACGTACGAGGACGGCATGCTCCGGGTCGAGCTCCCGCTGGTCCGGCCCGAGGTCGGTGCTCGGACCGCCCCGGGCAACGCGCTGAAAGAACGCTCGTGATCGAGGTCGGGACCGCCGAGCGCCCCGCCCACGACGTGGTGGTCGGCGCCGCGCGCGAGCTTCCCCACCAGGTCGGCGTCCTGCCCCTCCGGGACACGGTCACGTTCCCGGACATGCTCATCCCGCTCAACATCGGCCAGCAGCGGAGCGTCGAGCTGATCAACGACGTGCTCCGAGGTGACCGGACGATCGCGATGGTCGCGAGCCGCAACACCGAGGAGGCGACGCCGACCCCGGAGGACCTCTATGACGTGGGCGTGCTCGGGGTGGTGGCGCGGATGGTCCGCGTTCCCGACGGCACCCTGCGCGTGCTGATCCAGGGCGGCCAGCGGATCCGGGTCGAGGGGTGGGTGAGCACCGAGCCATACCTGGTTGCCGAGATCACCGAGGCGCCCGACGTGGTCAACCAAACGCCCGAGCTGACCGCGCTCATGCGCAACGTGCAGCACACGTTCACGGACATCATCGAGCAGGTCCCGTACCTGCCCGAGGAGCTCCAGATCATGGTCGCCAACGTCGACGACCCGAGCGTGCTGGCCCACCTGATCGCCGGCGCGCTGCGGATCCCGACCGAGGAGAAGCAGGCGCTGCTCGAGGAGCTCGACGTGGCCAAGCGCCTCAGAAAGCTCTCGGAGATCCTGGCCCGTGAGCTCGAGGTGGTGGCGATCGGCTCGAAGATCCAGTCACAGGTTCAGTCCGAGCTCGACAAGGGACAACGCGAGTACTTCCTGCGCCAGCAGCTCAAAGCGATCCAGGAGGAGCTCGGCGAAGCCGACGAGGTCCAGGCCGAGGTCAACGAGCTGCGCGCCCAGCTGGAGGAGCTCGACCTCCCCGAGGTCGTTCGCAAGCAGGTCGATCGCGAGCTGGCCCGGCTCGAGCGGCTACAGCCGGCGATGGCGGAGTACGGAGTCGTCCGGGCCTACCTCGAGTGGATCGCGGCGCTGCCCTGGGACAAGGAGACCGAGGACAACCTCGACCTCGAGCACGCACGCGCGGTTCTCGACGAGGACCACTACGACATCGAGCAGGTCAAAGACCGGATCCTCGAGTTCCTGGCCGTAAGGCAATTGAAGCCGGACGCCCGCGGATCGATCCTGTGCTTCCTCGGCCCTCCCGGCGTCGGCAAGACGTCGCTGGGACGGTCGATGGCTCGCGCGCTCGGGCGGAAGTTCGAGCGGATCAGCGTCGGCGGCCTGCGTGACGAGGCCGAGATCCGCGGCCACCGCCGGACGTACATCGGCGCGATGCCGGGCGTGATCATCCGCGCGCTGCGCGACGCCGCGTTCCGTAACCCCCTGCTGATGATCGACGAGATCGACAAGATGGGATCGGACTTCCGCGGCGACCCGTCGAGCGCCATGCTCGAGGTGCTCGATCCCGAGCAGAACCACGCGTTCCGCGACTACTACCTCGACCTGCCGTTCGACCTCTCGGACGTCATGTTCGTGTGCACCGCGAACACGCTCGACACCATCCCGGGGCCGTTGCGGGACCGGATGGAGGTGATCCAGCTCGCTGGGTACACCGAGGCCGAGAAGCTCGAGATCGCCCGGCGCTATCTGGTCCCGCGCCAGATCGACCGCAACGGGCTCAGCAAAAGCCGGATCGCCTTCACCGACCCTGCGCTCCGCGTGATCATCGCCGACTACACGCGCGAGGCCGGCGTTCGCCAGCTCGAGCGCGAGATCGGCACGATCTGCCGGAAGGTCGCCAGGCAGGTCGCGGAAGGAAGCGTCAAGCGCAAGGTCACGATCACCGAGCCGCGCGTCCGCGAGATGCTCGGCAAGCGAAAGTTCTTCTCCGAGACCCGCAGACGGACCTCACGCCCCGGCGTCGCCACCGGGCTGGCGTGGACGCCGGTCGGTGGCGAGGTGCTGTTCATCGAGGCGACCGCGTTCACGGGGAGCGGTCGCCTGACGATCACCGGCCAGCTCGGCGACGTGATGCAGGAGTCGGCGCAGGCCGCGCTCTCGTATGTGCGCAGCAACGCGTCGGACCTCGTCCCGGACCTGCCAGAGGATTGGTTCGCCACCCACGACATCCACGTCCACGTCCCGGCCGGCGCGACGCCCAAGGACGGCCCGAGCGCCGGGGTCGCGATGGTCACGGCGCTGACCTCGCTCCTCACCGGACGGCCCGTCCGCGCCGATGTGGCGATGACCGGCGAGATCACCCTGACCGGGCAAGTGCTCCCGATCGGCGGGCTCAAGGAGAAGGCCCTGGCCGCGCAGCGAGGTGGGATCCACACCGTGATCGCGCCGAAGCTGAACGAGCAGGACGTCGACGAGATCCCCGAGCACTTGCGCAAGGATCTCGAGTTTCGGTTCGTCGAGACGATCGAGGAGGCGCTCGAGATCTCGCTCCAGCGGCGGGCCGCGCGCCGCCGACCGAAAGCCTTGCGCGCCGCATAACCGAGGCTCTGGTTGGCGCCCGGCTTCAAGCTTCCCACTTGCGGGGAGAAACGACCGGCGGGGGGCCCTATTCGCGTATCCTGACCACTACGACCCCACGCACGAGGGAGAGCAATGCCATCACGAAGTAAGAAGACCATTGCGGCGCCATTCAGTGCCGTGGACATCGACACCATCAAGAAGGCGACCCCGTACATACAGCGCCTGATCCAGGACGCCCAGCTGCGGCAGAACGTCCGTACGGCCTTCGACTCGAGCAGGAGCGCGTACGCGCGTCTGTCGAACGGCAAGCCGGCGACCAAGGTCCTGATCGAGGACAAGAAGCTCCAGCGCGACCTCCACGTGGCGGTCGAGGCACTGCGCGACGCGACGAGCGCCCTGACGGAGGCCCCAAAGAAGCAGGCGAAGCAAGAGCCGCGGGTTCGCCCGCAAGCTGTTCGTGCTCAGCCTCGGGTTCGGACTGGCGCTCGCCGGGAGCGAGAAGCTCCGCACCAAGGTGCTGGACGCGGTGTTCGGCAAGGAAGAGGAGTTCCAGTACACGCCGCCGCCGAGCACGGCCTCGACGCCTCCGAGCTCGCCCGTCGGAGCTGCTTGAAGCACGACGTGAGTCGCTATCGACTTGAGGACCGGAGGCGCCATCGGCGCCTCCGGCGCGTTAAGGCTGCAAAGCGGCCGCAGGGGCTCGATTAGAATCGCCCGTCGTGGCTGCGGCAACGCAACCAACCGCCCCCCGCGCGCGAGAGCTGTCAGGCGAAAAGGCCGGACGGATCGTTGAGGCGATGCGAGCGAGCGTCGCGGCGCGCGGCATCGCCGCATCGACGTTCGACCACGTCGCCAACGAGGCCGGCGTCTCCCGCGGCTTGCTGCACTACTACTTCGGCACCAAGGAGCGGCTGCTGGTCGAGGTCGTGCGTCGGGAGTCCGACGTCCGGATCGAGCGGCTCGAGGAGGCGATCGGCGCGGCTGCCGACGCCGAGGATGTGCTCGACGCGCTCGTGCGGAGTTTCGAGGAGCTGCTCGGCGACGAGCCGGCGGCGTCGGTGATGATCTACGAGATGCTGACGCTGGCCCAGCGCAACGAGGAGATCGCCACCGAGCTGGCGAACCTCGGCCAGCGGACGCGGTCGCACCTGAGCGGCGCGCTCGAGCGCAAGCGGGACAGCGGCGTGCTCGCGCTGGCAGTCGACCCCGAGCTCGCCGCGACGTTCCTGCTCGCGCTCGCCGACGGCGTGATGTTCCGGCGCCTGAGCGAGCCCGAGCTCGACATCGGCCCGCTGATCGAGCAGGGCATCGCCGCGGCACGCGCCGTCCTGTCGTGAGCTGAGCGGGAGCCGTGCGCCGGATGGCCGTTCTGATCGCGGCCGGCTTCGTGTTGCTGGTCCTGGTCGTGGCGCAGCTCGTGCTCCCCGGGATCGCGGCCCAGGAGCTCCGCAACAACCTCGAGCAGTCGGGGACCGTGCTCGAGGTGAAGGTCAGCTCGTTCCCGGCGATCAAGCTCCTCTGGCATCGCGCCGACAGCGTCGTCGTGCGGATGGGGCGCTACCGGGCGCCGGTGAGCCGGCTCGGGCAGACGCTCGGCGGCGCCGGTGACGCCGCCTCGCTCGACGCCTCCGCCCAGGAGCTCGACCTCGGGCCGCTCACGCTTCGCAACGCCACGCTGCACAAACGCGGCAGCGCTCTGGTCGGGTCGGCGACGGTCACCGAGGCGGACCTGCGCTCGGCGGTCTTCTTCCTCGACAACGTCGAGCCGATCGCGTCCGAAAACGGGCGGCTGACGCTGCGCGGGACCGCGAGCTTCCTCGGCCTGAACGCGACCGTCGATGCGACGGTCGCCGCTCAGAACGGTGCGCTCGTCGTCGCGCCCAACGTCCCGTTCGGCGGGATCGCCACGCTCACGCTGTTCTCGAACCCCGACGTCCAGGTGCAGTCGGTCAGTGCGACGACCGTGCCCGGGGGTTTCCGGGTGTCCGCGCAGGCTAAGGTTCAGTAGCGGGAAGCTGATGTCGGACGATTTGAACGGCCTAACCCGCCGGGCGGTGCTGCGCGGTGCGGCGGTGGCAGGTGCAGCGTCGCTGGCGCGTCCCGCGGCCGGTCTCGGCCTTGCCGGGAAAGCACCCGGCGTCTTCAGCCGCACCGTCGGATCGCTCGCCGGCGAGTCGGGCGCGATCGCGGCGCCGCAGTCGTTTGCACTCGTCGGCGTGCAGTGGACGGCCCCGCAGCAGGCCACGATCGAGCTCCGGACGCGGCGAGCGGGCGACGGGGCCTGGAGCAGGTGGGCGACGGCCTCGGTTCTTGGCCACGGCCCCGACCGGCCGGGACCGCAAACCCGCTCGGCCCAGTTCGGGGAGGCGATCTGGACCGGCCCGGCCGACTACGTGCAACTCCGCAGCACCGGTCGCGTCGAGGGGGTGCGGCTTCACTTCGTCGCCGCGACGCCGGTGCCGCACGGGCAGGCCGCGACCGCGCACGCCGCCCAGGCGCTGCCGCTCGCCCAGCCGGTGCTCGACGCCGGGCCGGGACAGCCGCCGATCATCGCGCGGGCGGTCTGGGCGCAGGGACACGCGCCGCCCAGCCACGTCCCGCTGTACGGGACGGTCAAGCTCGCGTTCGTCCATCACAGCGAGACGCCCAACGGCTACAGCGCCGCAGAAGTCCCCTCGATCCTGCGGTCGATCTTCGTCTATCACCGGTACGTCCGCGGCTACTTCGACATCGCCTACAACTTCGCGATCGACGAGTTCGGCCGGATCTGGGAGGCACGGGCCGGTGGCGTCGATCTGCCGGTGATCGGCGCTCACGCCGGTGGGTACAACCAGGAGTCGACCGGGATGGTCGTGCTCGGCTCGTTCATGAACATCGTCCCCTCGGCGGCGGCGATCGGCGCGCTCGAGCAGCTGCTCGCGTGGAAGCTCTCGCTCCACGGCGTCCCGGTGCTCGGCCGCGTCACCGTCGAGGTCGCCCCCGATGCGGCGTTCTACACGCCGTTTCGCCCCGGGGCCCACGTGTCGCTGCCGCGGGTCGCCGGGCACCGCGACGGCGACGAGACCAGCTGCCCCGGCAACGCGTTCTATGCCCGGCTCCCGTCGATCCGGCCGCGCGCGGCAGCGCTGGCGGGGAGCCCGGCGAGGGCCACGATCGCCGCCCCGGCGGCGCCGGTCAGCGCTGGCGCCGCCGTCACCGTCAGCGGGCTGCTGACTGACCTCAGCACGCGCACCCCGCTCGCGGCCGCGCCGGTCGAGCTGCAGGTGATCAGCCCGCACGTCGAGCAGACGATCGCCACGCTCACGACCGCCGCCGACGGAAGCTGGACCGACACGTTCGTGCCGACGCAGAACACGCTCATCCGCGCGCTGCACCGGTCCGCGCCGGCAGTGGTCTCAGACGTAGTCCTGATCGCGGTCGCGCCGACGCTGACGCTCAGCCTCGTCTCGACCGCGCCACTCGTGGTCAGCGGCACGGTGGCGCCGGACGCCCACCCGGTCACGGTCACCGTCTACAAGATCGTCAACGGGCACCGGCGCCTGATCACGAGCAAGAACCTCGCGGCCGCCGGCGGTCAGTTCCACGCCCAGCTCACAACCAAGGGTCCGGGCAACTACGTCGTGATCGCGCAGACGGCGGCGAGCGTGCAATACGCCGCGGGCAGCGCCCCGCCGCTCGCGGTGACGGTTTAGCCGAACAGCTTCGGCGCGCGGATCAGCATCCGCACCTTGCCGGTCGGGCGGACCTTGCCGCGCAGCAATGCCGTCCGCGGCGAGGTTCGCCCGGCCGCGATGTCGACCCAGTCGGCGAATCTGCAGTGGAACGTGAGATCGGGATCAGCGGCCCGCCCTGGGGATACCGCGGTCGGCACAGAAGCGCCGCCGACCTGCAGGTGCCAGGGCTCGGCGTCGCTGAAGTCCCACTGGATCGTCGCGCCGGGAGCGACCGACGCGTCGATCTGCCGGCGCAGGCCGTCGAACAGCATCGCGGTCGCCTCGGCGTTCGGCTTGACGCCGCCGTTGCGGTCGCCGAGGTAGCCGGCGCGGAGCAGCGTCAGCCCGCGCTCCGCCCGCGCGGCCGGCGGCAGGTCGAACGGGAGGCCGAGGCGCATCGAACCTGGATCCAGCCCTGCCGCACGAAGCCGGGCCTCCATCGCCTCGGCGCCCTGCGTGTAGATGTCCTCGAGCGTGAACCCGAAGCTCGTCACGTACCGCTCGTCCCATCCCGGCGGCACGAACACGGCCACGGTGAACGGCAGCACCTCGCGGAGCAGTTCGGCGATCGCCGGGACGCACTCGGGGTCCTCGCGGACCAGGTCGGCGATCATCTTGACCCCGAACGCGATGTGGCGCTGCTCGTCGCGGGACACATTCCCGATCCCCTCACGGAACGCGGGCAGCTGGTCGCGGCGGGTCAGCGACTCCTCGATGAAGTGCTGCCCCGGCTGGGCCAGCGACGCCTCGATCACCAGGTGATAGAGCGTGATCGCCTGGGCCAGCTTCGGCCGCGACCGGTCGCGGCGGAGCTCGT
This sequence comes from uncultured Solirubrobacterales bacterium, assembly GCA_963746695.1. Taxonomy (GTDB): domain Bacteria; phylum Actinomycetota; class Thermoleophilia; order Solirubrobacterales; family Solirubrobacteraceae; genus Palsa-465. The sequence continues at coordinate 583,386 of CAVVCP010000020.1, read as the reverse complement.
CGCCCATCCGGTCTAACCGGTCGAACACCTTCCGGAAGCCCCACGTGAGATCCGGACGCGTGTGCGCCAGCAAGGAGCCGACATCGGTTCCGGCGCCGGCGACCTCGCGCATGAACCGCGCGAACAGAACCGCGTGACGGGCCTCGTCGACCTGCTGGGTGGCCAGGAAGTACTTCTGCTCCTCGCGCGGGGCGGCGTCGATGAACGGGGACAGGTTGTCGGCCACCGAGTCCTCGCCGTGGAAGAACATCGAGTAGGTCCACAGCGCGGCGCGCCGCTCGAACTCGGTGAAGTCGCGGTCCCACTGCTCGCGATCGGTCGCGAAGTCGAGCTCGGTCGCGCTCCAGTTGCCCTGCTCCCAGCGGGCGTACAGGTCGGAATAGGAGATCTGATCGGCGGCGATCGACATCGTCATCCTTCGCCTGTGTAGTTTGACACCCGGCCGCCGGGCTGGCGCCGGCTACGTCTCGACCCGGCCGCCGGGCGAGCGCCGGCTACGTGTCGAGCTTCGGCGACCGCCAGGGCCGTCGGAGTCGGTCGTCGATCTCGTCCCCGAGCGCGTCGATCGCGATCCGCACCTGGGCCAGGCTGTCGCGGTCGCGCAGCGTGACCGTCCGGTCCTCGAGCGACTGGTGATCGATCGTGACCGCCCACGGGGTGCCGATCTCGTCCTGACGGCGGTAGCGGCGGCCGATCGCGCCGCCCTCGTCGTATTCGGCCTGAACGCGGTCGCGGAGGTCGCGGTAGACCTCGGTGGCGAGCTCGGGCTGGCCGTCCTTTCGGACCAGCGGCAGCACCGCGACCTTGACCGGCGCGAGGACCGGGTGCAGGCGCAGTACCGTCCGCTGCTCGCCCTCGATCTCGTCCTCGTCGTAGGCATCGACGAGGAACGCGAGCATCCCGCGATCGACGCCGGCGGCAGGCTCGATCACGTGCGGGACGTAGCGGTCGCCGGTGGCGGTGTCGACGTACTCGAGCTTCTGGCCGGAGAACGTGGCGTGCTGGGTCAGGTCGAAGTTGCCGCGGTTGGCGATCCCCTCGAGCTCGGACCAGCCGATCGGGTACAGATACTCGACATCGCTGGTCGCGCTCGAGTAGTGCGAGAGCTCGTCGGCGTCGTGCGCCCGCAGGTGGAGATGGTCGGGGCGCAGGCCGAGCGAGGTCCACCACTTGATCCGCTCCGCGAGCCAGTGCTCGTGCCACTTTGCGGCCTCGTCCGGAGGCACGAAGAACTCCATCTCCATCTGCTCGAACTCGCGCGTGCGGAAGATGAAGTTCCCGGTGGTGATCTCGTTGCGGAAGCTCTTGCCGATCTGGGCGATGCCGAACGGCGGCTTCTTGCGCGCGAACTGCATGTAGTTCTTGAAGTTCAGGAAGATCCCCTGAGCGGTCTCCGGGCGCAGGTAGACGGTCGCCCCCTCCTCCTTGACCGGGCCCACGGTCGTCTCGAACATCAGGTTGAAGTCGCGCGACTCGGTCAGGTCGCAGTCGGGGGTCTCGCCCGGGTGCTTGGACGGCTTGCGGCCGCACGCGGACTGGTCGATGTGGTCGGCGCGGAACCGCAGCTTGCACGTGCGGCAGTCGACGAGCGGGTCGGTGAACCCGGCGAGGTGGCCGCTCGCCTCCCACGTCCGGGGGTGCTGGATGATCGCCGAGTCGAGCGCGACCACGTCGTCGCGCTCCTGGAGCATCGCCCTCCACCACTGGTTCTTGACGTTGTTCTTGAGCAGGACGCCGTAGTGGCCGTAGTCGTAGCTCGACCCCAGGCCTCCGTAGATCTCGCTGCTCGGGAACACGAATCCGCGCCGCTTGCACAGCGACACGATCTTGTCCATCGTCACGGTGTCGCCGCCGGTCACGGCTGCGTCGGGGGAATCGTCAGCCACGGCGGGGGATGCTAGCCGGAGCGCGTTTTTGGCACTCTCACCTTGAGAGTGCCAAACACCCCGAGCTATACTTCTTGAAGCGATGCCGATCTACGAGTACCGGTGCGAGCAGGGTCATACGTTTGAGGTCATGCAGCGCATGAGCGACGATCCGGTCCAGGTCTGCGAGACCTGCGAGGCCCCCGTGGCGCGCGTGTTCCACCCAATCGCGGTCCATTTCAAGGGGTCGGGCTTCTACAACACCGACTACGGAACGCGCAAGCGCGCGCGAGAGAACAGCTCGAGCAGCGAAAGCTCGAAGAGCGAAAGCTCCAAGAGCGACAGCTCGAAGAGCAAGCTCATCCGGGTCGGACTCGTCGAGCACGTCGGGCTCGAAGTCCGAGACGAAATCCAGCACCGCCAAGGCCCCGGCGTCCAAGTCGTCGGACTGACGCGCGGTCGCTGATCAGCGCTGCAGCGTGAGCTTCGCCGAGCGCGTGAGCTTGACCCCGCCGGCGCCGGTGACCGTGACCCGGACGGTCAGCACGAGCGGCCCGCTGCCCGACAGCTCGCGGAGCTCTGCCTTCGAGAGCCTCAGCGCGATCGAATAGGTCCCCGCTCCGAGGGTCCGAGTTGCCGTCCGCGCGAGCGGGACGCGGGTCGCCTTGCCGGCCGGCTGATGCGCCCGGCCTCCGCCTGTCGCGGTCTTCGTGCCCTGCCGCGTCTCCGCGCGCGGGATCGTGATCTGGAAGGTGACCTTGGCGCTCGCGTTCACCGACAGTCGGATGCGCAGGCCGTGCGCGGCGACGGCCGCAAGCCGCTGGCGCTTGGCGACCGACAGCGCGAGGGTGAGCGGCTTCGACGTGGTCCGCGCCGGGCTGGTCGGCGCCGGCGAGAGGCTGGAGGTGGGCGGGCTCGGCGAGACCGTGGTCGCCGGCGGCGCCGGCGCCTGGACCGTGACCTCGTGGTTGGTGGTGGTGCTCACGCCGAGATCGTCGGTGGCGATGAGCGTGACCGTGTAGGTCCCGGGCGAGGCGAACGCGTGGCTCGCACCGGTATTCCCGCCGGCGTCGTCGGCCGGTGTCCCGTCGCCGAAGTTCCAGCTGTATTCGTCGATCGTGCCGCCGCCGGCGCCGGGCGCCGACGCGCTTGCGTCGAAGCTGACGGTGGCTCCCGGGGCGGTGACGGTCGCCGACGGGGTGAAGGCCGCGATCGGCGGGTTGTCGACGGTGACGTTGTGGGTGGTGGTGCTGGTCTGGCCGTGATCGTTGGCGACGGTCAGCGTAACCGTGTAGGCGCCGCGGCCGGCGTAGATGTGCTGGGCGCTCGAGGTGGCGCCGGTGTCCTGGTCGCTTGTGCCGTCGCCGAAGTTCCAGCTGTAATCGGTGATCGTGCCCACGGGGTCGCGCGAGCCGCTCGCGTCGAGCGTGACCGGCGCGCCAGGTGCGGCCACCCTCGGACTTGCGCCGAACGCCGCCACCGGGGCATCGACCGTGATCTGCTGGGTGGTTGTCGCGCTGACGCCGAGGTCGTCGGTGACGGTCAGCGTGACGGTGTACGTCCCGGGCGAGGCGAAGGCGTGGCTCGCGCCGGCATTCACGCCGGTGTCGTCGACCGGGGTGCCGTCGCCGAAGTCCCAGCTGTAGTCCCTGATCGTGCCGCCGCTGGCGCCGGGGGCGGACGCGCTCGCGCCGAAGCTGAAGGGTGCGGCCGGGACGTTCACGCTTGCCGAGGGGGTGAACGCCGCGGTTGGCGGGTCATCGACGGTGACGGTGTGGGTGGTCGTGCTGGTCTCGCCGTAGTTGTTCGTGACGGTGAGCCTGACCGTATATGCGCCGCGACTAGCGTATGCGTGCTGGTCAGTGGCGCTCGTGCCGGTGTCGTCGACCGGGGAGCCGTCGCCGAAGTTCCAGCGGTAGTCGTTGATCGCGCCCTCGGGGTCGCTCGAGCCGCCGGCGTCGAAGCTGACCGGGACCGTCGGCGCGGCCACGGTCGGGGTCGCTACGAACGCCGGCACGGGCTGATCGATCGTGATCTGCTGGGTGGCGACCGCGCTGACGCCGAGATCGTCGGTGGTCGTCAGCGTGACTGTGTAGATCCCGGCGGAGGCGAAGGCGTGGCTCGCGCCGGAGTTGGCGGCGGTGTCGTCGACCGGGGTGCCGTCGCCGAAGTTCCAGCTGTAGTCGGTAATCGTGCCGCCGCTGGCGCCGGGCGCGGACGCGCTCGCGTCGAAGCTGACGGTCGCGCCGGGGGCGGCGGGGGCGGTGAGGGTTGCCGAGGGGGTGAACGCCGCGGTCGGCGGGTCATCGACGGTGACGGTCTGGGTGGCGGTGCTGGTTTGGCCGAGGTTGTTGGTGACGGTGAGCGTGACGGTATGGGTGCCGCGGTGCCAGTACTTGTGCTGGACCGTCGGGCTGCTGTGCGTGTCCACGGTGAAGCCCTGGCCGAAGTTCCAGCTGTAGTCGCTGATCGTGCCCTCGGGATCGGTGGAGCCGCTGGCGTCGAAGGCGACCGTGGTGCCCGGTGCGACCACGCCCGGGGGCGAGGTCGTGAACGCCGCCACCGGCTGATCGATCGTGATCTGCTGGGTGGCGGTGGCGCTGACGCCGAGGTCGTCGGTGGTCGTCAGCGTGACGGTGTAGATCCCGGGGGAGGCGAACACGTGGCTTGCGCCGGAGTTGGCGGCGGCGTCGTCGACCGGGGTCCCGTCGCCAAAGTCCCAGCTGTAGTCGGTAATCGTGCCGCCGCTGGCGCCGGGCGCGGACGCGCTCGCGTCGAAGCTGACGGTCGCGCCGGGGATGGCGGGGGCGGTGAGGGTCGCCGAGGGGGTGAACGCCGCGGTCGGCGGGTCATCGACGGTGACGGTGTGAGTGGTGGAGTCGGTCCCAGCCCCGTCGGTGACGGTCAGCGTGACCTGGTACGTGCCCCGCGTCGTGTAGGTGTGCTGGTCGGTTGCGGAGGCGCCGGCGTCCTGGTCGCCGTCGCCGAAGTTCCAGTTGTAGTTGGTGATCGGGAAACCGCTGCCGCCAGTCGACCCGCTCGCGTCGAAGCTCACGCTCGCCCCCGGTGCCGGCGTGCTGGTAGAGGCCGAGAACGATGCGGTCGGCGTCGTCGACGCCGCCGGCGCCGTGGTCAACGTGTAGTCGTACCCGTACGTCGTCCCGAGCACGTTCTGGGCCACGAGCCGGTAGTGGTAGGTCGTTCCCGGCGCGAGCCCCGAGAGGTCGCCGATGACGGCGACCGGTGCGCTCCCGGCCCCAATGCCGGCGGCCGTGGTCTGGTTCCCGTAGGCGGTGGTCGTGCCGTACTCGATCCACCACTTTGTGTTCAGCCCGTTTCGGTAGATGCCGCCGGCGACCGTCGCGCCGTGGCTGCCGGTGCTCTGCGTGTACGTGTCGCCCGAGCCCGAGCCGATCGAGGGACCGCCGATGCCGGGCGCCCCGGTGGCGACCGCGCCCGAGATCGACCCGACGCCGGTGGGGCCGTCGTAGCCGGGTCCGGCGTTGCAGACGTAGGTGATTGCGGCGGAGCAGCTACCGGTCGAGCCGGTGACGATGTCGTTTAGTTGGGCGCTGTCGGTGTAGGCCCATTGCGGGGTGGCTGGCCGGGGCGTCGGTGATCGCGTAGTAGGCCGCGATCAGCGGCGTCGCGAGGCTGGTCCCGCCGTATAGGCCCCAGCTGCCGTTGACATAGACCTCGAGTCCGGTCGAGGGGTCCGCGTCGGCGGACACGTCGGCGTAGGCGCGGCCGGCGCAGCCCGCGTGGGGCTGGTAGCTCGGCTGGCCGACGTTCACGTCACAGCCCGAGCCGCCGCCCGACCATGCGCCCTCGCTGAAGCCGCGCACACCGACGCTGCTGGCGGGGGTGAGCGTGGTCCCACCGGCGGCGGTGACGCCGGCGAACGCGGCCGGATAGTTGTCCTCGCCGGGACCGACGTACCCCTCGTCGCCGCTGGCGGCCACCGTGGCGACGCCCGGGAACGTGTAGGTGTCGGACGGCGCCGTGCTCTCGGTGAGAGTCCAGCTCGCCGAGATCTGGTCGGCGTTCATCCGGTGAGCGGTCTGCACCGCCGCGTTCATGTCGGTGTCGAGGTCGGACTGCGCCTCGACCAGCAGGATGTGGCAGTTGGGGCAAACGGCGGAGACCGCATCGAGGTCGATCGAGATCTCGGTGTCCCAGGTGCCGTCGGCCGCGGGCAGCGGCGAGGTCGCCCCGCTCCCGTTGACCTTCTGGAAGCAGCCGTTTTGCGTCGTGCACGCCGGGAGGCCGTAGGTCGAGCGGTAGACGGCGAGGTCGGTCTCCGCGGTGGGGTCGTCGAAGGCGTCGACGATCGCCACCGTGTCGCCGCTGCCGCCAGTCTGCGACAGGTACGACAGGTCGTACGCCTGTTCGAGATAGGCGGGCGTGTCCACCTGGGGCGGAGCCAACGAGGGCGCGGCGGCGAGCGTCGCGCCAGGCCGACTGCGTCCGGGCCGGACCCGACCGAGCGAGGCCTGCGCACGGACATGCGGGCGGACGGGAACGCCGCTCGACCGCAGGACGAGCGTCTCGCCGGCGCACCTGGCCTGCCCCTTCGCGACCGGCGGGCACACGTCCCGCGCGGTCACCTGCGCAGGCGAGAGGCCGGTCGCCTGGCGGAGTGCCTGTGCCACCGCGGTGCCGCTCGGCGCGGTCGCCGGAGTTCCGGGGTGGCCCGGCGCGCCTCCCCGGGCGCGCGCCGCGAGTCGGCGGCTCGTGGGCTGTCCACCCGCCGCAGGGGCGGGACCGCCGAACCGCGTGGCCAGAGCGCCGCTCGGGGCGGCGCCCGAATGTGCCGTCTGCGCGGAACGCTGGGCGTGGGCGGGCGCGGCGGAGTGGACCACCACGGCCACGACCAGCGCGAGCAAAATCGCGACGATTACACCGATCGCGCGGAGGTTCCGGCGGAGCCGAGTCAGGCGGTCCCTCATCTGCCTTCAGCTGGACGTTTGTTCGAGGCGGCGACGGGGGAGGGGCCCGTCCGGAGCGCAGAAGTCACCCTCTCCCTATCGGCAGCAAATCCGAAACCTGAAGGAACTCGTGCGCGGCGCGGGCCGGTTACCCGTTGACCAGCTTCGACACCGCATGCTGGACGTCCTGCGGTGTCACCGTCAGCGAGTCGCCGACGCCGGGAACGTCCTCGCCGCCGGTCGGCTTGAGGATCTGTACCGGCGCCGATCCGCCGAGCTCGGCGCCCGCGAACAGGCTCAGGAGCGTAAACCCGCCCATGTCGGTGCGGATCGCCTGGGGCGCGTACCACGACGCCCACGGCAGGTGGAAGAACGCGTGCACGGACAGCAGCTGGCTCTTGATCGAGTTGAGGATCTGCTGCTGGTAGCCCTCGCGGGTCAGGTCGTTGCTCGCGGCGTTGCAGGAGTTCTCGCGGGTCCGGGCGAGGGTCAGCGCGTCGCGCCCGTCGAGGTGATGGACGCCGGGCTGGAGGTTCAGCGAGAAGCCCCCGTTCGCGGTCCCGCCGCTGATCGACGAGCAGATCCGCCCGGTCTTCACGGTCACGCCCCCGATCGCGTCGATGAACTTCGGGAAGTTCGCGAAGTTGATGATGATCACGTGGTTGATCTTCAGCCCGGTCAGCGCCTCGACGGTCTTGATCGTCAGCGCGGGCCCGCCGAACGCATACGCGGCGTTGATCTTGTTGGTGCCGTGGCCGGGGATCGAGACGAGCGTGTCGCGCGGGATCGACAGCCGGCGCGAGACGCCGCCGCCGACCCGCCACAGCATCAGCGTGTCCGAGCGGCTGCCTGCGTCAGACGTGTTCGCGCCGCCCTCGTGCGTCCCCTTCGGCCGCTGGTCGGTGCCGATCACGAGCACGTTGTCGGTCGAGGTCAGCATGTTGCCGCCCGAGGCGAGCGCGTTCTGTGCGTCCGACGGGACGCCGCCCGACTGCACCGAGGCGCTGATCAGGAACAGCACGAGCGACAGCGCGAGCCAGGCCACGAGCGCGATCAAAAGGCCGACGATCACGCGCTTGGGGGTGATCCGCCGTCCGGTTCGGCGGTCGGGTCCGCCCTTGTATTTCCGGTACTCGACGGGGCCCTGAAGCTCGTCCTCTTCGCCGCGCAGCCGCGCCTTCAGGCCCTTCGGGCCCGAGCGGTAGAGCTTGTATGGACGCTGTTCGAGATCGCTCGGCATGTACGCATATAGTGACGGCATGCCGGGCCGCCGGACCATCGGCGTCGACATGGGTGGTACGAAGCTGCTTGCCGGCGCGGTCGATTCCGGACTCTCGGTTCATCACCGCGCCCAGCGCACAATCAACCGCCTCGACGTCCCCTACCTGCTCGATTCCGTCGTCGACGCGGTCGAGGAAACGCGCGCCGGCGCCGGTGGAGAGGTCGCCGCGGTCGGCTTCGGTATTCCCAGCTTAATCGATCAGCGGACGGGCACCGCGATGCTCGCCGTCAACCTCCCGCTGAAGGACATCAGGTTCGCCGACGTGATGGCCGAGCGTCTCGATCTGCCGGTATTCGTCGACAACGACGCCAACATGGCGATGCTGGCCGAGCATCGCGCCGGCGCGGCCCGCGGCGCCAACGAGGCCGTGATGCTCACGATCGGCACCGGGATCGGCGGCGGGCTGATCCTGCGCGGCGAGCTCTACCGCGGCGCGATCGGGGCGGCCGGCGAGCTCGGGCACGTGGTGATCGACCGCGACGGTCCGCCATGCGGGCCGGGCTGTCCGAATCATGGGTGCGTCGAGGCGCTCGCGTCCGGCACCGCGCTTGCGCGCGAGGCGTTGCGGATGGCGCGCGAGCGGCCGGACTCCGGTCTCGGCCGCGCCCTCGCCGAAGGCCGGGAGCTGGCCGGGCCGCTCGTCACCGAGCTCGCGCACGACGGCGACGAGGCGGCGATCGAGACGCTTGCGCTAATTGGTAGGAATCTGGGGGTGGCGATCACCAGCTTCGTGAACACGTTCAATCCCGAGGTCGTGGTCATCGGCGGCGGCGTGATGGGCGCCGGCGAGCTGCTGCTCGGACCGGTTCGCGCCGAGGTGGCCGCCCGCGCGCTGCCGCCCTCGGGGGACATGGTCGAGATCGTGCCGGCCGCATTCGGGGTCGAGGCCGGGATGATCGGCGCGGCGGCGCTCGCGTTCGACGGCCTGCGCCAGCGGGTACAGGACGGATGAGCGCGGGGCGCCTGATCATCTGCCCGACGCCGATCGGCAACCTCGAGGACGTCACCCTGCGGGTGCTGGCGGCGCTCCGGGAGGCCGACATCGTCGCGTGCGAGGACACCCGGCGCAGCCGCGTCCTGCTCGACCGGTACGGCGTGGGCGGGCGCCTCGTCAGCTACCACGAGCACAACGAGCGCGCTCGAACTGCCGAGCTGGTCTCGAAGATGCGCGAGGGTGTCGTGGTCGCGTTGGTCTCGGACGCCGGCACGCCGCTCGTGTCCGATCCCGGCTTCGTGCTCGTGCAGGCGTGCGTCGCCGCCGGGCTCGCGGTCGAGGTGCTGCCCGGGCCGTCGGCGGCGCTGGCGGCGCTGGTGGCAAGCGCGCTCCCGGCCGACCGGTGGCGCTTCACCGGCTTCCTGCCACGCAAGCGCTCGGCGCTCGAGCAGACGTTCGCCTCGCCCGAGACGCTGGTCGCGTTCGAGTCGCCACGGCGGGTCGCGGCGTCGCTGCAGATTCTCGCCGACCTCGACCCCGATCGACCCGTGGCCGTATGCCGCGAGCTGACCAAGATCCACGAGGAGATCGTGCGCGGGACCGCCGCCGAGCTGGCCGCGCGCTACGCCTCGGAGCCGCCGAAGGGCGAGGTCGCGCTCGTGGTCGGCGGCGCTCCGTCGGTCGCGGACGAGATCGGGCCGGCGCTCGACGCGCTGCGCCGGCTCGTCGACGCCGGCGCCAAGCCGCGGCCCGCCGCGTCGGTCGTCTCCGAGCTGACCGGCGTCCCGGCCAACCGGCTGTACAAGGCGCTCACTTCGGAATAGGGGGTCGCCTGCGGCGACGTCCGTGGGACCTTGTACCCCGTCCGGACGGGCCCGCACGGCCCCATGGACGCCGCGAAGCGGCCCATCGTCATAAAGTCAGTCGTAGCGATGACCTTTTACGTCACCACGCCGATCTACTACGTCAACGCGCAGCCGCACCTCGGCCACGCGTACACGACGATCGCCGCCGACGTGCTCGCGCGCCACATGCGCCAGCGGGGCGAGGACGTGTTCTTCCTGACCGGCACCGACGAGCACGGCGAGCCCGTGGCCGACGCCGCGCAGGCGCAGGGGCTCGAGCCCAAAGCAGCTGGCCGACCTCAACGCCGAGAAGTTCAAGGCGCTGGCGCCGGTGCTCGAGGCGACCAACGACTTCTTCATCCGCACCACCGACGAGGAGCACGAGCGCCGCGTGCAGGAGGTCCTGCAGCGCGTCCACGACAACGGCTACACGCACAAGGGGATCTACGAGGGGTGGTACTGCCCGCGGTGCGCTGACTTCAAGGTCGAGAACGAGATCCTCGAGGGCAATCGCTGCCCGATCCACGAGATCGTGCTCGAGCGCCACCAGGAGGAGAACTGGTTCTTCCGGCTCTCAGCGTTCCAGGAGCCGCTCGAGCGCCTGTTCGACGGCCAGCGCGATTTCGTGATGCCGCCGCACCACTTCAACGAGGCGCGGTCGTTCATCGCGCAGGGCCTCCAGGACATCTCGCTGTCGCGCAAGCGGCTGAAGTGGGGCGTCACCGTCCCGTGGGATCCCGAGCACGTGTTCTACGTGTGGTTCGACGCGCTTTTGAATTACTACACGGCGCTGGGATACGCGCGCCCGGGCGAGGATCTGACCGACCGGTTCTGGCCCGCGACGTATCACCTGATCGGCAAGGACATCCTCAAGTTCCACACGATCTTCTGGCCCGCGATGCTGATGGCGGCCGATCTTCCGGTCCCCGAGCACGTGTTCGTCCACGGCTTCCTGCTCGGCTCCGACGGCCGCAAGATGAGCAAGTCGCTCGGCAACGTGCTCGACCCGTTCGAGGTCATCGACCTGTACGGCACCGACGCGCTGCGGTTCTACCTGATGCGCGACGTGTCGTTCGGCGGCGACGGCGCGGTCGGGATCGACGCGGTGCGGTCCCGCTATGAGAGCGAGCTCGCGAACGAGTACGGCAACCTCGGGAGTCGCACGATCGCGATGCTGCTCCGCTACCGGGACGGCGCGATTCCGTCGGTGGCGACCGACGCCGCGCTGGTTTCTGACTTCGACGGACTGTCGGCAGAGGTCGCCGGACTGCTCGGCCGGTTCGAGATCACCCAGGCGCTCGAGCTGATCTGGCAGCGCGTGCGCCGGCTGAACCGCTACGTCGAGGAGCGCGCGCCGTGGCAGCTCGCGCGCGACCCCGAGTCGGCAGCGGCGCTCGACGAGACACTCGCGTCGCTGGCGGAGGGAGTGCGGGTCGTGAGCGTGCTGCTGCACCCGTACATGCCGGCGAGCACGGCGCGGCTGCTCGACGCGGTCGGGGCCCCGGCGATCGAGTACTCCGGCGCGTCGTTCGCCGATCGCGGGTCCGGCGCCACCGCGAAGGCGCTCGAGCCGCTGTTTCCCAAGCGCGCGTGATCGATAGCCACACGCACCTCGAGCTGTGCGAGCCGCCCGACACGGAGCTCGTCGCCGCGGCCGCGGAGGCCGGGGTGAATCGGATCGTCACCGTCGGGACCGACGGCGCCTCGTGCCGCGCGGCGCTGGCGGCGGCCGAGGACTTCCCGCAGGTGTATGCCGCGATCGGGCGGCATCCCAATTCGGCCACGGGCTTCGACGACGCGGACCTGGCCGAGCTCGAGGCGTTGGCGGCGCATCCGCGCTGCGTGGCGATCGGTGAGACCGGGCTCGACTACTACCGGGACTACGCGCCTCGTGAGGACCAGGAGCGCGCGTTCCGGGCTCAGATTTCGCTCGCGCGCTCGGTTGGCAAGCCCCTGGTGATCCACACCCGTGCCGCCGAGGACGACACGCTGTCGATGCTCTCCGAGCTGGCCGGCGGCGTCCGGGTCATCCTCCACTGCTTCTCGATGCCCGATCGGATCGAGGAATGCCTGGCGCATGAAGGCTGGTGGATCTCGTTCGCCGGCAACGTCACCTACCCGAAGGCTTCCGAGTTGCGGCTGGCCGCGGTTCGTGTCCCGGCCGACCGGCTGCTGGTCGAGACCGACGCGCCGTACCTGTCTCCGCAGGTCGTGCGAGGCCGGCCGAACCAGCCCGCGCACGTGGCGATGACGGCCGCGGCGCTGGCGGTCGAGCGCCGGGTCGCCTACGAGGAGCTCGACGCGGCGGTCGAGGCGAATGCCGCCGAGGTGTTCGGGTGGTGACAAGGCTTGGTCAGAACTTCCTCGTCGACCGCAACATCCTCGACGTGATCGAGCGGCTCGCGGAGCTTTCGGCCGACGACGTCGTGCTCGAGATCGGCGGCGGGCAGGGCGTGCTGTCTGAGCGATTGGCCTCTGAGGTCGCGCATTTGCACGTGGTCGAGGTCGATCCTCGGTTGGAGGTTTCGCTGCAGGCGGCGGTGGCGGAGTTCGACAACGTCACGGTGCACATCGCCGATGCTCTGGATCTTGACTTCGCGTTGTTGATCCCGGCTCCGACCGCGGTCGTCGCGAATCTTCCATACGGCATCGCCGCCACCGTGATCCTGCGCACGATCGACGAGCTGCCTTCGGTCGGGTCGTGGGTGGTCATGGTCCAGCGGGAGGTCGGCGAGCGGCTGGCGGCGGGTCCCGGGTCGGGTGCTTACGGCGTGCCGTCGGTGCTGGCGCAGCTTGCGTGCGAGGTCAAGGTGTTGCGCCCGGTGGCGCGCACGGTGTTCCGGCCGGTGCCCCGGGTCGACTCGGTGCTCGTGGGGCTGCATCGCGTTCGTGTGGGGGTCGACCCTCGGGTGCGATCGCTCGTCCATGACGCGTTCGCGCACCGCCGCAAGGCGCTGGCGGGGTCGCTCGCGCTTGCCCCGGGCGCGGCGCCGGGTGTCCGCGAGCGGGCGCGGGCCGCGCTCGTCGAGCTCGGCCATCCGCCGGACGAACGGGCCGAGCGGCTGTCGCCCGCGGAGTTTTGCGACCTCGCAGCGAGGCTGTCGGTTCGGTGAGGCTGGTTGCGCGGGCGCCGGGCAAGGTCAACCTGAGCCTGTTCGTCGGGCCGCTGCGAGAGGACGGGCGGCACGAGGTCGCGACCCTGCTCGAGTCGGTTTCGATCGCGGACGAGCTCTCGCTTGAGGTCGGCGTTGATGCTGATGAGGTGGTGTGCCCGGACGTATCCGGGCCGAACATCGTGTCGCGGGCGCTCGTCGGGTTGCGGGAGCGTGGGTGGGAGGCGCCGGCGGTTCGGGTGACGATTCGCAAGCGCGTGCCGGTCGCGGGCGGCATGGGTGGCGGCTCGGCCGACGCTGCGGCCTTCCTGCGCGCGGCGGGCTCGGTCGCGTCGGTGCGCGGAGGCGCGGCCGCCGTCGCTGAGCTCGCGGCGGAGCTCGGCGCCGACGTTCCGAGCCAGCTCGAGCCCGGGCTCGTCATCGGGACCGGCGCCGGCGACGTGGTGCAGCGCCGCGCCCCGCTCGCGGCCCACGCGTACGTGATCGTTCCGCTGCCGCACTTGCTGTCGGCGGCCGATGTGTATCGGGAGGCCGACCGGCTCGGGTCCCCACGGGACGTCGGCTCGTTTGCGGATGCGGCGGATGAGCTTGCGTCGGCGGTTGGCCCGGGGGTCGTGCTGCCTCGGACGCTCGTGGTCAACGACCTCGCCCCGGCCGCGATCTCGCTATGCCCGGCGATCGAGGGTGCGCTCTCGGCTGTCGTCCAGGCGGGCGCGGATCACGCGCTCGTGTCGGGCTCGGGCCCGACGGTCGCCGGGTTGTTTTGGGGCGAGGATGCTTTGGATCGCGCTGGGGCCGCCGCTTCCGCGCTCGCCTCACGGTACCCTGGCACAAGCTCGGCGGTGCCCGTCGGGGAGGAGTTCGGAATCCCGGTGCGTATGTGACTCAGACACACGGGACTTTGGCCCATCGCCGCGGTCCGGCACAATTCCACCGACATCGATGAGCAACCAGTCGATCACCTACCTCGTCGCCGCGGGCCTGAGCGTGCTCGGTGTGACCGCGTTCCTCCTGCTTGTGATGGTTCCCGCGGTCTCGGCGTACCGGCGCGCATACGAGCGCGTTGTCGCGTTCGCGCTTTCGGTGTACGTCCTCGCCGCGCTCGTGGGGCTCGGTGTGTTGGTCGGCGCTGTGGTCGTGGTCGAGTGGCCCAGGGTGTTCTGACCCGGACCGGGACTGCACCGTTTGGCTGACCGCGCGCAGGAGCAGGCCGGGCCGGCGACGCCCGACCTGGCTGCGCTGGCGGCGATCACCGACGCCGTCGAGGACGGCGCCGGGTTGCCGGCGATCGTGCGCCTCGCGGCGCGCGCGCTCGACACGAGCCTGATCCTGATCGACCGCTCGGCCACCGTGCTTGCGGTCGCCGCGCGCAGCCCCGCCGACGAGCGCTCGCTGATGCGCGACGCCGACGACGTGACGACGATCGAGCTGAAGGTCGCCGACAGCACCGTCGGACGGCTGAGGATGCGGGCCTCCGAGCGCCCGGTTGACGCCTCGCTCCTGCGGCTGGTCACGACGCTGATCGCCTCCGAGGTCGAGCGCGTGCGCGCGCCCGAGCGGGCGTCGGAGGAGGCGGCCACGGGCTTCATGCGCGCGGTGCTCGAGGGGCGGATCGGAGACCGCGGCGATCTGATCGCGCGGGGCAAGGAGCTCGGCACCGATCTCGGCTCGGGGGCGAGCGTGGTGATCATCCGCGCCCATCCGCGCAACCCGACCGAGGAGGACTGGCGCCGGCGGCTGCTCGCGCTGGCGGCGCGCGGGGCGAGGTCGATCGCGCCGGGCGCAATCGCCGCGACGACCGTCGAGGAGGCCGCGGAGATCGCGGTGCTGCTCCCCGACGGCGACGGCGAGAGCGGGCGCCGCGCGGTGTCCGCGATCCTGCGCGAGCTCGAGTCGGGCCTGCCCGGGTTCGCGTTCGCGGTCGGTCGCAGCCGGCGCACCGAGGATCCGCTCGAGCTCCACCGCGCCCGCAACGAGGCCTTGCTGGCGGCGAACGTGGTCGAGGGCGAGCCCGAGCGGGTTGATCTCGGGTACGAGGAGACCGGGACCTACCAGCTGCTGCTCCCGCACATGAACGACCCGGTCGAGCTCAGGCGGTTCTACGACGAGACCGTCCGCCCGCTCGTGGCCTACGACGAGCAGTACGAGACCGATCTGCTCGGGACGCTGTCGACGTTCCTCGAGTGCGATGCGAACGTGAACGCGACCGCGCAGCGGCTGATCACCCATCGCCACACGGTCCGCTACCGGTTTGAGCGCGTGCGTGAGCTGACCGGGCTCGATGTCTCGTCCACGGACGGTCGCGAGAAGCTCTCGCTCGGGCTCAAGGCGATGCGCGTGCTCGGCATCGCCCCGCCGCGGGGTCCCGCCCACGAGCGCGGGGCCGAGGGCGGACGGGTCCCCCGGTAGTCGGTTGGCGACGACTAAGGTCCTCGGGATGGGTGCGCGGGTAGGGTCCCGGAGATGAACGGTCAGGGGCCGGTGGTGCTGATCATGGCGCGGGCGCCGCGCGCCGGCGAGGTCCGGCGGGCGCTCGAGCCGCTGCTCGGCCGCGAAGGCTGCCTCGAACTTCAGTCCGCGCTGATCGCGCACGCGGCGGTCTGGGGCCACATGGTGTCGCGCGGGCCGATCCACGTGGCGCACGATCCGCCCGACGCAAGTGCCGAGCTGCGCCGGCTCGTCGGACCCGACGCGCTGATGTTTCCCCAGAACGGCGAGGGAATCGCGGGTCGGCTCGCCGATGCGTCAGCGCGGGTGCTCGCCCGTGCCGGCGGTCCGCTCCTGATCGTGTGGCCTGATCTGCCGCGCTTCCGCACCGCGCACGCCCAAGGGGCGCTCGACGATCTGAACGCCGGATGCGACGTGGTGCTCGGCCCGGCGATCGATGGGGGCCTGTACCTCGTCGGGATCGCCCGGCCGCTGCCCGAGCTGTTCGCGCTGCCCGAGCAGGCGTGGCGCCACGACGTGATGGGGGTCGCGCTCACCGCGATCCGCGAGGTCGGATTCGAGGTCGGGATCCTGCGCGCCGAACGCGCTCTGCACCGGCCGGCCGACCTGCGCGCGGCGCTCGCCGATCCGCTGCTGCCAGGCGACATCGGGTCGATTCTCGCCCGCGGGCGCTGACGTTCCGGGGCCGGACGGTCTCGGCGGGGCGGTTGGCCTCGGCTATCCGTCCAATTTGGTTTAGGGCTGCTCAGGCGCGGCGCGGGCCGCGCCGACAAATCGCATACCGCGCGCGGGCAATCGTTCCTCCCATTGCTCGCGCGCGCAATCGATCCACCCCGAAACCATGCTCTGCGCCAGCCGGCCACCGATCGTCGAACCATCCGAGCCCGGGCGCGGAGGGAGTCGGCGGTCGCAGTCCCTGAGCGCGGCCAACGTGCGATTGCCGGCGGTCCGGTTTCTCAAGCAGTGGCGCGCGTGGGCCGATCCAACGGCTGTGAACAGAGGATTTGGCTACCGGCTGCGCGCGCGCGTCGCTTCCGAGGGGGGTTTCACGCTGATCGAGGTGCTGGTCAGCGCGGTGCTCGTGTTGCTCATCTCGGCCGCCGTCGCCGAGGCTCTGGTGACCAGCGGGGACTTCACCGGCTACACCCGCAACCACGCGGAGGCCAACGTCGTCGCCCAGCAGGACGAGGAGCGCATGAAGTCGATGTCTGACTCGCAGCTGACCGCGCTCCATCAGACCAGGACGGTGACGCTGAACAACACGAAGTACACCGTCACGTCGACCGCGACGTTCCTCAGCGCCACCGGTGGCTCGAGCTGCACGACCAAGAGCGCCGCCTACTTCAAGCTCAACTCGACCGTCACCTGGTCTGGAGCGGTGGGAGGCACCGGGAAGAGCGTGACCGAGGAGTCGCTGATCACGCGGTCGCTGGCCGGAAGCATGGTGGCGACGGTCAACGACGAGACCGCCAATCCGCTCGCGAACGTGAACATCACCGCCACCGGGCAGACCACCGGGTACGCCACCGGTGCGCTGACCGACCAGAACGGCTGCGTCGCGTTCTCGGGCCTGCCGACCGACGGGTACACCGTCGGGTACACCGACCTCGGCTACGTCGACGTCAACGGCAACAGCAGCCCGACCCAGACGCAGGCGGTCAACCAGACCTCGACCGCGTCCGTCAACACGGAGGTGATGGGCAAGGCCGGATCGGTGAGCTCGACCTTCTCAACGATGAACTCGAGCCATGTGGCTCTGGGTTTCCCCGGCTACGAGCTTTCCTACTTCGGGAGCGGAAACGGCAACAAGATGTCGGTGGCCAAGACCGTCGGATCCCAGACGACCACTATGACGCCGCTGAACGCAACGAGCCTGTTCCCGTTCTGGTCGCCGTCGACGACCTACACCAACAACTATCAGCTGTGGGCCGGCAAATGCGAGCAGGAGCAGCCGCTGCAGCCCCCGACGGGTGACAACACCGCGACGGTGATGCCAGGCGCGGCTGGAACCGCACCGGGCGGCGGACAGCCCGTGGTAGGCGTGCCGGCGATCGACGTGGCCGCGAAGTGGAACGGGGCGTTTGTGACACCGGGGGTCAAGGTCATCTTCGCCGGCAGCGGTACCGGCGGGGCATGCTCGGACACATGGTCGAACGTCGCGCCTGTCGGTTCCGAGCAGGTGGGGGGCGTCACCTACGGCGTTTACCCGGCTCCGTTCGCGAGCAACGCCGCGGCGGGGCAGCCCACCGCCAGCGCGTCCGGTGACCCGGGAACGATCACTGTCTGCGTCCAGGCCACGAACGCCGGCATTACGCGCCACGAGACATCGGCATCGATGACGAACACGAACTTCACCACGCCCACGCGAGCGCCCGTGATGGACGTCAAGACGGATTCGAGCTCGGCGAGCGGCGGATGCTGACCAGGACGATCAGCGCCCTCGTCCGCCGGGTGCGGCAGGAGCACGGCTTCACCCTGGTCGAGCTGCTGGTCACGATGGTGGCCGGGATGGTGGTCCTGTCGGCGCTCTACACGATCCTCGACGTGACCTTGCGCCAGACCACAAACACTTTCACGCGGCTCGATTCGACCGGCCGCGGCAATGCGGTCCTGGCCGGGATCGAAAACGAGCTGCACTCCGCGTGCGTGGCCAGCGGCGAGACCCCCGTCCAGGGCGGCGCCAATGGGACCCAGGCCAGCGATGCGAACGACCTCGTGTTCCTGAGCCAGTACGGCACTTCGGCCAATCCCACCCCGGTGGAGCACAAGATCACCTACACCGCCGCCACCGGGAAGCTCACCGACTACAGCTACACGAGCACCGGCGGGCAGGCGCCTAACTGGACGTTCGGCTCGACGCCGTCGAGCAGCAAGCTGCTGCTCACGAACGTCACTCCGAGCGGGTCCATTCCGGTCTTCCAGTACTTCGCGTATGAGCCGTACACGGATAACAACGGCAACACGGACATGATGTTGCTTGACGGAAGCGCTTCGGTGCCGGGGACGACCGCGCTGCCCAATCCCGACCCTCTGCCGGATTCCAGCGGGCTATCGGCTACGAACGCGGCGGCAACTGCGGAAGTGGTGATCAATCTCGTCGTCGGGGGCGCTGGGCACAGTCACGAGAACACGAACATCCTCGGCACCGCCACACCGATCACCGATTCGGTCGTGTTCCGGTTCACACCGGTCGCGAACACCTCCGGGGCAACCACGACCTTTGGACCATGCGAATGACTCGGTCACGGACGATAGTCAGCTTCCTCCGCGTGCTGCGCCGGCGTCTGGCCGCGCAGGACGGCTTCACCATGGTCGTCGCGCTCGGCGTCCTGGCGGTCACGAGCCTCCTGATCGCTGCGGTCTACGTCGCGGTCGACGGTGGCGTGCAGTTGACCCAGCGCGACCTGAACGGCCAGCGCGCCTACTACGCGGCGCGCGCGGGCGAGAACGCGTTCCTCTATCAGCTCAACCAGAATCCGAACTTCTGGAGCACCTGCTCGAACGACTACCAGCCGACGGCGACCGCGGTTCCCGGGTCGACTACTGGCGGGATGTACTCGTTCGTTCCGGTCTACAACTCCGGCTACACCAACGCGAACTGCTCGACCAACGCGATCGCGGCTCTGATCGACACCAACACCGGAAGCCTGCGTATGGAGTTCACCGGTTACTCCGGACCACCGAACGCATCGGGCACGCCCAGCGTCAAACGCACGCTCGTCACGAGCTTCCGCAAGCCGAGTCCGCTCGACTATCTCTGGTACACCGATCACGAGATGGAAGACCCGCAGCTGAACTCGAACTGCACCGGCGAGAAGTACTACTGGCAGTACAGCCCCTCGCCTCCGTCGACGATCGCCAACAACTGCGAGATCAACTGGATCACCGGCGACACGATGAGCGGTCCGGTGTACACGAACGACCAGTACCTGATCTA
This sequence comes from uncultured Solirubrobacterales bacterium, assembly GCA_963746695.1. Classification (GTDB taxonomy): domain Bacteria; phylum Actinomycetota; class Thermoleophilia; order Solirubrobacterales; family Solirubrobacteraceae; genus Palsa-465. The sequence continues at coordinate 564,034 of CAVVCP010000020.1, read as the reverse complement.
CTCGAGCGCCTCGCCGACGTTCGGCCGGTCGGGCAGCTCCGATCAGGTCGAGAGCAGCGCGCCCACGACGAGCGTATGCGTCAGTAGCAACTGCCAGAGGGCTACCTTCAACGGCCAGGGTGCGGTGGCCGGCGCCCCGTCCGTGCCGCTGCCGCAGAGCGTGTCTAGCACGCAGCTACTGGCCGACGCCAACACGTCGGCCGGCCAGGTGTTCACCGGCACGACGACGATCAACCTGACCGGGAGCGGCGCGGCCACGATCACCAACTGCCCGGGTACCACTACGAGCGCATCGTGCACCTCGGGATTGGTGAACCACTCCGAGACGTTGCCGTCGATCATCTACGTTCAAAGCGGCACCAGCTGCCCCTCGACGTACTCCGCCTCGACGTACTCCACGAACACACAGGGCTACTACTTCGGCGCCTGCGGTGATGTGTACATCCACGGGACGTACTCGCAGCCGTTGACGATCGTCTCCGACCACGACATCGTCATCATGGCCAACACGAGCGGCCTCAGCAACCCCGGGATCACCACGACCACGGACGGATCGGGCAACCCGATCGGAAGCGCGACGCTCGGGTTGGTCGCCGGCGACTTCGTCCGCGTGATGCACGCCTCAGGGGTCACCCCGAGCGCGGTGACGATCGACGCCGCGATCCTCACGCTGGCCCATTCCTTCATGGTCGACAACTACAGCAACGGCTCGGCCGGCACTGCGCCCAAGCTCACCGTTCACGGCGCGATCGCCCAGCGGTACCGAGGCATCGTCGGGACCGTCGCCGGTGCGGGCTACGTCAAGGACTACCACTACGACGACCGGCTGAAGGTGCTCCTGCCGCCATTCCTGTTCTCCCTCTCGACCGCCGGATGGCAGGTCTCGCGGGAGACGCTGTGCACGCCGAACGCCAGCGCCAGCAGTTCCAGCAGCTGCGCATATCAAGGGTCCTGACCGGGCTAGTCGTCGGCTGCCTCACCCCGCGGAAGGGTCGCGCGGGGATGAGATAACGTGCTCATGGGCGCCTGCGCTCCAATACTCTGGGGAGTGGTGTAATGGCAGCACAACGGCCTTTGAAGCCGTTTGTCCCGGTCCGAGTCCGGGCTCCCCAGCTTCCCGCTTACATCGCGATTGGCCTGCAAAACTGGAGTTTCCGTCCGGGGCGTATGCGAACATATGTTCTCCAAATGCCCTGGCAACCTCCATTCTCGGAAGCGGATGCTCGTGCGGCGATAGCGCGGTCGGTTTGCTGGGCTGATGCGCTTCGTTTCCTCGGGTATCCGGTCAAAGGCGCGAACTATCGGACGCTTCAACGATGGGCGGCGCGCTGGGGCATCGGGACCGATCACTTCGACCCGAACGCCGGCCGCCGAAGGGCCGGTCGCACGCAGCAAATCCCGCTGGACGAGGTGCTGGTGGAGAACTCGACGTACAACCGCTTCAACCTCAAGCGGCGCCTGTTGGAGGCCGGGCTTCTGCAACCGCGCTGTGAGCTGTGCGGCCAGGACGAGCGGTGGCATGGTCGGCGGATGTCGCTCGTACTCGATCACATCAACGGCATCTCGAACGACAACAGGCTCGAAAACCTTCGGATGGTGTGCCCCAACTGCGCCGCGACGCTCGACACGCACTGTGGCCGCAACCTGCCTCGAGACCGGGTCTGCCCCGGCTGCGGGGCGGAGTTCGTACCTCGGAACATCCGCCACCGGTATTGCTCTCTGAAATGCTGGGGCGCGGTGAATGCGACGTCGCTCCGGGGCGTGCCCGTCCCGGAGCGCCGTAAGGTCGAGCGGCCTTCATACGAGCAGTTGATGGCCGACGTCGCGTCGATGAGCTTCCTGGCGATCGGGCGGAAGTACGGCGTCTCGGACAACGCGATCCGGAAGTGGATTCGCTGGTACGAGTATGAGCAAGAGCGGAGCGCCGCGGAGGGGGTGATGCCGGACGATCAGGCCGCGTGACACGGAATCCATGACCTCCCCAGAACCTGCGCCAGTGTCCACGTATCGGCGGGGATCGCCTACGATCATCGAGTGACCGCGCCTGTCGTCGTGATCCTTGCCGCCGGGCAGGGCACACGGATGCGTTCGGAGACGCCGAAGCTGCTGCACGAGGTGTGCGGCCGGCCGATCATCGCTTGGCCGGTGGCGGCGGCGCGGGCCGCCGGCGCCGAGAAGGTGATCCTTGTCGAGGGCCCGGAGCGGCCGCTCGATGCGCTCCTGGACGGCCAGGTGACGGTCGCGGTGCAGCAGGAGCCGCGCGGCACGGCCGATGCGGTCAAGGCCGCCGTGGCGTACATCGATCCGGCCGACACGGTGATCGTGCTGAACGCCGATCACCCGCTGGTCCAGGCCGAGACGCTCGAGGGCCTGGCGCGGGCGCACGCCCATTCGGGCGCGGCGGCGACGCTCGCCACCGCGGTGCTCGAGGATCCGAGCGGGTACGGACGGGTGGTACGGGCGCCGGACGGCACGGTCGAGCGCGTGGTCGAGACCAAGGCGCCCGGCGACGCGACGGAGCTCGAGCTGCGGATCCGCGAGATCAGCACCGGCATCTTCGCGTTCGAGGGCGCGGCGCTGATCGCGGCGCTGGACGAGGTGCGGAGCGACAACGCGCAGGGCGAGCTGTACCTGCCCGACGTGCTGCCGATCATGCGGGCGCGAGAGCGGAGCGTTATGGCCCACGAGATCGACGACGCGAGCGAGCTCGGCGTCAACGACCGAGTGGGGCTGGCGAAGGTCAGAGCGGTGGCGCAGCAGCGGATCCACGAGCGCCACATGCTGGCCGGGGTGACGATCGTCGACCCCGCGACCACAGTGATCGACGTCGACGTGCGGATCGGTCAGGACACCGTGATCGCCCCGTTCACGAGCCTGCATGGCGCCACCGAGATCGGCGCCGGCGCCACCGTCGGCCCGCTGTCGACGCTCATCGACACCCGCGTCGGCGACCTGGCGTCGATCGTCCACTCTTACCTAAGGGGAGCTGACGTCGGCGACCGGGCGAACGTCGGGCCGTTCACCTACCTGCGGCCGGGTGCGGTTCTGCGCGAGGGATCGAAGGCGGGCGCCTTTGTGGAGATCAAGAATTCGGACATCGGGCCGGGGACCAAGGTCCCGCACCTCTCGTACATCGGCGACGCTGAGATCGGCGAGGGGACGAATATCGGCGCCGGGACGATCACCGCCAACTACGACGGGACGAACAAGCACCGCACGACGATCGGCGCCGGCGCGTTCCTGAGCGTGGACACGATGCTGGTCGCGCCCGTCACCGTGGGCGACGGGGCGTACACGGGCGCCGGCTCGGTGATCACGGACGAGGTCCCTGCCGGCGCTCTCGGGATCGCCCGCGCTCGTCAGACCAACAAGGAGGGCTACGGCGAACGTCGCAAGCAGCGAAATTCGTCCTCGCGGACGGCTGACGGCCGCGATAAGAATGTGCCCGACGAGCCCCGTCCCGGTAGCGGCGATGCGGCAAAATCGGACCCCTCGTCTGCGTAGTTCCGAGCCGACGATCCGTCTTGACTCGACCCTAAACTCGAAACGACCATGAGCAGCCTGCTGGATCCGACTGTCGCCCGGAGCGAGATGCAGATGGCCTCCAGCAAGCGGCTGATGCTCGTCTCCGGCCGGGCTAATCCGAACCTCGCCGCGAAGATCGCCGCCAAGCTCGGCGTCGAGCTCGCCGGGATCACGCTGAAGACGTTCACCAACGGCGAGGTCTACTGCCGCTACCAGGAGTCGGTCCGGGGCGCCGACGTGTTCATCGTCCAGCCCACCTGCGGGAACCCCGACACGGGGCTCAGCGCCAACGACGCCTTGATGGAGCTGATGGTGATGGTCGACGCGGCCGTCGGCGGATCGGCCCACCGGGTGATCGCCGTGACGCCGTGGTACGGGTACTCGCGCCAGGACAAGAAGTCCGCTCCGCGGGAGCCGATCAGCGCCCGGATGGTCGCGCGGATGCTCGAGTCGGCCGGGATCGACCGGATCCTGACCATGGACCTCCATCAGGGCCAGATCCAGGGGTTCTTCCAGAAGCCGTGCGACCACATGACCGCGCTGTTCATGCTCACGCAGTACTTCCGGGACCTCGGCCTCGACGACCTCGTGGTGGTCGCGCCGGACGCCGGCCGGGTCAAGTTGAACAAGCAGTTCGCGCAGAAGATCGGCGCGGACCTGGCGATCCTCAACAAGGAGCGCCCGAACCAGCAGGTCGCGGAGATCGGCTACATCATCGGCGACGTGGCCGGCAAGACCGCGGTGCTCGTCGACGACATCATCGACACCGCCGGGACGCTCCGGGCGGCGGCGGAGGCCGTGTACGAGGCCGGCGCGCGACGCGTGTACGCCGCCGCGACGCACGGGGTGTTCTCCGGCGAGCCGTGGGAGCAGCTCGACGCGGCGCGTCTCGAGCAGATCGTCGTCACCGACACGATCCCGCTGCCGGCCGGGGCTCCGGACAACGTGCGCGTGCTCTCGTGCGCCGACCTGCTGACGAGCTCGATCCGCCAGATCTTCACGGACGGATCCGTGAGCGACGTGTTCGGCGGCGAGAACCAGCTGTTCTAGGGACCGCGCGCTCGCCGGCGGAGACGCGCGCGGAACCTGGGAGGGCCCGGCAACCGAATGGGAGAGCGCGACGATCCGCAGCTCGGCCGGCACGTCCAGAGCGTCCGCGCCGCCCGCCTCCAGGACCTGCTGGGGCTGACCGAGGACGAGCTCTGCCGGGTGCTCGATGTCGACCCGCTCACGCTGCTTTCCGGCCAGCTCGACCACCGCGGTGAGCTCCCGATCCTGCTCGACCTGCTCGACGAGGGCGCCGAGCGGGCGGGGCCGGCCGTGCTCCGGCGCTGGGTGCGGGCGGCGGGACCGTCCGGCAGGCCGATCGACGCGCTTCTGGGCCGCGATTTCGGCGCGTTCGAGAACGCGCTCGCGGAGCTGGCCGATCGCGGGTTCGTGCTCAGGGGCGGCGGCTAAGTGGCCCCCGCCACCGAGGGCGGCGTGCCGGGACCGCTCGTCCACACCCTGCGGGTCCGCTACGGCGAGTCGGACCTCCAGGGAATCGCGTTCAACGCGCACTATCTGAACTACTTCGACGTGGGTATGACCGAGCTCTGGCGCGCCGCCTACGGGAGCTACCAGGGGATGCTCGAGCGCGGCGTCGACATCGTGCTCGCCGAGGCGCGGCTGTGGTTCCGCAAACCGGCGCGGTTCGACGACGAGCTGACCCTGTCGGTCGTGGTCACCCACATCGGCAACACCAGCATCCTCACCCGCCACTCGGCCCGGTGCGACGCCGACGTCGTCGCCGACTGTGAGCTTCGCCACGTGCTCGTCGATCTCCAGACGCTGGCCAAGACGCCGATCCCCGACTGGGCGCGGGAGGGTCTCGAGCCCTGGTACGTGCCGGCGGAGGCCGAACGGGGGTAGCGTTTCGTCACGCCCGAGAGGAGAGAGCGATGGCGTTCGAGCACGAGACCATCTTCACGATGGAGGCGACGCCGGTGAAGTTCGGCCGGGGCGCGTCGGCGGAGGCCGGGTGGGAGCTGGGGCGGCTCGGCGTGCGCCGGGTGATGCTGGTCACCGACCCCGGCGTCGCCGCGCTCGGGCACCCCGAGCGGATCCAGGGGCTGATCGAGGCCGAGGGGATCGAGGTCGTCCTCTACGCCCGGGCACGGGTCGAGCCGACGATCGAATCCCTCCAGCACGCCGTCGATTTCGCGCTCGAGCACGAGGTCGCCGGGTTCGTGTCGGTCGGCGGCGGCTCGAGCATCGATACCGCCAAGGTCGCGAATCTCGTCTGCACCCATCCGGCGCCGGTGATGGATTACGTCAATCCACCGGTCGGGGCGGGGAAGAAGCCGCCCTCGCCGCTGAAGCCGCACCTCGCGATCCCGACGACCTCCGGGACGGGCTCGGAGGCGACCACGGTCGCGGTGCTCGACATTCCGGACCTGAAGGTCAAGACGGGGATCTCGCACCGCTACCTGCGACCGACCCAGGCGATCGTCGACCCGGACCTGTCCCGCTCTCTGCCGCCCGAGGTGACCTCCTCGACCGGGCTCGACGTGGTCTGCCACGCGGCCGAGTCGTTCCTGTCCAAGCCGTTCGAGGCCCGCGCACGTCCGGACTCGCCTGAGGACCGGCCGCCATACCAGGGCTCGAACCCGGTCGCCGATGTGTGGTCCGCGAAGGCGCTCGAATTCGGGGGCCTGTACCTGCGCCGGGCAGTCGCTGACGGCGACGACGTCGAAGCGCGCGGGTTCATGATGCTGGCCGCGACGATGGCCGGCGTGGGCTTTGGCTCCGCCGGCGTGCACATCCCACACGCATGCGCGTATCCGATCGCGTCGGTCAAGCACGAATATCAGCCGGCCGGCTATCCGGGCGACCACCCGTTCGTCCCCCACGGGCACTCGGTGATCGTCACCGCGCCGGCAGCGTTCCGATTCACCTACGACGCGATGCCGGACCGCCATGTTCGCGTCGCCGAGCTGCTCGCCGGAGGACCGATCGCCGATCCCGGCCCCGACAGCCTGCCGGACATCCTGCGCCAACTAATGCGGGACATCCAGGCCCCCCGTGGCGTGGCCGAGCTCGGTTACACCGAGGACGACATCCCCGCGCTCGCCGACGGTGCGCTCAAGCAGCAGCGGCTGCTCGCGGTGGCGCCCAAGCCGGTCACCGAAGACGACCTCGGGCACATCATCACCGCCTCGATGACGAACTGGTAGGAGGCCGGTAAAGGCTGGCCTCGGGGCGACACCGGCGTGAGCTCGATGTCGGACCGGCGCTACCCGGTCTTTTCCCGGTGATCGCCCGGCCAGATGCCCGTCAGGTGGTGGAACGCCCTCGCGCCGGCGCGGTCGACGGCGGCGCCGACGGCCGCCACCGTCGCCGCCTCGAGCGCCGCGGCGCCGACGACCTTCGGGAAGCTGGCCTCGGCGGTGAGCGCTCTTGGAGGGGCTTCTTTGTCGAAGCGAGACCAGATCGTTTTGAAGAGGTTGTCGGCGATCTTCCCGCTGATGATGCCCGCGATGATCCCGAACGGTTTGTAGAGGATCTTCATGTTGGTTGGAGCCTACCCTTCTATACATGCGGATATAGCGGCCCGATCGGGTAAAAGTTAACGTGCTGTATCCGGACGGATCGGAAGGAGGGACCCGGGATGCTTGAAGAGGACTCAGGCCGTAGGGAGAGCTCAGCGGAGGAGTTGCTGCGGCGGGCGCTCCTCGACGAGGCCTCAGCCGTCGCGGTGTCGCTCAAGGTGGGCGGACTCCCGGTCAGCGACTCGGTGACGGTCATCTTCCACGGTCGCCGGGATCTCGGAACGCTTCAGACCTACGTCGCGCCGGGGAGCCGAGCCGCCGGGACGACGGTCGCGGCGAGCGAGATGCTGCGGGTCCCATGCGACCTCGATCTGGCCGATGCCGACGATCGCGCCGAGGCCGAGCGGCTGTACATCGAGCAGGCCACCGCGTTCCGCGATGCGCTACTCAGCGCCGACGTCGTGCTCGGTGTGTGGCGCGAGCCGCTCGGCGAGCTGCTGGGCAGCACGGTCAGCGTGGACCATTCGGTCGAGCTGTCGGTCCGTCTTCCCGCCCACCGGCTGCTCCCGACGGCGCTGGTTGCGCCCGAGTCGCATCTGGTGGTGACGCCCGTGTGCAGCGCGCGGACGCTCGCCGAGGGCAGGCCGCCGATGGGAATCGCGTGCGCCCAACAGGACGTGATCCGCGTCTACCCCCTGGCCGACGATCCCGAGCGCTGCGTCGAGGACTTCCTCGAGGCCGCCGCCGAGCATGCGCGCGCCCTCGCGCAGCGGCTCGATCACCAGGAGGCGTCGGTGGAGCGGTTCCTCGAGCTCAGCGAGTAGCCCGCGCGGGCGCGGTTGCGCTTAGCTACTTGCCGTGCGCCGCGTGTACATCGTCGGGATCGTCGTCGCGATTCTGCTGTTCCTGCTGATCAGCGCCGGTCTGGCCAGGGTGTTCAGCGCCAACAGCGCCGAGCAGTCCGCGATCACCGCGCTCCTGAAGTCAGAGGCCCGAGGGGACGTGAACGCGATCCTCGACGAGATCCAGGGGTGCCGGGCCGACGCCGCCTGCCGGCAACGGGCGGCCGTGAACGCGGCGGCGCTCAAGCACCCCGGGCAGGTCTCGATCATCCTGCTCCAGCCGTCGACCAGCTTCTCGATCGGCGGCACCGAGGGGACGGCGCGCGTCGCGTGGGAGATCGGCTCGTCGCTGCCGATCGTGCAATGCGTCAGGGTGCACCGCACCGGCAACCCGATCAGCGGCCTCGGTGTCCAGCTGCTCGTGGTCAGCCGCAAGATCCCGAGCGACACCGGCTGCCCGGCGCGGTACTAGGCCGGGCGCCGTACTAGGCCCGGCCCGGTACTAAGCCAGGCGCGGTACTACGGGTTCTAGGGGGTTCTGACCGGCGTGCGGTCGGGCTCGCGAGCGGGCCGCCGCACCCGCTTGGGAAGCTGCTCGCCGAGCTTGCGATGGTCGCGGAGCCGAATCAACGCCTGCTCGGCGTCGGGAAGGGGGATCCCGCCGCGGGGCGGCTCCGGCGGCTTTGGCGGCAGGTCTGGGCCACGACCCCAGCCGCCGTCCGAACCGGGGTCGGAGCGAGGAGGGAACTCGGGGCTGTCGCGCAGCGCGGGAAGAATCAGCACCGCCGCACAAGCCAACCCCAGGAAGTGCATCCCGGCGATCATCAGCATCAGCTGAGCGTCGCCCGACATAAAGTCAAGCTTAGCGCGCTGTTGTCCTCGGGTGAAGACGGTTTTGGAGTCAATTGCCGGCGGGTCGCGAGTCCGGTGGACCGCGGTGCCGACGGGCCGGCGACTGGCCCTCACGCGGTTGCGGGCCCTGTGTGCCGCGTGCTCGCTACCATCGCCGGTCATGGCGACGGCACAGACGACAGCGCTCGCGGTCGAGCATCGCGAGGCCGAAGGATCGCGGGCGGCGCGCCGCCTGCGCCGCACGGGCAGCGTGCCCGGCATCTTGTACGGCGGCGGCGAGGACCCGGTTACGTTCCACGTGAATGCGCGCGTGCTGCGGAACGCGCTCGCGCACGCGGGCGCGGTGCTCGAGTTGAGCGTCGGCGGCGACGCGGCCACGCCGGTCGTCGTCAAGGAGATCACGCGCCATCCGGTCACCGGCGAGACGATCCACATCGACATGCTGCGCGTCCGCCTCGACCAGACGATCCACTCGACGGTCGTGCTCGACCTCGTCGGCGCGGAGGACTCGCCCGGCGTGAAGGAGGGCGGCGTGCTCGAGCAGGTCACGCGCGAGCTGACGATCGAGGCGCTCCCCACCGACATCCCCGACTCGATCCACCACGACGTCTCCGCGCTGGTGATCGGCGACACGGTCACGCTCGACGCGGTCACCCCGCCCAGCGGAGTCACGCTGCTCGATGATCCGGAGACCGTCATCGCGACGCTGTCGCCGCCGAGGCTCCAGCTCGAGGAGGAGCCGGGGATCGAGGAGGAGACCGAGCTCGTGGCCGAGGGCGAGGCCGCCGAGGAGGCTGAGGAGGGCGGCGACGAGGCCGGCGGCGGGAGCGAAGGCGGGGACGAGGGCGAATAGCCCGCCCGAGCCGAGTTGCCGGGCGAAGCTCCTGTCGATTGGCTGATTGTCGGGCTCGGGAATCCGGGCGCCGAGTACGACGGCACCCGTCACAACATCGGGTTCGAGGTCGCCGACGCGCTCGCGAGCCGGTGGTCGCTGCCGAAGGCGAAGTCGAGGTATCGCGGGCTGCTGACCGAGGGCCGGACCGGTCCCGGCGGACCGCGAGTGGCGATCCTCAAGCCGATGACGTACATGAACGACGCCGGTGACTCGGTCAGCCCGGCGCGTGGTGCGCTCAAGGCCGACCTCGACCGTGTGCTGGTCGTCCACGACGAGATCGACCTCCCGTTCGGCGAGATCAGGGTTCGCACCGGCGGCGGCCTCGCGGGCCACAACGGACTGAAGTCGCTGAAGCGAGGGTTGGGATCGGCCGAATTCGCTCGCGTCCGGATCGGCGTGGGGCGACCGGACACAACCGATCCCGACCTGGTCGCGGCCTATGTCCTCGGCCGCTTCCGCGAGCCGAAAGCGGACGTCCAGGCGCTGATCGAGGAAGCTGCGGACGCAGCGGAGCAGACCGTGCTCAGCCCGCCGGCGACGACCTAGACTCGAAGACATACAGATGCTTCGTTCGCTCCTGACCCACGCCGACGAGGATCCGCAGGTCGCCAAGCTCACCGAGCATGGGGGCCGGGCGTTCGTGTCCCAGTCGCTGCGTCCGTACCTGCTCGCCGCGCTGCTCGACCACGACCCCGACAGGCCGGCGATCGTCGTCGCCGGCGACGACCGCTCGGCGCGCGACCTCGCCGCCGGGCTGAAGACCTGGCTCGAGCCACGGGTCGTCCGCTACTACCCGAGCCGCGGCGTCACCTACGAGTCGCACCTGGCCCCGCCCCCGCACCTCGTCGGCCTCCGGATCGCCGCGCTCGACGCGCTGCTGGACGACGGCGAAGGCACCGCTCCGGTGGTCGTGGTCAGCGCGGTGGCGCTGTCGGAGAAGGTCCCCGACCCGGCGCTCAGACCCCACGGGTTCGTGCTCAAGCAGGGCGACCTGCTCGACCTCGACGAGAGCGCGCGCGACCTCGTCGCCGCCGGCTACGAGCGCGTCGACCAGGTCGAGGACCGGGGCCAGTTCGCGATCCGAGGCGGCCTGCTCGACGTGTTCCCCGCCACCGAGGACCGCGCGGTGCGGGTCGACCTGTTCGGCGACGAGATCGAATCGCTGCGCTGGTTCTCGACGTTCACCCAGCGCTCGCTCGGCGACGCCGAGTGCGTCGAGATCGAGCCGGCCGCCGAGCTCGCCGAGGAGCACCGCGAGCTCGCTGAGATCGCCGCGCTCGAGAACGAGTCAGACCGGCCGGACATCGCCGAGCTGCTGCCGGTTGACAACTTCCACCCATTCCTGGAACTGGCGCCGCAAAACGCAAGCATCGTGATCGCCGGCGAGGAGGATGTGGCGCCGGCGCTCGCCGACCACTGGCAGGACGTCAGTGCGGCGTTCCACGACCGCGATGCCCGCCATCTGTACGTCGACGCGGACACGATCACCCAGACTCTCAACGCCCGCGCCCGGATCCGCCTGTCGAGCATCGACCAGGACCAACCGTTCACCTTCCGCGCCCAGGCCGCCGACATGCAGGCGCGCAGTCTCAAGGAGGCCGAGCCGGAGCTCGAGAAGCTCCAGCGCTCCGGATACCACACGATCGTCACGTTCGCGCGCCGAGGCGAGGGCGAGCGGGCCGCGTACAACCTCGGGCGGTTGAAGGTCCGCTGGCTCGACGGAGACGACGCGGAGACTCCGAACAACCTCCTCACGTTCGTCCAGGCCCGCCTGCAGCTCGGCTTCATCGCCCCGCAGCTTCACCTCGCGGTGATCCCCGAGCACCGGCTGTTCCACCGCCGGCGTGCGACCGAGGAGTCGGGGCGCCAGCGACGTCGTGGCGTGCTGCGCAGCTTCGCGGACCTGCGCACCGGCGACATCGTCGTCCACGAGGACCACGGGATCGCGCGGTTCGCCGGCTTTGACACGAAGACCGTCGCGAGCGTCACGCGCGACTACCTGTACCTCGAGTACGCGGGCTCGGACCGGGTGTTCGTCCCGGTCGACCAGCTCGCCAAGATCAGCCGGTACGTCGGCGCCGGCGGTGCCCACCCGCCCCTCTCCAAGCTGGGCGGCGCTCGTTGGGACACCCTCAAAGCACGGGCCAGACGAGCCGCCCAGGAGCTCGCCGGCGAGCTCCTCAACCTGTACGCCGAGCGCAAGCGCCGCGAGGGTCACTCGTTCCCCTCCGACAGCGACTGGCAGCGCGACTTCGAGGACGCGTTCCCGTTCACCGAGACCCCCGACCAGCGCGACGCGATCGAGATGGTCAAGGCGGACATGGAGGCCCCGCGCCCGATGGACCGCCTGATCTGCGGCGACGTCGGCTACGGCAAGACCGAGGTCGCGCTCCGGGCCGCGTTCAAGGCGGTCCAGGACGGCAAGCAGGTGATGCTGCTGGTGCCGACGACGATCCTGGCCCAGCAGCACTACGGCACGTTCACCGAGCGACTCAAGGACTATCCGATCACGATCGAGCACGCCTCGCGGTTCCGTCCCGCCGCCGAGCAGCGCGAGTCGGTCAAGCGCTTCTCGGAAGGGAAGGTGGACATCCTCATCGGCACGCACCGCTTGCTGAGCCGCGACGTCCGTCCGAAGGATCTCGGCCTCCTGATCGTCGATGAGGAGCAGCGGTTCGGGGTCAAGCAGAAGGAGCTGCTCCGCCAGCTCAAGCTCAAGGTCGACGTGATCGCGATGAGCGCGACGCCGATCCCGCGCACGCTCCAGATGTCGATGGCCGGGATCCGCGACATCAGCGTGATCGAGACGCCGCCCGAGGGCCGGCGCCCGATCAAGACCTATGTCGGCGAGTACGACGAGGAGTTGGTCAAGGGAGCGCTCCTCCGCGAGCACCAGAGAAAAGGCCAGGCGTTCTTCCTGCACAACCGGATCGAGTCGATCGACGAGACCGCCGAGCGGCTGCGGGCGCTGTGCCCGGGGATGAAGTTCGAGGTCGCCCACGGGCAGATGGACGAAAAGCGAACTCGAAGCCCGCATGCTCGCCTTCCTGAGGGGCGACGCGGATGTGCTCGTGTCGACCAGCATCATCGAGTCGGGGATCGACATCCCGCAGGCGAACACGCTGATCGTCGAGCGCTCGGACACGTTCGGCCTCGCGCAGCTGTACCAGATCCGCGGGCGCGTGGGTCGCAGCCGCGAAAGGGCGTACGCCTATCTCCTTTATCCATCCGCCGCCGCGCTGACCCCGGACGCCGCGCAAAGACTAAGTGCACTGAGCGACTACACCGAGCTCGGCGCGGGCTTCAAGATCGCGATGCGCGACCTCGAGATCCGCGGCGCCGGCAACCTGCTCGGCGACGAGCAGTCCGGCCACGTCGCCGCGCTCGGGTTCGAGCTGTACATGCAGATGCTCGACGAGGCGGTGGCGGCCGCGGCCGAGGGCGCCGACGCCGAGGACGATTGGGAGCCGGTGCGGCTCGACGTGAACGTCGATGCCTACGTCCCGGCCGACTACATCCCGTACGAGCAGGCCAAGATCGACGTGCACCGCCGGATTGCCGGCTCGCGCGAGGTCGCCGACCTGATGCAGTTGCGCGATGAGCTCGAGGACCGGTTCGGCGAGCTGCCCGAGCCGCTGCGCAATCTGATCGCGCTGCAGCAGGCTCGGATCAAGCTGGGCCAGGCCGGCGCGCGCGCGGTCACGTTCCGCAACGGCCGCCTCGCGGTGACGCCGATCGAGCTCGATTCGGTGCGGGCCAAGCGGATCCGCCAGGAGATCCCCGAGGCGCTTTACGAGTCCGGCAAGTCGCAGTTGTCGGTCCGCGTTCCCGAGGATCCGGTCAAGCGGTTCCCGGCGGTCGTCAAGGCCGCGGACGTGCTGCTCGCAATCACGCGCGAGGCCGCGTAGGGCCCGAGCGCATCGAGCCCCAACTGACTCTTAGGCCATTCTTCACGCCACCTCGCGAGACCCTCGCTACCATCACCCCCCGATGAAGATCCGTAGGTCGATTTCAGCGCTAGGCGCTTTTTTTGTGATCGGGGCCGGTATTGCCGGTTGCGGCAGTGACGTCCCTGGCAACTCCGTCGCCGACGTCGCGGGCAACCCGATCAGCACGCAGGCGTTCAACCACTGGATGTACGTCGCGGCGAAGAGCCAGGCCGCTCAGTCGCCCGGCCAGCCCGTGATCGTCCCGAACGACCCGCCGCAGTTCAACGCGTGCATCGCTCAGGTCAAGAAGGAGATCCCGACCCTGGCCAAGACCAAGGACGCGACGCTCCGCACCGACTGCAAGCAGCTGTTCACCTCGCTCTCCAGCCAGGTCATGGACTTCCTGATCACGGCGTACTGGTACCAGGCCGACGCCGCCAAGCTCGGCGTCAAGGTCACCGACGCCGAGGTGCAGAAGGCGTTCACCACCGCCAAGAACCAGCAGTTCCCGAGTGGTTCCGGGTTCAACACTTTCCTCAGCCAGACCGGCCAGACGCTGCCCGACGTGCTGTTCCGCTTCCGGGTCAACACGATCGTCCAGAAACTCGTCGCCAAGCACTCGACGACGGTCACCCCCGCGCAGATCAGCGCGTACTACAACAGTCACCTCAGCCAGTTCGGCAAGCAGGAGACCCGCAACATGGAGATCGTGCTGACCAAGACACAGGCGCAGGCGCTCGCCGCCAAGAAGGCGCTCGACTCGGGTCAGAGCTGGAAGGCCGTCGCCAAGAAGTACTCGACGGACCCGACCACGAAGAACACCGGCGGCGTGCTGACCGGGGTTACCAAGCAGCAGCAGGACGCGACGCTCGCGAACGCATCGTTCGCGGCGCCGGCCAACAAGCTCGTGGGCCCGATCAAGGGCCAGTTTGGCTACTACGTGTTCGAGGTCACGAAGGTCAACCCGTCCACGCAGCAGACGCTGGCCCAGGCCACGCCGCTGATCAAGCAGCAGCTCACCAGCCAGAACGCGACCTCCGCCCAGACCGCGGTCGAGAACAAGGCCAAGAAGGACTGGCTCGCCCAGACCACGTGCCAGGCGCAGTACGCGATGAGCGACTGCAAGGGGTACAAAGCGCCGAAGTCGGCCACGACGACCACCCCGACGGCTACCACGGGGTGAGCCCGCCGGAGTCCCCGGCGACCGCTGAAGCGCTCGCTCGCCTCGACGCGATCACGCGCCGGCTGCGGGTGGAATGTCCCTGGGACCGCGAGCAGGACGAGCGCTCGATCGTGCCCCACACGGTGGAGGAGTCCTACGAGCTGGCCGATGCCGCGCGTCGCCGCGACGACGCGAAGATGGTCGACGAGCTCGGCGATGTGCTGTTCCAGGTCCACTTCCTGGCGCTGCTGCTCGAGGAGCGGGGCGCCGGCGACCTGGCGCAGGTGGCCGCGGACGTCACCGACAAGCTCGTCCGCCGTCATCCACACGTGTTCGGCGACGTTCAGGCCGAGACATCCGGCGAGGTCCGCCGGAACTGGGACCAGATCAAGCAGCGCGAGCCGGGACGCGAGGCCGGCGTGTTCGGCGAGGTGCCCGAGAACCTGCCTGCGCCGCTGTACGCGCGCAAGGTGCAGCGCCGCGCCGCCACCAGCGGGTTCGACTTCCCCGGCGTCGAGGGGCCGCTCCAGTCGGTGCGGGACGAGCTCTCAGAGCTCGAGGCCGCCGGCACCGAGGACGAGCGGTTCCACGAGCTCGGCGACGTCCTGTTCGCGGTGGTCAACGTGGCGCGCAAACTCGCGGTCGACCCGGAGCTCGCGCTGCGCGCGGCCGCGGACCGGTTCAGGTCCCGCGTGGAGGCCGGGGGTGAGCTCGCAGCATCAGAAGGCCATAGCTGGAACGATCTCGCCCCTGACGAGCAGCTCGCCTACTACGCCCGAGCGCGCCTGAACGAAGGAGGGCCCCGACCCCAATGAGCCAGATCGAGCACGTACATGCCCGACAGATCCTCGACAGCCGAGGAAACCCGACCGTCGAGGTCGAGCTGAGCGTGCGGTCGGGGGCATGGGGACGTGCCGCGGTCCCGTCGGGCGCCTCGACCGGCGAGTTCGAGGCTACGGAGCTGCGCGACGGCGGCTCGGACTGGAACGGAAAGGGCGTCAGCCGCGCGGTCGAGAACGTCAACGGCGAGATCGCCACCGCGGTGCGCGGCCAGGACGCCTCGAGCCAGGCCGCGCTCGACCGGATGCTGATCACCTTGGACGGAACGCCGAACAAGTCGCGGCTCGGCGCGAACGCGATCCTGGCGGTGTCGCTCGCCGCCGCCCACGCCGCCGCGGCCGAGGAGCGGCTGCCGCTATGGCGCTACCTCGGCGGCGAGAGCGCCCACGTCCTCCCGGTTCCGATGATGAACGTCATCAACGGCGGGGCGCATGCCGACAACGCGATCGACTTCCAGGAGTTCATGATCGTCCCCGTCGGCGCCTCGAGCTTTCGCGACGGGCTCCGGATGGGCGTCGAGGTGTTCCACAACCTGAAGACGACGCTCCACGACATGGGCCTGTCGACGACGGTCGGCGACGAGGGCGGGTTCGCGCCGAACCTCGAGTCCAACGAGGCGGCGCTCGGGGTGCTGGTCGAGGCGATCCGGGCGTCGGGCTACGTCCCCGGCGACCAGGTCGCGATCGCGCTCGACCCGGCGGTCTCCGAGCTGTTCAAGGACGGGTCCTACGTGCTCGAGCACGAGGGCCGGACGCTGACCGCGGAGCAGCTTGCGGACTACTGGGGCGAGCTCATCGACAAGTACCCGATCATCTCGCTCGAGGATGGGATGGGCGAGGAGGACTGGCAGGGATGGGCGCTCTTGACCGAGCGCCTCGGGAGCCGCCTCCAGCTCGTCGGCGACGATGTGTTCGTCACCAACACCGAGCG
The DNA here is from genome assembly GCA_963746695.1 of uncultured Solirubrobacterales bacterium. GTDB lineage: Bacteria > Actinomycetota > Thermoleophilia > Solirubrobacterales > Solirubrobacteraceae > Palsa-465. The sequence continues at coordinate 547,529 of CAVVCP010000020.1, read as the reverse complement.
GCTGCAGCGCGGGATCGATGCCGGCGTGGCGAACTCGATCCTGATCAAGGTGAACCAGATCGGCACGCTGACCGAGACGCTCGCGGCGATCCGCCTGGCGCGCGAGAACGGCTACACCGCCGTGATGTCGCACCGCTCGGGGGAGACCGAGGACGTGACGATCGCGGACCTCGCCGTCGCCACCGGGTGTGGCCAGATCAAGACCGGCGCGCCGTCGCGCAGCGATCGCGTGGCCAAGTACAACCAACTGCTGCGGATCGAGGAGGCGCTCGGCGCCGACGCGCGTTATCCGGGACGCAGCGCGTTCCGGTCGTAGGCTCTCCGGAATTGCACGTCCGCATGCAGGAGGAAGGCGTTTGCGCGTGTCGAACGAAGGGCGCAGCGGATGCCTTCAGCCCGTCCCGCCACCGCGCCGTCGCGCCGGCACAGCCGCTCCACCACCCCGCGACCGACCCCGCGACGCCGCGAACGCGATCGCGTTCGCGAAAGGTCGCGAGCCGGGGGCTCCGGGGCCGGGTCCGGTGGGACCGGGTCGGGCGGGTCAGCCTGCTGGTGGTCCTGGGCGTCGTCGCCGGCGTCTACGTTCAGCAGGCGCTTGCGTATCTGTCGGTGCGCCACCAGGCCGGCCAGCAGAGCACGATCGTGCGTCAGCTGACCCGCTCGAACGCGAGCCTGCGCGCGCAGCAGCGCTCGCTCAACGACACCGGGACGATCCTCCGCGACGCGCGTGCGCTCGGGATGGTGCGGGTCGGCGAGCATCCGTACGAGGTCACGGGCCTGCCGAGTCATTGAGTCCCCGGCCGGGGGGCGGCTGACGCAGTGCCGGCGCTTCGCTTCGACGACGTCATCGGTCTGTGGCGCGAAGGCCAGCGGCGCCTGGCGCAGGCCGACCCGAGCGACCGGCCCGCGCTCGAGCGGGTCACCGAGGAGATCGTGATCGGGTTGCGCCGGCGAGTCGGCGGCGCGTTCACGACCGAGGAGTTAGCGCGGTACTACGGCGAGGTCGGCACCGACTGGTGCTTCGACATCGCGACGCGCGTCGCGCCCGGCAACCCGGAGGCGTGGGATCTGACGACGGTGGCGGGGGCGGCGTTCGCGCGCTACGTGCGCGAGGCCAGCGACTACGCCGGCGGCGGGCGCGTCGATCCGGACGATCGCTGACCGAGCGCCCCGAGTCAGTCGCCGTTGCCGTTGTCGTGCGTCGTCGTCGGACTCGTCGTCACCGACGCGGCGAATCACGATCTGATCCTCTTCGATCGCGACCTCGACCGGGCGATGACCGGCCCAGTACTCGGCGTAGATCGGATCGTCCTGGACCGCGGGGTCGAGCCACAGGCCGTACCCCTCTTCGCCGTGGTCGAACGTCGCCTCGAGCGTCGTGGCCTTGCGCCGGGTGCTGCGGCGTCCACCGCGGCGGCCTCGCCGGCGCTTGGCCGGCGCCTTCTCGCCGTCACCGTCCTCGTCCTCGTCCTCTTCCTCGGCGTCTTCCTCGGCGCGCTGGGCCTCGGCGGCTTCGAGCTCGGCGGCGATCAACGCGTCGTCCTCGGCTCTAAGATCAATCTCATCATCGAAGTCGGCGCCGGCGCCGGTGCCGGCGGTCTCGGGGTCGGCCTCGGGCTCGAGGCTCTGCTCGCGCTTGAACGCCTGGATCTGCTGCACGGTCACCTCGAGTTGGTGTGCGATCCACGCGTCGGTGCGTCCCTGGCGGACCCAGCCGCGAATTCTGTTCAGCTCTGGTCGTAGCGATCTGCGGGCCATGTCGGGGCGGAGACTATTACAGCGAACGGCTGGTGGTCGCGGCGGCGGGCGATGTCCGCATCCAATCGGCGGTGGTGCTGGCAACACAGTCGGCCGTGTCGCCGCCTCGAGGGCCCGTCGCGCGCCGGTTAACGCTTGTGTAGATCAGATGTCACCCGGTATGCTGGCCTCGGCGGACCGGACCCTCGTGGAGTTGAGTGGTTTCGGTTGCCTCGTTGACGACCAGGCGAGCAGGGAGGCACATCCCCAAATGTTGGTACTCACCCGCAAGTCCAACCAAAGCATCATGATCGGCGACGACATTGAGGTCTCCGTACTGGCGATCATGGGCGAGAAGGTGCGAATCGGGATTCAGGCACCTCGCGACATCCCGGTTTTTCGCAAGGAGGTTTATCTGGAGATTCAGCAGGAGCGTCTTGGCTCCGGCAAGGGCGTCCGCGAAGAGGTCGACGCGGCGTTGCGTGGCCTGGGAGAGGGCACTTAGTCAGACCACAGCCCGCTCGACGGCGCGAGGGGACGGAGGCCCCGAGCGAGCTAGCCGAGCAGGTAGTAGAGGGTTTCGAACATCGCGATCGTCACGACGACGGCCGTGCCGATCAGCGTCGTGACGAGCACCCAGAACCGAACCGAGCTGCGCTTCTTCTCGCGCTCACGCCTCCGCTTGCGTGAGCGCGAGATCGCGCGCCGGCGGAGGCCATCCTGGCGGCGACGATCGACCTGCATCTCCTGCCGGAACTCTTGCTCGAGCTCAGCGAGGCTCTGGCGCATCTTCATCGCCATCAGGGCGCGAGCCTACCAAGCTCGGATCGCACGCGTTATGTAGATGTGGGCAGGGCCGGGCGGAACCCGGCCCGGCGCCGGTGTCAGTGAACGGCCTGGCCTTCGTACACCTTCACGAAGTGCAGGTAGTTCTCGGCGATCTGCTTCGCCGCTGCCTCGCGGTCGAGGTCGTCGCCGAGATAGCTCTTGAGCGCGTCCCACCAGATCGAGCGGCCGATCGCAAACCCGATGAAGCCCTCGACCGGCGCGGCCTGCTGGAGCCACTGCTCGACCTTCTCGGTCGACGCGCCGCGACCGAGCAGCACGCAGGTGACGCCCTCGCGCCCCGGGCCGGAGCGGGCCTGCTCGGCGAGCATCGCGGCGTCCGACTGCTCGTCGACGCCCTCGATCTTCCACACGTCGACTTCGACGCCGGCGTTCTGGGCGCCCTCGATCGCGCGCCGCATCAGCTCGGGCCGGAGCTCGGCGTCGTAGCGATCGGTGTCGCCGTCGACCGAGGCGAGCTGCTCGTCGGTGGCGGGAACCAGCAGCTCGAACAGGAACTTGCGGTCGTTGTCGTGGAGCCAGTCCGCGAGCCGCTTGAGCCGGACGAGCTGCTCGCTGTTCATCGCGGCGTCGCCGTCGGGGTTGTAGCGGACGAGCACCTTGGAGAAATCGGGGTTGAACTTCTCGATGTGCGCGGGGAAGTCATCGCCGTACTGGAAGTCGAACTCGTCCTGCCCGGACTTCTCGACCGGCATCGACAGCGACAGGCCGTGCTCGCGCGCCTGCTCGGGGATATTCGACCCGAACTGCTCGTCGACGAGAACGCCGGTGGCGCCCGCCTCCGCTCCCTGGTGGACGGCTTCGAGCATTCCCTCGAAGATCAGGTGCTTGGCATCGGCGATCCGCTCCGTCTCCTCAGCCGTCGGGTCGCCCTGGATCCCGAACATCTTCTTCTGGAACGACCCACGATGGTCGAACGCGAGGATGTACAGCTTGCCGTCGTATCCGAGAGCCATCTGCGCTCCCCTTTCGTTCGGATTGGCTTTGATGATCCAGTCTACGGCCACCGCTCACGTCGCGGACGGCCGCTAGCCTGCGCCGCGATGGAGCACAAGTTCCAGGGACCGTCGTACACGCTGGGGATCGAAGAGGAGCTGATGATCCTCGACTCGGAGTCGCTCGACCTCGTCAACGCGATCGAGAGCATGCTCGAGCCGGCGCCCGCCGGCGAGATCAAGCCGGAGCTGATGGAGTCCGTGCTCGAGGTCTCGACCGACCCGTGCGCGAACACCGCAGAAGCGGGCGACCAGCTACGGGCGCTGCGGGCCCAGGTCCGCGAGACCGCGGCCCGTAGGAACCTGACGATCGGCGCCGCGGGAACCCATCCGTTCGCGATGTGGGAGAACCAGCGGATCGTCGCGCGGCCGCGCTACCGCGACCTCGTGTCCGCGCTGCGATTCGTCGCGCGCCAGGAGCTGATCTTCGGGATGCACGTCCACGTCGGGATCGACGATCCCGAGAAGGCGATCCACGTCGCCAACGGGATGCGCGTGCACGTCCCGATCCTGCTCGGGCTGTCGGCCAACTCCCCGTTCTGGCGCGCCGAGGCCACGGGGCTGGCGTCGACCCGGACGCCGATCTTCCGCGCGTTCCCGCGGATGGGCATCCCGCCGACATACAAGGACTGGGAGGACTACGAGCAGCGGATCGAGTTCATGATCAACGCCCGCGTGATCGAGGACTACACATACCTCTGGCACGACGTGCGGCCGCACCCGAACTTCGGGACGGTCGAGATCCGCGTGATGGACTCCCAGACACACGTCGAGCACACGCTCGGATTGGCGGCGCTGGTGCAGGGCCTGGTCCGCGAGTTGTGCGAGCACTTCGACGCCGGCAACCAGCTCTCGCGCTACCCGTTCGAGATGCTCGACGAGAACAAGTGGCTCGCGGCGCGCCACGGACTCGACGGCGATCTCGTCGACCTGCCCGAGTGGGACCGGGTTCCCGCCCGCGAGCTCGCGCGCCGGCTGGTCGACCGCACGCGGGACCATTGCCGCGACCTCGGCTCGCTCGCCGAGCTCGAGGCGGTCGAGGACGTGCTCGACCGCGGCAACGGCGCCGCGCGGCAGGTCGTGGTCTACGAGGCCAACCACGATCTGCGCGAGGTTGTGGCCGAGATCGTCGCGGCGACGGCCGCGTAACCGCTAATCAGCGAGGTCATCCGTCACTGGGCGCACCCGAGCCCTGTTCGCGACCGCGCGACCTTCGTACAATCGGTCTGGCTATGAGCACCGGCGGCCCGGACCTGTTTGTCATTTGCAAGAACTGCCAGTCCGAGGTAAGCCCGTACATAACGGAATGCCCGTACTGCGGGAGCCGGCTCCGCAAGCGAGCGCCGAAGCTCGATCGCGACGGTAGGGTCACCGAACGCAAGCGCCGCACGCCGGTTCCGTCGCTGCCCCCGTTGCGTCGCGGCGAGATCCCCGGGATCCGTGGAGAGTCCCATCCGTACGCGACGATCGCGCTGGTCCTGGCCGGATTTGCCGGAACGTTGCTGTGGCGGGCCGCGCTCATCGGCAGCACCCACGCGATCGAGCTGTGGGCCCGGTTCGGCACCCATCTGTGGTGGCGGCTGCTCGTCGCGCCGTTCACGTACGTCAACACCGGCTACGCGATCGTCGCGCTTGGCACGATCGCCGTCTACGGCTGGCTGCTCGAGCGCCGGCACGGACCCTGGCTGGTGCTCGTGCTGTTTGCGATCGCGGCCGTCGGCGGGGCCGCGGTGACCGCCGCCGACTCGACACTGCCGCTGGCGCTCGGCGCCAACGGCGGCGCGCTCGCGCTGCTGATCGCGTGGGCGATCCCGGACCTGCTGTCGCTCCGCGCCGGCGAGGAGATCGAAGGCGATCTGCTCGGGACGGCCGTGATCGGAGTGGTGGTGTTGTTGATGCCGCTGGTCGCGCCCGGGGCGAGTTGGGTGGCCGCCGGCGTCGGCGTGCTCGCCGGGATCCTGGTTGGACTCCCGCTCGCACTGACCGGCCCGCGGTAGTTGCGGCGCACCACGGGGCCGGGCCTGGTGGCCCGGGCCGGGCCGAGGCGGGCGGCGGCGCGGATCTATGATCCGGAGTGCCCCGTGGTCGACCGCGCCTACACCGACGCCGAGCTGGAGGCTGCGATCGCAGCGATTGCCGATCCCGAGCGACTCCGGGACGCGCAGGACCTGGTCGCGCGCTCGGCGCCCTCGCTTCAGCGGGTGCTCGCCACCGCGCTCGAGGAGGGTGGATGGTTCGACATGGGCCACAACCAGGCCGTCCAGGAGGCGACCGGACTTGACGACTTCACCGACCGGGTCCGGGCGGTGCAGACGATGCTCGCCGAGGAGACCCGCCTCGGAATGCTGGTCGGCGTCGCCGTCGGGTTCGAATTGGCGCGGGAGCTCGATCGAGCGCCGGGGGGCCTGCGATCGCAAACGACAGAGGAGGACTGAGAAAAGATGGAAGTGCGCTTTCTGGGCCACGCTGCCTTCGAGCTCGCCGACGGCGACGCCACGGTTCTGATCGACCCGTTCCTGACCGGCAATCCCAAGGCCGCGATCGGCGCCGAGGACGTCGCCGCCACCACGATCCTGCTCACCCATGGCCACGGCGACCACATCGGCGACACCGTCTCGATCGCCAAGCGCACCGGCGCGCCGGTGGTGGCGATCGTCGAGATCGCCAATGAGCTCGCCGAAGAGGGCATCGACGTGCGCGATCCCAACATGGGCGGGACGGTCAAGTTCGACTGGGGCTGGGTCAAGCTCGTGCCCGCCTGGCACACCTCGACGACGCCGAAGGGGACGGCGAACGTGCCCGCCGGCCTGCTGATCAACTTCCAGGACACGATCGTCTACCACCTCGGTGACACATGCGTGTTCTCCGACCTCTCGCTGGTCGGGAAGCGCAACCCGGTCGACATCGCGCTGATGTGCATCGGCGGCCACTACACGATGGACCGCTCGGACGCCGTCGACGCGGCGGAGCTCGTGGGCGCCAAGACCGTGATCCCGTGCCACTACAACACGTTCCCGCCGATCGAGACCGACGCCGAGGCGTTCAAGTCCGACGTGGAGTCGGCGACGCAGTCGAACGTCGTCGTGCTCGACCCGGGTCAGTCCCACTCGACGTGACCCACGCGATCGTCCTCATCCAGGCGGACCGCTCGGCGCTGGCGACGCTGGGCGGCGAGCTGGCCGACCTCGACGGCGTGGCCGAGGCGTACTCGGTCACCGGCGAGTGGGACTTCGTCGCGCTGCTCCGGCTGCGCCATCAGGAGGAGCTGGCGACGGTCGTCACCGGGCAGATCTCGCAGCTGTCGGGCGTGGTGCGGACGCACACGATGGTGGCGTTCGAGGTCTACTCCCGCCACGACCTCGAGGCGCTGTTCTCCGTCGGTCAATAACCCGCGGGTGCGTGTCGCGGTCGTAGCCGAGTGGTACCCGTCCCCGGGCGATCCGGTGCTCGGGATCTGGGCACATCGGCAGGCGCTGGCGGCGCGCGCGGCCGGCGCAGAGGTACGCGTGCTCGCGACGCGGCGTCCGGTGCCGCCGCTGTCGGTGGCGCGTCGCCTCGTGCATGTTCCCCCGGCCATCGCTCCGCTCCGCCACTGGATCGAGGGGGCCCGGAGATCGTTGCGGCCGGCGCCGCTCGACGGGATCGAGGTCATGCCGGTGCCGTTCGTCGCCCCGCCGCGCCCGATCTCCTACGGCAGCTGGGGCTACTGGATGTCACCGCCGCTTGGTCGCGCGCTCGATCGGCTGTACGCGGATTGGCGGTTCGACCTCGTGCACGCCCATTGCCTGGCCCCGGCCGGGCATGCCGCGGCGCGGTGGGTCCGCGGGAGGGCGCCGGCGGAGCGGCCCGCGTTCGTGGTCTCCGGCCACGGTCCGGACATGATCCACGTGGCCGAGACCGAGGTTGGCAAGCGGGCATGCCGGGCCGCGCTCGGTACGGCCGACCTCGTGATGGCCAACAGCACCTGGGCGCGACGGCGTTGCGAGGAGATCGCGGGCGGTCCGCTGCCGGTGGAGGTCGTGCACCTGGGGGCGGACGTGCCGTCCTCGGGGCCGGCTTCGGACGCGGCCCGTGCGAACGGCCGGATCCGGATCGTGACCGTCTCGCACCTGGTTGCTCGCAAGCGCCACGGCGTCGTATTGCGGGCGATGGCTCTGATGCCCTCCGAGCGGCGACCCGAATACCTCGTGATCGGCGACGGTCCGTGCCGGGAGGGGCTGGAGCGCCTTGCCGCCGAGTTGGGCGTCGCCGATCGCGTCCGGTTCGCCGGCCAGCTGCCGAATCCCGAGGCGGTCGCGCGGGCGGCAGCGTGCGACCTGTTCGTGATGCCGGGCGTGGAGGAGCCGTTCGGAGTGGCGTTCGTGGAGGCGATGGCCGCCGGGCTCCCGGCGATCGGCAGCCAGGGCGAGGGCGGCCCCGAGGACATCGCCGCCGCGGGCGGGGGCATGGTGCTCGTGCGTCCCGACGATGCCGGCGCGCTCGCGGCCGAGATCGCACGGCTGTCGGCGGATCGGAGCGAGCTGTCGCGTCTCGGGGCGGAGGCTCGGCGGACCGTCGCGGCGTCGTTCACGTGGGAGCGCTGCGGGGCGCAGACCGTGGCGGCGTACCGCACCGCGCTGGCGGCCCGACGCACGTGAGTGACCGCGTCGACGTGCTGGTGCTGTCGCTCGGCACCACCCGAGGGCTGCGGCTGTCCGACGCGCAACTCGTCGACATGCTCCGCGACGCCGGCGCCTCGGTGGCGGCGGTGGCGACCCGGATCGGGCTCACGAATGCGCTGCGGCGGGCATATCCGGTCAACGACGTGGTCGAGGCGATCGCGGCGAGGCGGGCGTTGGTGACCGGCTCCCGGCGGTACCGGCCGCAGGCGGTGGTGTTCTCGACGACGACCGCGGCGCTGCTCGCGGGCGCTCCGGACGTGCCGTTTGCGGTCTGGCTGGATTCGCCGGCGCGGCTCAACCGCGTTGGTTGGGCCAGCCGGCCGCTCCACGTGCTCGAGCGCCGGCAACTCGCGCGCGCCCGCGTGCTGATGCCCCATACCCCCGGTGCGGCGGCGGCGCTTCCGCTCGGCGCCGCGCCGTCGGTGATCGTTCCGCCACCGATCCCGGTGGCGCCGGTCGCCGGCGACGCCGACGCCCGGGAACCGGTTGTGGTCGCGTACACGCCCGACCCGAAGGCCAAGGGCCTCGCGCTCCTGTGCGCGGCCTGGGAGCGGGTCTCGTTGCCAGGGGCGCGCTTGCTGATCGCCGGCATCTCCAGCGAGCGCGCGCACGGATTCCTGGCGCGGCGGGGGCTGGCGTTGCCGGCCGGCGCGGAGCTCGTCGGGATGCTGCCGCAGTCGTCGTTTCGGGATCTGCTCAGCCGGGCGCGTGTGTTCGTCAGCACGGCGGCGTGGGAGGACTTCGGGATCGCGCCGCTCGAGGCGCTCGATCGCGGTGCGCTGCTCGTCTGCGCCCCGGGCGGCGGGCCGTTCCCGGCGCTCGGGATCGCGCGCGCGCTCGCCCCGGAGCTCGTGGCCGCCGACCGCGACCCGGCGACGGTGGCGCGCGCGCTCGAGGCGGCGTTCGCGTCGGACGCGGCGACGCTCGGGGCGTACCGGAGCGCGGCTCGCGAGGCGCTCGCGCCGTACCGGCGTGAGGCGGCGGTGGCGCGGCTTCAGGTGGACGTGCTGCCGGCCCTGCTCGGGCGATAGTCGACGGTCGGGGCCCGGCCGTTGCTCGTCGGGTCGCTCGGCGGGCCCAGCCGCCCGCGCCGGGCCGCCGCCGCGACCATCGCCCCTACGAACGCGTCGATCTCGCTGCCGTCGGTCTCGTGGTCGATCGCACGGCTCTCGGCACCCATCCGCCGCCGGAGCTCGGGGTCCGAGACGATCCGCTCGAGCGCGCCGGCAACCTCCTCGACGCTGTAGGGGTTGACCAAGAGCGCGTTGCGGCCGTCGATCGCCACGTCGCCGGCGGCGCCGGCGGTCTTGGCGCAGATGATCGGGAGTCCGGCCGCCGCGGCCTCGCGAACCGCGACCCCGAACGGCTCATAGCTCGAGATCAGCGCGTAAGCGCCCGCGGTGGCGTAGAAGCCGGGCAGATCCTCGGGCGGCAGGTGGCCATGGAAGCGGACGGGGACCCCGAGCCGCGCCGCGAGCTGCTTGAGCTCGCCCTCGAGAAAGCCGCCGCCGGCGATCTCGAGCTGGGCCCGGGCCGGGGTGAGTCCGGCCTGGGCGAACGCCTCGATCAGGAGGCCGAAGTTCTTGTCCGGGACGAGACGGCCGGCGCTGATGATCCGGACCGGGCCGGGGTCGGTCGCGGCGGTCGCACCCGCGGCGGCCGCCGCGGTCTGGCGGTCGTGGCGGTCGTGGCGGCGGCGGCGGCGCGGAAGGGCTCGACGTCGGCGGCCTGGAGCGCCACGGCGATCCGCTCCTCGGGAACCCCGAACGCGAGCAGTCGCGCGCGAGCGGCCGAGCTGGCAGCGATCAACCCGTCGGCCCGACCGCCCAGCCAGCGGTGTAGCCGGAGCTGCCAGTCCGGGAGCAGCGGGTCGATCCCGGGAGTGCACTCGGTGAAGATCACGTACGCGCGCCGGTGCCGCCGGCACCAGGCGAACGCGCGCAGCGACGCCGGCCCGTATTCGGACACGACAACGCAGTCGGGGTCGGTCGCGCGCAGCTCCCGCTCGAGCCCGCGCGGCCAGATCACGGGCGTCCGGCCGGCGCGCTGGCGCTGCCAGGAGCGCAGGTGGACCGCGGGATACGGGTGCTCGCTCGGAAACCACTCCGCGGGGACGTCCCAGCTCGGCTGGCCGGCGGACTGATAGATGACCCGGATCTCGAGCTCGTCGCGCTCGTGGAGGGCCCGGAATAGCGGCTCTCGGTAGGGCACGGGCGTCGGCGGGACGATGGCGAAGCGAAGGCCCACGGCCCGGCCAAGGTTATTGGGAGCGGCGGCTCGGCCTCGGCTCGGGGCCTACGGGGTCACCGACGGCGCGTGCGGCCGCCGATGGGCAAATACGGCGTATGGGTTGTCTTTGGCCGCGTATCGCCTGAAGAACTGCATCGCCAGCTCGCCCATCCCTTGCGTGGGCTGCTTGGTGGTGCAGCCGTATGCCGGATTCAGCCCGCTCGGCCGGCCGAGCCCGGCCGCCGACGCCGGGTCGCTCGGGACGATCGTGTCCGTCACATGCCTTGCGGTTCGGGAGGCGATCAGCACGCCGGGCTCGAGCGACCATGCGACGAGCCCGTCGTGGTACTTGGCCAGCGCAGCCAACAGCTTTGGCATCTCGGTGTAGGCGGAGTCGTAGCACTCGGGCCGAGTCGGCGAGGAGTACTGAGATTCCTCGCTCTCCACCCTCGGCTGCCCCGTCGGTCTGAGCAGCTTCGACCAGGTCCACGGCTGGTCCAGCTTAGGGTGGTGAAACGAGAGCTCGACGTTGGCCCCGGTGATCGGATACCGCCCCGTCCGGCCCAAGCTGCTCGCCTGTCGAGGACCCTCGACCCAGACCAGGTTGTTGGCCTGCTCGCGGCGGATCGCATCGACGAGGTCCTGCATCCCGACGTACTCCACGCCGTCGACGGTTCCGCCGGCCTTCCAGAGATTCCACACCGTGCGCGCATCCATGGTCCGGTTCTCGTGCGCGATCTCGATGCGAGGCTCGTTGAAGAGATCGAAGACCACGTTGTTCAGGTCCTTGTAGCGACTTGCGAGAACCTCCGTGAACGTGACCGACGCTTTGGTCGGGTCGGGCTGGTTGGTGGTGAACAAGGTGTTGTCGTTGATGACCACGATCGCGCCCTCGCACGTGATCAGGTGCACCTCGCGATCCAGCTCTTGCAGGAACGGGCCTGGATGTGCGAAGTAGAGCCCTTCGGCGACCTGCAGGCGGACGGTGTTCACATGCCAGATGCGTGTCGCCGCGACGATCTGCGCGTGCGACGCGTTGCTCGACGCCCGGGTCAAGGCCGTTCCATTGCTCGAGGCCGCCATACACCGAGATGCCGTCCGGGACGTACTGCCTGCCGTGAGCATCGACCACGCGGTCTCCGGCCACGTGCAGAGGATCGGATGCCTCGTAACGCATCAGGCGGTCGCATCGAGATCCGGTCGTGGCCTCGAGCCGGCTGCTCGCGACCGTGCTGGCAAGCGCGGGACTGTCGGCAACGATCGCGAGCGCGCCCAGCGCAAGTGCTGCGCATGTCGCCGAAAGTGCGGCCAGCGCGCCGCTTGCCCCCAAGCACCGCCTTACGTCAAAGCCCAAGCCGACTACCTAACGCATGTTTGCCCGAGCTTCTTGCTGTCGGACCGCTACGGCTGCGATCCGTGTCCGCGCTCGAACCAAATCGAGCGGTCCTTCCAGTCGTGGGCCATCATCAGGGCCCCGCCGGCGGCGGTCAGCGCGAGAATCGATCGCGGGCCGGCGTACGGCTTGGCGATCGCCGCCGGATCCGACGCCAGCGCGAGGAACGCAGCCGCGGCCACGATGCTGCCGGTGGCGCCGTGGTGGCACCGCTGCCCGAGGATCCACAGGCGGTGGCGAAGCGCGTCATATTCGACGAACTTCTTGACGGAGTTTTGTGCGCCCTGTCGCATCTTCTGATCCGCCCCATTTATCGACCTTTATCCTGCAAACGTGAGACGATTGGCAATTCTTTTGGGCGCCGCTCTGCTATTCGCCGCGGCGGGGTGTGGAGGATCACGATCCAGCGATAGCTCATCGACCGTCTCGCGCTCCGGGACGGCGCCGTTAGAGCTCCTGACCGCCACCGCCGCGCCGCCGACGGCGCCCGAGACATCGCCTCCGACGGGCACCACCACGACCTCGGTCGCGCCGCCACCCACCACGAGCTCGACGGCCTCGGCCACGACCTCCACCACGAGCTCCACGGCCCCGGCCAGGACCCCGCCACCCCCGACGGACGAGCGCCTGCCGGCGACCTACACGATCAACGCCGGCGGCTCGCTGAACCCCCCGGTGGTCACGGCGCCGCCCCAGATCCCGGTCCAGCTGACGGTCGTCTCAGCCGACGGGCGTTCTCACCGGGTGCTCCTGCGCACGCCGGTGGCGCACGCGCTCGCGGTCCCTGCGCATGGCCGCGCCACCGTGCTCCTGACCGGCCTCAAGCTCGGTCGTTACGCGCTCGACGTCGACGGGGTCGCGCGCGGAGCGCTCGTGATCGGTGGCGCCCCCGGACCCTGACGGGCGCTGAGGCCGGCGGCCCGGCCGGGCTACCCGATCCGCGACCCAACCGCCGCGTCCTTGTCCGGGCGCAGCAGCACGACGCCCTCGACTTCGTCGATCGCGCCGAGCACCAGCACCTCGGACTTGAACCTGGCGATCCGGCGCGGCTCGAGGTTCACCACGCCGACGATCAGCGTTCCCTCGAGCTGCTCGCGCGCGTAGTGCGTGATCTGCGCGGATGAGTGCTTGATCCCGATCTCGGGCCCGAAGTCGATCGTCAGCTTCCACGCCGGCACGCGCGCCTCGGGGAACTCCTCCACCGACACAACGCGGCCGACGCGCATGTCGACGGCTTGGAACTGGCCGACGTCGATCACGCCGGAAGCTTAGTTAAGGAGCGACGCCGCCCGAGGCGGTGAGTGCGGAGCCCGCGGCGGCCGATCCAGACGAGCTCGACGAGCACGAGGCGGAGGGGTCGGGCGCGGTGTCCGGGCTGGCGCCGGTGGAGGCCGTGGTCGGGGTCGGGGTCGGGCTGGTCGTGGTAGCCGGATCCGTGCTCGTTGAACTCGGGGTCGTCGTGGTCGTCGTGGTCGTCGTGCTCGGGTCGGAGCTCTGAGTGTTCGGAGCGCTCTCGGACGACGTGGTCGTCGTCGTCGAGGGCGCGGGCGACGAGGCGGTCGCCGGGGTGCTGCTCGTGCTCGTGCTCGTGCTGGTTGCCGGGCAGCCGGTCGTGGCCGTGCTCGGCGTGCTGGACGGGGCCGAACCCGCGAGCACGGTCGCGTCGGTCTGAGTCTGGGTGCGGCCCGGCGGCGGTGGCGGCGGCGTCTTGGTCTTCGTCCCGGGCTTGGTTGGGACCGTCCCGGTGTGCTTATCGGTCGCCTTCGGCGGGGTCTTCTTCGGTGCGTCGGCCTTGGCCGCGGCGGGCTTGTGCGGGTGGACCGGCGCGAGGTGGCGCTCGACCGTGGTGTGGACGAGCGGGGTCTGGGTCACGGTGGCGGGGGCCGTCGTCGTGGCCGGGACGGAAGCGACCTGGGTCGTGGCGGCGGCGGGGTGGTGACGCACGTGGGTGCTGCGCGGCTGCTCGACCTCGACGGCGCCGGCGGTCACCAGCGCGGCTGCGGCCAGCCCGGCCACCGCCTTGGTCGCGATCGCGCCGACGCTGGCCGACAGGAATCCGGTGGTCGTCGATCCCATCACGGCGGCGGTTCCGGCTGCCGCGGTGGATCCGACGGCCGCTGCCTGTCCCGCGGCGCTCGCGCCCGACGCGCCCGACCCGGCGCCTGCGCCCGCGGAATGACCGATGTGGAGGATCGCGAGCTTGCGGAGCAGGAAGAACCCGCCGACCGGAAGCACCGCGGTCAGGGCCTTGCTGGTCTCGTTGAGCTGGCCCTTGAACGTCGCGCAGCGCTCGCAGGTGCGCAGGTGCCGGCGGACGAGCGCTCCGGGCCGGCGGCGCAGGCCCTCGGCGACCTCGCCCAACTCGACTCGCACCTGCTCGCAGGTCAGCATCCGCGCCTGGGCCGCCTCGGCGAGCGACACCCGGGCCCGGACGAGCAGCGACTTGACGCTCGGGACGGTCGTCTCCATCGCCTCGGCGATCTGCTCATATGAAAGGGCGTCCATCTCGCGCAGCACCAGCGCGGTCCGCTGGGTCTCCGGGAGCCCCTGGATGTCCCCGACCAGGATGCGGAACTCCTCGCGTTCGTGGACCTTGTCGGCGGTGGTGGCGCCGTGCTCGGACAGGTGGATGTCCATCGAGTCGACGCCGACGGCCTGGATCCGGCGGAGGTGGTTGAGGCTGCGGTTGCGGGCGATCCGGTACAGCCACGGCCGGACGTTGATCGGGCGGTCGTCGTCGAGGATCGCGTTGAAGGCGGCGGAGAACACCTCCTGCAGAACGTCCTCGGCGTCCTCGCGGGACCCGAGAAGGTGGCGGCAGAAGGCCAGCAGCCGAGCGTGATAGCGCGCGACGAGCACCTCGAAAGCCGCGGTGCTGCCGCGGCGGATCAGCGAGATCAGGCGCTCATCGGACTGCAGGCGAAGCAGCGGCGAGCGGGCATGCAGGCCGATTCCTCCCGAGTATCTAAGCGCAGAGACTTCCATCGAGCTCGCGTTGAGGCCTAGCTCAACAGGGCCGTCGGTGCCACTGACACCGTAGCAGCGGGTTAGTTGCGGTCCTGCAGGACCGCTCCCCGAATACGCCGCTTGGACGAGGTACCCGGGGAGGGACTCGAACCCTCATGCCGCTGGGGCAATCGCTCTTAAGGCGACCGTGTCTGACCAATTCCACCACCCGGGCAAGCGTCGCAAACGCTAGCGGTTGGCGGGGCGCCGAGCGAGCCGATGAATGCGCGCGCGAGCACGTGGAATGAGGTTTGAGTCCGGGTAGGTATAGCCAATCGTTCCGGGCGCTGTGGGCTTCCGACAGGCGTGTCGGTTCGAAATTGACAGTCGAACAAGGCCCTTGCTAGCGTCGCTCAGGCCAGGGTCCTCGCGGGAGGAGACAGTGTTGGGCGGGTTGAAGCGGTGAGAAACTCGACCGTGGTCGGCAGGGTGGCCGCAGTAGCTGCGGTTGCCATCGCCGTGGTCGTGGTCGGCGTAATCCTGCTTTCCGGTGGGACGAGCTACCAGGTCCACCTGGTGTTCCAGGATGCGAGCCAGATCGTCAACGGCGATCAGGTCGAGGTGGCCGGGAACTCGGTCGGCTCGGTGTCGAGCATCACGCTCACGCCGAACGGCCAGGCGCAGCTGACGATCAACATCTCCAACCCCGACTACGTGCCGCTCCACCAGGGCACCGAGGCGACCGTGCGGCTGACGTCGCTATCGGGTATCGCGAACCGCTACGTCGACCTGAGGCTCGGGTCGGCCAACGCTCCGAAGATCCCCTCGGGCGGGGTGATCGGCACGCAGGACACGACCAGCGCGGTCGACATCGACGAGCTGTTCAACACGCTCAACCCTCCGACGCTGAAGGGGCTCCAGAACCTGATCCAGGGCGCCGGATCCCAGTTCGCCGGCAAGGGCGCGGCCGCGCAGGCCGCCTGGCAGTACCTGAACCCGGCGGTCGCGGCCTCAAGCACGTTGTTCTCAGAGCTCAACCGCCACGACGGGGGCGACTTCACGAACTTCGTCGTTCAGTCCTCGAAGCTGCTCGGAACGGTCGCGCAGCGCTCGTCGGACCTCTCGGCGCTGGTCAAGAACCTCGGGACCACCACCCAGGCGCTGGCGTCGCAGAAGACGGCGCTCGGGCAGTCGATCCAGCGCCTGCCCCAGTTCATGGCGCTCGCGGACACGACCTTCGTGAACCTCCGCAACGCGCTCGATGACCTGACACCGCTCGTCAACACCTCCAAGCCTGTCGCGCCCAAGCTGCAGAAGTTCCTGGCCCAGCTGCGACCGCTGGCCCAGAACGCGGTGCCGACGGTGCGCGACCTCGCCAACATCATCTGCTCGCGTGGAAGTAAGCCGTGCTCGGCGAGCAACCCCGGTGAGAACGACCTGATCCAGCTGCTCGAGCTGAGCGTCAAGCTCTCAGGCGTCACCTGCGGCACCGGCCAGGCTGCGAGCGCATGCAACGCGACGCTCGCGGCCAACGGCCAGCAGCGGCTCGGCGCGTTCCCGCAGTCGACGATCGCGCTCAACGACTCGACCCCCGAGCTCGCGACCGCCCGCCCATACGCGGTCGACCTGACCGGCTGGTTCGAGGGGTACACGCACCCGGGGACGATCGACGCCAACGGTGGCGCGAGCCGGATCGCGCCGGTCGTCGGTGTCGGCTCGGTCGAGAACGGGAGCCTGAACCTGCTGCCGTCGTTCCTGCAGCCGGTGCTTCGTCAGGTCCTGGCGTTCGGCGGGAGCGGCACCGGCACCGGAACCGGAACCAACACGAGCTCGAGCGGCCTGCTGACCTCCGGGCAGGGCGACCGCTGTCCCGGATCGATGGAGCGCGGCGCGATCTTCTATCCGGAGACCGGCTACCCGTGCGATCCCAGCGAAGTTCCGAGCGGGAACTGAGAGGGACGAGCGAGGCCCCGTGAGAAGGATCCTGATCAGCGCGGCAGTCGTGATCGTGCTCGGGGCGTTCGTCCTGATCGCCGGCGGATTCACGAGCGGGCCGAGCACCCCCACCTACGGGCTCGAGTTCGACAACGCGTTCGGGCTCGTCAACGGCGCCCCGTTCAAGGTCGCCGGAGTTCCCGCCGGCTCGATCAAGTCGATCAACCTCTGTTACAAGGAGAAGGGCGCCCACTGCCAGAACCCGCTGCACGCGCTGGTCACGGTGCAGGTGACGAGCAAGGGGTTCGGCGCGTTCCGCTCGGACGCCTCGTGCCAGTCGCGGCCGCAGTCGCTGATCGGCGAGTACTTCGTCGACTGCCAGCCGGGCCAGTACGGCAAGGCGCTCCCGTCGGGGGCCACGCTGACCGCCTCGCACACGTTCTCGACGATTCCCGCCGACCTGCTCGCGGACATCATGCGGATGCCCCAGCGGGAGCGGTTCACGCTGATCATCAACGAGCTCGGGGCCGCGGTCGCGGGACGCTCGGAGGATCTGCAGACCGCGCTTCAGCGCGCGGTACCGGCGATCGACGAGACCGACAACCTGCTCAACCTCCTGGGCAACGACTCGACCACGCTCCAGCAGCTCACCTCGAACTCCGACGCGGTGGTCACGGCGCTGGCCAACAACTCGAAGCTGGTCCAGAACTTCATCGTGCAGGCCAACAACGCCGCGACCGACACCGCGACCCAGGACGCGAGTCTCAAGACCACGCTCCAGCGGTTCCCGGGCTTCCTCGAGCAGCTGAAGCCGGCGATGGCCAAGCTCGGGTCGGCCGCCGACGCGAACACGCCGGTGGTCGAGAACCTGGGCTCGGCCGCCGGTCAGCTGCACACGTTCTTCACGAACCTGGCCGACTGCTCGCAGCCCCACACCGGCAACCAGTGCGGCTTCGCCAATGCGTCGCTGCCGGCGCTGCAGTCGCTCGGCCAGGCGTCGGTGACCGGCAAGCAGGCGGTGCAGACGGCGGCCCCGACCGTGTCGATCCTCAACAAGTTCGCCGCCCCGACGAGCCAGGGCGGCGCCGGCACCGGTGAGCTGGCCCAGAACCTGTCGATCGTCCTGCAGGACCTCGACACCCAGGACCGCGCGGTTGAGCCAGACTCCCGCAGCCCCGGCGGCAAGGGCTTCAGCGGGCTGCAGGCGCTGCTCCAGTACGTCTACAACCAGACCCTCGCGATCAACACGTTCGGGCCGTTCGGGCACATGCTCGCGGTCGACGCGTTCGTGAACCCGATGTGCTCGCCGTACGCCACGCCCGGGACGATCGCGGCGAACCTCAAGACGGACGGCGCCGCGTACCGCCAGTGCTACTCCTGGCTGGGCCCGAATCAGCCCGGAGTCAACGAGACCGATCCGACGAACCCCACCGGTTGCGTGCCCGATCCGGGCGGGGCGCCCCCGGGCGAGACCGGACCGTCGACGACCGCGACCAAGTGCCCTGCGTCGGCGCTCAGCACGAGTCCGCCGAACCTCAAGAGCTCGAAGAAGTCGAAGACCCCGGCCGCGCCCACCCCGAGCACGCCGGCGGCCTCGAGTCCCCTGCCGAAGGTGAACGTGAGCCCACCGGGCGTCCCGAACGTTCAGGCCGCGCTCGGCGCCGTCAACAAGGCGGTCGGCGGGGTCACCTCACCGCTCGGCGGCGTGACGCAATCGGTCCCGAGCGTGCCCGGCGTCCCGCTGCCGTCTCAGCCGCAGACCAGCACGAGCACTCCGAACGACGGCGCCCCGTCGGCCCAGCAGGCCCAGCAGCTCCTCAACTACCTCCTCTCGCCATGACCCGCCGCAAGCAATCCGCGTTCGCGAACCCCGTGCTGATCGGCGCGGTCACCGTGCTCGTGCTGCTGGTCGCGGTGTTCCTGGCCTACAACGCGAACGAGGGCCTGCCGTTCGTGCCCACGCGGGAGCTCAAGGTCGACATCGCCAACGGATCCGAGCTCGTGGCCGGCAACGACGTGCGCGAGGGCGGCTACCTGATCGGGCTGGTCTCGTCGCTGAAGCCGGTGACGATGGAGAACGGGCAGGTGGGCGCGCAGCTCACGCTCAAACTGAACAAGGCCTACGGCGAGGTCCCGATCGACTCGAGCGTCTCGATCCAGCCGCGATCGGTGCTCGGGCTCAAGTACCTCGACCTGCACAAGGGCACCTCGAGCCGGATGTTCGCCGATGGCGCGACGCTGCCCGAGACGCAGACCAACGTGCCGGTCCAGTTCGACGACGTCTTCAAGATGTTCGATCCCCAGACCCGGACCGCCGCGCAGGAGAACCTGGTCGGGTTCGGGGACACGCTCGCCTCACGCGGATCGGCGCTGAACGACACGATCTCGAGCCTGCCGGCGCTGTTCGGGCACCTCGAGCCGGTGGCCCGGTACCTGTCCGATCCGAACACCGAGCTGACGCGGTTCTTCACCGGACTGAACTCGTTCATGGGCGCCGTGGCCCCGGTAGCGCAGGTCAATGCCCAGCTGTTCGGGAAGATGGCGACGACGTTCGGCGCGATCGACCGCAACCCGGCCGATCTGAAGGCGACGATCAGCGAGTCGCCGGCGACCCTTCAGGTCTCGACCCAGTCGCTGGCCGCCCAGCAGCCGCTGCTGACCGACCTGACCACGTTCGGGAACAACATGACGCCGGCCACGCAGTCGCTGAAGGTGGCGCTGCCGATCCTCAACCCGGCGCTCGAGCAGGGCACGCAGGTGCTCGGGCGCACGCCGCCACTCAATCAGCGGCTCCAGACGACGATGCAGGCACTGCAGACGCTGGCCGCAGCGCCCGGCACGAACGTGGCGCTGAACGCGCTCGTCGACACCGTGCAGACGCTGAACCCGATGGTCCGCTACCTCGGGCCGTACCAGACGGTCTGCGACGACTGGAACTACTGGTGGACGTACCTGTCCGAGCACATCTCGGAAGCGACGGCGTTCGGCTTCGCCCAGCGCGCGATGCTGATGACCACCAACACGACCCAGTCCAACAACGTCGGCAGCCAGGGCGCGACAGCGCCCGTCAACGGCGGTAGCTTCGACTCGCCCCAGGGCGGGAACGAATACCTGCACGGCGAGGTGTACGGCGCCGCGGTCGACAACCAGGGCAACGCCGACTGCGAGACCGGCCAGCGCGGCTACGTGAAGAAGCTGAACGGGCTCGACCCCCAGGGCCGAAACCTCGACAGCGACTCGCACACGCCGGGCGATCAGGGCCCGACGTTCGCCGGCCGCGCCCACGTGCCCGCCGGCGAGACGTTCAGCCGCGCACCCGCAAACCGGGCCTCAGCTGCCGTCCATTCCGGGGAACAACTGATGCTCAGACGACGCGGACGCAAAGCCGGACTCAGCAAGTTCAAGGCGGGCCTGCTCGCGATCATCGCGATCGTCCTATTCACGTATCTGGGCTTCACGAAGTTCGCCAACCCGTTCGCAAGCCCGTACACCGTCCACGCGGTGTTCTCGAACGCCAACGGCCTGCTGCCCGACTCGTTGGTGAGGATCGCCGGCGTCAATGTCGGCAAGGTCACGAGCGTCGGCGCTGTCCCGGGGTGCAAGACCGGGGGCTCGCCGCAACAGACCGGCGCCGGCAGCTCGCAGCAGTGCTCGGCCGCGGACGTCACGATGACGATCGACAACTCGGGGCTGCCGCTCCACAAGAACGCCACGTTCGCGATCCGGCCCCGCATCTTCCTCGAAGGGAACTTCTTCGTCGACGTCAGCCCCGGCACGCCCGAGGCGCCGGTCGCGCCCGATCACTACACGTTCCCGATCCAGCAGGGAACCGAGCCGGTTCAGTTCGACCAGGTGCTGACCTCGCTCCAGTCGGGCACGCGGCAGAACCTGCAGACGCTGCTCCAGCAGTTCGGCACCGCGCTCAAGAAGGGGGGCCCGTCCTTCAACGCCTCGATCCAGTACTGGCTCCCGGCGTACAAGTACTCCGCGATCGTGTCGCACGACGCGCTCGGGCTCGACCCCCACGATCTCTCGAACGCGATCAACGACCAGGGCACGGTGTCGGGCGCGATCGACACCCACCCGCAGAACCTTCAGAACCTGATCACGAACTTCAACACGACCGCGGCGTCGTTCGCGCGTGAGAACGTCGCGCTCTCCCAATCGGTGGCGGCGCTGCCCAAGACGCTGGCCGCGGCGATCCCGGCATTCAACGCGCTCAACGCCGCGTTCTGCTCCGGGCCGACCCGACCCAATTGCGCGCCCGGGCCGGTTCCGCAGCTGGCCAAGGCGCTGATCCCAGGCGTGAAGTCGACCGGGCCGATGATCGACGCGAGCCTGCCGTTCATCACCCAGCTGCGCCTGCTCGTGCAGCCGTCCGAGCTCCAGGGCCTGACCAAGGACCTGTCCAAGACCGTGCCCGCGCTCTCGAACCTGACGCGGGCCAGCGTCCCGTTGTTTGCCAACGGCGTGCGGCCCGCCTCGAGCTGCGTCGCCAACGTCGTGATCCCGTGGACGAAGCTGACGATCAACGATCCGAACTTCAACGCTTCGAACGGCTTCCCCGCGCGCCCGGTGTACGTCGAGGCCCTCGACTACCTCCCCGGCCTGGCCGGCGAGTCGCGCGATTTCGACGCCAACGGCCCGTACGTCCGGATCCTCGGGACCGGCGGCACGCTCACCTACTCGCTCCAGCCCGGGCTGTTCGGCCAGGCGCTCGCGCCGCTCCAGGGCGAGCAGCCGCAGCCGCCTCCGGGTGAGAAGCCGCCTCCGCTCGAGCCGAACACTCCCTGCGAGACGCAGCCGCCGATCACCGACCTGTCGACGCCGAGCGGCGGGCCGCCGCAGCAGATGTCGAGCGGACTCGCTGCGCCGGGCGCGTCGCTGCGGTGGACGTCGGCGGCCGCCGCGGCCATCCCGCAGGTCCGCAATCTCGCCTCCGAATCGGGGCTCGGGCTGGGCACCGCCGCGATGCCGTCACTGACGCCCGCGGCCACCACCAATTCGACCGCCTCCAAGTTCCTGCTGAGGAACGCTCGATGAAGCGCGCGATCCGAGAGCACTGGAAGGACTTTGCGGCGATCGTGGGCCTGCTCGTGATCACGGTCGGCGTGGCCGGATACATCCTCTTCAACGAGCGCCTGCAGATTCCGTTCATCTCGCCCAGCCAGTTCACGCTCAACGCCGACTTCTCGACCGCTCAGGCCGTGACCCCGGGTCAGGGGCAGAGCGTCCGGATCTCCGGCGTCCAGATCGGGCTGATCAGCGGGGTCTCGCTCAAGAACGGCGAGGGCGTCGTGAAGATGAGCATCGACAAGAAGTACGAGGGCCTCATCCGCACCAACTGGACCGCGCTCCTGCGTCCTCGCACCGGGCTCGACGACATGTTCGTCGAGCTCAGCCCCGGGCTCGGGAACGCCCCCGCGGCGAAATCGGGCTACACGATTCCGGTCTCGAACACGATGCCGGTCGTCAACCTCGACGAGATCCTGTCCTCGCTCGACCAGGACAGTCGCGAGTACCTCGATCTGCTCGTCAACGGCGCCGGCCAGGGACTTCAGAAGAACGGCGGCGATCAGCTGGCCCAGGTGATGGAGCGCTTCGAGCCGACCCACCGCGACCTCGCGCGGGTCAACGAGGCCGTCGCCCAGCGCGGCACGGACCTCCAGCGGCTGGTGAACTCGCTGAAGCGCCTGAACGTCGCGCTGGCGGCCAAGCAGGGGCAGATCGTCCAGCTCGTCGACTCGAGCGAGAAGGTGTTCGGTGCGTTCGCCTCAGAGGACCAGAACGTCAGCCGCGCGGTCGCCGATCTGCCGAGCACGCTCAATCAGACGACCGCGACGCTCGCGAAGGTCCAGGCGTTCGCGCAGCAACTCGGGCCGGCGGCGAAGAACCTGCTGCCCGCGGCGGGCGCGCTCCAGGGCGCCAACCAGGCGCTGACCAAGCTCGCGGTCCCGGGCGCGCCGATCGTGCAGAACCAGATCCGGCCGTTCGTGGTCGCCGCGCGCCCAGTGGTCCAGAACCTCCGCCCGGCGGCCGTCAACCTCGCCGCCGCCACGCCGAACCTGAGCAACGTGTTCACGGTGCTCAACCACTTCGTGAACATGGTCGGCTACAACCCGGGCAACACCGAGCACGGTTACCTGTGGTGGCTGGCGTGGCTCGGCCACAACGCCCGCACCCTGTTCTCGGTCCAGGACGCCAACGGCGACTTCCGCCCGCTGTTCCTCCAGGGCAGCTGTGCGACCTTGGCCCAGCTCGCCAACTCCTCGCCGCTGACCGAGGTGCTGATGAACCTGACGCCGATCCTGACCAGCACCAACCTGTGCCCGGCGCAGGCGTCCGCCGACGCCAGCGCCTACGCGAAGTACAAGCAGAACCACCCTGCGACCACGGCCGCGTCGTCCAATTCGACGCTGGCGAACGTGCCCGCGCTCTCGCCGCACGCCGGCTCGGGCTCGAGTTCCGGCGGCTCGGGCAAGAGCAACCTGTTCCTTCCCAAGCTCCCGACTAACTGATGCATACCGGCAGCCCCCCGATCTCACGCGTCATCACGATGGTTCTGTTCACGCTGTCGTGCGTCGGCCTGCTGCTGTTCCTGTGGCTGTCGTTCGGTGGCACGATCCCGCTCGGCGCCCAGGGCTATCGCGTCAGCGTGTCGTTCCCGAACGCGGAGGACCTGGCTACGCAGGCGGACGTGCGGATCGCGGGCGTGACGATCGGCAAGGTCGTCTCGACCCGGTTGGACCCGAAAGGCAACCGGACGCTGGCCACGCTCCAGCTGCAGACCAAGTACACGCCGATCCGCCGGGACACGCGCGCGATCCTCCGCACCAAGACGATCCTCGGCGAGACGTACGTGCAGCTGATCCCGGGCAGCCCGAACGCTCCGCCGGTCGCCGATGGCGGCACGCTGCCGCGCGGACAGGTGGAGTCCGACGTCCAGCTGTCGGACATCTACAACGCGTTCGACCCAACCACCCGTCACGCGTTCCAGGTCTGGCAGCAGCAGCTGGCCAAGGCGGTCGGTGGCAACGACCAGAACCTCAACGACGTACTCGGCAACCTGCCCTCGTTCGCGGCCGACGCGACCGACATCCTCCAGGTGCTCGACGTGCAGCATCAGGCCGTGGTCAGCCTGGTCCAGAACGGCGGCACGGTGTTCGGGGCGCTCGGCCAGAACCAGACCGCGCTCCGCAACCTGATCACGACCGCCGAGACCACGTTCGCCACCACCGCGGCCAACAACAACAAGCTCGCGCAGACCTTCGAGGTGTTCCCGACGTTCCTGAACGAGACCAAGGCGACGATGGCCAAGCTCCAGACGTTCTCGGTCAACACCGACCCGTTGATCAAGGAGCTCGATCCGGTCGCCCAGCAGCTCAAGCCGACCCTCCGCTCGGTCGATCAGCTCTCGCCGCCGCTGCGCCACCTGTTCACGAACCTCGGACCGCTGATCACGGTGTCGCAGACCGGTCTGCCCGCCGTCCACAACATCCTCACCGGCCTGACCCCGACGCTCGGCGCGCTCGGCACCTTCCTCGAGCAGCTCAACCCGATCTTTGGGTGGCTGTCGGGCCACCAGCAGTTGATCTCGGACTTCATCTCCAATGGCGCCACCGGTATCGCGGCAACCACGCAGTCGTTCTCGGGCAACGGCGTCGGCCACTACCTGCGCCAGTTCTCGCCGGTCGGGTCCGAGACGCTGTCCTTCGCCCCCACCCGGGACGCCGACAACCGAGGCAACACCTATCCACCGTCGACGTGGCTGGCGAACCCAGAGGACTTCACCAAGGGCAACTTCCCGTCGTTCGACTGCAACAACACCGGGGCCGGCGGCGACGGGTCGGTGCCCGCCAACAACATCCCCGCCGGCGCGCCGGGGTCGCAGGAGGCGTGCTGGGTCGCCCCGACGCTTCCGGGCGCGAAGCCGGGTCAGATCCCGCACCTGCTCGCGGCGCAGTACCCGGACAAGTAGTCGCGGGCCGCTCGGGCGTGCTCAGGCGGCTGCGCCGTGGCCGCGCGGGCGTAGTCACGCGGCGGCGTCGCTCGGGCGTAGTCAGGCGGCTGCGCGGGCCCGGTCCGCCGCGCGTCCACCGGCGGCCAGGAGGCCGTCGAGCAGCACGCCCGCGAGCTGAGCGTCGCCGACGAACTCGAGCCCGGTGCGGTCGCGCTCGGGCGAGAACGCCTTCACCCACGAAGCGGTCGGGCCGGCGACCTTCGCGTTGGCACCGTCCGCCGGGTGCTCGACAACTTCCACGCCGTCCTCGGACACCGTGAACGTGTACGAGGCTCGCGCGTCGGGATCCTCATCCTCCTCGACCGCGAACTCGACGGTGCCGGTGGCCGCCGGCCGCATTACGAGACCCGACGCGAGCCTGAAGATCGCGCCGAGATCGACTGACTCCGACGCGCGCGGCGGGCTCCAGGCCCACTCGTATCCCCATCGCGCGAGCTCCCCGAGGATCGGCATCAGCTCGCGTGCCCGCTCGGTGAGCTCGTAGTCGACGCGCGGCGGAACCTCGCGGTAGCGCTTACGCGTGAGCATCCCGTCGGCGACCATGCGATTCAGGCGCGAGCGGAGCTGCTCGGTCGAGATCCCGGGAAGCACTCGCTGGAGCTCGACGAACCGCCGGGGACCGGCGGCGAGGTCGCGGACGATCAGCAGCGTCCATTTGTCGCCGACCAGGTCTAATGCCCGGGCGTCTGGTGACCATTGATCGTAGGGGTGGCGTTTCGGTGGGGGTACGTGCGGAATGGGATTTCCTCCCGGTGGACGGTGCGTACCTACCAAGTTCGAGTCTAACGGACCTTCGGTCGTACTCCGCTCATTTGAAAGTGCATTTTGTAGTAGGTCAGGGTTCGGCCCGCGGCGGTGCGAGGGTCGCGAAGCTCCAGCATCCGTGAGGTTTGTGGCAGTTTTGGCGCTCAGGTCCGTTGCT
Organism: uncultured Solirubrobacterales bacterium; assembly: GCA_963746695.1. GTDB lineage: Bacteria > Actinomycetota > Thermoleophilia > Solirubrobacterales > Solirubrobacteraceae > Palsa-465. Next base: position 521,845 of record CAVVCP010000020.1, on the reverse strand, counting down.
GGAGTACATGGGTGAAGTGATCGAGCTGAAGGATCAGCTAGCCGATCGGTCTCGCCCCAGGGGGGGTGTGCGCGCAGCGTTCTTCTACGACGTCGCGTGTCCGTTTTCCTACCTCGTGGGGGAGCGGATCGAGCGGTTGCTGGGTGAAGTCGAGTGGATCCCCGCGCCGGCGGTGGGACTCGACGGCGGTGCTCGGTGGATGCGGTTCGACGCGACGCGAGAGGCGGCCGAGCGACACGCGGACGCGGTGCGGCTTCCGCTCGTGTGGCCCGACGGGTTTCCGGCCAACACCCGCCACGCGCTCCGGGCCGCGTCCTACGCGGCCGAGAACGGCGCCGGCGCTCGCTTCGCGCTGGCGGCGATGCGGCTCGCGTTCTGTGGCGGCTTCGATCTCGAAGACCCCGAGATCCTCGGGATAGCCGCCGGGGCGGCGGGGCTTGCGCCCGAGGTCTGCCTGCTGGCCGCGCGCGACTCCGCGCGAGATCGCCCATTGTGGGCTACCGCGCGCGGGCTCCACGCCCGCGGCGTTCGGGCGCTGCCGGCGCTCCGCAGCGGGCGGCGCTTCATCGAGGGCGAACGCATCCTCGTCGAGGGTGCGGCGCTACTCGGTGCCCACGCTCTGTAGCGTCCCGTCGGTGGCGATCGAGGCGGAGGCGAGCACCCAGTCTCACGGCGGGCGGCTGATCGCCCGCAGACTCCGTGCGCACGGCGTATCCAAACTGTTCACGTTGTCCGGCGGCCATCTGTTCTCGATCTACGACGGCTGCCGGGCCGAGGGCATCGACATCGTCGATGTGCGCCACGAGCAGTCGGCGGCGTTCGCCGCCGAAGGGTGGGCGAAGGTGACGCGAACCGTCGGCGTGTGCGCGCTGACCGCGGGGCCCGGCGTGACCAACGGGATGAGCGCGATCGCCTCCGCGAGCCACAACCACTCGCCGATCCTGGTGCTCGGGGGCCGGGCGCCGCAGTTTCGGTGGGGCCAGGGGTCGCTCCAGGAGATCGACCACGTTCCGTTCGTCCGGCCGCTGGTCAAGCTCGCCGCCACCGCGCAGGACACCGCCGAGATCCCGGGCCTGATCGACGAGGCGATCCGAACCGCGATCACCCCGCACTCGGGGCCGGTGTTCCTGGACTTTCCGCTCGACTACGTGTTCGGCGAGGCCGACGAGCCCGCCACGGCGGCGCCACTGCCCGAGCCGTGGCTCGGTCCGGCCGCCGAGGAGCGCGAGATCGACCGCGTCGCCGCGGCGCTCCGCGATGCCGAGCGGCCGGTGATCATGGCCGGCGCCGGGCTGTATTGGGGTCACGGCGAGGAGGCGCTGCAGGCACTTGCTGTGGAGTTACGGATTCCGGTGTTCGTCAACGGGTTGGCGCGCGGCTGCATGCCGGCCGACCACGAGCTCGCGTTCTCACGGGCACGTTCTGTTGGTCTTCGAGGAGCCGACGTCGCGGTCGTGATCGGAGCGCCGCTCGATTTCCGGCTCGGCTTCGGCGCCGCGTTCGCGCAGGACGCCGAGATCGTGGCGATCGACGTCGCCGAGCCCGACCGCGATTCGCCGCGACGTCTCGCCGCCGAGCTCTACGGCGCGCTCCCGGCCACGCTCGACGCGCTGCGCGTGGCGGCTCTTGCCGGCGGCGGGGAGGCGCCGGGGTCATCGGGGCGCGACGCCTGGATACAGTCGCTGCGGACCACCGAGGATGAGACTCGCGCCGGCGAGGCCGCAGAGCTCGCCGACGATCGCGCGCCCCTCCACCCGCTCCGCGTGTACGGCGAGCTGATGCGCCTGCTCGACCGCGACGCGATCGTGATCGGCGACGGCGGCGACTTCGTCTCCTACGCCGGCCGCGTCCTCGACTCCTATCACCCCGGCTGCTGGCTCGATCCCGGACCGCTCGGCTGCCTCGGGTGCGGCTTCGGTTACGCGCTCGCCGCCAAGCTCGCCCACCCCGACCGCCAGGTCGTGCTGCTGCTCGGCGACGGCGCATTCGGCTTCTCCGGGATGGAGCTCGACACGCTCGCGCGCCACGGCGTCTCGGTGCTGGCGGTGATCGGCAACAACGGCATCTGGGCGCTCGAGAAGCACCCGATGGAGGCGCTCTACGGCTACTCGGTCGCCGCCGACCTCCGCCCCCAGACCCGCTACGACCAGGTCGCCCAGGCGCTCGGCTGCCACGGCGAACTCGTGTCCACGCCGTCTGAGTTGCGGCCCGCGCTCGAGCGCGGATTGAGCGCCGGCGGCCCCGCGCTGGTGAATGTCTTGACGGACCCGAGCGTCGCCTACCCGCGCCGGTCGAACCTCGCCTAGCCGCCCGCCCACCGAAGCTTGAGGGCACGGCGCGGACGTGCGTCTCACGACACTCGCGCGCCGTACCGACCGGCAATCAAGGCCGCGCGCGGCGCACGTGTCGTGAGGCGTACGACGCGCCGGGCCAGACGCGCCGGGCCCGAATACGAAAACCGCCCGCATTCTCAGCGGGCGGCTTCCGATCCAGGTTTGGCCCAATCGGGACGGGCAGGGGTACGTGCCAGAAAGGGCCGGTTAGAGTGGCTCGGACGGCGGGAGGCGCCGATGTCTGCGGCTTCGCCCGAGCCTATGTTGGGTGCCAGGACGAACCTGGCCCCGCGGCAATCATTCCCACTAACGCGCGCCGGAACAATCGTACATTCGTCCAGATGTGTTTAGGATCGAAACTGGACGTTTGTTCTACTTTCGCTGCACCGGAAACTATTAGACCTAAATTCGGGTTGCCTATACTGTAATTAGTGAACCAAGCTGTTCGCGTTCCCGAATCCGGTCAACGAGAAGGCGGCGCGAGTCGTTGCCGGCGCCGTGCTGATTACCGTGCTCGTGATCCTGGCGACGGGGGCCTACTGGCTGCTGATTCCGCTCGCGTACGGCTTCTGGGCGCGGGTGTTGACAGGACCGACGCTGAGCCCGCTCGGTTGGACCGCTCAGAACGTGATCGCCCCGCGGCTCGGGCCCAAGAAGCCGGTCCCCGGCCCGCCCAAGCGGTTCGCCCAGGGGATGGGCGCGGTGATGGCGACCGCGGCGCTCGTGCTCGGGTTGATCCTCGGCGACGACACCGCCGCCGACGTGGTCCTCGGGCTGTTCGTGGTCGCCGCCGGGCTCGAGTCGATCTTCGCGGTCTGCCTCGGATGTCAGGTGTTCTCGCTGCTGATGCGAACCGGAGTCATTCCCGCGTCGGTGTGCGAGGAGTGCGCCGACATCAGCCTGCGGCTCCGCGCCTCGGTCTGATCGCCCGCGCCCGCGCGCTGCCTTCGCCGGCCAGGCCTGCAATACCTGTGTCGGATGACTCGCCACCGCGCCTCGGATGTTCGGGTGTGGGGCGCGCCGTGCCACGGTAGAAGTGGATGACACGCCACCACCCACGCCGGAGGGTCGTGCAGTCGGCGCAGTGGTCCACACGGGCCGCGGTGGCGGTGCCGCGCCCGGCGTGCGGACGCCGGCGCGTCGCCTCGACCCGCCCCGGCCAACCTGCGTGACGGGCCAATTCGCGACCCCGAAGCCAGCCGTGGCCCGGGACGCATGCCCCGACCATGCACCACGGGCCACAGCTCCGAAGAAACGCACCAAATGGCCCACCGTGCATGTGCCCCGAGTCCGCCGGCGCGCGACCGCCACCGAGCACCGGCTGCTCCGCTCCAGGTGCCCCACCGCAGGACCACACGCCCCGCCTCCGTCTCCGTCCGCAAACGCACCCACCGCCACCGCGTCCCGACGCCGGTGGCCCGATCCGCGGCCTCCGCGGACAAACCCCCGCCCGACCTGCACGACGCGACATTCGGCGCACGCACGGCGAGCCTCGCCGACTCATGCATGACTATGGTGCACGAGTCGGCACGGCCGGACGCGACTGGCTCGATTGTCGCGTTGTGCAGCCCGGGGTGGGGAGAGGCCGCGGCCGGAGGGCGAGCCTACGCCAACCCGAGCGCGGCGCCGCGCAGGATGTCGTGCTCTGAGACCTCGAACGAGTGGAGCCCGAACAGCGCCAGCGTCTCGAGCAGGATGATCACGCCGGCGACGATCGTCGGCGCCCGGTCGGGGTGGAGTCCTCGGACCCGCCGGCGCTCGGCCAGGGTCATGCCGGCGAGGCGGTCGAGGATTCGCCGGCAGTCCGCCTCGCTCACCACGTACCCCTCGACCTTGTCCGGGTCATACGGCTCGAGCTCCTGCGCGATCGAGGCCATCGAGGTCGCGGTCCCCGCCACCGCGATCGCGTGCGCGACTCCGCCGCGCACCGAGGCCGGGACCCCGTCGCCGAGAATCGCCCGCACGTCGCGGGCCAGCGCGTCGCGCTCCGCGGCGACAGGCGGGTCAGAGTGAAGGTGGCGCTCGGTCTGGCGAACGACGCCGGCCTGGTTCGAAACGTGGAACGCGACCTCGTGGCCCGAGCCGATCACGAACTCGGTCGAGCCGCCGCCGATGTCGATCACGAGCGTCGGCGTCAGATCATCGGGGTCGCGCTCGCTGGTGGCGCCGAGGAACGTGAGCCGAGCCTCCTCATCGCCCGACAGGATGTGAGGCTCGATCGCCCAGCGCTCACCGACCGTCCGAGCGAACTCGGCGCCGTTCGTGGCGTCCCTGACCGCGCTCGTCAGCACCGCGACCGCATCAGAAGCGTGGTCTCGATCGATCAGCACCCGGTAGTCATCGAGCACCGCGTACACGCGCGCCATCGCCTCCTCGCTCAACCGTCCGCCGGCGTCGACTCCTGCGCCCAACCGGGTTATCTCGGTGCGCCGCTGCACCACATCACCGATCCGGCCGTCCCGCACGTCGGCGATGAACAGACGCGTCGAGTTAGTGCCGATGTCGACGACCGCGCGCCGCAACGTCAACTCCGCGACGTCAACTCGGCTCGCCGACCTGGTGAGGCATCGGCTTGCCGTCGAGCCCGGCGAGCAGGTTGTCGACGGCCAGCTCGGCCATCTGCTCACGGGCCGCGCGGGTGGCGGAGCCGATGTGCGGCGCGACGATCAGGTTCGGGGCGTCGAACAGGGGATCGTCGGGCGCGGGCGGCTCGGGATCGGTGACGTCCAGCGCCGCGCCGGCGATCTCCCCGGAGATCAGCGCATCCCGGAGCGCGGCCTGGTCGACGATCGGTCCGCGGGCCGTGTTGATCAGGATCGCGCTGCGCTTCATCCGCGCGAGCGCGGCCGCGTCGATCAGGTGGTGGGTCTCCGGCGTCAGCGGGACGTGGAGCGTGATGAAGTCCGCGCGCTCGAGCAGAGCCTCGATCTCATCCCGCTGCGCGTCGCGGCCGCAATGAAGCACGTTCATGTCGAACCCGGACGCCCGGCGCGCCACCGCCCGCCCGATCCGTCCTAAACCGACGATCCCGAGGGTTGCGCCGAATACCGCCGCCCCGAGGTACAGCCCGGGCTCCCACGTCACCCAGTCGCCGGCCCGGACGGCGGCGATCGCCTCGGGCAGCTTGCGCGCCGCCGCGAGCAGGAGCGCGAACGTGAGATCCGCGGTGGCGTCGGTGAGCACATCCGGCGTGTTCCCGACCGGGATGCCTCGCGCCGCGGCCGCCTCGAGGTCGACGTTGTCATAGCCGACCGCGTAGTTCGAGATCGCCCGCAACCGCGGACACCGCTCGATCAGCGTCGCGTCGACCTTCTCGGTGAGCAGCGTCAGCAGCCCCTCGACGTCCGCGGCGCGCGCCGCGAGCTCCTCGGCGGAAGGCGGCAGCCGCTCGGGCCACACCTCGACCTCGTGATGCGAGCGAAGCCGGTCGAGCGCGGGACCGGGAAGCCGGCGGGTGACGAAGCAGCGGGCCATGCCGCGCTGATTGTCCCGTGCCGGCGCTCGGGAGGGCCGCGCGCCTATGCGCCTTCGGCGGCGATCGCCTGCTTCCGCGAGGCCCGGACTGAGACCCGGGGAAGCCCGACCGCAGCGATCAAAGCGCCGGCCGCCGCGAACGCCCCGGCGATTCCGAACGAGATCACGAACCCGTCGGTGAGCGCGGCATGCATCCCCACCGCGTGCCGGAGGTCGCCGTTGGTGTGCGCGGTGGCGATCGCGGCGAGGACCGCGAGCCCGAGCGCGCCGCCGAACAGGCGGGAAGTGTTGACGAGCCCCGAGGCGAGACCGGCCTCATGGGGCGCGACGCCCGAGACCGCCGCGATCGTCACCGGAACGAAGGCCATCCCCATGCCGACCGCGGCCAGCACCGACGGGACGAGGACGTCGCCGAGATAGCTGCCGCCGGGGGATAGGAAAGTGAACAGGAGCAGGCCCAAAGCCAGGAGGCTCATGCCGGCCACCAGGAGGGGCTTCGCTCCGACGCGCGTCACCCCCCGCGAGGCAAGCGTCGATGCGACGACGATCGACAGCGTCATCGGGAGGAATGCCAGCCCGGCGCGCAGGGGCGAGTAACCGCGTACCTGCTGGAGGTACAGCGACAGGAAGAACCACATCGCGAACGTCGAGGCCCCGAGCAGGAACACGACCAGGTTCGACGCCCGCAGCGTGCGCGAGGCGTAGATCCGAAGCGGCATCAGCGGAGCGCGGGCGAAGCGGCCCTCGATCGCGACGAACACCGCCAGCAGGACGACGCCTGCGGCGATCAGCGCCAGCGTCGGGATCGAGCCCCAGCCGGTCACGTCGGTGCGGACGATCCCGAGCACCAGAACCGACAGTCCGAGCGTGGCCGTGATCGCGCCGGCGAGGTCGAAGTTCCGCTCGCTCCGCTCGGCGCGACCCGCGACGATGAAGCGCTGGGCCAGCAGAGCCGCGATCAGGCCGATCGGGACGTTGATGAACAGGATCCAGCGCCAGCTCAGCAGGTCGGTGAGGACGCCCCCGAGGAGCACGCCGGCAGCACCGCCCGCACCACCCATCGCGCCCCAGATGCCGACGGCGCGGTTGCGGGCCGGGCCCTCTTCGAATGTGGTGGTGAGGATCGACAGGGAAGCCGGGGCGACGATCGCGCCGCCGAGGCCCTGCACCCCGCGTGCAGCGATCAACAGGAACTTGCTGTCGGCGAGCCCGCCGGCGAGCGAGGCGAGCGCGAACAGCGTCAGCCCGAACACGAACACCCGCCGGCGACCGAGCAGGTCAGCGGCGCGGCCGCCGAGCAGCAGGAACCCGGCGAACGTGACCGTGTACGCGTTGACGACCCACTGCAGGTCCTGCTCCGAGAACCGCAGCGAGTTGCGAATCGAGGGAAGCGCGACGTTCACGACGGACACGTCGAGGATCACCATGAATTGGGCCAGGCAGCACAGGAGCAGCGTGGCGCGAAGGTTGGGATGTTCGATTTTCGTTCTCATATAGAGACGACGATCCGGGTCCGTCCAGTTCGACAGCCTGCCCGCCGATTCTGCGCCCCGGAGTACGATGCTTATCGAACCATAGCAGGGGTTCGATGATCGTCGTACTAACATTGGGGACAGAAACATGAGCACGGATGTCATCCAGGACATGGTCTCGAACGAGACCCGAGGCGCACCGGAGCAGGTGTCTATTGAGACCCGAGCCGCGCCGGGGGAGCCGCTCCCGCACCCGACCGTCAAGGAGATCGAGCTCGCGGCAGTACTGCATGCGCTGAGCGACCCAATGCGGCTGAAGATCGTGACCGGCCTTGCCGCGCGGCGGGTCTCGGACGTGCAAGAGCTTCGAGCTTCCGGTCACGAAGTCGACGTGCACGCACCACTTCCGGGTGCTGCGCGACGCGGGTGTGATCCGTCAGCGGCTCGAGGGCACGACACGCCTGAGCTGGCTGCGCCGAGAGGAGCTCGAGCAGCGCTTCCCGGGGCTGATCGAGTCGGTTCTGAGCGCGCTGGGCGAGGGCGCCCGGAGCTAGGCCGAGGCCCGGGCCCGATGGCCCGAGTAGTCCGGCGGGCGGTTCTCGTTGAACGCCTGCACGCCCTCGCGTGACTCGTCGGTGTCGTTGAACAACGCGAGCCCGCTGAACGACATGCCGGCGATGCCGGCGATGTGCTCGGTGTCGGCGTTGAACGACTGCTTGAGGAACCGCAGCGCGGTGGGCGACAGCGCGAGCATGTCGTCGGCCCACACGCGAACCTCGTCGTGCAGCCCGTCGAGCGGCACGACCTGATTGACCAGTCCCCACCGCTCGGCGGTCGCGGCGTCGTAGCGCCGGCAGCGGAACCAGATCTCGCGGGCGCGCTTCTCTCCGACGACGCGGGCCAGGTACGCGGTGCCAAAGCCACCGTCGAACGAGCCGACGCGCGGCCCGACCTGGCCGAAGGTCGCGTCCTCGGCGGCGATCGTGACGTCGCACAGGACGTGGAGGACGTGTCCGCCGCCGATCGCGACGCCGTTGACCGCGGCGATCACGGGCTTCGGGATGTCGCGGATCAGCCGGTGGAGCCGCTCGATTTCGAACAGCCCCGACTCGCTCGGCCCGTAGTCGCCGGTCTCCGCGCGCTGCTTCTGATCGCCGCCGGCGCAGAACGCCCGGTCGCCGGCGCCGGTCAGGCAGATCACGCCGACGTCAGGCGAGGCCCACGCGTGCGTGAACAGGCGGATCAGCTCGTCGACCGTCTTCGCTCGGAAGGCGTTCATCCGGTCGGGCCGGTCGATCGTGATCCAGGCCAGACCGTTTTCGACCTCGTAGCGGGTGTCGGTCAAATCCATCCGTCGCTCCTTTCTCAGGCCATCGTCAGCCCGCCGCTGACCGACAGCGTCTGCCCCGTGATGTAGCCGGCGGCGTCCGAGACCAGGAACGAAACTGCGGCGGCGACGTCCTCGGGCCGTCCCAGCCGACGCATCGGCACGGCCCGCCGGAGCGCCTCGACCATCTTCGCGCTCGCCTCGCCGGCCCCGAGCATCCCGTCGAGCAGCGGCGTCTCGGTCGGACCCGGGCACACGCTGTTCACGGTCACGCCGCGGCGCGCGACCTCGCGGGCCAGCGTCTTACCGAACGCCACCTGGGCGGCCTTGGCGCCGGCGTACACGGCCTCCTGCGACGAGCCGACCCGAGCGGCGTCCGAGGAAATGTTGACCACGCGCCCGTACTCGCGCTGCACCATTCCCGGCACCACCCGCCGGCAGACCCGCAGGCACCCCTTGTAGTTGAGGTCGATGATCCCGTCCCAGAACTCCTCCTCGGTCTCAAGGAACAGGTGGAACTCGTCCCAGCCCGCCGTGTTGACGAGGATCTCGATCGGGCCAAGCTCGCGCTCGGCGCGGGTGACGGCTTCGTCGACCGAGTGGCTATCGGTCACGTCGAGGTGAACCGCGAGCGCGGCCTCGTCGGGCGCGCCGTCGGCGATGTCGCCGGCCACGACGCGGTGGCCGTCCGCTGCCAGCGCGCGCACGATCGCGCGGCCGATACCTCCCGCTCCGCCCGTGACCAGGGCCACGCGGGCTGCTTGTCCGGAACTCGCCATCGCCACGATCGTATTGAGTCGGCGCGCAATACGATGGTGCCCGTGGGGAGATTCGGGCCAGCCGGTTTGCCAAGCGCGCTCCTGCTCACGATCGACAACCTGGGGGAGGCCCGGGCGCTCGAGCGCGGCATGCAGCCCGAGGACGCGCCGGTCGGGAGCGACCCGTCGGTGACGCGGGCGCTGCCGTGGCTGCTCGACGAGCTCGGCAGCCATGGACTCCGCGCCACGTTCTTCGTCGAGGCGATCAACTGCGAGCTGTATCCGGACGCGGTGCGCGAGATCGCGGCCCGCGGGCACGAGGTCGGGCTGCACGGCTGGCGCCACGAACAGTGGACATCGCTGTCGGGCATGGACGAGCGCGACCTGCTCACGCGCAGCGTCGACGCTTTCTCCGCGCTCGGGATCGACCCGCGCGGGTTTCGCCCGCCCGGCGGTGAGCTGAACTCGCGCACGCCGGCGCTCTTGCGCGAGCGCGGCCTGCGCTGGTGCTCACCGGCCGAAGGGTCGGCCGGAATCCGTCGCGGGCTGGCTTACCTGCCATTCGCCTGGGAGTTCGTCGACGCCTTCCATCTGATGGACAGCTTCGGGCCGATGAGGGTCGCGCGGGGTGCGCCGGAAGGGGCGCTCAGTCCGAGCGCGCTCGCCGATCGGTTCGAGGACGAGCTCCAGGATCTGGCCGCCAACGGCAGTCTCCGGACGCTGGTCCTGCACCCGTTCCTGATGCTCGACGAGCGGTGGTCGGCGGGCGTCGAGCGGCTGTTCGGATTCATCGCCGAGCTCGCCGCCGAGCGCCGGACGTGGGTCGTCGGCGGCGGGACGTTCGCCGACTGGCTGCTCGGCGCCGGCGACGCGCTGACGTCCTAGGAGCGCCGCGCTCTTGTCCTAGGAGCGCTTGTGTGCTCAAGTTAGAATCGCACCGTTTCGAACACGAGGAAGAGGAGCAGGATCATGGCTCGGGGCATCATCCGCGGTACCCACCACCTGACGTTCTGCGTCGGCGGCGCGCAGGAGGACTACGACTTCCACGTCCGGCTGCTCGGATTGAAAAGCGTCAAGAAGACCGTGCTGTTCGACGGCGAGATACCGGTCTATCACCTCTACTACGGCAACGGGCTCGGCGACCCGAGCACACTGCTCACGGCGTTCCCGTACCGCCAGGCCGGCTGGATGGGTAAGCGCGGAACCAACCAGGCGAAGTCGCTGAACCTGTCGGTCCCGGCGGACTCGGTCGGCTTCTGGGCCGACCGCCTGGCCGAACATGACGTCGAGCACGAGCGCGGCGAGCGCTTCGGCACCGAGCGGATCTACTTCCGGCACCCGTGCGGGATCGAGTACGCGATCGTCGGCGAGGGCGAGGCGGACGACCGCGAGCCCTACGAGGGTCAGGGCGTGCCCGCCCAGCACGCGATCCGCGGCGCCTACGGCACGACGACGTCGGTCCGCGAGCCCGACCCGATGAGCTTCTTCATCACCGAGGGCATGGGCGGCAAGCTGCTCTCCTCCGAGGGTGCGCACCACCAGTTCCAGATCGGCGACGAGCAGGGCTACGGCCGGATGCTCGAGCTCGTCGAGGAGCCCGACCTCCCCCAGGGCACATGGAACTTCGGCGAGGGGACGATCCACCACCAGGCGTTCGACGTGATGTCGGCCGAGAACCAGCAGGAGGTCAAGGACTGGATCGTCGGGCTCGGATTCACCGATTTCTCGGAGCCCAAGGACCGCGGCTACTTCTTCTCGATGTACTGCCGCAGCCCCAGCGGGCTGCTGGTCGAGATCGCCCATGGCACGCCGCAGGGCTTCCTGATCGACGAGGCCGCCGACGAGCTCGGGACGCACATGTGCATCCCGCCGCACTGGGAGAACCGCCGGTCGGAGATCTCGCAGCTCGAACCGATCGAGACGATCGAAACCGTGGTTGGATAGGGGCTGCGCTTCGCGCAGCGTCCGTGGGGCCAGCCGGGCCCGTCCGGACGGGGTCGCACGGTCCCACGGATGCCGAGCGGAGCGAGGCCCATCAACCGCCACCGCAGCCCGAGGAGGCTTCCATGGCCGACCTACCCGCGCCCACGGAAGGGTTCGTGCTGACCCACTTCATCGTCGCCCGCGACGTCGAACGCTCGGTCCACTTCTATGCCGATGTGCTCGGCGGCGAGGTCGTGATGCAGGGCGAGCCGTCGATCGTCGCGCTCGCGAACAGCTGGGTGATCATCAACGTCGGCGGCGGGCCGACCGACGACAAGCCGACGGTCACGCTCGAGACGCCGCCCGACCCGGATCGGGTGTCGAGCTTCATGAACATCCGCGTGGCCGACATCGCGGCGATCTACGCTGACTGGAGTTCGCGCGGCGCCGAGTTCCTGACGCCGCCGCAGAACCGCGGCAGCGAGATTCGGTGCTACGTTCGCGACCCCGACGGCCACCTGATCGAGGTCGGCCAATCCACCCGGAGCTGAGGAGCAAACAATGACGAGCAAGAGCGACTTCACCGAGCAGGAGTGGGACACCATCCTGCAGGGACCGCCGGCCGCGGGCACGATCGTGGCCACCGCGTCGAAGGGCGGCACGTTCAAGGAAAGCTTCGCGATCGCGAAGTCCTATGGCGAGGCGCGCCAGGAGCATGGAGCTAGCGAGCTGCTCGACGCGATCGTGTCCGCCAAGCCCAAGGTTGATCGTCATCTCGGTCATTCGCCCGACGAGGTCAGGTCTCACGGGCTCCAGCACGTACGCGACGCGGTCGCGGTGCTCGAGACCAAGGCGACGCCCGACGAGGTGAACGACTACCGCGCGTTCGTTCTCACGCTGTCCGACCACGTCGCCAACGCCCACCGCGAGGACGGGATGGCGGTAAGCGGAGGCGAGCAGGCGGTGATCGCCGACATCAAGGCCGCGCTCGGCGGCTAGTCCGCGGCCCGGTACAGCGTCACGTTCCGGTCGAGCCGGCCGCCGGCGAACCCCTTCGGACGCCCTCCCTGGGCGTCGAGGTAGGAGAGCTGGCGGGCGATCCGCCCGAGGTCGCCGGGGGAGGTGTGGTCGAGCATCCAGGTCTGGATCGCGACTCCGCCGCCGGCGGTCTTGATCACGCGGAGCGCGCGGGCCTGCTGGGGATAATCGATCAGCGACGCGGTGCTGATCAGCCAGTAGCGGCCGCGCGGCGCGACCTGATTCCGGTGGGTGTGGCCCGACAACGCCGCGATCACGCGCGGGTGATCGTCGAGGATCGCAAGCAGCTCATCGCCGCCCTCGGAGCCGGCCAGCGGCTGGTGCGAGACGACGATCACCCAGCGGCGCCCAGAGCTTCCAAGCTGGCTGGCTAGCCAGCCAGGCTGGTCGGGGCGGACCAGCCCGCCCGAGCCCCCGCCCCGGCGCGCGAGGTCGAGCACGATCAGTCGAAGCTCAGTCCCGATGTCCACGTGGTAGTCGAGGTACGAGCCCGGGCGGCCGAGGCGCCTCGTGACCTCGAGTGGCTCCATCTCGACGCGGCCGCCGTTCGCCGGGACATGCACCTTGGGTCCGGCCAGCGCCCGCGCGAGGAACTGGTTCACCAGGCCCGGCAGCGGCGGACCGTCGGGCGACCCGCCGGCGGTCAACGACGTTCCCGGCGGCACGGTCAGGCCCGGTGGCAACTCCCACAGCGCCTGGTCGCCCAGCGCGAGCGCTCGCGTCTGGTCGGTCGGTGGGATCTCGCCGGCGACGAGGATGTCGTGGTCGCCGAGTACCGGGTGCAGCGGCGCGCCCGTGCCCACGCTACGGAACGGCCGCGCAACGCGTGACAGCAGCCCCGGATGCTGTGGAGCGTCGAGGTCGGGCCGGTAGTAGAACGGATCCGGATCGCCCGCCAGCTGGACGCCGTAGTAGACGTCGGGGCGGACGACCCCGCCGCGGAGCGCGGTCAGCGCCCACGTGAGTTCGTTGCGCTGATCGTTGTCGATCAGGTCCCCGCCCTGGATGACCGCGTCCGGGTGCAGCGCCCGAATCGCACCGGTGGCGCCGGCGAGCACCTGCGCGGTCAGCGCCTCCTGGGGCCGGAACGTCGACTCGAACGGCGGGCCGAGCCGATCCAGGAACGGCACCCGGGCGGGAGAGGAGGCGTCGAGCACGTGGGCGTCGGTGACGTGGGCGAGCGTGGCGATCACGCCGTCCGCCGCGCGCACCGGGCCGAGTTCGGTCCGCGCGAGCAGGCGCTCGCCCGGACCGGGGCTGAGCGAGCCGGTGTCGTGCGGGTCGGTCCACGTGGCCGCGAGCGTCGAGCCCGAGCCGGCGGCGGCCGACCGGGCGCTGCCGCAGCCTGCCGCGAGCAGGGCCGCGCCCCCGAGGACGATCGCCTCACGCCGAGTAAGGCTCACGGCGCCCCCATGCCGGCGATCACGTTCTCGCGCGTGGCCTGTCGCGCCACCCACGCCACCGCGATCGCGCCGGCGAGCGCCAGTCCCGCCAGCACCGCGGCGATCTCGAGTCCGGTGGCGCCGAGCGGCAGCGTCACGTAGCTCGCGGCCAGCCGGGACAGCGCCGGGCCGAGCACGAACCGCTCGAGCAGGACCCCGATCACCGCCGCGGGCAGCACGAGCGCGATCACCGCGCCCGCGAGCAGGCGCCGCACCGCCGGGCCGCCGGCGCCGAATGCCCGGAGCACCGACACCGTGCGGCGGCGCTCCTGGACGGTGAGCGCGCACGCCTGGATCAGCGCGTACAGGCAGACGAGGCCGTCGACGATCGCGACCGCGCGCAGGATCGAGCGCAAGACCGCGACGAGCGGCACGCCGCGGCCGACCGCGCCGGTGGCGGGAGCGGTGGTCGATCCGAGCGCCGCGCTCACCGCGCCGGCGTTGGCGCCCGGGCGGAGCACGACCACGACCTGCTCGTCCGAGGCCGCCGCCGGATCGGCGGCCAGCAGCGCGGCGGCCGGCACGTAGGCGACGCGCCCGTCGTGATCGAGCGAGCTGACCACGCCGGCGACCCGGAGCCGCAGCTCGGTTCCCGAGGAGAGCTCGATCGCGAGCGTCGACCCGGGTGCCAGTCCGAGCGCCTGCGCCAGCCCGAGGCCGACCTCGGCCTCGTGAGCGCCCCTCAGGCGCGTGCCGGACACGAGCGGCGGATCCTCGAACGTCGTGTGGCTGCCCGGATAGGCGATCACGTCGATCGTCTCGCCGAGCGAATACGAGTCGACGGCCTCGGTCTCGTACCGCGGCGCGGCCGCCTGAACGCCGGGGAGCGCGCGTACGCGGGGGACCGCCGAGGCGGACACGTTCGCGGTCAGCTGGTAGCGCTTGCCGAGCGCCTGGGGGTCGGTCTCGAGCGAGCTGAGCGCGGAGGCCAGCGCGAGCATCAGCAGCACGAACGCGGTCGAGAAGCCCAGCGCGGCGACCGTGGCGATCAGGCGAGTGCGGCGCGCGCCGGCGAGCCGCACGCCGAGGGCGGTCAGACCGGCGCCCGGGGTCGGGAGGCGCCGAGACCCGCGCGCAAGCTCGGCGCCGCGCAGGAGCGCCACCGGGGAGCGGCCGGCCGCCCGCCATGCCGGCCACGCCGCCGCGAGCACCGGGATCGCCACGCTCGCCAGCCACGCCACCGCGAGCGCGGGCAGCAGCGCCGTCCCCGGGGCGGGCTCATTCAGGAGCATCAGCAGCCGACTCGTCGGGCCGTAGGTGGCGAGCGCCCCGCCGATCGCGCCGACGGTCGCCGCCGGCGCGGCGACGAACAGCGCCTCGAGCGCCTGCGTGGCGGCCAGGTGCCCGCGCGAGGCTCCGACCGCGCGGCGGACTCCGATCGCGCCGAGGCGACGCTGGACCTCGGCGCGCGCGGACGCGGCGAGCATCACACTCGCGGTGGCGAGCGCGATCAGCGACAGCGCCACGAGCAGATCGATCACGATCCCGGCGGCTTGGTCGAGCAGGACGTGGACGCCCGAGCGCGTGACGAACCTCAGCCCGTGCAGGCCGTAGCTGGTCGCGCGCGCTTGCACGAGCACCTCGTTCAGGTTGCGCGGGTCGTGCAGCCAGATGTCCGCCAGGTTCACGTCGGCTGGTTGGGCGGATCGCCGAGGTCGGCGTGGGAGATGTAGACGCGTGGGGTCGCGAGCGGATACGACACGTTGTCGGGGCTCTCGGAGAACCCGACGACGCGCAGCGCCCCGAGCCCGTCGACGTCGAGCCGGCCGCCGAGCTTGATCCCCCACGCGGCCGCGAGCCCGCGCTCGACCACGACCTCGTCCTGGCGGCTCGAGAGGTCGCGGCCGGCGACGATCGCGTAGCCGCGGCGGCCGGGCCCGACCACCTCGACGACGCCGCTGCCGGAGCCGTGCTCGCCGGCCTCGAGGTCGACGTTCGTAGCCTCCTGACGGAGCGTGTACCCGGCCACGTCGGGGAGCGCGGCGATCCGCTGCGCGACCCGGCCGGCGTTCTGCGGATCGAAGCGGACGATGATGTCGGGGAGGTCCGATGCGTGGGCGGCCCGGTCGAACCCGAACCCCAGGCTGTCCGAGACCACCAGCGCCGCCACCAGCATCGCCGTGGCGAGCGCTATCCCGACCCCGGTCAGTAGCGATCGCCGTCGCCGGACCCGCACGCCGTAACGGGCCTCTACGAGCGCAGCCTTCAGGCGGACTCTCCGATCCGCGCGCCCTCGGCAACCAGCCGCCCGTCGCGGAGGTGCAGCACGCGATCGGCGATCGCCGCGGCCTCGGGCTCGTGGGTGACGATCACGACCGCGCGGCGCGTGAGATTGCGGAGCAGCGCGAGCACGGTGGCGCCGTTCTCCTGGTCAAGGTTTCCGGTCGGCTCGTCGGCGAGCACGACCGCGGGGTCGTTGACCAGCGCCCGGGCGATCGCCAGGCGCTGCTGCTCGCCACCCGAGAGCTCGTGTGGCCGGCGGCCGGCGATCTCGGCGAGACCCAGCTCGTCGATCAGACGGCGCGCGCGCTGCTCGCCGCCGCGGAGCGCTCCGGGCAGTCGCGCCGGCAGCAGCACGTTCTCCTCCCCGCTCAACTCCTCGATCAGGTGGAAGGACTGGAACACGAACCCGACATGACGCAGGCGCGTCTTCGCCAGCGCCCGCGGCCTCTGCTCGGTGAGCGACTGCCCGGCGAGCGTGATCGTCCCGGCGTCGGGCCGGTCGAGCCCGCCGAGCAGATGCAGGAGCGTCGACTTGCCGCTCCCCGAGCGGCCGAGCACCGCAACGACCTCGCCGGCATCGACGTCGAGGTCGACGCCGTCGAGCACACGCCGCTCCCCACGCCCGACGCCGAGCGTCTTGCTGATGCCGCGTGCGTCCAGGACGGGCATGAGGCCAAAGTTAGCGGGCGCCCGCCCCGCGTCGATAGGCTGGGGCGCGATGAGCGCAACGCTTCCATTCGAGCGGCGCCGGCTCGGCCACAGCGAGCTGACGGTTCCGCGGGTCGCGCTCGGGTGCGGGAACTTCGGCGGGGTCGGCTCGGCGCCCGAGCTGTTCGGTCAGGGGCTGAGTCAGGACGAGGCGTTCGAGCTGATGGACGCCGCGTGGGAGCAGGGGATCGACCACTTCGACACCGCCGACGCGTACGGCGGCGGTCGCAGCGAGCGCGCGATCGGCGCCTGGATCCGGAACCGCGGCGTGCGCCCGATGGTCACGACCAAGACCTACAACCCGATGGACGCCGGCGCCGACCACGGGCTCGCGCCCGAGCGGGTCGTCCGGCAGCTCGAGTCGAGCCTCGAGCGCCTCGGCCTCGAGTACGTCGATCTCTATCTCGCGCACGAGTTCGACCCCGATGTGCCGCTCGCGGACACGGTGGCGGCGTTCGACGAGCTCCGGGCCGCGGGCAAGATCCGCGACTACGGGGTCAGCAACTTCGATGCCGCTCAGCTCGAGGCGGCGCTGGCGGCGGGCGCACCGCAGGCGATCCAGAACGAGCACTCGCTGCTGTCCCGCGGCGACGAGGATGCGGTGCTCCCGCTGTGCGAGCGCGAGCAGGTCTCCTACCTGGTGTTCAGCCCGCTCGGCGGAGGGTGGCTGACCGGCAAGTACCGCCGGGGCGAGCCCTACCCGGCGGGATCGCGGATGACCCAGCGGCCCGAGCCATACGCCCCGCTCGTGGCGGACGCGACCTTCGACCGGCTCGCATCGCTGGAGCGACTCGCGCAGGCGCGCGGGGGGTCGATGGCCGGCGCCGCGCTCGCGTGGCTGCTCGCCGACGAGCGCATCACCCAGATCGTCATCGGGCCGGGCCGGCCCGACCATCTGGCACCAGTGCGCGAGGCGCTCGAGCAGCCGCTCGGCGCCCAGGAGCGCGCCGACCTCGACCGGGTGTTCAGTTGAGCTCGGTCCTGATCCTCAGCCACGACGACGTGATCGCGGCGCTGCCGCCGGACGAGTGCGCCGACGCGATGGCCAAGGTGCTGGCCGCGCACGCTCGCGGCGAGGCGCAGATGCCGCTCCGGTCGATGGTGCCGTTTGACGGCGCGGCGGGGTTCATGGGACTGATGCCGGCCTGGCGCGGCGGCGAGGACCCGGTGTTCTCGCTCAAGTCGCTGTGCGTGATGCCCGGCAATCCGGCCCGCGGGCTCGACTCGCACCAGGGAACCGTCACGTCTGTTCGACGGCGCGACCGGCGTGCCTCGGGCGATCCTCGACGCGTCCGCGGTCACCGCGATCCGCACCGCCGCCGTGACCGCGGTCGCGACCCGCGTGCTCGCGCGAGAAGATGCCGCGGTGCTCGCGATCCTCGGTGCCGGGGTGCAGGGCAAGGCCCATCTGGACGCGCTGCTGCCGGTGCGCTCGTTCGCGCATGTTCGGGTGTTTGCGCCCAACCGCTCGCACGCGGTGCAGACGGCCGGCGACCGGGCGGCGGTCGCCTCCTCCGCGGAGGACGCGGTCCGCGAGGCAGATGTGGTGGTTCTCGCCACGAGCGCTCGTGAGCCGGTGGTCCAGCGCGAATGGCTCGCGCCCGGGACGCACGTGAACGCCGTGGGAGCGAGCGTGTCGAGCGCGCGCGAGCTCGATGTGGAGACGGTCGCCGCGTGCGCGCTGTTCTGCGACAGCCGCGAGTCGCTGCGCAACGAGGCCGGCGAGTACCTGACGGCGGTGGCGGAGGGCGCGATCTCGGGTGAGAATCACGTCCGTGGCGAGCTCGGGGAGGTGCTGGCGGGCACCGCGCCCGGTCGCCGGAGCCCCGAGGAGCTGACCGTGTTCAGATCGCTGGGCCTCGCGGTCGAGGATCTCGCCGCGGCCGAGTGCGCGGTGTCGAGAGCGCGCCGGCTCGGGATCGGTACCGAGGTCGAGCTGTGATCGAGCTGGCCGAGATCGAAGCGGCGCGGGCGCGGATCGCGGACGTCGCGGTGCGGACGCCGCTCGTGCGGCTGCGGACCGACGACGCGCCCGCCGAGATCTACCTGAAGCTCGAGACGCTGCAGCCGATCGGCTCGTTCAAGATCAGGGGCGCGACGAACGCGGTCAGGTCCGCGTCCAAGGAGGACCGCCGGCGCGGCCTGGTCACCGCGAGCGCCGGCAACATGGCCCAGGGCGTCGCGTGGGCCGGGCGCGAATTGGGGCTGCCGGTGACGATCGCCGTCCCCGAGCACGCACCGCAGGCCAAGCTCGACGCGATCGAGCGGCTCGGCGGCCGGGTGATCAAGTTCCCCTACGACGAGTGGTGGCAGGCGATCGTCACCAGCCGGGTCGATGGCGTCGATGGGCTGTTCGTGCACCCGGTGCAGGACGAGGGCGTGATGGCCGGCAACGGCACGATCGGGCTCGAGATCCTCGAGGATCTCCCCGAGCCCGACGCGGTCGTGATCCCGTACGGCGGCGGCGGGCTGACCGTCGGGATCGCCAGCGCGATCCGGGCGCTGCGACCGCAGACGAAGATCTACACGGCGGAGCCGGCGACCGGCGCGGCGCTCGTCGCGGCGCTCGCGGGGGGAGGGCCGGCCGACGTGCGAGTACACCCCGTCGTTCGTCGACGGCTCGGGCAGCCGCCGGGTGCTCGACACGATGTGGCCTCGCGTCCGGCCGCTGATCGACGACGCGCTCTCGATTCCGATCGCCGACGCCGCCGCCGCGGTCAGAACGCTGGCCGAGCGCGCGCACGTGATCGCCGAGGGAGCGGGGGCGCTGGCCACGGCCGCCGCGCTCACGGGCCGGGCGGGAACTGGAAAGGTGGTGTGCATCGTGTCCGGGGGGAACATCGACATGACCAAGCTGGCCGCCATCCTCGAGGGAGGTTCGGGATGACCGAGGACCTGCGCGAGCCGGTGCTGCCGGGTCCGGGTGCCAGCGACTACGAGCGCTACCTGCGCACCGACGAGCTGCTGTCGCTGCAGAAGACCGCCGACGAGCGCGTCCACCACGACGAGCTGCTGTTTCAGACCGTTCATCAGTCTTCGGAGCTGTGGCTGAAGTTCGCCACGACCGAGGTCGACGAGGCGGCGGCGTCGCTAGAGCGCGACCGGGTCGATCCCGCGCTGCGGCTGCTGCGCCGCGCGGTGGTCGCGCTCGGATATGTCACCACCCAGATGGAGATGCTCAACCAGATGGACCCTTGGGAGTACTCGCAGATCCGCGTCGTGCTCGGGCACGGCAGCGGGTTCGACTCACCCGGGTTCCGCCGCGTGCCGGCGGTGACCCAGCGCGTGGCCAAGGCGTTCGACCACTTGCTCTCCGAAGCGGGGCTCGATCTCACCGAGCTCTACCAGCACGGCCGCGAACACGAGCAGCTATACCAGCTTGCCGAGCTGCTGACCGAGTGGGACGAGCGGATCTGGGTTTGGCGGTTCCGGCACTACACGATCGTCGCGCGGGCGCTCGGCGAAGAGACGGTCGGAACCCAGGGGACGCCGGTGCAGGTGCTCGGCAAGCTGATCGCCCAGCGTCAGATACCGAAGCTGTGGGACGTACGGAGCCGGCTTGTCGAGCTGTTCGACGCCGAGCACAAGGGCACCGCGGCGTAGATCACGCGCGGGGGCGAGCGGACGCGCAGCCGGCCCTACGGCGTCGTCGTGCAGGTGTCGGTCGTCGTCATCTCCCGGACCGAGCACGGCGGTAACTGCGGTCCGAGCGTGCTGCTCGCAGCCGGCGCCGGCGCGCGTCCCGGCGGAACCGGGTGGTTGCGTCGAGACGCTCAAGCCGAGGTTGAGCGGGTCACTGACACCGGGCGGCACGGTGATGAAGACGTCGACCGTCTGAGCTCCGAGTCCACTGGACGGTGCAGCCTCGTCCACCGACGACCGTGCCCCGTTCACGCTCACCGGCAGCGGATAGGCGATGTTGCTGTCCGGGAGCGTGCACGCCGAACCGGGCTCGCATGCCGACCGGACGCCGGTCACGATCAGGCTCTGAGCGCCCGAGCCGTCCGGCGCGCCGGCGGCGAGCGACAGAAACCATCCGGCGCCCGTGCCGCGCGCGTCTGTCACGTCCGTGCTGACCTCGAGTTGGATCGGGTGCTGCCCGATGACGCGGACCGATGGGCTGGCGGCAGTCAGGCCGCCCCCGGTGATCGCCACCGTTGCGGTTGATGCTCCCGCGGCTGAGACGTCCATCGCACCGGCCGCGACCAGCAACCCGGGAAGACAAAGGCAAGAAAACGCACGGCGTCGCCGCGGGGGCGGGAAATTCACTGCACCGAGGTATTGCCCCCGGAGGTGAAACGGGAAACCGCGTGGACCTGCCAATGCATACTCACATGTCGGCGTTACCTACCGATGACCGTTACCAACTGGTGATTGCTACTCATCACTCGATCACGCGACTCATGATGTCCTCGATGACGTCGGTCTTGGCGTCCGCGTACTGCTGCATGTACTTCCAGTCGCGCGCGGCCAGCTCGCGCTTCGTGCGGGCGTACAGCTCGCGGTCGGCGGTGCTCGTCCGGAGCCGGTCGCGGAACCCCACCATCCGTCCGGTCTCGGGACAGCCCCCCGGGAACACGTGCAGGTTGACGCCGCCGTCCGAGGGCTGGAACAGCCGGTGCTCGAACCAGTCGGGCTCGCGGAACCGCAGGAGGTAGCCCGCGGCCTCGAGGTCGTCCACGTAGGTCGCCTCGTCGGTGGTGTCGGGCACCTCGAGCACGATGTCGATGATCGGCTTCGCGGCGAGGCCGGGCACGGAGGTCGAGCCCACGTGCTCGACTCGCACCAGTCGATCGCCGAGCACGTCGTGCAGTCGCGCCGCGTGCCCGGCGTACAGATCGGGCCAGCGCGGGTCGTAATCGCGCAGCTCGATCGGGCCGGTGAGCGGCTTGGGTCCACCGATCCGCCGAGTCTCGAGCTCGTCGTATGCGGCTACGTCGGTCGGATCCGGGAGTCCCACTCGGAGGTGATTGTCCCGCCTCGGACGCGGGCTATCGGCGCGACGGCGGGAACACGCCGATCGCGCGTCCGAGCAGCGCGAATCCGGCCACGGCGGCGAGGCCCTCGAACATCCCACGCTGGACGCCCTCGAACACCGAGTGCTCGGCGTGAGCCTCGAACGCGCCCAGCGCCAGGCCAACCGCGAGCGCCGCAAGCGCGCCGAGCAGCCAGGGCCGGGTCCGCAGCCAGCGCCAGTTGAGCATCGGCAGGTCGTTGTATATGTCGCCGGCCGGGCCGGCAGTCCCCGACACGATTGCTCGCGCGCGGACCAGGCTCCTCGAGGCGACGAGCAGCCCGACCCCGGCGATCGCAGCGAGGCCGCCGGTCAGGCCGAGCCACCAGGCGGGCAGGCGCTGCGAGAAGTCCACGACGTACAGCTCGAGCCCGGCCATTGTCGCGAGGCCCGCGACCAGCGCCAGGCGCGACCGGCGGTGGATCAGCGCGATCTCCGCGGCGGGCAGCGCCCGCGCCGTGCGGCGGCGCAAGGCACGCAGGGCCGCGAGCGTGCCTGACACCAGCGCGATCTGCGGCGCCACCAGCATCCCCAACAGCGCGGGGAAGAACAGCAGCGCCGAGAGGCCGTTCGAGTAGCCCGGGTAGTGGGCGAAGCGGGCGAGCGTGATCTGGGAGACGATCAGGACGACGGCCGCCGCCGCCAGAGCCGCGAACGTCACGAACGCCGACCGACGCGCCTGGTCGGTGGCGAGCTCGTCGGCGAACGTGACGGCGAGCGCGCGGGGGTCTCCGAGCCTGTCCTCGCAGCCGGGCTCGCACGCGATGTGATCGCGCAGCTCGAGCAGGATGCGATGGCGCTCGCGCGCGGGCACGGCTCGCGCGCGGAGCTCTGCCGCGAGCTCGTCCAGCCAGGTCATCCCATCACCGCCTCGACCGCGTGAGCGAACTGTCGCCATTCGCGCCTTCGCACGTCGAGCGCCGAGACGCCCGCGCGAGTCACCTCGTACACGCGTCGGCGCCGCCCGGTCGCGGTCGACCACGAGCTGGCCAGCAGGCCGTCACGCTCGAGACGGTGAAGAGCCGGGTAGATCGTGCCCTCGGCGAGATCGAAGGCGCCGCTGCTGCGCTCCTTCAGGCGCTGCAGGATCGCGTAGCCGTGGGCCGGCTCATCGGCCACCGTCGCGAGGATCAGCGGATCGAGTTGCCCGTTCAGCGCGTCGGCCTTCATGCCTAGCCAGATTAGGCATAGACCCGCTAGGTGTCAAGTGGCCGTCACCTCTCGGCGCGAACGAACGCGTAACCGCGATCCCAGATCGTGCACGCCGACGCGTTCGTGAAGCCCGCCGCGCACAGGTCGCGCATCAGCTGAGCGGGGCTGCGAAAGCCGACGTGGCTCGGCTGGAGCCTTCGCAGCGCGAGATCGGCCACGAACACGGCCGGGTGCCGGCGGTTGGCGTCGGCGATCACCAGGCGGGCGTGGGGCGCGAGCACGCGGGACATCTCGGCGATCGTGTCGAGCGGCCGGGGGAAGTGATGGAACGCGGTCGTGCACACGATCGCGGTGAACTCGCCGTCGGCGAACGGCAGCGGTCCGCTGACATCGCCGACGGCGAACTCCACGTTGTCGAGCGCGGCCGCGAGCGTCCGGGCTTGCTCGATCATCGCCGGCGAGAGGTCGAGGCCGACCGCACGACGGACGGCCGGCGCGGCCTCGCGGACGGCGGCGCCGGTGCCGCAGCCGAGATCGAGCAGCGCGTCGCCGGGGTTCAGCGCGAGCGCCGCGAGGGCGGCGGTCTGCACGCCCTGGAGCCGGCGCGCGCCACGGCCGGTCTCGTACGTCCTCGACCAGCGGTCGAAATGGGTGCGCGCTGCGCGCGTCCGCGAGTCCGGCATGCCTGAGGCCGCCACGTCGCGAACCTACCACGGCCTCGTCCTTAGACTTGAAGCGTGATCTCCTCGGGTCGGTTGCTGGCGTTCGGCGTCACCGCGTTCGTGGTGATCGTGATCCCGGGTCCGAGCGTTCTGTTCGTGGTCGGCCGGGCGCTGGCGGGCGGCCGCCGGGTCGCGATCCTGACCGTCGTCGGCAACGCGATCGGGGAGTACGTCCAGGTACTCGCGGTCGCGTTCGGGGTCGGCGCGCTCGCCGAGCAGTCGGTGGCGGCGTTCACCGCGCTCAAGCTCGTCGGCGGGGCCTACCTCGTGTACCTCGGGGTGAGGACGTTCAGGGAGCGTCGGTCGCTCGCGGCGGCCCTGGCCGGCCCAGCCGTGGCGAGGTCGGACCGGCGGTCGTTCGTCCAGGGCTTCACCGTCGGCGTGACGAACCCCAAGACCGTCGTGTTCCTGGCCGCGATCCTCCCGCAGTTCGTCAGCCGATCCGCCGGCGACGTCCCCGCCCAGATCCTGCTGCTCGGCCTGATCTTCGCGGCGATCGCGATGCTCTCTGACTCGATGTGGGCGCTTGCGGCCGGCGGCTTCCGCGAGTGGTTCGCGCGCTCGCCGCGCCGGCTCGAGCTGATCGGCGGCGCCGGTGGGCTCGCGATTGTCGCGGTCGGCGCCGGGCTGCTCGTGTCCGGGCGCAAGGACTGACCGGCGGCGGGGGCGGCCCGTTCCCGACGTCGACGACGTGTGACGCCGCCCGCGCTCGCGCGTAGCGGTTAACGGGTATGCGAATCGGTGTGCGACTAAGAACGGTGCTGAGCCTGGGGTTGGTGGCGTCGCTCGCGGGTTGTGGATCCGCGAGCCAGGTGACGACGTCGCGGACGACGCTCGTGCGGGCCGCGGCCCCGCGGGCGACGCCGTCAGTCTCCCGTGCCGATGCCGCTGCGCTCCGGGATGGAAACGCACTGTTCGCGGGCCGGATCCTCGCCGAGATGGCGCGCACGCAGCCGAACCTGGCGCTGTCGCCGGCGAGCATCTCGCAGGCGCTGTCGATGGCGTTTGCCGGCGCCCGGGGCGCGACCGCCTCCCAGATCGCCGCCGCGCTCGACTTCACGCTGCCGCCGGCCCGGCTCGGATCGGCGTTCAACGCGGCCGACCGCTCGCTCGCGAACGTCAACGGGCCCGACACGACGCTTGATATCGCCAACGCCCTGTACGGCCAGACCGGGCAGCGGTTCCGCCAGGCGTTTCTCGACGTGCTCGCGCGCGACTACGGCGCGGGCCTGCGTACCGCGGACTTCGAGCACGCCACCGACGCCGCCCGGGCCGCGATCAACGCGTGGGTGTCGGCGCAGACCCGGGGCAAGATCCCCGCCCTGCTCGGGCCCGGCGACCTCGACCCGCTGACCAAGCTGGTGCTGGTCAACGCGGTGTACCTGAAGGCCAAGTGGCTCGAGCCGTTTGCCCACCAGGACACGTTCCCGGCGGCGTTTCATGCTCCGGGCGCCACCGAGCAGATCCCGACCATGCATCAGACCGGGACGTTCGGCTACAAGCGGGCCGATGGCTATCAGGCGCTCGAGCTCCGCTACCGGGGCGGGCGGCTCGCGTTCGACATCCTGCTGCCGAGCCCCGGCGGGCTTCAGCCGATGCTGTCGAGCCTGGCGAGCCGGGGACCGCTGGCGCTGCTCGCGGGGCTGCGGCAGACGCAGGTCGCGGTCGCCCTGCCGAAGTTCCGGCTGCGGACCCACTTCGAGCTCTCCGACCCGCTCCAGAAGCTCGGGATGCGGCTCGCGTTCGAGCCCGGTAGCGCCGACCTGTCGGGTATCGCCGGCAAACCCGGCGATCTCTACATCAAGGCGGTCGTCCACGAGGCGTATCTGAGCGTCGACGAGGCGGGTACGGAGGCCGCCGCCGCGACCGGCGTCACGGTCGTCGGCACCGCGGTCCCGGCCCCGCCGCCGGTCGACTTCGTCGTCGACCGGCCGTTCGTGTTCGTGCTGCGCGACACCCGGACCGGCGCGGTGCTGTTCACGGGCGTCGTCTCGCGCCCCTGACGCCGCCCCGACTTACGCGGCGGGGGCCGGGGCGTTACAACTGCCGGGCGTGCACCTCGATACCGAACGCCTGTACCTGCGGCCGATGACCATGCACGACGTGGACGACCTCGTCGCGCTCCACGCCGACCCGGAGGTCAGCCGGTACATGCGCGCGTTCGACCGAGAGGAGGCGGAGCAGCGGCTCCGCCGCGACGACGCCGACTGGCGCGAGTACGGCCACGGCCTGTTCGCGATGCTCGCCAACGATGGCACCGGGTTCCTCGGCCGGGTCGCGCTCAAGTACTGGCCGCAGTTCGACGAGGCCGAGGTCGGGTGGGTGCTCCGGCGCGAGGCCTGGGGGCACGGGTACGCCAGCGAGGCCGCGCGGGCGTGCGCCGCCTGGGGCTTTCAGGAGTTCGCCTATCCGTACCTGACCGCGATGATCCGCGCCGAGAACGCCCGGTCGATCAGGGTCGCCGAGCGGCTCGGGATGACGCCGCTGCGAGAGGACGTGCTGTTCGACGTCCCGGTGGTCGTCCACGCGGTCAGCCGCGAGGGGTTCTCGAAGTCCTGTCGCGCGAGGCGCTGATGACTCGGACTGCCGTGTCAGTCCGAGTCGTCGCGGGCGCGCCTGTAGCGCTCGTAGATCACGCGCGAGCCGAACGTCCTGGTCTCGATCAGGTCTAGCCGAACGTCTTCGGTGACCGGCGGCAGGAACGGCGTGCCGCCACCGACGATCACCGGGTGGCGGAGCATGCGCAGCTCGTCGACGAGGCCGAGCCCGATCGCTTCCGCGGCCAGGCCGGCGCCGCCGATCGAGACGTCCTTGTCGGTCGCGTCGAGCGCCGTAGCGGCCTCCTCGGCCACCGACGCCTCGGCGAGCCGGGCATTGCCCTGAACGCGGTCGAGCGTGCGGCTGAAGACGACCTTCGGGATAGCGCACCAGATGTCGGCGAACGCGGCCCCGAGCTCGCTGTCACGCAGCGACGGATCCGTCTCCCACACCAGCATCGTCTCGTAGAGCCTGCGGCCGCACAGATAGCCGCCGAGCTCGCCTATCTGCGCGATGTGGAACCGAAATTGCTCGTCGTTAGGGACCGTCCACCCGAACCCGCCCTCGCGGTCGGCGATGAAGCCGTCCACCGAGACGCCCATCGAGTAGATCAGCACGGCTTCAAGCTCATCACACCGCAGCGACGGACGATGATCGCGATGAAGTTCACCATGGCGGTCCAAGCGATCGTACGGCGATTGCCGGCGGCGCACTGAGATCCCGGAGGCGGAACCTCCCCGACTTGAGGTTTTGGTTTTCAGCGCCCCTCCCCTTGGGTACGCAGGTCGGCGGTCACCTAATAGGAGGGGAAATGTCAGAGAAGATCGCCGCCGCCGTCTGGGTCAAACCGAGACGGAGGATCGGCTTCGGCAGCGCAGTCTTAGCTGGAATTGTGCTCGCCGTCGTACTGCTCGCCGGGGGGTTCTCCTCGGCGTCCAACGCGGCGCAGACGACGGGGCACGCGGGACGTAGCGGGGCACAGGCGGGGCGAAACGCGGGACAGGCCGGACACGGCGCGTCGGCCGCGCAGCAGCAGCAGATCAATGCGAAGGTCAACAGCCTGCTCGGGAAGATGACCATCGCCGAGAAGTTCGGCCAGCTCGAGATGGCCGGCCCGAGCACCCCGACGGGAAGCGATCTGATCCCGCTCGCGGAGCAGGGAAAGATCGGCACGGTGCTCGACCTCACTGGGGTCGACAACATCAACGCCGTCCAGGACGCCGCGGTTAAGAACTCACGCCTGCACATCCCGCTGCTGTTCGGGCTCGACGTGATTCACGGGTACCGGACGATGTTCCCGGTGCCGCTCGGCGAGTCGGCGACGTGGGATCCGGCCCAGGTGGCGAAGGACGAGTCCGTGTCCGCCAACGAGGCGGCCGCCGACGGGATCAAGTGGACGTTTAACCCGATGGTCGACATCAGCCGTGATCCCCGCTGGGGACGCGTGGTCGAGGGCGCCGGCGAGGATCCGTTCCTCGGCTCGGCGATCGCCGCCGCGAAGGTCGAGGGCTATCAGGGCAACAACTTCGCGGCTCCGGACAAGGTCGCCGCGACGATCAAGCACTTCGGCGGCTACGGCGCTCCGGTCGCGGGCCGCGAATACAACACCGTCGACATGTCCACCCAGCAGCTGTTCAACGACTACCTGCCTCCGTACAAGGCGGCGGTGGACGCGGGCGCGGCGAGCGTGATGAGCTCGTTCAACTCGCTCAACGGGGTGCCGAACACCGCCAACCCGTACATGCTCACGCAGATCCTCCGCGATGAGTGGGGGTTCAGCGGGGCCACGCTGAGCGACTATCAGGCCGTTCAGGAGCTCGAGGAGTTCGGGTACGCCTCGAACGGCGCGGACGCCGCTCGGCTGGCTCTGACCGCCGGCGAGAACATCGAGATGGCGGTGTCGATGACCTCGACCAACCCGGTGTACAACACCTACGGGAGCTACGGCCCCACGCTGCTGCAAGTCGGGCAAGATCACGATGGCGCAGCTGAACGACGCGGTCCGCCATGTGCTGACGCTCAAGTACCTGGCCGGGATGTTCTCGAACCCCGATCAGGGGAGCGACGCGCGGGTTGCCTCGCAGGAGCTTACGTCGGGCAACCAGGCGACCGCTGAGCAGACCGCCGAGGAGTCGATGGTCCTGCTGAACAACAACAACCACGCGCTGCCGCTGAGCCCGAGCGTAGGCAAGGTCGCGGTCGTCGGGCCGCTCGCCGATGACGCGCTTGATCAGCTCGGGCCGGACGTGCCGATCGGATACAGCACGAGTCAAGCCGACCTCGCGGCCGGTGGCGCCGACAAGATCGTCACGGTGCGGCAGGGGATCGAGAACGCGGTTGGCGCCGGCAACGTCAACTACGCGGACGGGTGCGCCAACTTCACCGTCACCGATCCCTGCAACGAGAGCACCGACTTCGGGTCGGCGGTATCGGCTGCGAAGAACTCTGCCGTGACCGTGATCGTTGTCGGTGAGCCGGCGGGCGACTCCGGAGAGGCATCTTCCCGGACCAGCCTGGACCTGCCGGGGCAGCAGGAAGCGCTGATCCAGCAGGTTGCGGCGACGGGCACGCCGTACGTGGTCGTGCTGATGAACGGCCGGCCGCTGACGATCCCCGAGCTAGGTGGCGATCCGACGACGCACGCCGGTGGGGCGCCGGCGATGCTCGAGGCGTGGTACCCCGGCACCACCGGCGGCACCGCGGTCGCGAACGTGCTGTTCGGGAAGGTCAATCCGAGCGGCAAGCTCACGATGTCGTTCCCGGTCAACGTCGGCCAGGTACCGATGTCGTACGACGAGCTCCCGACCGGCCGGCCGTATGACCCGAACAACAAGTACACGTCGCGCTACCTCGATGTGGGGAACGCGCCGGAGTACCCGTTCGGGTACGGGCTGTCGTACACGTCGTTCTCGATCTCGAACGTGTCGGCCCCGTCGAGCGTGTCGCGGAACGGGACGATGAAGGTCACCGCCACCGTCACGAATACCGGTTCGCGCGACGGGCACCGACGTCGCGCAGCTCTACATCCACGAGAGCGACACGACGATCCTCCAGCCCGTCGAGAGGCTCGAGGGGTTCCAGCGCGTGACGCTCGACCCCGGGAAGTCGCAGCCGGTCACGTTCACGCTCGGACCGCAGAACCTCGGCTACTACGACAACAACGGCCATTTCGCGGTCGAGCCGGGGACGTTCGACGTGTGGGTCGGCGACAGCTCGACCGCGGATACGGGTACGCCCACGACGTTCACGGTCGGATGAGAGTTCGCGGATTGATCGCCGCCGCAGCCGCGGCGGCGATCCTGGTGGTGGCGGCGCCGGCGGGCGCCGCCACCTTCACCCCGCGGACAGCGGGGTGTGCTGCTCGGGATCGCGCGGGACACGTGGAGCTTCTACGGGGCCGACGTCGATCCGGTGACGCACCTGCCGCTCGACAACCTCGGTCCGGGGTCGGTCCGCGGCGAGTACACGTCGGCGGCGAACGTCGGCGTGTACCTGTGGGCGGTCGTCGCCGCCCACGATCTCGGGCTGATCGACACCGCGCGGGCCGATCAGCTGGCGTCGTCGACGCTCAACGAGGTCGCGAAGCTGAAGCGCTACGACGGATTCCTGTACCAGTGGTACGACACGAACAACGGCAACGTTCTGTTGAACCCGGGGCAGGGCGACTGCAACGAGACGACGCCGATGCAGGACAACTGCTGGTTCGTCTCGGCCGTCGACAACGGCTGGTACGCGACGGGCCTGATCGAGGTCAAGCAGGCCCTGCCGGGTGTGCGCGACTTGGCGTCGTCGCTGCTGAAGCCGATGGACTTCAGCATCTTCTACGACAACCGCGCGCAGACCGATTGCAACGTCAACGCGTCGCTGCCGGGCGACCCGCCGACGGGCCAGATGCACGGCGGGTTCTACGTCGACCAGGGACCGGCGCCCTACTGGAACAGCGCGCTGTACAGCGATCCCCGGATCGCGATGTACATCGGGATGGGGCGCCACCAGATGCCCGGCGACGTGTGGTGGCGGTCGTGGCGGACCCCGGAGCCGCAGCGCTGTGCCACCGACCCGGTGAACTCCGCCACGGCCACGGGCACGGGCTACTGGCACACCTACACCGACCCGCAGTCGGGCAAGAAGTTCCCGGTATGGGAGGGCCACTACACCTATCCGGGCACGTCGCTGACGTTCGTCCCGACGTTCGCCGGCGGGATGTTCGAGGGGCTGATGGCGAACCTGGTCGTCCCCGAGACGAGCTGGGGTCCGCACAGCTTCGGCCTCGACGACCTGCGCTGGGCCCAGGTCCAGGAGAAGTACGCGACGCAGGAGCTCGGCTACCCGGTATGGGGGATGTCGCCGTCCTCGACCGCGGATGACACCGGGGGTTACGGCGGGTTCGGGGTCGAGGGCCTGGCCTTCGGGACCGGTTCGCCGCTCGCGTGGTGCACGACCTGCGCCACCGAGAACACCGTCAGCCCGCACGCCTCGGCGATCGCGCTGCCCGTGCTCCCGCGGGATGCGTACGCCAATCTGGTGGCGTTACGGAACCGGTATCCCGGGATCTATACGTCCGACGGCGGGTTCTACGACGCGGTCAACCCGGTGACGGGTGAGGTCGGCCACCGGCGGCTGGTGCTCGATCAGTCGATGATCATGGCCTCGTTGGACGACGCCCTCGACGCGGGCGCGCTCCAGCGGCACTTCGCCGCCGACCCGGAGTCGTATGCCGCGCGGCTGTATCTGGGGGCCGAGCGGATGTCGATCCACTAGCCCCGTCTGTGGACGGTTGCTGGAAAACCCGCGTATAGCGTGGGTTTTCCAGCACGCGGCCTAGGCCGCGAGCGCGTTCAGCGCGCCGGCGAGTGCGTCGACCTCGTCGGCGGTGTTGTAGTGGATGAACCCGATCCGCACGGCGCCGTCGCTGTAGCCGAGCCGCTGGTACAGGTTCAGCGAGTACCAGGAGTCGTGGGCCCAGACGCCCATCTGCTGCTCGGCCAGCCGCGCCGCGACATCCGCGGCCGGGACGCCCGCGACGTTGACCAGGAACGTCGGCACGCGCCCGTCCATCGTGGGCAGGCCGTACACGCTGACGGCGTCCGAGATCCCGGACAGGAACCGCTTGCCCAACGCCCGCTCGTAGGGCACGATCAGCTCGAAGCCGCCGACCGAGTTCAGATAGTCGAGCGTCGCGTTGAAGCCCGCGAGCAGCTCGTATGGCTGGGTCCCGGTCTCGAACCGCCGGCCGAGGGGCGCGCTCGGCGCCGGCCGGGCCTTGTACGGCCGCCAACGCTCGATCACCTCGGCGCGGCCGTACGCCATTCCCAGGTGCGGGCCGCAGAACTTGTACGGCGAGCAGATCAGCACGTCAGCATCGATCTGGCGGACGTCGATCGGCTCGTGCGCGGCGTAGTGGACGGCGTCGATCCAGGCCAGCGCGCCGGCATCGTGGGCCAGGCGACACACCCGCTGGGCATCGACGATCGTCCCGATCGCGTTCGAGGCCCAGGCGAAGGCGACCACCCGCGTCCGATCGTTGAGCTTGCTCTCGAGGTCCGCGAAGTCGAGCGTGGTGTCGTCCCGCAGCTCGACGTGCTTGACGACGAGGTCGCGGTCGTAGGCGAGCTCGAGCCACGGCGCCACGCCCCCGTCGTGGTCGAGCGAGGAGACGAGGATCTCGTCGCCGGGCGCGAACTCGCGACCGGCGGTGCGCGACAGCGTGAAGTTCAGCGAGGTCATGTTCGATCCGAAGATCACCTCGTGCGGCTCGCACCCGAGGAACCGCGCCGCGCCGGACTCGGCCTGCTCGAGGATGCGCCCCACACGGCGGCTGGTCTCGTAGCCGGCGCCCATGTTCGCGCTCGCCTCGCGCAGGGCGCGGGCGATCGCCTCGCCCACCTCGTCGGGCACCTGCGAACCGCCGGGCGCATCGAAGAACGTGAACCCCTGGTCCAGCGAGGTGAAGCGCTCGCGCACGGCCGGGACGTCGAGCTTGTCGGCGGTCTGGGCCATCTGTAGGCTCCTTCGTGTCGGGGTTCTGGATGGGCCCCGCCGGTAGGACTGGGGCCTAACACATAACGCAATCGCAAGGTTAGTTGTCTTACTCTCACCCGGCCATGAGCGTCCGTGTCACACGCACCGCCCAGGCAAGCTGGCAAGGCGATCTGGCCGAAGGCGGTGGCCGGATTGGCGTGGGCAGCGGCGCCTACGAGGGCCCGTTCACGCTGCGCGCCCGCGTCGAGGACGTCGAGCGCTCGACCAATCCGGAGGAGCTGATCGGCGCCGCTCACGCGGGGTGCTTCACGATGTCGCTGGCCAACCTGCTGAGCGAATCCGGTCATCCGCCGGCCGATCTGAGCACCACCGCGAAGGTCCGGCTCGAGCAGCTCGACACCGGGTTTGCGATCACCAACATCGCTCTGCGCACGGTCGGCGAGGTGCCGGGCGTCGACGCCGACACGTTTGCACGGCTGGCCCAGCAGGCCAAGGACACGTGCCCGGTGTCGCGCGCGCTCGCCGGCACGGAGATCACGCTGGAGGCGACGCTTGCAGGTGACTGACCTGGGCGCGAGCGGCAGGTGGTCAGCGATGCAAGACGAATCTGCGGGGGTGCGCGTGAGGGATAGCGGTTTGGACGTGCTCGAGCAGGCCGTGATCGAATGTGCTCCGGGCGCATCGGTCAAGCGCGCCACCGATCAAGCTGAAGAGGTGCTGTTCGTGGTTGCCGGCGCCGGCGAGCTTTCTCTCGCCGGCGTCCGGCACCCGCTCGAGCCCGAGACCGGCGCCTACCTCGCGCCCGGTGAGGAATACGAGCTTCACAACCGGGGGTCGGAGCCGATGCGTGTGGTCTCGGTCCGGATTCCTGACCCGGTGGCCCCCGACGCGTCCGGAGCATCCGAGCGCGCCGTGGTCCGCCGGCTCGCCGACCAGGAGGCGCAGGACGCCACCACCGCGCGAACGTTCAGGATCGTCGCGGACCCGAGCACCGGCCTGCGGTCGGCCACCCACTTCGTCGGCTACGTCCCGACCGAGCGGGCCCCGGAGCACTTCCACACCTACGACGAAGTCATCTACATACTCGAGGGACAGGGCGCGCTGCACACTGAGGGCAGCCGCACGCCGGTCGTCGCGGGCTCGTTCATCGAGTTGCCGGCGCGGACCGTGCACTGCCTCGAGAACACCGGCGAGGACACGATGCGCCTCGTCGCGGTATTCCGGCCGGCCGGATCGCCGGCCGCCGCGTACTACCCGGACGGCACCCCGGCATACCCGGGTGCGCCACCAGTCTTGTCCTCATCAAGGACGTTGTAAAGGACCATAAGAGGAGGAGTTCGAGCGCCAATGAAGGTACGCATCAGTCTTGCAGCCATGGCCCTGACCGCACTGGTCGCGGCCGGCTGCGGGAGCAGCAACAGCAGTAGCAGTACGGCCGCCAGCACCAGCAGCGGGAGTTCAACCCAGGCCGCGAGCAGTAGCGGAAGCAGCAAGGCCTGCACGACGTCGATCGGCATCGAGGCCCCGATCACGGGTCAGGTGGCGGTGCTCGGTGACGAGCAGCTGGCTTTCGCCCAGCTCGCCGTAGCGGCGGACAACAAGATCAACGGCACCAACATCACGCTGGTCCAGGGCGACACGCAGCTGATGCCGGCCCAGGCGACGACCGTGACGCAGCAGTTCATCTCGAACTCGAAGATCGTCGCGGTGGTCGGACCGGCCGGCAGCCAGGAGGTCGAGGCCGTCGGGCCGCTGTTCGGCCGTGCCGGCGTGGGCTTCATCACGGGCTCGGCGACGAACCCGGCGCTGACAACCTCCGGCAAGAACCCGACGTTCTTCCGCGTGGTATCGCGGGATGACGTGCAGGGTCCCGAGGACGCCAAATTCGTCATCGCTCATCTGCACCCGAAGGCGCTGATGATCGTCGACGACCAGGAGGTCTACTCGACGGGGCTCGTGTCCTCGATGATCCCGGTGTTCCAGAAGGCGGGAATCAAGGTCGACCACGAGTCGGTCAGCCAGAAGGTCACCGACTTCTCCTCGCTGGTGGCGAAGGTGAACGGCGATACGACCGTGGTGGTACTGCCATGGCAGGTCGCGGCCAACGGCGAGCAGTTCGGCAAGGACCTCCAGCAGCAGCACAAGGCCGCGACGATCGTCGGGACCGACGGAATGCAGTCCTCGTCGTTCACGATCCCGGGCTCCTACGTCTCGGCGTTCGGCCCGGACATCACCGCGATTCCGCAGGACGCCGCGCTCGTAGCCGCGGCGA
The DNA here is from genome assembly GCA_963746695.1 of uncultured Solirubrobacterales bacterium. GTDB lineage: Bacteria > Actinomycetota > Thermoleophilia > Solirubrobacterales > Solirubrobacteraceae > Palsa-465. The sequence goes on along the minus strand of CAVVCP010000020.1, from coordinate 487,467 downwards.
AGGTCAAGTACCCGAAGTTCGGAACGTTCGGACCTCCGGTGTACGCGGCGACGCACGTGATCGACCAGGCCATCGCCTCGGTCTGCAAGTCAGGCCAGACCCCGTCGCGGGCGAACGTGCTCGCGGCGATCAAGTCGACCGACGAGCCGACCTCGGTCCTCGGGCAGCCGATCAAGTTCGACTCCAAGGGCGACCTGATCGGTGCCAAGTGGTTCCTGTTCAAGATCAACAACCAGGGCAAGTACGTTCTGGTCACCAACTCTTGATCAGCTGACTCAGTAGCCCCCGCGGCGCGCGCCTTCGGGCGCGCGCCGCGGCCGGGCGTTAGGGTTGCGCAAGCCGAAGGACTCGCCGCGCATGCATTTCTTCATCCAGGAACTGGTGAACGGCCTCACCCAGGGCAGCCTGTATGCGCTGATCGCGCTCGGCTACTCGATGGTCTACGGCGTCCTGAAGCTCCTGAACTTCGCCCACGGCGACCTGTACATGGTCGGGGCGTTCATCGGCTACTTCGTGATCCAGTGGTTCGGCGGCTCGACGGCGCTCGCGATCCCGGTGCCGCTGCTGCTGCTGTTCATGTTCCTCCTCGCCGGCGGCGGCGTCGGGGCGCTCGGCGTCGCGATCGAGCGGTTCGCCTACCGGCCGCTGCGTGACGCGCCTCGGATCGCGCCGCTGATCACCGCGCTCGGAGTCTCGTTCCTGCTCGAGAACACGATGCTGCTGTTGTTCGGGGCGTCGTATCGGGACTACAACACCTCGGCGTTCATCTCGTACAACAGCGGGATCCACATCGGTCCGGTCAACATCGACGCCGTCCAGCTGCTGGTGATCGTGGGGAGCGTTCTGCTGATGATCGGACTGACCCTGCTCGTCAACCGCACCAAGCTCGGCCGGCAGATGCGCGCGGTCTCGGCTGACCGGGAGGCGGCCGAGATGCTCGGGATCGACGTCGACTACACGATCGCCGCCACGTTCTTCATCGGGTCGGCGCTGGCCGGGATTGCCGGCGTGATGGACGGGCTCGCGTTCAACAACATCTACACGCTGATGGGGTTCATCGCCGGGCTGAAGGCGTTCACGGCCGCGGTGGTTGGCGGGATCGGCTCGATCCCCGGAGCGATGCTCGGGGGGATGCTGATCGGGATCGCCGAGTCGATGGTGACCGGCTACATCTCCTCGACGTACACCAACCTGATCGTGTTCGGGATCCTGATCGTGATGATGCTCGTGCGGCCGACCGGGCTGCTCGGCAAGGTCCCGCTCCAGAAGGTGTAGGTATGCCTTGAGTGTCGAACCGGGAAGCTCGGAAGTGAGCGTCGAGCAGAAGCAAGACCCGACGATCGGCGCCGACGAGTGGGTGGCGCGACAGACCGGTCGGCGCGAGTACCCGCCCGGCCTGCGCGGCGACGCCCAGCGGCTATTCGAGCGCGTCGGGTGGTGGCCGAAGCTCGGGATCGCGGCCCTGTTCGGACTGATCGTGCCGTTCCTGACCACGAACGACTTCCAGTTGCAGGTCGGGATCAACGCGCTGCTGCTGGCGCTGTTGGCGCTCGGGCTGAACATCTCGGTCGGGTGGGCCGGGCTGCTCGATCTCGGCTACATCGCTTTCTACGGATTCGGCGCGTACGGGTTCGCGCTGCTGTCGTCGAACCAGCTGCATCCACCGACCGGGATCCACTTCGCCGCGTATGTGTCGCTACCGATCATCGCGGTGGGGGCGGCGTGCCTGGGGCTGATCGTCGCTGTGCCGTCGCGGCGCCTGATCGGGGACTACCTGGCGATCCTGACCTTGTTCTTCGGCGAGGCGTTCGTCGAGTTCACCAACAACGTGGCGCCGAGCACGCTCGGCGGTCCGAACGGAATCACCTCGATCGACCCGCTCCGGGGCTTCGGTCATCAGCTCACGACGAACAAGGGGTACTTCTACGCACTGCTGATCCTGCTGGTGCTGACCGCCGCCGCGCTCCACCTACTCGACACCTCTCGCACCGGTCGCGCCTGGCGAGCCGTCCGCGAGGACCCGCTGGCCGCGGGGATGATGACGATCCCGGTGAACCGCGTGAAGCTGATGGCGTTCAGCTTTGGCGCGGTGGTCGCCGCGCTCGCCGGGACGATCTTCGCCGCCCAGCAGATCAACGTGTTCCCGACCGACTTCGACACGCCGTTCCTGATCCTGATCTACGCGGCGCTGATCCTCGGCGGCGCCGGCAGCATCGGCGGCGCGATCCTCGGCGGGCTGCTGTTGTCGGTGCTGCTCGACGGGTTCCTGCGCAGCCCGACCGAGGCCGGCTACCTGTTCTACGGCGTGATCCTGCTGACGCTGGTCGTCAAGATGCGGCCGTGGCGGAAGCTCGCGGCCGTCCTGGGGGCGACCGTCGTGCTCGGCTTCGTCGTCCACGGGATCGTCGCGGCGATCAGCAAGTCCGCGGTCGCCGGCGGGAACTCGGGTTGGATTGCGCATCTGATGCGCCACTGGGCGGTCGTGCCCGCGAACCCGACGACCCTCGGCAACATCGGGTTCGTGGTCCTGCTGTGCCTGTGCGTGACGCTCGTGCAGGTCAAGGGTCGCACGCGAACCCTGCTGCTCGTGCCGACGCTGTACCTGGCCGCGTGCGTGTGGGAGGGCGTTCTCGTCGCGCAGCCGTCAATCACCCGTCAGCTGCTGATCGGCGCGATCCTGATCGTGATGATGAACGCGCGGCCGCAGGGTCTGCTCGGGTCTCGCCGCGTCGAGGTGGTGCTGATGGACCGACGCCCCCAGACCCGTACTCGAGCTCGACAAGGTGTCGCTGGCGTTCGGCGGCCTGAAGGCGCTGACCGAGCTCGACCTGCGCGTCGACGAGCGCGAGATCGTCAGCGTGATCGGCCCGAACGGCGCCGGGAAGACGTCGGTGTTCAACGTGATCACCGGCGTGTACGAGCCGACCGACGGAGAGGTGCGGTTCGTCGGCGAGAGCATCGGCGGGAAGGCGCCCCACCAGATCACGCGCAAGGGGGTCGCGCGCACGTTCCAGAGCCTGCGGCTGTTTCTCAACATGTCGGTGATCGAGAACGTCATGGCCGCCACGTACGGCAACACGAAGGCGATGCCGTGGGAGTCGATCCTGCGGCTGCCGCGCGCGCGACGCGAGGAGCGCGAGGTTCGCCAGACTGCCGAGGAGGTGCTGTCGTTCTTCGGCCAGCGGCTCGCGGGATATCGCTGGGAGCAGCCCGCCTACAGCTTGTCCTACGCCAACCGGCGGCGGCTCGAGATCGCCCGCGCGCTGGCGACCCGGCCGAAGCTGCTGTTGCTCGACGAGCCCGCGGCGGGGATGAACCCGAACGAGACCCATGAGGTCGCCGAGCTGATCGGACGTCTGCGCGACGAGCTCGGGCTCGCCATCCTGGTGATCGAGCACGACATGCACGTGGTCGAGGGGATCTCCGACCGCGTCGTCGCGCTCGATCACGGGGTCAAGATCACCGAGGGCACGTTCGGCGAGGTGGCGACGCACCCGGCGGTGGTCGAGGCGTACCTGGGCCGCGATCCGGAGGCGCTGGCCGAGGCCTGATGCTGCTCGAGCTCGACAACATCACGACTTACTACGGCCAGATGCGGATCCTCGAGGGGATGTCGCTGGCGGTCGACGCCGGCGAGCTCGTGTGCTTGCTCGGCGGCAACGCCTCCGGGAAGTCGACCACGCTCAAGACGATCCTCGGGCTGGTCCGCCCCCGCTCGGGGCGCGTCCTGCTCGAGGGAGAGGACGTCACCAGCTGGCCGGTGCCCCAGCGGATCGCCAACGGCCTCGCGATCGTCCCCGAGAACCGGCGGCTGTTCGGGGAGATGACCGTGCGCGAGAACCTGGAGCTGGGCGCGACGCTCCAGGACGGCAGCACGTTCGAAGCCGACCTCGCGCGCGTCCACACGCTGTTCCCGCGACTCGAGGAGCGCGAGAGCCAGCTCGCGGGCACGATGTCCGGCGGCGAGCAGCAGATGGTCGCGATGGGTCGGGCGCTGATGTCGCGGCCGCGCCTGTTGCTCATGGATGAGCCGTCGATGGGCCTCTCGCCGGCGCTCGTGCAGCAGAACTTCCGGATCATCAAGGAGGTGCACGATTCGGGGGTGGCGATCCTGATGGTCGAGCAGAACGCGACGATGGCGCTGTCGATCGCCGACCGCGGCTATGTGCTCTCGACCGGCGAGATCGTGCTCAAGGGCCGGGCGTCCGAGCTCTTGCAGAGTGAGGATCTCAAGCGGGCCTACCTCGGGCGGTGAGCACCGCCAGCCTGAGTCGCGACGCCGCGGCCGAGCTCGACGCGCGCGATCCGCTGCGCGAGTTCCGGGAGCGGTTCGTGATCGACCCGGAGATCGTCTACCTCGACGGCAACTCGCTCGGATGCCTGCCCCGGCCGACGGTGGCGCGGCTCGAGCGGATCGTGGCTCAGTGGGGCGACCGGGGGGTCCAGGGCTGGGACGACGGGTGGCTCGAGCTGCCGATCGAGGTCGGCGACCGGCTCGGCGCGGCCGTGCTCGGCGCCGCCCCCGGCCAGACGGCGATCGCAGACTCGACCACGGTCTGCTTCTACAAGCTCGTGTCCGCCGCGCTCGACGCGCGCCCGGGCCGCTCCCAGATCGTCACCGACCTCGACAACTTCCCGACCGACCGGTACGTGCTAGAGGGGATCGCGCGTTCGCGCGGTTTGGAGATCGTGTGGCTACGCGCTGATCCCAGCGGCGGTCCCGAGCCGGACGCGGTGGCGGCCCAGGTCGGGCCGGACACGGCACTGGTCACGTTCTCGCACGTCTCCTACCGCTCGGCCCACATCGCGGACATGGCCGCGGTCAACGCGGTCGTCGACGGTGCCGGAGCGCTGATGCTGTGGGACCTCAGCCACAGCGCCGGCAGCGTTCCCCTATCGCTCGATGGCGATCACGCCCCGCTCGCCGTGGGCTGCAGTTATAAATATCTGAACGGCGGTCCGGGTGCGCCCGCGTACATGTACGTGCGACGCGAGCTGCAGGCCGAGCTTCGCCAGCCGATCTGGGGGTGGCTCGGGCGACGCGACCCGTTCGAGATGGCGCCCGGCTACGAGGCCGCGCCGGGGATGCGCGCGTTCCTGTCGGGGACGCCGCCGGTGCTCGCGCTGGGAGCGGTCGACGAGGGCGTGCGGATCGTCGCGGAGGCCGGGATCGAGTCGATCCGTGCCAAGGGGATCGCGCTCACCGAGCTCGCGATCGCGCTCGCCGACGCGTGCCTGGGCGAGCTCGGCGTGCGCGTCGCCTCGCCCCGCGACCCGGCGCGCCGCGGCGCCCATGTCGCGTTCGCTCATCCGGACGCGCGCGCGCTGTGCGCGCGGCTGATCGAGCGGGGCGTGATCGTCGACCACCGCCGCCCGGACGTGATCCGGTTCGGGCTCTCGCCGCTGACGACGCGGTTCGTCGACGTGTGGGACGGCGTCGAGGCGCTGCGCGAGCTGCTCAGCCCGACGTAGGCGGCGCGAGCGTCAGCATCGCCGCGCTCGCCTTTGGCATCCGCACCACGTACGTGCCGTTCGCCGGCCTGACCGCGCTGGCCGCCGAGCGCCCCGCGAGCGTGCCGGTCGTGGTGTCGGTCCCGAATCCCTGGCCGCCGAGCGTCACGCCGGTGGTCGCGGTGAGTCCCTTGCCGCGCAGGCGCTCGAGGGTGGCGGCCCCCTGGGCCCCGGGGATCCGCACCGCGACCGTCCGCGTCTGCGCGGTGTAGTCGTTGATCAGCACGACGCGGGTCGTACCGTCGGGCGCGCGCGTCGCCCACGCTCTCACGTTGCCGAGCGATCCCGATGTCCGCAGCAGGTGCGCCCCCGCAGGAGCGGCCTGCGCGAACATCAACAGGCCGTAGTACTCGGGGTCGACGAAGCCGTGCCATTTGCCGTCGCGGTGGTTGAACGTGAACATCTCGTACGTCGCCCCGGGGTAGGTGTGGAGGTTGACGCCGTTGACTCCGACGCGGGCCATCTGGAACACCGCGTCGAGCGCCCAGAGCGCCGAGACGAACCCGTTGCTGACGCCGGGCGCGCTGCCGCACGAGTCCGAGTTCATCTCGTCGATCCGCAACGGGACGTGCCGCGCGTGTGCGGTGCCGACGAACGGGGCGATCGCGTTCGCTAGCCCCTCCGAGGCCACCGGCGAGAGGAAATGCGCGACCGTGGGGTACTGCGGCGACGACGGGGCGATGAAGCACGTCTGGAGCGGGTACTTGTGGAGCGTCGCCACTCGCACCCGCGGCTGAGCGGCGAGGAAGTTCGGCAGCTCCGGGATCCAGTGCTTGGCGCCGGTCGCCGGCCCGACGAGCGGAACGTCTTTCGGCAGCGACTCGCTGATCCGCGTGAAGTCCTTCACGTAAGCCGGGAAGTCGTAGCTCTTCGGCCTGCCCGTGACCTTGGTGCCGTCCGGGAGGTCGTAGAAGGTGAAGCTTCCGTACAACTCGGGCTCGTTGCCGAGCTCGAGCCCCTCGATCGAGCTGCGCCCGATCCCGTCGACGAGCGCCTGCGCCTCGGCGGAGGCATCGGTCGCGCTGTCGAGCTCGAGGTTGATCCCGAGGATCATCCGGGCCCCGAGCGTCTTGCTCAGCGCGGCCGTGACCTGCACCCAGTTCTTGGTCAGCGAGTAGCGGACGCCGTTCGGCTTGGGCACGCCCGGGACCGGCCACCACGTCCAGTCGCTCGTGTCGCCGCCGATCCGCAGGTCCGGCGCCTGGCCGGGGGTGAGGTTGCGGACCAGCTGGAGGAACACCGGGTTGATCGCATTCGGGTCCGTGCCGGTGTACGGCAGGACCGCCGGGTACTCGAGCGACAGCCCGAGGAAGCCGGACGGGATCGTGCGCCCGGTGGAGCCGCCGACGGTCAGCGACAGCGCTCCCGCGGGAGCGTGGCCGGCGGTGGCGGTGTCGGCGGCATTGGTCTCGTGCGCGCTGGTCCGGTGCGAGGCGATCAGGACCGCGCCGATCGCGACGGCCACGGCGAGGATCCCGACGACGGCGGGGGCGATCAGGCGACGACTCGGGGACGGCATCACCGGGAACCCTGCCACACGTCGAGGCGGTCCGTCAGTCCGGGAGGACCGCGATTCCCATCAGCTCGACGAGCGCGTCGGGCTCGAACAGCTCGTTGATGCCGAACAGCCCCATCGCCGGGTAGTGGCGGCCGAAATGCTTGCGCCAGGCCTGGCCGATCTCCGGCCGCGCGTCCTTGTAAGCCTGCACGTCGGTGACGAAGACCTGCAGCGAGACGAGGTCCTCGACCTCGCCGCCGGCCGCGCGGAGCGCCACGAGCAGATTCCCGGCGGCCCCGTCGAACTGCTCGGCGATGGTCGCGCCGGCCCCGAGCTGGCCCGCGAGATGGACCGTCCGGCCGGCCGACACGATCGCGTGCGAGAAGCCGCTGGGCTTGCCGAGCTCCGGCGGGTTGACGATTCTGTGGGGGCTCATGGCCTAGTCGCGGCGCCGACGATACCCGGTCCCCGGCGCCGCGGCGCGACGATACTCGACATAGAAGTCCGGAGCAATGTCAGGTATTCTCGCGCCGAGCGAGTGGTGGCGACGGACAGTCCCTACTGGAACCCGAAGACTGAGACCCTCGATCGGGAGCGGATCGAGGCGCTGCAGCTTGCCAAGCTGCGGCGCCAATGCGAATGGGCGGCGGCGCGAAGCCCCTGGTACCAGCGGCAATTCGCCGCCGAGCGGTTCGGTCCGGCACAGCTCCGCACGCTCGACGACCTGCGCCGCATCCCGGTCCTGACCCGCGATGACTGGATGGCCTCGCAGGAGGCGAAGCCCCCGTACGGCGAGATTCCGACGGTCGGCGGTGAGGGGGCGATCCGCATCCACACCACGTCCGGCACCACCGGGCGCGGGCCGCTGCGCGCGATCGACTCGCGCAAGGACTGGGCGTGGATCGCCGAGATGTGGTGCTACGGGATCTGGGGCTGCGGCGTCCGGTCCGTCGACACCGCCTACATCGCGTTCGGGTACGGCTCGTTCATCGGCTTTTGGGGCCTGCACTACGCGATGGAGAAGATCGGCGTGCTGAACGTGCCCGGCGGCGCCCAGACGACCGAGGCGCGGGTCCGCCAGATCGTCGACTTCGGCGCCACGGTCGTCGCGTCCACGCCGACGTACGCGCTCCGGCTGGCGCAGGAGGCGGAGGTCCTCGGGATCGACCTGCGCGGCTCGGCGGTGTCGCGGCTGATCCTGTCCGGCGAGCCGGCGGGGTCGATCCCGCAGACGAAGGCGCTGATCGAGGAGCAGTGGGGGGCCAAGGCGTTCGACACCGCTGGCATGACCGAGATCGGCACGATCATGGTGTTCGAGTGCTCGCACCAGCCTGGCGGCACGCACATCATCGAGGACCACGTGATCGAGGAGGTGCTCGATCCGTTGACGCTTCAGCCGGTGGGGTTCGGAGAGCGCGGCGAGCGGGTCGTGACCTCGTTCGGGCGCGGGACGATCCCGTTGCTGCGCTACCGGACCGGCGATCTGGTCTGCAAGGTTCCGGCGGCAACGTGCTCGTGCGGCCGCGGCTTCGACATCTTCGAGGGCGGGATCCAGGGCCGGGTCGACGACATGAAGCTGGTCCGCGGGACCAACGTATATCCGCGGGCGATCGAGGCGATCGTCCGCGAGTACCCCGAGGTCGACGAGTTCCAGACCGTGATCGTCCACGAGGGGATCCGAGATGAGATCAAGCTGCGGGTCGAGATGAAGCCGGACTGGCCGTCGAATTCGTGGGATCAGCTGTCGGAGTCGCTGCACAAGGCGCTCGGCCATGCCCATGAGGGGCTGAACTTCCAGGTCGAGCAGGCCGCCTCGGGCGAGCTGCCGAGGTTCGAGCTCAAGGCCAAGCGGATGATCGACATGCGCGAGACACCGGTGGCGGTGACCAAGTGACCGTCGATCTACTTGGGTCGGAGCTCAGCCCCGCCGAGCAGCGGCTGCTCGCGGTGTACGAGGAGCTCAAGGCGCTGTGCGCCGAGGACCTCGCCCCGAACGCCCACTGCGGTGTGCTGGCGTCGCTGGCGCTGATGCATAACGTGGTCAACGGCCTCGCGCTCGAGTACGAGCACCTGAACGACCTCGGCGCGTGAGGCTCGCCTGATGCGCATCGCGGTCGTCGGCGGGGGACCGGGCGGGCTCTATTTCTCGATCCTGATGCGCAAGATCAGGCCGGACTGCGAGGTCACGGTGTACGAGCGGGGCGCGCCCGCCGACGCTTTCGGGTTCGGCGTCGTCTTCTCCGATGAGACACTGACCGTGTTCGAGCACGCCGACCCCGAGACGTACTCGCAGATCGCCGAGCGGTTCACACGCTGGACCGACATCGACATCCACTATCGCGGCGAGATGACAAAGTCCGGTGGGCACGGGTTCTCCGCGCTCGGCCGGCGCGAGCTGCTGCGGATCCTCCAGGAACGGGCCGCTTCGCTCGGTGCCGAGCTGAGGTTCTCGTGCGAGGCGCCACCGGTGCGGGAGCTCGGCTGGGCGGATCTGGTGGTCGGTTCGGACGGCGCCTCGAGCGCGGTGCGGACCGCGCTCGCGCGCGAGTTCGTCCCGTCGCTGGATCGCCGCCATTGCCGGTACATGTGGCTCGGTACCGACCTCGCGTTCGACGCGTTCAAGTTCTTCATCGCCGAGACCGAGCACGGCGTGGTCCAGGCCCACGCGTATCCGTACGACGGGGGGATGAGCACGTTCATCGTCGAGATGCACGAGCAGACGTGGAAGCGGCTCGGGCTGTGCGAGCTGTCGATCGACGACAGCGTCGCCTGGTCCTCTGAGTTGTTCGCCGATGTGCTCGAGGGCCACCGCCTGCTCGCGAACAAGTCGCGGTGGATCAACTTCGTAACGGTCCGGAACCGGCAATGGTGCACGGACAACGTCGTGTTGCTCGGCGACGCCGCCCACACCGCGCACTTCTCGATCGGCTCGGGTACGAAGCTCGCGATGGAGGACGCGGTGGCGCTGGCGTGGGCGTTCCGGTCGTTCGGCGATGACGTGGTTTCTGCGACCTCCGCGTACGAGGCCGAGCGGCGGCCGGTCGTCGAGAGCACGCAGCGCGCCGCCCAGGCGTCGCTCGAGTGGTTCGAGGGGATTGGGCGCTACGTCGACCAGGAGCGGTTTCAGTTCGCGTTCAATCTGCTGACGCGGTCGCGGCGCGTGACATATGAGAATTTGCAGCTGCGCGACCCGGGGTTTGTCCGTAACGTGCATCCGGATCCTCGTCCGCCGATGTTCACCCCGTTGCGGCTGCGGGGGCTGGAATTGCGCAATCGGGTCGTGGTCTCCCCGATGGATATGTACTCGGCGGTTGACGGGACGCCCGGCGATTTCCATCTGGTGCACCTCGGGGCCCGCGCGCTCGGTGGCGCCGGGCTCGTGATGACCGAGATGATCTGCGTGTCGGACATCGGGCGGATCACGCCCGGGTGCGCCGGCATGTACCGATCCGAGCACGTTTCGGCCTGGGAGCGGATCGTGTCGTTCGCGCATTCGCACGGCGGGTGCGCGATGGGGGCGCAGATCGGGCACTCCGGGCGCAAGGGGTCCACGCGGTTGATGTGGGAGGGCATGGACGAGCCCTTGCCGGATGGTTGTAACTGGGAGGTGATCGCGCCGTCGGCGGTTGCGTACTCGCCTCGAAACCAGGTGCCGCGCGCGATGACCCGGGCCGACATGGACGAGGTACTCGAGCAGTTCATAGGGGCGGCGCGGGGCGCGTTGCAGGCCGGTTTCGATCTGCTCGAGTTGCATATGGCGCACGGCTACCTGCTCTCGAGTTTTCTGTCGCCGGTCACGAACCTCCGCGACGACGAATACGGCGGGTCTTTGGCAGGCCGCGCGAAGTTCCCGCTCGAGGTACTCGGCGCGTGTCGCTCCGTATGGCCTGCCGATCGGCCTTTGAGCGTTCGGATCTCCGCGACCGATTGGGTGCCCGGCGGCTTTGGCCCGGATGACGCGGTGGCGCTCGCGCGGATGCTCGCGGCGCACGGCTGCGACATCGTCGACGTGTCCTCAGGTCAGGTCACGCCGCTCGAACGGCCGGCCTTCGGCCGCAGCTACCAGACGCCGTTCGCCGACCGGATCCGCAGCGAGGCCGGCGTCCCGACGATCGCGGTCGGCGCGATCGCGAGCTATGACGACGTCAACACGATCATCTGCGCGGGGCGGGCCGATCTGTGCGCGCTCGCCCGCCCGCACCTGTACGACCCGGCGTGGACGCTGCATGCCGCCGCCGAGCAGGAGTTCGACCCCGACGCGTGGGTCCCGCAGTACCAGGCCGGATCGCGCAAGCCGCCGGCCGGGCGCGACCGCGTGCGCGCCGAGCTCGAGCGGACCTTCGATGAGGTGGAGCTGATCTCCTCGTCGGACGTGTCAGGTTGAGGACGGTCGCGATGCGTGGGGCTGTGCCCAACGGCGAGTCGCTCCAGCCCCAGGATCTGGTGATGACGCTGCTCGGGACCTATGTGCGACCGTTCGCACGGCCCGTCTGGTCGGGCGGACTCGTCATGCTGCTGCGCGAGTTCGGGTTCTCCGACGGCGCCGCGCGGGCCGCGCTGACCCGCCTCGTACGCCGTCAGTTGATCGCGCGCGCACGGTCCGGACGTCTCGTCCACTACGAGCTGACCCCACGGTGCGAGCGGCTGCTGATCGAGGGCGATGGGCGCATCTTCACGCTCGGCCATCTGCCCGCCGACGTCGGGCCGTGGACCGTCCTCTGGCACCAGATCCCGGAGGATCGCCGGCTCGAGCGGGCCCGGCTCGGGCGCCGGCTCAGGTTCCTCGGTTTCGGCTCGGTGCAGGACAGTGTCTGGGTCTCGCCCCACGACCACTCCGCCGAGGTCGTCGATCTGCTCGAGGAGCTCGGAGTGGCCGACCGTGCCACGGTGTTCCTGTCCCGGATCAACGCCGGTGCCGGCAGCGGCCTGCCGGCGCTGGTGGCGCGGGCATGGGACCTGACCGGGCTCGAGGAGCGCTACGACGCGTTCCGCTCGGGGTTCGAGCCGTACCTGGGGGCCGACGCGCCGCCGCTGTCCGACGGGGAGGCGTTCCTCGTCCGCACGAGGCTCATGCATCTGTTCCGCGGGTTCGCCCAGCTCGACCCCGAGCTGCCCGAGGAGCTCGCGGCGCTCTCAGGGCCGCGGTCGCGGGCGGCGGAGATCTTCGAGGCGCTCTACACCGAGCTGGCGGCGGCGTCGCAGCGGCACTTCGACGCGGTCACCGCCGGGGGTGTCGGGGCCGCGGTGGCCCGCTAGCCGCGGGGCGCGTATCGCTAGCCGCGGGGGACGAACGCGAACACGCGGCTCGGACTGCCGGTTCCGCCCACGAGCCGCAGCGGTGAGACCACGAGTAGCGCGCCGGTGAGCGGCAGCTTGTCGAGGTTCGCGAGCTGGGTCAGCCCGAGCCGGCCGGCGCCGAGCAGGAAGTTGTGCAGCGGGAACGGCGGGTCGAAGCTGTGCGCCGCGCCCGCATCGATGCCGACGGTCTCGGTGCCGAACCCCAGGATCTGGCGGCTTTCGCTCGCGAGCCAGCGCGACGCCTCAGCGTCGGGCCCCGGGGTCTGCGGTCCGGTGTCACCGGCGTTGAGGAACGCGTCCTGGTCCTGAGCGCGCGACTGCCACCCGGTGCGGAGCAGCACCCACGCGCCGTCCGGGATCCGGCCGTTGTCGGCCTCCCACGCCTCGAGGTCGGCGACCGTCAGCAGGCAGCCGTTGTCGGCCTCGGTCTCGGCGGTCTTGTCGATCACGCACGCCGGCCCGATCAGCTGGCTCGGGCCGAGCGAGCCGACATCAGCGCCGTCCTTGCCCGTGACCCAGTGGATCGGCGCATCGAGGTGCGTGCCGACGTGCTCGCCGATCGTCAGCGTGTACCAGGCCCAGGCGGGACCGCGATCGTCGTAGCGGCTGATCTCCTCGCGGGACAGGCCCGGGGTGTTCGCGAACGGCGGCGGGAGCTGGATCACCGGCGTCGACTCGCTGAGCGGCTGCGTGCAGTCGACGATCTCGACGCTGCCGTCGGCTAGGGCTGTGAGCAGGGCGGTCGCGGTCGGGGTGGTGGACATTCGCTTTGTCTCCTTGTGTCAGCCGGCGCGGAAGGCCTCCTCGAGCCACTCCGCGCAGATCGTCGGGTTCACCTTCACATCGAGGACGAGCGGGCCGTGCGGGTTGATGAGCCACTCGGTGACGACTTCGAGGTCGTCGACATTGCGAACGGTGGCGGCCTTCGCGCCGGCGGCGCGCGCGATCCCGGCGAGGTCGGCATCGGGGAAGCGGACGAGCGAGACGTCGTGCCCCATCGGCGCGAAGTGGTGGACCTCGGCGCCGTAGGCGGCGTCGTCATAGATCACGACGAGCAGCGTCAGCTTCAGCCGCGCCGCGGTCTCGAGCTCCGCGAGTGCCATGAACGCGCCACCGTCGCCGATCGCCGCGACCGTCGGCCGGTCGGGTCGCGCGATCGCGGCGCCGATCGCGTTGCCGAGCCCGAGCCCGACCGCCTGGAACCCGTTCGCGAACAGCCACGAGCGCGCGTCGGGCACGGCGAGGAACATCGACGGATAGCCGAGGAAGTGGCCCGAGTCGACTGCGACCGCGCGGTCTTTCGGGAGCAGCTCGTTGAGCGCGATGCTCATCGTGCGGGGGTCGATCCAGTCCTCGGTCGAGGCGTCCTCGTAGGGGTCGTGACGCCAGGTGTTCTCGGCGATCTGTTTGGCCAGGGTTTCGGTCCGGAACCCCTGATTTGCGTGATTGCGGTTGCTCAGCTCGGCGGTCAGTGCTTTGGCCGTCGCCTTCGCGTCCGCGATGATCGCGACGTCGGCAGGGCGGTTCAATCCGATCGCCCGCGGCTCGACGTCGACCTGGATCACGCGCGCGTCCGGGGCGATCATCGCGCCGTGCTTGGTCGTCCAGTGGTTCACCGACGCGCCGACCACCAGCACGACGTCGGCCTGGGGGAGGGTTTGCGCCGCGAACGGGCTCGCGAATCCGCCCGAGATCCCGAGCGCGTAGGGGAGCCCGGCGAACAGGCCGTTGGCGGGTGCGGACGTCGCCAGGACCGCGCCGATCGTGTCGCCGAGCCGCTCGAGCTCTGCGCCGGCATTCGCGAGCACGGCGCCCCGGCCGGCGATGATCGCGGGGCGCTGCGCGTGACCCAGCAGGTCCGCGGCCTGTCTGATCGCCTCGGCCGCGGGCTCGGGCGGGTCTAGTGGGGGAAGCGGCGGCTTGGACGGTGCGGTCTGGTCGGCGGGCTGGGGCTGGATGTCGATCGGCAGCATCAGGACCACAGGACGGCGCTCGGTTACCGCGCGCTGATATGCACGTGCTGCGTCGTCGGCCGCGGTCTTCGCGCTGTGGACCCGATCGGCGATCGCGCCCACGGACTCGACCAGGTCGTGCTGGTCGATCCGGAAGTTCGAGGTCAACGCGGCCGCGGGAGTCTCGCCGGCGAGGATCAGCAGCGGGGTCCGGCTCTTGGCCGCCTCCGCCAGGCCGGTCATCGTGTTCGTCAGCCCTGGGCCTTGATGAACGCTGGCCACGCCCACGCGACCGGTCACGCGCGCGTAGCCGTCCGCCATGCACACCGCGCTCATCTCGTGCCGGGCGGGGTGGAACTGCGCTCCGTGCCGGCACAGCGCGTTGGTGACGACGAGGTTGCCGCTCCCGATCACGCCGAACGCGTCCTTGACTCCTTGGGCGGCGATCGTGGCGCCGACGACGTCGGCGACCGACCCGTGCGCGATTTCGCGCGCGGCCGGCTGCGGCCCATTCACGCCCTGCTCCGGGGACACCTCAACCTCGCTCACGAGGGGGCCCATGCTAACTCTCGCCGACGCGCGAGGTCCAATCTCGTAGTGTCCGGGGGGTGTCTGGCGAGGATCCCGCTATCAGCACCCGTGGGCTGGTCAAGTCTTTCGGCGACGTCAAGGCGCTCGCCGGCGTCGACTTGGATGTGTCCGCAGGGACGGTCCTCGGCCTGCTCGGCCCCAACGGCGCCGGCAAGACCACGTTTGTCCGTGTGCTCACCACACTGCTCCGGGCCGACGCGGGAATCGCCTCGGTGCTCGGGCTCGACGTGGTGCAGGATGCCGCCGAGCTCCGCAAGCAGATCGGACTCGCCGGCCAGTACGCGGCCGTCGACGAGAACCTGACCGGACTCGAGAACCTGGTGATGGTCGGGCGGCTGTACGGGATGAGCCGGCGGAAGGCGACCGTGCGGGGCAAAGAGCTGCTCGCGGAGTTCGACCTCGAGGACGCGGCCAAGCGGCCGGTCAAGACCTACTCGGGCGGCATGCGCCGGCGACTCGACCTCGGCGGGGCGCTCGTCGCCAAGCCGCCGGTGCTGTTCCTCGACGAGCCGACGACCGGCCTCGATCCGCGCAGCCGGCTCGGCATGTGGGGCGTAATCGAGGATCTCGTCTCCGACGAGGGCACGACCGTGCTGCTCACCACCCAGTACCTGGACGAGGCCGACCGGCTCGCCGACACGATCGCGGTCGTCGATCACGGACTGGTCATCGCCGAGGGCACGTCCGATGAGCTCAAGGACCGCGTCGGCGGCGAGCGGCTCGAGGTCACCCTCGAGGACGGCGCCTCGTTCGATGACGCCGTTCGCGCGCTGACGCCGATGGCCGATGAACCCCCGAAGTGCGACGGGGGCCTCGTCACGATGAGCGTGCGGCAGCGGCACGGCACGATCGTCGAGGCGGTGCACCGGCTGAGCGAAGCCGGCGTCGACGTCGAGGATCTCGCGCTTCGCCGCCCGACGCTCGACGACGTGTTCCTGACCTTGACCGGGCGCGCCGCCGAGGAGCGAGCGGAGGACGAGGCGGAGGCGGCCGCATGAGACGGCTGATCTCGGACACGCTCGTGATCGCCGAGCGCAACCTGATCCGGCTGCCGCGCGCCCCCGAGCTGCTGCTCGCGTTCACCGTGCAGCCGATCATGTTCCTGTTGCTGTTCCGCTACGTGTTCGGCGGCGCGATCAATACGGGGGGCATCGCCTACGTCGAGTTCCTGATCCCGGGGATCATCGTGCAGAACATCGCGTTCGGCGGGTTCGTCACCGCGCTCGGGCTCAACGAGGACGTCCACAAGGGCCTGATCGACCGCTTCCGTTCGCTTCCGATGGCGCGGGCGGCCGTGCTCGCCGGCCGCACCTTCTCCGACGTCGTGACGAACAGCCTCTCGATCGTGATCCTGCTGATCACGGGCGTGATCATCGGGTTCGAGTTTCACGCCGACGTGCTGCATGTCGCGGCCGGAATCGTGCTGCTGCTGATGTTCGGCTACGCGTTCTCGTGGGTGTTCGCGTTCGTCGGCCTGATCGCGTCCTCGCCCGAGTCGGCCAACTCGGTCGGGTTCATCGCGATCTTCCCGCTCACGTTCATCTCCTCCGCGTTCGTCCCGGTCGCCACGATGCCTGCCGTCCTCCAGGACTTCGCCCGGATCAACCCGTTCACGATCGTCATCAACGCGATCCGGTCGCTGTGGCTCGGGCTGCCCGCCGGCAACTACGTCTGGGGTGCGGTGGCGTGGACGATCGGGATCACGGTCGTGTTCGCGCCGCTGGCAGTGGCCCGGTACCGCAAGCAGGCCGCGAGTTGAGCGCCCAGACGGAAGACGACCGGGTCAATCACCCACTGTTCGCGCGCTTCTACGTGCGCGCGACCTCCAAGCGGAATCTGCCCGAGGAGGAGGCGCATCGGCGGCGGATGGTCGCGGGCCTGTCGGGAACGGTGATCGAGGTCGGCGCGGGCAACGGCCTGAACTTCCCGTTCTACCCGACGACGGTGGAGCGGGTGGTGGCGGTCGAGCCCGAGTCGGTGATGCGAGCCGCAGCGATCGAGGCCGCCGGCGCCGCGCCCGTCGCGATCGAGGTCGTCGCCGGCGTCGCTGGCCGGCTTCCGGCCGACGACGAGTCGTTCGACGCGGGCGTCGCCTCGCTGATGCTCTGCTCGGTCCCCGACCAGGCGCAGGCACTGGGTGAATTTCATCGCGTGATCCGGCCCGGAGGCGAGCTTCGCTTCTACGAGCACGTGATCGCCCGCCGGCCGGCCGCGGTTCGGCTCCAGCGCGTGGCCGACGCGACGTTCTGGCCCCGGTTGCTCGGTGGTTGCCGCCTGACCCGGGATACCGGCGCCGCGATCGAGGCCGCCGGCTTCGTGATCGAGCGGTGCGAGCGGTTCCAGTTCTCGGCCGGGCCGCCGATCCCGCCGATCCCGCACATCCTGGGCATCGCTCGGCGCCCTTAGGTCTCCGGTGCCCGGCTCGGGGCGCGGCTCGGGGCGGCGGCCCGGGGCGCTGCTCAGGGCGCGGGCCGGGGGCGGCGGTAAGCTGGTGGCGTGAGCTCGGCGCCCGGGATCGAGTACCGAAACGTGATGGTCGCCTTGCACGAGGCGTCGGCGCTCGTCACCCTGAACCGCCCCGACAAGCGCAACGCGCTTTCGCTCGAGCTGATGGAGGAGCTGATCGCGGCGCTGCGCGACGTCTCGGAGCGGGATTCCGTGCGGGCGATCGTGATCGAGGGCGCCGGCCCGGCGTTCTCGGCCGGCCACGATCTGTCCGAGATGATCGACCGCGACGAGGCGTTCTACTCGCACCTGTTCGAGGTCTGCACGGTGATGATGGAGACCATTCACGACCTGCCTCAGCCGGTGATCGCGAAGGTCCACGGGATCGCGACCGCCGCCGGCTGTCAACTCGTTGCCGCCTGCGACCTGGCGGTCGCCACCGACGACGCGCGGTTCGGCACGCCCGGCGTCAAGATCGGCCTGTTCTGCTCGACGCCGATGGTGCCCGTGTCGCGAGCGATCGGGCGCAAGCGCGCGATGGAGATGCTGCTGACCGGCGAAACGATCGGCGCCGCGACCGCACTCGATTGGGGCCTCGTCAACCGCGTCGTCCCGGTTTCCGAGCTGGACGGCGCCGTGGCCGAGCTCGTGGACGCGATCTCTCGCTCGAGTTCGTACACGGTGGCGATCGGCAAGCAGGCGTTCTACGACCAGGTCGACCGGGCCGAGCACGACGCCTACGAACACACCAAGACCGTGATGACCGAGAACGCGCTCGCCGCCGACGCCCAGGAGGGGATGACCGCGTTCCTCCAGAAGCGCGCGCCCACCTGGACCGGCCGGTAGCGGGCGGCGACGATCAGGATCGTCCTGCCGGGCCCGGCGGTGGCGGTACGATGGCGTCGTGGCCGACCGAGAGCCACATGTCCTCGTCGTTGCGTACCGCACCGCGGCGACGCCCCGGCTGCTCGACGAAGTGCGGCGGCGGGCGCAAGCCGGTCCGTGCAGGATGACGCTGCTGGTCCCGAGGCCGTATTGGGATCCGGACACCGATGAAGCCGAGGTGGTCGTCGAGCTGGCCGTGCCGCTGCTCGAGCAGGCGGCCGGGAGGCACGTCGATGCCGCGATCGGCGACTCCGATCCCGTCGAGGCCATCCGACAGCTGCAGGCGGACAGCGTTGTCGACGAGGTAATCGTCTCGACGCTCCCGCAGCGCGTGTCGAAGTGGCTCCACCGTGACGTCCCGTCGCGCGTGCAAGCGCTCGGGCTGCCCGTCACCGTCGTGACCGCCGAGCAGTCAGCGCGCGCGTTGCTCGAAAAGAGCTAGCCGCCGGCGCGCTGCGGCGATCGTTCGCGGGCAACTGCTCGATCGCGCGGACGTCGGTAGGTAAGCTACCTACCGATGAGGTTCGCGTTCAAGTTCGTCGTGCTTGTGGTTCTCCTCGGCATCGCGGCGACAGCCGCCGACGCCACCGCTCGGCTCGGAACGCAAAGCCCGCCGCGAGCGCAAGAATCACGCCGGCCGGCGTCGGCAAGGTCAAGCTCGGCGAGACCTACGCCCAGCTCCGAGCGCAGCACCTCGTCGGAGGGATCCAGAACGGGTGTGAGCTGGCCGGCCCGGATGCCCGCTCGGCATCGCTGAAGGCGCCACTGAAGGGCGTCGTCGACTTCACGATGACGTCACCGCGCAAGGTCGCAGACATCACCGTCCGAGGCGGCGCCACCGCGCGTGGCGTCGGCATCGGGGCGACGATCGCCGGCATCAAGGCCGCCTATCCGAAGGCCAAGGTCGATCACTCAACGGATGGCACGTTCGGCGTCACGCTCGTGCGGATCCCGAAGAACGGCGGCGGCAAACTGCAGTTCGCAGTCGACACCAAGACGCACCGCGTCGTTCTGATTGGCATACCGCTGATCGCGTTCTGCGAGTAGCTCAAGAGGACGAATCTCAGCTCCCGAACGCGCCGGCAATCGTGCCGCCGTCCGTGCGGGTCTGGTGACCCGCGATCGGGACGTACTCGAACCGGGGGGTGAGCGAGAAGCCGTTCGCTGACCCGGGGTGAATGCCGACGTGCCGGCACGGGGAAGTCGGCTTGAGCGTGTAGTCGTACCTGGCGGGGTGGGTGAAGCCGGGATGGGTCGTGACGCAGTCGTGGCTCGATCGCGCGGCGGTTTGCGAGACGAAAGCCGAGCCGCCGGTGCTGATGTCGTTCTCTGCGAACACCGGCGCGGTGACTTGTGGCCCAACGAAGATCGCGTCGCCACGATGCAGGTCGTTGACGAACGTGTCGTTGACGGCATACAGCCGCGAATCCGGGTTCAGGTCGCCCTCCTCGCCGTAGGCGAGCATGTTCGGGTTCTGCGTGGCGGCACCCTGCTGGATGACCGTGCCGATCACGTACGAGAGGCCGCCGTTCGGGAGGTCGAGCTCGTAGCTGTCGGTGCTGTGCTCTCCGGTGAGGCGGTCGTACAGGATGTAGTTGCGCAGCGCGCGCGACTTGACCAGATGCCCGACCCGAGCGTCGGTCGAGTAGCTGTAGCGCAGCGTGAAGCTGCGGACGTGGTTGATGTAGATGTTGTGTGAGAACCCGTCGCCGGCGCCGTTGCGGGCAAACACCGAGGAGTCGATCACGATGCTGCTCGCCGGGTTGTCGCCGGCGAGGATCCCCTCCTGGTTGTCGTGGAAGTAGCAGTGCTCGACCAAGAGGTTCGCGCCCTCCTGCCTGATCCCGGCGCCGTTCTGGTCAGGCACGTGGGCGCCCGAGAACTCGACGTTCTCGATCGTCGTGTCGTCGCCGGCGATCACCCAGATCGCCTTTCCATGGCTGCTCTGACCCGCGGCCTCGACATGGGCGCGACCGTGGACGCCGACGATCGTCAGGTGGTTGGTCGACCAGGCGCACACGTCGCCGCGGTATGGATTGCCGCGCGCGTCGATGTCAATCTGGTCCCCGGGTCGTGCCGCGGCGATCGCTTGGCACGGCCGGTGGTAACGCTGCCCGGGGCCGACGTCGAGGAGCTTTGCATGTGCGGCCGTGGCGGTGGCCGTGCCGGCGGCGGCGGCCGTGGCAGCGGTCGCGGCCGCGGCCGCGAGGACCGCCACGAGCGCTTTCACAGCGAGATCACCGCGCCGTCCGTGGCCGTCTCGACCTCCACGTCGCCGGCGCGGGCGAGCATCTGGTCGCTCATGTGCGTGATCACGAGCCGGTCGCAGTTGATGTGGGGTCGCTTCTCGGCGAGCGTCAGGTAGTCGAGATGGCCGGGGGCCTTCAGGTCGTAGAAGTTGCACTCGCACACGAACAGGTCAGCGCCGTCGGCGACGTCGATCAGCGCGTCGGTCCACTCGGTGTCGCCCGAGTAGGCGATGACCTTGCCGGCGTACTCGACCCGGAGCGCGTAGCACGGCGCGCCGCTCGAGTGACGGACCTCAAACGGCGTGATCCGCGCCGGCCCGAGCTCGCATGCGGTCCGCTCCGACAGCTCGAGGTAGGTGGTGGCGAACGCCCGGTCGACCGAGGT
This sequence comes from uncultured Solirubrobacterales bacterium, assembly GCA_963746695.1. GTDB lineage: Bacteria > Actinomycetota > Thermoleophilia > Solirubrobacterales > Solirubrobacteraceae > Palsa-465. Next base: position 466,653 of record CAVVCP010000020.1, on the reverse strand, counting down.
GGCGCCGGGGTACAACGCTTCGAACGTCCGCTCGACGCGCTCCTGGGTGCCGGGCGGACCGGCGATCTGGAGCGTGCGGGTGCGCTCCGAGAACTGCCCGTCGAGGATCAGCCACGGCAGCCCGGCGAAGTGGTCGCCGTGGAGATGGCTGAGCGCGACGTACGGGATCGAAGCTGACCGAATCCCCGCTCGCTTGAGCGCGACCAGCGCGGTCGCGCCGCAGTCGAGCAGCAGCGGCTCCGGGCCCCCGTCGAGGTGCAGGCAGGCCTGCAGGCGCCCACCACTGGCGAAGGCGTCGCCCGAGCCCAGGAACGTCAGACGCACGTCGTACACCGCGCTCACTTTGGCACGAACCGGCGCGTCGGCGCGTACCTTTGAGGCAGTATCTGAAGCGAGACCGGACTGTCTCGAGTGTGCAACTGAAGGGGAGGTACGTCGTTGCGTCGTTTCATCGTTATTGCCAGCCTGGTCGGTGCGATGTTCTGTGCCGCCGGCGGGGTGGCCTCTGCGAACCCCGTCGAAGGCCATGCCGCCTCGGTGGTCCATGTCATCGTCGTCAAGGCGCCGGATGGCTCCGTCGCGGTCGCCGCGAAGGTGATCATCCACGGCCGCGCGTTCCCGTTCCTGATCGACACCGGGGCTACGAAGTCGGTGCTCAACCCGGTCATCGTCCGCAAGCTGCACCTGAAGCTGGTCGGCAAGCCGAAGAAGTTCTGTGGCGTCGCCGCGTGTGCGAGCGGGCGCAAAGTGCACGTATCGCACTGGAGCATCGGTGGAGTCGCACTACCGTCGATCAACGTCGACAGCACGACGATCGCCGGAACCGGCAATCACGCCTTCGGACTGCTGGGCTCGGATGTGCTGTCCAAGTTCGGGGCGATCACGATCGACTACAGGGCGCAGACACTGACGCTCGGCTGAGACAGACCGGACCCTTGGCGCTCGGCTGAGAGAGCGCGTGGTTAGGCCGCGGGGCGGAGGCGCTTCTCGAACCAGTGATGGGCGAACGGCTCGTCGTTGAACGCGGGCACCTCGGCGTAGCCGGCCGACCGGTAAAGCTCGATCGCCTCGACAAGGGCGCGGTTCGTCTCGAGCCGCGCCACCGACGCGCGGCTGCGGACCGCGTCTGACTCGAGCTCGGCCAGCAGGCGCCGGGCGATCCCCAGACCGCGCGTCGACTCCGCCACCCACATCCGCTTGATCTCCGACGGCGCGCCGGCATGGTGCTTGACCGCGCCGCACCCCACGGGCTCGCCCTGCACGTAGGCGACCAGGAACAGGCCCGCGGGCGGGGTGACCTCGTGTGGCTCGGCCGAGATGCCCGCGGCAACGTCAAATCCGGTCGGGGAGCGGCGGTCGAGCTCGGCGAAGTAGGCCCGGACGCAGCTCCTGGCGTCCGGCCCGGCCGCGTCGGCGGGGCGGATCTCGATCGTCGCGCCGGTCAGCAGCCGCTTCACCGTCCGCATCGCCGCGACGAGCTCGTTGCGCTGGGTGGGGTCGAGCGGCGCCAGGATCGACTCCGCCAGCTCGTCGCTGCGGCGGTCGAGTAGGGCGCGCTCGGACTCCCCGTTGGGCGTGAGCCGGGCGACGCGAACGCGTCCATCGGCGGGGCTCGGTGCTGTTTGGACGAGGCTTTCGTCCTCGAGTGCGCGGAGCAGCCGGCTGAGATGGCCCGCGTCGAGCCCGAGCCGCGACCTGAGTGCGCGCACCTCACAGCCCTCGGTTCCGATCTCCCACAGGACCCGATCCTGGCCGAGCGGCCGGTTGCGGCCGAGATACCGATCGTCGAGCGCGCCGGCGCGCTGGGTGACGATCCGATTGAAGCTCCGGACCTGATCGACGAGGGCCGCGTCGGCTCCGCTCTTCGCGTCGGCCCCGGCTCGGCTCCTGGCGTCGGTCCCGGCTCCGGCCTTGGCCTTGGCCGCGGTGGACATTCTCTGATTTTAGTCAGAGATCTGCGGGCGATGCTCGGTCCGGCAGCTCCTTGGTGAGCCGGCGGGGACGCTCGTCGAAGCCGGCGGCGCGGTAGAACGCCAGCGCGTCGTCGCGGTCGGGCCGGGTGGTCGCCTCGAGCCGGAAGCAGCCTTCCTCGAGAGCTGACTCCTCGATCGTGTGGATCAGCGCATAGGCCACGCCGCGGCGCCGATAGCGATGGTCGACCACCAGCGTGGTGATCCGGCACTGCGGATCGGGTCGCTCGAGCAGGTCGATGAGCTGGTAGGCGGCGACCCCGACGACCCTGCTGTCCAGCTCGGCGACGAGCACGTGCACGTCGGGGTGCTCGGTCAACCGCTCGAGCCGACCGCCGACCTCGTCGGCATGGGTCGGGTACCCGAGCTGGCCGAGAAGCGGAGCGATCGCCACCGCGTCGCGCTGGGCGGCGATCCTGATCGTGACTCGATGCTCGGGTGTCGAGGTCATCCGAGCCGCTTCTCGAACCAGTAGGCCGCCACCGGGTTGCCGTTGTAGTCCGCGATCTGCTCGTAGCCGCACGAGCTGAACAGCGCCGCCGAGGCGGGCTGCCGGGCGCCTGTATCCATGCGAAGCGTGGTGTAGCCGACGTCTTGGGCGATCCGTTCGAGCCGCGCGAGGATCGCTCGGGCGACACCGGTCCCGCGCGCCTCGGGCGCGACATAGACGCGCTTTATTTCGGCCGTGTGGTTGCCGAGGCGCTTGAGCGCCGCGCACCCGACCGGGTTGCCGCGGCGGTACGCGACGACCCAGCGGCCCGCCGGCGGCTCGACGTCCTCGGGCGTCAGCCGAGGGGGAACGTCGGGCGTCCATTCCGGATACATCGCGCGGATCTCGGCGACGTACTCGGGGACGAGGACTTTCGCCGCGGGGGCGTCGTATGGCTCTTCTCTGATGCGGATCTCCTGGGTGTCGAGGTCGTGCACGAACTGCGCAATCGCGGCGACAGTCTCGCCGGGGAGCTCGGTCGGAGGGGAATGGTCGCAGTCGAGATGGACCCGGCGCACCGTGCCTGCCGCGCGCTGCTCGATCGCGTCGAGCTGCGCCATGGTGCCGTACTGGTCGCGCTCTCCCTGGATCAGGAGCAGGGGGCAGGAGATGCCCGCGATGAGGTCGGTGATGCTCCACTCCGGGAACGCCGGGTCGAGCCACACGTCGTTCCAGCCGAAGAACGCCGCGTCCGGGTCGCGGTGGTGGCGGGCCATCCGCTCGCGCAGGTCGGCGGCTTCATAGGTGCCGCGGGCGCGACGGATCTCGCGGAGGCACATGTCCTCGACGAACACATGCGGGGCGATCGCCACCACCGCGCTGACCTCGTGCTCGGCGGCATAGATCAGCGCGATCGAGGCGCCATCGCTGTGGCCGACGAGCACCGGGTCCTCGATCTCGAGCTCCGCGAGCAGCGCCGGCAACACCTCGCGGGCCTCCTCGTGCATGAACGACGGTGTCCGAGGCTTCGGCGGCGGGTCCGACTGGCCGTGGCCGAACCGCGAGAAGGCGACCGTGCGCCGGCCGGTGGCGTCCGCGAGCCGCTCCGGAAACCCCCGCCACAACCCGACCGAGCCGAGGCCCTCGTGCAGGAGCACAAGCGGTGGCTCGTCGGGGTCACCGGGGAGATCGAGAAGCTCGAGCGCCCCGGTCGCGAGCGTGATCGTCGTGGGCGGCACCGGTGGGGCCGAGCGTACCGCCCGCGATGACGTGCCCGGCGACGGACGTGGGTGGGCCGCCCGGCGCCGGGTGTCATGTGGGAATCGGGTCAGTCGCCGCCGCCGTCACCGCCACCGGCGTCGCCACCGTCGAATCCGCCGCTGTCCAGCGACCCGGAGTCGAGCGAGCCGCTGTCGAGTCGAGCCGCTGTCGTCCAGGGAGCCGCTGTCGATCGGATCGGGGGCCGGGGTGGTGTCGACCGGGTCAATCGGTGCCGGCGTCGTGTCGATCGGGTCGATCGGGGTGGTGTCGATGGGGTCGATCGGCGTTGTGTCGATGGGGTCGATCGGGGTTGTGTCGATGGGGTCGATCGGGGTTGTGTCGATGGGGTCGATCGGCGTGGTGTCGATGGGCGCCGGGGTTGTGTCGACCGGGGCCGGCGCCGGGGTTGTGTCGATGGGCGCCGGGGTTGTGTCGATCGGTGCCGGCGCTGTGTCAACCGGTGCCGGGGTCGTGTCTGTGGGCGCTGGTGCCGGGGTCGTGTCTGTGGGCGCTGGTGCCGGGGTCGTGTCTGTGGGCGCTGGTGCCGGAGTCGTGTCCGTCGGCGCGGGCGCCGGGGCGGTGTCCGTGGGTGCGGGCGCCGCGGGTGTGCTTGTGCTGGCGTCCGTGGTGTTGTTGTCCGTGTTCGACGACTGGTTGTTCGTCGCCGGCGCCGGGGCGTTCGGGTCGTGCGGCATCGAGATCGACGGCGGGATCGCCGGCGCGGTCGGCGCCGGTCCCGCCGGCACCGGGAGACCGAACCCATCGGAGGAGATGAAGCTCTGGCCGTTGCCGGACGAGTCCCACACCGTCGAGCCGCTCGGGCTGATCTGACTCACCGATCCGTCGGAATTGAACGTCGTCGTGGTGCCGAAGAAGTGGCCGTCGCTCGTGGCGATCGTGCCCGTGCTCGGGTCATAGGTCACCGTCGACCCGTCCGGGTTGGTCTGCGTGACCACGCCGGCGCTGGTCTGCTTGATCGTGGAGCCGTCCGGCATCGTCTGGCTCAACGTGCCCGACGAGTCCTGGCCGACGCTGCTGCCGTTGTTGCCCTGGAACGTGTACTGGTTGGCCCGCTGACCGCTGGGGTCGATCAGCGTGTGCGTCAGCGTGCCACCCTGGCTCGAGTCGAGGCCGTTCTGCGACAGGTAGTAGGGACCGAACGTCGTGACATCACTGGTCGGCGTGTGAACCGTGAACGAGCCGTCGGGGTTGACGGTCACCGTGTTGCCGTTGCCGTCGGGATACCCGAGGTTCGAGACGTCGCGTGTGGCGGTCATCGCCGGCGGCCCCTCGGCACCGGTCGGGATGATCACGTCGGACACGCCGTTCTGGTCCGGCGGCAATGTCTGGACTCCGCTGGGCAGCGGGATCGGGACGCGGATGGCCAGCTTCACCTGATCACCGACGTCGAACAACTGGTTCGTGCCCGAATACTGCAGGCCGCCGGTGGCGCCCGCCGCCGGGCTGTAGTTGCCCGAGACCCGGATGTTGGTCAGCGGGACGTTCGTTCCCGGGATGTTGGTGACTACGCCCGGCGCGTTGAAGCCGAAGTTGCCGCCGACGTTCGTGTTCTGGAGGCTGGGGTCGTTCAGCGGGACGGTCACGCTGCCCGAGCCCCGGTAGCCGACGGGCCCGATCTGATCGCCGCCGGTGAAGCCGAGCTGCAGCTGCGGCGCGTTCGGGACGTTGACGTTCGAGCCCGCGTTGGCCGAGACGGACGGACCGAATCCGATGCCAACCTCTGGCACGAGGTACGCGCCCTGGGGCGTGAACACCAGAGTCGCGCCGCCGCCGACCCCGTCGTAGTAGCTGGCGCCGACCTGGAAGCCGCCGGTTCCAGTCGTCGCGCTGCCCGGAGCAGGTGGATTCGGCACCATCGGCGGCGCGTCGGGGTTGACCGGTGGCGCCGGCGGGCCGATCTGGTCCTGCGGGCTGGCGGTCGGTGCCGCCGCCGCGGCTGCGGTGTCCGGGCTGGCGGGCGCGGGTGCGATCGCGGTGCCGGCGGCCGGCATCAGGGGGGCGGCCGAGGTGTCTGGCGTCACCGGCGCCGGCGCAGGCGCAGGCGCGATCGCGCTTCCGGCGGCGGGCAGTTCGGGCGCGGCCGACGTGTCCGGGGTCACCGGTGCCGGCGCCGGTGCGACCGGGGTCGGTGCGGGCGCCGGCGCGATCGCACTGCCGGCCACCGGGCCGGCGGGTACCGCCGGAACCGCTGGGGTCGGCGCGATTGCGCTGCCGGCCTCCGGGCCCATGGGGATCGCGGGGACAGCCGGCGCGGTGGTGCCCGGGTCAGCGGGGGCGGGCGCGGCGGGCGCAGGTGTGCCAGCGGGGGCAGGGGCGGCAACAGGGACGGGGGCGGCGACCGGGGCAGGCGTGGCTGCGGGTGTTGGCGCGGTGGCGGCCGGGGCTGGGGCGGCTGCGGGTGCCGGAGCGGCTGGCGCAGGGGTGGCTGAGGAGCAGGCGCGGCGGGGGCAGGAGCGGAGGCGGGCGCCGGCGCGTACGTTGGAGCCGGGGTGGCGACCGCCATTGGGGCGGCGACCGGCGCGAAGATCGACAGCGACAGCGGCTCGGCGGACGACGGGTGATGGGGGCGATGCGCGATACGGCCCGGGGCGGTTGCGCCACTCGTGACGGTGCCGTCCGAGACCGCACGGATCGCGGCCTGATGGTTGCGACGGAGACGGGTCTCCGCGCGCGCGACCACGTCGTCGATGGTCGACTTGCGGCCGCTGAGGCGCTCGTACGAAAGGCCGGCGCGATGTGTGCCCGGCGATGCCGCCGAGGACCGACTCCTCGTGGTGCCGGGCTCGGGGCGCGGCCTGTGCCGCGGGTGCCGCAACGGCCGGGGCGGCCACCGCCGCCAGAGCCAGGGGCACGACCGCTCGAGTTTTCGAGTACCGCGTGTGCAAAGTGCGGCGTTCGTTGACGCGACGACGCTGACGCTTGCTCATCGTTCCGCCTCCTGGAACTGTGACGGGGCATTGCACCCACGTTTGTGTTTTTGCCAACTGCCGGCGGGGGTTGCCGGCGCTGCCTATCGCCGTCCGCGTCTGAGTGATGCTGCTGTTCTCACGCGCCGGTGGTTATGGAAGGGCGATAGTGGCTTTCCCACGACCCCCGAGCCGAAAACGAAAACTTTCGGTTCATCTCCGGATATTCACAACCGTTTGGGAAGAAACTTCGGAATAGACGGGGTTTCTTCCCAAACGCTGGTCGCGGGGGTCGCGGGGGTCGCGGGGGTCGCGGGGGTGCGCGGGGTGGCGGGGTCGCGGGGTGGGCGGGGTGGCGGGGTCGCGGGGGCCGCGGGCTCGGGGCCGCGCGGGCCGCATGGCCGCGGCCGGCGACCGCTTGGCGGATAACTCGGAAATAGTGCGAGTTATCCGCCAAGCGTCGGGTCAGGGCGCGGCGCCCGGGCGGGGCCTACGCGGCTTCGGCGGTGCGGCCGGCCTCGAGCTCTTCGAAATACGACCGGGCCGCGCCCTGCCACCGCGCGTGGCACCCCGCGAACAGCTCGAACGCCCGCCGGCGCGGCCACCCGTCCGGCAACAGCTCGGCGGGCAGGTCCGGGTCGAGGAACGGGAACTTCCGCCACGCGTGGACGAGCAGCGTCTGCATGCGGAAGGACGCCTCGCCACCCGAGGGCCGAATCCCCAAGAAATCCTCGATGAACGCCTCGTACGCGCTCCGCACCGAGTCGAGATCCCAGGCGGTCGCGGCAACGGCCGCAGGAGCGCCCCCGAGGGCGCCGAGCGAAGCCACGAATGACGTGGCCTCGGCGGCCGGCGCCTCGCGGATGATCTCGCCGAGCTCGGCCTCGCGCTCGACGTGGGGCGTCAGCCACACGCCGGCGCCCATCGAGCCGAGCCCCGCCCACGCGAGGCGGGTCCGGAGCTGGTGGCGGACCTCTCGCCGCTCCTCGGGGACGCGCAGCACCAGCACGAGCCACTGTCCGTCCCACTGCCGGGGCGAACCAAACGAGTAGATCCGCGAGGCCCCGGTCCGAAGCAGATCGGCCGTGCCAGAACTCAACGCCACCCGCGCCCGCCGGCCGTGCCGCGTAGTCTCGAGCCAGCCGTCGCGCACGCTCCGCGCCAGCGCCTGGCGGGCGGCCTGCTGCGAGTAGCCGACCGACACGAGCGCGCCGACGAGCGTCTCCTGCCACACCGGCTCGCCGAGCGGCAGCACGTACTCGCCGAGGATCGTCAGCAGCAGCGACCGTGCCGCCGGCGCGCCTACCGATCGTCTGCGGAGCTGGTCATCCATGAAGGGGTCGCCTCGGACTCGTCCGGGACGCCGTCGAACTCGTCCCGAATCGCCTCGAAGTACGTGTTGCAGGCCCGGCAGCGCATCTGGCTCGTGATGATCTGCCCGCCCCAGGGCGACACGAGCTCAACATCCGGCGACTCGCAGAACGGGCAGGTCATCGGCGGTACTGGGCGTCCCAATCCGACCAGTCGGTGGGTTCGTCCAACGACACCCCGGCGACCTGGGGCGCCGAGCCAGTCGCGTACCCGGCGCCGGATCGCCGCCGGACCCGAATCGACCATCCCGGCCGCGATCGCCTCGCCGTAACCCGGGTCGGAGTCAGGGCCAGGCCAACGCGCCGCCTGCGCCCACATCTCGTCGATTCGCTGCACGAGCAGGCGCAGGTCCTCGCCGCCGGCCGCCACGATCCGCCGAGCCCACGCCTCCGCGTGCACCCGGTGCGCGCCCTCCTCCTGGAGGATCTTGCGGGCGCGCTGAGCGAGTGGCTCGATCGAGCTGTCCCGCGCGCTAGCGACGAAGGTCGTCAGGACGCCGTCGACGACCAGGTTCGCCGCGATCACCGATGCCCAATCGGGCAACTCGGCCGAGATCACAGGCAGAGGATGACCCGTGTCCAGACCGGAATCCGATCGCTCGACCCCGAGCTTGGCCAGCACCGGGTAGGTCGAGCGGGCGTGACCGAGCTCGTCCTGGGCCATCGCCGCGGCGGCCACCGCCGACTCGATCGTCGGCGCGCTCACCGCCCACTCGCCGTACCGGCGCCCGAGCGCGCTCTTGTTGTCGGCGAGCGACCCGATCAACGAGATCATGGTGGCGGTTCCGGAGTCGACCGCGGCGCCCGGAACCGCGTTCATGCCCGGATCGCCTCACGGATCGCAACCCGCGGCACGATGATCATCTCGATCCACGGCTGCTCGTCGTAGATCGCGCGCGCCGAGACCACCGCCAGGTCCTCGTCGCCCTCGGTCACCGTTCCCGACGTGGTGCAGCGGCTCGGCGTACTCCTTGCGGGCAAACACTTCCCACACGGTTTCACCCGCCCGGCTCATACCGCGATCCCCAGCGAACGCATCTTCGCGCGGGCGTCGTCCCGCAGCCGGGCCTTCGTCCAGACCGGATCCCACACGACCTCAATCTCGACCGCATCCACATCGGGATCCGCAAGCAGCGCCGAGCGGATGTCGTCCTGGATGAAGTCCATCGCCGGACAGCCCATCGTGGTGTAGGTGATCTGGAGATCGGCCCGCCGCGTCGTCCGCAACGTATGACAGCGACACGATCAGCCCCATGCCGACGACGGAGACCGGAATCTCCGGGTCCTCAACGCCCCGCAAGGCTTCCCAGAGTCGGGCCTCGACCGACGCGCTCACGATGCCCGCCGCAGCGAGGTCGTCTGATAGCCCCGCTGCAAGGTCCGCACGTAGTCGTCGTTCATCGGCCCCCGCGCGCGCCACCGCGCCCGCACGTCATCCCACGAGATCGCGCCGTCCTCCAACAACCACGAGCGCTTCTCCTCGTCGAACGCCGCGGGGAACGGGCAGTCGATCACGTAAGCATCCCGCTCGATGGCGAAATGGGCCGGCACTCGGATGCCGATCTCATCCATAAAAGGCACCACCTCGGACATCCACCACTGCCGGAGTTGATCGTTCGACTTGCCCTTGAACCCGTAGTCGAGCTGCTCCGAGTGCTGCTTCAACGAGTCAGGCAACCCGAACCACTCGAGCGTCAGGATGAACATCCAGTCGATCGCCGCCTGGACCTCCGCCTTTCCGGCAGGATCACGAACCAGCTTCCGTAAGCCACGTTCGGCCGTGGCGCAGGTGGAACGTCTCCTCCTTGTCGACCTTGGCCAGCGCCCGCTTCCAGGGCCCGAACGTGCTCGACTGGTAGACGTCCGACAACAGCACGAACCCGGCCTGGTCGTACAGCGCGTTGGCGCACACCAGCTCGACCCAGGAGTTCAGCGGCACGTCGAACGCGTATGGGTACTTGAACGAACGCGCGGGGCGCTCGTAGATCAGCTCGTCCATGTCGACGCCGAGGTCGCCGAGCAGCCGGTAGCCGATGTGGGCGTGCGCGAGCTCGTCCTGGATGATCGACATCGCGGACCCGAAGTTGTTCAAAGCAGGAGCATGCTGCGCCGCTCGCAGGTAGGCGGGGGCGCTGACGAACTCGGTGTCGGCCGACACCGTGAGAATCCGCCGGATCCCCTCCAGGTAACGCGGGGACATGTGCTGCAGCCCCTCCACCAGCTTGCCGGCGGCCAGGTGCTGCTGCACCTCCTCTTCAGTCCAACACGCGATATCTTCGGGAGCAATGTGTGACACTTGACTAACGCCCGCAATCGTATAGTCTCTCGACAGTGAGGTCAAGTGGCCACGATCGTTGAGCTCGACGGCGTTGCGCCGACGATCGGCGAGGGCGTTTACCTGGCCCCGACGGCGGTCCTGGTCGGCGACGTCCGCGTCGGCGATCGGTGCAACATCTGGTTCGGGACCGTGCTGCGCGGGGACGCCAGGAACTCGCACATCGAGATCGGCGCCGGCTGCTCGATCCAGGACAACGCGGTCATCCACTGCGCCGACGACCTGCCGACGGTGATCGGCGCCGACGTGGTCGTCGGCCACGGCGCGCTGCTCGAGGGCTGCACGGTCGACGACCGCGCGCTGATCGGGATGGGCTCGATCATCCTCCAGCACGTGCACGTCGGAGCCGGCGCGCTGGTCGCCGCCGGCGCGGTCGTATCCGAGCGCACCAAGATCCCCGCCGGCGTCCTCGCCGCGGGCGTGCCCTCGCGCATCGTGAAGAAGGAGCTGTCCGGTTCGGCGCTCGCCTGGACCGAGTCGGCCGCGGGGCACTACCAAGAGCTGCGCGAGCATTATTTGCGAACGAGTCGCGTTCGCCTCGTCGAGGACGAGCGCGTCACCTGAAACTGACACAGGAGGCACCGTGCCCGAGATGCTGATCGGAGGTGAGTGGCGACAGGCCGCCGCTCACGAGGAGCTCGAGGTGGTCAACCCGGCCACCGAGGAGGTCGTGGACAGCGTCCCGGCCGGGTCGCCCGAGGACGTCGAGCTCGCGGTGGCGACCGCGAAGCGCGCGTTCGCCGAATGGTCCAAGACCGACGTCGAAAAGCGCGCCGCGATCCTGACCAAGGCAGCGGAGCTCATACAAGCCAACGCCAAGGAGCTCGCGGCGACGCTGACCTCCGAGCAGGGCAAGCCGATCGCGGAGGCGATGGGCGAGGTGACCCACCTCGCGCACGGAGTGCACTTCTACGCCGAGGCGGCCACGAAGGTGCGCGGCGCCTACCAGGACCTGCCGTCAACGCTCGGGCCGGCCTACGGGATGGTGATCCGTCGCCCGATGGGCGTGTGCGCGGCGATCACGCCGTACAACTTCCCGCTGACGCTGCTCGGGACGAAGGTCGCTCCCGCGCTGGCAAGCGGAAACACGGTCGTGGCCAAGCCCGCGGCGACGACCCCGCTGGCGACGCTGCAAGTGGCGAGGCTGTTCAGCGAGGCCGGCGTCCCCGATGGCGTCCTGAACGTGGTCACCGGACGGGGCAAAGACATCGGTGACGCGCTCGTGAGCCACCCCGACGTCCGGCGCATCGCGTTCACCGGCTCGACCGCGGTCGGTCGCCACGTGGCGACGCTGGCCGCCCCCGACCTCAAGCGCCTCACGCTCGAGCTCGGCGGCTCTGACCCCGTGATCATCTGCGCCGACGCCGATGTCGATGCGGCGGTCAAGGCCGTGATCATCGGGCGCTACTGGAACGCCGGCCAGGCATGCCTGGGGTGCAAGCGCGTGTTCGTCCACGACTCGGTCTACGACGGCTTCGTCTCCCAGCTCGTCGAACGGGTCGGCCGCTACGAGCCGGGTGACGGGACCGTAAAAGCCGAGAAGCCCAAGCTGCGCATGGGTCCGATCCACACACGACAAGGACGCGACGAGCTGCTCGAGCAGATCGAGGACGGCGTCGCCAAGGGTGGCGAGCTGCTCATCGGTGGCGGAACGACCGGCCAGAGCAAGGGCTTCTTCCTCGAGCCCGCGGTGATCGCCGAGCCGTCCGAAGCATCACGCCTCATGCACGAAGAAGTGTTCGGGCCGGTCCTCCCAGTCTCGAGGTTCACCGACTTCGACGACGCGATCACGCGGGCGAACGACACGCCATACGGCCTCGGGTCGAGCATCTGGACGCACGACGCCCGCCTGATCCACCGGGCCGCGCAGGAGATCGAGTCGGGCATGACCTGGGTCAACCAGATCCACTACGGCTACGACGAGCTTCCGTTCGGTGGGGTCAAGGCGTCGGGGTACGGCAAGGAGCACGGGATCGAGTCGCTCGACTCGTACGTCGAGATCAAGTCCGTGGTCGTGGGAGGTCTCGCGTAAATGGCTGTCACGTTCACCGAAGAAGGGCCGATCGGCTTCATCACGCTCGACAAGCCGCCGGCCAACTCGTACGACCTGGAGTTCATGAGCGAGTTCTCCGAGGCGGTCGATCAGGCCGTCGTCGGCAGCCACCCGCGTGGTCATCGTTCAGAGCGGAAACCCCAAGTTCTTCTCCGCCGGCGCCGACATCAAGAAGTTCCTCGAGGGCGACGTCGGCTCGAACATGGAGATGATCAAGGTCAGCCAGGCCGCGTTCGGGCGGATGGCGGCCGCGCCGCAGGTGTTCATCGCGTACATCGCCGGTCACGCCCTCGGCGGCGGGCTCGAGGTCACGCTGGCCTGCGACATCCGCCTGGCCGCCGCCGGCTCCTACCGGCTGGGTCTGCCCGAGGTCACGCTCGGGCTGCTCCCCGGCAACGGCGGAACCCAGCGGCTCACGCGGCTCATCGGCCCGAGCCGGGCGCTCGAGCTGCTGATCACCGGCCGCACCTATACCGCCGAGGAGGCGCGCGAGATGGGGCTGGTGGCGGCGGTGTACGACGCGGACGGCGCCGAGGCGCAGGTCCGCGAGTACGCGGCCAAGCTCGCCTCCGGGCCCGCGCTGGCGATCGCCGCGATCAAGCGGTGCGTCCACGTCGGCGGCGAGCTCCCGCTCGCCAACGGGCTCGCGCTCGAGGCCGAGCTGATGGAGCAGCTGTTCAAGTCCAAGGACGCCGACGAGGGGCTGCACGCGTTCGTCGAGAAGCGCCAGCCGGAGTTCGTCGGCGCATGAGCACGCTGACCACTCACCCCGGCTCGTTCATCGCGGGTGCCGAGCATCGCAACGCCGGCGACCCGCTCGATGTCGTCAACCCCGCGGACGGCCGGCCGTTCACCGAGGTGGCAGCCGCGACCGCCGCCGACGTCGACGCCGCGGTGAACGCAGCGGCGGACGCGTTCCGCGAATGGTCGAAGCTCGCGGTGTCCAAGCGCGGCGAGATCCTCGGGCGCGCCGCGCACCACGTCGAGGAGCACATCGACGAGCTGATCCCGCTGCTGACGCGCGAGCAGGGCAAGACGCTCCGCGACTCGAGGATCGAGATCACCAAGGCGGTCGACACGCTGATGCACTACGTCGGCCTGTCGAAGGCGCTCCGCGGCGCCCACACGCCGAACCTCGATCCGGGCGTCGACGGGTTCGTGCTGCGCCGCCCGCTCGGCGTCGTCGGCGCGATCGTGCCGTGGAACTTCCCGACCACGCTGCTCTGCAACAAGCTCGCGCCGGCGCTGGTGGCGGGCAACACGGTGGTGGCCAAGCCGGCGGCGACGACGCCGCTGACCACGCTCCGGTTCGCCGAGCTGCTGGCCGAGGGCGGGCTGCCCGAGGGCGTCTTCAACGTGGTCACCGGCCAGCGGCTCGGAAGCGGGCGAGGCACTCGTGACTCACCCACTGACCCGGAAGATCGCGTTCACCGGGCTCGACGCCGGTCGGCGAGCGGATCATGGCGCTCGCCGCGCGCGGGACCAAGCGCATCACGCTCGAGCTCGGCGGCTCGGACCCGATGATCATCTGCGACGACGCCGACCTGGCCGCCGCCGCCAGCGCCGCGAGCATGGGCCGCTTCTACAACTGCGGCCAGGCGTGCCTGGCGATCAAGCGCGTGTACGTGTTCGAGTCGGTCGCCGACGAGGTCATCGCCGCGATCGTCGAGAAGGCCAAGCGGCTGAAGGTCGGCCGCGGCGACGTCAAGGGCACGCAGATGGGCCCGATGCACACCGCCGGCGGTCGCGAGGAGATGGCCACCCAGGTGTCGAGCACGCTGAAAGGCGGCGGCGGCGAGCTTCTGGCCGGCGGCGGACCACCCGACGACCCCGACCTCGCCGACGGCTTCTTCTACGAGCCGACGATCGTCGCCGACCCGCCGCACGACTCGCCGATGGCGACCGAGGAGGTGTTCGGGCCCGCGCTGCCGATCTGGCGCGTGAATGACCTCGACGAGGCGATCGACCGCGCGAACGCGTCCCCGTTCGGCCTCGGTTCCTCGGTCTGGACCCGAGACCTGCAAAGAGCCCGCGAAGCCGCCACGCGCATCGAGGCCGGCTACACCTGGATCAACTCGCGCACGAAGGTCTACGACGAGCTCCCGTTCGGTGGCTGGAAGTCCAGCGGCTACGGCAAGGAGCACGGGATCGAGGCGTTCGACTACTACACCGAGACGAAGTCCGTCGTGCTCGGGGCGTCGTGAGCACCGAGCCCGAGGCGCCGTGGGATCGGGCGACGCTGCCGTCGCCCGTCATCCCGCTCGACCGCACGTTCGAGGGCTTCCTCGGGCTCGAGTGGCTCGACCTCACGCTCGAGTCCGCGCATGTCCGCTTCGAGGTCCGCGAGAACCTCAAGCAGCCGCTCGGGCTGATGCACGGCGGCATCTACTGTGCGGTGGCGGAGACCGTCGCGTCGATCGCCACCGTCAACGCGGTGTGGAAGGACGGCTACGTCGGCTCGGGCCTCAACAACTACGCGAGCTTCCTGCGCCCGATCACCGGCGGGACCGTCGACGTCACGGCCAAGCTGCGCGGCCACGACGAGCGCGAGTGGACGTGGGGTCACGAGTTCCGCGACGAGGCCGAGAAGCTGTGCGCGCTCGTCGAGGTGACGATCGCGGTCAGGCCGGCGCCGCCGGGGGCTCGCCCGCCGGCGTGATCACCTCCGGGCCAGGGGGGTCTGCGTACAGGCGGACGACTTCCCCGGCGCGGGTCTCGAGGCACCGCCGCTGGTTCAGGTAGCCCTTGTCGGTGATCTCGCCGGCGTCGAGGCTCGGTGGTTGCTCGAGCAGCAGTAGGCGCTCGACCCGCGAGGCCGAGCCCGCGCCCTCGTTGAGGCGGGCCAGGGCCTCCGCCAGGTGCCTGCGGAGCTCGGCCCCGCCGAGGTCCCGCGCCTCCGCCGGGTTGACCCAGGCCAGCGCCGCCACGTACGCCGCGTCGTGGCCGCAGATCACGGCGTCGCTGAGGACGCCGGCGGCGCTGAGCAGGCGCGTCCGGAGCGTGCCTGCCGCGACCCACGTCCCGGTCAGCAGCTTGAAGTTCTCGGCGATCCGCCCGTCGAACACCATGCCCCGGTTCGGGTCGTGCTCGTCGATCATCTTGACCGCGTCGCCGGAACGGTAGAAGCCCTCCTCGTCGAACGTGGCCGCGGTCAGCTCGGGGTCGCGGTAGTAGCCGGGGGTGACGTTGGCGCCGCGCACGCGGATCTCGAGCTTGTCCTGGACCGGCGCGAGCTTTACCGTCACGCCCGGGTACGGGACGCCGATGCAGCCGGTCGGCAGGTCGGGGAAGTGCGCGGTCGTCGCGGCCGGGGAGGTCTCGGTCGTGCCCCAGCTCGAGGTCAGCGGCACGTCGTGGTCGGCATGCGCGCTCGCGAGCGCCCGCAGGCGCGCGGCCAAAGTCTCCGGTAGCGCGGCCGCGGCATAGAACATGAACCTGAGGCGCGAGAAGAACCGCCGCGCCAAAGCGGGGTCGTGCTCGAGCGCGGGGGCGAGCAGCGCGTACCCGGCCGGGACGTTGAAGTACAGCGTCGGCGGGACGTCGTTCAGCGCCGCCAGCGTCCGCGGGAACAGCGGCGGCGCGGGGCGGCCGTCGTCGATGTAGATCGTGCCGCCGTTGAACAGCGCCAGGTTCAGGTTGTGGTTGCCGCCGAACGTGTGGCTCCACGGGAGCCAGTCGACGAGCACGGGCGGCTCCTCGGCGAGAAACGGCCACGCGGTCCCGATCATCGCCTGGTTCGAACACAGCATCCGGTGGGTGTTGATGACCCCCTTCGGGATGCCGGTCGATCCTGATGTGAATAGGAGTTTGGCGATCGCGTCCGGACCGGGGTCGCCATCGAGCGGGCTGCCGTCGCGGGCGGCGGCCTGGTTCAGGCGCAGCGAGCCTGCGCGGTCGCCCGTGCCGACGAGGGCGGTCGGGACCTGCGCCGCCAGGGCGTCGAGAGCCGGCCCGAACGGTCCGGCGTCGGCCGCGAACACCAGCCCCGGCTCGGTCAGCTCCGCGATCGCCCGGATCCGGGCGTGGTCGGCGCTCATCAGCGAATAGGCGACGCTGATCGGCATCGCCGGCGCGCGGGCGGCGTAGGCGGCAAGGCTGACCAGTAGATGCTCGAGCGAGTTGCCCGACAGGATCATGACCGGCTTCTCCGGGCCGAGCCCCAGCTCGGCGAACCTCTGGGCGAGCGCGTCGCTGCGTTGCTTGGCCTCCCCGTAGGTGAGGGTGACCCAGCGATCGTCCTTGTCCCGCTGCGCCGCCAGCGGTCGATCCGGATGCTCCGCCGCCCTCGTGCGCAGCACCGCTGTGATCGACGGCTCCGGGTCCGGGGCGCCATGGCGCGAGCGGAGGATGGTCGTGCCGTCGTCGCGACGCTCGATCGCGATGTCCGGCGTCGCGAAGGTGTCCGTCATGGACGGTCCAGCAGGGTCGAGAGCACGATCAGCGTCCGGGTCCTGACGATGTTCGGGTCGCGCCGGAGCCGCTCGACCAGCCGCTCGAGGTGGTCGATGCTGTCCACCCGGACGCGGATCACCGCGTCGGCCTCGCCCGACACCGTGAACGCCGAGACGATCTCGTCGACCTGGGCCAGCGAGCGCCCGACGTCCCCGGGCGAGGTCCGGTCCGCGCAGTAGATCTCGATCAGCGATTCGATCGCCTCGCCCAGCGCGCGCCAGTTGATCCGGGCGCCGTACCCGATGATCACCCCGTCGCCCTCGAGGCGGTCGACGCGCCGCTTCACCGCGGTGGCCGAGAGGCCGACCTCGCCGCCGATGTCCGCGAACGTCCGCTTCGCGCTTTCCTGCAGCAACGCAACAATCTTGCGGTCGATGCTGTCCAAAGGGCGACTGAGCTGCATGTGAAGGCCGATCGAGTGCGTGTGAGTTGCGTCGAGCCTATCACCGCGGGACAGTTCGTCGATGGCCATCACCGTTCCGGCACGCGAGGTTCCGACCCGGACGGTGCTCGAGCTCGACGGCGCCTCGCTGACGATCCGCGACGCACTCGAGGTCTCACGACGTGGTCGTAGCGTGCACTTGTCCGAGCCTGCTGCCCGGGCCGTCAGCGCGAGCAAACTGCTCAAGGATGAGCTGATCGCCAAAGAGATACCGATCTACGGCGTTACGACCGGTTTCGGCGACAGCGCGCACCGCCAGATCTCCCCTGGCAAGACGGCCCGGCTGCAGCAGAACATCATGCGGTTCATGGGCGTCGGCACCGGTCCGATCGCCCCGCCCGAGGTCGCCCGCGTGACGATGCTGCTGCGCGCGAACTGCCTGTCGAAGGGCAACTCGGGCGTTCGCGTCGAGCTGATCGAACGGCTCCTCGACCTGCTCAACAACGATGTGCTGCCGTTCATCCCCGAGCGCGGCTCGGTCGGGGCGAGCGGCGACCTCGCGCCGCTGTCGTATGTCGGGCGGATGCTCTCCGGCGACGGCCGCGTGGCGTTCGAGGGTTCCGAGCAAGAGGCCTCCGGCGTGCTCGCCGAGCTCGGCTTCGAGCCGTTCATGCTCGAGGCCAAGGAAGGGCTGGCGCTGACCAACGGCACATCGTTCATGAGCGCATTCGCGTGCATGGCGGTCGGCGCGGCGGCGGAGCTCGCCGACCTCGCCGACCTGATGACCGCGATGGCCTCGGAGGCGATGCTCGGCAACCGCGGCCACTTCAACGCGTTCCTGTTCGACGACGCCAAGCCCCACCCGGGCATGGTGACCAGCGCGCGCCACATCCGCGAGTTGCTGGCCGACTCGCGACTCGCCGCCGACAGCGACGAGCTGTTCGAGGGCGGCCTCGACGGCGCCGAGTTCGTCGAGCTCGACCGCCAGGTGCAGGACAAGTACTCGATCCGGTGCGCGCCGCACGTGACCGGCGTCCTGCGCGACGTGCTCGATTGGGCCGAACGGTGGCTGACGGTCGAGATCAACTCCTCCGACGACAACCCGCTGTTCAACGTGGCCGGCGGCCGCGTCGAGAGCGGCGGCAACTTCTACGGCGGCCACGTCGGTCAGGCGATGGACTCGCTCAAGGTCGCGCTCGCGAACCTGTGCGACCTGATGGATCGCCAGCTCGAGCTGATCGTCGACGAGAAGTTCAACCGGGGCCTGACCCCGAACCTGATCCCGCGCTTTGAGCCGACCGATCCCGAGGCGGGTATCCATCACGGCTTCAAGGGGATGCAGATCGCCGCGTCGGCGATGACCGCCGAGGCGATGCACCTCTGCAGCCCGACCACGATCCACTCACGCTCGACCGAGTGCCACAACCAGGACAAGGTCTCGATGGGCACGATCGCCGCACGCGACGCCCGCTCGATCGTCGAGCTCACGCAGAACATCGCCGCGATCCACCTGCTCGCGTGCTGCCAGGCGCTCGAGCTCCGCGGCGTCGAGAAGTGCAGCCCGCGCACGCAGGAGGCGTTCCGGCTCGTCCGCGAGCACGTTCCGTTCCTCGACAGGGACCGCTTCCTCGACGTGGACATCGCAGCGACCGTGGAGCTGATCCGGTCCGGCACTGTGTCGGCGCTCGTCGGATAACCGATTTCGAACACCTGGGGTAGGTGCTGTTGGGGGCCGGAGGTGAGAAATCGCCTCCGGCCCCTTACTTTTCATGCCCGCGGGTGCTGGGCGGCGCCGTAGCGGGCGAGCGCGTCTTTGCGTGCCCGGGCGTGATCGACGATCGGCTCCGGGTAGTCGTTCGCGGCGTTGCGGAGCTCGGGGACGTAGCGGCGGACGTAGCTGCCGTCCGGGTCGTGCCTGTGCCTGCTGCAGGACCGGGTTGAGGATCCGGCGCGACACCGGCTGCGGGTCGACGCCGACCGACGCGATCCACTGCCAGTTGCCGTTGTTGCTGGCCTC
The DNA here is from genome assembly GCA_963746695.1 of uncultured Solirubrobacterales bacterium. Classification (GTDB taxonomy): domain Bacteria; phylum Actinomycetota; class Thermoleophilia; order Solirubrobacterales; family Solirubrobacteraceae; genus Palsa-465. The sequence continues at coordinate 447,457 of CAVVCP010000020.1, read as the reverse complement.
GTCGCCGTCGAGCAGCAGGCGCATGAACCAGCGCTCGCCCCAGCGCCAGTCGATCCCGAGATCCTTGGTCAGAAACGAGCCGACTACGAGGCGGGCTCGGTTATCGATGAAGCCTTCGCGCTTGAGCTGGCGCATGCCGGCATCGACCAGCGGGTAGCCGGTGCGTCCCTCGCACCACGCCTCGAACCGCTTGTGCGCACGGCTCCACCGGATCGTGCCCCGGTACCGGGCCTGGTGCTCGGAGCGCGCGTTCCGGGGATGGTGAAGCAGCACGTGCGCGAAGAAGTCGCGCCAGCAGAGTTGCCGGCGGACCTCGCTGTGGGGCGTGCGGTCCTCGAGCTCTCGGGGCGACAGGCAGCCAAAGTGGAGGTACGGCGACAGTGGCGACGTGCCGTCGCGCATCGCCTTGCGCCCGGCGTTCTCGCCGCCACGGCAGCGCGGATACGCGACCTCCTGGTGTAGGCCCAGGTCAGTCGAGCGCTGGGAGTGTCTCCGGGATCGACGCCCTTCGGGAGTTCCGGGAGTGAGCGGGGAGCGCTGCGGAGTTCGCGGCGAGGCGTGCGCGCCCAGGTGCGGTGAAACGGCGTGAAGACGGTGTATGGGTTGCCGGCGGTCGTGCGGATCGCGTCGAGATCGTCAAGCACGAACGTCCCGGGGTGCTGATGGAAAGGCACGTCCAACGCGGTCGCCACGCGCGCGTCGCGGGCGCGAGCGAACGGCCCGACGTCGGCGCTCAGGTGCACCGCGGTGGCGCGGGTGTCGCGGGCGAGCTGTGGGATCACCTGCTCGGGTCGGCCGCGCCGCACCACGAGGCGGCTGCCGCGCTTTCGTAACGACTCGTCGAGGTCGGCCAGGCACTCGAGCAGGAACTGCGTGCGCGGGCCGGAGGCATGCCGGCCGTGGAGCAGTCGGTCGTCGAAGCAGAACACCGGGACGAGCGCGTCCGCGTGGCGGCGCGCCGCCTCGAGCGCGGGATGATCGTGAATCCGCAGATCGCGGCGGAACCAAAGGATGGACGAGATGTTGACTATTATCTCAACAATATGTTGATCGACACTGCGTTGGATCGGAGCGTCGTGCTCGGGTACGGGCGGATCGGGCTGCTCGCGCGCCGGCGGCTGCCGGGGTGGCCGGCGGACCCGCCGCGGATCGACGGCGCAGCGGTGCTCGTCACGGGCGCGGCGTCCGGACTCGGGCTCGCGGCCGCGTGCGGGTTCGCGCGGCTCGGCGCCACCATCCACGCGGTCGGCCGGGACCCGGGGCGGGCCGAGCAGGCGGTCGCCGAGATCCGCGCGGCGGTCCCTGGTGCCGACGCGCGCCCGCACGCGTGCGACCTGTCGAGCCTCGCGGCCGTGCGGTCGTTTGCCGAGGAGTTCGCCGCGCGCGAGCCGCGACTCGACGTGCTCGTCAACAACGCCGGCGTCATGCCGGCCGAGCGGACGCGCTCGGTCGACGGGCACGAGCTGATGTTCGCCACGCACGTGCTGGCACCGCTCGCGCTGAGCACGCTGCTGGCCGACGTGCTCGCACGGTCTGCGCCGTCGCGGATCCTCAACGTGAGTTCGGGCGGCATGTACACCCAGTCGCTCCCGACGGTCGGCGACTGGGAGTCCGACCATACGTCGTACGGGCCCAAGAAGCTGTACGCGCGGACCAAGCGCGAACAGGTGGTCATCACCGAGTTGATGGCCGAGCGGCTGCGCGGCCGGGGCGTCGTCGCCCACGCGATGCACCCGGGCTGGGCGGATACCGAGGGCATCACGCGAGCGATGCCGGCCTTCCGCAGGGTGACTGGCCCGATCATCCGCACCGCCGAGGAGGGAGCGGACACGATTGTCTGGTTGGGCGCCGCGCCCGAGCCGCTGCGCGAGACCGGCCTGTTCTGGCAGGACCGGCGGCCCCGGCCGACGCACTACAGGATCGGCGCGCCGCCCGACCGTGAGGAGAATCGCGTGGCGCTGTGGGCGTACTGCGAGGCGGCCCTTGCCGCGGCCGGAATCGGGCCGCTATGACGCGGCCGCGTACCGGACCATCCGCGTACTGAGCTGGAGCGCCGAGCGGAGCTCGTGCTCGCGGGCGACCGGCGTCGCGTCGAGGCGCTCGTGCAGGTCCTCGAGCAGATCGGGCGCGGCTCCGGAGGCCAGCCGCAGGCAGACCTGCGCCGCCAGCCGGACCGCCGGCGCCTCGACCGTCCACGCCGCCTCGAACATGCGCCCGCCGTGATTCCCTTCGCCGCCGGGATGCTCCCACCCCGCGAGGCACGCCCCGAAGCTCGGGGACTCGCACACGATCGCCCACTCGCGGGCGACTGGATCGTCGGGCCCGATCGGGACCTCGATCGGCCCCGCCCGCGGCCGCCGGGCGCGCGCGAAGTCGGCCAGCACCACCGCGCGCTCGGCCGTGCGCGCGAGCTCGCGCCACCGACGCTCGGAGCTGCGGTAGAAGCGCTCGCGCTGGAAGGCACCGAACAGGAGCGGTCGCTCGGCTCGGGCCAGGCACTCGTCCTCGATCGCGTGCGACATCCACAGCATCGCTCGCTTGGACAGGAGCTGCGGCTCGAGCTCCGGGAAGCGCGCGCGCAACGACGCGTACACCGACGGCGGCGGCTGCTCGCCGGCATCGTGGGCGAGCTCGATCGCCGCCTGGAGCGACAGCCCGCGCTCGCGCGCGCGGACCACCGCGCGCACGCGGGCGACGTCGGCTTCCGAGTAGCGCCGGTGGCCGCTCGAAACGCGCCGCGGCTTCGGGAACCCGTGCCGGACCTCCCACATCCGCAGCGTCGCCTCGTTGACCCCGCTGCGCGCGGACATCTCGCGCATCGTCAGACCGGGCTCGGTGGCGGAGGACGGCACGGGCTCGGACCGTAGCGCAGCTCGACGCCGCGAACAAGATGTAGAGATATTTTTCCACAGGCCGTGCTATGGTGGTCGTCGCCATGGAGTTCCCCCGATTCGCCGCAGGAGCGGTCCTCACGCTCCGCATCGCCTACGGAGTCGCCCTGATCGCGGTCCCTCGGCGGCTCGCGCTCCGGTGGCTCGGTCCTGACGCCAGGCGCGCTCCCCTGCAGGTGGCGCTACGCGGCCTGGGTGCGCGCGAGGTGATCCTCCACGCCGGCGCGCTGCTCGCACTGTCGCGCGGGGCATCCGTCCGGCCGTGGCTCGCCGCCAGCGTGGCTGGCGACCTCACCGACGTCGTCGCCACCGCGGCGGGGCGTCGAGAGCTGCCGCCTGGCTCCGCCCCGGCGACGCTGGCGGTCGGCGGCGGCTCGGCACTGGTGAGTATCGCCGTGGCGGTCGCGGCCGATTCGTGATCCGATCGGGCCCGCGATGCGAATCCCTTACATGGACTCACTAGGACCGCGATGAGGATCGCGATCGTCGGGGCCGGGATCTCAGGACTCGTCGTGGCGCATCTGCTCGATCGCGAGCACGAGGTCACGGTGTTCGAGGCGAACACCTACGCCGGCGGCCATACGAACACGATCCGGGTCGATACGCCGGACGAGACGCACGAGATCGACACCGGGTTCATCGTGTTCAACGACCGCAACTACCCGAACTTCGAGCGACTGCTGACCAGGCTAGGCGTCGCCTGGCAGCCGTCGACAATGAGCTTCAGCGTCAGCGACGGGGCCGGCGACTTCGAGTACTCGGGGGGCTCGGCGAACGCACTGTTCGCCAACCGCCGCCTCCTGCTGACGCCGTGGTTTCACCGGATGGTCACCGACCTCGCGCGCTTCAACCGGGCTGCGCGCGAGCTGGTGGCGCTCGAGCAAACCGGGCGAGGTCCCTCGCTCGGGGACTGGCTCGAGCGCCAGCGCTTCTCCCGCGCGTTTATCGACCGACTGATCGTTCCCCAGGCCTCGGCCGTGTGGTCGGCCGATCCCGACCAGATGTGGAGCTTCCCGGCCCGGTTCCTGGCCGAGTTCTTCGACCACCATGGAATGCTCTCGTTCCGCGGTCGCCCGCAGTGGCGCACGGTCCGGGGCGGCTCGAGGCGGTACGTCGAGGCGCTGCTGGCGCGGTTCGGCGGACAGGTCCGGCTGGGCACGCCGGTGCGCGGGATCACCCGCGACGCCGGCCACGTGCTCGTGCGCCCGGCCGGGGGCGAGGGCGAGCGGTTCGACGAGGTCGTACTCGCGACGCACTCAGACCAGGCGCTCGCGCTGCTCGAGGACGCGAGCACGTGCGAACGCGAGATCCTCGGCGCGATCCCCTACCAGCACAACCAGGCCGTGCTCCACACCGACGCGCGCATGCTGCCGCGCCGGCGCCGCGCGTGGGCGAGCTGGAACTACCACCTGCAGCCCGAGCCGGCGGATCGCGCGACCGTCACGTACCACATGAACCGCCTGCAATCGCTGCGGGCCGAGCGCGAGTTCTGCGTGACGCTCAACCGGACCGACGCGATCGACCCGGCCAAGGTGATCCGGACGATCGACTACGCCCACCCGGTGTACACCGCCGCGGGTGTCGCGGCGCAAGAGCGGTTCGCGGACGTCAGCGGGTTGCGGAGGACCCATTTCTGTGGTGCCTACTGGGGCTGGGGGTTTCACGAGGACGGCGTCCGGAGCGCGCTCCGGGTCGCGGAGAGGCTGGGCGGGCGGCTCTCATGACCGCGAGCTGCATCTACGAGGGAACGATCCGCCACCGGCGGACCGAGCCGCGCCGCGAGTTCCGCCATCGCCTGGCGCTGTTCTACCTCGACCTCGACGAGCTGCCGCGACTGCTCGGCGGCCGGCTCGTGGCGAGCCGGCCCGGTGTCCTGCGCTTCCGGCGCCGGGACTATCTGGGGTCGGTCGGAGTCCCGCTGGATCACGCGGTGCGAGGCATCGTGCTGGAGCAGACGGGGTTCTTGCCGCGCGGGCCAATCCGGCTCCTCACCCAGCTCCGCTCCTTCGGCCACTACTTCAACCCGGTCAGCTTCTACTACTGCCTGGATGGGCCGGGCGAGCACGTCGAGGCAGTAGTCGCCGAGGTCACGAACACGCCATGGGGCGAGCGGCACTCCTACGTTCTGCCCCGCGGGTCGGGCGGACTTCGGCAAGGCGCTGCACGTGTCGCCGTTCATGGGCATGGACCACCGTTACACCGCGCGCGCGTGTAACCCCGGCGAGCGCCTGGCCGTCCACATCGAGAGCCGCCGCGGCGATGAGGTCCGGTTCGATGCCACCCTCGCGCTCCGTCGCCGCGAGCTCACGCAGCGCTCCGCGGCATCGATCGCGCTCCGCTACCCATTCGCGAACGCCCGCGTGCTCGCGCTGATCTACGGTCACGCGGTCGGCCTCAAGCTCGCGGGCGCACCGGTGTTTCGCCATCCGGCACGAGGTGCGGCATGACCGCCCGCCTGGCACGGTGGCTGCTGTCGCTGCTCCTTCGCCGGATCAGGACGGGGACCCTGACGGTGATCGAGGACGGCGAGCGCCGCGTGTACGGCTCCGGGCCGCCGGCCGCGACGATCATCGTCCGCTCGCCGAGGATGTGGCGGATGGCGCTGACCGGTAGCCGGGGCCTCGCCGAGGCCTACGCGCGGGGGCTGTGGGACTCGCCCGACCTGACCGCGCTGGTGCGGCTCGGCGCGCGCAACGCGGCCGGGCTCGATCGCCTCCGCGCCATGATCGCTCCGGTGCGCCTCCCGATCCAGCGCCTCCGCGCGTACCTCCGCGCCAGCACGCGCCACCGCCGCCGGCGCGACGTCGCCGCCCACTACGACCTCGGGAACGAGCTGTTCTCGCGGATGCTCGACCGGACCATGAGTTACTCGTGCGCGGTGTTCGGCGAGGGCGCGGCGACGCTCGAGGACGCGCAGGTTGCGAAGCTCGAGCTGATCTGCGACAAGCTCGAGCTCACGCGCGAGGACCACCTGCTCGAGATCGGGACCGGGTGGGGCGCGCTCGCGATCCACGCCGCAGCCACCCGGGGCTGCCGGGTGACGACGACGACGATCTCACGCGAGCAATACGACCACGCCGTCACCGAGGTGGCGCGCGCGGGGCTCGGGGACCTGGTGACGGTGCTGCTCGAGGATTACCGGGACCTGACCGGCCGCTACGACAAGCTCGTCTCGATCGAGATGATCGAGGCCGTCGGCTGGCGGCACATCGGCGCGTTCTTCGCCAAATGCTCGGAGCTGCTCGCCCCCGACGGCGCGATGCTGCTCCAGGCGATCACGATCGACGACCGTGCTTACGAGGTCGAGAAGGCCTCGAGGTCGTTCATCAACACCCACATCTTCCCCGGCGGCTGCCTGCCCTCGCTCGAGATCATCGCGCGGAACGTCGCCCGCCGTACCGACATGCAGACCGTCCACCTCGAGGACCTGACCCCGCACTACGTGGAGACGCTCCGGCGCTGGCAGCAGAACCTCGCCGACCATGCCGGCGCGCTCGCCGAGCTCGGGTACGACGAGCGGTTCCGGCGGTTGTGGACGCTCTACCTCACCTACTGCGAGGCCGGATTCGCGGAGCGGCGCATCTGCGACATCCAGCTCACGCTGGCCAAGCCGCACGCGCACCCGACCGGAATCTGTAGATTTGATCCCGGGCTTTTCACCCAGGAACGAACTACGGGGCCGGAGGGGAAGAGATCATGGCCAAGCGACGCTTCCGCCCGGAGGATGGCCTCCGGCTGATCACGGCGACGGACCCGGACCTGGCTCCGGACGGCCGGCGGGCCGCGTTCGTCCTCACGCGCACCGACGTCGAGCGCGACCGGCCGCACGCGTCGATCTGGGTCGCGCCGGTCGATGGCTCCGCACCCGCGCGCCGGTTCACCGAAGGACCGGCGGACAAGAACCCACGGTGGTCGCCGGACGGCCGCTGGCTTGCGTACATCTCGATCACCGATGACGAGCCCGCCCACGCGCATGTGCGGATCGCGCCGCTCGACGGTGGCGTGCCGACGCGCCTCGGTGACCTGCCGGGCCCGGTCAGCCAGCTCGCGTGGTCGCCGGACTCGCGGCGGATCGTCGTCGTGTGCCGCGTCGGCGTGCCCGATCGCGCGAAGGCGAGCGCGAGCGAGCGCAACGCGCCGCGGGTCGTGCGCGGGATCGCCGCGCGCCTCGACGGCGTCGGCTGGCAGGACGGCCGGCGCCACCTGTTCCTCGTCGACGTCGAGGGCGGATCGGCCACACAGTTGACCCGCGGGGATTACGACCACGACGATCCGTCGTTCTCGCCGGACGGGGCCGCGGTCGTGTTCGTCTCCGACCGCCACCCGCGCCGGAACGACCGCCAGTTCCGAAACGACGCCTGGGTCGTGCCCACCGGCGGCGGCCGGCTCCGTCGCCTCACGAACGGCAAGGGCCGCGCCGCGTTCCCGGTGTTCTCCCCCGACGGGAAAACCGTCGCGTTCGCCGGGAGGGAAGGCGGCGGGTGGGATAAGGACAACCACGTGTTCGTCGTGCCCGCCGACGGCAGCGCGCCGGCGGAGGAGGTCGCGCCGGACCTCGATCGCCCGGTCGTCCTGTTCCCCGGCCTTCCGGCACCGATCTCGTGGATAGGCGAACGCGAGCTCATGATGCTCGTCGCCGACCGCGGCGGAGTCGGGTTGCACCGGGCGCGGCTGGGGGAGCGCCGGAGTCACGAGATCATCGGCGGCGACGTCATCATCGACGGCGTCGCCGCGCGCGCCGGCCGGCGCGCGGTCGTGTACACGGGCTCATGGCCCGACCGCCCGAGTGAGCTGTTCGCGACCACCACTCGCGGCGCCGACCCGGCCGCGCTGACCGATCTGAACCGCGACCTCGTCGCCGAGGTTGCGATCGCTCCGGTGAGCCGGGCGACCGTGACTCGCCCGGACGGCACCGAGGTCGAGTACTTCACGATCCTCCCCACCGACCGCGCCCCGGAGCGGCTGCCGCTGCATCTCGACATCCACGGCGGGCCGCACGCCGCGTGGCCGTCGGGGAGGTGGCTCGGTATGCACCAGGCGATCGCCGCCGCCGGCTACGCCGTGGTCCTGCCCAACCCGCGCGGCAGCACGAGCTACGGCCAGGCGTTCACCAGCGCCTGCGTGGGCGATTGGGGAGGAGCGGACTGCGAGGACATCCTCGCCTGCTGCGATGACCTGGTCGAGCGCGGGGTCGCCGACGGCGGGCGGATGTTCCTCACCGGCGGCTCCTACGGCGGGTTCATGACGAGCTGGATCGTCGGACACACCGACCGGTTCAGAGCCGCGACGGCGGCGGCCGCGGTCATCGATATGACCAGCATGGCGTTGACGACCGAGATAACCGAGTTCTCGATCGACAACATGGGCGGCACGCCGTGGTCCCGGGCAAGTGAGTACGAGAAGCGCTCACCGCTCACCTACCTGCCGGCGGTGAAGACGCCGGTGCTCGTGATCCACTGGGAGGGAGACCTGCGGGTGCCGATCGGCCAGGGCGAGGAGCTGTACACCGGCCTGCGCGTGCTCGGCAAGAAGGCCGAGCTCGTTCGCTACCCGGGCGGCTTCCACATCGTCCGCACTCCGTCGCAGGCGGTGGACTTCGCCAACCGCATCCTGGACTGGAATCAGCAACACGACTCTCGCCGGAAGACGCGGACGCGGGGTTAGACTCGATCGGACCGTGAGCGGAGCGGAGCGACTGAACGCGAGCACGCTGCTCGACCGCAACCTGGAGGCGGGGCGCGCGGACAAGACCGCGCTGCTGACCGCTTCCGGGGCCGTGACTTACGGAGAGCTCGCGTCTCTGGTCGGGGCGGTCGTCTCGTATCTCGTCGACCTCGACGTCCAGCGCGAGCAGCGGGTGCTGATGATCCTCGACGACTCGCCGGCGTTCCCGGCGACGTTCCTCGGCGCGATGCGGATCGGCGCCGTCCCGGTGCCGGTCAACCCGATGGACCGCGTCGACAACTACGCCTACTACCTGGACGACAGCTACGCGAGCGTGTTGGTGGTGGAGGCGTCGTTGCTCGAGGCGATGGAGCCAGAGCTGGCGGGCCGGACTGGCCTGCACGTGCTCGTCGTCGACGGCGACGCGGGGCCGCACGCGAGCTTCGACGTCGTCGCCCGCGAGCGCGCCGGCGACGGTGAGCTGCCGCCACCTGCGGACACTCACCGCGAGGACATGGCGTTCTGGCTCTACAGCTCGGGCTCGACCGGACGGCCGAAGGGCGTCGTCCACGCGCACGGCGACATCGGCGTGACCGTCGATCAGTACGCGCGCAACGTTCTGCAGATCTCCGAGCACGATGTGTGTTACTCGACGACGAAGCTGTTCCATGCCTACGGCCTGGGGAACGGGTTGACGTTTCCGCTGTCGGTGGGGGCGTGCGCCGGGTTGGTGAAGGGCCGCTCGGTTCCCGACCGCATCTTCGACGCTGTCGCCCGCTACCGGCCGACGCTGTTCTTCTCGGTCCCGGCGCTGTACGCGGCCATGGTTCGCGGCGCCCGGGGATCTCGGCGGTGGACTTCTCCTCGGTCCGCGCGTGCGTGTCGGCGGCCGAGGCGCTCCCGGCCGCGGTGCTCGCGCGGTGGCAGGCGATCACCGGCGTGCCGATCCTCGACGGGATCGGCTCGACCGAGATGCTCCACATCTACTGCTCGAACACGCTCTCCGAGCTGGCCCCCGGGACGTCCGGACGACCCGTGCCGGGATACGAGCTGCGGCTGGTCGACGAGCGTGGCCTCGACGTGTCAGCGGGCGAGGCCGGCGACCTGATGGTCCGCGGCGACAGCTGCGCCGGCTATTACTGGCACCAGCGCGAGAAGACCCGCCAGTGCATGCGCGGAGAGTGGTTCCACACCGGCGACCGGTACATCGTCGACGCCGACGGCCACTACGTCTACCAGGGGCGCTCGGACGACATGATCAAGGTCGGCGGGCTGTGGGTGTCCCCGGCCGACGTCGAGGGTTGCCTGGTCCGCCACCCCGCCGTGTCCGAGGCGGCCGTGATCGGCGTCCAGGTCGACGACCTCAGCCGCATTAAGGCCTTCGTCATCTGCGCGGCCGCTCCCGATGATTCGGACGCCCTCGCGGACGAGCTGCGGGGGTGGTGCAAGGAGCATCTGCGCCGCTACGAGTACCCGCACGTGGTCGAGTTCGTCGAGGACCTCCCGCGCACGCCGACCGGAAAGGTCCAGCGCTACAAGCTCCGCGAGGCCGAGGCGGTCAGGACCACGCTGGCGGGGTCGCAGGTCACGCACTAGCCACCCCGGCCCTTGCGCGCGGACATCACATAATGTATTCAGAGCGGTATGGAGCGTCCTCGCATCCTCGTTACCTGCTGGCGCCGTCCGCTCCCCACTTATCTCGGCGAGCGGACCGTGCTCGACACCCTCGATCCGGCGTACGCCGCGCGGGTGTTCGACGCCGGTGGCCTGGCGCTGGTGATCTCCCGCCCTCCCGGCAACGCGCTCGGTGACCTGCTGGCCGTGGCCGACGGGCTGCTCCTCACCGGTGGCGGCGATGTCGACCCGGCGTCGTACGGCGCGGGGCTCGAGAACGCGGACGAGCCGGACCCTCGCGCCGACGACTGGGAGCTCGCGCTGATCGCGGCCGCGCGTGAGCGCGCACTGCCGACGCTCGGGATCTGCCGCGGCGCGCAGCTGCTCGCGGTCGCGCACGGTGGGCGGCTCGCGCAGCGTTTGTCGGTCGGCGACGGCCACCGCGATCTCGACGGCATGGCCCCGGAGGCGATCCTGGCCGCGCGGCACGGGGTCGAGCTTGTGCCCGGCTCGCGGGTGCAGCGGGCGCTCGCCGGCATCGGTGGCGAGGGCCGGATCGAGGTGAACACGATCCACCATCACGAGATCGCCGACGCCGGCGAGCTCGAGGTGACCGCGACCGCCCCGGGCGGCGTGATCGAGGCGGTCGAGCCGCGGTCGGAGTGGCCGTGCGTCGGGGTCCAGTGGCATCCCGAGAAGATGTCCGAGCCTGCACAGCTCGGACTGTTTGCGCAGCTCGTTTCGGCCGCGCGCGTCCAGTCCGGGGTACCGGCGTGACACCGCGCGGCTACACCGCCCCGCTGTCGCCGGACGGCCGCGCGGGCATCGTTCCGCCCCCGCCGTGGCACTACTCGGGTGACTTCCTGATCGCCGAGTACCGGACCGACCCCGACGCGGTCGCGGCGCTGCTCCCGGCCGAGCTCGAGCCGGCCGAGGATCCGGGCGCGGTCGCCGCGATCTTCGCCGACTGGCAGTCGTGCTCGGTCGATATGCACGAGCTCGAGGATCCGATCCAGTCCCAGTACCGCGAGTTCTTTCTCGTCGTCGGTGCCAGATTCAAAGGCGAGCCGGTCAGTCGGTGCGTGTACATCTGGGTCGATAAGGACTTCGCGATGTACCGCGGCTGGATCCAGGGCTTTCCGAAGAAGCTCGGCTCGATCCACATGACCCGGCTGTTCGCGGCCGGGAAGGCGGCGCCGCGGCTCGAGCCCGGCGCGCGGTTCGGCGCCACCTGCACCGCGAACGACCGGCAGATCGCGCGGCTGGTGGTCACGCTCGAGCATGTGAGCGAGACCGGGCCGACCGTGAACGATCCGCCGATGCACAACACCCGGCACTTCCCCGCCGCCGCCGGCGATCGGCCGGACGTGTTCGAGCTGGTCCGCGCCGGCGGGTACGACCGCGTCGCGACCGAGATCTGGGAGGGGAGCGCCGAACTCCGCCTCTACGACGACACGATCGAAGATCTGCAGGCGATCGCGCCGCGCGAGATGCTCCGTGGCTACCGATTCTCGTTCGGCTACACCGTCGACGGGGTTGAGGTCGTCGCTCAACACCGACAGGAGGCCTACGCATGAACCACGTCCGCATCGAGCACGAAGGCCGTGCGCTCGACGGCACGCTCGACGGCGACACGGTCCGCGCCGGCGGCCTCGAGGTCGCGGTCGACGAAGTCGCGCGCTGGCTGGCGCCGGTGACACCAAGCAAGATCCTCGCCACCCACCTGACCTACCGCTCCCGCGCCGAGGAATACAAGATGGCGCGCATGCCGAGCGAGCCGTCGTACTTCATGAAGCCGCCCTCGTCGCTCTCGGGCCATCTCGCCCCGGTGTACCGCCCGCCCGGTTGCCGCTTCCTCAACTACGAGGGCGAGGTCGCGGTCGTGATCGGCCGCCGGTGCCATCGCGTCAGCGTCGAGGAGGCGCTCGACTACGTCGGCGGCTACACGGTCGCCAACGACTGGGGTGTCCACGACTTCCGCCACGCCGATCGCGGCTCGATGCTCCGCGTCAAGGGACAGGACGGGTTCTGCCCGCTCGGCCCGGTGCTCGTCGACGCCGGCGACGTCGACCCGGACGACCTCACGCTGAGGACGTTCGTCAACGGCGAGCAGGTCCAGGAGGGCCACACCGGCACCGACCTGATGTTCTCGTTCGCCTACCAGATCGCGGACCTGGCGCGGCTGATCACGCTCGAGCCCGGCGACGTCCTGCTGACGGGAACACCGGCGCACTCGCGGCCGGTTGAGCCCGGCGATGTGGTCGTGGTCGAGGTCGAGGGCATCGGCGCACTTCAGAATCACGTAGTCCAGTCCAAGAAGCCGCTTGCCGAGGTGGGCGAGCAGCCTGCGGTGACCGCGCAGACGCTCCACGTCGCGCTGACCATGCCTGAAGAAGAAGCCGAACGAAACCTGGGGGTGACGTCATGAGTGTTCCGAGCGTCCTGCATCCGTTTGCCGTGCCGGCCCGGCCGGCCGAGGACTACCTCGAGATCGTCCGCGGCGATGGCTGCCGCGTGTGGGACGCGGACGGCCGCAGCTACCTCGACGGCACCGCGTCGCTGTGGTACTGCGCCGCCGGCCACGGCCGGCGCGAGATCGCCGACGCGGTCGCCGCGCAGATGTCCGAGCTCGAGGCCTTCCACACGTTCGCGCGGTTCACGAACGGCCCCGAGCAGAAGCTGGCCGAGATGCTGGTCGAGCTCGAGCCGATTCCCGACGCCCGCGTGTTCTTCACCTGCGGCGGCTCGGAAGCGATCGACTCGGCTCTGAAGCTCGCCCGCGCGGGCCACAAGGCGGCCGGGGACGGTGGCCGCACCGTGGTGCTCAGCCGCCACTACGCCTACCACGGCGTGATGCTCGGCGGCACGTCGGCCGGCGGGCTGCCGGCCAACCGCGACCCATTCGGCACGCTGCTGCCCGACTTCTTCCAGGTCGACCGCGACAGCGTCGACGCGATGCGGGATGCGGTCGCCTACCACGGCCCCGAGCGGGTGGCGGCGATAGTCGCCGAGCCGGTGATCGGCGCCGGCGGCGTGTTCCCGCCGACCGACGGCTATCTCCAGGGTCTGCGCGATGTGTGCGACGAGAGCGGCGCGCTGCTGATCTTCGACGAGGTGATCACCGGCTTCGGCCGCCTCGGCTCATGGTTCGCCACCCAGCACTACGGGGTCACGCCCGACATGGTCACGTTCGCCAAGGCGGTCACGAGCGGCTACCTGCCGCTCGGCGGCGTGATCGTCGGCCCAAAGCTGCGTGGGTGGTTCGAGGTGGACACCGGCTACCTGCTCGCCACCGGTGGGACCTACGGCGGTCACCCGACGTGTTGCGCCGCCGGCGTCGCGAACCTCGAGCTGATGCGCGCCGAGGATCTGCCGTCGCGGGCGGCGCACGCTGGCCGCCGGTTGCGCGCCGGTCTCGAGGGGCTATCCGGTCATGCCGGCGTCGTCGATGTCCGGGGCGAGGGGCTGATGCAGGCGGTCGGGCTCGATGCGTCGCTGGCCGCCGGCGCGTTCACCGAAGCGCTGCTGGCCCGTGGCGTGATCGGCCGCGCGCTCCCGTACGCGAACTCGGTCGCGTTCTCGCCGCCGCTGGTCATCTCCGACGAGGAGGTCGACGAGCTGGTGGCGGCCACCGCGGCGGTACTGGATGAGCTGGCCTGAGCCCGCAGCTGCGCCCGACCGTCTGAACATCGCGAGCGTCGTCGACCAGGTCTACACGGCGATCCGCGAGCGGATCACGAGCGGATCGCTTCCCCGCGGCGCCCGCGTTCATCAGGAGGATCTGGCCGAGGAGCTCGGCGTGTCGCGCACGCCGGTGCGCGAGGCGCTCCGCCGGCTCGCCGCCGAGGGGCTCGTCGAGATGCGCACGAACCGGGGGGCGCGCGTCGCCGACATCGACCAGGTCGGGATGCGCACCTCGTATGAGGCGAGGGCGGTGATCGAGCCCGGTGCCGCTCGTCTCGCCGCGGTGCGCCGGTTGGAGGAGCCGCTGGAGCGGATGCGCGCTGCGGTTGCCGCCCAGCGGCGCTCGCTGCGGAACGTCGGACGCAGCTTCGACGCCAACCGCGAGTTCCACCTCGCGCTGGTCGCGGCGTCGGGCAACGACTACCTGCTCCAGTTCGCCGAGCGGCTGTGGGTGGCGCGGATCGGCGCGACGATCTACGAACGCCAGGTCGAGACCCAGGAGCGGATGGTGCTCGACGTCCGCGAGCACGAGCAGATCCTCGAGGCGATCGAGGCCGGCGATGGCCGGCGCGCCGAGTCGCTCACGCGCCGGCACCTCACCGACGCGATGAAGCGGTCGCTCGACATCCTCGGCGAGTAGGGGGAATCCGCCTCGACCCGCCACGTATTGCAGGCGTCGGCGCGGCGGATTACGCGGGCTCAGGGGTTGCATCTGCCGCTCGAGGTAGGTAGGTTGATACCGAACAACCCATCGGGGTTATGGGGTCAAACCGGGCGCACTCTGACGCGGGCGACGCACTGTCGGCTCGCGAGGACGCCGCAACGAAAGTCTCGCGGCGGCAGGTCCTGCGCCGCAGCGCGGTCGCGCTCGGCGGGATTGCGGGCCTGGGGCTGCTGGATCCGGGTCCGGTGTTCGGGTCGGCACGCTCGGTGTTCGGGTCTGCGACGGCCGCGCCCCGCCCGATTCCCGGCGGATTTTCACTTGCAGCCAATGACTACGTGCCGAGCGGTGCGGACTTTCACTTCCTACTGCCCGGCATCGGGTTCGAGATGTCGACGATCACCGACTTCGACGGCGTCGTCGGCGGATCCGAGACCCGTGGTACGGCACGTGGGAGCGACGGCACCTCGTACAGCTTCGACTGCGACATGCGGTTCATGCAGGGGCTTTACGTCGGGCTCGACGGGCGCCGGCACTTCGGGTCGTTCGGCTTCATATGAATCGATTTGTTCGATCCGGCCGCCGTCGGCGATCCGACCCAGCAGAGCCACGACTTCGAGCCGGGGATTGCTCCGTCTGGGCTGTTCTGGACGATCCCGATCGCGCCCTGGGCGATCGAAGTGGATCCGCGTCGCGGCCGAGCGCGGCTGCGCGCTGACCGCGTGCCGGTACCGGACTACCACGACTTCTTCAACGCGATCGGCTTCATCGACCCACCGATCCCGCCGGTCCCGTCGCACGTGAGCTTCGACGTTCGCTGGCCAGGCAATGGTGATCGGCAGAGGATCCGCGACGAGCAATTCGGCTTCACGGGCGAGTACGTGTCCAGTCCGACGACGATCGACTTCACGGCGTTCAACGACCGCGCCGGCGTGATCTACCGCTCAGATCACCGGGGTCAGTACAACCCCACGGTCGATGTCGGAACGGCGCCGGCTCACCCGCCGTCGGTCGCGAGCGGAACGGCGTGTTCTTCCGCTAGACCGCGCAGTCGGGGCGGCAATTAACCTTCGATCTTGCCCGGTGGACCGCCGAGGGCGGTGATCAGCGACGAGAAGCTCTTGCCGGCGGCGGAGGCGATGTTGTCCTCATCGGCGGTTGGGCTCCACTGTCCGGCGACCTTCGCGTACGCCTTCGTGCGAACCCCGGCGCCCCATCCGATCTCGATGCCGGTCGGGTACATGGGGATGATCGTGGCGATCAGCTGACCCGCGGTGATTGTGTCGCCGACGCGCAAGCCGTCCGCGGGCGTGACTCCCTCGGCGTAGTAGACGTAGCAGCCGGCGTCGGCGCCATCGAGCAGCCGGTACTCGATGAACGTTCCCGGCCAGCCCGAGTTGTCCGTCGCCAGATAGGTGATCCGCCCGGCTCCGATCGCCGCGAGCTTCCCGACGCCGGCGTAGTCGACACCCTGGTCGATGCGCTCGGGCTTCACGATCGCGCTCGCGAGCGGATTCACGTAGCCGGCGGGAGCGACCGCCAGCGGGCAGCCGCGCCACCCGGCCGGTCGCGGGTGCGGTCTCGCGGGCGGTGGCGCGGTCGCTGCGCGCTGTGCGTCTGCCGTGGCTGCCGTCGGAGAGGCTTCCGGTCCGCCGGCGCTGAGCGCGACGGCCAGGATCGCCACGGCCAGCGCGAAGACCGCGACGGCCTTGACGAGCCGGGACGAGCGACGCGTCGACCGGCCCCGTCTGGCGATGAACGCCGGAGCGATTCCTGCCAGGGGTCTCCGTCCTCCCAGCGGTCAGCTTCCTGCCAGGGGTCAGGCTCCCGCCAGGGGCCCGGCTCCTGCGAGCGGTCGGGCTCCCGCCAGCGGTCGTCCTCGCGCGACGGTCAACCTCCTGCCAGGCGCCAACCCGGGCGCGATCACGCGTCCTGTCCACAAACCTCCCTCGGGAAATGGCCTGCGGGGTTAGCTGACGGACTCGCGCAGTGCGCTACGCCGAACTGCTCGGCGATTCGCCCCCGCGATCACATGGATCGCTGTGGGTCCCCCGTTCACCGCCCACGGATGGTCCGGTGATTCGGCCTGGTTATGTGCCCGGCAACCTATCACCGCCGCCAGCGGAAACCGCCCGGATCGGGGCTCGAAATCAGCGCTCGTTGCGGACAGGGTTCGAGAGCGTGCCCACGCCCTCGACGTAGATCTCGACGGTGTCGCCCTCGCGCAGGTAGCGCGGCGGCGTGCGCGAGTCGCCGACTCCGCTCGGAGTGCCGGTCGCGATCACGTCGCCGGGCTCGAGCGTGACCCCGGCCGAGATGTACTCGATCAGCTCCACGACCGAGAAGATCAGGTCCCGCGTGTTCGCGTCCTGCATGACCTCGCCCGAGACCGTTGTGCGGAGGTCGATGTTCGCGAGGTCGACGCCGTCGGCCGACGCGATGCACGGGCCGAGCGGCGAGAACGTGTCGAAGCTCTTGCCGAGCGTGAACTGGCGGAGCGGCGTCTCGAGCTGAGCGCGCCGGCCGGACACGTCGTTGATCGCGGCGATTCCGCCGACCGCGGCACGTGCCTCTTTCGGGTCGGCGCGGTACACGCCCCGCCCGATCACGACCGCGAGCTCGCCCTCGTAATCGGGGCGGGTCTCCTCGCGCGGGATCACGATCTCTGCGCCGTGCCCGACCAGGGACGAGGCGAACTTCGCGAAGATCACCGGCACCGCCGGAATGTCGAGCTCCGATTCGGCGGCATGCGAGCGGTAGTTGAGGCCGATCCCGATCAGCTTGTTGGGCACGACCGGGTGCAGCAGCTTGACATCGTCTGCGTTGTACGTCGGGCCGTCCGCATGTTGCACCGCCTCCCATCCCAGCTCGGTGGGAGTGAAGCCCTGCGGGCCGGCGGCGCCGGCATCCGTGATCGTCCCGTCATCGGCCAGGGCGCCGATCCGGATCTCACCCTCCGGGTTCTTGAACCGCACCGCCTTCACTGATCGGCCTCCTGTTCCTCGCGGAGCACTTTGATCGCGTTCACCGCACGCGGGATGCCAGCGTACGGTGTCGTCTGGAGGATCGTCTCCTCGATCTCGGTCCACGGGACGTCGATCGCGCGCAGCGCGCGGATGTGCGCCCGCACCTGGGGATCGCTCGAGCCGAGCGCGGTCAGCACCGCGACGATGATCAGCTCGCGCTCGCGCGCGGGGAGGCCGGGCCGCGTGTGGACGTCGCCGAACGCCCAGTCGACGATCCAGTCGCCGAGCACGCCCATGCGCTCGAGGAACTGCTCGCCGCCGGGCTCGTCGTTCAGCTCGGCCAGGCGCTTGAGGGCGCGGGCGCGGCGCTCGTCGTCTCGGTCGCCACCCGTCGCCTGTTCGCGACCGCCACCGGTCGCCTCTTCGCGACCGCCACCCGTCGCCTCTTCTTGACCACCACCCACGGTGGCGGATACTGTATCCAAAATTGCTGCTTCGCCGAATCCATCACGTCTGCCTGCGGACCGGCGATCTCGCCGACGCCGCCCAGCGGTGGTCGATCCAGTTCGGGCTCACGGTTCGTGAGCTCGGCCCCGACCGCGCGCGGCTCGCGTGTGCGTACGAGCCCTACTCGCTCGAGCTCGTCCCGTCGGACGTCCCCGGCGCCGACCACACCGGGTACGAGCTCGCGCGCGGGGTGACGCTCGACGACGCCGCCGCGCATCTCGGCGGCCTCGGGGTGGCGTATGAGCGCGACGAGCTGGCGGTTCGCCTGCGCGATCCCGACGGGCACGGCGTCGAGCTCGTCCCGTACGCGCCCGAGGCCGATCCGCGGCCGGCGATCGCCCGCTCGACCACGACGCTCGCGGGCTTTCACCCGCGCAAGCTCGGCCACGTCAACTCGCTGACCGGCAATCTCGCCGGCGTCACCGACTTCTACTGCGACGTGCTCGGGTTGCGGCTGACCGACCGCCTCGGAGACGAGGGTTCCTGGCTGCACCTGGCGGCCGATCATCACACGGTGGCGCTTGTCGGGAAGGGGCACTACCACTTCCACCATCTCGCGTTCGAGCTGACCGATTGGGGGGAGCTGCGGGTCGCGCTCGACCACCTGGCCCAGCATGGGCGGTGGCTGGCCTGGGGGCCGGTCCGCCATGCGCTCGGCCAGAACCTGGCGGCGTACGTGCGGATCCCCGAGGAGGAGTGCATGGTCGAGCTCTACAGCGACATGGAGCAGCTGAGCGCCGACCACGAGCCGCGCACCTGGCCTGACGACGCCCACTCCTCGAACACCTGGGGGATCCTCCCGCCGCGCTCGTACTTCCGCTTCGACGCCGAGGCCGTCGATTGGGAGCGCCAGGGGCTCGAGGCGCTCGGCCACCCGCTGCCGGCGCGGCCGATGATGGCTCTTTCCATCGGTCAGCCAAGCGACCGGCGCCCGCACGGGCGAGCAGTTCCTCGACGGGCTGCGCCAGGGCGGGCGCGAGATCTGGCTCCGCGGGGAGCGGATCAGCCACCCGCTCGACCACCCGGAGCTCCGCGACGCGGCGCTGTCGCTCGCGCGGGTGTTCGACCTCCAGCACGAGCACGCCGATTCGATGCTCGCCCTGTCGCCGTCTCCCGATCTGGACCGGCTGGTCAACGTGACGCATCTGATCCCGCGGACCGCGGAGGACCTGGTCCGACGGCGGCGGGCGTTCGAGCTGGTAGCCGCGCTGTCGGGCGGGGTGATGGGGCGGACGCCCGACTACCTGAACGTGACGTTCGCGTGCTTCGCCGGGCGCTCGGAGGTGTGGGCCCGGCGCGGGAACGACGCCCTGGCTGCGAATCTCGTCGCGTACCAGGAGTTCATGCGCGACCACGACCTGTCGACGACGCACGCGCTGATGAACCCCCAGGTCGACCGCACCAAGCCCGAGGCCGAGCAGGCGATGGGCCAGGTCGCGCTCCACAAGGTGGGGGAGACCGCCGACTCGATCGTCGTCCGCGGCGCGCGGATGCTGGCCACGCTGGCGCCGTTCGCGGATGAGCTGCTCGTCTACCCGGGCTCGGACATCCGGCCCCAGGACGGCCGGTACGCGCTCTCGTTCGCGATTCCGATCGCGACGCCGGGCCTGCGGTTCATCTGCCGCGACAGCTACTCCAAGCAGCGCGACGTGTACGACTATCCGCTGTCCGCGCGGTTCGACGAGATGGACGCGGTCGTGATCTTCGACGACGTCGAGATTCCGCGCGAGCGGGTGTTCCTCGACGGCGACACCGTCGGTTACAGCGAGGTCATCACCGACACCGGCTGGCGCGGCCACATCATGCACCAGGCATTCACGCGGGCCTACGTGAAGCTGTGCTTCGCGTTGGGTTTGGGGCACTTGATCGCGACCACGACCGGGGTCGCGCGGTTCGACCACATCCAGGAGAAGCTCGGCCAGATCTGGTCGATGAGCGAGCTCGCGCGATCGGCGATCGTCGCCGCGGAGGTGGGAGCGGTGTTGGATGCCGGCGGAGTGATGACTCCGGACGAGCGGCCGTTTCTGGCGTTGCGCGGCGAGATGCCGAAGTGGCTCCCGCGCGTCAACGAGCTGCTGCAGCTGATCGGCGGCGGCGGGTTCATGGCGACGCCGTCGCGGGCCGACATCGACGGACCGCTCCACGACCAGATCGAGCAGTACTTCCAGTCGGCCGGCGCCGGCGCCGAGCGGCGGATCCGCCTGTTCCGCCTGGCCTGGGACTTCCTCGGGTCCGAGCTCGGCGGCCGCGGCGAGCTGTACGAGCGGTTCTACCTGTCGGACTCGTGGCGGATGACCGCGCTCGCCTACAACGTCGCGGACAAGTCCTTCCCCGAGTCACTGGTCGAGCAGTTCCTGCGCGACTGACCCGTCCGTGACTTCTACCGTGCTCATCGTCGGCGGCGGGACCGGGATCGGAGCGGCGGTGGCGCGCCGGATGGCCGGTGACGGTTGGTCGGTGTGCGTGAGCGGCCGGCGGATCGCGCCGCTTGGCAGGACGTCGCGGCCGATGTGGGCGGCTTCGCTGTGAGCGCGGACGCTTCGACTCCCGAGGGCGCACAGCTCGCGGTCGACGCCTGCGTCCGAGCGGTTCGGGCGGCTCGACGCGCTCGTCGTGAGCGCCGGCGCCGGGGCCGGGGCGATGGTCGCCGAGCAGACGCTCGAGCGCTGGAACCTCGTGATCGCCACCAACCTGACCGGCGCCGTTCCTCGCTCTGCCGGGCGGCGCTCCCGCACCTGATCGAGGCCCGGGGCGCGATCGTGACGGTCTCCTCGCTGGCGGGGCTGCGCGCCGACCCGGCCTCGGCGGCCTACTGCAGCTCGAAGGCCGGGCTGGTGATGCTCACCCAATGCATCGCGCTCGACTACGGGCCGGTCGGCGTGCGCGCCAACACCGTTTGCCCGGGCTGGATCCGTACGGCGATGGCCGACGAGGAGATCGATGAGCTCGCCGCGCGGCGAGGAGTCGACCGCGAGGAGGCGTACGCGATCGCGGTCGCGGACATCCCGGCGCGGCGCCCGGGTGCCCTGAGGAGGCGGCCGAGGCGGTCGCGTGGCTGGCCTCGCCGGCCGCGTCGTATGTCAACGGCGCGGTCCTGACCGTCGACGGTGGCGCCGCGATCGTCGACGCCGGTACGCTCGCGTTCGGCGGTTCAACGAGAGGAGAGACAGATGGCCCAAGATCCCGGTGAGCGTGCCACCGCCGCGCGGCTCAGGCTGGTTGGGAGCCTGTCCGAGCTGGCCGAAGTCGGCGTCCGCTTCGTGCGCCTGCAGTACGCCGACTTGCACGGCATCTGCCGCGGCAAGCTGATCCCGATCTCGGCGTTCCCGCACGTGGCCGAGGAGGGGATGGGCTTCGTCGAGGCGATCATGACCGTCGACCTGCGCCACAACGTGGTCGCGGGCTTCGAGGGCGGCTTCCCGGATCTCCTCGCGCGCCCGGACCTCCCCACGATGGTGCCGCTGCCGTGGGAGGAGGACGTCGTCGCCTGCCTCGTCGATCTCGAGGACCCCGTCACCCACGAGCCCCATCCGCTCGACTGCCGCGGCGTGCTCAAGCGCGTGCTCGGGCAGTTCTCGGAGTTCGGCGTCTCGCCGGTGGTCGGGCCCGAGCTCGAGTTCTACCTGCTGGAGCCGGATGCAAGCTCGCCACGCGGGTTTCGTCCCTACGCCGCCCAGGACAGCGCGGTGTACACCGTCGGCGAGATGGCCGATCCG
Organism: uncultured Solirubrobacterales bacterium; assembly: GCA_963746695.1. GTDB lineage: Bacteria > Actinomycetota > Thermoleophilia > Solirubrobacterales > Solirubrobacteraceae > Palsa-465. The sequence continues at coordinate 425,754 of CAVVCP010000020.1, read as the reverse complement.
CGCGGCACGCTCGGGCGGATGCTCGACGCGGCGGTCGAGCTCGAGCTCGGGGCGATCGCCGCCGCCCACGAATACGGTCGCAGCCAGTTCGAGATCAACCTCCGCCACTCCGAGGCGCTCGACTCATGCGACCGCGCGTTCCGGTTCCGGGCGATGGTCAAGGAGCTCGCGGCCCGCGACGGGCTGCTCGCGACGTTCATGGGCAAGCCGTTCAACGACGACGAGGGGTCGGGCTTCCACCTGCACGTGTCACTCGTCGACGCCGAAGGCGTGAATGCCGGCGAGGCTCCGGACGCGCGCCCACGGTCTGACCCCCGTGATGTGCCACTTCATCGCGGGCGTGATGGAGCACGCGCGGGCGATGATGGTGTTCTTCAACCCGACCGTGAACGCGTACCGCAGGATCAGCGCGGAGGCGCTCGTCCCGACGCGCGTGTGCTGGGGCCACGACCACCGGATGACGCTCGTGCGGGTCCCCAAGGAACGCGGGTCCTCGACGCGGCTCGAGCTCCGCCTCGGCGACGGGACCGCGAACCCGTACCTCGCCTATGCCGCCGCGCTCGCGGCCGGGCTCGACGGGATCCGTCGCGAGCTCGAGCTCCCCGAACCCGTCGAGGGGATGATCTACGACCTGCCCGACGAGGCGCTCGGCGACTCGCTCCCGACCTCATTCGCCGAGGCGCTCGCGGCGCTCAAGGAGGATCAGGTGATGATCGACGCGCTCGGCCCGCGGCTGGTCGAGACGTTCGAGACGATCAAGGCGGCCGAGCTCGAGCGCTTCCGCGCCTGGGTCACCGACTGGGAGTTCGAGGAGTACTCGAAGCTTCTGTGATCCGCCAGTAGTAACCGCTCGGATCCAGCAGCCGGAAGTCGGAGAGCCCCCATGGCCGGTGGGTGACGTCCTCGAGGACCGGCCATCCGGTTTGCGCGACGCGCTCGCGGTCGGCCTCGAGGCTGTCGACCTCGAGCACGAGCTCGACGCCGGTCGGCGGCCGTCGCTGCTCGCGCTCGGGGACCTCGTTGCGCGTCGCTGCCCCCAGCTTGACGTCACCGCGCTCGAGCGCGACGTAAGGATGATCGCTTGTGCGTTCGTCCCGGATGAGCCGGAACGCCAGGACCTTCACATAGAAATCGACCGTGGCGTCGAGATCGGACGGGAAGATCTCGCACCGAAGGCTCGCCGGCACGGGCGTTCGGTGTCTGTCAGCCGGCGGCGCCCGGCGAGGGCTGCGGGATCGGCTCGTCCAGCGCGGGGACGCCCTCGTGCTCGACCGCGTGGCTCGCCGCGTTGCGCACCTGCTCGGGCCGGGTGAAGTGGAGGATCCCGTACCAGACCGCGGCGATCACGATGCACGCGATCGCGATGAACACCCCGAGGTTGTTAGGGGAGGCCGGGAACGGGTCGAGCGCTCCCTTGAACGCGAGAATCGGCGTCACCAGCCCGATGAGCACCGCGATCAACTTCCACCACAATCCGCCCTCGCTGTTGCGGTCGCGCCACAGCAGCCTGAGCGCAAACAGCGCGAGGAAGATGTAGATCAGCTCGACCAGATAGCTGCCGGCCGCGGTGGTGATATTGAACGCCTCGATCGGGTTGGGGAGCTTGACCTGGTCCCCGTAGGTGGTCACGCCGGCCCAGATCAGCAGCAGGATGCTCCAGATCGCGATCGCGAGGTTGCCGAACAGCGGGGTGTCATAGCGCGAGGTGTACGCGGCGGCCTTCGGGAGCAGCCCGTCGCGCCCGAACGCGAAGATGATCCGCGAGGCAGTGACCATGATCGCGATGCTCAGCGACAGCGCGTCGAGGATGATCACCAGGTCGATCAGGAAGCTCAGCCAGTTGCCCACGTAGATGGTGGCGAGGGTGCCCATTGGACTCGGGGACGCGAACCACGCGCCCTTCTCGAGCGCAACCTTGCCGAACCCGATCGTCGCCGCGTAGCAGACGAAGATGTACAGCGCCGCGCTCAGCGCGACAGCGCCGACCACCGCGATCGGGATCGATCTGCGCGGGTTCTCGGTCTCCTCGGCGATCGACGCGGCCGCCTCGAACCCGATGAACAGCGTGACTGCGAACAGGATCCCGTTGAACACCGCGTTCCACGAGGTCTCATTCGGATTGAACACCGCCAGCGTGTTGCCGCCGACGCCGCCCTTGGCGATGATCACGACCGACAGGAACAGGAACGGGATCGCCGAGATCGAGGCCAGCAGCAGGACGCCCCGGATCGCGAGTCTGACCCCGAGGTGGTTGAGCGTGAACGCGATCGCGAGGCCGGCAGCGCCGCCGACCCACCACGGGATCGAGGTGTGGAGGTGACTTTGGAAGAAACCCTGGACCAGGAAGCCGAGGCCGATGTAGATCCCGCCGGCGCCGAGGAACAGCGTGCCGAGCAGGTACACCGAGCCAGAGAAGATTCCGAACGAGTTGTGGACGGCCTGCGAGAGGTACTCGAAGATCGCGCCGGCGCCGGCATACCGGCGCGCGTAGATCGCGATCACGTACGCCAGCCCGATCGAGCCGATCGACCCGAGCACGATCGAAGCCGGGGTCGAGTAGCCGGCGACATTCGCGACCAGGCCGCTCACGAGCCCCACCGAGAAGATCGGCCCGATCGCGAGCGCCTGCCCGATCGCGTGGACCGTGGTCAGGCGCTTCTCGCCCAGGTGCGGCTCGGCGCTCGCGCCGGCGTCGCTGACGGGATGACTTGCCATTGCCTCTCCTTACCCTGCGCGTCGTCAGAACCCACGAGGTTTCGGATACATTCGCAAGTGTTGGATGCGGTGTCAAGAGACGCGGTTCGGCCTCATCAGTAGCCGCTCATCCGCCGCGCCGTCGGCATCGACGAACCCGGCGCGCCGGTAGAACGGCACCGATCGGGCCGTCGGTGAGAGCACGACGCGTACGTATCGCCGCTGCTCTGCGGCCTCGATGACGGCGTTTATAAGCGCGGAGCCGACGCCTCGGTTCCGGCAGTCCGCGCGCACGAACATGTTGCCGAGGTACCCCCACCGCGAGTCCATCCGGCCCGGCCGGGGCATCCGCCGGAACTCGTATAGCGTGGCCATGCCGACCGGCTCGCTGGCAAGCTCGGCGAGCCAGATCGTGCGGCGGTCGCCCTCCTGCGCGATCCACTCGGCCAGGTGGCGCTCGAAGCCGGGGCGCTCGTCGGGATCGGGGTTGGGGTCGCCGTCCGAGCCGTCGCCCCAGGCCAGGCGGAGCGACGCGATCGCTCGGATGTCGGTGGCGCCGGCGACGCGTATGGCGAGATCGTCGGGCATGGTCGGATGTTCTAGCGCGGTGGGGCAATGGCGACCCGTCCCGGCGGGCGTGGCCGAACCCCAATAATCCAGGAAAGTCCCACCGCCCCCGCCATCAATCGTGGATACATTACGCAGAACGGTGGTATCCTCCCGCCACCATGGAGTCGGTCGATCTGCTCGACTACGACCTGTTCGCGGACCACGAGCCGTGGGAGGTGTTCGAGCTCCTCCAGCGCGAGGCGCCGGTCTACCGCCACCCCGAGCCCGACGGCCGCGGCTTCTGGGCGCTCACGAAGTACGACGACGTCCTGGCGGTGCTGCGCGACACCAAGACGTACTCCTCCGAGGTCGGCGGCGCCGCGACGATCGAGGACCTGCCCGAGGACGTGCTCGCTGCGCGGCGCAACTTCCTCGAGTTCGACCCGCCCAAGCACGGCCGCTACCGCCGGCTGATCTCAAAGCAATTCACTCCGGGCGCGGTCGCGCGCTTCGAGGAGTGGCTGCGGGAGCTGGTCCGCTACCGGCTCGACACCGTGCTGCCCCTGGGCGAGTTCGACCTCGTGCACGAGCTTGCCGCGCCGATCCCGATCCGCGTGCTCGCGCACATCCTCGGGCTGCCTGAGGAGATCCTGCCTCACCTGGTCGACCTCGGCGACCGGCTGTTGGTCGACACCGACCCCGAGTACGTCGGAGAGCACGCCTATGCCGGCGAGCGCGACGAGTATCGCTACAAGCCGTTCGGCTCCCCATGGGCCGACGAGCTGTGCGCGATCGGGCGCGAGTTCTACGCCGACCGGCGCGCCTGCCCTCGCGACGACGTGCTCAGCCTGATCGCGAACGGCGAGATCGAGGGTGAGCCGATGTCCGAGCAGGACCTCGACAACACGTTCGCGCTGCTGATCGTGGCCGGCAACGAGACGACGCGGCAGGCGATCAGCCTCGGGACGCTCGCGCTCGCCGAGCACCCTTTGGAGTATCAGCGCCTTCGCGAGGATCCTTCGCTGATTCCGTCGGCGACCGAGGAGCTGTTGCGGTTCTCCTCGCCGGTGTGGTTTTTCCGGCGGACGGCGACTTGCGATGTGACCGTGCGCGATGTCGAGATCGCCGCCGGGGACAAGGTGATCGTCTGGTTCGCCGCCGGCAACCGCGATCCCGACAAGTACTCGGACCCGCACCGCCTCGACGTCGCCCGCAACCCCACCGACCATCTGACGTTCGGGCGGGGCGGACCTCATCAGTGCCTCGGGGCGCACCTGGCCCGGCTGGAGCTGCGCATTTATCTCGAGGAGCTGGTCGAGCGGGTCGAGCGAGTCGAGCTGGCCGGCGATCCGGTGCGCCAACGGACGAACTTCACCAACGGGCTCAAGCGGCTGCCGGTCCGGGTCACGTTGGCTTGATCTTGAGCTCGCCGGCTCGAGTGCCTCGGTTGGTCCTCGTCCTCAGCGAGAACTGGACGATGACGTCTCCGAGGGATCTGCGGGCTTTGGTACGGATGGCAGTCGAGGCGGAGCACGCAGGGATCGACGGCGTGATGCTGAGCGAGCACATCGTGCTCGGGCCCTCGGCCGGCGCCGGTGGTCGCCCTGCGAATCCCCGTGACTATGCGGCCCCGGGCAACCAGGACCCCGACACACCGTGGCCCGACTCGATCGTGCTGATGAGCGCTATCGCCGCGGTGACGAGCCGGCTCCGGCTGATCGGGGCGGCGATCATCGCGCCGCTCCGCCACCCGGTGCTGCTCGCGCATCAGCTCGCGACGCTCGACCTGCTGTGCGAGGGGCGGCTCGTGGTCCAGCCGACGGTCAGCTGGCACCGCGAGGAGTACGCGGCGCTCGGGGTTCCGTTCGAGCGGCGGGGCGAGTTGCTCGACGAGCATCTGGCGGCGTGGAAGGCGTTGTGGCGTCCGGGCCCGGTGTCGTTCGACGGCCGCTGGTATTCGTTTGCCGACGTCTACCTGGAGCCCAAGCCGTTCCGTGCTTCCGGTCCTCGATTGTGGTTTGGGGGGATGACCGTGGGGCCGTGGATCGTGCGCCGGCTCGTCGAGTACGGGCACGGCTTTCATCCGTTCGGGCAACCCGACGCGTCCGAGCTCCGGGTGTTGGTTGACGCGATGGCGGCCGCGGGGCGCGACTTCGGTGAGCTCGAGGTCGTCGGCGGGATCCGGGGGCGGTTTCCTGCGGGGGGCGGGGTTGCCGACCTCGCCGAGGCGGCGGAGGCGATCCCCGCGCAGCTCGAGGCTGGCTACACGACGATCTGCTTCAAGCCCTCGCAGTACACCGACTCGGTGTCGGACGTGGGGCGGCTGTGTCGCGAGCTCGTCGCGTCAATCGGCGGCTGAGAACAGCGCTGTCCGCTCGACCACCGTCTTCACGTCGGAGTAGAAGTCGAACGAGTGGTGGCCGCCCTCGCGTCCGATGCCCGAATCGCCGGCGCCGCCGAACGGCGTCTCGAGGTCGCGCACGTAGAAGCAATTGACCCACACGGTGCCGGCGACGACGGCGGCGCTGACCCGTTCGGCGCGCTGCTCGGATCCCGTGTAGATGGTCGCGGCGAGGCCGTAGTCGGTGGCGTTGGCTAGCTGGATTGCTTCGGCGTCGTCGGTGAAGGTCTGGAGGGTGAGCACCGGGCCGAACACCTCTTTTTGCAGGATCTCGGCGTTTGGGGGGACGTCGGTGAACAGCGTCGGGGGGTAGTAGAGGCCGCGGATCGGTTGGCCTCCGAACGCGAGGTGCGCGCCGGCTGCGAGCGCGCGCTCGACGTGGCCGGTGACGCGCTCGAGCGCGACCGGATGGATCAGCGGGCCGTAGGTGGTGTCCGGGTCGCGTGGGTCGCCGACCTTGATCTCGTTCGTCTTCGCTTCGAAGCGCTCGAGGAACTCGTCGAGGATCGATCGCTGGACGAGGAGTCGCGTTCCCGCGAGGCACACCTGGCCCGAGTTGTCGTACTGGTAGGCCGCGGTCGCCGCCGCCGCATCGAGGTCCGCGTCCTCGAACACGATGAACGGCGACTTGCCACCTAGCTCGAACGACACCGGGGTCAGGTTCGCGGCGGCGTCGCGGTAGACCGTGTGCGCGGTCGCGGGTGAGCCGGTGAACGCGACCCGGTCGACGTCCTTGTGTCCCGTGAGCGGAGCCCCGGCGCCGGCGCCCGTGCCATGGACGATGTTGAGCACGCCCGGCGGGAGGCCCGCTTGGTCGGCGAGGTCGCCGAGCAGCGAGCACGTGAGCGGAGCCCACTCGGGCGGCTTCAGCACGACGGTGTCACCGGCGGCCAGTGCCGGGCCGACGCGCCAGGTCGCGAGCATGAACGGCGCGTTCCAGGGCGTCGAGACCGCGGCGACGCCGGCCGGGTCGTAGCGGACCCGGTTGCGCTCGCCACCGTGCAGCGTGCGAGTTTCCTGGGTTAGTCGGTCGCGCGCGAAGTCGGCGAAGAAGCGGATGTTGTTGGCCGCGCGCGGGAGCACGCGCAGGCTCATGGCCTCGTACAGCGAGCCGTTGTCGACGCACTCGACCTTGGCCAGGTCGGGGACGGCTTGGTCGATGGCGTCCGCGAGTTTTGTTCAGCGCCTCGTGCCGGCCGTCTGGCCCGAGGGCCGCCCAGGCGGGAAATGCGCGGCGGGCCGCGGTGACTGCCGCGTCCACCTCCGCCTGCCCTCCATTGGCCACCTCGGCGAGCTTCCAGTTGTCCCAGTCGATCGGGCTGCGGACCTCGAAGGTCGTCTCGCTGCTGACCCGGCGCCCGTCGATGTAGTGGTCCGTGGGGACGGTGACGCCCTCGACGTCGACGGTATTGGTCATGCGCTGCTTCCAAGGTCGGCGACCACCGTGAGGATCGCGCGCACGTCGTCCTCGGTGGTCCGGTGGTTGACGAAGCACGCGCGCAGGGCGGCGGCGCCGTCGACCTCGGCGGGCGCGAGCAGGATCCGTCCGTCGGCGGCGATCGCGCGAGCGAGGGCCGCGTTGTGCTCGTCGGGGTCGACACCGGCAGGGGGGAGGTAGCGGAAGCAGACGGCCGAGAGCTGCGGCTCGACCAGCAACTCGAAACGGGGGTCTTTCTTGATGAGGCTTGCGAGCAGCTGTGCCTGGGTTAGGTTGCGCTCGATCGCGGCCCGAATCGCGTCGGCGCCGTGGACCGTGAACGCGAGCCAAAGCTTGAGCCCGCGCAGGGGGCGCGAGTACTCGAGCGACCGGTCGACCGCGTGAAGCTGCTCGCCGTGCGGCATGTACCCCTCGTAGTGGGAGAACGCGTGCTCGAGCGCCTCGAGGTCGTGCATCAGGAGAACGCTGCAGGCCTTCGGGACGTACAGCCATTTGTGGGCGTCGACTGTTGCCGAGAAGGCGCTGCGGAGGCCTTTGAACAGGTGGCCGGCTGTGTCCGTCGACGCAGCGGGGAGACCGTAGGCGCCGTCGACGTGGAGCCAGACGTCGTCGCCGCAGACCTCGGCGAGGGCTTCGATGTCGTCGACGGCTCCGGTCAGCGTGGTGCCGGCGGTGGCCACGACCGCCACCGGGGTCACGCCGTCCTGTCGGTCTTTGTCGATCGCCTGCGCGCACTGCGTTACGTCCATCCGTCTGTGCTCGTCGATCGGGATTGCGCGGACGTTGCGCCCGCCGATGCCGAGGACCTCGGCGGCGCGGCGCACCGAGTAGTGCGCCTCGGCCGAGCAGTAGAGGGCCATCTTCCGGTCGCCCGGGCCCTCGTGGCGGACGCCGGGAAGCGCGCGTTCGCGCGCGGCGGTGAGCGCGGTCAGGTTCGCGATCGTGCCGCCCGCGGCCAGTAGGCCGCAAGCGTCGTCGTCGAACCCGACGAACTGCCCGACCCACTTGATCGTCTGCTCCTCGAGCAGGTCCGCGGCGCCGGCGCTGTTCGCGACGTTGACGTCATGCGAGGCCATCAGCGCGTCGGCGAGGACACCGATCTCGAGGCCGGAGGACCCGATGTACGCGAACCAGCGCGGGCGCGCCTGCGCGAGCGAGCGGTCGAGCACGTCGGCGGCTGCGTCGAGTGCGCTGTTCGGGTCAGTCGGTGCTTTCGGGAGCGGCCGGCTCAACAGCTCACGGGTGCGCGCGTTGGGGAGGGGCTGGCCCGGGCGGGGGTGGTCGAAGCTCCGCCAGGCGTCGGCGATCAGTTCGGCCGCGTGCTCGAGAACGTGCTGGCGGTCTGGAAGTGGGAGGGCCGGGCCCTCGGTCTTCGACTGGTTGGTGGTTGATGCCACTGCGTTGCCAGCGTATCGCCGGGCCGTCGGTAGTCGGGAGCTACAGTGGTTCGCGAGTTGAGCGCCAAGCCCGCACTGATCTTCCAGCACGGCAGCGCCGGACCGCCGGTCCGCGTCGGCGAGTGGCTGGACGAGCGCGGGCTGCCGTACGTGATCCACCACGGCGGCAAGGACGCTCCAGTCTCTCCGGCGGACTTCGCATTCGTCGTCTCGTTGGGTTCCCAGCACTCGGCAGCCGCGAGTGAGCCCCCGTGGGTTCCGGAGGAGATCTCTGCTTTGCGTGCCGCGGTCGACGTGGGTGTGCCGGTGCTGGGCCTGTGCTTCGGCGGGCAGGCGTTGTCGCTCGCGCTCGGTGGCGGCGTGGATCGGCTCGCCAAGCCCGAGATCGGCTGGTTCGCCGTCGAGGCGGTCGACGACGCGGTGCCCGCGGGGCCGTGGCTGATGATGCACACCGAGCAGATGCGCGTTCCGCCCGGTGCCCTCGAGCTCGCGCGGTCGCCCGCCGGCCCGGCCGCGTTCAGCCACGGGCCGCATCTCGGCGTCCAGTTCCATCCCGAGGTCGACGTCGAGCGCGTCGCGGTCTGGGCGCGAGCAGACCCGAATCTGGCCGCGGTCGGCCTCACGCCGGACGAGCTTGTGGCGCAATCCGAGGCGCACGCGCCGGCCGCGCGCGAGCAGGCGTTCCGGCTGTTCGATCGGTGGCTAGCCGGCGCGCTCAACGGTGGCGGCGCGGGCTCGTCCGACGCCGGCTGATCCGCCTCCACTACGCCGCGTTCCAAGCCTTTGCACGCGCCGTGACAAGGCGGCGTCAATCGGCTGATTCGCGATGGTCCGGCGTCACACTCGTCCGATCAACGCATGCTGGGACGAACGGCAGAAATGGGACGACGAAGTTCGCCCGGCATGGCTCGCCTGCCCCGTGCGCGTCTGGCTCAAGCGTCCGCTCGGCGACCGAGCGGTGATCCACATCGACAGTGATCAGGAGCTTCTGCTGTTCACGCCGGAGTACCTGAACAACGTGCCGCAACCCGACCACGGGTATCGCCCGGCTAATCGACGTCGTCGACGGCCCAAGCGTCGATGAGGCCGTCTACGAGTCTGCCGGCAACACAGTGAACACGCCGCCCTGGAGCGGCCGGACTACGCGGAAATGACGCTCATCGAACGTCAGGATCCGTCGAGTTCCGAGCTTCTGCGCCATCACCGCCACAGACAGGTCCGCTAGGCCGAGATTCAGGTCCGCATACCGACGATCCAACTCGAGCGCGGTTTCGTAGTCACGAGCATCCAGTCCCGGGGTCTCATAACGCCGGGCTCGCAGGTCGTCGAGAAAGGCGCGACGCGCGGGCGGGCCGAAACGCTGCCCGAGCAGATAGTCGATCTCCGCCGTCACCGGCGCAGGAACGAACAGGGCGCCTATCTCGCCGCGTAGCAGCTCCAGGATCTCCAGCCGGCGCGGCTCGCGCTCATCTGCGAGAGCGACCAATGGCGCGGCGTCGACTACCAGCGTCACCGACCGAAACCGTCGAGCAGCTCGTCCTCGGGGATCTCAGAAATCGGGCGCGGATCGCTATCGATCCGCTCAAAGCCCGCAGCGAGCGCAAACTCCCCGGTGCCTTTACCCGTCGGCACGTATGCGGTGATCGCCTCGCGAATGATCTCGGCCTGAGACCGGCCCTCGGAGCGCGCCAGCTCGGCCAGCCGTCTCGACTCGTGCTCGGTCAGGTAAACGCTCGTCTTACGCACCGGACGTAGGGTATCACGTAGGGTAGGCGTGCCTCTGGGGTTATGCCGCGGTTGCCGAGATCAATCGCTCAACGACGACCCCTGCGGACCGCGGAGCGCCGGTTACGCAGCGTCTGTGTCGAGTGCCGCCTCGCCGTCGTCCGGATCGTCGATGTCGACGACGATGACTTGCTTGGTCTCGTTGAAGAACAGCCTGATGCAGGTGAAGCCATATTCGACGCGGTCCGGCTGGGGAAGATCGCTCTCGTCGAGCAGTTCCCGCATCCGCGCCTCGGCTTCGATTTTCTGGGCCAGCGTTGCCATGCCGGCAGCATCTCCCGTAGCCCTGCTACGGAACAAGACACAGTCGCGCCAATTCTGCGCCGACTTCGCCACGTATGTGTTCAGGGCGGGACGGGGCCCCGAGCTTCCGCGCGATGTGGGCAGGTTCCGCTGCGACCCCGATCGCGACTCTGCCGCCCGGCGAAAGCCGCTGCGCCCCTTCACACGGTGCTACGATTCTTAGTCCGCCGCGGGGTGGAGCAGTCTGGTAGCTCGTCGGGCTCATAACCCGAAGGTCGCGGGTTCGAATCCCGCCCCCGCTACTACAAAATCCCTGGTAACTGAGACCTCCGAGCGATCGGGGGTTTCGTCGTTAAGGCGGTCGTTCTCGTTAGATCTGGTTTGACGCGAACGCCGAGGTGGCCTGAGCGCGGGCTCGTTGCCCTGCGGCAGCTCGCTTAGCCAGGTCATTGGCCGTATGCAGGAGTTCGAGGCGACCGGACTGTCCTCGCCGGACGCACCCCGCGATCCTCGAGGCGGTCACGACGGCGATCTGCGAGCACAGCTTCTTCTTCCTCCCGCCGTCCGAGAGCGGGCGTTCGGCCAGCGGGTCTCGGGCAGGCGGCGGGCGGCGACGACAGCGAAGACGATCAGGACGAGGGCGCTGACGTCGGTGCTTGTCCCTCACTTACGGCGGGGCCACGAGCTCGGCCGTCGCCGAAGTGCGCGCCAGCCGTGCGTCCGTCGTCAGCAAGCCGGCGTCGAGCTTCGTGGTGAGCTCGAGATAGAGAGCGTCCACGAGCCGCAGACGGTCGCGCGCCTGCCATGCACCCATCAGGAGGTCGGCGAGGTCGTGTCGTACGATCGGCGCGGACTCGAGTTCACTGAGCGCGGCCGCGACCGACTCGGCGGGCAGCTCCCCTGCTCTATGCAGTCGCCCGAGCGCGGACAGGACCTCGGCATCGAGATGGGCGGGACCATGGAGCTTCTGTCCGCGCATCCTGGCTCGCACCGCGCTCCCGAGCGCTGACCCGATCAGGGCCTCGACAAGGGCCGACGCGTCGACGACCAGCGCTCCGGCTGGTTGGTCAGGCACCGAACTCGTCGCGTACGTCGTCGAGGGCGCTGAGCACCTTGTCGTGCGAGACCTCGTGCGACGGCAGGCGTTCAAGGCGGTCGAGCCAGCGGTCGGTGTCGCTCGCAGCGAGAGCAGACCGGAGAGCGTCCTGTGTCAGTGCCGAGATGCTCACGCCAGCCGCCCTCGCGCGTTCTGCCAGATCGTCCGGAAGGTACACGTTCACGCGTGCCATACACACACTATACACACATACTTGAGAGAAGCCGCTCGCTAAGCGAGCCGATTCATTTCACCGCGACTCGTCTGGCGCGGCACTGCGATGCACTCGCCGTCGGTTGGCAGGGTGATACCCATGGTCGGGCTGGCGAACGTTGTCAATGTAGGCAGGGATGAAGAGCGGAAGCTCTTCGTCGGTATCGACATCGATCACCGCTCGCTCGCCTAGTGGCTCCTTCAGATATACGCGGACGGGGCAATCCGTGTACTCGCGATAGCGCTCGTTCCCCTCGTCGTCATCATCATCCTCGCACCAGCACACGAGCACTCGCACATACACCTCATCGTCTCGCTCGTCGAGGATGACCCGGCATACCCCGCGGTCATGTCCGCCGAGCGGCACTCGGAGTTCGAGCTCGCCGATGCTCCGCTCCCAGAAGCCAAGCACGTGTCCGACTCGCCTCCGGCATTCCGGCGCCCACTTCTCAAGCCACTTCTCGTGGGCTTCCGAATCAAACTCGACGATTGGCTGGCCGTCCCAGTCGGTCGCCCACCGCTCCCACTGGCCCAGCTCGCGCTCCGCCGACGGATCCGGCTCGTGACTGGCTCTCATGTCGCTCACGGCTCCGATTCTCCGGCACAAAGACTCCGGATGGACCCCAATGAGCACGGTTTTGACGCTTCCGACGCTGAATTGGAACCGCGCTGTTGCAGACGGGAGCGCGAGCGATGCGGAGCCGGCTCCAAGGAGCCGATCTGGTGTCGGGCGCGCAATCCGACCGCCCGCGGCTAAGCATCTGTCCGGGGCATCATCGTATTCGGGTCGATTATTCGCTCTGACGTCACGAGCCAGGAGGGAGGGGGATGAGCAGGGCAAAGGAGGCCCGGGACCAAGGGGCATCAGCACGGAAGGACGAGAGCCGTCGAACGTCCCCGTCGGGCTCATAACCCGAAGGTCGCGGGTTCGAATCCCGCCCCCGCTACTAAAGAAAAGCCCGCGCCAATGGAAGCCTCAGAGAGATCGGGGGCTTCGTCGTTAGGACCTCCGGCAGCTTGACCGGTTTGACACGCGAGTGCGACTCGCGGTGCGGGTCCGTCGACGACAAGAGGGCGACCTGACGGCTCGAGCACCTGGCGCGCACCATGGCGAGCGGTCAGCGTGGCTCCGTGCCCGCCTCCAGCATGGAGGCGATTCTTGGGACCTCGTTGAGGGTGCCGCTCGCAACGTCGATGACGAGTTCGTAGGCCTGGTCGTTGCTAAGTGTCAGGCGCATACCGTTCATGCCGTAGAACGCGATCGTCGCGGCCAGCGCGAGTCGCTTGTTGCCGTCGACGAGGGCGTGATTGCGAGCGAGCGAGTGAAGCAGCGCCGACGCCTGCTCGTGGATCGTTGGATACGCCGCGTCGCCGAACGCAGATGCTTGTGGCCGTGCGAGGGCCGACTCGAGAAGTCCGACGTCACGGATGTCCGGCTCTGAGCCGAGCGTCCGGGCCGCGACGTGGAGCAGCTCCTCGAGATTGAGGAAGATCACTCGCCGAGCTGGCGCAACGCTTCGGCGAAACGGGGGAGCTCCTCGTCGAGGACCACGTCCAAGAGCTCGCGGCGGCTTGTGCGATCGATGTACTCGCGCACAGCCGCTCTGGCGACCTCCTGCATCGAACGTCCTTCGCGCTCGGCGCGCCGGCGCAGTGCATCGGTTTCCTCGTCGCTCAAACGCAACGTCATGGCCACGCCGTCACGGTATCACGAGTGATACCAACTGGGTCCCGGTGCGCTGCATCGCGCCCGACCGGGCGGGGCGGAGGTGTACCTAGCGACGGCTGCGCTGGTGGTGGAGCTCGTCTCTCAGGACGACGAGACATGGGAGAAGCTCGACTTCTACGCCGCCCACCATGTTGACGGGTTGCTCATCGTCGACCCGCAGGAGCGGCAGGTCCACTGGCTGGGAGTCCAGCCCGACGGGGGTACCGACCGATTGAGCGGAGCAAGCTGATCGCGCTCGGGCAAGATGCGCTCGCCGATCGGATCGACCGGCCCGCGAAGTAGGCGGTTGTCGGATTGGATGCCGAACGGGAGGTCTCGGCGCGGTGACATAAGAAGTAGGGACGCGTCACCGTTGTTCTGACGGGCGCTGTGAGGCGACGGGTCGCCACGACTCGGAGAGGGCTCGGGGGCGAGACTTCGGGGAGCCTCGCAGCGCCATCCGTGTGGGTGAGAGGCCGGCCGAATCCTCCTGGCGGAAAGCCGGGCGTGAGCTGTCGAGGCGTCCGGTGGGTAACTAGGCCTGAGTTAGGTGAGCCCACCGAGACCCGAGGGCGATCGAACGGAGGAGCCGGGTCCGTTCGGGCCGGACGGCGCGTCGGCCCGCCGAGTTCGAGAGCGCTCGGGTTCCAGAACCGTCACGCTTCCGGCGTCCAACGCTTCACGGATCAGCTTCCGCGGCCGCTCCGTCGTCTTACCCTCGAGTGGTGGAAACGACAGTCGCAGCTGTCGATGGAGAGGGTCGCTGGATGTGTTCTAGCAGCATGCCAGCTCGTATACCATAATTCTACGAGACGGCATACTTTTTGTATGCAACCGTGGTAACCTATGACCGGTGGCCCCGGCCAGGCACCTCAATCCGTTTCGCTTCTCTGGTCCGCTCCCGCCCGAGGACATGATCGATCGTGATCCGGAGGCGGAAGATCTTCTCGCCCTGGCCGAAGGTGGTCACTCGTTTCGACTCGTCGGGCCGCGGCGGTACGGAAAGACGACCCTCCTGCGCCGGGTGCTCGAGAGCGCCGAGCGGCAGGGTATGGCCGGCGTCCTGGTGGATCTGCAGGACGTGCTGTCGATCGCTGAGATCGTGGTTCGGATCGAGCGCGGCTATCAACGCCTGAAAGGACCGATCCGGCGACATGTGGAGAACCTGTTCCGGAGCTGGAACATCGGGCTCTCCTTGGGGGGCGGCGGCTTTACGGCAACGTTGCAGCACAACCGGCATGTCGATGCAGAGTCAGTCCTTCTCCGTCTGCTCGAGCTGCCCGCAGCGCTGTTCGATCGTGACGGGACGAGCAGTCTGGTGGTCTTCGACGAGATTCAGGACGTCTTGGCCGTCACCGGTGCCGACGGAAAGATCAGGAGCGTGATCCAGCACCAGACAGACGCCGCGACGTACGCGTTCGCCGGCTCGGCGCCGGGAGTGATGCAGCAATTGTTCGCCGATCCCGAGGCGGCCCCTGCTCGACCAGGCGGTTCCGCGGAGTCTCGCGCCCCTGCCGCTTGACGACGTCGCGGGCTACGTGACGAACCGTTTTCGTCAAACCGACCGCGAAGTCGGCACGGCGCTTCCCCCGTTGCTGGAGTTCACCAGGGGACACCCGCAGCGAAGCATGATGCTCGCGCATTACGTATGGGAGCGCACGGCGCAAGGCACGGCCGCCGACGAAGGCACCTGGGTCTCCGCCCTTGACCAGGCCGCAGCTGACGCCGCTCCACTTATGAGGGCGATCTGGAGGGCGCTCACGACCAACGAGCGCCGCGTCGCTCGCGCGGTCGCGGTGGCGACAACACCGCTCTACAGCGGGGAGACCGCCGCGGCCGTCGGCATCAAGCGCTCGAGCATCGGAAAGGCCCTCGAGAGTCTCATCGCGAATGCAGACGTCATCCACGAAAACAAGAGACCTCGCCTGACCGACCCCATGTTCGAGCTCTGGCTCCAGGCGCGCGGGTTGACTCCCGCTGCCGGCGACGACGATGACGGAGGTCCAGGAGCGGTCTCCGTGTGACGTTCAGCGTCGAGGCGGTCGCGACACCTTCTGGGTCGTCGCGACTAGGCGGCCGCGGTCGCACAGAGATGCGGCGCTCGTGGGTGATCGCGAGCATCGATCTCGTGCCGGTGGCCGCCGACCGCGGCCGACTCAATCATGGGTCGGGAACTGGCGGGGCGGACCTTGGACCGGCTCGCCTTGGATGGGACGTCCGCCGACGGACCGTTGCTCGCGACTCTGTCGCAAGCTCATATTGGCCCGCCGAATCGTCCGCGGTGACGGGTCGCCTGCCTCGACGCACGCGCCAGTCGATCGACGAGTCGTGACCGCACCGCTCGCCTACCGCTGGCGGCAGCGATCCTCGCCGAGTGGTCGCGGGACTCGCGATCGCCTCCGCCCGCACCTCAGCGAAGGCCGTCGCACACGACTGCGTAGATCGGCTTGGCGGCGTCGGTCGACCCGGTCATGCTGCGCTCGGTGAACCCGGCCCGGTTCGGCCAGGTGCACAGCGAGCGTTGGCACTCGGCGCGCCAGAGGACCGAAACCGCACCGTCGACCGGCAGACGCATCGGCGGGATGAACGAGGCTGGTCCGTCACACGATGAGCGCTGACATGGTGAGCACGTCTGTCGCAATTCGCCCATCGTGTGACGGTAAAGCTCAAACCGTTCCTCGCCACGAGTGATGAGTCCAAATGCTCCTGAATTCGACTCATCTGTCTTACCGAGATCGGGTGCGAGGGGGCGACCCCGACAAATGGCTTTCGAGCGTGTCGCGACATGTCGCGATATCAGTTTTTAGACGGGTTTGCAATGCATGTTGGCGGACAAAAGTTCGCAAATTCCGACTTAAAATTCGAATCGAACCTTGCTCAGAAGCAGATTACTCACTAGGTTCGACGATGGCTTCGGGGGCCGGAATTGGATGTTGTTTCTCCTCGACCGGGGTGGATCGAGAGCAAACTCGGCATGCGTGCGAATCATTCACCGCTTCAATTTTTCGGACTGATAGCAATCGCCTGCGCGTTGGCCTATGGCGTCTGGGCGAATGTGGCGTTGGCCGGGACGATGGCCTCCACGACTGAGTCGAATGGGGCGTTGGCTTCTCTGGTGGGGGTCGGGACCAACTCGGTGTCGGAGCCGGGCCCACGGAGTCTCGTGGACTCAACGCGGACAACCGTAGATACCGATCGGACTTCCCGGGCACTGCGCAGCGTCATCACCACGACCGCCACGCCTGGCCGATTGGTGAGTCCCACGAGCGGCCTGCCGGAGGGCGGCGTCGGCGAACCCTGGCCGGCAGCTCGGGCAGGTCACCGCAACCACGGCGCCTGCGACGGGCGCGCCGCCAGCGCCCGCCAGGCGCTCTACGCGAGTTGACGTCGGGGCCACCCCGCTCACCGGCGGCCGGGACTCGGCAGGCGCGTCCACCAGCGGCGCCGCCTCATCGCCGACGACCAAGGACACCGCCCCGCCTATAGGGACTCCGATGGCGAGGCAGGTCTCTGGACGACACGCTCCCTCGCCGCAGCCGCACGCGACGCCGGTACTCGCGACGCCGCCGCCCGCGACAAGTGCCGCAGGGTCGGAGGCGCCCATCACAGGACCGCCGGCGACACCGCCCGTCGCGACGCCGCCGAGCGCGACGAGCCCCGTCGCGACAGGTTCTGTCGCGACAGGACCTGTCGCGACGCAGCCGCTCAAGGCTCCGTCGGCTCCAGTGTCGCGGGGCGACCGAGGGCGGGGATCGATCCAACTACGGACCTCCGTGGCGCGGTGGCTCCGGGCCGAGCAGGACGAGCCGGTCCGGCTCGTCACGCCCACCGAAGCGCAACCGTCGCCTGTGCCGAGTCACCGGCCCCGCGGACTGGCCACAGGACGGCTCGGACCGGCTATCGGATCGCTCGGCGTCCTCGCCGGTGACGCCGACCTCGAGCGTGGAGCGGCGAGCACCGATGCCCACCCGCCGCGATCCGAAAAGTCGCGGAAGCCGGCGCCCGTCGCCCGCACGCGCGCCGCCACGCCGATTCCGCACGTGCTGCCATCGGTGCCTCCGGTTCAGACACGGCCGCCTCTCGGTGGCGCGGCCGCAGCCAGCGGCGGCGCGGTCGGCTCGGTCGCACCCTCCGTCGTGGCTCAGTTTGACGCGCTCGCTCTCGTGCTCGCGACAATCCTCCTGGTACGCCTCTGCCTCGATCGTCCGGCGTGGCGATCGGCATTGCTCGTGTCGCGGCTCGAGCACCCAGGCTGACCACCACGGCTGAACACCAACGACGGGCCGCCTGCCGAGGCGCTCGTCACGTCACGCAGGGCAGTTGCCTCGCATGACTCCGTCCGATCAATGCTCTGGTGACCGGTTGCGTCCCCGGGGCCGCGACATCAACGAACGAGGACTCAGCACCGATGCAAGTCATCCCGGGTGGGTTCCCCCTCCCGAAGAAGCCAAGAACTGCAGCGTGGTGGACGCTCGGAATCAGCGTGCTCGCTCTCAGCTTCCCGGCGACGGCGCTTGGAGTGGGGCCTGGTCATACCGAGCCGACGGCTTCCGCGGCCAACCGGGCCAGCGGCGCACTACCGCGGGCCTCCCACGCCCGCCTCGGCCTCTCAGTGCTGGCGTTAGGTAGCGGCTACGGCAGCCGCGGCGGTTCGTCGCTCGTGCGAGTCCTGCAGCGTGACCTCGATACGGGGGGCTATCCGCCCGGGGACATCGACGGACTCTTCGGACCGCGTACGCGACACGCGGTGGTCGCGTTTCAAGCGGCGCACGGCTTGCAGGTAGACGGCGTCGTGGGCCCGCGCACGTGGGCCACGCTCAGCGAGCCCGTCCTGATCCTCGGCCCGGGGGCGGGCGATCAACCCGGCGGCGAGAACGTGGTGCGTTCGCTGCAACGGCGTCTGGCGTCTGTCGGCGATTCGCCGGGTCCGATCGATGGCCGTTATGGCGTTCTCACCGAAGGTGCGGTCAGGCGCTACCAACGCGGCCACGGCTTGCCGGTCTCCGGGATGGCCGGTCCGTCCACGCGTGCGCTGCTGGCCAGGCCCAAGCTATCCGTCCGCCGGTCGAACCCGCTGCCGCACAAGCCCGCGCCGTCGGCGACACGATCGAATCGCAACTCGCGGCCGGCGGGCTCCACCGTGGCCCCTGCACCTCGGGAGCGTCCGGCGAGTGTCGCCCCCAGGGCGCCGCGAGGATCAGCCGACCACCGTCGCTCGGGAAGCGTGCCATGGGCGATCATCCTCGTCGGTCTGGCGCTTGCGCTGGCGTTGACACTCGTCGCTCGCATGCTCATCGCGCCGCTCCGGCACGGGCGCTCGCGCGGCACGGGCCGGTCCGTCCTTGGGAAGAGGGGAGTCAGCGACGCGAAATCGGCGCCGCTGGCGGACAAGTCCCGGACGACGCCGAATGGCGACCACGGAGGTGTCGCCCGGACCACCCAGATTCACACCAACGGGCACCGCGCCAAAGCCAGTGCGGCTGGCATCGGCAATGGCGCAAACAGCCGGCTGCCTCGGGAACAGGCGAACGATCTCCCCGAGTCCGCCGAGACCGCTCGCGCTTTCAACCTCGGTCAGCAGATCGCTGACCAAGGGGGCATGGTTGAAGCGCATGCGGCCAATGGTCACGCCGATGAGCGTGGCCATGGCACCGCCGCCTCGAACCTCGGCCGATTGCTCGAAGAGCAAGGGGCGCTGGCCGAGGCCGAGGCGGCTTACCGTCGCGCCGACGAGATCGGCGACAGCGCTGGCGCTTTCCACCTCGGTCTGCTGCTCGAAGGCCAAGGGGGCGTGGTTGAAGCGCAAGCTGCCTACGGTCGCGCTGATCAGCGTGGCCATGGCACCGCCGCCTCGAACCTCGGCCGATTGCTCGAAGAGCAAGGGGCGCTGGCCGAGGCCGAGGTGGCGTATCGCCGGGCCGATGAGCGTGGCGATGCCGACGGTGCGTTCGGGCTCGGGGTGCTGCTCAGGGAGCGAGGGGCACTCAATGAGGCCGCCGCCGCATTCGAGCGCGCGTCCGGTCGCGGCCACAATGCTGCTGCTCTTGATCTCGGCATCCTTCTCGCGGAGTGTGGGGCAGTGGCCCAATCCGAGGCCGCGTTCAGGCGCGCGGACGAACGCGGCGATGCGACCGCGGCGTTCAATCTCGGCGTTCTGCTCGAGGAGCGTAGGGCGCTGGCCGAGGCCGAGGCGGCGTACCGCCGCGCTGATGAGCGTGGCGATGCCGACGGTGCGTTCGGCCTCGGGGCGTTGCTCAGGGAGCAAGGGGCACTCGATGAGGCCGCGGCCGCATACGGTCGCGCGTCTGATCGCGGCCACAATGCTGCCGCTGTCGAGCTCGGCGTGCTGCTCGCGGAACATGGAGCGCCGGCCGAAGCCGAGGCGGCGTTCAGGCGCGCGGACGAACGCGGCGACGCGGACGCGGCGTTCAATCTTGGCGTTCTGCTCGAGGACCGTGGGGCGCTGGCCGAGGCCGCGGCGGCTTACGTTCGTGCTCGGCAGCGCAGCGACGGCGAAGTCGCGAAGATGGCTCGGGCCGCGCTCCTCGATTTGGGCGAAGACGTGGAAGCGACCAGCGCGTGGCGCGCAAAGCGAACGCAGAATGCCTAGATCGAGGCTCGTGCGTCGCTCCGTTCGCGCGGCCGACCAGGCACTGATGGTCTCGATGCCGCTCGAGCCGGCGACGCCGATCGACGGGGAGACCGGCCTCGGCGACGCCGCCAACCGGTCAAGGCCAATCACGGCCCGCGGCGGCGGCCCGCTCCATCAATTGCGGGTGGAGGATGTCGATCCCCGCAGACTGCGGCTTCTGCTCGAGATCGACCGGACCGGCTCGATCTCGGCCGCCGCCAAGCGGTGCGCGATCGGTCAGCCATCGGCGTCGATGCATCTTCGAACGCTGGAGACGGCGGTCGGGCAGAGACTGGTGATCCGAAACGGACGCGGGAGCGAGTTGACCGCCGCCGGCAAGATCGTTGCCACACACGCCGTGCGGATGCTGGGGACTCTTGAGAGCATGCGCTGGGCGCTGGACGCACTGAACTCACCGAGCATGGGCGAACTCGCGGTGGCCGCGAGCCAAACGCCCAGCCTGGTCCTGATACCCCCGGTCCTACGCGACTTTTCAGCCCGCCATCCCGGGGTGAGCGTCAACCTCCGGACCCTCCCTAGCGAGATGGTGGTCCGGGAGGTCGCACGCGGGGCGGCGGACATCGGGATCGCCGGCGAGGTGACGTGCGTCGAGCCGGTTATCCGCAAGCAGATTCTGATCGACGAGCTCGTGGGCATCGCTCCTGCTGGCCTTCTCAGCTCGGACGCCGGATCGGTGAGCCGGGAGGTGTTCGCGCGTCACAGCCTTCTGCTCGGTCCGGAGGGATCCAGCACGAGGATGATCACCGAGCGGTGTCTGGCCCGTGCCGACTACTGTGCCGCACGGATTTGGGCCTTCGACTCGTCGGAGGCGATCAAGCGGGCCGTGGCCGATGGGATCGGCGTCAGCTTCATGTCGCAACTGCTCGTCAGCGGCGAGATCGAACGGGGGGAGTTAGTCCCGTTCCGCATCTCGGGGCGGGAACGGATGATGAGCCCGATCTATGCGGTGCAGCCAAGCCTGGCCGAACTCACACCCGAAGCGGCCCGGTTCGCGGCTCTCATCATGGATGCCCATCGGGCGCCGGCCTCGGCGAGCAGCGGAATTTGAGCTTAATCAGCTCCGGAGTCTGGATGGGACGGCTCGTCCCCGACGATGTAGTGACGAAGCACGGCTTTGCGCGTTTTTCTACGGCCCCACCAGCCGCACGTGGCGAGCGCGAGCAGCAGCTCGTCGCGCTTGTGCTCCTGCTCGGCGCGGGCCGTGATGCTGTCGAGCTGGCTCTCGAGCACCGCGGCCCGGGTTCGGACGGCCACAAACTCGTCGAGCAACGGCGCGAGGACCGGAACCAGCAGTTCGCGCAGCGCTGACGCCGGGTCCCGCGGCGAGTCTTGGCTGAACCACGTGGTTCCTGATCCGGCTTGCTCAATCTCGGTCGCCCGCGTCAGATGGCTCACGTCGCGGCGGCGTTCCTCGAGCGCGGCTACCAACGAGCGCTTCGAGACAGTGGCCGCTGCGTTCGACGGTCCACGCTCGAGCTGCCCGCGTTTGACCATCCGCTCCACCGTCTTGCGCGAGACGCCTAGCGCCCTGGCGGCGACGCCAAAGTGGACGTCATCGTCCGCTTCGGCCCTTGGGCTGGTGAGCGACATCGTTAGGGACGTATCGGATGACGCATCCTCGTCCGCGGCCGGCTCCGGGTCCTCGACCACATCCGCCTCCGGCGGCGGTGCCTCAGGCTCGAGCCAGGAAAGATCCACCAACTCCTCGAGCGGCGTAGATCCCGACAGTTCGGGTGTTCGGCGCCGTGACCGCACCGGGAGCGGGCCGTACGGGAGATCGGCGGACGAGGGAGTGGGTCCACCGGCGCGAGGTGGCGTGGAAGGTTGCATGGCGGGCCTCTCAGGGATCATGTGTGTCGTGTTTTGTCCGGTTGGCGGCCGCGGCAGCAGGCGTCACGGTCGCGACCGAACGGGTACGGTCGCGACGGCATCGCGACGTTGTCGCGACTGCGTCGCGACGTTGTCGCGCGGTGTCTTCCGGGGGCGCCTCTGTGTGTCGCGTCATCTGTCGTCATCCGTCCTGCCGGCGACTCCCGCGGTCTCTAGCTCGTGGCGATGGCGGAGTAGAAATTCCAAGTTTTCGGCCGCTCTGGCGTGGCCGCGTCCCGCGCTCCGTCGCCAGGCGCCCTCGGCACCGTCGAGATCGCCGATCTCGTAGAGAAGTACGCCGAGGTTGAACGCGGCGTCGCGGTCGCCTCTGCGCTCGGCGCGCTCGTATGCGGCGAGCGCTCCGGCCGTGTCACCGTGCTGATGAAGCATCGCGCCGAGGTTGAATGCGCCGGTGGCGGCGCCGCTCTCGTCGGCGCGGCGGTAGGAGAGCTCTTCGAACTCCGCCAGGCCCGGCGCCTCGGACTCGATCGCGCTGCCGCGCTCCGACTGGCGATGGCCACGAGACAGGAACAGGAGGTTCGCGGCCGCCCGTACATGCCCTCGTCCCGCGCTCCGTCGCCAAGCAGTCTCGGCGCCGTCGAGATTGCCGGCCTCGTACAAGAGCACGCCGAGGTTGAACGCGGCGTCGGGGTCACCTCTCTCCTCGGCGCGCTCGTAGGCTGCGGTCGCGCCGTCGACGTCGCCGCGCTCATGGAGCACGACCCCGAGGTTGAACGCTCCGGCGGCGTCGCCGTTCTCGTCAAGCCGCCGGAATTCCCGCTCGTCGACCTCGGACGCAGCAGCCGGCGGAACTGGCGAGCGGTCCCACGTCGGTTCCGCACGAGACGTCGCGTTGCCGGTGGCGACAGTCGCGACGGGCGCCGCGGCGTTCGGGTACGGCTTTGGCGCTCCACGTCCGACTACGGATGTCGTTCGCCGGCGCGTCCGGTACACGGCGGTCGTGCCGGCGACGATGAGGAGTGCGAGCACGCCGAACCCGGTCAGGAGCAGAGCCGACACGCCACCGGTCGCACCTTGGCCGGTCGGCTTGGCTGGAGTCCGGGCCCGTCCGGACGCCGGGGTTACGCGGCCGGGTGGGGCGGAACGGTTCGGGGCGGTCGAGCCGGTCGTCCGCGCCGCTCTGTCCGTTGCAGCACAGCCGCTGGGGGCCCAGCGGGTACTGATTCACCAGCTTCTGAGGGGCCGTGGCGGTCGACGCCGTCGAGGCGGCGTCAGCTGGCGCGACGGCTCCGCCGACCATTCCGCCCAGTACCAAGCAGCTGCTCGTGATCACAGCCAGGATGTCGCGACGTCGGCTCATTCGATCGTCACCGGAGTGCCGACCGGCATGAGCTTCCCGAGCTTGAGGATCGCGGCGTTGGTAAGCCGGACGCAGCCGTGGGAGATCCGTCCTGGGATCAGGGCGGGTTGGTCGGTCCCGTGGATTCCCACGACCCCGCCGCCAGGCCAATCCGTGAGGGTCGGGGAGCGCGCGTTGGTGCCGAATGCGAGCGGTCCATAGATGGGGCTCGAGAAGCCGCTCAGGCGATCGCGCACGTAGAACCGTCCGGCGGGCGTTGGTGTGCCGGGTGCCCCCACGCCGACCGGCGCCCGAAAGATGATGCGCCCTGCCCGGTATAGCGTTGCGGTGAATCGGGCTCGGTCGATGACGAGTCGCGTATCGACGAACGACCAGCCCCCGAGCGAGCTCCGGGGCACCCAGCCTTCGGTGTCATTGGGAAGGATGGACAGACCGACACGGACCCAGGTTGTGCCGTCCACGTCGGCCTCGCGGTCGGCAACCACGATATTTGTGGTGCCGTCCGGGGTGAGCGTCGAGAGCTGGCCGACCGGGGCGGCTTTCGAGCTCGGCTCGCCGCGAGCGGCGGTCGCTCGCAGCACGGGCGCCCACCGGGTATCGGCGGCGGGATCGCTCAGCGGGACCAGGCGGTGGATGTCGAAAGCCGATGGCAGCGCCGCCAACGGCGCACCGGCATAGGCCGCAAATGGGGGCATGGGTTGACCGCGCGCGAGAACGCGGGACGACAGAACGTGGGAAGAGAGCAACGCCGCCACCACGAAGCTGACGCTGAATGCCGCAACGAGCACGACTCTTCTGCCCAATCCCACGCTCCCGCCTGTCATGCCTACCCCGTGAACTTCGGTTTCGCCTCCATACTCGTTTGCGGGTTGCTCAACGTCACAAAGTGGGTCGAGTTGACGATCTGGACCACCTTCGCGTCGTTCAATGGTTCGTCGAACGCGTGCGCCGCCGGAAGGAACCCGGCGAGCCGCCTGATCCAGGCCGCATGGCGTGCTTCAACCGAGTGGATCGCGAGCGCCCCGGCCAGATAGCTCTTCGACTTGATCAGCGGCGCCTGCTCCTTGTACGCGGCAGTGGCCAGATCCTCGAACGCCACCGCGGTGCTGCGGAACGCGTCCGGGTTCTCGGTGACGCCGTGGAAATTGAATGTCGGTTCCTTGATCGCCGCGGAACCGAGCAGCTGCTTGAACGCCTTGACGTGCGCGCGTTCATGCATGCCGACGACGTGTGCCTGGTGGGCCAGAGCGCCGTGCAGCGCGCCGATCTGCTCGGCCTCGGTGTAGAACGACGCCTGCAGGTATTCGAGCGACAGCGCGAAGTTGAGAATCGTGGTGTCGCTCGACTCCGGTTTGGCGGACGCCAAGGACGGCCAGACCGCCACGGCCCCGAGCGCAGCCGCCCCTGCGGCCACTGTCCGGCCAAGGAACCCGGAGCGTGTGTGCTGCGGCATGCGCTCGAACGCATCGCGCACGGCGCCGTCGAGGTCGAAATCGTCGACTTTCAGGAAAACGGGATCGCTGTGGGCCATCACTGCACGATGAACGGTTTGAAGGTTTGTTTGGCTTGGGCCACCGAGATCGGCACGTCGACCGCCACCGGTGCCGGATCCTTCCCGGCGAGTGCGCGTGCCCAGGCGGCATGCCGGGCCTCGACGGATACGACTCGGGCCGCGGCCGCGAGCGTCTTCGGCGTGAGGCTGACCGCTTGCCCGTTGTACACGCCGAGCCCCGTCTCCTCGAGCGATATCGCTGTGGCGATGAACTTCGCCGGGTCCGTGGCCGAATCGCCGAAGCTGAAACGGGGGCTGGCCCCAGCGCTCGGCCCGAGTGCGGCGGTCAGGTACTTAACGTGCGCCTGCTCTTCGGCGCCAACGACTTGTGCGAACTGCCGAGCCTCGCCGGTGAGCTTTCCGCCGGCAAGCGCCGCGGCGTAGAACGCGGCTTGCAGTCGCTCGATCAGCAACCCATACGTGAGGATCTCGCGGTCGGTCGCGGCAGAGCCGCCGGAATCCGCAGACGCCGCCAGCTGGGCACCCCCGACTGCTGCGCCTGCGAGCGCGCCGACTACCGCAATGGATCCCTTGAACAGGCTCCCGCGGGACACACGCGCCATGAGAGCGCCGCGCCCCTGGTCGGCCGACTCAATCCGAGGTAGGGCACCGTTGACCATCTCGGCCTCCTCTCACTAACTAACCCCACATAACTACCCCAAATCGATCATCGCAGACGAAACCTGCGATTGCCAAGTCGACCATAACGAGTTCTTCATGCTCAGACCTAATGGCTGGTCATTCTTCATACAGCCGTCTATCCGATAACACGATGACCGCCATCGCGCTATCGAATGTCCCGTGCTGCGATCGCGCCACCGCGCCCCGAAGCTGACCTTCGGAGAGCGCCGTGGTCATCTCGCGGACGTCGGTCTCCCGCCCGATCAGTTGGCTCGCGGGATCGGCTGGTCAGTGGGGACGAGATCGCCGCTGCCCTTGTCGGGGCACGAGATACGCCGTATCCGGCGCATGATGCGCCGGATACGGCGCCGATATCAGCCACGGCCGGTGAGCTAGCCGAGACCAAATCTCCGCTTCTGGCGCTGACGGTTTCAACAAAGGCGCGCCAGTGCTGGCACAGAGTTGGCACGACTGTGTCTTGATCCGTAACAGGGCTTCGGACGATCCTGCCGGCATGGCAACCCTCGCTCAGAAGATTGAGGCTGAGAAGCGGATGCGGGACCTGCTCGAGGCGGGCGGCCTCCCTCAGCCGGACTTCGTCGAATACGGCTTCACCTGCATCAGGCTGTTCTTCAACGACACGAAGCACGTGGTCGTCATCGATATCGACGACCCCGAGGACACCGAGGCGGACGTCGACACGGACGCCGCGTAGACCGGCGCCTCCACCGGTTCGCACCCGAGTCCAGTCTCCGGTCGGCGGGTGGACCTTCCGATGGCCGTTGAAGACCAGGCCAAGTTGGTAGACCAAGTGGCTGACCCCGTGGGCAGGCGCCATGCGCGACGGGGTCAACGCCGCCGGCTCACTTGATCATCGAGCACGAATCGCTGTTCGGTGGGCGAGAGAGGTCATCGAGCGCGCTTTGACGTCGGTCCGTCGGAGCGAGCGTCGCCGTCGGTTGCGGCCGGATAGCGAGGACGTGGCGTCAGTCAGCGGATCGCCAGCTCCGGTCGTGCCGCTCAACCGTCAGTCAAGGTCGATCTCCAGCTTGGCGTAATAAGAATTCCCTCGGTCGTTTCGCTCGTCGGTGGCGAGCAGGTACCTTGCGGTGCAGTCAAACGAAGCTCAAACGAACCGCGGCGGACAGGCCTGCCCTATCCCGCACCAGCGAGGCGCGGACCAACGGCTCGCGCGGACGGATCCGAATGAGGTCGGACGGAGCGGGACGATTACCGTCGGGCTAAGAAATCGCTGGAAATCGAGGTCTCCGAGAGATCGGGGGCCTTGGTCGTTAACGGCGTCTCAAACGCGTGTCAAACAAAGCTGTTGGGGGGCGCGACGATCAGCAGAGGCGATGGTGGACGGACGGCCGACGAGGAGGCTAGGCTGCTCGCGAACAGCGAGGGCGACCCGGGACCGAGCCGCAAAGCTCCGACAGAACAGAGGAACTGCTCGATGGATGGAACGCCCGGCCCGAGAGATCACCTGATCACGCAGCGTTTGGCTCGCGATCTGAGTCGACTGGATCCCGAGATGATCGTTGAAGAGGCTCTCGATCCGGCTGAGGGCCCCACTCGGCTCGCTCGACACGCAATGCAGGAGATCGAGCGTGAGCTCTCGGCCAACGAGTCGGCCGAGGACCAGACTGCGCGACTCAATCGCGTTCTGCGCCAGTTCGGCAGCGACGAGGCCGGCTCGGAGGCGGCGCAGGTCGGTCTGCCGCCACGTGTTCTCCTTGGGATTAAGGCGCGCTCACCGCTCGGCGATCCGCTGCCTCTGCCACCGTCGCCGGCGACGCCGTTCAGCCAAAGCGACCTCCTCGTCAATGCCGAAGGGCAGCCCAACATCGGGTCCGAGCTGAAGGCCGAGTTGGCGACGGCCGATTCCGTGGACCTGATCTGCGCGTTCGTCATCTGGACTGGCGTCCGGCACCTTCGGGACTCGATCGCGGACGTGGTGAGCCGCGGCGGCCGTGTGCGCGTGATCACGACCACCTACATGGGCACGACCGAGAAGCGGGCGGTCGACGAGCTGTTCAACATCGGGGCGCAAGTCCGCGTCGCGATGGACGCAAGAACGACCAAACTTCACGCGAAGGCGTGGCTTCTGGAGCGGGCATCCGGATTGACCACTGCGTTCGTAGGCTCCTCGAACCTCTCGCACTCGGCCTTGTTCGACGGCCTGGAGTGGAACGTGCGGCTGTCATCGATGGACGCGGTACACGTGATCGATCGGGTTCGCATGATGTTCGAGAGCCACTGGGCGTCGGAGCACTTCGATCCATACGACCCGGCCGTCAACGGTGAGGACCTCGAGCGGGCGCTTGAGGAGTACGACCGGCGGTCGCTCGGCGAGGTCTCGACGATCTCGTTCGCCAATCTCGACGTGCGCCCATACCCGCACCAGCAACGCATGCTCGACGCGCTCATGATCGAGCGAGACCGTCACGATCGTCATCGCAACCTTGTCGTTGCTGCGACCGGAACCGGCAAGACCGTCGTCGCAGCGCTCGACTACCGCCAACTCCTGGACCGCTACGGCCAGCTCTCGTTACTTTTCGTCGCCCACCGCGAACAGATCCTCAGCCAGTCGCTCGCTACCTACCGAGCGGTCCTGCGGCGCGGCGACTTCGGCGAAATCCTCGGAGGCGGACGAGCTGCCCGGGGTCATCACGTCTTCGGAATGATCCAGTCACTAGGCGATTTGAGACTTCAGAACACCTCGCCCGACGCCTTCGACGTCGTCGTCGTGGACGAGTTCCACCACGCTGCGGCCGACAGCTACGACCGGCTCCTCAACCATCTTCGGCCGCGCGAGTTGCTCGGCCTGACGGCAACGCCTGAACGGCTCGATGGTCGGGACGTCACGGAGTGGTTTGACCACCGGATCGCGGTCGAGCTGAGGCTTTGGGAAGCCATCGACCAAGGCTTCCTTGTGCCGTTCCAGTACTTCGGCGTCGCTGATGGGACGGACCTCCGCAAGCTCACCTGGCGCCGCGGTGGCTACGCCCCCGAGGAGCTCAGCAACCTGCTCACCAACGACGACCTGCGGGTCGCGAAGTTGCTCGAAGCGATCAAACGGATCGTGTTCGATCCGGGCCAGATGCGTGCACTCGGCTTCTGCGTCTCGAAGGAGCACGCCCGCTACATGGCCCGGAAGTTCACAGACGCGGGCCTCTCGAGCATCGCGCTCACCGGAGACGATTCTGCCGAGATCCGGGATCAGGGGCTTCGCGACCTGAAGACCGGCCGGATTCGATGTGTCTTCTCGGTGGAAGTACTCGGTGAGGGCGTTGATGTGCCCGACGTAGACACCGTGCTCTTGTTGCGCCCGACGCAGTCAGCGACGCTATTCACGCAGCAACTCGGCCGTGGGCTGCGCAGGGCTCATGGCAAGAGCAGCCTCACCGTCCTTGACCTGATCGGCCAGCAGCACCGCGAGTTCCGGTTCGACGACCGACTCACGGCGATTTTGGACCCGCGCCGCGGATCGATCCTCAAGCAGGTCGAAGACGAGTTCCCGTTCTTGCCGGCCGGCTGCACCGTCGATCTGGATCGCCAGAGCCAGGAGATCATCCTCGACAATTTGCGCTCTGCGGTTCGGCGCTCACGGTGGGCGACGCTTGTCACGGACCTGCGATCGGAGAGCGAAGGCATCCGGCTCGCCGAGTTCCTGCGGAAGCACGATCACAGGCTGGAGGACGTCTACAAGAGCAGCCGCTCCTGGACCAACCTGAGGCGGGACGCTGGACACACGACGCCTGATCCGTCCGACGGTGAATTCGAACGTCAGGCGCTGAGAGCGATCGGTCGGCTGACGCACATTGATGATCCTGAACGGATCGAGTTCTACCGCGGCGTTCTGCTCGAGTCGGAGGCTCCGACCGCTGTCTCGACGAATGAGCGTAGCCGGCGACTCCTCACGATGTTCGCATGGGCTCTTGGATCCGGAAGCAGTGCGTACTCGTCCCTCGATGACTATTACCTCGCGCTGTGGCTGGAGGATGCCCCGCGTGATGAGGTCGTCGAGCTACTTGAGCTACTTGACGCTCGATCGACAACTCGGAGTCATCCGTCCGCCCTGGCGCCCGAGGTACCTCTGGTTGTCCACGCCCGGTACAGCAGGAACGACGTGGCCGCGGCGCTCGGACTCGGCGAGGGCACCAAGCCTCCGTTTTCTCGCGAGGGGTTGATCGCAACGCCGGACGAGCGGTACGACGCGTTCTTTGTGGACCTGCAGAAGGCAGAGCGCGACTATTCGCCAACCACTATGTACCGGGATTACGCGATCAACCGGGAGCTGTTCCACTGGGAGTCGCAGTCGATGCAAACCGACAAGCAGCGTCGTGTCCTACGCTGGATTGAGCATCAACAGCGTGGTGGCAACGTCCTGCTTTTCGTCCGGGATAAGAAGCGCTC
This sequence comes from uncultured Solirubrobacterales bacterium, assembly GCA_963746695.1. Classification (GTDB taxonomy): domain Bacteria; phylum Actinomycetota; class Thermoleophilia; order Solirubrobacterales; family Solirubrobacteraceae; genus Palsa-465. Next base: position 395,796 of record CAVVCP010000020.1, on the reverse strand, counting down.
GGAGCTAGGCACGCAGGCGTTTACCTTTCTCGGCCCGGTGACGTACGTGGACCACCGAGGCGAGCGGCCAGTGGCATTCACATGGCGCCTCCCGATCCCGATGCCGGAAGAGCTCTTCGAAGTCGCACGAAGCGTCGCGGCCGCGTAGAGGCGGCCGCCGACGAGTTAGAGACCTTTGGTCGACGGCCGCAGTTCACTACGCAGCTTCACGACCTGATGGACTCTGATCCCGAACGAGCTCCGCCACGACGGCAGCCGCGGCTGCCTGCATGCCCGGGATGACGTGCGCGTACCGCTTCAGCGTGAAGGCCGGCGACTCGTGCCCGAGCTGTTCGCTCACCACATTCACCGGGACTCCGGCCTTCAGGGGCAGCGCCGCGTGCGTATGCCTCAGATCGTGCAGCCGGATCCTTCGGATTCCAGCCTTCCGCACAAGCCTCTCGAACGACTGGCTCGTAACCCGAAGGTCGCGGGTTCGAATCCCGCCCCCGCTACTCATAACCCGAAGGTCACGCAGACTGTGACGAGATGCCCCGCCCCGGAGTTCGCTCGAACAACGTCCGGCTAGCTGGGTGCGGCGACGGACCAGCCGCTCGCTCTGGCGGCTTCGGCCATGCGCTCGTCATAGGTGACGATTTGCTTCACGGAGAGGCCAAGTTGGCGAGCGCTGGCGAGGTGGATGGCCTCGAGCGACCGCAGCTCTGCCGGTTCCATCCGTCCCGCCTCGCCTAGCACAAGATCGTTGACGCGCAGGAGCTGAATGCGCCGCAGCACGTCCTCGCCCCGAGCCACGGCCTCGGGGCCGCCGGGCATGAGGGCGCGTGCAACCTCGGTGCGCGCCAGCGCGCTGCTCACGAGAGGCTGGCGGCGAGAGAGGTAGCGTCGCAGCGTCTTTGATTCAGGCTCTGCGACGACGAGCTTGACGATCGCCGAGGAATCGACGTAGGTGAGCCTTCGTTCAGCGCTCATCCTGCCTCAGTCGAGCCAGCACCGAGGAAGGAGACTCAGATCCAACCGGCAACGCCAGCGGCTCTGGCAAGTCCGCTAGATCGCCGGCGCTATCTCCTAAATCGCCCGACGCCCTCAGACGGGCGACGGGGTCCTGGGGTAACGGAGTGAGCATGGCAACGGGTCGGCCGCGATCGGTGATTTCGATGCTCTCGCCCTGACCGACGCGGCGCAGCAACTCGCTTGCTCGTTGCCGAAGCTCTCTAACGCCAACGCTTGCCATGTGCTATTTGTAGCACATCAGGACTGCGATCCGCACTCGAGAACGGACCGTCCGCCCGACAGACTTGATTCGCGCTAGGGGTCCGGACCGTGCGCAGCGAGCCAGGCAGCCACGTCTTCTCCGCGGAGCTCGAACTCGTTCGGAAGGTGGGCGACGACGTCGTGGAGGAAGGCGTTAGCCGTGGGCAACTCGACGTCGCGACCCGTGAAGTCGTTGAGAATCGCCTGGGCAAGGCGGCGAGGCCCCGCGCCCTCGTAGCCCCACTCGAAGTCGGCGTCGAGGTGCCGGTCATCCTCTAGCACGAGATTGGACTGCTGGTCGCCGCGCACGACGCCGACTACGACGGGTCCGCCGTGGCCGTGCTCCGGCTGAGCGCCGCGAAGCCCGACGTAGGTGACCATCGAGAACACGAGCCGGACGGGGTACTAGGTTGGCGTGCAATCGAGCTCGAGAAATCTCGGTACCGATACGAGGAGAGCAACTCGCCATGCGCGCTATCGCATAGCGTCGGCGTGGGGCCTGCGCGGAGCCTTCGGCCCCGAGGCTCAGCGCGGACGTCGGGTTGTGAACCCGAAAGGCGGGACGCAGGTCGCTGAGTCCCGCGGGCCGAGCGGCCAAAGTGCCCCGTTGCATCGAAAGGAGAACTCGCGTTGTGGGGCATCGTGTCGGGCGTCCGTGCCGCCGGCTCCTCTCACATCGCGCTAGACGACGTGGTAGCACGGTCCGACGCTCTCGAATCGTCTTGATCCGCAACAGCGCGGCCAACTTCTGAGTTTCGACAAGGGGTGGCGCTACCGACACCATGGGGGTCTGGTTGCAGGCCTGGCAGCCGACGATAGTTGCACCCTCATCTGGCACCCGCTGCGAGCCGGGACGCGGGTGACCGACAACCTGCCATCGTCTTCAGAAGGAGGACGACATGTCTCAAACGGACGACTACCAAGGTCTGGGGTTGCCTTCAGGGAGGGTTAGGGCCATGTGTCGAGCGCTGGTCGTTGGGCTCTTCGGGGCTCTTGTGCTGGCGGGGACAGTGTTTGGTGGCGTAGCTGGGGCCAGTTCGGGACCGGTCGCGGAAAACGGGGCCCTGCCGCTGTTGCCCGGCACCCCACCGATCTACTACTGCATTGGCTTTCCGTTTGGCGGCACACCCGCGGGTTACCCAACGGGAGAGGTTGTCGCCCACACCAACGTCGTGCAGAACGACACGCGCGTTCATGTCACCCTTCTGAACGGGCTGCCCGACACGCAGTATGTCGTCTCGATTGCCTGCCAACGGGCGATCGGCACTTTCACTACGAACGGCGCGGGAAACGGCGCGACAAACATCGACGCGCCGGGCGTCACGACGGGTCTATTCGGTGATCCGAGCTGGTTTGTTGATGTGCGGGTGAACAACACGTGGGACGACTACCGGGTCGCGGGTCCGTTCGGCGTCCAATAGATCTCTCGATCGAACAATCGACACCCGGGGGTGGCCCCGGGCTCGGGCGAGGCCGTTCTAAGTTTGGGTGAGCCCGGGACCGAGTTCACGCGCGTCACGTTCACGCGTTGCGCACCCCAGCGGCCAGCAGGTCACGGAAGCCCAACAACAGCAGGAGGGGAGTCATGAGAAAGTTAGTACGTAACCGGCCGTCAAGCGCGCTCCTGGTCGCTCTGGTGGCCCTCTTTGTCGCGCTCGGAGGCACCGCGCTCGCAAGCGGCTGGGTAATCACGAGGATCAGCCAGATCAAGCCGAGCGTCCGGCATCAGCTCCGCGGCAACGCCGGACTCCAGGGACCCCTGGGTCCCGAGGGTCCAGCCGGACCCACAGGGGCGACGGGTCCAGCCGGTATCCCCGGCGTCGTGATGGTCGAGAGCGCGATGGTCACGCTCGCAAGCGGCGCCGTCAACGGCACGTTCGCCTCGTGTCCCGCCGGGGATGTCGCGCTCGGTGGCGGCTGGGACGGCGGTACGACCCCACCGGTGGTCGCGACGGTCGCCTACAACGAGCCGATCGGTAACAACACAGCATGGGACGTCACGATGGCCGACAACCAGTCAGGTCAGTCGTCTACGTTTGCCGCCGTCGCGGAGTGCGCGCCCGCGGCCAGCGGCGCAGCCATCGCCCACGTGTCCCGCACGGCCGTCGCGCGCGAGGCAGCCCAGGCCCTTGTGGCTGTTCGCGCCCGCCGGAAGTAGAACCAGCACCAGGCGAGGCGAGGCCCCCTTGTGGGGCCTCGCCTCGTTGAGGCAGCGCTGCCAGACACAGTCGATCTCGTCCTAGCAAGAGGCCGCTAGCCGCCCCCCAGCCGCGGCGGATGCCTACTGGCGTGTCGTCCCCACGCTTGAGCCGACCCGATGTTAAGTCGACGCGGGCGAAGGAATCCTGGCGGTGTTGGGGTGATCGCGGCGAAGGCGTCGGCATAACGCGACGCTCGAGATCACGTTTGCCTCTCGACGTCGGCCTAACAGGGCAGAGCCATAACGGACAGCTAGAAGAGGACGAGCGCACCGAGCCGGCTCGGCGAGCAATCATTGGGATGGACTGCCTGGGTTCCGCCTGCGCGTCCGCGAAGATGCGCTCACCTAGCGCGCGGAACCCGGTTGCTGAGTGGTGCTTTCCATGCAACTGAGCACTCCAGCGGAGCCGTCGCGGTCCCATCCTGCGCCATCTTGGAGACGGGGTGAGGGCTAGCCCCCGAGCAGCGCCGTGGGCGCTCCTAACGGCTCGTCGGGGTTGGGACCCGAAGGGCGGAGTACCGGCGAACGGCGGGTCGTGTCGAAATCGACTTCGGTCCGATCGTGGGTCGGCGCGGCGCGCGCTGGCAGGGTGAGCGTCGGCCCGGACGCCGGTAGGAAGAACGTGCCTCGCGCAGACTCACTAAGGCGGGTTGGCGCGCGGTTAGTCGGGATCCGGACGGGATTGTGTGGCCGGCGATCCGGCCTCGTCCTGTGTCGCGACGCTTACGTGGATCGCTTGGGGTTCGCTGGACGCCGCGCCCGGGATGACGGCCGTTCCCGTGCTGGCGTCGATCGGGAGGCGATGGATCTCCGGTGGGTGGGGGCTGTGGGGATCGCCGATGGTGACCACGAGCCCGGCGGGATTGTCGACGTGCGTGTCGTAAGTGATGTGGAGGTCGTTGCCGGTCGCGGCTGATGTGATCGCCGGCGCTGGCGCGGGTGTCGCGCCCGGCGGTGGTGGGCCGGTCGTCGCTTCGTGAGTGGCGGCGGTTTGAAGGAGCTTGGTGGGGTCTTTCCATTGCGCGTGGCCACCGGGGCCGCGCGGGCTCGAGTCATCTAGGGGATTGATGTCGCCAGGGGGCGGCTGCGTATCGCCCCAACTGCCGGGCCAGGTCGCCCATCCGTCGGCCGGACTGTCGGAGACGATGTGGAGAGCCAGGGGAGGACCTACTCGCTTCCCGTCGGCAAAATCGAACCAGTCGCCGGTCCAGTGGACCCCACTGGAGAAGTAGCAGGCGTGCGAGCCGCGCGCCGGATAAACGACCGGCTGGTCTCCGACTCGCTCGACCTGATTCCACGGGCGCTGGCCGGCGTGCTTGTGCTGGGCGTACACCGCGAGGTCGGGGACCTGCCCAGCCGGGTCGAGACGAAGCTGGATCATCTCCCAATCGCCTTCGTGCAATCCGGCCTTGATCAGCGGTCCGATCAGGTTGTAGTCGTTGTAGAAGTAGAAGAACCAGTACGCCAGCCAGACGCGTCCATCGCTACCGGTGGCGGAGTGACCGTAGACGCGGTTGGCGTACTGCGGCTGGGCGTGCAGCGCCTGTGCCTGAGCGACGTAGTCGTGAGCAGGGTCAGCGATGCGATCCTGAGCTGACACGGGCACGCCGCCCGGGTACTGCGTCGGACTCAAGAATCCCAGCGAGAGCTTCGCCTGACCGCCGGGAGGAGTGGCTGACGCAAGGACCGTCCCGTCGGCACGTTGAAGCTCGTTGCCGGGGTTGTCGGTCCATTCGGATGCTGCGTCGGCGAAGTACGGCTCCTGAGAGTCGTAGCGGAGCAGCGGGACATGTCGCTGCAGCAGGTCAGCTGGATTCGGGTCGGTCTCCATCAGTTAGCGCCACGCTACCAGCGGCCAAGCGCTCGATGGCGATGCGACCAACGAGGCTGTGACGCTCCGTAAGGCGGTCGAGACCGTGGTCCGGTCGCAGCGCACCAGCCAGTCGATCGAGCCGAAGCGTTCTCACGCCGCACGTCCCTGGCGTCACCGCCGCCCTCTCCGCTGACACTCGGCGGATGCGGCGATGCGCTGTGCGCGGTGCGGCTCTGCCGGACGTGTCATCGCACGTACGACCACGGCGAGCTGGACCTGTTGCCCTACCTGGAGCCGGCGTGGCGGGCGCAGTTCGCCCGCGCTGGTCGGCACGTTGCCCTGCTTGGAGCGCTGGGCTGGATCAGCGGCCGCCGGCCACTGCCGGCGGGGATGAGCGAGTCGTGACTTGCGCTTTTCGAGCAGGCCGGTCCGGTGATCACCGAGGACGGCCCTTACGAGCGGGTGCGTTAGCGTCGGCGCGAGCGCTCACGGCTCGCCCGCGTCCCGCACTGGTTCTCGGCGCAGGTGACGTGAAGGTGGCACGCTCGCGTTCGCGGCGATCCCGAGCACCGCGTTCACTGCCGGTTGTTGTCGACGAGTCGCAGCTGTCGGGTGGTGGATGCGACCGGCGGTCGCGCGAGTGTGACGGCGCCTTCGAAGATTTCCGGTTCGAGGAACGCTTGCATGAGTTTGTGGTGGGCGCGGTGGCGCAGGGTCTGATGCTCCTGGTGCACCGCGGCGGCGTACTCGGCGGGATCGGATGGCCGTTCGTCGGGAAGACGGCGAGACAGGATCTGTTGAGCGGCCCAGGCATAGACGGCGTTGGCGGAGGCCTCGACCTCGAGCATGCGGTAGGGCACATATTCGGACGCCCGCTTCTTGGTGTAGCCGGCGCGTCGCGCAGCGCGCTCGAGCTCGCGGAACTCGCGGCGGCCCTCATACACGGTGACCACGCCGGTCTCGGGATCGAACTCGGCTTCGATCAGCTGATCCTCGTCCTTGCGGGCGATCTCGCGGACCCAGCCGGAGGCGCGGTGGCGCACGATGAGGATCTCGAGCTCAGCGGTGTGCTCGCCGGCGGCAGCCAGCACCGATAGGCGAGCGCCGGACTCCACCGTCACCCGCGCGCGGACCTGCATCTGCACGGCGCTGTAGCCGCGTGCGCCGGGTTCGGGGACCGCGCCCGCGCGCAACAGGGCGGTCAGGCCAGGATCGGCCTCGAGCTCCACCTCGGTTCCGGGCAGAACCCGGATCGGATCGGCGAGCAGCGTGACCGTGCGCTTCTCGCCGGGGTGAAGACGGACCGGGGACTGCTTGAACCACAGAGCCTGCGCCGGCGCGGCTGGCTGCGGAGCGGCATCCTCTCCCGGCGCTTCCGGCTCGACCTGCTCGCGTTGTTCTGGTTCCGGTTCGGGCGCCGCCCGGTCGGCTGTGGGCGGCTTGGTCGCCGGTTGGTCGCCGGGCTCGGCGGCTGCGATGCCGGGCTGGTCGAATGCGGCTTTGAGCAGGTCGTTCAGCGCGCGCAACCCCACCAGGTCGCGCGCGGTCACCGCCTTCGGCGCACCAATCAGGTGCGCGCCTGCACGGCGCTCCTCCGCCTGCACGATCGGCCTGAGTACCCGGTCGATGGCCTGATACAGCCGTCCGACGATCGGGTGGTGCTCGTTCAGTCCGGAGCGGTCGACCTTGACGACCAGATCGGGGCGGGGGCGGTCAAGGGCTGAGCGCTGTAGCTGCTCGATCGCGTCGCAGACCACCTCCCCGTACAGGTGCCGGGCGCCGGGACGGCCCTCGAAGCTCGCCAGCGTGGTCTCGTGCGCAGCGCGGCCGGAGCGGATCACGAGCCCGCCGCGGCGGGTCGCGCGCGAGAACCCCTGCGACAGGGGCTCCTTGGCGCGGCGTACCACGATCCGCGCTCGAACGTTCGGAGCCACCTGGACGTCTGAGTCAAACAGCACCGGCCGCTCGGGGTCCGGCTCGGGCGTCGGATAGGTGATCAGCTGCGGTGTTTGGCCCGCCTGCTCCAGGAAGACCGAGCGCGAAGGGTCCTGGAGGACCGGCCGCAGCTGCACCAGCTGGGAAACCAACGCCCGCAGCCTGCCCGGGGGCGGCAGCCGCGTCGCCGCCAGCGGCACCGTCACCCGTGTGCCCGACACGCCCACGCCCAGGCTCTTCAGGTCGGCGTCGGTCGCGGGCTGGTCGCGGACGTGCACGAACGCATATGGCTCGTCCCCGGGCGCGGGAAAGAACCACGACTCGACCGCCAGCCGCGACCGCACGCCCTCGATCCGGCCTGCCCCTTGCGCCAGCCACACGTCCCTGAGGCCCCGACCGAACAGACCCCGCTGCCCCGCGCTTGGCGGATCGACCCCGAGCGCCCCCAGCCGCCTGTCGATCACCTCGGCGTCGACGCCCTCGCCATCGTCGGTGCAGCGCAGCTCATGGCGCCAGGTGAGCAACGCCGGCGAGCGCAGCGCGCGCATCTGCGCCCGCCACACCGCCAGGAACTCCGCGGCGGGGGCGCCGACAGTCAGCAGGATCCGCCCCGAGGGCCGGCCCGAGGCCGCGATCGCCGCGTCGGCGTTGGTCACCAGCTCGGGGATGATCTGGACCAGGTCGACCCCGCCCTGGGCGAAGTTCTCCCGGAAGTAACGCCCACGCGCGCGGCCCAGCCGAACGCCGGAGAGATCAACCGCCACCACCGGACACATAGCCCGAGAGTGTCCCCGACCGCGCGGACAGAACCGCGACACAACCGTCGAGGGTCCGTCCGATCCCGGCCCTATCGTCGCGACCCATGATGACCAACGGGGTGCGGGTGTCAAACCAGGAGCTCGCGACCGTCCGCGAAGCGATGCGCGAGCTAAACCGACTGCTCGAACAGCTTGAGGCCGGCGAGCTCGAGAAGGTCGTGCTCACCCAGAAGAACCAGATGCGCGCCGTCCTCATCAGCGTCGAGCGGTATTCGGAGCTCGAGCAGCGCGCGGTCCAACGTTCCTCTGAGCCGTAGCGGCCGGGAGCGGTGCGTCGCGGCCGGCCGGCCTCGGAGATCGCGTTCGCCGGCCTGCCGGACGACTCCCCGGTGACGACATGAGCCGGTGGAAATCCGAGCCGCGGTGGCGCTCGCGTCGTGGGTCCGTTTCGGCCCTGCGGCGTATCGTGCCTGCTGACGTCTGCGCAGCCCGTGCGGACGGCGGGTCAGGATGAGCCTCACTGGACCTCCACAGAGACGGTTGTTTCGCGAGCGCCTGGAGCGGCGGGGATCGTTCGCGGTCGCGGTCGAGCTGGTCACGAGTCGCGGCGTGGTCACGGCGCAGTCCAGCCGGGCCACGGTCGAGATGGCCCAGCAGCTGGCCGCCGATCCGAGGATCGATGTGATCTCGATCACCGACAACCCGGGCGGCAACGCGATGCTGGCCCCGGACACGCTCGGTACGGACCTGGTGTCGCGGGGGCAGGAGGTGATCATCCATCTGGCTTGCAAGGACTGGAATCGCAACGCTCTGGAGAGCCGCGGATGGAAGCTGGCCTCTGAGGGCTTTGACAACGTGTTGGCGCTGTCGGGGGATTACTCGCGCCAGGGTCATCGCGGGGCGCCCGCGCCGGTGTTCGACATCGACTCCGTCGGGCTTCTGAAGCTGTTCTCGGAGATGAACCATGGCCTTCCCGACCAGCGACGTCCGGAGAATCGGTTGGATCCCACCGACTTCTTCCTGGGGTGCGTGGTGACGAACCACAAGCTGTTCGAGCGCGAGGTCGTGCCGCAATACCTCAAGCTGGCGAAGAAGGCGGCGGCGGGCGCGCGGTTCGTGATCAATCAGATCGGCTACAACGCCGGCAAGGACGACGAGCTGCTGCGATACATCCGCTACGCGCAGCTCCCGCTGTCAGCGCTGGCGAATGTCTACCTGCTCTCGCGACCAGCCGCGCGGGCGTTCCATGCCGGGCGGATCCCTGGTGTCGTGATGAGCGACGACTTGCTCGAGATCGTCGAGCGCTACGGCGCCGGCAAGGACAAGGGTCGCTCCTACTTCGTCGACCTCGCCGCCAAACAGGCTGCGGTGGCGCGCGGCCTCGGCTTCCAGGGCGTCTACCTCGGTGGCCACACCACCGCTGAGACCTTCTTCGAGATCCTGCAGCGCGCCGAGGGCTATGCCGGCGATTGGCGGGCGGCGGCCAAGGACGTCCGGTTTGACCGTCCCGGGGAGTTCTACATGTTCGAGCGTGATGCTGAGACGGGGTTGTCCTCGGATGAGCTCGGCCGCTCCTACGTCGAGTCCAAGCGCCGCGGCCAGACCGATCTGGAGGTCCCCGCGCGCTACCGGCTCAGCCGTCAGATGCACCGGTGGCTGTTCGACCCGGAGGCGCCGCTGTTTGGCGCGGGTCGTGCGCTCTATGAGCGCATCCAGGCTGGCCCGCCGGCGCTCGGGCGAGCCGCGCATCTGGCCGAGCAGGCCGCCAAGGTTCCGATGTTTCATTGCCGTGACTGCGGGGACTGCTCACTGCCCGACATCGCCTATGTCTGCCCTGAGTCGATGTGCGCCAAGAACCAGCGGAACGGTCCTTGCGGCGGGACGCGTGACGGGTTGTGCGAGGTCTACGACACCGAGTGCATCTGGTCGCAGGCATACGAGCGGCTGAAGGCCTACGGTGAGTCCGACGGAATGCTCGAAGGGCCGGTCGTCGTCAAGGACAACGCGCTGAGCAGGACGAGCGCGTGGGCGAACACGTTCCTCGGGCGCGACCACAACACCAGACGTGACCTGCCGTCCTGAGGTCACATACGCAGTTCCGCTGACGTTGCGAACGTAGGAGGAGTGGATGCAGGCAGATTCGCCGGGGGCTCCCACGACTGGGTCGGGACTGTCAATGGTCGGAAGCACGCGGGAGGATGTCGGGCGCCTGGTTCTCGCCTGCCCCGATCGGCCGGCGATCCTCGCGGCCGTGGTGAGTCGCCTCGCGGCGGCCGGGGCCAACATCATCACGTTCGATCAGTTCTCGACGGCCCCGGAAGGCGGGCAGGCTGTACCTGCGGTCCGAGTTCCTGCTCAAGGACCTTCCGGATCGCCTCGACGATATTCGATCGCGCATGGAGGAGATCGCGGAGGACTTCGACATGCAATGGCGGCTCGAGCCCGCGACGAGACGAAAGCGCGTGGCCATCTTCGTCTCGCGCTACGAGCACTGCCTGCTCGACCTGCTGTGGCGCTGGAGGCGCGGTGAGCTTCATATGGACATCGTCGCGGTGGTGTCCAACCATCCGGACCTCGAAGCGGAGGTGGCTGCCTTTGGCGTGCCGTATCACCACATCCCGGTGACGCCCGACACAAGGGCCGAGGCCGAGCAGCGTCAGCTCGATCTGCTCGCCGGCGAGGTCGATCTCGTGGTCCTCGCGCGCTACATGCAGGTTCTCTCAGGTGAGTTCCTGGCTCGCATCGGTGCTCCGGTGATCAATATCCACCATTCGTTCCTCCCCTCATTCGCAGGTGCGGCACCGTACGGACGCGCGCACGATCGCGGGGTGAAGCTAATCGGCGCCACGGCGCATTACGCCACCGAGGATCTCGACGAGGGGCCGATCATCGAGCAGGACGTCCGTCGCGTGTCTCACCAAGCGGATACGGAGATGCTGACCATGATCGGTCGTGACATCGAGCGGACCGTATTCGCGCGCGCGGTGCACTGGCATCTCGAGGATCGCGTGCTCGTCCACGAGAACCGCACGATCGTCTTCGGGCCGGGCTAGCTCCCGCCTCGGCAGCGCTCGCGGGATCAGCGTGGGTTGGTCATACGCTGGTCGAGCGGCTCGGTGCTCGCCTGGGCGCGGAGGGCTCTGCCGATCACCAGTCGCTGGATCTCGCTGGTGCCCTCGAAGATGGTGTAGAGCTTGGCGTCGCGGTACCACTTCTCGACGGGGAAGTCCTTGATGTAACCCCAGCCGCCCATGGTCTGGATGGCTTGCTCGCAGGCGCGGACGGCCGCCTCGGAGGCCTTGAGCTTTGACATCGACCCTTCGGCGTTCTCGAATGGGCGGCGCTGGGCGGCCATCCAGGCGGCGCGCCAGGTCAGCAGCCGGGCGGCGTCGATGTCGGTGGCGAGGTCGGCGAGGGGGAAGGCGATCCCTTGGTTCTCGATGATCGGCTGCCCGAAGGCCTCGCGCCCGACGGCGTAGTCGCGGGCGAACTCGAGCGCGGCGCGAGCGATGCCGATGGCCTGCGCGGCGACCATCGGGCGGGTCCGCTCGAACGCTCCGAGGGCCGCGGAGCTGCGCCGATGAACGGCCGCCGCAGCCCCGCCTTCTTCGGCCGGGGTCACCGGCTTCTGGCCCTGCTCTGCTTCGCGGCCGCGGGCGATGCGCTCGTGGAGGCGCTCGGTGCCGCCGAGCAGGTGCTCGCCGGGCACGCGGCAGTTTTCGAGCAGGATCTCTCCGGTGTGCGAGGCGCGGCACCCGAGCTTGTCGAGCTTTCGCAGCATCGAGAGGCCTGGGTTTCCCTTGGGGACGATGAACACGCCTTGTCCGCGGTGCCCCGCGTCGGGATCGACGGTCGCCACCACGACATGAACGTCGGCGATGCCGCCATTGCCGATGAACACCTTGTGGCCGTCGATGACCCAGTCGCCGCCGTCCTGGCGTGCGCGGGTCTGGATCGAACGCACGTCGCTGCCGCCGCTCGGTTCTGTCACCGCGAGGGCGGCGAGCTTGATGTCGTCGGGCGTGCCGAAGCACTGCGGCGCCCACTGCACGAGCTGCTCGTCGGTGGCGGCCTGGCGGATCGCCGCGAGCGCGAGCGCCGGTAGGACGATCGTCAGTCCGATGCCGGCGCATCCCCAGAACAGCTCCTCCATCAGGATCGGGAGCGAGAGGCCGGTCGGATCCATCGAGAGCTGGGCGTAGAGCTCCCACCCGTAGAGCCCTTGACGCGCGGCCTCCTGCAGCACCGGCCACGGGAGCTCTTGGTCGCGGTCGTATTCCGCGGCGACCGGCCGGATCACCTCGCGTGCGAAGGCATGCGCCTTGTCGCGGAGTGCAACGTGCTCGTCGGTGAGATCGAGGGTGAAGCTCATCGGTCAGACTCCTCTGCGGTCGTTGGCGCTTCGAGACCTTCGAGCGCGCGGATCATCGTGGCGAGCGCGTTCCAGGCGGTGGGGAAGCCGGCATAGACGGCGACCTGGCGCAGGACCTCGCGGATTTCCTCTTCGCTCGCTCCCTGCCGGCGGGCGACGCGCACGTACACGCCGAGCTGTAGCTGCTCGCCGAGACACCCGAGCATGGCCACCGTGCACAGCGCCCTCGTCTTCGGGTCCAGCACGTCCCCGGCGTAGACCTCGCCGTAGACGAAGTCCATGATGTAACGGTGCAGCTCCGGGTCGAGCTGCTCGAGGTAGTCGCGGGCCTGCTCGACGTTCTCAGGGCCGAGGAAGCGGCCCGCGACTTCAGCTCCCGGCTCGCCCATCACGCTGCCTCCTGCTCGCCGACGTAGCTCGCGGCATCGAACGTGACGCGGATGCCGGTCGCGGCGAACTTGCCCACCATCTCGCCGTCGGCGAGCACGTCGGCCTCGGCCCACACCAGCCGACCACCCGCTCGCACCACGCGCGCCTCCGCACGGAGGGTCTCGACCTTGGCGGCGTTCACCGGCCGAATGAACCGCGCGAAGATGTCAATCGTCGTGATCGCGCTGTTCTCGATCTCCTGATCCTCGAGCACGGACGTCGTGGCCGCGGCCATGGCCGCATCGGCCAGGGCTGTGACGACCCCGCCCTGGATCACCCCGAGCGGGTTGCCGAGCTCAGCGCGCGCGGCCATCTCGTATGTCGCCTCGCCCCGGCCGAAAGCGACGAGGTTCATACCGAAGATGCTCGACACCGGCGAGCGCAGCTCCCCGGATCTGGTCTTCTCCAACAGCTGATCAACGAATCCGTGGTTCACAATCGCTCCCGTCTCGCGCTAGGTTACTACCAAGTAACGTTACCCTGGAGTAATGTCCTTGAAACGGATGAGCAAGCGACCCGGCACGGCCATCTCCGGCGAACGCCTGGCGCGCGTCGAACGTGAGCGCCTGATGCTCCGAGCCGCCGGTGAAGCCTTCGCCACCCATGGCTTTCACGGCAGCTCGATGGATGAGATCGCCCGCGCTGCCGGGATCACCAAGCCGATGCTCTACCGGTACTTCGGCTCTAAGGAGGGCCTGTACGCCGCCTATCTGCAGATGACCGGCCGCGAGCTCGTCGACAAGGTTCGTGCCCCCGACACCCGCGGCGAGTCACCGCAAGTGCGTCTACGCGCGGGACTCCGCGCGTTCCTCGGCTACGTCAAGGAGCACCGCGCCGGCTGGACCGTCCTACACGGGGAGACCACCTCCCCGACCGACGCTCAAGTCGCCCGCGAAGTGGCCGAGCTGCGCGGACGCATCATCGTCATGCTCACCACCCTGTTCGACGACGAAGCGTTCGCGCACGCCTTTACCGGTGCCGCCGAGTCGCTCGCCACCTGGTGGGTGAACCAGCCCCAGCCGTCGATCGACGAAGGGACCGAAATCCTCATGCGTATCGCCGAGGCGGCAACGGGCTGGCGATGAGGGCGGACACTCGACGGCTCGGGTCGGGCCACGAGTCCGGTCTACTTTCGCCGTTTGGCGCCCGGGTCCGGGCGGCGCTGGCCGAGCGTCCGGCCGAGCGGCGCGTGGCGTCGATCCCGACCACGTGCAGTTCCTCACGGCGCAAGCATTCTGAGCCCGGGCTGGCGGCGCTTTGGATTCGCATAGAGTCCTCGTGCGATGCGGGCCGTGGTGATCACCAAGCATGGGGGGCCCGAGGTCCTTCAGGTCCAGGAGCGGCCCGACCCGCCGGTGGGACCCGGTGAGGTTCGGATTGCGGTCAAGGCGGCCGGGATCAACTTTGCTGACACGCTTGCGCGAACCGGGCTGTACCCGGACTCGCCGAAGGTGCCGTGCGTGGTCGGCTATGAGGTCGCCGGTGAAGTCGAGTCGGTGGGACGCGGGGTCGAGTCGGTCAAGCCGGGTGATCGGGTGCTCGCGGGTACGCGGTTCAACGGCCAGGCAGAGCTGGTGACGGTGCGGGAGAACATGGTCTACACGTTGCCCGAGCAGCTGTCCTTCGAGGAGGGTGCAGCGTTCCCGGTCAACTACGCGACTGCCCAAGCGGGTCTTGTCGTGATGGGAGGGCTCAAGACGGGCGAGCGAGTCCTGATCCATGCTGCGGCCGGCGGGGTGGGGATCTCGGCGACGCAGATCGCCAAGCGCATCGGTGCTGAGGTATTCGGCACTGCGTCGGCCTCAAAGCACGACGCGATCCGCGAGCAGGGCGTCGACCACGCGATCGACTACCGAAGCCAGGACTTCGCCGAGGAGGTGCGCCGGCTCACGCACGGCGAGGGGATCGATGTCGCCTTCGACGCCCTTGGCCCGTCGAGCTTCCGCAAGGACTATCAGTTGCTCCGCCAAGGGGGGCGGCTGATCATGTACGGGGCCTCGGAGGTGCAGACCGGGGAAAGCCGCAGTCTCCCGGCCGCACTCCGAACCCTCGCCAAGAGCCCGTTCTCGTCGATGCCCTGGTGGAAGGGGCTCGGGGTGATGAACGAGAACAAGGGCGTGTTCGGCCTCAACATGCTCTCGTGGTGGGACGCCGAGGGAAGCCTCGACCGGGTGATCGAGCCGTTGATCCCGGCGCTCCAAGAGGGAGTGCTGAAGCCGGTCGTCGCCGCGGCGTTCTCGTTCGACCGAGCCCCCGACGCGCACCGCTTCATCGCCGAGCGGCGGAACGTCGGCAAGGTCGTCCTGGTTCCCTGACGCCCCCGGCCGGTGATCCTTCGGTCAGCCGACCGCGTCTTCGCCCCGGGGCTGAAGGGCGGCGCGCAGTTCTGTCCTGGCCGTGATCCCCAGCTTCGGGAAGATCCGATAGAGGTGCGATCCGATCGTGCGGTGGGAGAGGAACAGCCGCTCGCCGATCTCGCGGTTCGACAGGCCCGCTGCTGCCAGCTCGGCGATCTGTAGCTCCTGAGCGGTGAGCCGGTCGCGAGCGTCTGGCGCGCGTGGCCCGATCTTCTCGCCGGTGGCTCGCAGCTCCGCGCGCGCGCGTTCGCTCCACCGGGTCGCGCCCAGGGCGTCGAACAGGTTGATCGCGTCGCGTAGAGGTTCGCGCGAGTCCGCGCTTCTGCGGTGCCGACGCAGCCAGCGGCCGAACGAGAACAGCGTTCGTGCACGCAGGAACGGGTAGCCCTCCGACTCTTCGCCGAGCGCCGCCACGAACAGCGCCTCTGCGCGATCGTCCTCGCTCACGAGCGGTCGCGCGCAGACCAGGCCGGCGCGCAGGATCGGGGGCTCGGCGCGACGGGCGATCTCCTCGAGTTCGCCCGTGACTCTCGCGACCTGGGCGGCGTGCTCACCTCGCCCGCCGGCCTCGACGAGATCCAGCACGACCGGCCAGCGCATGAAGCTGTGAAACGCCGGGTCGTCCTCGTCGAACACCGGCCAGAGCGCGCGGAATGCGTCTTCGTGCCGTCCCTCGCCGAGAGCCGCTGCGCCCCGGGCAAGGTGCGCGGGAGCGAGCATCGGCCCGCCGTTGATTGCCGTCAATGCACGCTCCGGCCCGCTGAGCATCGCGTCGAGGTCGGTTTCTCTGCCGCGGAGCGCCGCGGCCAGCGCGCCCACGAGCTGTCCCGTGAGTCCGAACTGCGGCTGGCGCGTGTCGCGTGCCAGGATCGCGGCCTCGGCGCCGGCCGCCTCGGCCGCTTCCCAATCACCCGCGTATGTGGCAGCCCATGCGTAATGGACCAGCGCCTGCGTGAGCATGCCGAGCCTGCCCTGTCCGCGCAACCGCTCAACCGCACGCGCGAGGAACCGCGCGCCGGCCGCGAAGTCGCCCGCCTTCTCGGCGGCGATGCCCACGTACATCGTGGCGACCGGATCGGTCATCTCCTGCAGCCGCAACCGTCCCACTCGACGCCGCACCGACGGCCCTGTCAACTCCTGATTGGCGAGCGCGATGACGACCAGTAGTCGTGGGTCGTCGTCCGGTAAGCCGATCCCCTCGGCCGCGTCGACGACGTACTGTCGCGTCCGGGCGCGGGGTCGCGTCCACCAACAGCGATGCGCGATCGGCACGAGCGAGCGCATTGCCGCGTCAGGATCGCCGCCGGCGAGCAGCTGATCGGCAATCGCGACGAACGTCTTGGCAGCGCCCTTCTCGACCCAGACGTCACCACTGATCATCTGCTGTAACCAGGTCATGCGGGCGGCGTCGAGCGGACCCACGTCGAGTGACTCCGCCTCCCTCAGAAGCCGGCTGACAACGTCGATGCGTCCGAGGTCGTATACGAGCTCGGCTGCCCGCACCAGCCGCTCGCCCTTCCGGCCCGGATCGGCCGTGAGCATGGCGGCGCGCTCGAGCGCGGCCGCGGCGACCATCACCGCGCCGCGCCGGCGCGCGCGCTGAGCCTGCTCTTCCAATGCCGACGCGACCTCGTCGTCGTGCCCTATCGCGGACGCCGCGCGGTGCCACAGCCGGCGCTCCGGGTCGTGGACGACCGCGGCCAAAGCCGCGTACATCGCGAGCCGCTCCGCCGGCGGCGCCGCGCTCTGCACCGCCGATCGGATCAGCGGATGTTGAAAGCGCACCTCGGATCCGTGCGCCTGCGCCAGGCCGCGTTCGGCCGCGCTGTCCAGAGCAGAAAGCGCGACCTCGTTCCCGGCGACGCGCGTGGCGGCCGACAGGAGCTCCTCGATCGAGGCCCTGCCGTCGAGTGCCGCGGCAAGCAGCATCCGCCGCGTGTCCTCACCGAGCCCGTCGAGGCGCGCACCGAACGCGCGCTCCAGGCGCGCGGTCAGAGCCGCCGGCCCCGGTGACAGCAGCTCGAGGGGATCGTCGGCGTACGGCATGGCCCGGGCGAGCTCGACGAGTCCGAGCGGATTGCCGGCAGCCTCGGCTAGCACGCGGCTGCGCACGTGCGGGGACAGCTCCGGCGCGACGCGATCGAGCAACTTCTCGGAATCGGCCCCGGATAGGCGGTCCAGATCGAGGATCGGCAAGCCAGTCTCCTCGAGCGCCGTCGAGAACCCGCCGCGAAGGCCCGCTACGAACGCCACCGGCTCGTTCTCAAGCCGCCGCGCGATGAAGGTCAGCACGTCAAGGCTTGAACGGTCGAGCCATTGCGCGTCGTCTGCGATCAACAACAGTGGGCTCGAGTCCGCGGCGTCGGAAATGAGCCGGTACGCGGCAAGGGCGACGCGGAACGGATCCGGCTCCACCAGGTCGTCGACGCCAAACGCCGCATCGAGCGCTTGTCGCTGCGGGTCGGCAAGCCCTTCGATGCGGCTGCCGATCGGCGCGAGCAACTGGTGCAGTCCCGCGAACGCGAGCTCGGACTCAGACTCGACCCCGACGGTCGCGAGCGTGCGAGCGCCCAGAGAGCTCGCAAGGCCGCGCGCGTGGTCCAGCAATGCCGACTTACCTATGCCAGGTTCCCCCCGGAGCACCAGCGTTCCGCCGCGGGCGCGGATGCGGTCCAGAAGCGTGTCGAGCCGGGCGATCTCGTCGTTGCGCCCGATCAGCTCGCCGGTCGCATCCGGCGGGCTCGAGACGGTCATCCGCCGAGGATAAGCGCAAGCAGTCGCATGACTGAAGAGAGCGGTCCTGTTCGGACCTACCTTGCCCTCCATGGCACCGGGTCACGAGACCTATACGACGAGACGGCTGACCGTCGAGGTGCCGGGCGCCCGCGAATTCCAGCAGCGCTACGAGCAGGCGGTGCCCGCCAATCCGGCCGACGAGATCGAGGCGCTGGTGCAACGCGGGGCGAGCTGGGCCGAGGTCATAGATGCGCACGCCGAGGCGGCCCCACACGGGTTTCTCATCTACTGGCGGGGTGACGTCCATCCTGTGATGCGGCTCGCGAATGACGCCAACGACTGCATCGCCTACCTCATGGGCAACGTCACCATCGCAGAGCAGATGTTCCGCCACGATCCCCGCGCCATGCTCTACGCGCCCCTCCGGACAGTCATTTGGGAAGACGCGGACGAACGCGCCTGGTTCACGGTCGAGCAGCCGAGCACGCAGTTGGCGAGCTTCGGAATCCCGGCGGTCTCAGCAGTCGGGGTGGAGCTCGACCGAAAGCTAGCGGCGCTGTTGGAAGCGCTCCGCGTCGAGGTGCCGATGGCACTGCTCTCCTCGACCGTAACCGCCTGACCACCCCCGCGAGAAGCAGTCGCATGACTCAAGAGAACGCGGGCGCCGCGAGTGACGCTACGCCTCGATCAGACCAGTTCCACCGAAAGGACGAGCATGTCCCCGCAGAGCAAGCCGAGCATCGTCTTCTGCCATGGCCTCTGGGCCGATGGCTCGTGCTTCAGCAAGTTGATCCCCGCGCTGCGGGCGGAGGGGCACGAGTGCATCGCCGCCGAATACGGTCTCGACTCCCACCAGGGCGACGTCGACTGCGTCCTCCGCGCGCTCGGGCGGGTCTCGAGCCCCGCCATTCTCGTCGGGCACTCGTACGGCGGCAGCGTCATCACCGCGGCGGGAACCGATGACCGCGTCGCCGGACTCGTCTACATCTGCGCCCTCGCACCGGACGAGACGGAGACATCGCAGGGCGAACAGGACAAGTTCCCGGCGACCGACGTCTTCGGTCACATCGAGGTCACCGACGGGCGCGTCTGGCTGCTTCGATCCGGGATCGATTGCTTCTGCGGAGATCTCACCCCCGACGAGAAGGAGATCGTGTGGGCGACCGCGATGTCGCCGGTCGCGGACCTGTTCAATCAGAAGGTCGAAGGGGTCGCCTGGAGGTCGAAGCCGAGCTGGTACATCGTGGCCAACAACGACCACACCGTCAATCCTGACCTCGAGCGTTTCGCGGCGAACCGCATGGGCGCAACCACCTACGACGTGGACAGCAGCCATGTCCCGATGCTCTCGCACCCCGAGCTCGTGCTCGATGTGATCCGTAGCGCCGCCAACGCGGTCCAAGGCTCCGCAGCCGTCGCGGCGGTGTAGCCGCCGACATTGAGCACTCGGCGTTGGCCGGCAGGGCGCTCGACGTCCTGCCGGCCAACCGGGGTGAGATCAGCCCACGGAAGCATCGCGCCAACCAGCACGAGTACTGGCGTCAGTTCCGCGCCCGTCTGACCGAACGTGACATTGCTCCTGCAGAGACTGTTCTGCTCATGCTCACCGATTGGGTGGACATCACCGAGCGCGTCTACGTTCCCTGAGATACTCGAGGCTCGGCGTCTCGCCTCGCGCACGGCGCTCGAGAACTGACCCGCGACATCGGGCTGAGGGGGGAGAAGTCAGTGACGCTGCGGGCTCTTGTCGGCAATGGACAAACCGTGCGCCGGCGACCACATAGAGGTCTTCGTGTTCAGGCTGATCGGCGGCGGCCTGATGCTGAGCGACCTCGCGTCGGACCTCACGGAGGCGCTGCCGGCTGACGCGTACCCCGGGGAGGAGCCTGCGGCGGTCGTGCTCGAGATGTTGTGCGGGACGATCGCCACGGTGCTGGAGTCGGTCGACCCGCGCGATGTTCGGCGGGCGACGGAGATCATCGATCTTGCCGTCGAGCGAACACGGGAGCATCTGCGGCTGGCGTGCGCGATGTCGCGCCGTATCCACGGGGATGACGGCGCCGCGGGTCGGGCGTATGGCTGAGCCGGGGCAACGACCACGACCACCGCAGGCGCCGTCGCGCCCACGGCAGGTTGTGACGACGGCCGAGTTCGATCGCTGGACCGCGGGCCTGACCGCCGAACAGCAACAACAGGTAAGCGCCGTGACGAAACGCATCGTCAAAGGTGGTCCGACGCTGGGGCGGCCTCGCGTGGACGGTATCCATGGAACGCGCCTGCACAAGCTGAAGGAGGCTCGCGTCGACCGTGGGATTCGGGTGCTGTTCGCGTTCGACTCGAACCGTAACCCTGTCATGCTGATCGGTGGCGACAAGACCGGGAAGTGGAATCGTTGGTATCCGCCGATGGTGCGGCTGGCGGAACGGCTCTATCTCGATCATGAGCGAAGTATCGGAAGGGAGGCTTGGTGTCTGAGTCAGCGAGCGGCCGGAAGGACGTCCGCTCAGATGAGCCGGTGAACGACAAGCGAGCCGAGCTTTATGAGCGCCTGTTCGAGGCGCAGGAGCTGATCGCGCACGCGCGATACCGGCGTGGTGTCAATCACGAGGTAGTGGCGGCGGCGCTCGACGCGGTTGACGAACTGATCTCCGACGAGGACCGGCGCGAGGATCTCTACCTCGCGGCGCTGACGCACTACGTCGAGGCGCTGGGTGGCCGGCTCGAGGTCCGCGCGGTGTTCAGCGACGACGCGATCGTCGTCCCCGGTCCGTAACGCGTCTCAGAACATTCTGATCCAGTTCTTCAACTGGCCCATCATCGTAGGCCAGCGACTCTGATGATCCGCCTTCCCGCAGACAGGCCGGCCGACCCAGCCCCGGACACGAACACCCCGAGCGGCCCCGGCGTCGGCGCCAGGCTCATCCGAGTCGTGCTGATCATGGTTGGTGTTGCGGGCGCCGTCGTGGCCGCGGTTGCGATCGCGCTCCCGGGAGAAAGCCATCACAACACCGCAACCGCTCAGGCGTCACTTGCCGCCCAGCGGACCGTCGCCAACAAGCAATGGGCCTCGGCCACGTGCACGAACATCCTGGCCTGGAAGAACGAGATCACACGGGACGGGACCGGCCTCCTGAGCCTCAACGCACCGACCCACATCAATGACGCGATCGCCGCGACGAAGCGGATGCTCGCCACAGAGGACAAGCTGGGCCTCCCGCCCGGCGCGCAGACCGCGCAGGCGCGCGCCGAGGCGACCCGGCTTCGAACGGAGATCGATTCGCGCGTGCAAAGCATCGAGACCGCTGCGAGCCGTGTCCAGAGCGGCGACATCGCCGCGCTTGGCAGCCTCCTCACCGATCTTCAGAACGACCAGGCCATGGCGCCTCAGGTCGTCGACCAGCTCCGCCACGTGCTGACAGTCGATCTCGGGCTGTCGCTCGCCGAGACCAGCGCATGCCGGCACCTGGTCGGCATCCCCATCTGAACCCTGTCGCTGGCACGTTCCAGCTCGGATTGACACGTCACTCCCGGCGGCGTAGGGTTGGACGGATCGTCCGCTAGGCATCTGCCAACCTAACGGCGGGCTTCTTCGTGGGGAAGGAGGGTCCCTATATACACGTGATGGAAGTTCGCGCTTGAAACGCGGATAGCCCCCATCGAGCCGGGACTGTCGCAGCGCTGACCCATGCGGCTCGGTCAGTAAACACGTGAGGAGAGAGATGGGATTTGCTCGACTGTTTCGAGGACGCACGCGCCTGCTCGGATGGGCGCTCGTCGCGTTGGGTGTGACCGTTGGCGTAATCGCGGTGACGTCCGCCGGTCCATCGACGAGATCTGCGAGCGCGCAGGTGACGGGTTGCGCGCCCGGCATCCCAGCAGTTCAGACGGCGGATGGTCCGGTATGTGGAACAAACGCCACAAACGGTGTCAGCGAGTGGCTCGGTATCCCGTACGCGGCACCGCCGGTCGGTGCACTGCGGTGGGCGCCGCCTCAGCCCCACACACCGTGGATGACGACGCTTCAGGCGACCGCATTCGCGAATGAGTGTCCGCAGCCGACCGGGGCCAAGTCGGGGCCGGCGATAGCGGGGTCGAGCGAGGATTGCCTGTACCTCAACGTATTTGCCCCGGCGGGCGGAGGAACGAACCTGCCGGTGATGTTCCACATCCACCCTGGGGGTCTGTTCAAGGGCTCGGGCAATGGCGATTACTCGCTGCTGGCCGCGACCGGTCACGAGGTGATCGTCTCGATCAACTACCGCCTCGGGATCTTCGGCTTCCTGGCCAACTCGGCGTTCGGCCAGCATGCCGGCGACTACGGCCTTCAGGATCAGCAGTTCGCGATGCGCTGGGTGCAGCAGAACATCGCCGCGTTCGGCGGGAATCCGCACCACGTGACGATCTTCGGCGAGTCGGGCGGCGCCTCGAGCGTGTGCGCACAGATCGCCTCGCCAACTGCCCGCGGGCTGTTCCAGGGCGCGATCAACGACAGCGGCGAATACAACACGCTGTTCGGCGGCCCGGGTGTGCGACCCGGCGGTCAGTACGACCTCGAGCCGCAGGACTGCAAGTCCTCGCTGCCCTCAGAGCGGCAGGCCGACAGCATCGGCGCGGCGTTCGCGTCGTCGGTCGGATGCGGCGCCGGCACCGCGAACGTCCCCGCATGTCTGCGGGCGCTGCCGACCGACACCGTGCTCGAGGCCTCGGACACTCCCGGGGACGGATACCAGTACGGCGGGCAGGGCACGGTCGGCCCGACGATCAACGGCTCGACGCTCACCGGCTCGCTCCGCCAGGCGCTCCAGACCGGCGCCGTGAACCGGGTCCCGGTCATGATCGGCACCGAGCGCGACGAGGATCTCGTGGGCGAGCCGACCACGCCGACTGCCTACGTGCAGACGGTGGACTCCCAATATGGCCGCTATGCCCCGCAGGTCCTGGAGCTCTATCCGCTGTCGCGGTTCGAGACGCCGTTCATCGCGTGGCGGACACTGGCCGCCGACTCCGACACGGTCTGCCCGGCGATGGTGACCGACGAGGACCTCGCCCGGTGGATGCCGGTGTACGGGTTCCTGATGAACGACAACGACCTACCGCCTTACCAGGCGGTGGGGACGGCCGACACGCCGGCGGGAGCGGCGCACGACAACCCCTGGAATTCATATGAGCAGCCGCAGGCGACGCCACTCGACGCCGATCAGCAGGCGATGCAGGACGAGGAGATCGCGCGGATGACGACGTTCGCCCGCATCGGCAACCCGACCGCCCAGGGATTCGCGGCCTGGCCCGAGTTCAACCGTTCGGGCGATGAGATGGAGCTCGAGCCGGCCGGTGACAGCGAGGTGATGTCGACCTCGCAGATCTCGGCCGATCACAACTGCCGCTTCTGGGACTCGATCTCCCCGGGAGTGGCGGCGGCAGGGACACAGACGCTAACCACCGCCGAAGAATCGAATGGGGCCGGGTGTGGCGAACGACCACGCCCGGTCCCGTCCGACGACGGCCGGTCCCGTTCGGCGACGGCGGCTGGTAGAGTGCGCGAATCCTGATGGGGGCATCCGGACTTCTCATCCGCAACGCAGTGCGTCGACGGGCCACGCTGATCGCAGCGCTCACAGTGGCGCTCGCGCTCACGGTCGCCCAGTCCCCCGCTGTCGCAGGGGTGGCGAACCAGGGGCTGCCGCATGCGTCCCACGCGAACCCGCTGGCGGGGATGAAGTGGGGCGTGTACACGGGGCCGAACTACAACAGCATCTACCCCAACTATCAGCAGGCGAGTGGGCGCAACCGGCAGCTGCTCGCGAAGATCGCGCTGCAACCACAGGTGTTCGCATTCGGCGCCTGGGATCCGGACTCGGAAGCCAAGAGCGTGGCGCAGGACTTCATTTCCGTCACGACGCATGGCAATCCGGCGGTGCTCAGCCAGGTCGCGATCTTCAGGCTGGATCCGTGGGAGGGGCAGGCCTGTCCGAACGGCTCGTGGAACGCCGCCAACCAGCAGAGCTACAAGACGTGGATCAACAACTTCGCGGCCGGTATCGGGTCCGCACGCGTCGCGCTGGTCCTTCAGCCCGACCTGCCGTTCGCGGTGTGCGCGCCCTCACCGGTGCCGCTCGAGCTGGTGAACTACGCCGCGCATCGCTTCAACGCGCTGCCGCACACCACGGTGTACATCGACGCGGGTGCCCGGTATTTCCCCGCCTTCACCGCAGCGGTTTCGATGCTCGAGCGGGCCGGTATCAGCTCCGTGCGCGGGTTCGCACTCAACACCAGTGAGTACGACACGACGAGCAGCGAGGTGGAGTACGGCGCGCGGCTGGTCCAGGCGCTCGCCGCGGCGGGCATCCGCAACAAGCACTTCGTGGTCAGCACGTCGCAGAACGGCGCCGGGTTCCTCAACGGCGACTATCCCGGCAACGTGAACGACCCGCGCGTATGCCGCAACTCACACGACAAGGTGTGCGTGACCCTCGGCATCCCGCCGACCACCCAGGTCGCCAGCCCCCGCTGGCACCTGTCCGGCTCGGACGCTGGCCTCGCCTTCCGTTATGTGGATGCGTACGTGTGGGCCGGCCGGCCCTGGCTGTTCGGCTCGGCGAGCGCGTTCGACTCCCAGCGCGCGCTCGGACTCGCGGCCTCGACCCCGTTCTAGCGGCCGCGCCGGTGATCACCCACTGAGGATCGCGGAGGTGCCCCGCTCCTCGGCAATAGGAAGGAGAGTCGGGTGACTATCGAACGACACGAACCTGGAGAATTCTTCAGTCAGATCGTCGTCCACAACGACACCGTGTACCTGGCGGGGCACGTTGCTCGTGGCGACTCTGTCAAAGAGCAGATGACGAAGGTGCTGTCGCAAATCGACGAGCGACTCGGCAGCGTCGGGAGCGATCGGTCAAAGCTGCTGTCGGCGACGATCTGGCTGGCTGATATCGCGACGTTCGCGGAGATGAACGAGGTATGGCTCGGCTGGATCGATCCGGAAAACAAACCGGTTCGGGCGACGGTGGAGGCGAGGCTCGCAGATTCGGGTTACCGAGTCGAAGTGATGGTGATCGCGGCGCGGTAGGAGAGCGCGCGCCAACGACGCGTCGCGGTCAGTCCTCCTGGCCGCCGTGCGCCGATCCGCCGTTGAGCGACGGTGGCGGGACACTCGCACCGTTTCGCCGCTCCCTACGGCCTTCGAGAGCCACGATCAGGTGACCCGCTGCCTGGGCGTGAGCGCTCTCGCCGGTCCGATCGCCGCGCTCCTCCGCGATGTACTCGAGCTCGCCGATCACCCGATTGATCTGGTCATCGGTCATGCGCCGGATCAGCGCGGAGGTGAGGACGCGTGTGACGTCGACATCTTCTTTGGTTTCCATGGGCGACACATCGCACCGGTCGCCGCGGAGCATGCGAGATCAATACTGCAAACGGACGAACGGACGATCAGAGTCGGCCGCGCAGCGTCGCCCGCAGGCTGTCGTCGCAGAACGCGGCGTCGATCGCGGTCGCGGTGATCTCGCGCAGAACGTCCTCGCCGAAGCCCATCCGCGCGGCGCACACGTCGTATTCGCCCTCGATCGTCGCGCCGAAGTACGGCGGGTCGTCGGACCCGAGTGTGACCCTCACGCCCGCTGAGCGGAGCTCGGGAAGGGGGTGGGCCTCATACGAGGGAAACACCCCGAGCACGACGTTGCTGGTCGGGCAGCACTCGAGCACGATCCCTCGCGCCGCAAGCTCGGCCACCAGCTCGGCGTCCTCAATCGCTCGTACTCCGTGGGCAATACGACTGACCGGGAGCTCGAGCGCGGCGCGGACGCTCTCGGCTCCCGCCCACTCGCCGGCATGGATCGTGCAGCCAAGGCCGGCGCCGGCCGCAACCTGGAAAACCTCGGCGAAGTCGCCGGCGGGGAACCCGGCCTCGTCGCCGGCCATCGAGAAGCCGACGACGTAGGGGTCGGGGTGCTCGGCGGCGTGGCGGGCGACGCGCAGCGCCTGCTCGACGCCGAAGTTGCGTACGGCCGAGATCAGGATCCGCCCCTCGATCGCGGTGTCGCGACGGGCGTCGTCGATCCCGCGGGCGATGCCGCCGAGATGGTCCTCGTCGCTCAGCCCGACGAGCGCGGCGTGGTCGGGCGAGGCGGTCAGCTCGACGTAGATCGCGCCTCCAGCCGCGCACGAGCACAGGTACTCGTAGGTGATGTCCCGGTAGTCCTCGGCGGTCCGGATCACGCTCGCCGCCATGTCGTAGGTGCGCAGGAAGTCCAGGAAGTCCGTGTAGCGGAAGCGGCCGTCGTTGCCGAGCAGC
Organism: uncultured Solirubrobacterales bacterium; assembly: GCA_963746695.1. GTDB lineage: Bacteria > Actinomycetota > Thermoleophilia > Solirubrobacterales > Solirubrobacteraceae > Palsa-465. The sequence goes on along the minus strand of CAVVCP010000020.1, from coordinate 369,655 downwards.
TCCTCCGGGAGCGCGAGCCCGTTGCGGGTGGCGATCCGCCGCACGAGATCCGGTGGCGCCGTGCCCTCGAGGTGCACGTGCAGTTCGGCCTTGGCCACAGAAGTCATGGGTCAGAGGTCTATCAGGGAGTTCTGATATCTGTCACCGGATGAGGATTCTGGTCACCGGCAGCTCCGGGCATCTCGGCGAGGCGCTCACGCGCGTGTTGCGCGACGACGGCCATGAGGTGATCGGCCTCGACGTGCTCGAGTCGCCGGTCACCACCGTCATCGGATCGATCGCCGATCGCGGCTGCGTGCGGAGCGCGGTCGCCGGAGTCGACGCGGTCGTCCACTCGGCGACGCTCCACAAGCCCCACGTCTCCTCGCACGATCGCGCGCAGTTCGTCGAGACGAACATCGCGGGCACGCTGAACCTGCTCGAGGAGTCGGTGGCGGCGGGGGTCAGCCGGTTCGTGTTCACGAGCACCACCAGCACCTTCGGCCGCGCGCTCGCACCCGAAGAAGGCGCGCCGGCGGCCTGGATCACCGAGAACGTCACCCCAGTTCCCCGCAACATCTACGGGGTCACGAAGACCGCGGCTGAAGACCTGTGTGAGCTGATCGCGCGCGACCACGGCCTCCCGATCCTGATCCTCCGGACGTCGCGGTTCTTCCCCGAGCCTGACGATCGCGACGACGTCCGCGACCGGTACGAGGACCTGAACCTCAAGGTCAACGAGCTGCTGTACCGCCGGGTCGATATCGAGGACGTCGTGAGCGCCCACCAACTCGCGCTTGAGCGAGCGCCCGCGATCGGATTCGGCCGGTACGTGATCACCGCCACGACGCCGTTCACGCCCGAGGACGTGACCGCGATCCGCGAGGACCTCCCCGCGGTCGTCGAGCGCCGCTTTCCCGATTACCCACCGATCTACAAAGCGCGCGGCTGGCGAATGTTCCCGTCGATCGACCGCGTGTACGTCAACGAACGGGCACGACGCGAGCTCGGCTGGGAGCCGCGGTACGACTTCCGGCGCGCGCTCGATTCCCTTGCCGCCGGCGAGGACCCCCGCAGCCCGCTCGCGCGGACAGTGGGCGCGAAGGGCTACCACGCGGTCTCGACCGGCGTCTACACCGTCCGCTGAACCTCGACCACCGGGCCGGGAATCTCGGCCGGCGGATCGCCGAGCACGAACGCCGCGCGGATCGCGTCGGCGCCACGGCGAGCGCTCTCGTCATCGCGCGCGTGGAGGATGGCCAGCGGCCGGGCGCCGGGGTCGACGCGCTCGCCGAGCGCGGCCACGTCGGTCAGGCCGACGCTGTGGTCGACGACGTCGTCCTCGCGCGCCCGTCCGCCTCCGAGGTTGACGATCGCGATTCCGACCGCGCGCACGTCGACGGCGGAAACCACGCCCGCATACTCAGGCTCGACGACCTTGACCACCGGCGCCTCCGGCAGGTGGCGCGACGGGGCGTCGACGAGGTCGGGTGGGCCGCCGAGCTCGGCGACCATCGCGCCGAACCGCTCGGCTGCCCGCCCGCTGTCGAGCGCGTCGACTGCGGCGGCGCGCGCGGCCGCGGCGTCGGGTTGCAATCCGCCGAGCACGAGCAGCTCGGCGCACAGCGCGAGCGTCACCTCGAGCAGGCGCGGGTCGCGGGTGGCGCCGGTCAGGTGGTCGATCGACTCCCGCACCTCGACCGCGTTGCCGGCGGTCCGGCCGAGCACCTGGTTCATGTCGGTCAGCAGCGCCACCGTCGGCAGTCCGTTGCCGACCGCGACCTCGACGATCGCGCGGGCCAGCTCGCGGGCGCGGTCGAGCTCGGGCATCATCGCGCCCGAGCCGAACTTGACGTCCATGACCAGCGCGTCGAGGCCCGCCGCGAGCTTCTTGGACAGGATCGAGCCGACGATCAGCGGGATCGACTCGACGGTGCCGGTGGCGTCGCGGATCGCGTACAGCCGGCGGTCGGCCGGAGCCAGGCGCGCGGTCTGGCCGACGATCGCGCAGCCGACGCGCGCGACCGCCGCGCGCAGGCGGTCCGGTTCGAGCACGACCTCATAGCCCGGGATCGACTCGAGCTTGTCGAGCGTGCCGCCCGTGTGCCCGAGCCCGCGCCCGGAGATCATCGGCACGGCCGCGCCGCACGCGGCCATGATCGGCGCGAGCAGCAGGCTCACCTTGTCGCCCACGCCGCCGGTCGAGTGCTTGTCGAGGACCGGCCCGGGGAGGCCGGCCTCCGACCAGTCGAGCACGTCGCCGGAGCGGGTCATCGCGCCGGTCAGCGCGACGCGCTCGGCCGCGGTCATCCCCCGCCACACGATCGCCATCGCGAGCGCGCCCACCTGCGCGTCGGTCACCGTCCCGTCGGCAATACCGAAAACCAGCTCGGAGATCTCCGAATCCGACAGCTCAAAGCCGTCGCGCTTTCGGCGGATGAGCTCAGCCGGCAGCATCGGCCAGACGGGGGATGAAGTTCAGCAGCAGGCGAGCCATGTCGCCGGCGCCGGCCTGCGCCGCGCGGAGCGTCTGCTCGTGGCTGAGCGGCTCGTCGGTCATGCCCTCGGCGAGGTTCGTGATCATCGACACCGCGGCGACGCGCAGGCCGCAGTGGCGGGCGAGGATCGTCTCCTGGACCGTCGACATCCCGACCGCGTCGGCGCCCATCGTCCGGTAAGCGCGGATCTCCGCCGGCGTCTCGAACGTCGGCCCCATCACGGCCAGGTACACGCCCTCGGCGAGCGGGATCCCGACCTCGTCCGCCGAGGCCCGAAGCGACACCAACAGCCCCGGGTCATAAGCGTCGCGCAAAGACGGAAACCGCGGCCCGATCGACGCGTCGTTCGGCCCGGCGAGCAGGTTCGCGCCCGTCATGTTGATGTGATCGGTGATCGCCATCAGCGACCCCGGCCCGACCTCCGGGCGCAGCGACCCGGCCGCATTCGTGAGGACCAGGAACGAGGCCCCGGCCGCGTGCAGCGCCCGGACCGGCACGCGGAGCGCCTCGGGATCCCCGCCCTCGTACAGATGCGCCCGGCCCTGGAGCACCGCGACGGCCACGCCGCCGATGGAACCGAGCACGGCCCGGCCGGCGTGGCCCTCGACGCTCGGCCGGGGAAAGCCGGGCAGCTCGTCGTAGCCGACCACGACCGGGTCTTCGACGGCGTCGGCCACAGCGCCGAGGCCCGACCCGAGCACGACACCGACGCGTGGCGTCCCCAGGTTCAAGCCAGCGCCCCGCGGTCGAACGCGCCGGGCAACAGCTCGCCCAACGTCGTCGTCGTCGGCCCGAGGTACACCGGAGTCGACGCGTCGCCGAACTCCGACAGCCGCTGCCGGCAGCCTCCGCACGGTGGGCAGATCTCGAGGCGCTCCGCCACCACCGCCACAGCGGTGATCGCGGTCTCGCCGGCCGCGACGAGTGCGCCGAGCGCCGAGGCCTCCGCACACTGGCCCTGGGGGTAGGCGACGTTCTCGACGTTCGCGCCGGCGTAGATCGCCCCACTCGAGCCCCGCACGGCAGCACCGACCTTGAACTCCGAATACGGGGCGTAGGCATTGCGCATCGCCTCGGAAGCGGCGCGCAGCAGCGCCTGCGGCCCGTCCATCAGCAGGTCCGCGTAGCCGACCGCGATCAGGTCGTCATCGGCGATGCCGAGCTGGGACCGCAGATGCGCAACCTTCTCGTGCGCGGTGGCGAGGTCGCCCGCTTCCGGCAGGACCGCCTCGAATTCCACGAAGTTGCCAAGGTCCTCGACCTCGTCGAGGTGAATCCGCACGCCCTCCCACAGAAGCAGCCGCCGCCGCTTGGACACGACGACGACAGTCCCGAGCGCGGCGTCGAGCGCCTCGGCGAGCTCATCCGCCGCCGCGACGGGCGCGAGCACGTAAGTGCTCTCGGAGGCATCAGCGTGATCCGGCCGGCCGTACGCGATCAGTTCGCCACCGAGGGCTCCGGCCTCGGCGCGCAGCTTGAGCCGTCCGCGCCGGGCCAGAAAGTACGTGTCGCGCTGCACGAGGACACCCCCGTCGGTGGCGCCGAGGGCCAGGCAGCGCGTTTTGGTCGCCTCGGGGTCGCGGTCGACCGCTTTCAACTCCACGTTGACGCTCGCCATGGCGGGCGAGCCTATCGCGCCGATACCATCGCGCCGTGGCTCCAACGCTCGTAGTGGTCGAGCACCCGGTGCTCGCCGACCGACTCTCGGTGCTGCGCAACCGGGAGACGTCTCATGGCGAGTTCCGCCAGGCCCTGTTCGAGGCCGCGGCGATCATGGCCGTCGAGGTCACGCGGGAGCTGCCGGTCCGCGAGGTCGAGATCGAGACTCCGCTCGAGACCACCACGGGCCTGCGGCTGCGCGACGAGGTGGCGGTTGTTCCCGTCCTGCGCGCCGGTCTCGGGATGGTCGAAGGGTTCCTGCGCCTGCTGCCAGACGCCCGGGTCGGCCACGTCGGCATCTATCGCGACGAGGAGGACCACGTGCCGGTCGACTACTACGAGCGGCTGCCGCCCCGGCTCCCGTCCTCGCGCGTGTACGTGCTCGACCCGATGCTGGCCACGGGCGGCAGCGCGGTCCACGCACTGAACAAGCTCAAGCGGGCCGGCGCACGGCAGCCGGAGCTCGTCTGCCTGGTGTCGGCGCCCCAGGGGATCGAGGCGGTCCAGGCCGAGCACCCCGACGTCCGGATCTGGACGGCCGCGGTCGACCGCGAGCTCGACGAGAACGCCTACATCCGCCCCGGGTTGGGCGATGCCGGCGACCGCGTGTTCGGCACGGCCTGATCGGCGTCGGACCGGTCGACCCACTTGTCGGGGAGCCGGTGCCGATGAGCCGCCAGGCGATCGAGCAGGGCCTCGGCGCTCCGCTCCACGAGCAGGGTTTCCAGGTGCTCGGCCCGCAGGAACCGCTCGTTGACCGCGTGGTCGAGGAAGCGCATCAGCGGCTGCCAGTAGTCGGCCACGTCGAGCAGCCCGATCGGCTTGCGGTGCAGCCCGAGCTGCTTCCACGTGAACAGCTCGAACAGCTCGTCGAGCGTGCCGGTGCCGCCGGGGAGCGCGATCACGGCGTCGGCAAGCTCGGCCATCAGCGCCTTGCGCTCGTGCATGGTCTCGACGACGTGCAGCTTGGTCAGGCCGGGGTGCGCGATCTCGTGCTCGACCAGCCGGGTCGGGATCACCCCGATGACCGTGCCCCCGGAGGCCAGCGCGCTGTCGGCAAGCGCGCCCATCAACCCCACTCGCGCGCCTCCGTAGACGAGCTCGAGGCCCCGCGACGCGAGCAGCCGGCCCAGATTGGAGGCGCACTCGACGTACTCGGGCGTACGGCCCGGGCTCGATCCGCAGAAGACGAGAACCCGCTTCACCGTCGGGAGCGTAGTAGCCTCGCAACGTGATCCGTCGTCTGCCCCACGTCGATCGAGTCGGGATCGAGGAGCGCGCCGCTCAGCTCGGCAAGCGGTCGATCAAGACCACGGCCAAGCAGCAGGGCATCCGCCTCGCCGTGTCGATGGTCGACCTGACCACGCTCGAGGGCGCGGACACCCCCGGCAAGGTCCGCCATCTGTGCGCGAAGGGGGTGTGCCCGGCGCCGACGATGCCCGAGATCCCGAGCGTCGCGGCGATCTGCGTCTACCCGTCGCTGGTGGCCGTCGCGAAGGAAGCGCTCGACGGAACGGGCGTGAAGACCGCAAGCGTCGCCACGGGGTTCCCCGCCGGGCAGGTCTCGCTCGAGGCCAAACTGAAGGACACCGAGGATGCCGTCGCCGCGGGGGCCGACGAGATCGACATGGTGATCTCACGCGAGGCGTTCCTGGCCGGCGACGACACCCGCGTGCAGCAGGAGATCGTCGCGGTCAAGGAGCGCTGCGGCGACGCGCACCTCAAGGTGATCCTCGAGACCGCCGAGCTCGGGTCCTACGACCACGTCCGCCACGCCTCGATGCTCGCGATGGAGGCCGGGGCGGACTTCATCAAGACCTCGACCGGCAAGGCGGCCAGCGGCGCCACGCCGGGGGTCTGTCTCGTGATGCTCGAGGCGATCCGGGACTACGCGGACAGAACGGGGCGGATCGTCGGCTTCAAGGCCGCCGGCGGCGTGTCGACGAGCAAGGCCGCGCTCCATCGCCTCGTGCTGGTCAAGGAGACGCTCGGAGACGAGTGGCTGACGCCGGACCGCATCCGGATCGGCGCGTCGTCCGTGCTCAATGATCTGCTTATGCAGTACGGCAAGACCGAGACCGGGCGCTACGGGCGCTCGGAGGATTTCTCCAAGGAATGACCCCCTCAGTCGAGACCCGAACCAGCATCGTGTGGGACTACGCCCCGGCGCCCGAGTCGGCCGACCACATCCGGCTCAAGGACCGCTACGGCGTGTTCATCGACGGCGAATTCCGCGACCCGGCATCGGGTCGTTACGTGTCTACGATCAACCCCGCCACAGAGCAGCCGATAGCGGAGGTCGCGGACGGGGGCCCGGACGACGTGATCGCGGCCGTGGAAGCCGCGCGCTCGGCGTATCCGAAGTGGGCCGCGCTCGACGAGCTCGAGCGGGCCAAGTACCTGTTCCGGATCGCCCGGCTGATCCAGGAACGCTCGCGCGAGCTCGCGGTCGTCGAGACGATGGACGGCGGCAAGCCGCTCAGAGAGTCGCGCGACGTCGACATCCCACTCGCCGCCGCCCATTTCTTCCATTACGCGGGCTGGGCGGACAAGCTCAGGTACGGAGTCAACGCGAGGGAGGTCAGACCGCTGGGCGTGGTCGGGCAGATCGTGCCGTGGAACTTCCCGTTGCTGATGGCGGCGTGGAAGCTCGCGCCGGCGCTCGCGTGCGGGAACGTCGCGATCCTCAAGCCGGCCGAGACGACGCCGCTGACCGCGCTGCTGCTGGCCGAGATCTGCCAGGAGGCCGAGCTTCCGCCCGGCGTCGTATCCATCGTCCCGGGCAATGGCGACACCGGTGCGGCCCTCGTCCGACGAAACAACATCAACAAAATCGCGTTCACGGGTTCGACCGCCGTCGGCCGCGACATCCAGGCCGCGCTCGCCGGCACGCGCCGTCAGGCTGACGCTCGAGCTCGGTGGCAAGTCCGCGAACATCGTGTTCGAGGACGCCGCGGTGGATCAAGCCGTCGAGGGGATCGTCAACGGCATCTTCTTCAACCAGGGCCACGTGTGCTGCGCGGGATCGCGCCTGTTGATCCAGGAGAGCGTGCGCGACGAGGTGATCGCCAAGCTGTGGGCGCGGATGGGTCGCCTGCGGGTCGGCGACCCGATGGACAAGAACACCGATGTCGGCGCGATCAACTCCGCCGAGCAGCTCGAGCGGATCGAGACGCTGGTCGCGGCCGGGGAGGAAGAGGGCGCGAGCCGCCGCTCGATCGAGTGCGAGCTGCCCGAGCGCGGCTACTGGTTCGCGCCCACGCTGTTCACCGACGTCTCGCCCGCCCACCGGATCGCGGTCGAGGAGATCTTCGGGCCGGTGGTGTCGGTGCTTACCTTCCGCACCCAGGCCGAGGCGATCGAGAAGGCGAACAACTCGCGCTACGGGCTCGCGGCCGGGATCTGGACCGACAAGGGCTCGAAGGCGTTCGAGGTCGCGAGCGCGCTGAAGGCCGGGGTCGTGTGGCAGAACACCTACAACCACTTCGACCCGACGGCGGCGTTCGGGGGCTACAAGGAGTCGGGATTCGGGCGCGAGGGCGGTCCGGCGGGACTCCGGCCGTACCTGGAGGTGATCAGGTGACCCAGCGGCTCGCGGTCCGCAAGACGTACAAGCTGTGGATCGGCGGCGCGTTCGTCCGCTCGGAATCGGGCCGCTACGACGAGGCCGACGGCGTGAACTACCCGCGGGCCTCGCGCAAGGACGTCCGCGACGCGATGCAGGCCGCGCGCAAGGCCGCCGGCCCGTGGGCGGCCCGCACGGCCTACAACCGGGGGCAGATCCTGTACCGCGCCGCCGAGGCGCTCGAGTCGCGGGCCGGCGCGATCGGCGTGCCCGGCGACGAGGTCGCGGCCGCCGTCGACGTGCTCCTGCACTACGCGGGCTGGACCGACAAGATCCACGCCGTCCTTGGCGGCGTGAATCCGGTCGCGGCGCCGTTTCTGTCGTTCTCGCTGCCCGAGCCGACCGGTGTGGTCGGGATCGTCGCGCCGGATTCGCCGCCGCTGCTGGGGCTGATCGCCGAGCTGGCGCCGGCGCTCGCCGCCGGCAACGTCGCGGTCGCGATCCTGTCCGAGGCGCATCCGCTGCCGGGCCTCGACCTCGCCGAGACGCTCGGCGTGTCCGACATCCCACCGGGCGTGATCAACCTGCTGTCCGGCCGGCGCGGCGAATTGGCGACCGCGTTGGGAGCCCACCGCGACCTGAACGCGATCTTCGACGCCGCCGGCGACGCCGAGCTGTCGGCCGACCTCGACAGGCTCGGCGCCGAAACGATCAAGCGCGTCCGCCACGGCGCCGCCGCGACCAGTTACGAGGACGCCACCGACGACGCGCTGGACCGGCTCGAGGCGGTCACCGAGCTGAAGACCGCCTGGCACCCGATCGGGGCCTAACTCGCGAGAACGCCCTCGAGGCGCAGGATCCGCCGGAGGATCGCCAGCGACGAGGCGTAGGTCGAATCCATCCCGTAGTAGCTGAGTCCCCGCGCGCCGAGCGTGCGCGCCTGCGTGTACGGGGTGTCAGAGGCGTAGTGGATGATCCCGAGGTCGATCGGGAGCTTTGAGAAGTTGACCGCCTCGCCGGTCGGGTGGCGCTCGGCGTCGGCGATCTCGTAGACCGCGTTGCAGTAGGGCCCGGTCTCCATCTCGACGACCGTGAACGCCTCGCGATAGTAGAAGTCGAGGTAGGAGCGGTTCTGGAGGAACGTGCTCTTGACGGTGACCGCGCGCTGGTTGTCGAGGCCGGTGCCGAAGCGCAGATCGGAGGCGAGGTCGTCGACGCTGAACGCGTTATCGAGCCAGTACGTCGAGCCCGAGTGCTCGTCGTGGACCACGTTCGAGATCATCACGTCGCCGACGTCGGCGTTGAGGGTGGCGGCCTTGCCGAGGATGTACACGCCTCGCAGTCCGGTCCGGTCGACCGCGACCTCGCGCAGGATGTTGTAGGCGGCGACGCCCAGTGGATAGTCGATGTTGACGATCGCCGCGGCGCTCGCGGCCAGGGCCTGGGTGTCGACCTGGCCGAGCCGTGGATCGAGCGCCCCGGGATCGAGCGCGCCGAGCTCGATGATCTGGGCGGGGACGCGCAGGGCCGTCTTGCTTCGCAGGTGGGTGACGCCCTTCTGCTGCTCGATCGCGCGGCGCTCGGCGCCGGCCTCGGGTCCGCGGGCGCTGAAGTACAGGCGCGCGACGAAGTACAGGAAGTTCTCCCACGAGCCCTCGCTGTCGCCCTCGCGAAACGCCGTCAGCTCGTGCCGGAGGATGTCGTCGTCGCTCAGCTGTTCGACGAATTCGATCAGCTCGGGCTCGAGCTCGTGGGCGATGCCGGTGACGATGTTGACGAGACTGTGGGAGTTCGAGCTGACGAAGTACAGGGGGCGCTCGGTGAGCCCGGTTCCGGCAAGCTTGGCGCTGACCGGCGTCCACCAGCGCCGGGTCAGCCGCGCGTAGCCGGTGTGCGTGCCGCCGAGCATCCGCATCCGCAGCGACAGCCGCCGCTCGGCGATCAGCCGCATCCGTTCGCCGAACGCCTCGCCCCACGCCTCGCGCAGGCGGGCCCAGTCGTCGGGGCTGCCGCCGAGCTCGCGCGCGCACTCCTCGGGCGGGACATCCGGGGAGCGCGGCGCGTCCGGCCAGCCCGCGCCGCGCATGCGAATGCGAATCTTGTTCCACTCGATCTGGAACGCGACGAGCGTCGGCACCAGGTCGTCGACGTCCGAGGAGCTGGCCAGCAGCACTGCGAGCGTGCCGGCACCGCTGTCGTACCAGCGGCGCCGGCGGGCGGGGGCTTCGGCCTCCTCCCAGGACTCGACCGGGACGCCGCTGGCGGTCAGCGCCTCGACATCCTGGCCCATGATGACGAGCTCGGCGCCGGCGATCCCGTCCGGGAGCCGGCGGACCGCGTACAGGAACGCCCCGAGGTCGAGCTCCTCGCTCGCGGCGAGCGGGTGCAGGCTCGATCCCATCGCCATGTGCGAGGGCTCGAGCACCCGCAGCGCGGTCTCACCGCTCGAGCGGAGCAGCGTCGTGTACGTGCGCATGTACAGCTCGACCTCGTCGCTGAGGCGGACCTCACCGTCGGCGAAGCTGGTCAGGGCTAGTCGGGCGACCGCCACGGGACTCCGCTACTCCCTCACGTACGGGATGCCGTCCGCCGCCGGCGCGCGCGACCGTCCCACGAGTCCCGCGACCGCGATCAGGGTGAGAACGTACGGCAGCGCCTCGAACAGCGTCCCGAGCGTCTGATTGACGCTCGAGACCCGGTCGGACATCGCGTTTCCGAATCCGAACAGCAGGCACGCCCACAACGCGCCCCAGGGCCTCCACTTGCCGAAGATCATCGCCGCCAGCGCGATGAAGCCGCGACCGTTGGTCATGTTGTTGCTGAACGACCCGACGAAGCCGACCGAGAGGTAGGCGCCGCCGAGCGCCGCGAACATGCCTGAGACGACGACGGCGACGTACCGGATCCGCAGTACCGGCAGCCCCACGGTGTCGGCGGCGCGCGGCTTCTCGCCCACCGACCGCAGCCGCAGGCCCCAGCGCGTCCGGAACAGGAAGAAGGTGAGCGCGGGCACGAGCGCCAGCCCAACCCAGGTCATCAGGTTCGCGTCGCCGATCGCCGCCCCGAAGAACCCGACATGCTGGATCAACGGAAGCTTGATGTTCGGGACCATCGGGATGCTCAGCGGCGTGCCGTTGTTTCCGTAGTGGTACTCGAGGAAGTACCCGGTGATCCCGAGCGCCAGGAAGTTGATTCCCGTGCCGCTGACGATCTGGTTGGCGCGCAGGTGGATCGAGAAGAACGCGTGAAGGAGCGCGAGCAGTCCGCCGGCGATCATCGCGACAACCAGGCCCCAGACCCACGAGTGCAGCAGGTCGGCGCCATAGATGCCCCAGAAGCAGCCCATCAGCATCATGCCCTCGAGGCCGATGTTGATCACGCCACTGGACTCGGAGATCACGCCGCCGAGGGCTGCCAACAGCAGGGGCGTCGCGTAACGGAGCGTCGCCGCCACCAGCGCCGACCAGGTGAATACGGACTCGAGCGTCCCGACCGACGAGTTCGCCGATGCGGCAGCGCCGGCGACCGCGAACAGAGCGACCACGATCGCCTCGGATCCGATCTTGCGCTCACCGCCGGCGATTGACCACGCGGCGGCGCAGACGGCGAGCACGGCAAGCACGATCGAAGGCGCCATGCCGCGAACCTCGATCGGGGGGATCGTGATGACCCACGCGATCGCGCCGAGCACGATTGCCGCCACGCCTACCTGCTTCGGTGAGATCGCGCGCGAGGGCGCCACGGCGATCGTGCCCACGCTCACGAGACACCGCCCTGGCTTGCTCCGGCCTTATCGGGCGGCCTGCGCTTGAGCGCCACGCGGATCTGCCGCCCGCCCTTCAGCAGCCGGAGCGTGATCACATCGGTCGAGACGAGCAGGATGATGATCCCCTCGATCATGAACGTCAGGTACTGGATCAGCGTCGGATCGATGCTGAGGTTGATGTTGCGATTCGAGGTGCCGGTGAGGAGCGCGCCGAACAGCAGCGCCGCGGCGACCGTGCCGCCGGCGGTGTTCCGGCCGAGCAGAGCCACCGCGATCCCATAGAAGCCGATCTGCGAGATCTGGATGTCGTTCGTGAACAGGTCGAACTTCCAGCCGAGGATGTCGAGCGCGGCAGCCACGCCCGCGAACGCGCCACAGATCAGCATGACGCGGATCCACGTGCGGCCGACGTTGATGCCTGCGTAGCGGGCCGCGTCCGGGTTAAAGCCGACGGTGCGGGCCTCGAAGCCGAGCCGCGTGCGCTTGATCAACAGGCCGAACACGACCGCGAGCGCGAGCGCGATGAAGATCCCGACGTCGAGCCCCTGGAGCGACTTGCTGCCCCAAAAGACCGGCAACTTCGCCCCCGCGACGACGCTGTTGGACACGGGCGTCGACGCCATATGGGGGTTGTGCAGCGGGCCGCCGAGCTGGAAGCAGTAGACCCCGAGCCAGATCGCGATCCAGTTGAGCATGATCGTCGAGATCACCTCGTTGGCGCCGGTGGCCGCCTTCAGGACCCCGGCGATTCCGGCCCACGCAGCGCCGGCGGCGGCAGCGGCGACGATCGCGAAGATGATGTGGAGCAGCGCCGGCATCCCGGAGAAGGAGGAGCCGACCCAGACAGCGATGATCGCTCCGACGGTGTACTGGCCCTGGCCGCCGATGTTGAACATGCCGGCGCGGAACGCGAACGCGACCGCGAGGCCGACGAGGACCAACGGGGTGGCCTGGAGAAGCGTCTGCTGGAGGTTGCCGGCCGCGGTTGCGCGCTCGGACCCACTGACCCATGGGAACAGCCAGTTGAGGCCGGTCCCGTTGAAGATCGACTCGTAGGTCGAGAGCGGGTTATGGCCGGTCGCGAGCACGATCAGCCCGCCGGCGATGAACGCGATCACGGTCGTGAGGATCGGCACCATCACGCCGCTGGCACCCCGCCGGAACGCGGTCAGAGCCGCCGGCGACCGGGCTGCCTCGCCTCCGGTCTCGTCGGCTTCGGCTTTGAGTTCGTCTTCGAGGAGGCTCACGGCGCCATCTCGGCCGGCTGCATCTTCCCACCGGTCATCGCTATGCCGAGTTCCTCCTCGCTCGCGTCAGGCGGGAACTCGCCGACGATCTTGCCCTCGTAGATCACGAGGATCCGGTCGGCAAGCGCCTTCACCTCCTCGTACTCGAGCGACACGAGCAGCACGGCGCGACCCTTGTCGCGCTCCGCAATCAGCCGGCGGTGCACGAACTCGATCGCGCCAACATCAAGCCCGCGGGTCGGCTGGTGAGCGACCAGCACCTTGGGGTTGGATGCGATCTCGCGCGCGACTGCAACCTTCTGCTGGTTGCCGCCCGACAACGCCGCGGCGTATGTCTCGGTGCCGCCGCCGCGAACGTCGAACTCGGCCAGCAGCTTCTCGGCCCGTTCCTTCATGTGACCGAGGCGCAGCCAACCGCGCCCACTGAGCTCCGGCGATCGATACTCCCGGAGCGCGAGGTTCTCGGCGAGCGTGAACGGGAGCACAAGCCCGCGTAGCTGCCGGTCCTCGGCGATGTGGGCCACGCCGGCATCCGTCGCCGCTCTCACGCCCTTGCCGGCGATGTCCTGACCGTCGATCGCCACCGCACCCGACTCGGGCGCGCACATGCCCGTGATCGCGTCGACCAGCTCCTGCTGGCCGTTCCCGTCGACGCCCGCGAGCGCGACGACCTCACCCGCGCGCACCGAGAGCGTGAGTCCCGAGACCTTCTCGAGCTCGCGGTCGTCGCGCACGTATAGGTCGCGCACCTCGAGCAGCGGGCCTTCGGGCTTGCCGGGGGTCTTTTCGACCGAGAGCATCACGTCGCGACCGACGACCAGGCGCGCGAGGCTTCGCTCGGTCGCGCCCTGGCGGGGAACGGTGTCGACCCTCTTGCCACGCCTCAGCACCGTGATCCGGTCGGCGACCTCGAGCACCTCGCCGAGCTTATGGCTGATGAACACGATCGCAGTCCCGTCCTGCTTGAGGCGGTTGAGCACGCCGGTGAGCTCCCTGACCTCCTGCGCGGTAAGGACCGCCGTCGGCTCATCGAGGACGAGGATCCGCGCGTTGCGGTACAGCGCCTTGAGGATCTCGACTCGCTGCTGGGCGCCGACCGTGACGTCCTCGATCCTGGCGTTGGGATCGACGGCCAGCCCGTAGCGGTCGGAGAGCTCGTTGACCCTCGCTCTCGCCGCCTTGAGGTCGAGCCGGCCGCCGGCCTGGGTCGGCTCCTGACCGAGCACGATGTTCTCGGCTACGGTCATGACCGGCACCAGCATGAAGTGCTGATGCACCATGCCGATCCCGAGGCCGATCGCGGCCGCCGGCGAGGAGATCTCGACGGGCTCGCCGTCGATCAGGATCTCGCCGTCGTCGGGCTTGTACAGGCCGTAGAGGACCGACATCAGCGTCGACTTGCCGGCGCCGTTCTCGCCGAGCAACGCGTGGACCTCTCCCGGGACCACGTCGAAGTCGACTCGGTCGTTGGCGACGACCGAGCCGAACTTCTTGGTGATGCCCCTCAGCTCGAGGGCCGGAGGGCTTGACCCGGGCACGGCGGGCGTGAGCCTTACTACTTGACCGCCACGACTGTCGCCGGCTTGATCTGTCCGGATTTCATCTTGGCGATGATGGCGTTGATCTGCGCCTCGTACTGAGCGCCCGCGGGACCGATCTTGCCGATCCCGACGCCGCCGTTGTTGATGTCCTCCTGCAGGTTGCTCGAGAACTGACCGTTCTGCAGGTTCTTGATCGCCGTGAACACGCCGGTATCGACCTTCTTCTCGGCCGATGTCAGAACGTACGTCGGCGAGAGGTAGCTCTGGTCGGCGTCGACGCCGATCGCCTGGTCCTTGTTCTGCACGGCCGCGGAGATCGCGCCGAGCCCGCACGCGCCGGCGACCTGGAAGACGACCTTCGAGCCCGCGTTGATCTGGTTGAGCGCGAGCTCCTTGCACTTGTCCTCAGCGACGAAGTCCTGCGAGTACGCATTGAGCAACTTCGCAGACGGATCCGCCGCCTTGACCCCATCCTGGAAGCCGGCGATGTAGAGGTCCACCGGCGGGATGCTTTGACCACCGACCGTGGATGCGGTCGTGTAGTTGTGTGCCTTCAGGTAGAGCCCGGTGAGGTAACCGGCCGGGTAGCCGGCCTGCTGCTCGGCGAAGTCGATCCCCTCGATGTTCTTGGCCGTGTCCGGAGCCGTGCCGCCGGGGCTGTCGATGATCGCGAAGTGCACGTTCGGGTACTTCGTCGCGACCGTCTGGAGCGGTTGCGCCATCAGGAAGCCGACCGCGATCACGAGCTTGTTGCCGGCCTGAGCGAGCCGGGTGAGGTTCGGTACGTAGTCAGCCCCGGACTGCGACTGCAGAACCGTGCCCTTGACTCCGAGCTGAGACTCGGCCTGGAGCAGGCCTTGATAGGACAGATGGTTGAAGCCGTGGTCGTTGAGCCCCCCGATGTCGGTCACCAGACCGACCTTGAAGCCCGACCCGCTCGACGACGTGCCGCCGCTCGCGGCGGTCGTCGTGCTGCTGGACGCGGGAGTGCTGCTTGCCGCGCTTGGGGTGCTGCTACTGCTGCTACTGCTATTGCTACTACCGCATGCGGCCAGCCCCAGAGCCAGCACCGCAACGGCCAGTGCGCCAAGGCCAGATGGCCTGATCCTCCCCGTCACCAGAACTCCTTTCCGACAGAACAGAATGCGCAACCATAACCCGTGCGCGGGACGGTCGGGAAGTCGCCTAACGTGCTCTTCACCAATGACGACAATCGATGACCTTCGCAGGAAAGATCGTGTAGCCGTCGGCGAGGAGGCCTGATGCGGCGGGCGGCGGTCTGATGCGGAGAGCGGCGGTCGTGGTGCTCGATGCCTGCGGAATCGGGGAGCTACCCGATGCGGCGGCGTACGGCGACGCCGGCTCGAACACGCTCGTGCATCTGGCCGAGCAGGTCGGCGGGCTGCGGTTGCCGGCGCTGTCTCGGTTGGGATTGGGGTCGATCGTCCCGATTCTGGGCGTGGCGCCGGCGTCGGACCCGGGGGTGTACGGACGCCTGCGACCGCTCGGACCGGGCAAGGAGTCGACGACCGGGCACTGGGAGCTGATGGGGGTGGTTCCCCCGCGCGCGATGCCCACGTACCCGCACGGGTTCCCGCCCGAGATCGTCAGCGCGCTCGAGGACGCCACCGGGTTGCGGTTCTGCTGCAACCGTCCGTACAGCGGCACCGAGGTGATCGAGGACTACGGCGCCCACCACCTCGAGACGGGCGAGGCGATCCTCTACACCTCGGCGGACTCCGTGCTGCAGATCGCCACCCATGTCGACCGGGTGTCCGAGCCGGAGTTGTACGCGGCGTGCGAGGCCGCGCGGCGAGTGATGACCGGCGAGAACGCGGTGGGCCGCGTGATCGCCCGGCCATTCGAGGGCTCGCCGGGGGCATTCCGGCGCCGCGAAGGGCGGCGCGACTACGCGCTGCGTCCGCCCGGCCGCTCGTACCTGCAGGAGCTTCAGGACGCCGGAGCGCCGGTCCACGGCGTCGGCAAGATCCACGACCTGTTCGCCGGGGTCGGGGTCGACGTCAAGCACGCCGGCGCGACCAATCCGGCCGGCATCGCGGAGACGACTCGGCTGCTCCGCGAGCTGGAATCCGGCCTGATCTTCGTCAACCTGGTCGAGACCGATCAGGTCTACGGGCACCGGCACGACGTCGAGGGGTTCCACCAGGCGCTGATCGAGATCGACGCGGCCGTCGCGGAGTGGGAGGGGCTGCTGCGCGAGGACGACCTGCTGATCCTGACCGCCGACCACGGCGTCGACCCGATCGCTCCGCACACCGATCACACGCGCGAGTACGCGCCGCTACTGGCGACATACGCGGGCTGCGAGGGGCGGCGTCACGATGGTCCGCTCGCCGACGTCGGGGCCACCGTGTTGTCGTGGATCGCCGGGCGTACCGCTCCCGGGTTGCCCGGCTCGGCGTTTGTGTGAGGGTTTGCGTCCCGTGGCTGAGACACAGACCCCAGTTCGACAGGTCGGCCTCGCGCTCAGGCCGGAGCGCGATCTCAGCGACGCCATCGACCAAATCCACGCCTGGGCGGCTGCGGCGGGTGTCGAGCTGGTCGGCGCAGATGGAGATCCGCGCCTGCCGGACGACGTGGTGCGCCGGCCGGAGGAGTCGCTCGCCGCGGGCTGTGATGTCGTCCTGGCCCTCGGTGGGGACGGCACGATGCTCGGCGCACTGCGAATCGCGGTGCCCCACGGCGTCCCGGTGCTGGGGGTCAACCTCGGGCGGCTTGGGTACCTGACCGAGATCGACATCACGCACCTCGGGAGCGCCCTGTCGGTGCTCGCAGCGGGCGGCTACGCGGTGGAGGCGCGCGCGGGACTTGCGCTCGAGCCGCTCCAAGGCGTGGCCGGGCAGATCGCCTACAACGATGTCGTGCTCACCCGCGTCCCAGGCCGCGGTCAAGCGGCACTCGCCCTTAGCATCGACGGCGAGCTGCTCGTGCGCTACGCCAGTGACGGCGTGATCGCGGCGACACCCCAGGGCTCGACCGCCTACGCCTTCGCGGCCGGCGGACCGCTCGTGTCTCCGCGCGCGCAGGGGATGATCGTCATGCCTGACGCGCCCCACGGACTATTCAACCGAGCCGTGGTGCTGTCGGAAACCGAGCGCCTCGGCATCGAGGTCCTGCCCACGAGCGCGCCCGTCTCGATCGAGCGTGACGGTCAGTTGCTCGGACATGCCGAGCCCGGAGTAACGCTCGAGATCTCACCGCAACCGGACGCCGCGCGCGTCGTGCGCGTTCAACCCGGCGGTTTCGCCGAGCGGGCGCGGCGCAAGCTTGGGATCACGGATCCGGCGGGTCTCGCGGACTTCGACCTCGCGGGCCACGAGCGGTAGGGCGTTCGGGGAATCTGAGCCGCGGTGGCGCGTCATGCAAGACGCGTCAATCGAGCGCAACCTCGTCGGCCTTGCCGAGCTGTGCACGATAATCGCCCGTAACTCGGCGAGGCTTGTCGGGTCCGTACGGTTTGTCGCGTCGTGCACCAGGTTCTGGCGGGCACGATCAAGAGGGGCGCCGCGGCATGCGTGACGTGATGCTCGGTGCACGCTCGGCGTCGGTAGGTCGTGCATTCGCCACGTGGCGTGAAGCTCAGCGCTGGCAGACCGGGCACCAGTAGGTGGTGCGTCCGCCAACCGTGGCGCGCTCGAGCGGGTGACCGTCGCGCGGACACACGCCCACCGCGCTCGCGCGCGGCGATGAACGTGCCGGTGTGGGCGCCGCCCTTGCGGATCGCGGAGCGGACGGCCGCGCGGAGCTCGCGACGGAGGTGATCGAGGTCCTCGGTCGAGAGATCGGAGACGCTTCGCCGGGGCGAGATCCGGGCCTGCCACAGAATCTGGTCGGCGAGCAGGTTGCCGATCCCGGAGATCGCGCCCTGGTTGAGGAGTCTTGCCTTAATCGCGGTGTGGCCGGCTCCGATCAGGCGGCGAAACTCGTCGCGGCCGACCTCGGCGGCGTCTGGGCCGACGTGGGCGAAGTTGGGGTTGAGGACGGCGCGGCCGAGCCGGCGCTTGTCTCTGAGTACGAGTCGCCCGCCGTCGGCGAACTCGACCGTGAAGCGGTCCCAGCGAGTGGTGTCGTCGGGGTCGACGAGAATCCGGCCGGCCATCCCGAGGTGCAACCCGAGCGCGGGGCCGTCCTCGGTCTCGAGCCACATGAACTTGCCGCGGCGATGGGCGGTGGCGAGCGTGTGGCCGGTCAGGGCGGCGGCGATCTCGCCGGGCATGTGCGGCCGGCACACGTACGAGTCGGAATCGTCGACGGCGACGATCTCGCGGCCGAGCGCCGACTCGAGCGTCTGGCGGGCGCGTTCGACCTCGGGCAGCTCGGGCATCGGATGCAGCGTAGTCGTGACTGCGGGAGGTCGGAGATGAGGCGTATCACTGGAGCGTCGCCAGCGCCACCGGGACGACCCGGTCGGCGCCGGCGCGCCGCAGCTGGCCGCCGACCATCGCGAGCGTCCAGCCCGATATCCGGCGATCGTCGAGCAGGACGCCGACGCCGGGCGGCGGCGTGTCGGTCACGCGGAACGCGCCGCGGACGTTCGCGGCCTGCTGGGCGGCGTTGGCCATCTCTCGCTGAGGCGGGCGCTCGGCCACGCGGGAGACGAGCGTCAGGTACGGCGCGGAGAGAGCAGCGGAGACGCGGTGCCCAAGCCGGTCGAGCGCCTCGCCATACCGCAGGGACGGCACAGACGTAACCCAATCGACGCCGCCGGCGCGGACGAGGTCAGCCACCGCCTCGATGACATCGTCGGAGAACTCGCCCGCCTGCAGGCCTCGGTCGATCGCCGGCCACCAGCCGCCGTCGCCGAATCGCGCGAGCGCGCGACCGGGGTCGACGCGGACGTCGTCGGGGATCTTTCGCATCACGCCGGCGGCGTCCGGTGCCATCTTCTTGACCTCGATCTCGATCGGCGTCGAGCGGAGGTGGCGCCCGGCCGCCTCGACCAGCGCCGGATCGGACGGCCCCGCGAAACGCGGTCCGGCGCAGACTGAGCAGCGGCCGCAATCCTCGGGCGACGGATCATCGAGCTCCTCCTGGAGGACCCGCATCAGACAGCGGCCGTCGGAGCCGAACGCGGCCATCGCCTGCTGCTCGGCGCGCCGGAGCGCGGTGACCTGGGCGTAGCGCTCGCCGTCGTAGCTCCAGTCCGCGTCGGGGACGAGCTTCCAGCGGCTGCCCGCTCTCGTGACCGCGCCCTCGACGTCGAGGATCTTCAGCATCGCCTCCAGCCGGCCCATGCCGATGTTCACGATCGCCATCAGCTCGCGCGTGGTACGCCCATCGTCGCCGGCGGCCTCGAGATCGGCCAGCACCGCCATCACCCGGTCGCGGTCGGGGAACGCCTGCTCGATGAAGAAGTCCTGGATCCGGCGGTCCTCGCCGCCGCGGAGCAGGACGATGTCGGCGTGGTCGACGCCGCGGCCGGCACGGCCGATCTGCTGGTAGTAGGAGACGACCGAGCCCGGCGCCTGATAGTGCACGACGAAGCTGAGGTCTGACTTGTCGTAGCCCATCCCGAGCGCGCTGGTGGCGACGACCGCCTTGAGCTCGTTGCGCAGCAGCCGGTCCTCGGTGGCGATCCGCTCCTCGGTCTCGTGCTCGCCGCTGTACGGCACCGCGCTGATCCCGCGGGAGCAGAGGAACGCTGCCACCTGCTCGGCGTCGCGCTTGGTCAACGTGTAGACGATCCCCGACCCCGGGAGCGAAGGAAGGTTCTCGGCGAGCCAGGCAAGCCGCTCCGCCGGTCGCGGGAGGTCCAGCACCTCGAGCCTCAGGCTGCTGCGCGCGAGCGGTCCGCGGTATGAGCGCAGCGGCTCGCCGCCGTCGGTGGTGAGCTGCGCGATCACGTCGGCGACGACGCGATCGTTGGCGGTCGCGGTGGTGCCGAGCACCGCGACGCCGGGGGCCAGCGCGGCGAGGATGTCCTTCACGCGCCGGTAGTCGGGCCGGAAGTCGTGACCCCAGTCGGAGATGCAGTGCGCCTCGTCGATCACGAGCAGCCCGACCGAGGCGGCGAACAGCGGCAGCATCTCGTCGCGGAACCGTGGGTTGTTGAGCCGCTCGGGGCTGATCAGGAGCAGGTCGGTCGAGTCCGCCGCCAGCCTCTCGCGCACGTCGTCCCATTCCTCGCGATTGGTGCTGTTGATCGTGTGCGCCCGCAACCCGAGGCGCTCGGCGGCAGCGATCTGGTTGCGCATCAGTGCCAGCAGCGGGCTGACGATCAACGTCGGTCCGGCGCCGTCCCGGCGGAGCAGCGCGGTGGCGATGAAGTACACCGCGGACTTGCCCCACCCGGTCCGCTGAACGCACAGCACGCGGGCTCGATCGACGACCACGTCGCGGATCGCCTCGAGCTGCCCTGGCCGGAACCGGGCCTCCGGGTCGTCGGTGAGGATCGCAAGACGCTCGCGGGCGAGCGCGGTCACGGTTTCCGAGTCGGTGGTCGACATCGCTCTACAAGAGTCGCAGGCGGCTCGGAGATCACCCCCGCGAGTCGCTACCCCGAGTCGCTACGGGCTCAGGCGGTCCACAGCCGCACGAGCGGTCCGTCGGGCCCAGCGACCGGGTCCTGATCGGGAAGCGGGACCGCGGCGATGTTCGCCAGCACCTCGTCGCGTTCGGCGGGATCGCCGCGGCGCAGGTCCCAGCGCATTCCGTTCGGGTAGGCGCCGACGACGAGCAAATCGGCGCTCGAGCCGAGGTTGCGGTGGCCGGTCCCGGCGGGCAGGACGACCACGTCGCCCGGGACCAGCTCGAACGTCTTTCCCTGCGGCCCGCCCAGCATCACGGTCGCCGTTCCGGCGGCGATGCCGAGCACCTCGTGGGCGGTCGAATGGAAGTGGTGAAAGGCGAAGATGCCGTCGCGCCAGGCACCGCGCCAGCCATGGTCGGCAAACAGCTCCTCGTATGCGGCGGCCCCGCGGTCGCTCCCGGCCGCGTCGTGGTAGACCACGACCGGGAGCGCGGAGTTGGGGATGCTCCCGTCGTCAACGAAGGTGTACGTCTCAGGCATCAACAGGGATGATGCACGCACGGCACCTCGCGGGCGTGGTCGCCGGCATACGCGAATGGGTGGTGGAACGCTTCGAGCGCGTCGGCCGGGGCGACCTCGAACTCGAGCGAGTCGCCGAGCCGACCCTCGACCGCGACGAACACGCGATTCGTCGCCGAGTGCCAGAGCAGGCTCACGTCGAAGCCATCGTTGACGCGGCGATCAAGCTCGCGAACCACCGTCTCAGTCGTTGTGGACATGACGCTCTCCTTCGTTTCAGAAGCCGTGTTCGTTGCTAAGCAATAAGACCCGCCGTGTGCTCGGAACTCATCGCTGGGCGCTGGTCTCGTTTTACGTATGACCCTCGCAACCCCGATGATGTGACGGGTATCCGGCTCGGCCGACGGTGCACGATGAGTGACTCGCTGCCATTTCCCAACGGATTTCAGATCGGACATTGGACCGATCCGGGCGGTGCGAACCGGATGCACGGTCGTGCTCCCGCCGGCCGCTGCGCGGGGCGGGGTCGACGTCCGCGGCGGTGGTACCGGGACCCGCGAGATCGAGACGCTGTCGCCGCTCGCGAACGCCGAGGGGCCGACCGCGGTGCTGCTCACGGGGGGGAGCGCGTTCGGCTTGGCGGCGGCCGACGGCGTCGCGCGGTGGCTCGAGCAACGTGGACTTGGCCGGCCGACCCCGATGGGCGTGGTCCCGCTCGTGTCGACGGCGGTCGTGTACGACCTGACGCCCAGCGGTGAGGGCTCTGGCCGCCGTCCGGGGCCCGACGACGGGTTTGCCGCCTGCGAGAACGCCCGCGCCGGGGTGCCGGAGCGCGGCTCGGTCGGTGCGGGTGCGGGCGCGGCCGTCGGGAAGCTGTTCGGCCGCGAGCGATCCACGCGAGGCGGCGTCGGCTACGCCGCCACCACGCTCCCCGGCGGTGCGATCGTCGCGGCGGTCGCCGTCGCCAACGCGTTCGGAGACGTGGTCGCCGATGACGGCGAGCTGCTCGGCGCACCGCGGGGACAGGACGGCCGGCCGACCCGCACCGCGGACGCGGTCGCCGCGATGACCGGACCACCCGATATGAGCTCCGTGGCGCCCGACGCCGAGACCAACACGACGCTCGCGTGCGTCTTCACCGACGCCTCGCTGGACAAGCGCAGCTGCGCGATCCTCGCGCGGATGGCGAGCGCCGGGATCGCGCGTGCGGTCGACCCGGTGTTCACGCCCGTGGACGGGGACGTCGTGTTCTGTCTGGCGTCGGGGTCCGAGCCGATGCTCGCGCCTGGTTTCGAGGCCACGTGGGCGCTCACCGTGCTCGGGACCGTGGCCGCGACGGTTACGGCGGAGGCGATCCGCGACGGGGTTCGTCAGGCCGCGCCGCTCACCTGAGCACCGAGCCGCCGTCGGCGACGAGCGTCTGCCCGGTGATCGCCGCGGCGGCGTCGGAGGCGAGGAACGCGACGACCTCGGCGGTGTCGTCGGGCACCAGCGAGCGCGGGAGCGCCTGGCGGGCGAGGGCCTCCTCGAACGCCTGCTCCGGGAGGTCCGACTCGGTGAAGGGGGTCCGGGTCAGCCCGGGCGCGACGCAGTTCACGGTGATCCCGTCCGCGCCGAGGGGCTTGGCGAGCGAGCGAGCGATCCCGACGAGCGCCGCCTTGCTGACCACGTACGGAAGGAAGTCGGCGGCCGGAGGCCTCCACAGCGTGTTCGAGGCGATGAACACGATGCGGCCGAAGCCGCGCGCGGCCATTGCCGGCGCAAGTTCCTGACACAGCCACAGAGCCGATTCGACGTTCACCGACTGGACGCGGCGCCAGGTGGCGAGGTCGAGGTCGGCGAGCGAGGCGCGGTCGAATACGGCGGCGGCGTGCACGAGCACGTCCCGCGGCCCGAGCCGCTCGGCGATCGCCCGCACCGCCTGCTCGTCGCCGAGGTCGACGGCGAACTCGCCCTCGCGGTCGAGGATCGCGACGTCGTGGCCGCTCGCGGTGAGCGCGCGGACGATCGCTGCTACCGATCCCGCCGGCCCCGCCGGTGACAACCGCTGTTCGCTGCATGCCGCCTCCTGTCCGGGTCAGTCTTCAGTCGCTCGAGGAGTATCCAGGTAGCGTGCTGTTGACCTGAACCCGCAAGTCACAGGAGGGCTGAAAACAATGGCTGAGACGACGATCGCCCCCGGTGCCACCAACTTCGTCGCCGGGCGATGGACCGCCAGCGCAGGCGGCCGCACGTATGAACGGCACAACCCGTGGAGGCCGTCGGAGGTCGTGGGCGAGTTCCCGAGCTCGGGCGCCGAGGACGTCGATTCCGCAGTCGCGGCGGCGTCGGACGCGTTCCCGGAGTGGTCGGCGCTGCCCGCGGCAAAGCGAGGCGCGATCCTGATCCGCGCTGCCGAGGCGATCGAAGCACGCGTGGAGGACATCGCGCAGGACATGACCCGCGAGATGGGCAAGCCGTTGCGGGAGTCGCGCATGGAGGCGGCGCGGGCGGCGCAGATCTTCCGGTTCTTCGCGGGCGAGGGCTGGCGCCCGGTGGGTGAGATGTTCGAGCAGTCGGCGACCGGGTCGAGCGTGTACACGCGCCGGCGACCGCTCGGGGTCGTAGGGCTGATCACGCCGTGGAACTTCCCGGCGGCGATCCCGGCGTGGAAGCTGGCGCCCGCGCTCGCGTACGGCAACACGGTGGTGTTGAAGCTCGCCCAGGACTCGCCGCTGACCGGACTCCATCTCGCTCGCGCGCTCGAGGAGGCCGAGCTTCCCGAGGGCGTGCTCAACGTCGTGATCGGCCGCGGCGGCGAGGTCGGCGAGCCGCTCGTGGACGACCCGCGAGTTCCGGCGATCTCGTTCACGGGATCGGTGCCGGTCGGTCACGGCGTCCGCGATCGCGCGGTGTCGCTCGGCAAGCGCGTCCAGCTCGAGCTCGGCGGTCACAATCCGCTGATCGTCGCCGAGGACGCAAGGCTCGACGCCGCGGTGCAGGCCGCGTACGCGGGCGCGTTCTGGTCCGCGGGCCAGAAGTGCACGGCGACGCGACGCATCTACGTCCACGATCGCATCTACGACGACTTCCGCGAGCGGTTGCTGGCGCGGATCGATGCGGGTAAGGTCGGCGACCCGGGCGATCCGGACATCGAGGTGGGGCCGGTCGTCAACGAGAGTCAGTTCGAGACCGTGCTGGCAGGCATCTCCCGCGGGCGCGAGGAGGGCGGCACCGTGCTCGCCGGCGGCGAGCGCGCCGATCCGGACGCGTACCTGATCGCTCCGACCGTGTTCGAGAACGTCTCCGACGATGACTTCCTGTCGTGCGAGGAAGTGTTCGGGCCGGTCACCACGCTGTACCGATACGGCACGCTCGAGGAGGCGATCGGGCGCGCGAACGGCGTCCGCTTCGGCCTGTCGGCGGCAGTGTTCACGACGAGCATCGCTACCGCCACCCGGTGCGTGAACGAGCTGCAGGCGGGGATCATCCACGTCAACTCGCAGACCGCCGGCGCGGACGTGCACGTTCCGTTCGGCGGGTCCAAGGAATCCGGATACGGGCCGCACGAGCAGGGAGGCGCGGCCAAGCAGTTCTACACCGAGGAGGTCACCGTCTATCAGGATGTGTGACGCGCTCGCGCTCCGAGGTTTGCCGCCAGCGGGCGGCCTATGGTCATGGGTGAATGCTGCACGTTCACACAGCCGAGCGGGCTGACCGTCTCGCCGACGGTCTGGCCGACACGCTCCTAGATCCGCTCGAGGATCCGTTCACGCCCGACGTGGTCGCCGTGCCGACGCGCGGGATCGAGCGGTGGCTCACCCAGCGGCTCTCGACACGACTCGGCACGACCGGCAGCGACCGGGCCGACGGCGTGTGCGCGAACGTCGAGTTCCCGTTCCCGGGCCGGCTGATTCTCGGAGCGCTGGCGGCGGCGTCCGGGATCGATCCCGAGCAGGATCCGTGGCTGGCTGAACGGTCGGTGTGGCCGCTGCTCGATGTCGTCGACGAGTGCCTCGGCGAGCCGTGGCTGGCGGTGCTGGCGCGGCACCTCGAGGGCGCGCGCGGCGACCCCGAGGATCCGATGCGCCGGTTCGGGGTGGTTCGCCACCTTGCCGACCTGTTCGATCGCTACGCCGTGCACCGCCCGGACATGATCGGGACCTGGGTCGGGGCCCCTGGGGGTGACCCCGACGACTGGCAGGGCGAGCTGTGGCGGCGCCTGCGCGCACGGATCGGCGCGCCGAGCCCGGCTGAGCGGCTCGCGCCGGCGTGCCGGCGGATCCGCGAGGACCCCGGGTTGCTCGAGCTGCCGGCGAGGATGTCGTTGTTCGGGCTGACGCGGATCCCGCGCTCCTACCTCGACGTCCTGTCCGCGATCGCGGAGCAGCGCGATGTGCACTTGTTCGTCCTTCACCCCTCGCCGGCGCTGTGGCGCCGGGTCTCGGAAGAGCTCGACAACGGTCCACGGATCACGCGCCGGCACGACGACCGGACGGCGCAGCTCCCGACCAACCGGCTGCTCGCCTCCTGGGGCCGGGACGTGCGTGAGCTTCAACTGGTGCTCGCGGGCGGTGGTGAGACGGTCGAGCATGTCTACGCGCTGCCGCCAGCGGGAGCGGACACGCTGCTCGCCCGGATCCAGGCCGACGTTCGCGAGGATCGCGCTGCGCCCGGCCCGCCGCTGCCGGGCGAGCCCGACCCCCGGCCGCTTCTACACCCCGACGACCGCAGCGTCCAGATCCACGCCTGCCACGGTCGGGCGCGCCAGGTCGAGGTGCTGCGCGACGCGGTCCTGCACCTGCTCGAGGACGACCCGACGCTCGAGCCGCGCGACGTGATCGTCATGTGTCCCGACATCGAGACGTTCGCGCCGCTGATCCAGGCCACGTTCGGCTCCGGACGACACGGTGACGAGGACGAGGACGACGCCGGCGTTCTCCCCGGCGACGACCGCGAGGCCCTGCCCGACCTGCGCGTCAGGCTCGCCGACCGGTCGCTCCGCCAGACCAACCCGGTGCTCGGCGTGGTCAGTCAGTTGCTGGCGCTCGCCGACCAGCGGGCGACCGCGTCGCAGCTGCTCGACCTGGCCGCTCGCGAGCCCGTGCGCCGGCGCTTCGGGTTCGACGACGACGACCTCTCGCGAATGCAGGACTGGGTCGCGGCCAGCGGGATCCGGTGGGGGTTCGACGCCCGCCACCGCGAGCCGTTCAAGCTCGGCTCGCTTCACGCCAACACGTGGCGACGCGGTCTGGACCGAATGCTCGTCGGCGTCTCGATGACCGAGGAGGATCGGCGGCTCGTGCATGGCGTGCTGCCGCTCGACGACGTCGACGGCGGCGCGATCGACCTCGCGGGCCGCTTCGCCGAGTTCGTTGACCGCGCCCGGGCGGCGGCCGACTCGCTCACCGACCCCAAGCCGATCCATCGCTGGATCGGCGCGATCGCGCAGGCGGCCGACTCCCTCACCGCCACGAGCGACCGCGACTCCTGGCAGCGACGCGAGCTGCAGCGAGTGCTCGGCGACGTCGACGCGGAGTCCGGCCGTCCGGCGACCCCGGCGCCGAGCGGCGCCGACCTCGAGCTCGCCGACGTCCGCGTGCTGCTCGCCGACCGGCTCCGCGGCCGCCCGACGCGGGCGAACTTCCGCACCGGCCACCTGACCGTGTGCACGCTCGTGCCGATGCGCTCGGTACCGCACCGGGTGGTCTGCATCCTCGGCCTCGACGACGGCGAGTTTCCGCGCCGGACCCGTCGCGACGGCGACGATCTGCTGCTCGCCGAGCCGCACGTCGGCGATCGCGACCCGCGCACCGAGGACCGGCAGATGCTGCTCGACGCGCTGATGGCGGCGACCGAGCGGCTGATCATCACGTACACCGGCAACGACGAGCGCACCAACCTGCGCCGGCCGCCGGCGGTCCCGGTCGGCGAGCTCCTCGACGTCGTCGAGCGCAGCGTCCGCTCCGACACGGCACCGGCACGCGAGCAGGTGGTGATCCACCATCCGCTGCAGCCGTTCGATCCCCGGAACTTCGCCCCCGGGAAGCTGGTCCCCGGCCGGCCCTGGAGCTTCGATCCGCAGGCGCTCGCCGGCGCCCGGGCGCTGAAGCACCAAGGCAGCCCCGACCAGCCGTTCCTGCCGGCGCCGCTCCCGCCGCGGTCCGACCCCGTGATCGAGCTCGACAACCTCGTGCGGTTCGTCGAGCATCCGGTCCGCGCGCTCCTGCGTGACCGGCTCGGTATCAACGTCAGCGAGTTCTACGACGAGATCGAGGACGCGCTGCCGGTCGAGCTCGACGCGCTGGCCAAGTGGGGCGTCGGGCAGCGGCTGCTCGACGGCGTCCTCGCCGGCGCCGACCTGGGCGACTGCAGGAACGCCGAGCTCGCGCGCGGGACGCTTCCACCAGGGCATCTCGCGCGACCGGTGCTCGACGAGATCAGCGCGGTCGTCGCGCAGCTCGCGAGCGAGGCCAAGTCTCTCGGCGGCGCCGAGGAGCCGGGGTCGCTCGACGTCAACCTCGCGCTGCCCGACGGGCGCACGCTCGCGGGTACCGTGACCGGCGTCTGCGGCGACACGATCCGGGCGATCTCCTACTCGCGCGTGCGCCCGCGCGACCGGCTGCGCGCGTGGGTGCGGCTGCTCGCGCTGACCGCCGCACGCCCCGAGCGGCCGTTCGAATCGGTCGTGATCGGCCGCGCGCGGGCCGGCGCATACCACGCGGACGTGACCGTGGCGCGGATCCCGCCGCTCGGAGACGACCCGGCCGCACGCCGCGACGCCGCGCTCGCGGGGCTCACGATCCTGATCGACCTGTACGACCGCGGGATGCGCGAGCCGCTGCCGCTCGCGTGCGACGCCTCGGCCGCTTATGCGCAGGCGGCCGCCGGCGGCGGGGACGGTCCGGCCGCCGCCGAGAAGGCGTGGACGAGCACGTTCGAGTTCCCCAAGGAGGACCGCCAGCCGGAGCACCTGCTCGTCTACGGCGGCGAGATCCCGCTGGCCGCGCTGCTGGACCAGGCGCCCCGAGCCGATGAGGCCTGGGCCGACGACGAGCCGACGCGGTTCGGGCGCTACGCCCGCCGCCTGTGGGACGGCCTGCTCGCCCGCGAGGTGGTGGGCGACCGATGAGTGTGGTCGCGAGCTACACCGATTTCGACGTCTGCGGTCCGCTCCCCACAGGCGTGACCGTGCTCGAGGCCAGCGCGGGCACCGGCAAGACGTACACGATCGCGGCGCTGACCGCTCGCTACGTGGCCGAGGGCACGCCGCTCGACCGGCTGCTGCTGATCACGTTCACGCGGATGGCGACCGGCGAGCTCCGCGACCGCGTCCGCGAGCGGCTCGTCGGATGCGAGCAGGCGCTGTCGGCAATCCTCGCCGGCGCGCCCGACACCTACGGCGATCCGGTCGTGACCTTGCTGGCGGCCGGGGACGCGGCGGAGGTCGAGCTGCGCCGCGACCGCCTCGCGCACGCCGTCGCCGACTTCGACGCCGCCACGATCGCGACCACCCATGGGTTCTGCCAGGAGGTGCTGGCCGAGCTCGGGACGGTCGGCGATCTCGACCGCGAGACCGCGTTCGTCGAGGACGTCTCCGATCTGATCGACCAGGCGCTCGACGATTTGTATGTCCGGCGGTTTCATCGCCGCGAGACCGCCCGCTTCACCCGGGCGGAGGCGCTCCGGATCGCGCGGGCGGCGGTCGACAACCCGATGGCGGAGCTCGAGCCGCGCGAGGAGCCGACCGACAGCACCGCGGCGATGCGCTACCGCCTGGCCGTCGCCGTTCGCAAGGAGCTCGAACAGCGCAAGCGGCGGCTCGCGATCATGACCTACGACGACCTGCTCACGCGGCTGAACGACACGCTCGCCGGGCCGAGCGGCCCGGCCGCCCGCGGGCGGCTCAGCTCCCGGTTTGACGTCGTGCTCGTCGACGAGTTCCAGGACACCGACCCGACCCAGTGGCAGATCCTCGATCGCGCGTTCGCGAAAGGGGGCGTCACGCTCGTGCTCGTCGCCGACCCCAAGCAGGCGATCTATGCGTTCCGCGGGGCCGACGTATACGCCTACCTCAAGGCGGCCGAGATCGCGGGGACGCGCGCCACGCTGCGCGACAACCGCCGAGCCGACCAGACGCTGATCGACGCCTACGACGCGTTGTTCGCCGGCGCCAGGCTCGGCCACGAGGGGATCGCATACCGGCAGGTCACGGCGACGCCGGCGCACCGGAAGCCACGGCTGACCGGCGCGCCCAGCGACGCCGCGCTCCGCGTGCGGGTCGTCCACCGCGAGGATCCGTCGATCGAGCTGACCTACAACGGTTTCGCCAGCGCCGGCTCGGCCCGTAAGCACGTGGCGCAGGACCTCGCCGCGGACATCGTCGCGCTGCTGTCCTCAAACGCGACGATCGAGCATCGCGCCCCGAACGGGACGCCGAAAGCGCAGGAGCCGATCTGCCCCCGGCACATCGCCGTGCTCGTGCGGACGCATAGCACCGCGGAGCTCGTCCGCGACCAGCTCGACCTCGCGCGGGTGCCCGCCGTGATCAACGGCGGCGGCAGCGTGTTCGCCACGCGCGCAGCGCGCGAGTGGCTGGCCCTGCTCGAGGCGATCGAGCGTCCCGCCTCGCCGATCCGGGCCAGGACCGCCGCGCTGACGCCGTTCCTCGGGTGGGAGGCCGAACGGCTCGCGACCGTGCCCGACGAGGAGTGGGAGGACGTGCACCGGCGCCTTCACCGCTGGAGCCGGATCCTGCGCGACCGCGGCGTGGCCGCACTGCTCGAGGCGATCATGGTCGGCGAGGACCTGGCCGCCCGCGTGCTCGCGGTCGGCGACGGCGAGCGCAAGCTGACCGATCTCCGCCATCTCGCCCAGCTGCTCCACCGCGCCGCCAGCGCCGAGCGGCTCGGCGTCACCGCGCTCCGCGGCTGGCTCGCCGAGCGCGTCGCCGACGCCGAGCGCGACGAGGGCGAGGAGGAGCGCGCGCGGCGACTCGAATCCGACGCCGAGGCGGTCCAGGTGCTGACGATCCACCGGAGCAAGGGCCTCGAGTTCCCGGTCGTCTACTGCCCGTTCCTGTGGGATCCGACGTGGATCAGGCCGAAGGAGCCGGTGGCTTTCCACGATCCGGCGACCGGGTACAAGCACACCGTCGACGTCGGGCTCGAGGGGCGGACGTTCAAGCGCCACTTCGATCAGTACGTGATCGAGCAGCGTGGCGAGGACCTTCGCCTGGCCTACGTCGCATTGACTCGCGCCAAGCATCAGGCGGTGATCTGGTGGGCGGGCACGAGGGACAGCTGCCACTCGCCGCTCTCCCGGTTGCTGTTCGCCAAGGAGGACAGCGGCGATATCAGGGCGTTCGGCGCTCCGACTCCTACGGATGTTGCCGTGGTCGAGCGGTTTCGGGAGCTGGCCGCGGCCGTGCCGGGGCGGATCGCCGTCGAGCGCTCGACGCTCGGCGTGCCGACCGCGTGGAGCCCGCCGGTCGAGCCGGCGACCGAGCTGGCGGCAGCGCGCCTGCACCGGCGCCTCGATCTGTGGTGGCGGCGGACCTCGTACAGCGACATCACGGCCGAGGCCCACGATCCGCTGGTGTCGAGCGAGCCCGAGCGGCCGGTCCTGAACGACGAGCCCGAAGCGCCGACGCCGGTGGCGGCGGAGGTCACGGCGCCACTGAGTCTTGCGCTTGGACGCGAGTCGCCGCTCGGGACGATGCCGGTCGGGGTCGAGTTCGGCACGTTCGTCCACACCGTGCTCGAGGCGACCGACTTCGCGGCTGCCGACCTCGACGCCGAACTGGCCGAGCACATCGCTGCCGCCGGCTCACGGCGCGCGATCGATCTCGGCGACCCGGACCAGGCGGTGCGCGGGCTGCGCGCGGCGATCGAGACGCCGCTCGGGCCGCTGGTCGACGGGGTGCGGTTGCGTGACGTCGCCCGCGCGGACCGGCTCGATGAGCTCGGGTTCGAGCTGCCCCTCGCCGGCGGCGATGAGCCCACCGGCCGGCTCACGCTGGAGGCGATTGCCGCGGTTCTCCGGGCTCATCTGCCGAGCGCCGATCCGATGGCTCGGTACGCAGCGCGGCTCGAGGACCCGGCACTTCGAGCGACCGTGCGCGGGTTCCTGACCGGGAGCATCGATCTCGTCGTGCGCCTGCCGGGGCCGCGGTTCGCGATCGTCGACTACAAGACGAACTGGCTCGGACCCGCCGGCGAGCCACTGACGCTCGCCCACTACCAGCCCGAGGTGCTCGCGGCCGAGATGAGCCGTGCGCACTACGGCCTCCAGGCACTCCTGTACGCGGTCGCCCTCCACCGCTATCTGCGGTGGCGAATGCCCGGCTACGAGCCCGGGCGCCACCTCGCCGGCGTCCTGTACCTGTTCGTCCGCGGGATGGCCGGGGAGCCGGACGCCGGCGTGTTCGCGTGGGCCCCGCCCGGAGATCTCGTCACCGCGCTCAGCGACGTGCTCGATCGGGGCGGCGCGTGAGCGCGACTGCCGAGGTCCCAGGGCGCGATCCGTTCGAGGCCCGGCGGGCCGCGGGCGCCGCCGGCCTGCTGCGCGAGTTCAACGGCATCGGGGTGCTGTCGGCGGCTGACGTGCACGTCGCGGTGCGACTGACCGAGCTCGTCGGCGAGGAGCGCGAGGCGGTGGCGCTGGCCGCCGCGCTCGCCGTGCGTGGCCCGCGACTCGGCCACGTGTTCGTCGATCTGGCCACGATCCGCGACACCGCGAGCGTCGAGTCCGACGAGCCGGTCGACCTGTCGGCGCTCGCTTGGCCGGTAGTCGGCGAGTGGCTTGACGCGCTGCGCGCCAGCGAGTTGGTCGGGGTCGGGGAGGAGGAGCAACAGTCGCAAGCCGCTGCGCCTGCTCGGCACCCGGCTGTACCTCGACCGGTACTGGCGCGAGGAGCGCGCGGTCGCAGCGGACCTGAACGAGCTGACCGCGAGCGGCCGGCTGCACGTGATCGCCGGCGGCCCCGGCACCGGGAAGACCACGCAAGTCGCTCACATGGTGGCGGAGCTGATCGAGCAGGCGGTCGCCTCGGGTGAGCGACCGCCGCTGCTCGCGCTGGCGGCCCCAACCGGCAAGGCGGCGGCTCGACTACAGGAGGCGGTCCACGCCGAGACCGCGCGTCTGCCCGTCGGCGAGTCGGCGCGAGGGCTGCTGCTGGCCCTGCGCGCGTCGACGCTCCACCGGCTGCTCGGGTGGCGGCCCGGAAGCCACAGCCGGTTCGCTCACGATCGCGGCAATCGCCTGCCCCACGACGTGGTCATCGTCGACGAGACCTCGATGGTGTCGCTGTCGCTGATGGCTCGGCTGGTCGAGGCGGTGCGTCCCGAGGCGCGGCTGATCCTCGTCGGCGACCCGGGGCAGCTGACCTCGATCGAGGCCGGCGTGGTGCTCGGCGACATCGTCGGCTCGGGGATCGGTGGGATCGTCGTGCTCGAGCGCGTGCACCGGTTCGGTGGCGGCATCGCGAAGCTCGCCGAGGCGATCCGCCGTGGCGACGGCGACGGCGCGGTGGCGGCGCTACGCGGAGGCTCCGGCGATGTGACCTGGCTGCCGCTGGACGTGCACGAGAGCGAGGCCGGCCTCGAGCTCGTGCGATCGCGAGCGGTCGCGGCGGGCGTCGAGGTGGCCGCGGCCGCTCGCGACGGCGCCGCCGGCCGAGCGCTGAGTGCGCTCGGCGGCTTCCGGCTGCTGTGCGCCCACCGCCGCGGACCCTACGGCGTCAGCGACTGGACCTCTCGCGTGCAGGGCTGGCTCGCCGGCGAGATCGAGGACATCGAGCGGCGTGACTACGTCGGCCGCCCGCTGCTGGTCACCGAGAACGACTACGAGCTCGGCCTGTACAACGGCGACACGGGCGTGATCGTGCAGGGCGCCGGCGAGCGCCCGATGGCCGCCTTCGAGCGCGGCGGCGAGCTGCTGCGCTTCAGCCCGCTGCGGCTCGGCGCCGTCGAGACCGTGTACGCGATGACGGTCCACAAGAGCCAGGGCTCGCAGTTCGACACCGCGGCGGTGCTGCTCCCGCCCGAGAGCTCGCGCATCCTCACCCGGGAGCTGCTGTACACGGCGGTCACGCGGGCCCGCACCGAGCTGATCCTGGTCGGAACCGAGGCGGCGGTGCGGCGGGCGGTGGAGCGGCCGGTGGCGCGAGCGTCGGGACTGGGGGAGAGGCTGTCGGGGGAACGCTGTTAAGGTTCGCTCCGTGGGGGCGAACCTGGAGTTGGGGATCCTCGGTCCCATCGAGGTGCGCACCGACGGCGCGCCCGCGTCGTTAGGTGGCCCGCGTCAGCGAGCCGTGCTCGCCGTGCTGGCGATCCACCCGAATCAGGTCGTCTCCGTCGACCGGCTCGTGGATGACATCTGGGGAGAGAACCCGCCGGCGACCGCGGTCCACACCCTCCACGTGTTCGTGTCGCGGCTGCGGCGAGCGATGGCGGCGGCCGGCGACCGGTTGCTCACG
Source organism: uncultured Solirubrobacterales bacterium (assembly GCA_963746695.1). Taxonomy (GTDB): domain Bacteria; phylum Actinomycetota; class Thermoleophilia; order Solirubrobacterales; family Solirubrobacteraceae; genus Palsa-465. Next base: position 335,934 of record CAVVCP010000020.1, on the reverse strand, counting down.
CGCCCGCCGGGCTACGTGCTCGAGCTCGGCAGGGACGAGCTCGATGCCGACCGGTTCGAGCGACTGTACGACACCGCCCGCGCGGCACTGGCCGCCGGCCGCGCCGAGGATGCGGTGGCGCTGCTCACCCAAGCCCAAGCGCTGTGGCGCGGTCACGCGCTGGCCGACTTCACCTACGAGCCGTTCGCGCAGGGCGCGATCGCCCGTCTCGAGGAGCTCAGGCTCAACGCGCGCGAGGAGTTGATCGACGCCCAGCTCGCCGCCGGCCGTCATGAGCAGGTGGTCCCCGAGCTCGAAGTCCTCGTCCGCGAGCACCCGTTCCGCGAGCGGCTTCAAGGTCAGCTGATGCTCGCCCTGTACCGGTGCGGCCGACAGGCGCAGGCGCTCGAGGCCTTCCAACAGGCGCGACGGGCGCTGGTCGACGAGCTCGCGGTGGAGCCGGGGGAGGCGCTCAGAGAGCTCGAGCAGGCGATCCTGCGCCAGGATCCCTCGCTCCAGGATCCGACGGCGGCGGAGCGCGTCGCCGAGGCGGCCGCGCCCGCTGCCGCACCCGCCGGGTCCGCCGCTGAAGAAGTCGACGCCGGCAAGGGCCAGCCCGCGACCGTCGTCCGAAAGATGGCCACCCTGCTCGTGGCCAAGCTGGCCAGCGAGCACGAGACCGATCCCGAGATCGCGCGCAGTTCGGTCGCAAACGCGCGCGATCTGGCCGACGACATCGTCTTCCGCCACGGCGGCATGTTCGTGGCCGCGCTGGGCGGGGACCGGGCATGGGTGTTCGGCGTTCCTCTGATCAGAGAGGACGACGTGCTGCGCGCCCTGCGCGCCGCCGACGAGATGCGCATCGCGCTCGAGGCGTCGGTAGCGCCCGAGCTCGGTCGATTGACCGTCCGAATCGGTGTCGCCACCGGGGAGGTGATCGCCGAGTCGGCGAGCGATCTGTACGGCGATCCCCTCAATCGAGCGATCGCGCTGGCCCAGACGGCCGAGGCCGGCGAGATCCTCGTCGCCGACGCGACGCGCAGCCTGGCCTTCAACGCGATCCTCGCCGAACCGGCGCCAGACGGAGTCGCCTGGCGAATGGACGGTCTGGTGGCGCAGCGCCCGGCCGCGATCGAGACCGGCAGTGCGATGGTCGACCGCGAGGAGGAGCGCGCGCTCGCACGGGCCGCGTTCACGCGGACGCGCCGCACGGGCGAGGCGAACCTCCTGACCGTGGTCGGGGAAGCGGGCATTGGCAAATCGCGGCTCGTCCAGGAGCTCGGGCGTCAGCTGTCCTCGGAGGCGACCGTGCTCGTCGGGCGCTGCCTCTCCTACGGCGAGGGCATCGCGTTCTGGCCGCTGCGCGAGGCGTTCACCCAGATCGCCCGCGAGGAGTCGCGCGAGGGCATTCACCGGCTGCTCGGCGGCGCCGACGACGCCGACGTGGTCGCGGACATCGTCGCCGCGGCGCTCGGGCTCGGCCTGGCGGAGAGCGCCGGCGAGCAGGTCCCCTGGGCCTTCCGCCGCATACTCGAGGAGTTGGCCGTCGACGGCCCACTCCTGATGGTGCTCGACGACGTCCACTGGGCCGACCAGCCGCTGCTCGATCTCGTCGACTATCTGGTCGACTGGCTGCGCGCGCCGGTGATGATCGTGTGCATGGCGCGGCCCGAGTTGCTCGACGTGCGGCCGCGGTGGGGCGGTGGGCACGCGCAAGTCAGCTCGGTCGTGCTCGCGCCCCTGGACGAGGAGTCCGCGCTGCTGCTGCTCGACAGTCAGCTCGGGGACCGGCGGCTCAGCCCGGCACAGCGCGCCCAGATTCTCCGGACCGCCGAGGGCAACCCCCTGTTCGCGGAGCAGCTTCTCCAGATGAGCGCCGAGGATCCGGATTGGGGCCGTGACGGCGAGATCCCGGGGGCGATTCAGAGCCTCCTTTCCGCGCGACTCGACCGGCTGGGACCCGGCGAGCGCGCGTTCATCGAGCGAGCCGCGGTGATCGGCCGCGAATTCTGGCCGGCGGCGGTGCGCGAGCTCCTGCCCGACGAGGCCCGCTCCTCGGCGGACAACCATCTGCGCTCGCTCGTTCACCGGGGGCTCATCCACCCCGACCGCAGCACCCTGTCGGGCGAGGAGCAACTCCGTTTCCACCACATCCTGATTCGCGACGTCGCGTATCGCAGCACGCCGAAGGCGAGCCGGAGCGAGCTGCACGAGCGGTTCGCCGATTGGCTGGTCGCGCGGGGCGACGGGTACGACGAGTTCGTCGGCTATCACCTCGAGCAGGCGTTCCGCTATCGGGTCGAGCTCGGGGCCGCGGACGGTGCCGCCGGCGAGCTGGCAGCACGCGCGGGCCGGCACCTCGCTGCTGCCGGGCGCCGCGCGGTGACCCGCGGTGACGCGCACGCAGGGGCTCGGCTGCTCGCCGGCGCGGCGAACATGCTTCAAGGCGCCGGTCGGAAGGAGCCCGGCACGCTGCTCGACCTCGGCGGAGCGCTCGCCGACAGCGGCGAGCTGCAGCAGGCCGAGCAGGTCTTCACCGAGGCGTTTGACCAGTCGCGGGAGCTCGGCGACGACAATCTCGCGGCGCGAGCGTCGATCGAGCTCTCGTTCAACCGCGTGCTCGTCGATCCGAGCATTCCGCTGGCCGAGATGCTCCGCGTGGCCGAGGAGGCGGTCAGGACGTTCGAGACCGGCGGCGACCACGGCGGCATCGCCCGGGCCTGGCACCACGTCGCGATGGTCCTCTGGATCCAGTGCCGCGCGGCCGAGATGGAGGAGGTGCTCGACCGGGCGATGACCCACGCCGAGCAGGCCGGTGACTGGCGGGCGCAGTCGCGGATCCTCGGCTTCCTCGCCCGAGCGGTCATGACCGGCCCGCAACCCGCCGCCGAGGGGATCGAACGGTGCACGGCGATACTCGAGCGCGCAAGAGACGACGTCGGCCTGATCGCCGTCACCGAGACCATGCTCGGAATGCTCGAGGCGATGCGCGGCAATTTCGACCTTGCCCGCTCCTATGCCGCTGCTGCGAAGCGGCGGCTCGAATCGGTTGGACTGACCGTCACGGTGGCGGTCCTGCAGATGTACTCAGGGTGGATCGAGCTGATGGCGGAAACGCCCGAGCGGGCGCTCCCGGGCGTGCGGGACGCGTACGACGTTCTCGAGCGCATCGGCGAGGCCCACCGGCGGGCCACGACCGCCGCCATGCTCGGCCGCCTTGAGTTCTTCGTCGGAGACCACGCCGAGGCCGACCGCTACCTGCGGATCAGCGAGGAGGCCGCCTCGCCCGATGACGTGGCGACACAGACGGTTTGGCGTGGGACGCGCGCCCGGTGGCTCGTGGCGGCAGGCAGTGGGCGCGAGGCCGAGGAACTGGCCAACAGCGCAGTGGCGATCCTCGATTCGACCGATTACGTGCGGCTGCAGGGAGACGCGCTGGTCGATCGCGCTGCTGTCCTGTCCGCGCTCGGGCGGGACGACGAGGCGATGGGTGACCTGCGCGAGGCCGGCGTCCTGTTCGAGCGCAAGGGCATCACGTCCTCGCTCGCGGTCGCGCGAAGGTGCTACGACGCGCTCGCGGCGACGCACTGACTCAGGCTTCTCGGGCCGGGCGGTTCGGGCGGTCCGGGGTGAATCGCGGCTCGAGCGGCGACGAATGCGCCGCGCGCGGCCCACAGCCACAAACGGCGATCGGCCCCGCTTCCACGCCGTCCAAACCGAGGCGCGCCTCGATGTCGCGCCCGTTGATCGCGATGGTCACATAAGCGCCAAGCCCGAGCTCGGCGGCGACGAGATAGAGCGTCTGGCTCAGATGTGCGGCATCCATGAGGATCCCCGCGTACGCGCGAGGATGCCGGCGATATTTCCAGTGATTGCGGTAGAACCGCGCGGCCAGGACGAACGACACGTGTGCCGAGCCGAAGTAGCTCTGGCCGGACATGAACCCGGTTGCCAACTCGTGGGCCTCGCCGGTGGTGAGGCTGGACACGAGCGCCAGAGAATGATCGCCGGCGTTGTAGTGGTAGACGCCGGGCGCGATGCCCTCGACGTTGGCGATGATCGGATACGCGGTGATCGGGTGGAGCCCGCCCCCCGACGCGCTCGTCCGCTTGATGCACACGACCCCCTCGACTCTGCTGGCAAACCCGTGAACGCCGAACACGTACCGCAGGACGGTGTCGAGATCGTCGAGCGACATCGGCCGCTCTAGATCGAATGTGCGCGTAGTGCGCCGCTCCGTCAGCGTGCGATAGAACGGCTCCGATCGCAATCGACCCGGCAACGCCACGGTGTGGTCCGAGCTCACGTGCGGCAGCTCGGTCGGAGGCAGACCATGCTCGGCGACGAGATCTCGAACCCCGGCCGCCGTCTCCGCCGCGAGCTCTGCGTCGTCGTCGTCGCCGTCGCGTATGTCCACCCCGCTCCACTGGGTCAGGTAGTGGTAGAGCGTGGCGTACGGATGCCACGCGGTGGCGGTCAGCTTTTCGTCACGCTCGCGAAGCTCTCGATATCGGCTGTCGCTCGAGTCACTGAGGATCAGCCCCTTGTCGAGGAGCGCGCGGAGGATCTCCGTGTCGAACCCGCCGTCGTCCACCCACCGGTCGGTCGGAATCGACATGAGCACTTCCCAGTCTCGTCTGTCGATCGGGTGCCGTTCGCCGGTGAGGACCGCCATCGCGACGATCCGCGCCTCGTCTGACGCCGTGAGCGGTATGCCCTGCAACAGGGAGTCGACGTCGAGGACGTAGTCGTCCTCGAGGCTGAAGAACGCGTGCGCCGTCCTTCTGACCTCGCCCACGGCGCGGGTCTACGTCTGTCCCTGCATCTGCAGCGCTGTGTACTGAGCGGACACGTTCATGCCCGCATCTCGTGCCAGCAGCTCCTGTGCCTGCTCGTACGCGACTTTGAACTGCGCCATGGTCGGGAAGCCGCCCGAATAGCTGACGTCTCGCCCGAGACGCTTGATGAGCAGCTTCGATCGGTAGGAACGCTGGTTCGCATTGCAACGGTTCCAGAGTTCCTTGTCGGTGGCCAGCTCCTTCAGCAACGGGACCAAGTCGGCAAGTGCCACGTCCGACTGTGCCGTGTAGATCTGGCCGAGGAGTTGCGCCACATCCGCGCGCAGAGCGGCGCCGTAGCTGCCCGGCCCTCTCCCCGATCCGGCGTTCTTCCCCGGCGACTTCGCCTTGCCGACGGGCCGGGTGACATTCTCTTGAAGGTCGCCGGCGTAGTCGATGTCATGGCGCGACGAGCCGGGAGCGGGGATAGTCATCGGTCCGATCCTCACCACTCCAGCCTTCTTCTTCGCTTGCCAGACCGGCGAGTCCTTGATCGACGTGTACCAGGTGATATAGCCGCCCTCGAGCAGGTCCAGCGGCTTCCCGAGCACTCCGGTGAATGAGTAACTCCCGCTGCTCGGGCCTCCGGGGATGTAGAAGCGAGGGGTGACGAAGTCCGAGACCTTCACGCCATTGATCATGTAATGCGTGTCCTGGCACGGATCGGAGACCTCGATCAGATACTGGACCTCTCCCTGGTCCCTGTAAGGCTTGGCCCACGATTCCAGCTCGACGTCCTTCTCCGACTTCAGCAGGTCGGCCATCGACGGCCCGCTGACCTTGCGGTTGCCCTGCGGATCGCAAATGATCTCGAGTAGCTCGTGGCTTACCGCCAGCGACCAGTCGTCTCTCACCTCGACGAGGCCAATCGGCTGATCGTTCACCGTGGTGTGAAACGCGTGCTCGCGCTGCAGCAGGGTGTTCTTCCGCACGAGAACCATCGGTATGCACGCAGGCGGCACATCATCCAATGACATGAACGCCGACAACACCGCGGGAGTTCCCCAGATCGGCGTGAAATCGCGGGTCAACTGGATCTGCAAAGCCGCGGCGACGCGGAGCAGGTCCGCAGGCTCGACGAGCCCGTCTTCGTATGGGACCAGCGCGACATGAGTTGGAAGCATGGGTAGTCCTCGGACGGGTGTCAGTACGGGTGCGATGTCCCCTCACCGTTCGCGTGAAACACGCGGGCGAACAGCATGGCGACTCTACTTGAGATCGATGTGCGTGGGTGGGTTTCTTGGGTCGACGGGGCTGGGCGCGCGTCTCGGAGTCCGAGCGCGGCGCGAAGCTCGGTCAGGCAGATCGGATCAGGCGGTGTTTGCCACATGCGTTGAATGCAAGAGGGACGTACATAGGCGCTGATACACCGAGTGGACCCGCCGCCCGAGGGAGGAGAAGGCGACGGGTCCACTGGTGGGTTCCCCCCGGAACCAGCCCTACCTGGTGTGCTCTCGATCGGGAAGAGGGAACACGTGCGAGCTTGATACGCGAGCGAAGCGGGCATTGAACAAGGCGCTCGCGCTCAGTTGCACGCCGGCCGGAACCGGATCGAGCACGGCGACGAGCGCACTCAGGCGCTCGACGAGCAGTCCGCCGGCGTCGCCGGGAGCCTGGTCGCAACCGAGGCAGCAATCCTCCACGCCAACTGAGAGAACCGTGCTCGTGCTCCTGATACATCGGCGTCGTCCGATCGGGTCAGTCGACCACGGTCTCCGCGCCACGCACGACCGTCTCGCGCAACGGCTCGGCGATTCGCCACAGCCGCTCGAGGTCACGGGCCGCGGCCTCCTCGCGGTCGAGCGCCGCCCGGTAGGCCAGGTACGCGTTCGCGCGCTGCCCGCCGCGAGCGGCGAACCAGTCACGCAGGGCCTGCTCGCATTCGCTCTCCTCGCCGAACCAGGCAAGGTACGCGTCGTCGAGCAGACGAACGCTGATCGCGGCGCAGTCGGTTTGGGTGGTGTCGGTCATGTTCCTGCCTCCTCTAGTCGATCATCAGAGCGAGCATTTGCTGGTTTTCGAGCTGCTCCCGCAGCCGCGCGAGCGCGCGTTGCCGGGTCGGACCGATGCTTCCGATCGGAATGTCGAGCGCCGCCGCGATCTCCTCGTACGGAGGGCGGGGATCCGCCATCACCAGCCGGAGAAGCGCCTGATCGCTGGGGCGCAGAAGCGAGAAGCTGCGCCATAGCGCCTCGTCGCGCTCATCGATCAACAGCTCGTCGCCGGGGAGCGGCTCGTACGACTCGGGCTCGGGGCCGTCATCGCCGAACAGGACACGTCGCTCGCCGTGACGGAGGACGCGGAGGCACTCTCGGCGAGCGGTCGTCGCGAGCCAGGCGCCGACCCGGGTGGGGTCGTTGATCCGTCCCAGGTTCTCGAGCAGCGCGAGCCAGGTCGCCTGGGCGACGTCACCTGCGTCCGCATCCCGCAGGCGGTGGGCGCGGGCGATCGCCCAGATCATGCTCCCGAACTCCGCGACTAGGCGATTCCAGGCCTGCGAGTTGCCGGCCGCGGCGGAGTTGACCAGCCCGGCGACCCGGTCGCCGGCAAGGCGTTCCCGCGTGGCGGGCGGCTTGGGGTGGGGTTTGAGTGCGGCGGTCATGGTCTCTTGCGCTCCGTGGTCGATGACGAGACGCAGGATCCGCCGCGGTGCTCACCGATCCCTCACCACCGCTCACCATTCGCTCACCAAGGCGTGGTGAGCAGGTTCGCTGGGGTCTCCGGGGGACCGATCCGCCGGTTGCCGGGCGCGCGAGCGAGTGGATCTCGGGCGTACGCGCGCCCCCGTAACGCGCGCGACCTGGTCGGCTGCCCCGGGCCGATAGGGCCGCGCGCGCTACACCCGGTAGAGCGGCGGCGCGGTGGCCTGATACAGGGCGGGGATCAAATCGCCGGAGGGCGCGGATCGAATCCGCCGGCCGTATCAGAGGAAAGCCCGAGCTCCTCTTAACGCGCGTACGATTGCGCGAGAACCTTGTCGTTCGCAAGGGGTGGGAGCGTGGATCGAAGGGGCGCCACGGACGGCCTCGGACCGTTCAACGAGAGGACTCTGTGATGGCACAGCGTGTGGAGATTCCGGGCAGCGGACGGAAGGCCAGTCCGCAGGATCAACGCGTCGGAGAGGTCGACCGAGACAAGTCGATCGAGGTGACCGTGTACCTGCGGCCGTCGGCGCCGCTTGACTGGGTCGATCAGGAGGCCGGGCGGGCCCCGGGCGACCGGCGCACGATGTCGCACGAGGAGCTCGCCGGCGCGCATGGCGCGAGCGATCAGGACATCGCCGCGGTGCGGTCGTTTGCCGGCGAATACGGGCTCGAGGTGACCGCCGTCGACCAGGGACGCCGGGCCGTATCGCTGCGCGGCACGGTGCAGGCGCTCGCGGACGCGTTCGGGGCGCAGGGCCTCCAGCTGTATGAGCACCCGAGTGCCGGGCGGTTCCGCGGCCGCCAGGGGCCGTTGACGGTTCCGGCCGAGCTCGGTGGCGTGATCACCGGCGTGTTCGGGATCGACGAACGTCCGCAGGCGCGGCCGCATCTGCGCCCGAGCAGCGACGCGGCCACCGCGACGTCATACACGCCGCCGCAGGTCGCGGCCGCGTACGACTTCCCGTCGGGCGCGACCGGCTCGGGCCAGACGGCGGCGATCCTCGAGCTCGGGGGTGGCTTCAGCCAGACGGACCTGAATGCGTACTTCAAGAGCCTCGATCTGACGACGCCGAGCGTCACGGCCGTCGGCGTCGATGGCGGCACCAACTCGCCGGGCACCGACCCGGATTCCGACGGCGAGGTGATGCTCGACATCGAAGTCCTCGGCTCGGTCGCGCCCGGTGCCAAGATCGTCGTCTACTTCGCCCCGAACACCGACCAGGGGTTCATCGATGCCCTGTCGACGGCCGTCCACGACACCAGCAACAAGCCGTCAGTGGTCTCGATCAGCTGGGGTGGCCCCGAGGACTCGTGGACTCAGCAGGCGCGGACCCAGATGGAGCAGATCCTCACCGAGGCAGCCGCGCTCGGCGTCGCCGTGACCGTGGCCTCCGGCGACAACGGCTCCACCGACGGGGTCAACGACGGCAAGCAGCACGTCGACTTCCCCGCCTCCGCGCCGCACGCGCTCGGGTGCGGCGGCACCACGCTGCACATCGCGAACGGGCAGATCTCCAGCGAGACGGTCTGGAACGAGCTGCCCAGCCATGGCGCCGGCGGTGGGGGCATCAGCATCGAGTTCCCAGTGCCGTCGTACCAGACCTCGACGAAGATGCCGACCAACGTCGACACCGGCAAGGCGGCCGCGGCGTGCCCGACGTGTCCGGTAACGCCGATCCCGAGACGGGCTACCAGGTGCTCGTCGACGGGAAGCAGCAGACGTTCGGCGGCACGAGCGCGGTGGCGCCGCTGTGGGCCGGGCTGATCACGCTCCTGAACGAGTCGCTCGGCAAGCCCGTGGGCTTCATGCAGCCGCAGATCTACACGGTCTCGGCCGCGGCCGGGTTCCACGACATCACCAAGGGCAACAACCTCGTCCTACTAGGCCGGGGCCGGGTGGGACGCGTGCACCGGAAACGGCTCGCCGAGCGGCGAGGAGCTGCTCCACGCGCTGGGGGGCTAGCTGCGCGGGGTTCCGGGTCAGATCGCGCCGGGCCGAGGCTCGCGCCGGGGGCGAGCCGCGTGCATGTAAAACGCAGCAAAGTCAGTTATCGCGAGCCGCCTCGGCCACATAAGCACGTGGAGCATGCTTATGTGGCTTGGGTTGCTCGGCAGCGTGGAAGTTTGCCGAGTGTTGCAGCCTCAGCCGAACTCGACGCGCTGCGCCGGCGGGAGCTCGTCGGGGCAGTTGATCGTGTTGGTGGCGCGGAGCATGTACGCGCGGACGGTGCGCCCGCACTGTCCCGCGGCGACAACGTGGTTGACATCACCTCACCTGCGGACTAGGCTGCCCGCGCTCCGGAGCGGGATGGCGCCGGTGGTCCAACATCCCAATCTAGAAATGGGGCATCGCATGGGCAGTTCGTGCAAGCGTCCGGCGTCGTCACGACGTCGCGCCGGATCTCGGCCCTCGGTATCGGCTGGCGGGTTGGCCTTCCTCGTCGCCGTCATCACCTCGATGTTCTTGGCTGGCGTGGCGTCCGCATCGCCGGGGAACACGTTGTATGTATCCGCCAGAGGTCGGGACTCCGGGAACTGCCGAGCGCGCGCGTGCGCCTCGATCGGATACGCGCTCAGCCAAGCGTCGAGAGGCTCTCGGGTGCTGGTCGGTCCCGGCACCTATGTCGAGTCGGCCAACCCAGGCGGTGGCGCGAACGTGATCACCCCAGGTGAGACCGGCCTAACGCTCGCCTCGAACCGGGCCGCCGGGGCCTCCGCGGCGAACACCGTCATCGATGCCGCGGGCGAGCTCAACGGCATCCTCGACCAGGCGGACAACACGACGGTCAGCGGCTTCAGGGTCGAGAACGCGCAACTCGAAGGCATCCTCGTCGAGCCGCCTCCGAGTAGCTGGCCCGCCAGCGCGACGGCCCCGCCGGCGAGGCTGTTCGGCGTGACGGTCGAGAACAACACCGTTGAGTACAACGACGCCGCGTACGACACCACCGCCACCAACCCGTTCGCCGCGTGTCTGAAATCGCCGACGGACGCGGATGACTGCGGGGAGGGCATCCACCTTCTCGCGACCAGCTACTCCCGCGTGATCGGCAACCGAGTCGCGCACAACGTCGGAGGCATCCTTGTGTCCGACGGCGGGCTGAACCCGACCTCGGTGGGCCCTGCAGCGCACAACGTCATCGAGTTCAACACGAGCACCGACAACCTGTTCGATTGCGGGGTCACCCTGCCGAGCCACGATCCCCGGGCCGTGGCCGTGGCCGGACCGAACGCCGGGCAGCCACAGCCGAAGGTCGCCGGCGTGTACGACAACCTGGTCGCGCACAACGTGTCGACGGACAACGGCGGCGCCGGCCTCCTCGACGCGACGCCATACCCCGGAACCGCTGCCTACGACAACACGTTCATCGGGAACTTCGTCGCGGGTAACGGCGAAGGCGGCTTCCAGTTGCACAGCCATGCCCCGTTGCAGGACGACAACGGAAACCGCGTGATCGGGAACTACTTCGGCACCAACAACACCGCCGGCGACAGCGACTCGGGTGACATGGCGACGACCGGAATCATCCTGTTCTCCGCCGTGGTGCCGATCACCGACACCGTCGTTGTCGGCAACGTGATTGCCAACAACACCTACGGAATCTGGCAGACGGCGAACGTCCAGGCGACCGGGCTCAGGAGGAACGCGTTCTTCAACGACGGCACGAACGTGTTCACGCAGTGAGTTAGGCCTCGCTCACGGCAGGAGCGCACGGCGCGCTCCCGCCGTGAGATAGTGATGCGGCGGGGCGGCCCGGCGCCGCTCAGCCGAACTCGACGCCCTGCGCCAGCGGGAGCTCGTCGGAGTAGTTGATCGTGTTGGTGGCGCGACGCATGTACGCCCGCCACGCGTCCGAGCCGGACTCGCGCCCGCCACCGGTCGACTTCTCGCCGCCGAACGCGCCACCGATCTCGGCCCCCGACGTGCCGATGTTGACGTTGACGATCCCGCAGTCCGACCCGTCCGCGGCCAGGAACCGCTCGGCCTCGCGCTGGTCGCGGGTGAAGATGCTCGACGACAGGCCCTGCGGGACGCCGTTGTGGAGCGCGATCGCCTCCTCGAGCTCGCGATAGGTCATCACGTACAGGATCGGGGCGAACGTCTCGCGCCGGACCACCTCGGTCTGCCCCGGCATCCGGACGAGCGCCGGCTCGACGTAGTAGGCATCGGGCGCGTCCGGCGACGGCCGGCGCGCGCCGCCGGCGACCAGTTCGCCCCCGCCGGCGCGGGCCTCGTCGAGCGCCTCGACCATTCCTCGGTACGCGCGCTCGTTGATCAGCGGGCCGACGAGCGTGCCGTCGGTGGACGGATCGCCGATCGGCAGCCGGCCGAACACGTCGCGCAGCCCCGCGACCAGCTCGTCGACGACGTCCTCGTGCGCGATCACCCGCCGCAGGCTCGTGCACCGCTGCCCGGCGGTGCCGGCGGCCGCGAACACGATCCCGCGGGTGGCGAGCTCGAGGTCGGCCGACGGCGCCACCACCGCCGCGTTGTTCCCGCCCAGCTCGAGCAGGCAGCGGCCGAAACGGGCGGCCACGCGGGGCGCGACCTCTGCTCCCATCCGCTCCGAGCCGGTGGCGCTGACCAGCGCGATTTCGGGGCTGTCGATCAGCGCCTGGCCGTCCTCCGCGCCCGCGATCACGAGCTGGTGCAACCCGGCCGGAGCGCCCGTCTCAGCGCCCGCGCGGGCGAGGACCGCCGAGCAGGCCATCGAGGTCAGCGGCGTCATCGGCGAGGGCTTCCAGACGACGCTGTCGCCGCACACGAGCGCGACCGCGGTATTCCACGACCACACGGCGGCCGGGAAGTTGAACGCCGAGATCACCGCCACCACCCCGAGTGGATGCCACGTCTCCATCAGCCGGTGACCCGGCCGCTCCGACGGCATCGTCCGACCCTCGAGCTGGCGCGAGAGCCCGACCGCGAAGTCGCAGATGTCGATCATCTCCTGAACCTCGCCGAGGGCTTCCGACGGGATCTTTCCGGCCTCGATCGTGATCAGCTCGGCGATGTCGGCCTTGTGCTCGCCGAGCAACACGCCGAGGCGCTTGACGAGAGCGCCGCGAACCGGCGCCGGCACGGTCCGCCAGACCGAGAACGCATCGCGGGCCGTGGCGATTGCGGTGAGGATCTCCACCCGCCCGTCGGCGGGGACGTCGAACAGGTCCTCCCCGGTGATCGGCGACCGCGCGGTGACGCTCGGCCCCGACGGCGGTGAGACCGTGACGCCGCAGCGCTCGAGGCTGTGCCGGGCGCGGGCCCTGAGCTCGTCGGTCGCGGTGACGGACAGCGCGGCCGCGCTCATGGGCGGCGGTACCACCGGGGCGACGTCGTCGGAGGCGGCTTGAGGCTGGCCCGGACCACGAGCATCTCGGGCTCGCCGCTCGCCACCGACCGGCGCAGCTCCTGCTCGAACTCGGGCCCGAAGCCGTCGATCGTGGTCGCCGGCACCCCGAACGACCCCGCGAACGCTACGAAGTCCGGCTGGACGAGGTCGACGCCGAACGGCTCCTCGCCGGCCTGGACCTGGTCGTACCGCAGCATGCCGTAGCCGCCGTCCTCGACGAGCACGATCGTGAGCGGAATGCGGGCCTCGACGACCGTCGCGAGCTCGCCGCACGCGTACATGAAGCCGCCGTCGCCGACCACGCACACGGTCGGCCCTGCGCCGGCCAGGCAGGCTCCGAGCGAGGCGGGAAAGCCGAACCCGAGCGTGCCCCAGCCGAGCGGGTAGACGAGCTTCCGCGGCCGGGGGACCTGCCAGTAGCCGCCGAGCCAGTAGCCGGGGATGCACATATCGGTGACCACCACCGTGTCCGGCGAGAGCGCGCGGTGGACGACGTCGAGGAACCGCGCGGCCTGCTCGTCGTCATTCTCGACCCACGCCGAGACCTCGGAGCCGATCGCCGCCAGCCTGCGCTCGAGCTCGGGCAGCCCGTCGCGGGTCGGCGCCGGCCGGCTGAGCAGGTCCTCGACGACGGTGCGTGCGTCGCCCACGAGCGTGATGTCCGACGTATAGCTCTTGTTCGCGTCGGCCTCGTCGACGTTGATGCTGATCAGCGTCGGTGGCGCGGGCATCTGCCAGTTCTGCGTGTTCGTGCCGTCGAAGTCGGTGCCGATCGCGAGCACGACGTCGGCCTCGTCCCAAAGGGTGCCGATCTCCCTGGCGTGAACGGGTCCCGGAACCGCGCATGGGTGCTCGGGCGGCAGCAGACCGCGGCCCATGTACGTCGTGACGACCGGCGCGGCCAGCCCGCGCGCGAGCTCGCCGATCGCTGGGCCCGCATCGGCGCGCAGGGCGCCACCGCCGGCCCAGATCAGCGGCCGCTCGGCGTTCGCGAGCAGCTCGCACGCGCGCTCGACCGCGGCCGGCGGGAGCACCGGGCCGGGGCGATCCGCTGGCGGAGGCGGGCGGCCGAGATCGCGAGGAGACCGACTCCGAGAGCAGGTCCGTGGGGATGCCGAGGTACACCGGCCCGGTCGGGGCGGCCAGCGCCGCCGTACCGGACTCGAGCACGGCGTCGCCGATCTCCTCGGCGGTGGCGACCAGCCGCGCGGCCTTCGTGACCGGCCTGAACATCGCCGTCTGGTCGCGGGTCTCGTGCAGGGTGCCGCGGTAGACGCCCTCGCGCCGGACCCTCGTCGAGATGTCGGTGGCGATCACGAGCACGGGGGAGCCCGCGGCCATCGCCTCGCCGGTGCCGCCGAGCGTGTTGGCCGCGCCCGGCCCGGTGGTCACGACCGCGACGCCGAGTTCGCCGGTGGCGCGGGCGTAGCCGTCGGCGGCGTAGGCGGCGGTCTGCTCGTGGCGGACGCCGACGAGCCGGATGTCGGACTCGGACAGCGCCTTCCAGATCGGGAGGTTGTGGACCCCCGGCAGCCCGAAGACGAGCCTCACTCCGAGCTGGTCGAGCGTCTCGACCAGGCGCGTGGCGCCGGTCGCGGTCGTGGACAGTGTGTCGGTCAACAGGGCTCGCTCCTAGACGATGTTGTACTCCGGGCGCAGCGCGGCGGCGTCGAATCGCTCGACGCCGAGCGGCGCGATATCGACGAACGTCGAGCGCCCGAGGATCATGTCGCGCAGGATCTCACCGACGGCCGGCCCCTGCAGGAATCCGTGGCCCGAGAACCCCGTCGCGTACAGGAAGCGCGAGACGCCGGCGGCCTCGCCGATGATCGCGTTGTGGTCCGGGGTCATCTCATACAGGCCGGCCCAGCCGCCTTTTATCCCGGCGTCGGCGATCCGCGGCGCCCGCCGGCGCACGACCTCCATCAGGCCCGGGATCCAGTCCTCGGACGTCTCGACGCTGAACCCCGGCGCCTGCACCGGATCGGACATCCCCATCAGCAGGCCGGGACCCTCGCGATGGAAGTAGAAGCTCGACTCGAAGTCGATCGTCATCGGCAGCTCCGCCGGCAGCCCCTCGATCGCCTCGGTGAACAGGATCTGGCGCCGCAGCGGGATCACGGGCAGCGCGACGCCGACCATCGCGCCGCAACTCCGCGACCACGCGCCGGCGGCGCAGATGACCGTACTCGTGCGGACGCGACCGTGATCGGTGACCACCTCCGTGATCTCGCCACCGACGTCGGTCTCGATCGCGACCACCTCGCAGCCGACGCGGATGTGGGCGCCGTGGGCGCGCGCGGCGAACGCGTAGCCCTGGACGACGCCCTCGGGAGTGGCGTGGCCGTCGCCGGGTGAGAACGCCGCCGCGAGCACATCCTGCCCCTCGATCAGCGGGCACAGTGCGCGCGCCTCGTCGGCGGTCAGCATCACCGAATCGAGGCCGCTCTGGTTCTGGAGCGCCACGCTCTGCTCGAACTCCTCCACGTCGGACTCGCGGGTGAGGATGAACAGGTAGCCGACCTGCTTGAGGTCGATCTCCCAGCCCGGGCGGCGCCCGAAGTCGCGAAACGCGGCCATGCTGCGCTTGGCGATCTCGATGTTGAGGACGTCCGAGAACTGGGTCCGGACGCCACCGGCGGCCTTGCTGGTCGAACCGCTGCCGAGCTGTGCCCGCTCGATCAGCACGACGTCGACGCCGGCCTCGGCGAGATGGAAGGCCGCGCTCGTGCCGATCACCCCGCCGCCGACGATGACCACGGACGCCGACCCGGGGAGTGGTGAGCGGGGACGCGGCATCGAGCGGTCTAGGCGCCGAACCGTCCGCGCGCCTCTACCGGAATCAGCGGCTTCTCGCCGCGCACCTTCAGCTGCTGCACCGCCCACGTGTTGCCATCTGGATCGGCGAACCCGAAGAACGTGCTGCCATCCTGATCGCCGAACGACGTCAGCTCGCTGCAGTCCACTCCGCGCGAGATGAGCTCGTCACGGGCGGCCGCGCCATCGGCGACGCACAGCTGGAGCGCCCGCATCGATCCGGGTTCCATCTGCCGTTGCGCGGCCAGATCGCCGATGACGATCGAGCAGCCCGACCCCCGTGGCGTCAGCTGCGCGACATGCATGTGCTCGTTCGTCGTGTCGTGGTCCAGTTCGAAGCCGACCTGGTCGCGATAGAACGCGATCGCTCGGTCGATGTCGCTGACCGGGAGGACGACAACTTCAAGCGTCCAGTCCATGCTTGTGCTCCTTTCTCTCCCATTTCCGGTCCACCAGCCGATTGTGGCGGAACCGGACGGACAACCCGAGGCTGGTTGGGGCGTGTGCGCAGACGCGGAGAGCCAGAATGCGCGCATGACGACGATGGACCGCACAGCCGTGCTCGCCGCGTTCGACCGGCAGATACGGCGGCAGCCGACGGCGGACCCGCCCGACCGTTGGGTGGAGCGCGAGGACCGGATCGTGCGGTGCGGGGGCCGAGGCTGGGCCGGGGTGACGTGGTCGGATCTCGACGAGCTGACCGCTGACGCGGAGATCGCCGCCCAGATCGACCGGTTCGCGGGCACGTGCGCTCGCTGGGAGTGGAAGCACTACTCCTACGACGAGCCGGCGGACCTGGCCGACCGGCTCGTCGCGGCCGGCTTCACGCCCGAGCCGGCCGAGGCGCTGCTGGTCGCCGAGATCGCGGACCTGACGCTAGAGGTGCCGGCGCCGGCCGGGGTAGAGCTCCGTCCGGTCCGCGACCCGGGCGGCGTCGAGGCGCTGGTGTCGGTGCATGATCAGGTGTTCGGCGAAGACCACTCCTCGATGGGCGAGACGCTGCTCGCCCGACCTGGCCGCCCAACCCCAACGCGTCGCGGCGGTGGTCGCGTTTGCGGGGGACGTTCCGATCAGCGCCGGGCGTGTGGAGCTGCCCGCGGGCACCGACTTCGCGAGCCTCTGGGGCGGGGGCACTCTCCCGGACTGGCGTCGGCGCGGCGTGTTTCGGTCGCTCGTCGCCCACCGCGCCGCGATCGCGTCCGCCGCCGGTTTTCGCTACCTCCAGGTCGACGCCATGCCCGACAGCCGCCCGATCCTGAAGCGACTCGGGTTCGTCGAGCTCGCCACCACAACCCCGTTCATTTATTCCGGCAACGCGGGCTGACCGGTCGGGCCTCGTGGGTTAGGCTGCGCTGCGTGGAGTTGCCCGAGCACGCCCGGCGCAACCGCGCCGCGTGGGACGTAACCGCGGCCGAGTACGCGAAGTGGGCTCCGCGCCAGTGGGAGGACGAGAACTGGTCTTGGGGTATGTGGGAGACGCCCGAGGATGACCTCGGAACGATCGGCGACGTCGACGGGCTCGATGTCGTCGAGCTCGGCTGCGGGACCGCCTACTGGTCCGCGTGGCTCGCGCGCCGCGGCGCGCATCCGGTCGGTGTCGATCTGTCCGAGGCGCAGCTCGCCACCGCGAAGGCGATGCAGGCCGAACATGACCTCCACTTCCCGCTCGTGCACGCGAGCGCCGAGGACGTCCCGTTGCCCGACGCCGGCTTCGACCTCGCGCTGTCCGAGTACGGGGCGAGCCTGTGGTGCGAGCCGGAGGCGTGGATCGGCGAGGCCGCACGGCTGCTCCGGCCCGGTGGGCGACTCGTGTTCCTGACCAACTCACTGCTGTCGGTTCTGTGCGCGCCCGACGAGGGTCCAGCGTCGGATCGGCTGCTGCGGCCGCAGCGCGAGGTCCGGCGTATCGAGTGGCCGGGAGAGGAGGGGATCGAGTTCCATCTCGCCCACAGCGAGTGGATTGACCTGCTCCGCCGGGCCGGGTTCGCGATCGACGCGCTCCACGAGCTGTATGCGCCCGAGGACGCCGAGCCGAGCCGGTTCGAGTGGATGACGCCCGAGTGGGCGCGGCGCTGGGCGCACGAAGAGGTGTGGGTGGCGCGGAAGGAGCGCTAGCCGTAGCCCGCGAGCCTACGCCCCGTACAACGCGCGCAACCCCGGCGCCATGTAGCTCGGCAGGTTCTTCTCCTTGCCGACGCTGTCGAGCCAGCCGGCGTCGTCGGCGACCGTCAGCGCGTCGAGCTGGATCGGCGAGAGCAGCGACGAGATCGGTGGCGCGGCCGCCTCGGGCTTGTCGATCGGCCCGGTCATGACGCCGTCGAGCTTGAGGTGAGGACGCTGGGTGAAGTCGGTGTGCTCGAACTCGTCGAGCGCGAGTCGCGGATGTCCCTCGTGGACGGCGGGGGCCGCGCCCAGCGCCGCCGGGGCGTGCTTGCTCTCCTGCTCGAGCCGGATCGCCTTGATGTTCTGGAGGGCATCGGCGAGCTTGGCCTGGGCGTCGGCGTAGCTGATCGCCGCCACGTCGGGGTCCTCGGTGGCCTGCGTGAGGTACAGCACCCGCTGCTCCCCGCCGACCGTGAGCGTCTCGAGGCCGGGGCCGTCGGTGACCATCAGCGCGGGCGTGCCGTAGCGCGGGGTGCCGTTGATCGCCACGAGCTGCACGGTTCGCTCGTCGCCCTCGAACACCGGCATGATCGGGGCGTTGTCGTTCTGGCCCGCGACCACGACGAGGTCGGCGCGCTTGCCGACCTCGAGCGACCCGAGTGCCTTGTCCCAGCCGAGGATCTCCGCGCCGGCGGAGGTGGCGAGTCGGACGAGCTGCTCGTCGGTGAAGAAGTTGGCGTTGTTCTGGCTGTAGACACGGGCGGCCTTGAGCTCGCCGAACAGGCTCTTGCTGCCGCTCGGCGACCAGTCGGACCCGAGCCCGATCTTGAACGGTGTGCCCGCGGTGCCGGCGGCAATCGCGGCGGGCATCTGAGCCGTGTGCCCATAGAGCAGAAGGTTGCTGAACGGCGACCACACCATCGAGGCGCCGTTCGCCGCCATCACCTGAAAGTCCGCGGGCTCGAGCGCGACGCAGTGGATCCCGGCGAGCGACGGCGCGATCGCCCACTTGCCGCCCGGGAGCTGGAGCGCCTCGAAGTGCTGATGCGCCGGCGCGTCGGTGCCTTCGCTGAGGTGCAGTAGGAAGCACGTCTTCTTCTCGATCTCGGCAAGGAACGCCTGTGGGTCGCTCGCGTCGACGTCAGCGATGCGGCTGGCGGCCTCGGGGAGGAGCTTGTCGCCGGTGTCCTCGACGTTGCGCACGATCCCCCGGTAGTACCGGCGGAGGCCGGGTGCGCTGAACAGGGCGATGCCCTGCGTGGTGGTCACGCCGCCGACGAGCGCCTTGCACTCTACGTAGCGGACGAGCGCGGGCAGCAGCTCGGTCGCTTCGCCGATCGTCTTCATCGGCGCGGTGACGAGCTGGTGATACAGGGTGGAGTTGCCCCACTGGTCGCGGTTGGTGTACGGCTGCGGCACCTCCCACAGCGGCAGCGCGTTGTAGGCGACGTGGTTGTGGAGCTCGATCAGCCCGGGAAAAACCGTGCCGCCGGTCTGGACCGGCACCACGCCGTCGAACCCGTCGGGGGCGGCGTCGCCACTGGCCGTGATCGCGGCGATCGCCGCGTCCGCGATCCAGATCGCGCCATCCATGACGACCGTCGCTCGAGAGTCCATCGTCACGATGCGTCCGGCGAGTGCCCATTTCGGGCTGTTGGCCGGATCGATCGGGCCTGCTTTGGTAGTCATTCGCCTACCGTACATCTCGGGGCCATTCCGAGATAAGCTTTTCGCGCGCGCGGGCAAGAGGGCGCACCGGCCCGCGCGATGGTCGCGCGATGACGCATCAATATGACCCTGGCCCCGTCGGCGAGCCCTATGCCTCGCTCGTCGGTAGCTACCCCGGCACCGAGGCGTACCCGGCCGATTCGTTCCGAGTCGAGTGGGGACCGATCTTCCACCGCGGCCGGCTCGACGGCAGCGCTCGTCTGCTGGTGATCGGGCAGGACCCCGCCCAGTCCGAGGCGATCGTCCGGCGGATCCTCGTCGGCGAGGCCGGACACCGCACCCAGGGGCTGATGGCGAAGCTCGGCTTCACGCGCAGCTACCTGCTGATCAACACGTTCCTGTACTCGGTCTACGGCCAGAGCGGCGGTGCGGCGCACAAGGACGATGCGGGGATCGTCGACTACCGCAACGGCTGGTTGCGGAGCATCTTCGGCGGCAACCAGATCGAGGCGGTGCTGGCGCTGGGGTCGCTCGCCGACGACGCGTGGCAGAAGTGGAAGCAGACGCCGGTCGGCGCGACCTATTCACCGGCTTACCAGCACGTCACCCACCCGACCCAGCCGGAGAGCAGCTCGGGCGGAGACCCGGCGAAGCTGAAGGCGGCGATCGCCGCGATGCTCGCGAACTGGAACAACGCGCTCGCCGCGCTCCACCCGCTCGTGACCCATCCCGACGTGCCGGGGCCGCTCGTCCCCTACGGCAGCTCGTTCAAGCCCGATGAGCGGATCGAGATCCCCGAGTTCGATGCGCCCGCTGGGCTACCGGAGTGGATGCGCTCTCCGGCGGCGTGGGCGCAGCGCGTCGGCAAGACCGCGGCCGAGAAGCGCGCGAACATCACGATCGACATCCCAACCGGCGCCGTCTGACCCTCACGCCGACGCTCGCCGGGGGCTCTGAACCCGGGCATCGCGGGCTTCACGCCCCAGGGCGATCGCGGCATCACGCCCCGGGGATCGCGGGCCTCAGGCGCCGGGCGATCGCGGGTTCGTCGGGACCGCAGCGGAGCAGTCTTGACGATATATCGCTTTCCCACGATCGGATCCCGCGGTTTCCGAGCCACATCCGATGGGAAGTTGGGGTGTGTCCTGAGGTCGTTGGGAGGTGGGTGTTGTGAGTCATCGACGAATCGCCACTGTCATTGCCGTGGTCTGCGCCGCCGTGTTCACCGCGGTGCCGGCCGGCGCGTCTGCCGGCGCGTCCGCCGCGCGACACAACGCGCCCCACAACGGGCGCTATCCGAACGAGCCGCTCGCCGTCGGAACCGGGGGCGCCGTTGCCTCGATGGACGTTGGCGCCAGCCGGGCCGGGATAGACGTGCTCCGCCGAGGCGGCAACGCGATCGACGCCGCCGTCGCGACGGCGAGCGCCCTCGGGGTCACGGTTCCGTTCGTCGCCGGCCCTGGCGGCGGTGGCTTCATGGTCATCTACAACGCCCGGACGCACACGGTCACGACGATCGACGGTCGCGAGACGTGTCCATCGGCATGCACGACGAACCTGTTCATCGATCCGACGACGGGCAAGCCGATGAACTACACCGCGGCCTCCGATCAGCCGCTGTCGACCGGCGTGCCGGGGAACGTCGCGACGTGGGCGACCGCCGTGCGCAAGTACGGCCGGCTCTCGCTCAGCGCCGACCTGCAACCGGCGATCGGCCTCGCCAAGAGCGGCTTCGCGGTGAACTTCGACTTCAACCAACTCGAGCAGTCCGGCCTGTCGACGCTGCAGGCGTATCCGGCGAGCCGGTCGCTCCTGCTCACGCCGTCTGGTGATCCGCTCCCCATCGGAACGCGGCTGCGCGATCCAGATCTGGCACACACCTACGAGATGATCGCCCGCCGAGGCCCGTCCGCGCTGTACGACGGACCGATCGGACAAGCGATCGTTCAGGCCGACGATCACCCCGTGCTCACGCCTGGACAGACGATCGTCACGAACCCGGGCATCATGGCCATGAACGATCTGCAGTCCTACCGCACCAGGGTCCTCGCGCCGACCCGGGTGAACTACCGGGGACTGAGCATCTACGGGATGGCGCCGCCCTCGAGCGGCGGCTCGACCGAGGGCGAGATCCTCAACATCCTGAACGGTTATCCCCTCGGTTCAGAGCCTCGCGTCGAGGCGCTGTTCCACTACCTCGAGGCGTCCCGGCTCGCCTACGCCGACCGCAACGCGTACGTCGGCGACCCGGATTACGTCAATGTGCCGCTCGGCGGTCTGCTCGACCCGAAATTCGCGGCGACGCGTCGTTGCCTGATCGGTAACACCGCGCTCACCTCGCCGGTCGCGGCGGGGTCGCCGTTCGCGCCGTTCTCTGGCTGCAGCGGCAGCGCCTTCTCGACGCAGTCATCGTCGGCGTCGCCGGAGGCCCATCACACCAACAACATCGTCACCGAGGACAAGTGGGGCGACATCGTCGCGTACACGAACACGATCAACTTCTTCGGCGGCAGTGGCCAGGTCGTGCCCGGCTACGGCTTCCTGCTCAACGACGAGCTGACCGATTTCGATTTCGCCCCGTCCTCGCCCGGTGCCTATGACCCGAACCTGCCGGCGGCCGGTAAGGAGCCGCGGTCGAGCATGGGCCCGGTCATCGCGCTTCGCGGCGGCAAGCCGCAGTTCGCGATCGGCGCCGCCGGCGGCTCGACGATCATCACGACCGTCGTCCAGATCCTCATGAACCACGTCGACTTCGGCATGAGCCTGCCGGCCGCGCTCGCGGCGCCGCGGGTGAGCCAGACCAACTCGTCGTCCAACACCTCGCTGGCCGAGCCGGACTTCTACAACAGCGCGCTCGCCCAGCAGCTCACGAGTCAGTACGGCGAGAAGTTCGCGCTCGCCACCGGCTCGATCCTCCCGCTCGACAACTATCCGGGGGATGCGACAGCGCTACAGATGCTCGGGCGCGGCCGGGCCGAGGCGATCGCCGAGCCTGTCCGCCTCGGCGCCGGGAGCGCGCTGGTCGTGCAGCCAAATCATCGGTGACACCGTTCGCATTACTTCGACCGCTGAGTCCGGCTCGCTCGCTCGACCATCGCGCGCCGAGCTCGGCGCGCGAACGAATCCCCAGCTTGAGGTAGATGCGCGCGAGATTCGCCTCGACCGTCTTCGCGCTGACGAACAGGGTCTCGGCGATGCGCCTGTTGGTCAGGCCCTGAGCGGCAAGGCCGGCGACTCGCAACTCTGTCGGCGTGAGCTCATCACCTGCGCTGTGACGAACCCCGGTTCGCTCGAGCTCGCTTTGGGCACGCGCCGCCCACAGGCGCGCTCCGATCGTCTCGAAAGTCTCGAGCGCGCGCATGAACGCATCCCTGGCAGCCCGTTTCTGCTTGGCGCGCCGCTTGACCAGGCCGCTTATGAGAAAGGTCCGTCCTAGCTCGAGCGGCATCTCGATACGACTCAGCTGGGCGAGCGCCACGTCGAGCTCCTTCCCTGCAGCCGCGAGATCGCCATGGGCAGCCGCCAGCAACCCGCGGCAGCGCGCCGCGCCCGCCAGCGCGGACGGCGGATCGTTCTCGCGGGCGTGTTGTTCAAGCATTTCCGTAAGGCGCTCGGCCCGCTCCAGTTCGCCGAGCGCTACGAGCGCCTCGATCTGGTCGGGGAGGATCCGCGCGGTGAACTGATTGCACGAACCCGCTTCCTCACCGCGGCGCAGAACGGCGCAGCGCGTGGCTTGCCGCCTGCGCGTTGCCGAGCGAGAGCTCGAGGAACGCGCGCACGCTTCCAAGCCAGAAGGCGGTGTAGCTGTCGTCGGTGTCGCACGCGAGTGCTCGCTCCGCGTCCTCCGGGCTCCCGCCTCATCGCCCAGCGTCGCGCGGACGAAGCTTCGCTCGCAGAGCATGTCGGCCTGAGCGGTGTCGCTGCCGAGCATCTGTGCGATCTCGCAGCCCTCGTTGGCGATCTCCAGCGCGCGGGGCAGGTTCCCTCGGATGCGCTCGACCATCGACAGATCCGCGTCGACGATCGGGAGGTGGCTGTCCTCCCCGCGGTCGATCACTCGTTCTCGCAGCGTGGTGTAGAGCGACGCCGCTCGCCCGAAGTCATCGCTGTAGTACTCGGCGATTGCCGCCAAGCGGCTGGGGCGCATCGGCAGCAGCATCCGGCGGTCCGGTCTTCGAGCGCCAGCGCACGCTCCAATCGAGCGCGATCGAGTGGGCGACCGAGACGGAAGTCCCTGGTGGCGGACATCGCCAGCGCGGCCGCCTCGAGCGCGCTGTCGCCAGCCTCGGTCGCGGCTTTGAGCGCGGCATGTGCGTGGTCGGCCGCATCCGCGTCGGCCCCGAGGATGCTGTGAGCAAAGGCGAGGTTGAGTTGCAGCTCCACCGATGCGGCGCCGTGAGGGCGATGCCCGAGTGCCTCGTCGAACAGCGCGATCGCCTCAGCGAAGCTCCCTTCGATGTAGCGAAGCTCCCCGAGCAGGCGCAGGACGTTGGCGCGTATCGGTCCGTCGGCACAGCGAGCCAGCGCTCGCTCGGCCACCGAACGCGCCCGGGGCGGATCTCCGGCGTGAAGGTGGCACTCCGCTGCCGCGGCTTCACGCACCGACATCTGGTCACGATCACCATCAGGGGTCAGCTCGGCCGCGAGCTCGAGCAGCTCGGCGGCGGCATCCGGAGCTCCGCGAGAGCTGGCGAGCTCAGCGGCGTGATCAAGCTCCCGCGCCAGCGCTTCGCTCGGCTCCGATGCGCCGAGCGCGAGGTGCGCGCGCGCTCCTCGGGGTCTCTCACCAGCCGCGCCAGGCTCCGGTGGAGCTCGTGCCGGCGGATGGCTGTGGCTGAACGGTAGACAGCGGCCGAGAACAGCGGATGCGAAAACGAAACCGTTCGCCCCGCGATCTCGACCAGCCCGGCCTCCTCGGCCGGCTCCAGCGCCTCGCGGTCCAGTAGGGCGAGCGGAGCGGTCGCGAGCGCCGCAATCGCCAGCAGCTGCTCGCGGGTCTCGCGCGGGAGACGCCGCGATCCGGGCGGACACCAGCTGCGACAGATCGTCGGGCACCGGAAGCGGCTCGCCCGCGGAGGTCTCGCCTCGCCGCAGCACCTCTCGAGCGATCTCGAGCACATAGAACGGGTTTCCCCTCGCCGCCGTGGCGATCCGCACGATTGTCGGCCGAGTCAAAGCGCGTCCTAGTCGGGCGAGGATCAGCTGATGCAGTGCGCCGACGCTCAAGGGCCCAAGCTGGGCGCGCTCGGCGCCTGACTCTGTGAGCACCCGATCCAGCCCCGAGGTGACGCTCGAAGTCACCTCCGTGCGCGACGCGCACAGAAATCCGATCGGGTGACCCCGCACCCGGCGCATCGCGAACTCGAGCGCCGCCTGGGTTGGCCGATCGAGCCATTGCAGGTCATCGATCGCCACCAGCAGCGGACGCTCTCCCGCGAGCGCCACCAACACCGCGCCGAAGCCGGCGAAGACAGCTCGCTGCTCGAGCGGCCGCGATCCCGGCGCCGCCTGGAGCAACGCCACCTCAAGCGCGTGGCGCTGGGGCAACGGCAGGCACTCCAGCACGCTCGCGTCGAGATCGGACAGCAAGTCCGCGAGGCCCGCGAAGGACAGTGTCACCTCGCTCGCCGCTGGTTGGCAGGACAGCA
This sequence comes from uncultured Solirubrobacterales bacterium, assembly GCA_963746695.1. GTDB lineage: Bacteria > Actinomycetota > Thermoleophilia > Solirubrobacterales > Solirubrobacteraceae > Palsa-465. Next base: position 310,891 of record CAVVCP010000020.1, on the reverse strand, counting down.
CGCGATAGCCGCGGCCATCGGCGCCGGCAATCAGCTCACGCCAGACCGTCGTCTTGCCGATCCCCGCCTCGCCCTCCAACACGAGGAAATCGCCGCCATGCGCGAGTGAGTTCAGAAAACCGCCCCCCGGCGCCCAGCTCACGGTCTCGGCCGATCATCGACTCGTCGCGAACTATCTCACGAAACCCGACCGTCCCGGGCAGTGTCGCTTTGCCGGCGGCGGACCGCCCAGCCGCCGGTCACCTTGGTGGAGGACCCGTCGAGGCGAGGATCCGCGCGAACGGGATCTGCGCCCCGCGAGCCGCTCCAGCAATCGCATCTGCCGAAGGGCCCTCGAAGAAGCAGAACACGACTTCGTCTTCGGGCATCAGCATCGAGCCGATGTAACGAACGGGCTGCTCGCTCCCCGACGTGCGCCCCGCAAACAGCGAGGCGCGCGTGTCGAGAGCTTCGAGCTCCACCCGGGTGACGCCCGGCCAGAAGCATTCGGCGACGTATGAGTCCATCCTCATTCACCGTGCTCGGATGAGGTGCCGATCAGTGGACCCGCAGCGGACGGCTGAGCGCGGACGTGGTCCCGGCGCTATTGGTCGCGCTCACGCGGCAGCGCACCTGCTGGCCGCGGAGCGTTCGCGTCACTTTCAGTCCTGACTGCGTCGCCCCATGCACCTGGCGGCCGTCCGCCACCCAGCGGAACGTGAAACTCGCCGGTGAGTTCGACCAGGCGCCGGGGCTGCAGAGGAGCTTGTTCTGGTGTCGGACCAGGCGCGGAACGGTCTTGTTCACCGGCTTTGCCGCGGTCGGCGCGTTCGTCGGCGGGGCGGGATTCTGGGTCGGCGGCGGCGTCGAGCCCGGGCCGCCGCCCGCGGACGAAGGTGGACTCGCTACGTCGACGGTCAGCTGCGCACTGGCCGCGGTGTCGGTGATCCACGTGCTGTACGCGCACAGCAGCACCGCGCCCGGCTGGGTGAACACCGCCTTGAACGGCACGCTGAATGTCGTGCCCAATCCCTCCCAGTCTCCGACGATGAAATGCAGCTCAGAGGGATCGGTGATCGCGTTGTTGCTCTCATCCCAGTAATCCGGCGCACACGTCGGGTCGACGGTCGGGTTCTTCTCGAACACATCGAGCGAGAAGCCGCCCGCGTAGTCGTTCACGTCGGTTTGCTGTCCCGTGGCCAAGAAGTTCACGGCTTGCCCAGCCACGGCCGGTCCGGTCTGCGCCACCGACAGGGTTTCCCCCGGATACGAACCCGTCGCGCCGGCCGGGGCCGCCAGCACCGTCGGCCCCAGCAGCCCGAACGCTCCCACCAGACACCACCGCCGCCAACGCCGAAGCGACCTGCGGCTCCCCGGCGGGTCAATCTGCTTCCGATTTCCGCGATACATCAAGGAATTTCCCCTCGTTCGAGTGCCCCGGATCAAGCTGAATTGCCTGAGCCCTGTATTCGGGTCACAAGCTAGGGCGGGGCGGATCCGGAGGAATCGGGTGTTTCCCTATTCCTTTGCGGCAGACCCGGGCCGAGGGACCGGCGAATCGGCCCGGCGTATGATTGGCAGTGATGCCTAACGCCATGCGACTTCGTTGCTGGTGCTGGCCGCTTCTCATGCGGCCCCGCTGATCTCTGTTCCTGGGCCGCTCTCGGGTGGCCCGCGGTGTTGGCAACGACGTGCGCTCGGGAGGGTCCTCGTACCGAAAGGACCACACATGACCAATCCCGTGCCGACTGTGAGCTCGAATTCGAACGGCTTTGCGCCCAGGGTGCTCACCGGTGATCGACCAACCGGACAGCTCCATCTCGGCCACCTGTTCGGGACGCTCCAGAATCGGGTTCGCCTGCAAGAGGACGGCGTTGACCTGATGGTGCTGGTGGCCGACTACCAGACGATCACCGATCGTGACAGCCCAGCCTCGCTGCCTGAGGATGTCGAGGAGCTGGTCGCCGATTACCTGGCCGTCGGCATCGACCCGACACGAGCGACGATCTTCGCTCACTCGCTGGTTCCCGAGCTCAACCAGCTGCTGTTGCCGTTCCTCAGCCTGGTCACGCTGCCCGAGCTGCTTCGTAACCCAACCGTCAAGGACGAGGCGGCCGGGTCGGGCATGCCGACACTCAACGGGCTCATGCTGACCTACCCGGTCCATCAGGCCGCCGACATCCTGTTCTGCCAGGCGACGATCGTTCCCGTCGGTGCGGATCAGCTTCCGCACGTGGAGCAGACCCGAGCGATCGCGCGACGCTTCAATCGGCGATATGCGCCCGAACATCCCGTCTTTCCCGAGCCAGAGGCGCTGCTCAGCGACGCGCCGGTCCTGCTGGGCACTGACGGCCGAAAGATGAGCAAGAGCCGGAACAACGCGATCACGCTGGCTGCCTCCGCTGACGAAACGGCGCGACTGCTGCGTCAGGCCAAGACCGACTCCGATCCCAACGTCACCTACGAGCCAGAGACCCGTCCGGAGGTCGCCAACCTCGTCCTGCTCACCGCCCTGTGCGAGAACCTCACCCCGGCCACGGTCGCGGCTGAGATCGGCGGCCGGGGGGCCGCTGAACTCAAGCGCCGAGCCACCGAGGCGGTCAACGAGAAGCTACGTCCAATCAGAGCCCGCCGCGCCGAACTGATGAGCGACCGCGGTTATCTCAGAGCGATCCTCCGTGACGGCAGCCGCGCCGCCCGCGCGATCGCGCAGAACACGCTCAAACAGGTCAGTTCCGCAATGCACACCAACTACTGACCATCGTGGCTCAGTGAAGGCGTCGGCCATGGGGCGGTGATTCAGCCGGCCACAATCGTTGCGGCAAGCGCGACCCGATGGTCCTTCGTCCAGGGTGGGCCGATCGTTGCCCGAGGTCCGTGCAGGACGTCGTCGGCGCGTTCAGCCAGCATCGTGATCGCCTGACCCACGACTGCCTTTGCGTCATAGAGGTTGACTTCCCAACCCCGCGCGTGAGCGAGCTCGGACAGCTCCTGGCGGTACATGACTGCGTCGGCCCGGGCCTCATACGGCGCGCGACGTTGGACGGCGATGTCCTCGGGAAAGTCGAGCGGCCAGAACCGGAGCGAGATCGAGCTGATCGGCGCGGGCAGCGCGGTCGCGAGCTCGTCGAGTGCGGCTGACGCGGCCCGGACGACGGACGCTCGCGCCGTCGCGACCAGCGCGGCCGTAGCAGCGACATCGAGACGCCGGCTCTCGTAGTGAATCGGCGCCGGCGAGATGCCGGGCTCGATCAGCTCGATCCGCCGGCGGTCCACTACCACGTGGTCCTCGGACGCCGTCACCGCAACGGCCCAGCCAAGGTGATCCGCGATCCCCAGGCGCATGTCGCCAAATTATCCGTCTCGCAGTCCGCCCGCCCGCGGCCTGCGCGGACGCAGCAGCCGGAGCGTCAGCGCTGGTCGATGTGGACGTGGTTCGGACGGTCGGGGAAGATCACGAGCGTCGAGCCCGCGTGGCGCATCCTCTGGAGGAGATCCTTGAGGGCGGTGCTCTTCAGCAGCGTGTACGCCGCCCCGGCCTGGTCGGTGACCGGCTTGCTCCAGGCGTTCCGGTCGGTGTCCCACCCGACCTTGTACGTGTGGGCGGCGTCGAGCTGGACCCCGCCCGCCACCGCGGCCGGTGCACCGCCGTCCGCGGCCGAGGCCTGGGCGGCCTTCTGCTTGGCCTCGAGCTCGTCGCGCGGGTCGAAGTAGTCGCCTGAGAACGGCAGGCCGATTCCGTATCGCCCCGGGGACAGGTCGCTCAGCATCGCGATCACCTCATCGACGGTGCCCGGTCCCATCCCCCGGGGCAGGTCGATCGCCGCCCCGGCATGCGGTCCGGTCTTGTCCCGCAGGAAGCTCCCGAGCGTCACCGCTCGCTTGGCGCTGCCGGGAGCGCCCGCCCACCGCCGGATCGCGCCCCTGACGAGCTCGAACATCGTCACCAGCGCGCGTACCTTCACGTCGGTCGCGCTCGGGTTGACCCCGTGGGACGGGTTGCCGGCGCTGAACGCCTCGAGGGTGGCGCGAGTGTCCTTCCACAGGTCCGCGAAGCCGGCGTCGGCGGCGGCGAGCAGCCACGTCGCGTAGTCGACGTCGGTCGAGGGCTGTTCGCCGGCGAGCTTGGCGGCGTCCTGCGCGGGATCTGCAACCGCGGTGCCGGCGTCGCCCCCGGTGTCCCGGAGCAGCTGACCGAACCCGCGGTTCCCCATCCGGGACGCCAGCCGGCGCACGGACGGCCTCGCCGTGAGCCGAGCGGGTGCCGCCGGCGAGCGGTCGTACCTGTCGGGTTCGTCTCTCGTGTGCACGACGCTCGGTTTACGCTACCGCCAGATGGGACGTGTCGAGGGCAAAGTCGTTGTCGTGACCGGGGCGGCCGGCGGGCAGGGTGCCGCCGAGGCTCGCGCGCTCGCGGCCGAGGGCGCCACCGTGGTCGCAACCGACCTCTCGGCGCCGGCCTTGCGTGCCGAGGGGATCGTCGGCCGTGCGCTCGACGTCACCTCCGATGACGCCTGGGGTGCCCTCGCCGAGTGGCTACGGTCAGAGCACGGCCGCGTCGACGGGCTCGTGAACAACGCGGGGATCTCGATGCGACACAGGCTGGCGGAGCTGACGCTGGCCGACTTCGAGCGGGTGATGGCGGTGAACGTCAACGGCGCGCTGCTCGGCACGCAGGCGATTGTGCCGCTGATGCGCGACGGCGGTTCGATCGTCAACGTGAGCTCGGTGGCGGGCCTCGTCGCCTACCACGGCGCCGGCTACACGATCAGCAAGTGGGGAGTCCGCGCGCTGTCGAAGGTCGCGAGCCTCGAGCTCGGGCCGCGCGGGATCCGGGTCAACACGATCTTCCCCGGCTACATCGAGACGCCGATGACCGCCACCGCGCCCGAGGCGTTCCGGCGCGCGAACATCGAGGTCACGCCGCTCGGCCGCCTCGGCCGGGTCGACGACGTCGCGCCGCTGATCGTGTTCCTGATCTCTGACGAGTCGTCGTACATCACGGGTGCGGAGATCGCGGTGGACGGCGGGCAGAGCGCCCATGCCGGCGCCAAGGCGCTGTCGGACGCGGTGCGGTCCGCGTCCGAGCCATAAACGCAAGGAGAGGAGAGACGGTGGCAACTGTCGAGACGGTGCGGGGCCCGGTAGAGCTGGACGACCTCGGCCGGACCCTGATGCACGAACACATCTTCATCATGGAGCCCGAGGCGCTCCAGAACTGGGGCCACGCGTTCGGTCCCAGCTACTGGGATGAGGAGGAGCGGGTCGCCGACGCGGTGCAGAAGCTGACGCGCGTGCGCGAGGCTGGAATCAGAACGATCGTCGACCCGACCGCTCCCGGGCTCGGCCGCTACATCCCGCGGATCCGCAGGGTGGCCGAGGCGGCCGACGTCAACATCATCGTTGCGACCGGCCTGTATGCGTTCCTGGAGCTCCCGAACTTCCTCGCCTACCGAAGCGTCGAGGCGATCGCGGAGCTGTTCGCGCGCGAGATCCGCGAGGGCATCGACGACACCGGCGTGAAAGCGGCGTTCCTGAAATTCGCGGTCGAGCGGCACGGGCTGGTCGGCGACATCCCGAGGATCGTCGAAGCGATCGCCATGGCCGCCACTCAGACCGGTGCCCCGGTCATGGTCCACACGAACGCCGAGCAGCGGACGGGGCTGCTGGCGCTCGATGCTCTGACGCGCCACGGCGTCGATCCGGGACGGATCGTGATCGCGCACGCCGGCGACAGCAACGACCTCGACTACCTGCGGACGATCGCGCACGCCGGCGCATGGCTCGGGTGTGACCGGTTCGGGATCGACCATTTCAACCCGCTCGCCGATCGCATCCGGACGCTGGTGGCGCTGATCGGTGAGGGCTTTGCGGATCGCATCCATCTCTCCCACGACGGCGCCTGCTTCCTGGACTTCTTCGTCGGCAATCCGTACTTCGCCAACGAGAAGCCCGACTACCTGCTGATCTCAGAGCAGGTCCTGCCGGCGCTGCTGGAGGCGGGGGTGACCCAGGACCAGATCGACCAGATGATGGTGGCGAACCCGGTGGCGTTCTTCGGTGGCGGCGGCGGTGGCGGCGCGGTGACGGGCGCCGACGCCGGCGCGGAGTCGGTGGCCGGGGCGGCGGGCGCCGGCGGCCGCGCGTGTGGATGACGCGCCACACCCCGCGGCTTGAGAGGGGTGTGGCCTGTGGTCCACGGTAGAGGTGGATGAAGCGCCATCGCCCCGATTTCGCGGGGGGCGTGGCGCACCATCCACAGAGCTAGCCCGCGGCGGCGCTCGCGATCAGGTCGTCGAGCAGCTCGCCGTAGTGTCCGAGCGCGAGCGAGAGGTGACCGTGGTCGGGGAGCAGCTTCGCCCGGGCGCCGGGGATGCGGGCGGCCAGCCACTCCCCGTGGGCGAGCGGGACCATCCGATCCTGGGCGCCCTGCCAGATCGCCACCGGGCTCGAGATGTCCGACGGGTCGAAGCCCCAGTCGCCGATGATCTCCATGTCGTCGTCGAACCATCCCCACACGCCATGCTCCAGCCCCGCGCGCATCGACTCGGCTTCGTACTCGGCGAACTCCCCCGTGAGCACGGCGCGATCGACTTCGGACAGCAGGTCCCCGAAATTGGCATGGAGCTCGGAATTGGGGGACGTCAGCTTGGCCCGGAAAGGCTCCAGGAACGCGAGCAGCTCGGCCTCGCCGGCCTGAGCGGCGGCGATCTCGTCGAGGTTCTCCTGGCCCATGCCGTCGAGCCAGTCGAGGCCCTCGGCGGACCAGGGCGCGCAGCCGGCGATCGTCGCCGACGCGATCACCCGCTCGGGCAGCAGCGCCGCGCAGGCGAGGGCGTGGGGTCCGCCACCGGACCGGCCGACCGTGTAGAACCGCTCGATCCCGAGCGCGTCGGCCACCGCCACGACATCCTCGGCGCAATCGGCGACGACGCGGCCCGCGCACCGGGCGCTCGACCCATACCCAGGCCTGAGGTAGATCACGTGGCGCAGCCCGCGGTCGGCGCCGAGCTTCACGAGCGGCAGGTACATGCTCGCGGCGCTCGGGGTCCCCATGTGGAAGATGAGCGCCTCGCCGTCGTCCGGGCCGCTGATCTCGACCTCGAGGCGCCCGCGGGGACCGGCGATCTGACGTCGGCTCGCCATTGGGGCCGACGATAACCGACCGACCCCACCTAAGCTTGACCCGGTGAGGGTCCAACCAGCAGCGCTGCTCGGATCATCGCGGATATGCGAGCTGTTCAACGAGGGCTTCTCCGACTACCTGGTGCCGATGGAGCTCAGCGAGGCCGCGTTTCGCGACCACGTCGCCGCCAACGACATCGACCTCGAGTGCTCGCGGGTCGTGATCGACGACCGGCCGGCGGCGTTCGCGTTGATCGCGCGCCGCCGCGCGGCCGGCTGGGTCGGCGGGATGGGGACGGCGCCCGCCTATCGCCGCCGCGGCCTGGGCGAGCGCGCCCTCGTCGCCGGGCTAGATGCCGCGCGCGAGCGGGGGTGCCGGGAGCTCTGGCTCGAGGTGATCGACGCAAATCGAGCGGCGATCGCGCTCTACGACAAGCTCGGGTTCGCGGTCGTTCGAGACCTGCTCGTGTGGTCGCTGCCGGTCCAGGGTGACCGGCTGCCGGCGTCCCGGCCGGTCGAGCCCGAGCAGGCGCAGGCGTGGATCGCGGCCCACCGCGGGAGCCGCGAGCCGTGGCAGCGCGCCGACGAGAGCCTCGACAGGGTCCGCGCCCGGGGAACGCGATTCCGTGGGCTGATGGTGGAGCGCGAGGGCAAGGTCGCCGGCGCGGTGGTGTTCCGCGAGGACCCCGAGCTGGTCACGACGTTCCAGATCGCCGCCACCGATGACGGCGCGGCCGCCGACGCGCTGCTGGCGGCGGCGGGAGGGGTGCGACCCCTGCGTCTTGCCAACGCCCCCGACGGCGAGGCGCCGTCGCGCGCCCTCGAACGTCTGGGCGCGAGCGCCGTCGCCCGCCAGCACGAGATGCGGCTGACGCTCTGACGTTCCGAGCTCAGGCGCCCGGGCGGTCGATCGGGAGCGCAGCGAAGCTCTGGCTGACCGGCATCAACTCGACCACGTTGACGTTCACGTGCTCGGGCTGGAAGGTGACCCACTCGACCGCCGCCGCGATGTCGTCGGGACCGAGCGGCGTGGTGCCCGCGTAGATGCCCGCCGCCTTCTCGGTGTCGCCGGCGAACCGGACCGCGGAGAACTCGGTGCCGCCGATCAGGCCGGGCTCGATCGAGGTGACCCGGATCCCGGTTCCGTGCAGATCGGCACGCAGGCCGAGGCTGAACTGGTGCACGAACGCCTTCGTCGCCCCGTATACGTTCCCGCCCGGGTACGGATAGGTGCCGGCGATCGAGCCCATGTTGACCACGTGGCCCCGCCCCCGGGACAGCATCCCGGGCAGCACCGCTCGCGTCACGTAGACGAGGCCGGTGCAGTTCGTCTCGATCATCTGCTCCCAGTTTTCGAGCACGGCTTCCTGCGCCGCTTCGAGGCCGAGCGCCAGCCCGGCGTTGTTGACGAGCACGTCGACATCAGCGAACGGCGCCCGCAGCGACCCGATCGCGTAGTCGACCGCGCCGCGATCGCGGACGTCGAGCACGACCGGCAGGATCGCGGTCTCGCCGAAGTCGGCGACGAGCCCGTCAAGGCGGTCGCGCCGGCGAGCCGCGGCGACGACCCTGACGCCGGCGCCGGCGTAGCGGCGCGCGATCGCCTCGCCGAGGCCCGAGCTGGCGCCGGTCACGAACGCAACACGAGGTTCCATGACGCGAGATCCTAGGATGACGCGATGCTTCACACGTTCCTGACGTTCATCCCGGTCGCGGCGCTGCTCTCGATCACCCCTGGCGCGGCGACCGCGCTCGTGGTCCGAAACGCGGCTCGCGGAGGGCGGCGGCACGCGTTCTTCACGACATCCGGCAACTCGATCGGCGTGCTCGCGTGGGGGTGCTTCGCCGCGGTCGGAATCGCCACCGTCGTCGCCACCTCCGCCGCGCTGTTCGACGCGGTCAAGCTCGCCGGCGCCGTGGTGCTCGTCGTGATCGGCCTGCGTTCGCTCGCCGGGCGGCGCGACCGGACCGTCGGCGATGCGGCGCAGTCGCCGCAAACATCCCCGACGGTCTCGAGCCGGACCGCGCTCCGCGAAGGTCTGCTCACGAGCCTCGCCAACCCGAAGCTCGCGGTGTTCTTCGTGGCCCTGTTCCCGCAGTTCCTCCCGCGCGGAGCACCGGTGCTCCCGTCGGCGCTGGTCATGGCCCTCGTGATCGTCGCGGTCGATCTTCTGTGGTACTCGACGCTTGCGCTGCTGGTCGCACGGGCTCGACAGGCGTTCGTCGCCGGCGGGTGGGGAGCGCGCGTCGAGCGGCTCACCGGCGCCGTGCTGATCGGACTCGGCATCCGGCTCGCGCTCGAGCGCCGCTGACCCGATGGACTCGATTCATCTCGACGAGCTGGACACGCCGTACCTGACCGTCGACCTCGACGTGTTCGAGCGCAACGTCCAGTTGTGCCTGAGCCGTCTGGCGGGCGTGCACGTGCGCCCGCATCTGAAGACCGCGAAGAGCCCGGAGGTGGCGCGGCTGCTGCTCGATGCCGGCGCCGCCGGCGTGTGCGTGGCCAAGCTGAGCGAGGCCGAGGTCATGCTCGCCGGCGGGGTCGACGACGTGCTGATCACGACCGAGATCGCCGGCCCGGTGAAGGTCCGCCGGCTGGCGCGGCTGGTTTCGGAGCGGCCGGCCGCGCGCGTGCGCATCGTCGTCGATTCGTGGGACGGAGCGTCCGCGATCGACGCCGCGCTCCCCGGGGCGCTCGAGACGCTGATCGACGTCAACGTCGGGCAGAACCGCTGCGGGGTGGCGCCGGAGGACGCGCTCGCGCTCGCGGATCGGATCAGGGGGCTCGAGCGGCTCCGCCTGGTCGGACTCCAGGGCTACGAAGGCAACCTCCAGCACGTGCGCGACCCCGAGGAGCGCCGGCGGCTGTGCGACCTCTCGATGGGACGGTTGGCGGCAGCCGCGGAGGAGTTGCGCGCCGGCGGGCACACGATCGACGTGGTGAGCACCGGGGGCACCGGAACGGCCGAGTTCTGCGCCGGCCACGAGGCGGTGACCGAGGTCCAGCCCGGGTCGTTCGCGTTCATGGACACCGACTACCTGGACACGGGCGGCATTCCTTACAAGTCATCGCTCGTAGCGATGGCGACCGTGATCAGCCGGCCGGCGCCGGATCGCGCGGTGATCGACGCCGGCCTGAAGACGCTGACCGACGACTCCGGCCCGGCGCGGCTCCTCAACGTCACGGGCTGGAGCTACCAGCACGGCGGCGACGAGCACGGCGTGCTCACGCCCAACGGCGAGCCAGACCGTCGCGAGCTACGCGTCGGCGACCGCGTGGCGCTGATTCCGTCCCACATCGACCCGACGATCAACCTCCACGACGTGCTGTACGCCCACCGGGGCGGCAGAGTGGTGGCGACGTGGGCGGTGGCGGCCCGGGGAAAGGTGCAGTGACTAGCTGTCGAACCCGAGGCCGAGCTTGTCGAGCGTCCGCAGCCAGAGACCGCGCCGGCCGTCGTTGCGGTCGGCCGCGGCAAGCCGGTTGCGGGTGAGCTGGATCACACCGGTGCGAAGCGGCTCGGGCGGGAACGGCAGCGGGCGCCGGCGCACCATCGTCAGCGCGGTCGCCTCGTTCTCGCGACCGTCGAGCAGATCGAGCCCGACCCGGCCGCCGAACCGGCTGGCCGCGACCCCGAGGCCGGTGTAGCCGAGGGCGTAGGTGACGCGGCCGCCGAGCGCCTTGCCGAAGAACACCGAGAAGCGGCTACAGGTGTCGATCGCACCGCCCCAGCGATGGCTGAAACGGAGTCCCTCGAGCTGCGGGAACGTCGTGAAGAAATGTTGGGAGAGCATCGCGAACGCGGGCTCGTGGTCGTCGAGCTGAGGGCCGACCGGGCCGCCGTAGCGGTAGACCGCGTCGTAACCGCCCCACATGATCCGGCCGTCGGCGGTCTGCCGGTAGTAGTGAAACTGGTTGCCCATGTCACTCAGCCCCTGGCGGCCCGACCACCCGATCGCCTCGCGCATCCGCGCGTCGAGCGGCTCGGTCACCAGCGCATAGTCGTACACCGGCGCGATGTACCTGCCGATCGCGCGCACCAGCGGCGGGTAGGCGCTCGTCGCCAGCAGCGCCCGGCGGGCGTTTACGATGCCGCCCTCGGTCCTCACGGACACGCCGCCGCCGGTCTTGCCGAGCTCCCGGACCGGGCTGTACTCGCAAACGCGCACGCCGGCGCGCGCCACCGCTGACCGCAGCCCGTCGGCGAGCTTCCCGGGATGGACGAGCGCGGAGCCGGTCCGGACCCAGAGCCCGCCGAGATACGTCGGCGAGTTGATCTCGGCCCGGACCCGGTCGGCGTCGAGCAGCTCGGCGTCGTACCCGAACCGGCGCATGAGCTCGGCCTCCTCCTCGAGGTCCGCGAGCTCGCGTGGCTCGAGCGCGACGATCACGTCGCCGGCCGTCTCGAGCTCGGCGTCGATCCCGAGCTCCTCGATGTCGCCGGCAAGCGCGTCGAAGTTCTCGCGGCCGAGGCGCTCGAGCTGCTCGAGCTCGTCGGGGAAGCGCGCCAGTCCGTTGCTCGTGCCGTGCGTCAGCGAGCACTGGACGAACCCGCCGTTGCGCCCGCTGGCGCCGGCCCCGCACCGCGTCGCCTCGAGCAGCACGACGTCGCGCGCCGGGTCGAGCCGCTTGGCGTACAGCGCCGCCCACAGGCCCGTGTAGCCGCCCCCGACGATGCACAGGTCGGCGTCGAGCACCTCGTCGAGCGGCGCGTGCGGCTCGCGCTCGGGCAGCGTGTCGAGCCAGAACGAACGAGGAATGGCATCGGCGAACGCGGACCTGTGCGCCGGCGTCGGCGCGCTCTGCGGCCAGGGCGAGGGCAAGCCGCGATCCTAGACCGTTACGGGTGGCGCTTCAGGCCGCGAAGCACCGCGTCGGCGTCGCGGTGTGGCGCGCGCAGGGCGACCCCGACGAGATCGAGCTCCTCGGTCGCGACCGCCTGGACGGCGGCGCGGTTGTCCTCGTCGTTGCCGGTGCTGAACATGTCGTTCGTGTAGATGGCGATCGGAACGCCGCGGCGCTCGGCGCGCTCGCGGACGGTCCGCAGCTTGGCGGCGCCTGCCTCGAGCACGAGCACCGGCTGCACGAGCAGGGGCAGGTAGCGGCGGCCGTCGGCGTCGAGGTAGTCCTCGCCGATGGCTGCTGTGCCGGCGTGGGCAGCCACGCCGCTGATCATGAAGGCGGTGACGTTCAGCCGCTGCCAGGTAGCGAGGTCGTCGCGAACCACGACCGCGATCTTCGTGTCGAACTGGCCGACTCCCATCGGAACATGATCGCCGACGCGCGCAAGCGATGTCTTGAACGATGTTGCGGTCTTTTGCCGGGGCGCTCAGGGCGCGACCGCGCGGGCGTAGCGCCCGGGACTCACCCCGACCGCACGCTTGAACACGCGAGTGAGGTGAGGTTGGTCCGCGAACCCGCACGCGGCCGCGACCGCGGCCGGGGCCACCCCGTCGGCGAGGAGCCGGCGGGCGTGATCGATCCGCAGGTTGCTCTGGAAGGCGTGCGGGGTCACGCCGTTCTGCTCTCCGAACCGCCGCACGAGCTCGAATCGGCTGAGGCCCGCCACCGCGGCAAGCTCGGCCAGCGTGACCCGCTGATCCCACCGGTCGCGCAGATGGTGCCGGGCCCGGCGGACCGCGGCGTGTTCGGCCCGGTCGCGGCCGTGGGCCGGCGGTCCCGGCCGCAGATGAGGGCGCAGGGCTGCGACCGCCGCGAGCACCGCCTCGTCGATCGCCAGATCGCCGGATGGCTCGCGGGCGAGCGCGGCATGGGCACGCTCGAGCGCGCCGCGGAGCGCGATGTCCCGGAACACGACCCAGCGAGCGGCCCGAGGAGCGCTGCCGTCGCGCTCGGCCCAGTCGTGCACGACCCGCGGCTCGATATAGAGGACCTTGTAGGCCCATCCCTCGGGCACCGCCGCCATCCCGGTGTGGACGGCTTCGGGCTCGAGCACGAACAGCTCCCCCTGGCCGGCGCGCTGCTGGGTGGCGTCGAGGTCGAACCGCGCCGCTCCGCGCTCGACCACCGCCACCGTCCAGGTCGGGTGCGAATGGGCCCGATAGACGTGCTGGACGAACCGGGCGTGCAAGGCCTCGATGCCGTCCAGGCCCTTCGGCCGGAAATACGTGGAGTGCTCAGGCACCGTCCAGCGAAGGTTAGGATGCCCGCTGAGCGCCGCTATCCTCGGTCCGCGCTATGTCCATCAGTACGAATCAGCTCAAGAGCGGCAATCACGTCGAGGTCGACGGGACCGTCTACAAGGTGATCGAGTTTCAGCACGTCAACCCGGGCAAGGGCGCCGCATTCGTCAGAACCAAGCTGCGCCGCGCCAGCGACGGGGCGGTGATCGACAAGACGTTCCGCGCGGGCGAGAAGCTCCGCTCGGTCCGCAGCGAGGCCCGGCGGATGCAGTTCCTCTACACCGACGGCGAGGCCGCCCACTTCATGAACACCGAGACCTACGAGCAGATCGAGCTGCCCGAGGCCACGCTGACGGATCCGCTCAAGTGGATCAAGGTCAACGACGAGGTCGAGATCCTGTTCATCGACGACCAGGCCAGCGATCTCCAGGTCCCGGGATCGGTCGACCTCGAGGTGACCGAGACCGACCCCGGTCTGCGGGGCGACACCGCCTCGGGCGGCGGGACCAAGCCGGCGACGCTCGAGACCGGAGTGGTGGTTCAGGTTCCGCTGTTCATCTCGACCGGCGAGAAGATCAAGGTCGACACGCGCGAAGGTAGGTACTTGTCGCGCGCGTGACCTCGGAGGGCGGAGGACCTTCGATGGAGATGATCTACGGCAAGCACTCGGTCCGGGCCGTGTTCCTCAAACGGCCCCGGGACGTCAGGCGCGTGATCCTCGGCGGCAAGCCGGAGTACCACAGCGACGTGATCAAGGCGGCGCGGCGGGTCGGGGTCGAGCCCGAGCTAGTGGCGTGGCCGGTATTCCGCCGTGAGACTGGGCTGACCGACGACGACAAGCACCAGGGCGTGTGCGTGTTCACGTCCCGCCGGCCGGTGCTCGGCGAGCACGACCTCGACCGTCTGTCCGACGGGCGGCTGGTGATCGCGCTCGATCAGATCTCCGATCCCCAGAACCTCGGGGCGATGTTGCGAGCGGCGGCATTCTTCGGCGCCGACGCGGTGCTCGTGCTCAAGAACCGCTCCGCCGAGCTGACGCCCAAGGTGGCGCGGATCGCGGTCGGGGGCGCGGAGTTCGTCGACGTGTTCAGGGTGACGAACCTCGCGCGCAGCCTCGACATCCTGCGGGAGTACGGATACTGGGTTTACGGGCTGGACGAGCGCGGCGAGCACACGCTCGGAGAGACCGAATTCGACCGCCAGTCGGTGCTCGTGGTCGGCGCCGAGGGCCAGGGACTGCGACAGCGCACCCGGACCAAGTGCGACGCGCTCGTACGCATCCCGGGCGGCCGCGAGGGGGTCGAGAGCCTGAATGCCGCGGTGGCGACGGCGATCGCGCTCGCCGAGATCGCCCGCGCTAGGCGGGCGGACTCGGTTGCTGAGGGAGCGGAGCGTCGTTAGGCGGCGGGAGCGTGGCCCCGCCGCGCAGGATGATCTCGCTCACCGGCGCCGGCTTCCCGGGTGACGGAGGCGGCGGGTGCGGGGCGACCGGCGGGTCGGGGGCCGGCGGCAAGGTGATCGTGGTCCCGAAGGCGGGGGGCGGCGCGGTCGGCGCTCGCTCCGGATCGACGAGATCGGCGAGGCCGGGGTCGTCGTCGAGGCGCGGGACCCCCAGCGCCGGCAGCCCGAGCAGCTGCATCGCGGTCTTCGGAATGCTCACGTGACTGCACCATCGGCTATCGATCCCGGGCTTGACCGCGCCGCCGAACATCAGCAGCGGCACGCGCGGGCCGAGCGCCAGCTGGACGTTGTCCGGCGTGTACTCGAGCACCGGCGTCTTCACGTGATCGTCGTAGCCGCCCCAGTCGTCCCAGGTCAGCATGAACACGGTCTCGTCCCAGCCCCCGCCCTGGACCACGGCGTCGACCGATTGCCAGATCAGGTCCATGCCCTCGGTCACGTTCGCGGGCGGGTGCTCGTCGTTCGGGCTGTTGTGCCACAGCAACACGAGTGCCGGTAACCCGCCGGCCTTGGCATCGGTCACGAACTGCGAGGACGACACGACGTTCGGCGATCCCTTGAGCTCGGTGTAGAACGCGACGGGGTAGTCCTTCGACGCCGCGTAGGCACGCCAGGCGACGCTGTTCGCCTGGGCGAGACCGGGAAGCGACGGCATATCCCACACCGGCGACGAGCTCTCGGAGGGATTCTTCAGCGTCGGCGACTGCCCGCCGACGATCAGAAGGTGGTTCGGGGTCGAGTTCGTGCCGAACCCCGCGCAGTGATTCTCGAGGAACGCGCCGGTCAGGGCCAGATACAGGTAGTACGGGAGCACCGCCGCCGTGTCGAACTGGACGTGTGCGCCCGTCGAGGCGCCGGTCAGCCACTTGAAGTAGGCCGGGCGATCGTGGGGCTGGTCGCTCGCCGGCGGATTCGGGGAGAGCGGCCAATCGGTGGCGACCGCACCGCCGTACGGCGCGAGGCCTCGGAAGTAGTTATCGGTCGTGTGGTTCTCCTGGACCATGATCACGACGCGCGCGACGGCAGCCATAGCGAGCAGGACCCTAACGCTCCGCGTGGCCGCGGATGTTGGGGTTCGGTTGCCGCTGCCCCGGTGCCGGCGGCGGTCCTCGCCAGGCGGCGCGCTGAGCACTGGCCGCTTCGCGGCGTCCGTGGGGCCCTGTACCCCGTCCGGACCAGACCGCGCGACGACCGTCGCCGTCGCGTCGGCGCTGAGCGCGATCCGGCGCCGGGGGTCACATCTTTTTCGCATTCTGGTCTTGTATTTATTCGACCGCTGGGTTACTCTGCTAATGCAGCAAGGAGAGATCTAATGCTCATGCACACCGCGACATATTCATTCCCCGCCGAGGCGGCCCAGCGTTCGACCTGCATCGTGGGCGTCGACGACGCCACGGCATTTGGGGATGTCACCCTCGCGAAGAGGCATGCGCACTAGATCTACTGCGACATACCGAAGCCAATCGCGAGGGCGACCCAGAGGGTCGCCTTTTTTATTGCCCAGTCACCAGTGACTGGCACTCGACAACACGCGCGCATGATGACGCGCGCGTGAAATAGCCGGCTGGCCGAACGGCCACCCGACAGTTCACAAACCCAACCCAAAGGAGACCTCCCATGAGAGGAGATCCGCAGGCGGTTAGCTCACGCCTGCTCGCATACGTGCCCGGTCTGCGATGGTCCTCGCGGGCGCCGCGGGCCAGCCGCGGGCCACGCGTGACTCCGGAAGAGCGCATCGAGATCATCGAGCGGCTCCAGGCGGAGGAGCGGGCGGCTCGGCGCTCGGGCCGGTACGTCGCCGAGGCGTCGTATCTAGGGCGCCGGTGGTAAATGTGGCGCCAGTTCACGCCACAATTTCGGGAGGGCCTGGTCC
Organism: uncultured Solirubrobacterales bacterium; assembly: GCA_963746695.1. Lineage (GTDB taxonomy): Bacteria > Actinomycetota > Thermoleophilia > Solirubrobacterales > Solirubrobacteraceae > Palsa-465. The sequence continues at coordinate 294,306 of CAVVCP010000020.1, read as the reverse complement.
CGCCGCTGCAGCCGGCGGCACTAGGCTCTCCCGAGATTTCTCTGATGTACCGCGTGATGTACCGGATCGGGTTCACGCCATGGGATACCGATCAGGTGCCGGTTGAGTTGACCGCCGCCGCAAACCACCGCTCGCTGCACGACATCCGTCCAAAATCGGGCCGATCGCGCGGGCGCGCGCGGGCGCACGCCAATAAGGGCGTATGCGCCGCTCGACAAGGGTCGCGGCGGGCCCGAGGCTCCGGCGCGCGTTCATCTTCCTGCTCCCGCTCCTGGCGGTTTGCTCATCGGCGTCCCCTGCCCGGGCCGGTGTCCGGTCTCATGCCGCGACCGCCCAGGCGATCGCGAGCGCGCTGTCGCAGTCGACGGGCCTAGCACCGTCGCAGGTGACATCGCAGGCCGCCTGTCCGCCGGCGAGCCCGGGGTTCGCGCGGTGCGACGCTGACGCGCTGGTGCTCCGCTCGAACCACGCCCGCGTTCATCCGCGCGTCCACGGTGGTCCGACCTTCACCCAGGCGTTCCCGACCGGCCGCGGGGGCATCCCGTCCGCGCGTCCAGCCGCGGGCGCCGGATCGCAGCCGTCGCCGCTGACCCCGGCATGGCTGCAGCAGGCCTACGACCTCACCTTTCTCTCGCAGACGAACGGCGGCGGCGACACGGTCGCGATCGTCGACGCCTACCACGACCCGACCGCCCAATCCGACCTCGACGTTTTCCGCTCGACCTACGGGCTCGGACCGTGTGACGCCGGCTGCTTCCAGCAGATCCACGCCGGGACCGCAACGCCGCCTTACGACCCGGGGTGGGCCACCGAAGAGTCGCTCGACATCGAGGCGGTCTCCTCGGTGTGCCCGAACTGCAAGATCCTGCTCGTCGAGGCGAGTTCGAGCAGCGTCGGCGATCTCGCGGCCGCGGAGAACCTCGCGGCGAGCATGGACCCCGACCAGATCTCGAACAGCTGGAGCTCCAACGCGTCGTCGCCGATCGCGGGCAATTACACCCCTGCCGGGATCGCCGTGCTCGCGGCCACGGGCGACGGCGGATATGTCGGCCCGGTCAACGATGCCTACCCGGCGGCGCTTCCCGGTGTGACCGCCGTCGGCGGGACCAGCCTCGCCGCCGCCTACGGCGCGGAGACCGCGCGCGGATACGACGAGTCCGCGTGGTCGCTGATCGGGGGCTGGGGCGCGTCGTCGGGTTGCGACCTGAACGAAGGCAAACCCACCTATCAGACCGACACCGGCTGCACGGGGCGCTCCTATTCGGACGTGTCGGCCGACGCCGACCCCTACTCCGGTCTTGAGATCTACGCCGGCGGCAGCTGGGAGCAGGTTGGCGGCACCAGCCTCGCCACGCCGCTGGTCGCCGCGTACGAGGCGATCACCGGCGTCGATGGCTCGACGCCTGAATGGGCGTACGACGACAGCGCGATGCTCAACGATCCGGCCACGGGCTCGAGCGGCGACTGCGCGCCGGCGATTCTCTACATCTGTAACGCGCGGCCGGGCTACGACGGCCCGACCGGGGTGGGCTCGATCTCCGGGGCAGTGGTGCCGGGCGCGCCCGGCATCGGCGGGCCTTCGTTCGGCGGTACGTACACCCAGAGCGTCGGCGAAACCTCGGCGACGCTCAACGGCGGCGTCTACCCGAACGGGCTCGACACCACTTACTACTGGCAGTACGGACCCACGACCTCGTACGGGAGCCAGACCGCGACCGCCGACATCGTCGCCGGCCGGGCGCCCGTCTTCGCCCTGGCCACGCTGTCAGGGCTCGCGCCCAACACCACCTATCACTACCGACTCGTCACCCACAACGAGGACGGGTGGATGTACGGGTACGACTCGGCGCTCACCACCCTCGGGCCGCCGGTGAATACCGTGCTCCCGGTGATAATCGGCGCCGCCCTCCAAGGGCAGACGCTGTCGGGCTTCGTGGGCGGCTGGACTCCCGCCGCGAGCTCGTTCTCCTACCTGTGGCAGCACTCGGCCGACGGCGTCAACTGGACCACGGTCGCGGGCGCGACCGGCTCCACCTACTCGCCTGGCGGCGCCGACGCCGGCGACGAGCTCCGCGTGGTCGTCACCGCCTCGAATGCGTATGGCCAATCGTCGGCCATCAGTGCCCCGATCGGCCCGATACCGCCGGCCGGCTCCGCCGGCGCGGCCGCGATCGCGCCGCCGCGGTGGAAGTGGCTGCCGGATGTCTCCGCGGATCCCGGGCGTGTCGGGGACACCGTGAAGATCACTCGCGGGACATGGACCACCGGCTCGCCGCTGCTGAGCGACGTCATCCGTGTCATCCGGTGCACGAACACGTGTGTCGCGGTGGGACTGCCGAACCCGAGCCGCTACACGATCACGACCACGGACATAGGCTCGAGCCTGTGGGTGCAGGAAACGGCGACGAACGCCGGCGGAACCGCGGTCGTCTGGTCGCCCAGATCCGTCGGCCCGGTGGTATCCGTGTCCTCGGCCGCGGTCGTGCTGTCGGCCGGCCAGAGCGCGGTGCGCAACTCGCGTGGTGAAGCGCTGGCAATCGCCCGAATCAGCTCACCGGCCCGCGCGTCGGGCCGCGCGCGGGCCTCGCGCGCGCGACAGCGCGTGCTCGACCTGCGCCGCGCCGGGGGAGTCAAGGGCAAGGTGACCGCGTGGGTATGCCAGGTTGCGGGCAAGCTCGGCGGCCCGCCGCCCCGGTGCACGGCCCGCATTTCGCTCGGTGCGCGCGCGAGCATCCGGCTACCCGCGTCGATGACCGGTGCGGTCCGGATCGTGGTCGTGCGCCGGGGTCGCTGACCCCGGGTAACGCTCGCCGCTCTCCGCAGCGGTAGAACTCGGGCGGTGAGCGCGCTCGAGCTGATCTACCTGAACGGCGCCGATGTCGAGGCGCTTGCGCTCACCGATGCCGAGATCCTCGACTCGGTCCGCGGTGTGCTCGCAGCGCAGGGTCGAGGCGAGACCGTGCTCGAGCCGCGGACCCACCTGTTCCCGCGTGGCGGAGCACAGGCCTCGCGCGGTCATTTCAACGTCCTGCGCGGTGCCGTCCCGGAGTTCGCCGGGGTCAAGGTCGTGGGCGACTTCGTCGGCAATCACCGGCTCGGGCTGCCGTCGGAGCTGGCGCTGCTGCTCCTGCTCGATCCCGACACGGGGATGCCCCGGGCGGTGATCGACGCCACCGCGATCACCGAGATGCGGACCGGGGCGGTGACCGCGATCGGCGCCGAGCACCTCGCGCGCGTGGACTCGCGCTCTCTCGGGCACGTCGGCGCGCGAGCCACCTCGTACTGGAACGTACGGCTGCTGTGCGAGGTGCTGCCGTCGCTCGAGGACATCCGCGTGCACTCGCTCCGGCCAGAGAGCCGCGAGGAGTTCGCGCGCCGGCTGAGCACCGACCTGGACCGCGAAGTGCGTGCGGTCGCGAGCTGGGAGGAATGCGTCCGCGGCGCGGACGTGGTCGTCGAGGCGACGCGCCTGACCGAGCCGGCGCCGCTGCTCCGCACGCAGTGGATCGAGCCGGGCGCGCTGGTGATCCCCTACGGCACGGTCAGCGCGGTCGAGCTCGACCTGACCGAGATCATGGACAAGATCGTCGTCGACGACTGGGGACAGGCCGGCGTCGGGCCGCTCGGAGCGCTCAGGGCGCACGTGGACTCGGGGCGCCTGACGGAGTCGAACCTGCACGCCGAGCTCGGGCAGATCGTGTGCGGCGCGCGGCCCGGCCGGGAGCGTGCCGACGAGACGATCCTGTTCTGGCACCGGGGGCTGTCGATCACCGACATCGCGCTCGGGCAGACACTGCTCGAGAAGGCGCGGGCGCGGCAGCTTGGCACGCCGTTGCCATTTGGGCCCCCGGCAGACGGACGAGCCCGCTAGCGTACGGAGCAATGGCGGAGGCCCAGGTCCTCACACCATCGCGCCCGATCAGCGCACCGCGCCCAGCGCCGCCGGAGATGCGGTTGCTGGCGCGGATCGCCGACGACGTGCGCCGGGAGCGGAGAGTGCGCCGGCGGGCGAAGCTCCCGCCGGGCGACATCGCCCCGAGCTTCGCCAACACCCGCCGGATCATCTCGGACCCGCTCGGGCTGCTGCTCGAGCACGAGCGCCGGTTCGGTCCCGTGTTCACGATCCGCCTGCTGCACGAGCCGATCGTGTGGGCGGTCGGCGCCGAGGTCAACCACCAGATCCTCGTGACGGACTTCGACGCGTTCTCGTGGCGCGAGGGACGGTTCGCGGATCTGTGGCCGCTGCTCGGCGACGGCATGCTGAACATCGACGGCGCCTATCACCGCGAGTTCCGGATGCTGATGCTGCCCGCGTTTCATCGCGACTACGTCGCGGGCGTCGCCGCGACGATGATCGACGAGGCGGTCGCCGCCGCCGACACTCTGCGCGACGGGCAGGTGGTCGAGATCTACCACTGGACCCGCGAGCTCGCGCTGCGGATCGCGTTGCGTGGCCTGCTGGGGCTTGACGGGACCGGCGGCCGCGAGCAGCCGCTGGCCAAGGCCTTCGAGGAGTCGCTGGCGATCCACGGCGAGCCGGTCCTGCTGCAGCTGCTGCCGTTGCCGAGGACGCCGCTGGCGCGGGCGATCGCCGCCCGCCAGCGGCTCGACGCGCTGGTGCGAGCGGAGATAGACGAGCGCCGCCGCCGCGGAGATCCAGGTCGGGGAGTACTCGGGCTCTTGCTATCCGCCACCGACGACGGCGGATCGCCACTCCCCGCGGACGTCGTCCGCGACCAGGCGGTCACGCTCCTGTTCGCGGGGCACGACACGACCACCACGACGTTCACGTTCCTGCTGCACGAGCTCGGCCGCACCGCGCCGGCACGCCAGGCGCTCGAGGAGGAGCTCGACCGGGTGCTCGGCGGCCGCGATCCGAGCCCGGCCGACCTCGATGGGCAGAAGCTGCCCGTGCTCGAGCGGACGTTGAAGGAGACGCTCCGGTGCTATCCGGCGGCTTGGGTCGGGCCGCGGCGGGCGACCCGCGACGTGACGCTCGGGACGATGCCGGTGCCCGCCGAGATCGGGGTGCAGTACTCGTCGTGGGCCACCCATCACCTGCCGCAGCTGTATCCGGACCCGTTCCGCTTCGATCCCGACCGGTTCCTCCCCGAACGCGAGGCCGCTCTTCCGCGCGGCGCCTACATCCCGTTCGGCGGGGGGTCGCGGATGTGCCTAGGCAAGCGGTTCGGCGAATACGAGCTGCGCGCGCTCGCCACCGTGCTGCTGACCCGGGTGCGGCTCGAGCCGCTGTCGGTCGCCGATCCCCAGATCGTGACCACGCCGACGCTCGGGCCGAAGGGCGGCCTGCAGTTCGTGATCCGGCGTCGGTAAGGAGCTCCGGTCGAGGGTCGCGGCCGGCGCCGCTGCGATAACAGGTCACACATCGGACCCGGACGGCCGCGCCGTATCGTGGAAGGTGACTGATCACGAACGACTGGAGCAGCGATGAAGACACGAAAGCTGGGATCGCTCGAGGTGTCCGAGCTCGGGCTCGGATGCATGGGCATGTCCGCGTTCTACGGGTCCGCCGACGAGGGCGAGGCGATCGCGACGATCCAACGGGCCCTCGAGCTCGGGATCAACTTTCTCGACACCGCGCAGCTATACGGGCCGCTGACCAACGAGGAGCTCGTCGGGCGCGCGATCAAGGGTCACCGCGACGAGTACGTGATCGCGACCAAGTTCGCCCGGCGGATGGACTCCGCGACCGCCGGTGACATGTCGACGGTGGGCACGCTCGACGGCTCGGCGGACCACGTCCGTAGCTCGATCGACGGCTCGCTCGAGCGCCTCGGCACCGATCACATCGACCTCTTCTACCAGCACCGGGTCGATCCCAATGTCGAGATCGAGGAGACCGTGGGGGCGATGGCCGAGCTCGTCGAGCAGGGCAAGATCCTCCACATCGGCCTGAGCGAGGCGGCGCCCGAGACGATCCGGCGCGCCCATGCCGTCCATCCGATCACCGCGGTCCAGACCGAGTACTCGCTGTGGTCGCGCGACCCTGAGAGCGGGGTGCTGCCGACGTGCCACGAGCTCGGGATCGGCTTCGTGCCCTACTCGCCGCTCGGCCGTGGCTTCCTGTCCGGGCGCTTCAAGTCGCCCGACGATCTCGACGAGAACGATTTTCGCCGGCACGGCCCTCGCTTCACCGGGGAAAACCTCGACAGCAACCTGAAGCTCGCCGCGAAGGTCGCAGAGATCGCGCAGGAGAAGGGCATCACCCCGGCCCAGCTCGCGCTCGCCTGGGTACTGGCCCAGGGCGAGGATCTGGTGCCGATCCCGGGAACCAAGCGGCGCGAGTACCTCGAGCAGAATGCCGGCGCGGCCGACGTCGAGTTGACCGACGAAGATCTCGCTCGGATCGACGCGGAGCTGCCCGAAGGTCGCCGGCGACCGCTACGACCAGACCGGGATGGCGGCGGTCAACCTGTAGGCCATCGAAATGAGCTGGCGCGACCAGGTTCGGGCAGCCGCCGAGCCGCAGGTCGGCGACTCGGGGGTGCCCGGCCTGGTCGCGCTCGTCGCCCGGGGCGACGAGGTGCATGTCGAGACGCTCGGCAACCTCTCCGTCGGTGGCGAGCCGGTCCGGCGCGACTCGCTGTTCCGGATCGCCTCGACGACCAAGCCGATCACCGGTGCGGCGACGCTCGCGGTGATCGAGGAAGGGCTGATCGGGCTGGACGAGCCCGTCGATCGGCTGCTCCCGGAGCTTGCGGAGCGCCGGGTGCTGGCGCGAATGGACGGGCCGCTCGACGAGACTGTCCCCGCGGAGCGGCCGATCACCACCCGCGACCTGCTGACGTTCACGTTCGGCTTCGGGATGATCGGCGACATGTTCGGCGCGGGCACGCCGTGGCCGGTGGTGGCGGCCGCGCGCGAGCGCAAGCTCGGGACGATCGGGCCGCCCAACCCGGACTTGCAGCCCGACCCCGACACCTGGATCGCCGGTCTCGGCTCGCTTCCGCTGCTGCACCAGCCGGGCGAGCGGTGGATGTACAACACGGGCGCCTCCGTGCTCGGCGTGCTGCTCGCCCGCGCCACCGGGCAGCCGTTCGCCGACGTGCTGCGGACGCGGCTGTTCGAGCCGCTCGGGATGCGCGATACGGCGTTCTGGACGTCCGAGACCGGCCGGCTCGCGACCGCGTATCGCCGGGCGTCCGACGGGCTGGTCGTGTGGGACGAGCCCGACGGGCAGTGGAGCCGCCCACCGGCGTTCGGTGACGGGGCCGCCGGACTCGTCTCGACCGCCGATGATCTGCTGGCGTTCTCGCGGATGCTGCTCGCCGGCGGCGGTTCGGTGCTGCCGCCCGGCGCCGTCGACGCGATGCGGACGGACCAGCTCACCGACGGGCAGAAGGCTTTCGGCGGGCTCGGGCCGGACTTCTTCGCGCACAAGTCGTGGTCGTTCTGCCAGGCGGTCTACGACGGCGGCAGCTTCGGCTGGAACGGCGGCTTCGGGACCTCGTGGCTGGCCGATCCCGCCCGCGATCTGACGGTCATCGTGCTGACGCAGCGGGTGTTCGAGAGCGCGGAGCTGCCGCAGGCGCACCGCGAAATCCAGGCGGCCGCACGGGGCGATCTGGACCGATAATCCAGCGCTTGTCGCCGTGGCGGCGCTTCGGCCGTCGCGGTGAGTACCTTCCGAGCCCAATGTCGATCTCGACCGGTCTGCGTTCCGTCGCTGCGATTCGCTACGTCACCCCGCTCCGGGAGGGCGGCTCGCTCCCCGGGCTGGTCGAGGCCGACGACGATGGCCTGTACGTGGTCAAGTTCCGCGGCGCCGGCCAGGGCCTTCGGGCGCTCGTGGCCGAGGTCATCGTCGGCGAACTGGCGCGGCGGATCGGGCTGCTCGTGCCCGACCTCGTCACGGTCGAGATCGACCCGGTGCTCGGCGCGGCCGAGCCCGATCCCGAGATCCAGGACCTGATCACCGCCAGCGCCGGCGCGAACCTGGGCGTGGACTTCCTCCCCGGCGCGCTCCCGTACACGCCGGCGGGGCCGTGGGTACCCGACGAACGGCTCGCCGCCGACATCGTGTGGCTCGATGCGCTGACCACGAACGTCGACCGCACGCCGCGCAACCCGAACCTGCTGATCTGGCACGACCGGCTGTGGCTGATCGACCACGGCGCCGCGCTATATCTCCACCACGGTGGGCTGGACCCGGTGGCGCACGCCGACAAGCCATTCCCGCTGATCAAAGACCATGTGCTGCTGCCGCACGCGGGCTCGATCCTGGCGGCGCACGAGCGGCTGGCCCCAACGGTCGACGCCGCCCTCATCGAACACACCGTGGCACTCGTGCCCGGCGAGTGGCTCACATCCACCGGCGACGCCAAAGAGACGTACGCGGACTACCTGAGCCGGCGACTCGACAGTGCGCAGTTCGCCGCGGAGGCCGAGCGTGCCCGAGTCGACGCGTAGCCCGTTCTCCTACGCGATCCTGCGGGTGGTCCCCCGGGTCGAGCGCGGCGAGCGCTTCAACGTCGGCGTCGTCCTGTTCTGCCGCCAGCGCGGCTTCCTCGCCGCCAAGGTCGAGCTCGACGAGCGCCGGCTCGCGGCGCTCGCGCCCGGCGCCTCGCCCGATGACGTCCGCGCCCACCTCGAGGCGCTCGTGCGGCTCGCGGCCGGCGATCCGGGTGGAGGCGCGATCGGCGCGCTGCCGCCGTCCGAGCGGTTCGGCTGGCTGGTGGCGCCGTCGAGCACGATCATCCAGCCCTCGGAAGTGCACACCGGGCTGAGCGAGGACCCGCAGGCGACCCTGGATGCGCTGTTCCGAGAGCTGGTCGAGCCGGTAAAGGGCTAGCTCCCCGGCGTCATAGGCCGAACGCGCGGAGGAGCTTGCCCGCGCTCGCCTTCACGAGGCCCTCGACGCTTCCCGACAGGTGCTTGAACAGCCGGCTGTCGGTGGCGGCGAGGCCCTTGTCCGCCGGCGTCTCGAATGTCCTGAGCAAGGTGACGAATGATGCTCCCGCCGACTGCTGAGCCGACGCGGCGCGCTCGAACTTCGCGAGCCATTGCGACGTCCCCGCCGGGATCGACTCCGCGTGCGAGGCCACGAGCGCCCGCGCGTCGGCGCACAGATCGCTCGGGGCGAGGCTGAACAGGTGGCCCTGCGCGGTCAGGTAGCGCTTGACGGTCTTCGTCGCCTGCGGGCTCGACCACCGCAGCTTCCGAAGGGTTCCCGCCATCTTCGCGAGCTCCGCGCGCGCCGGCCCGTACGCCACGACGCCCGTGTCCCCGCCGAGCTCCTCGCCGAAGTCGAACAGCGCGGTCTGGTTGACCGAGCCTGCCGGCGCCTGCTTGAGCGACGCGAGCACGTTCGGGCAGCGCCCGGAAACCGAGGAGACGTAGGCGGCGTCAGCCTTGCGGGCGTCGGGAAGGCGGGCGGTGACCCCCGCGAGGTAGCTGTGGTAAGCGGTCAGCGCGGCGTGGTCCGAGCTCTGGTCCTGAGCCGCCGCGGCGGCGGCAGGCCAGAGCGCCAGGACGGCCATGGCGAGGCCGAGCGCCATCCACGTTCTGTCTTTGCCCATCGTCGACTCCCATCGCTTGAACTGGCTCCAGCGGAGCATTGAAGTAAACAATGACGCTATGAACCGCCCACTTGTTGCCGTCCACGGCGGCGCCGGAGGACACACCGACGAGCTGCGAGAGCACGCGGCGCAGTGCCGCGAGGCGATTGAGAGCGCACTCGCCGCCGCCGCGGAGGCGCTCGAGGCCGGCGGTGGCGCCGTCGAGGCCGTGCGAGTCGCCGTGATCGTGATGGAGGCATTCCCGCTGTTCAACGCGGGCTGTGGAGCGGCGCTGTGCTCGGACGGCTCGGTCGAGCTGAGCGCGGCGGTGATGCGAGGCAGCGACAGCGCGGCCGGAGGCGTGGCGATGATGAGGCGGACGCGACATCCGGTGGCGGCGGCCGCGGCGTTGCTCGACGAGCCCGAGGTGCTGCTCGTCGGCGATCCCGCGGATGCGTTCGCGGCGTCCCACGGCCTCGAGCAGGTCGATCCGGCCGAGTTCGTCACCGAGAGGCAGCGCCGGCGCCTCGCCGACCGTCTCGCGAGTAGTGGCGGGGAGACCGTCGGCGCGGTCTGCCTCGACGCGAACGGCATGCTCGCCGCAGCCACCTCGACCGGCGGGCTGCATGGCCAGCGGCCGGGCCGGGTCGGGGACTCGCCGCTGATCGGATCCGGCACCTGGGCCGATCGCAACGTCGCAATCTCATGCACGGGGCAGGGGGAGGCGTTCATCCGGGCCGGCGCGGCGCGTCTGGTCGCGGTCCTCGTGGACCGCGGCGAAACGCTCGAGGCGGCGGCGCAGGCCGCGCTGACCGCGGTCGCCGGCTGTAGCGGCTCCGGTGGCCTGATCGCGGTCGACGCAGCCGGCAATGTGACGATGCCGCGGTCGACGGGCGCCATGCCCCGCGGGGTCTGGCGGGCGGGCGAGAAACCGGCCGCCACGGTCCCCTAATACCATTGAGCGGTCTATGGAGGGCTCTGTGATCTCGGCGGGCAAGCGGCTGCGTGCAAAATTGGGGAGCGGCGAGCCCGCGTTCGGTCTCTGGGCCGGGATCGCAAACTCGTTCACGGCGGAGCTCGGTGCGCGCGCCGGCTACGACTACGTGTGCGTCGATCTGCAGCACGGGGCGAGCACCGAGGCGACGCTGGTCTCGATGTTCCAGGCGATCCAGGCCGGCGGGTCGGTGCCGATGGTCCGGGTCGCGTGGAACGAGCCATGGCTGATCATGCGCGCGCTCGACCTCGGCGCCGCCGGCGTGATCCTGCCGCTGATCGACAACGCGGGCGAGGCCGCGCGCGGCGTCGAGTCGTGCCGCTATCCGCCCCACGGCCGCCGCTCGTTCGGTCCGGTCCGCGCGGAGATCACGATGGGCTCGCTCGACCCCGACGACCTCGGCGGCGACGCGCTGTGTGTCGCGATGATCGAGACGCGCGAGGGGCTCGACAATCTCGACGCCATCGCCGCCACTCCGGGCCTCGACGGGCTCTACATCGGCCCGTCGGATCTGTCGCTCGCGCTCGGGCTGCGGCCGGGTGGGATCGTCGACGAGCCCGGGGAGGACCGCCAGGCGCTGTCGGGGGAGATGGAGCGGATCCGCGCCGCGTGCGTCGCCAACGGCATCGTTCCGGGTCTACACTGCTCGGGCGCCCGCGCCGCCAAGCGCTACGCCGAGAGCGGCTTCAAGATGATCACGGTCGGCGTCGACACGAGCATGCTCAAGACGGCGCTCAGCCACGAGCTGAGCACGGCCCAGGGGGCCTGAGCCGCGGTGCCTTACGCCCCCGATCTGGCCGGCTGCGCCCTCGACGGTCGCTATGAGCTCCATGCGCTGATCGGCGAGGGCACGTTCGGCCGGGTGTACCGCGGGTACGACCGGCGTCTCGCGCGCCCGGTCGCGATCAAGGTGATCAAGCCGTGGTGGGCCGAGGACCCGGATGGCGCCGAGAGCTTCGAACGCGAGGCCCAGCTACTGGCCCGCGTGAGCGACCCGGGCATCGTCCAGATCTTCGACGTGGGGCAGGCCGAGGAGGGCCTGTACTTCGTCACCGAGCTCGTCGAGGGCGAGAGTCTGGCCGCCCGCCTCAAGCGCGGCGGTCCGCTATCGGCGTGGGAGGCCTGCGACATCGGCGAGCAGCTGTGCCGCGCGCTCGAGCACGCGCACGCCGAGCACATCGTCCACCGGGACATCAAGCCGGCAAACGTGCTGATCTCCGAGCGCGGCCAGGTCAAGGTCGGCGATCTGGGGATCGCGCGGCTGGCCGAGGGGAGCACCGACGGCGGCACCGCGACGATCGTCGGCACCCCGCGGTACATGGCGCCCGAGCAAGCCAGCGGGCTGCCGGTCACGCCCGCCACCGACGTCTACAGCGCCGGAATCGTCCTGTACGAGACGCTCGCCGGGCGGACGCCGTTCGGCGGCGACTCCGCGATCGAGATCGCGCTCCAGCACGTGCAGATGCAGCCGCCGCGGCTGCCACCGGGGACGCCCCGGTCGCTCGAGGCAGTCGTCCGGCGGGCGCTGGCCAAGGACCCGGCCGACCGTTATCAGAGCGCGGTGGCGATGGCCGAGGCGCTCGCGGACGCGCGCGCCGGCGCAGGCACGAGCCGCACCTCTGCGACGGGCGACGAGACGGGCGCGGAATGGTGGGCGTCACCGACCGAGGTCCGGGACGACACGACCGAGATCGTCGCGCGCGACACCCGTTCGCGAGCCGAGGGCGACTTCACCAGGACGCGCCCTGCCCCGCGGATGAGCCCGCGCCGGACGATGAACCCGGCCGCGCGCCGGCGGACCGTCGCCACGTTCGCGCTCGTGCTGATCGTGCTGGGCGGGATGCTGGTCGCGGCCCGGATCCTGACCGCGCCCGCGACGGTGTCGCTCCCCGGGCTCCATGGGCTGAACGCCGGACAGGTCACCGGCACTCTGAACCGCATCCATTTGCACGCCAGGTTCGCGCACCATTACAGCTCGGCCAAGCCCGGCACGGCGTTCGCGCAGGACCCCGGCGCCGGCACGCGGGTGAAGCACGGATCGACGATCACGGTCGTGCTCAGCAAGGGCCCGGCGCCGGTCAAGGTGCCGGCGCTCACCGGAAAGAGCTCGAGCAGCGCCAGCGTGGCCCTCCACCATCTCCACCTGGGCGCCGCCGTCACGACCGTGCCGGCCCCCGGCACGACGCCCGGCGTCGTCGTCCGCCAGTCGCCGTCGGCCGGCCATCAGCTCAAGCCGCGGGACACCGTCGAGCTGTTCGTGGCCGAGACGCCGAGCTGGCACGCGATCACCTCGTTCAGCGCCGCCGACGGCGGCGGTCACTCGGTCGCGTTCCGGATCCTCGGCAACCAGTGGCGGATCGCCTACAGCATGTCCTACGACGGCACGTGCGACTTCGTGTTCTTCTGCAACGGCCCGAGCGCCCAGGTGCTCGGCCTCGGAGCCGACTCAACCGACCAGTCGTTCGACCTCAGCGACGGCAGCAGCGAGACGCGGGTGTTCAAGACCGGGCCCGGCCTCTACCAGATCAACGTCAAGTCCGGGTGGGACAGCGCTCGCTGGTCGATCGAGGTCGAGGACTGGCGCTGAATCGGCCGGGTGAGGACTGGTGGAGCGCATGAGCCCCGGCCCCGAGGCCGACCCGGACGTCATCAGCATCGTCGATGCCGACCCGGACCTCGGGGGGCTGCTCGATCCAGCCGAGCGCGAGCAGGCACGCCGCGAGGCTGTGACCCGGGTGCGCCGGCTGTCGCCCGGCGAATGGAAGGCCGCCGAGGCGCTCGAGGCCGACGTCCACCACCATGGGTTCCTGGTGATCGACGGCCTGCTCAGCCGCGAGGTCGAGGTGCTCGGCCGCCGGTGCGTCGAGCTGATCGGGGACGCCGACGTGCTGCGGCCGTGGGGGTGGGATCCGACCGGCTCGCACGTGCAGGCCGAGGTCGGATGGGTCGTGCTCGAGCCGACCAGCATGGCCGTGCTCGACCACGGGCTGGTCGACCGGATGAATCCCTGGCCACAGCTCGGCCTCGAGCTGTTCAGCCGCGGCACGCGGCGCGCGCACTCGCTCGCGGTCACGCTCGCGATCTCACATCACCCACGCGTCGACGACCGGCTGCTGCTGACGTTCTGGCACATCGCCGAGCGGTGGGGCAAGGTCCGGCCCGACGGCATCGCGATCCAGCTGCCGCTCTCCCACGAACGGCTGGCGAGCCTCGTGGGGTCGCACCGCCCGGCGGTGACGACCGCGATCGGCGAGCTCGTCCGGGCCGGGATGATCAGTCGCGGAGGCGACCGCGTCTGGGTCCTGCACGGCAACCCTCCCGATGAGCTGCGCAGCTGGCGCGACGCCGAAGCGAGGAGCTGACGATATGGCCGCCAACCGCACCCTTGTTCTCGCCACCGGAGTCGCCGAGCATGCCCGCGCGGAGCTCGAGCAGATCGCCGGGCTCACCGTGGTGCAGCGATACGAGCTGGCCGACGCGCGCGAGGACGATGTGATCGCACGCGGCCTCGACGGCGCCTGGGCCGTTCTCGCCGGCGGCGAGCCGTACACGCGCGGCGTGTTCGAGGCTGCGCCCGGGCTCGCGGCGGTTCTCCGCTGGGGGACCGGCTCGGACGCGATCGACATCGCCGCCGCGACCGACGCCGGTGTCGCGGTCGTGACCACACCCGCGGTCAACGCGGAGGCGGTCGCCGACATGGCGCTGGCGCTGATGCTCGCGTGCCTGCGCCGGCTGCCGCAGCTCGACGCAGCCGTCAGGTCCGGCGACTGGCGTTCGGGGGGACCGAGCCGCGATCTCGCGGAGGCGACCGTAGGCGTGGTCGCGCTCGGGGCGGTCGGACGCGCCGTCGTCCGGCGGCTCCGCGGGTTCGGTTGCCACGTGCTCGCGCTCGAGCCGAACCCCGACCGCGAGTTCTGCGCCGAGTACGAGGTGGAGCTGGTCGAGCTCGAGGCGATGCTCCCGCGGATCGACGTGCTGACGCTCCACGCACCGCTGACGGACTCGACCCGCCGGCTGCTCGGCCCGCGAGAGCTCGCGCTGCTCCCTCGCCACGCGGTGGTCGTGAACACCGCGCGGGGCGAGCTGGTCGATCAGCCCGCGCTCGCCGCCGCGCTCGAGAACGGCCAGATCGCCGCCGCGGGGCTCGACGTGTTCGAGCATGAGCCGCCGCTGCGCGACGATCCGATCCTGTCGGCGCCGAACGCGATCTTCAGCGGCCACATCTCCTCGTACACCGAGCTCGGCCTGGACCGCACCGGCGAGGCCGTGATCGCCAACGTGCGCGACCTGCTCGCCGGCCGGCTGCCGGCGAGCTGCCTCAATCCGCAGGTGTGGAGTTAGTGGGCGCTCTCATCCGAGGGTTCTTGCTCGGCGTCTGCGTGTGCGCGGTCGCGCTCGGCGGACTGGCGTCGAACGCCGCCGCCGAGGGCAACGGCCTCGCGCCGACGCCCCCGATGGGCTGGAACGATTGGTACTCGAACTACTGCGGGGTCAACGCCCAGCTCGTCGAGCAGACCGCCCAGGAGATGGTCGCCAACGGGATGAAGGCGGCCGGGTACGACTACGTCAACATCGACGACTGCTGGATGGCTCCGAGCCGCGACGCCTCCGGCAACCTGGTCGCCGACCCGACGCGGTTCCCGGACGGGATCGCGCCCGTGGCCGCCTACGTGCACAGCCTCGGGCTCAAGCTCGGCATCTACGAGGACGCCGGCACGACGACCTGCGCCCACTTCCCCGGCAGCCTCGGGCACGAGGCCCAGGACGCGGCGACGTTCGCGTCGTGGGGCGTCGACTACGTCAAGTACGACCGGTGCAACATTCCGTACGCGAACTTTCCGGGCCAATCCGAGCAGGAGGTCCAGCAGGCGCTGTACACGCGGATGAGCGACGCGCTCCAGGCCACCGGCCGCCCGATCGTGTTCTCGATGTGCAATCCCGACCCGGGCGACGACCCGTGGCTGTGGGGCGAGCCGATCTCGAACCTGTGGCGGACGACCACCGACATCCAGGACAACTTCGGCTCGATGCTCGCGAACTTCGAGGGCACCGTCGGGCTGTACCGGGACGCGGGGCCGGGCGCGTGGAACGACCCCGACCTGCTCCAGATCGGCAACGGCGGCAGCAACCTGCGCGAATACACGAGCGAGTTCAGCCTGTGGGCCGAGATGGCGGCGCCGCTGATCTCGAGCACCAACATCGCCGCGCTCACCCCCGCCGAGCTCGCGATCTACGAGAACTCAGGCGTGATCGCGGTCGACCAGGATCCGCTCGGTCAGCAGGGCGTGCCGATCTCGAGCGACCACGGGCTGTGGGTCCTGACCAAGAAGCTGAGCGGCGGCGGGCGCGCGGTGGTGCTGTTCAACTCCACCAATACCGCGACGACGATCGCGACCACGGCCACGGCCGCAGGTCTCCGGGGCCGGCACGTCTATCGCCTCGACAACCTGTGGACCGGCGAGGTCAGCCAGACCGGCGGCGCGATCACCGCGTTCGTACCGGGCCACGGCGTCGCGATGTTCAAGGTGACCGCGCTGCCCAGGCGCCACGCCGGCACGCTGGCGCCGCAGACCGTGCTGTCGCTGACCGCCGCGGCGGCCCAGCTGGGTGCCGGGCGTTCGACGACCGTGTACGAGTCGTTCGCCAACAACGGGGTTTCCGAGGTCAAGGGCGTCGCGCTGTCGCTGTCGGCCTGGCCTGGCTGGAAGATCAAGCCCCTCGGCCATGCCCGTCTGCCTCTGCTCGCCGGCGGGCAGCACTTCACGGCCGCCTATCGCGTGACCGCTCCCGCCTCGGGGCCTCCGCTCGCGATCTCCCTGCTTACCGGGCTCGCGTCATATGACCCGCACCACGGCCGGCGCACCGCGAGCGCAACGCTCGGCGAGACCGTCGTCGCCGGTCCCGTGGGCACGCCGCTCGAGACCGCCGACGTGACCACGCACCCGGCCCTGTTCGGCGCGTCGGGCCGGGATCTCGCGATCAGCTCACGGGGCGTCGGGGTGTTCAACCCGCCGTTCGGCGCCGCCCCGACCGACTCGTACGCGGCGATCTACGAGCACGCGAAGGCTCGTCGCTCGTCGGTGGCGGAGGTCACGGTCACCGCGGACCCGGCGGGCGGCCCCTCGGGCGGCGCGGGCCTGATCGAACGCGACGACATGACCGCGCGCAAGGACGCGCGCGAGGCCGTCGCGCTGTTCATCAGCAGCAACGCGACGATCGTGATGTCGTGGAACTCGTCGGGTGGGGCGCACGTCGATGAGAACTTCGCGGTTCCGTCGCTCACGGTCAGGGCACCGGTGGCGCTCCGGCTCGTGCGAAACGGGGCCAGCTACACCGGCTACTACTCGCTCGATCGCGGCAAGAGCTGGCAGCCGGTCGACACCGTGACCGTGGCGGCGGACGCATCGGCCGCGCACCCAGGACGTCGGCGTGTTCCACGCCTCGGGACTGTCGACCTGGACGACCACCGCGCGGTTCACGGACTTCCGGGTGCGCGCACAAGGGCCTCCGGGCCGATCTCGGACACCGAGGAGCAGCCCGCGAGCCCCATCGTGAGGTCGAAGTCCGCGGCCAGGTTCTCGATCACCTCGCGGACGCCGGCCCGGCCGGCAATCGCGAGGCCGTACACGTAAGGACGGCCGATCAGCACCGCCCGCGCCCCGAGCGCGAGCGCCTTGAACACGTCGGCGCCGCCGCGCACGCCCGAGTCGAGCAGCACCGGGATCCGGCCGTCGACGGCCTCGACGACCGCCGGCAGCGCTTCGAGCGTCGCGATCGCCCCGTCGACCTGGCGGCCGCCGTGGTTGGAGACGATCACGCCGTCGATCCCCTCGTCGACCGCGCGGGCGGCGTCGTCGGCGTGGAGGATGCCCTTGAGCACGATCGGCACCGATGTGCGCTCGCGCAGGAATGCCAGCGTCTCCCAGGTCAGCGACGGGCGCGAGTAGATCTCGGTGAACCGCTGGACCGCGGCGCGCCCGCGTCCGGACCGCAGCGTGCGCAGGAACCCGTCCGGGTAGGCGCGAGTCAGCTCGATCAGTGTGCGGAGCGCGGCCAGCGTCGGGCGGGGCTGCTGCTCGGGTCGCTCGACCGCGCCCTCGCTGATCAGCTGGGTGAACACGGGGTCGCTCGTGTACTGGGCGATCCCCTTGCCCCGCAGGAACGGCAGGTATGCGCCCTCGAGGTCACGCGAGCGCCACCCGAGCATCGTGGTGTCGAGCGTCACGACGATCGCCGCGCATCCGCACCGCTCGGCCCGCGTGGCCAGGCTCTCGACGAGTGCGTCCGAGCGGCTCCAGTAGAGCTGGAACCAGTGGGGCGAGTCCTCGAGGATTCGGGCCAGGCCCTCCATCGGCTTCGAGGCCTGGTTCGAGAACACCATCGGTGTTCCGGTGTCGCGGGCGGCCCGCGCGACCGCGCAATCAGCCTCGGGGTGCGCAAGCTCGAGCACGCCGACGGGCGCGAGCAGGAACGGGCTCTCAAGCCGCTGCCCGAACAGCTCGACGCTCGTGTCGCGACGCTCGACGTCGCGGAGCATCCGCGGGACGATCCGCCAGCGATCGAACGCGGCGCGATTGGCGGCCAGCGTCCGCTCGTTCCCGGCCCCCGCGGCCACGTAGGCAAACGCCTCGGGTCGCATGCATCTCTCGGCGGCCGTTTCGAGCCGGTCCGCGTCGAGGGGAACGTGCGGCCGCCGGCCGCTGACGCCATCGAGGTAGATCTGTGTCTGACGCCGCACGCCGATCATGCGGCTGGATCACAGCACACCCCGAGCTATTGCCGCGGAGTGGACTCCGCGGTGCCCCCAATATGTCGCCCCCAACTTGTCAGCGGCGATGCCCTTCCGGGTGGAGCATGTCTGCAAGCTCCCGGAGAGACGCGACGTGAATCGTGTATCCCCGTTCCGGAAGGGCGTCGACCGCTTCACTACAGCCCCCGTGTAAGGCCCCCAGCCCATAGTTCTGGCTACCGGTCCCTGCGTCTTTGCCAGGCCCCCAATGCGAAGAGCCAACACCGCGCCCCATCTGTTCGGTCCCCCGTCCGGCTTTTGGTTGGCTCTTCGTCATGGGTGGAACCTTATGGCCGGTCGGGTGGGATTACAGGCCCCCCTAGGGTGCCGTTCTCACACCTCGCTTCGGCTGATCGCCTGTCCCGCGGCACGTGCGTGTCCACTGTGTCGCGGCGCGACCGTATCGCACGCGAGTGCCGCGGGCCGGGCGTCTCAGCCTCGCTCGGAGCTAGGGCGCGCCACCGCCAGGCACCGACGTCCGGACGGGGTACCCGGCCCCATGGACGCCGCGAAGCGGCCCGCTAAAAGTCCCGCGGGACGAGCACGCCGGCTTCGAGCACCGTCGCGACCAGCTTCGCGCGCTTCTCGTTCTGCGCCAGCTGGCTGAGCCCGTAGCGGTCGAACAGCACGCGGAGGTGGGCCTTGACCGCGTCGACGGTCAGGAACACCTCCTCGGCGATCTGGCGGTTGGTCGCCGGTGTCGCCGACGCCGACGCGTGCACGGGACGGCAGAGCGCGACCAGCACCTTGCGCTGCATCGGGGACAGCGGGATCGCGGACGGGGCGTCGATCGCCGAGGCGGTCTGGGTGGTCCCACCGGACGTCTCCCGATAGGTGACCTCGGAGGCGCCGAACACCAGGTGGTCCTTGTCGCGCAGGCGCCGGCGCCCGAGCACGCGGGTGCCGTTGACGAACGACCCGTTGCGCGACAGGCCGTCGTCGATGAGGGTCCAGCCCCGGCCCACCTGCTCGAGCAGCGCGTGCGTTCGCGACACCTCGGCGTCCCACGGGAGCGGAACGTCGGCGGTCTGGTCCCGGCCGATCGTCACGCGCCAGTTCGAGTGTTCGAGCAGCAGCAGCCGCTGCTCCTCGTCCTCGGTCCGCCACACCAGGAACGGGTAACCGGTGCGTTCGGCGGCGATGATCTCCTTCAGCTCGGTGGGGCTCTGCTGAACCATCGATATGCAGCCTAATTAATTCTTACGTTTGTGCCGGTTCGCGCGGCTAATTTCTATGGCGACCGGGTAGAACGCCAGCGCCGCACTACACCCGCGGCGGGTGCGGCCGATAAAGGGCTCAGACCCACTTCGAGCCAACCGAGACCGGGATTTCAACAATGCTCCGCACACCCACTCGTTCCGCCAGCACAGCGCCCGTCCGCATTCAGCTTGGTCAGGCCGGCAAGGCCTGCGGTCACGCCGCCCACGTGGGCACGTGCTCCGCTTGCCAGCGCGCCCAGCTGGCCAAGTGGCAGGCGCAGCTCGCGGCCGTCGCGCGCTGATCTGAACATTCAGCGCGCGAGTCTCGACCGCAGCCAGGCTGCGGCCGACTCGAACGACAGCTCCGCGAGCTGATCGGCTTCGGGTCCGGCGCACAGCTCGAGCTTCGCCCGCAGCTCGTCGTCGGTAGGCGGTCTGTCGGGCGCGCCGGGCGGTAGCGCGAGCACGGCGCGCACGTCGGCTCCGTCTTCGGTCTCGATCTCGATCTCGACCTCGCCGGTCAGCAGGTGATCGCCACCGTCGGTTGCGGTGACCTCGACGGCACGCGCGAGCCGGACCGCCTCCGGACGCTGTACGGCGCCGTCGCTGAAGCTCTCGAACCCGGGGCTGCCGTCGAGCAGCGCCGCCGCGATCCCGTACTCGAGGCTGAACTTCCCCTCGAGCCCGGTCTCGGGCGAGTGGTGGATCAACGGGGTCAGCGACGTGGCCGTTGTTCGCACCTGGATGCGGCGAACCCCATCCGCGGCGGGAGGGCGAGCCAGCCTCCTCACCGCGGCGATCGGGCGCTGAAGCGCGTAGCAGCACGGGAACAGCTTGATCGCGAGGCCGCCGGGAACGGCCGGGCCACTGAAGTCCACTGCGGCGGTGTCGCCCCCGACGAGCGCCATCCACTGCTCGAGCGCGCGTGGGTCGGCGCTGGCGCCGATCTCAGCCAGCGCCGCCGCCCGGACACCGGCGTCGGCGGCGAACGCCACCTGGAGCGACTTGGCCGCCGTGCCGAACGCGCGCTGCACGCCACCGGCGGCGGGGACCGCGAGCGCGATCGCTCGCGCCGTCGCCTCGGCGTCGAGTCCCCGGGCGAGCGCCGCGGCCACCGCGGCCGCGGGCGCGCCGGCGGTGCAGGTCGCGTGCCAGCCGGCGCTGTAGTGACGCCATCCGAGTGCGGTCCCGAGCCGGGCCATCACGCCGGCGCCGGCGAGGTACGCGCGGGCCGGGTCCTCGCCGTCGCCGGCGAGCGCGACCGGGACGCACACCGCGCTGACGTGCGCGGTCGACGGGAGGTGGAGGTCGTCGTAGTCGAGCACGTGCGCGAACGCCGCCCACCGGCCGGCCTCGGGCAGCTGCGCGAACACCTCACGCAGAGGATGCGCTCGCGCCGCGAACGCAACCGCCACCGTGTCCAGCAGGGACCGTCGCGCCAGCGCCAGGTCGTCTGCTGAGGGTTCGAGCTCGGTCGCCCAGCGCGCGAGCTCGTTAGCCAGGCTGCCGGCCGTTGCCGTTCTCCTCGATCGCGCGCCACACGCGCTCGGGGGTCATCGGCAGCTGCCGCGGCCGCACGCCGCCGGTGGCGGCGGCGATCGCGTTGGCCACCGCGCCGGGGACGCCGACCACCGGCGCCTCGCCGACGCCCTTGGCGCCGTATGGGCCGTCGGGCGCGGGAACCTCGACGACCTGAGCGTCGATCGGTGGGACCCCGCCGGCGGTTGGCATCGCGTAGTCGACGAACGAGCCGGCGACGGGCTGTCCGTGCTCGTCGTAGGCGAGCTCCTCGAGCAGGGCCCAGCCGAGGCCCTGGGTCGCGCCGCCCTGCATCTGTCCCTCGACGAGCGCGGGGTTGAGCGCCCGGCCGACGTCCTGGGCGATGACGTGCCCGAGCACCGTCACCGCGCCGGTGTCGCGATCGACCCGCACGTGCGACAGATGCGCCGCGGACTGCGGCGCCGGTGACAGCGACACGCGGCCGTGTCCCTCGACCGGCGGGTACGGGCTGCCGAACGTCAGCACCTTCTGCGCGAGCTGCTCGAGCGGCATCGCCTTCGCGGGCACGCCGACCGGCCGCACGGAGCCGTCGACGATCTCGAGGTCCTCGGGTGCGATCTCGAGCTCCTCGGCGGCGACCTCGAGCAGCCGCTCGCGGGCCTCGAGCGCGGCCAGCTCGACAGCGCGCCCGACGGTGTAGGTGATCTTGCTGCCGCCGCTCATGCCGGCGTACGGCGCGCTCGAGGTGTCGGCGTAGTTGACCCGGACGCGATCGGTGCTCACGCCGAAGGCGTCGGCGGCGATCGCCGCGAAGGTGGTCTCGACGCCGGTCATGTCGGCGGCGCCGGTGACGATCGTCAGACGCCCGTCGGAGTCGAGCCGGCACACCGCGGCCGCCGGCTCGTAGCCGCCCGGCCACCACCCGATCGCGAGGCCGACGCCCTCGTCGTCGGGCAGCGAGCCGCGCTCGGTCCAGAGCGGATGCGCGCCGACTCGCTCGAGGCACTCGCGGGCACCGAACACCTTGAACTCCTGTCCGGAGACCGCCTTGTCGCCGACGACGGCGACGTTGCGCAGCCGCAGCTCGAGCGGATCGATCTCGAGCCGTTCGGCGAGCTCGTCGATCAGCGACTCGACCGCGAACGCCGCCTGGGGCGCCGCGGGAGCGCGGTAGGCGCCGAACGTCACACGGTTGGTGGCGATGCCGAGCGCGGTCAGCTCGTGCGCCTGCCAGCGGTAGGGGCCGGCGGTCAGCATCGCCGCGATCGACTCGACTCCGAAGTCGTCGGTTGACCCTCGGTCGGCGAGCACGCGGGCGCGAATGCCGGTCAGCTGGCCGTCGCGGTCGGCCCCGAGCTCGACGTCGAGGATCTCCGCGCCGGCGGGGTTGGCCGCGGCGAAGTCCTCGCTGCGGGTCATCTCCAGCCGAACCGGCCGGCGGAGCGCGAGCGCAGCACCGACGACGAGCGGCTCGACGATCATCATCTTGCCGCCGAAGCCACCGCCGAGCGTCGTGCCGCGAACGCGGAGCCGGTCCGCGGGCAGCCCGAACAGGTCCATCAGCTCGGACCGGGTCGGGAATGGTCCCTGGGTCGAGGTGCTGACGACGAGCTCGCCGTCGAAATCGAACCAGGCCGTGGCCGTCTGGGGTTCGAGGTAGCCCTGATAGACCCAGGGGGTCTGGAAGCGTGCGCGGACGACGACCTCGCTCGCGGCGAGCGCGGCATCGACGTCGCCGTTGGCGATGCGGGCGGTCCCGAGCACGTTGTCGGACAGCTCTTCCTCCTCGCCGATGCCGCCGGCGGCGACCGCCGCGTGAGCATCGCTGATGTCGGACCCCTCACCTTGGGCAGCGACATGGATGCGGGCACGGGGCGCGCCGGGCCGGGCCGCGGCCTCGAGATCGACGACGGCGTCGAGGGGCTCGAGCTCTACTTCGATGAGCTCGATCGCGTCGGCGGCCATTGCCTCGGTCTCGGCGACCGCGATCGCCACCGGCTGCCCGGCGTAGACGATCTCCTCGCGCGCGAGCGGCCGCTTCGCCCGTCCCGGGCCGGTGGCGACGATCGGGAGGTCGTCGGCGGTCAGCACCGCGACGACGCCGGGAAGCTCGCGGGCGGCGGTCGCGTCGATCGACTTGATCAGCGCGTGGGCCTCGTGCGCGAGCAGCAGCCGGGCGTGCAGGAGCCCCTGGACGGGGAGGTCAGCCGCGTATCTCGTCGTGCCGCGGACCTTCGGCTCAGAGTCGCGACGGGGAGTTGGGACGCCGATCGCAGCCACTTCGTCCCAAGCTATCAAGCGCAGGTCGGTTGCCACCCCCACGACCGGGGCGGTAGGGTCGCGGCAGCGGCGATGTCAGAACACAAGTGGGTGTACGACTTTGCCGAGGGCTCGAGGGACATGCGCGAGCTGCTCGGCGGCAAGGGCGCGAATGTCGCCGAGATGACTCGCGTGCTCGGGACCGAGCGTGTCCCGGCTGGGTTCACGATCACCACTGAGGCCTGTGTGGCGTACATGCGCTCGGGTTCGGAGCCCGAGGGGCTTGATTCGCAGGTCGCCGACGCGCTCGGGCGGCTCGAGGAGAGTGCCGGGAAGCGGTTCGGAGACGACGAGGATCCGCTTTTGGTGTCGGTCCGCAGCGGCGCACGCGAGTCGATGCCGGGGATGCTCGACACGATTCTCAACGTCGGGCTGAACGACCGGTCGGTGCTGGGGCTGGCGGGGGTGACCGGCAACGAGCGGTTCGCGTGGGACTCCTACCGGCGGTTGGTGCAGATGTTCGGCAACGTCGTCGAGGGCGTGGAGGGCAAGCGGTTCGAGGACGCACTGGCGGCGGCCAAGCGCGACGCCGGGGTCGACACGGACGCGTCGCTGTCGGCGGACGCTTTGAAGAAGCTGGTCGAGGTGTTCAAGGGCTTCTACGACTTTCCCCAGGATCCGCAGGAGCAGTTGCGCCGCGCGATCCTGGCGGTGTTCGACTCGTGGACGGGCGAGCGCGCGATCTCCTATCGGCGGATCAACCGGATCCCCGACGACTGGGGGACGGCGGTCAACGTGCAGCAGATGGTGTTCGGCAACAAGGGCGATGACTCGGCGACGGGCGTTGCCTTCAGCCGGGACGAGGTGACCGGCGCGCCGGAGCCGTCGGGCGACTTCCTGGTCAACGCGCAGGGCGAGGACGTGGTGTCCGGGGTCCGCACCCCGCGCGACATCTCCGAGCTCGCCGACGTGATGCCCGAGGCGCACGCTCAGCTGATGGAGATCATGCGCACGCTCGAGGCCGAGTACAAGAACATGCAGGACGTCGAGTTCACGGTCGAGGAGGGGCAGCTGTACATGCTCCAGACCCGCAACGCGAAGCGGCCGGCGCAGGCTGCGGTGAGGTTCGCGGTCGACGCGGTATCCGAGGGGCTGCTGACGCGGAAAGAGGCGCTGCGCACGATCGACGCGTATGGCTTGGATGCGCTGCTGCATCCGACGTTCGACCGCAGCGATGGCTATGACGTGCTGGCGCACGGGGTCGCGGCCTCGCCCGGCGCGGCCGCGGGCGAGATCGTGTTCACCGCGGCCGACGCGGTTTCGGAGGCGGCGGCCGGGAAGGACGTGATCCTGGTCCGGCCGTTCACCGAGGCCGACGACGTCGCCGGCTTCCACGCCGCCAAGGGCATCCTGACCTCCGAGGGCGGGAAGGCGTCGCACGCGGCGCTGGTGGCCCGCGGGATGGGGGTCCCGGCGGTGACCGGCGCCGCGGTCGCGGTCGACCTCGACGCGGGCGAGCTGACGATCGACGGCCAGGTTTTCAAGGCCGGCGACAAGATCGCGATCGACGGCTCCGAGGGGACGGTCGTCGAGGCGGGCGCGAAGCTGCTCCAGCCCGAGCTCGACGAGCGGTTCGACACCGTTCTGGAGTGGGCGGACGAGTTCCGCCGGCTCGGGGTGCGCGTCAACGCGGACACGCCGCGCGACGCGGTGCGGGCGCGCGAGCTGGGGGCCGAGGGGATCGGGCTGTGCCGGACCGAGCACATGTTCATGGCCGAGGACCGCCAGCCGAAGATGCGGGCGATGATCATGGCTGATGACCGCGAGGGCCGGCGCGCGGCGCTGGGCGAGCTGCTCCCGCTTCAGGAGGAGGATTTCGTCGGGTTGTTCGAGGCGATGAAGGGGCTGCCGGTGACGATCCGCCTGCTCGACCCGCCGCTGCACGAGTTCCTCCCGAACCTGCCCGAGCTGCGGGCGCAGGTCGAGCGGGCCCGGATCGAGGTGACCGACGACCTCGACGAGCTCGAGAAGCTGCTCGTCCGCGTCGAGGAGATCCACGAGGGGAACCCGATGCTCGGCACTCGCGGGGTCCGGCTCGGGATCCTGTACCCGGAGATCTACGAGATGCAGGTCCACGCGATCATGCGCGCGGCCAAGGCGGTCGACGAGCCGCCCCATCCCGAGATCATGATCCCGCTGGTGGCCTACGAGCACGAGCTCGAGATCGCCCGCGAGCTGGTCGTCGCGGTGGGCAACGAGCACGGCATGCGCGAGCGCGAGGACTACACGGTCGGGACGATGATCGAGCTGCCGCGGGCGTGCTTCATCGCGAACCTGATCGCTCAGCACGCCGACTTCTTCTCGTTCGGGACGAATGACCTGACCCAGACTGCGCTCGGGTTCTCGCGCGACGACGTCGAGTCGAAGTTCATCCCGACCTACATCGAGCGGAAGATCGTCGACCGCTCGCCGTTCGAGACGATCGACAGCCCCGGGGTGGGGTGGCTGGTACGGCTGGCCGCGTGGGTCGGTCGCGAGGCGCATCCGGGCCTGAAGCTCGGGATCTGCGGCGAGCACGGCGGCGATCCGGACTCGATCACGTTCTTCCACAACGCCGGGCTTGACTACGTGTCGTGCTCGCCGTTCCGGGTGCCGATCGCGCGGATCGCGGCGGCGCAGGCGGCGATCGCGTCGTCCGAAGGCTGAGGCTGGGGCCGGCCGGCTGGGCCGGGCTTGGCCGGGCTTGGCTGAGCTGGGCGGGCGGCGCGGGCGGCGCGGCTGGGCCGGGCGGCGGTGCGGCCGCCGGCGATCGTCGGACTCCCGGGCCAATGTGGATATTGCGCCAATCCTCCGGCCGCACGGGGGGCTTGGCGCGTGGTCCACAGTAGGCGTGGATCATCGGCCACGACCCCGGTTGGGGGTGGGGCGTGGCGCGTTATCCACGCAGAATCAGTTGCCGGCGCCCGGATCTCGCCGCAAACCGCCACAAATCCTACTCAAAGATGCGTCGGCGGGGCCGGGGTCCGCGTTCAGCAGCCAGGGCATCGGCCGATTACCGAAATGGATGAAAAACGTTCGCACAACCGGCCCCGCACGCCTGGCGCCGTGGCCGGTGCTGGCCCCGGCGATCGTCGCCGTGGTCGCGATGGTCGCCGGCCATTTCGCCTCCGCGGGCTTCTGGTGGGACGTCGCCTGGACGGCGGCGGCGGTCAGCGCGCTCACCGGGACGCTGCTCGGGCGGCGGGCCGCCGCGGCGGCGAACCGCGGCCATTGGACGCTGTGGGCGGCCGCGACCGCGTGCTGGCTGTTCGGCCAACTCGGCTGGGACGCGTTCGGAATCATCGGCACGCCGTCGTCGCCGAACCTGGCCGATCTCGGCTGGTGGGCGTTCGCGCTGGTGATGGTGCTCAGCCTGGTCCGGCTGCGGACGCGGTCCCGCGCGCTACTGATCGTCGGCGCCGCCGAGATCCTGCCGGTGATCGCCGCCGCGGCCGCCCTTACGTACGCCCTGCTGTGGCATGACGCCGGCGCCTCGATGCTGCCGATCGCCCAGCGGCTGTCGGCGCTGGTGTACCCGGCGCTGTATGTGTCGGCGGCCGTGCTGGCGCTGCAGGCGCTGATCGGCGGCGCCCTCACCAACGTTCGCTCGGCGGGGTCTCGTCTGGTGCTCGGCGGGATCATGTTCGAGGCGTGCGCGTTCATCATGTGGAGCGCGCGGCTGCTCGATCAGACGTACATCTCGGGCGGGACGTGGCTCGATCCGATCTGGTTGCTCGGGCTGCTGGCGATCGGCGCCGGCGGAGCGCTCGCGGCCCGTCGCCCCGAGGCCGAGGCCCCGGTCAACGAGCCCGGACTGCGTGGCGGGATCCTGCCGGCCGTGCTGTTCCTGCTGCTGCTGGCGGCGCTGCTGCGGGCGCGCCTGCAGCATGCGCCCAACGCCGTTGCCTTCATTCTGTACGCGGGACTCCTGTTCTGCGGAAGCGCGCTCGTGGTTCGCAGCGCGCTGCTCGAGCGCCGGCTACGCAGCTTGCTCAGCCGCGAGCGATCGGCGCTGGCTGATCTTGCCGACCGCGAGGCAGAGCTGGCCCGGCTCAACGAGCAGCTGCTGGAGGACTCGCGCCGTGATCCGCTGACCGGGATGCGCAACCGGCGCGCGCTGGCCGACGAACTGCCCGGGCTCGAGGCGCGCCACCAGGAGCGCGGCGACCCGCTGGCACTCGCGCTCATCGACGTCGACCGGTTCAAGGCCTACAACGACGAGCTCGGCCATCTCGCCGGCGACCAGGCGCTGCGCGCGATCGCGGCGACGATCCGCGGGTGCCTGCGTGGGGGGGACATGGCGTACCGGTTCGGTGGCGAGGAGCTGCTGCTGGTGCTGCCGGGCACGGGCGTAGCCGACGCGCTGGCAGCCGCCGAGCGCGTGCGGGCGGCGGTCGAGGCGGCCGCGCTGCCCCATCCGCTCGGGATCGGCGCCGTCCTCACGGTCTCGATCGGCGTCGCCGCCGGGCACGCCAACTACGGCGCCCTGTTCACGAGCGCCGACGCCGCCTTGTATGCGGCCAAGCACGAGGGCCGCAACCTCGTGGTCGCCGCCACCGAGTCAGAGCCGCCGGCCGTCGGGTCACGCGAGCGGGTCGACGCGGAGAAGGGCGCGGTCCCGCGCCACCTGCGCAGCATGCTCGCGCTGTCACGGGCCGCGGTGGCCGGGGCCGGCGTCCTGCCGGTACTCGAGGCGCTCGCGCACACGATCCGCTCGGAGCTCTCGTTTCAGGTGGTGGCGATCAACCTGCTGGACGACGACGGCGAGCAGATGCGGGTGCTGGTGGTCGACGGAGACGAGGAGGCGCGGCAGTCCCTGCTCGGGACGGCGAGCAGCTGGTCCGAGTGGGAGGCGTTGATGCGTTCCGAGTACATGCGCGAGGGCGCGCTTTGGCTCCCCGCCGGGACGTACGAGTGGGATGACGAGTCGGCCGTGTGGACACCTCCGGCGGCGGCGGCGCCCGGCCCCGACGGATGGCACCCCGAGGACATGCTGATGCTGCCGCTGCGCGGCGCGGCGGGCGAGATCGTCGGGATCGTGTCGCTCGACCAGCCGCTCCACGGCCGCCGCCCCGACGACGCCGAGATCGCGGTGCTGATGGCGGTGGCCGACCAGGCCGGACTGGCCGTCGAGCAGGCCCATCGCGCAATTGCGGGAGGGGACGCGCTGGAGCGGCAATCGGCCGAACTACGCTTGGCTGCAGTGATGCTGCTCGCCGAAACTCTCGACCTGCGCGACGCCGGAACCGCTCGACACTCGCGCACCGTCGGGGAGTACGCCCGGCACACGGCGAACGAACTCGGCCTGCCCCCGGACCGGGTAGAGCGGATCCACGCCGCCGGCGTGCTCCACGATCTCGGCAAGCTCGGGATCGCCGACGCGATCCTGCACAAGCCGGGCGCGCTCGACGAGACCGAATGGAAGGAGATCGTGCGCCATCCGGAGATCGGCGCGCGCATCCTCGAGCACGCCGGCATGCGCGACATCGCCGGCTGGGTCAGGGCACACCACGAGCGGGTCGACGGCCGCGGCTACCCCAAGGGGATCGGCGGCGAGGAGATCCCGCTCGAGGCGCGGATCCTCGCGGTCGCCGACGCCTATGAGGCGATGATCGCCGACCGCCCGTATCGCGCCGGGATGCCCGCCGCCACCGCCTGCGCGGAGATCATCCGCTGCGCCGGCACCCAGTTCGACCCCGCCGTCGTCGACGCTTTCCTGGCGTCGCTCGAGCGCGGCGAGGACGAGCTGGCCGCCGAGCCGGTGGCGCGGGCAGCGTAGAGCGCACGCCGCGTCAGCCGGAAGCTTCCGCGGCGGCGAGCATGTGGTCTCCGACGGCGCCGTTGCCGGACGGCGAGGGCAGCGCGTTCGTGCTTGCCACGACCGAGTAGAAGCCCGCGCTCGCCTTTGGGATCCGCCGCTGCGTGCCGAAGTCGACGAAGTACAGCCCGAACCGGCGCTGGTAGCCGCGCGCCCACTCGAAGTTGTCCAGCAGCGACCACACGAAGTAGCCGGCGAGGTTGACGCCGTCGCGGATCGCGCGCCACGCCGCGTCGAAGTGGCCGTGCAGGTACTCGACCCGGTCGAAGTCGTTGATCCGCCCCTCCGGGTCGACGTAGTCGTCCGCGGCGCAGCCGTTCTCGGTGATGTACAGCGGTAGTCCCGGCGCCTCTCGGTTGAGCGCCCGGAGCGTGTCGTAGAGGCCGTCGGGCTCGACGATCCAGCCCATCACCGTGTGGGGAAGGTCGGCGGGCAGGTAGGTGACGACGCCCGGATGGCCGGCGAGCGGAGATTCGTCCCGGCGCAGGTCGTCCCAGTCGCCGAGGCGGACGTAGTGCGGGGAGTAGTAGTTGACGCCGAGGAAGTCGACCGGTGCCGAGATCAGCTGCATGTCGCCGGGCTCGATCAGCGCCGGCGGCGGCAGCATTTCGGCTCGGGCCAGCCCCGGGTAGGAGCCGTGCAGGACGGGCTCGAGGAAGATCCGGTTCTGCTCGGCGTCGGCGACCGCCGCGGCGTCGGCGGCGTGCTCGCCGGCGGCGCGGATTGGATGGAGGTCGAGCGCGATCCCGACCTGCCCGCCCTCGGGCAGCACCGCTCGCATCGCCTGCATCGCCAGCCCGTGGCCGAGCAGCAGGTGATGGGTGGCGGCCGCGGCCAGCCCCATGTCGGTCTTTCCGGGCGCATGCGTGCCGATCCGGTAGCCCTGGCTGGCCGATACCTGGGGCTCGTTCAGCGTGATCCACATGCCGACCTGGTCACCGAATTCGCGCGCGAGCAGCTCCGCGTACTCTGCGAACCGGTTGGCGGTGTCGCGGTTGGCCCAGCCGCCCTCGTCCTCGAGCTCCTGCGGGAGCTCCCAGTGGTAGACGGTGGCCAGGGGGACGATGTCGCGATCGCGTAGGCCCTCGATCAGCGACCGGTAATAGTCCAGCCCGCGTTGGTTGGCCCGGCCGCTGCCGGTCGGCTGCACGCGCGGCCAGGCGATCGAGAACCGGTAGCCGCCGGCGCCGAGCGCGCTCAGCAGCTCGAGGTCCACCTCGGAGCGGTGGTAGGAGTCACAGGCGATGTCGCCGGTGTCGCCGCCGTGCACGTTGCCCGGCGTGTGGCTGAACGTGTCCCAGATCGAGCGGCCGCGGCCGTCTTCTTCGACCGCCCCCTCGATCTGGTAGGCCGAGGTCGATGCGCCCCAGATGAAGCCGGGTGGAAACCGGCGGGCGCCGGATGCACCGTCGTCTGAGATCCCGTTCATGTGGTTCTCCTAGTTGATCTGATCGAAGTTTCGGTAGGCGGCGCCCGCTCCCCGCGTGAGAGGACACGGGAAGCGGGCGCTTGGGGGTGGAGGCCCTAGCGGGGGAGAGGCCCTAGCTGATGGGCCGCAACCGCAGGATCACGACCTCATTGGTGGGCGTGTTCGGGCTGCCCGACTCGTACGGGTTGCTCGCCGACGGCCATCCGGTGAACTTGCCCGTGTTGTACTCGTCGAACACCACGCCGTAGACGGTCGGGATGATCGGGAGGTTCTGGGCCACGTACTGCTCGATCGGAGCCACGTCCGCCTGCTGCTCGGCGACCGTGCTCGCGCCGGCCAGCTTGTTCAGCATCGCGTCAACGTTCGGGTCCTTCAGCCGCTCGTAGTCGCCGGCCGCGTTGTTCGTCGCCTGGGCGCTGTTGAGCCAGTCGTTGTAGAGCTGATAGGGCGAGACGCTGGTCTGCGACCAGTGCGAGGTGAGCTGGAAGTTCCCCGTCGCGATGTCGGAGGACCAGGCGGTCACCGACTGCCCGACGAAGGTGGCGTCGATGCCCGCCTTACGCAGCCAGCCGGCGATCAGCTGGTCGCCGGTCGCGTAGTCGCTGAACGAGGACGGGTTGGTGATGTCGAGCGACAGCTTCTGACCGGACTTGGTGCGGAAGAAGCCGTCGGACCCCATCACGTAACCAGCCTGCTCGAGAACCTGCTTGGCCCCCGCGATGTCGGAGTGTGCGTTGAGCGTCGTGTTCGCCACCGAGGGCGACAGGAACTGCTGGAAGATCGGCAGCGTCAGCCCGCTGGCGTTGGACACCGGCGGCTCGATGCCGCCCTCCGCCTGCTGGCTCAGTGCCGTGCGGTCGATCGCCAGGCTGATCGCCTTGCGCACCGCGGGCTGGTTCGTCGGGAACTTCGTCAGGTTGGGCTCCAGGCTGTTGGTCTGGATCGGCACGAACCAGGTGTGGTGGTCGGCGTGGCCCGCCTCGAACACCTGCTGCACGCCCGGGATGAAGTTGCCCGCCCAGTGGAGCTGGTCGGTCTGGAGGGCCGCCAGCGCCGTGTTGGACGAGGCGTAGGTCGGGAACTGGACCGTTGAGACGGCCGGCTTCCCGCCCCAGTAGCTGGGGTTGGCCTTCAACGTGAGCCCCTGGGAGCTGAACTGCGAGACCGTGTAGGGGCCGGTGCCGACCGGGCTCGGGTCGGCGTACTTGCCAGGATCGCCGACCTTGCTCCAGACCGATGCCGGGACGATGTACGTCTGGCCGGCAATGTTCTGGAGGTTGGCGTACTGGGGCGAGGAGAAGTTGAGCGTCACCTGGTTGCCGCTCGAGCTCACGCTCCCGACGGCCAGCCCGGTGTTGTTGACATCGGGGTACTTCTTGAGCATGTTGAAGGTGAACGCGACGTCAGCCGCGGTCATCGGCGTGCCGTTAGACCACTTCACCCCGGGTCGGATCGTGAACGTGATCGACTTTCCGCCGTTCGACCAGCTGTATCCGGTGGCGAGCCAGTTGTAGTACTGGCCGGGCTTGATCGCGTTGGTCTGCAGCAGCGGCTCGTACACGAGCGACGTTGCGCCGAGCAGCGACGCCGCGGACGATTGGATGAATGGGTTGAAGTTCTGGGTGATCGCGTTCTGCTGGCTCGACTCCACGGTCAGCACCGAGGAGCCGCCGGTCGCGTGCCCGCTCGAGCCGCCGGCGGCCGAGGAGGAGCTGGAGGTCCCGCCGCAGCCGGCGATCAGTGCCGCGGCGCCGAATGCGGCGCACGCAGCCAGCCAACTCTGTTGCTTGATCCATCGTTTCATCGAGGAGTACACCTTCTCTCTGATAAAAGAGCCATGTCGCGTATGTAGACATTCACGTCCCCTGGTTCTGGCCAGGGCCGTGTCGCGTATGTAGACGGTCCACGTGCCCCCGGGTGATGCCGGGGGCGCGGGGCTTTAAGGGCCCGTAAGGCCCAACCCGCTTGCGGCGTTGCGTTGGTCGCGCAACCCCGCGATCGTTGCGATCACCTCATCGCTCGATCCTCCCTTCGGGCGGGCAATTGGCGGCCAAAGGCGTCGGGGTCGGGCGCCGAGGCGATCAGCAGGCGCGTGTACTCGTGGCTTGGCGCCTGTGTCACCTGCTCGGCGGGGCCGCGCTCGACGATCTCCCCTGCGTACATCACGAGGATCTCGTCCGCGAAATAGCGGGCGGAGGCGATGTCGTGCGTGATGTACAACACGGCGAGGTCGAGGTTCTGGCGCAGCTGATCGATGAGGTCGAGCATCTCGAGCCGGATCGAGACGTCGAGCATCGACACCGGCTCATCGGCGAGCAGCACCCGCGGGGCGGCGGCGAGCGCCCGCGCGATCGCGACGCGCTGGCGCTGTCCGCCCGAGAGCTCGTGCGGATAGGCGTCGCGGAAGTGCGCCGCCGGGCTGAGGCGCACCTGCTCGAGCAGCTTGTCGAGCTCCTGCGCGCTCGCGGTGCGGCCGCTGCGGTCCGCGTGAATCCGCAGCGCGCGTTCGAGGTGGTAGCGGACCGTGTGGAGCGGGTTCAGCGACGCGAACGGGTCCTGGAAGACCATCTGGACCGCTCCCTTGTAAGCGCGGAAGCCGCGCCGCGCCGAGGGGTCGATCGGCTGCTCCGTCGAGGAGGATCTGCCCGCCGGAGCGGCGTTCCTGACCGGCCAGCAGGCGCGCCACGGTGGTCTTGCCCGAGCCGCTCTCGCCGACCAGCGCCATCACCGAACCGCGGCGGAGCTCGAGCGAGACGCCGCGGACGGCGTGGACGAACGAGCCGCGGCCGACGCGGTACTGCTTGTCGAGATCGACCGCCGCGAGCGCCACCGGCCCGGCGGCGTCGCCGGTGGCCGATGCCGTCGCCGGGACACCGGCCGGAGCGGCCGGAGCGGCCGGAGCGGCCGCGGGCGCGGCCGTGTCGAACGGGCACGCCGTCAGGTGGTCGGGCTCGACTGGCGCGAGCGCCATGTCCACCGTGGCGCAGGCGTCGGTGGAGAAGCTGCAGCGCGGGATGAACGGGCAGCCGGTCAGCGCCCCGCGCAGATCCGGGGGCGAGCCCGGAATCCCCGACAGCTTCACGCGCGGTCCGTGCAGCTTCGGGAACGAGGTCAGCAGGCCTTTGGTGTATGGATGGGCAGCGCGGACGTGGATCTGTTCGCGGGCGCCGGACTCGACGACCTGGCCCGCGTACATGATCACGACCCGGTCGGCGATCTCGAGCAGCAGCGACAGGTCGTGGGTGATGAACAGAACCGAGAAGCCGAGACGGTCCTTGAGCTCGAAGATCTCGGACAGGATCTCCCGCTGCACCACGACGTCGAGCGCGGTCGTCGGCTCGTCCATGATCACGACCTCGGGCTCGGCCGCGAGCGCCATCGCGATCATCACGCGCTGGCGCATGCCGCCCGACAGCTCGTGCGGGTAGCTCTTGAGGCGGGCGCGTGGGATCCCGACCATCTCGATCAGCTCGACGGTCCTTGCGTGTCGCTGCTCGTCGCTGAGAGGGAGGTGCGCGCCGACCGCGTCGAGCAACTGATCGCGCACGCGCAGCACCGGGTTGAGCGAGTTCATCGCGCTCTGGAACACGATCGCGATCTCGCGCCAGCGGAGCGCGCGGAGCTGTTCGGGCTTTGCCGCAAGCACGTCCACCCCGGCGGGGCCGACTCGCCGCCCGTGGTAGGTGACGCTGCCGGCGGTGATCACCGCCGGCGGGCGCAGCAGCCGGATCGAGCCGTACGCGAGCGTCGACTTGCCGCAGCCGCTCTCGCCGGCGAGGCCCACGACCTCGCCCGGGTTGAGCGCGAGCGACACGTCCCGGACCGCGCGGACGTCGCCGGCCTCCGATCTGTAAGCGATCGACAGGTCGCGGATGTCGAGCACGGGCTGTTGCGTCTCGAGGGCCGCCGCCTCGGGGCGGTGAGCGCTGGTGTCACTCACCGCACTCACGCTAGCTCCTGCCGCTCGTCACGCAGTACCGGCGTCGGGTCCGACGGCCGCCACGTGCGACGCCCGACTCGCACGCTGCCCGTCGCCCGCAGGCGCGGGTTGCCGAGCTCGTCGAGCCCGAAGTTCAGCAGCACCATGCTCATCCCGAGCAGCGCCACGCAGATCCCCGGCGGGGCGTACCACCACCACGCATTGAGCTGGACGGCGTTGCCGTTCTGCGCCCAGTAGAGCATCGTCCCGTAGCTCCAGCTCGACAGGTTCGCGACCCCGAGGAACGCCAGCGCCACCGAGGTCAGGATCGCGTACAGAACTGTTCCGACGAAGCTCGCGGCGATCAGTCCGATCTCGTTCGGGAAGATCTCGAACAAGACGATCCGCCAGCTGCTCTCGCCCGACTCGCGCGCGGCCGCGACGTAATCGCGGTTGCGCAGCGACAGGGTCTGGGCGCGGATCACGCGTGCTCCCCACGGCCACCCGAGCACGCTCAACACGATCGCGGTCGGAAGCTCGCCCGAGTGTGGGAGGTAGCCGAGGATCACGACCAGCAGCGGGAGCGCGGGCAGGACCAGGAACACGTTCGCGAGCAGCGACAGGCCCTCGTCGGAGGCGCCGCCGAGGAAGCCCGCCGACATCCCGATCACAACCGCCAGGAGGGTCGCGATCAGCCCGGTCAGCAATCCGAGCACGACCGTTGAGCGGGTGCCGACGAGCAGTTGCGAGAGCACATCCTGGCCGGTGGCCGTGGTGCCGAGCAGGTGGGTGGTGGTCGGGCCGAGCGGGAGCGCCTGGCCGGGTGTGCTGGCGGTCGGGTCGAACGGGGCGATCGTCGGTCCGATGACCGCAATCAGGAGGAACAGGCCGAGGATCGCCGCGCCGACCTTGGCCTTTCCCGGGAGGCGCCGGAGCCAACCGCGCTTGCGCGTGATCACGGCCGGCGGGAGCTGCTCGGTGCCGTCGGGGAGCGGATCGATCCCGGCTGCGATGGCCGACATCAGAACGCGCCCCTGGTCCGCGTGCGCGGGTCGGCGAAGAAGTAGACGATGTCGGCGAGCAGGCACGCGAGCAGCACCGAGAACGAGATCACCAGGAAGATGCCCTGGAGCAGCGGGAAGTCGTCGGACGTGACCGCGTTGTAGAGGGTCAATCCGATGCCCGGGTAGGAGAACACGATCTCCATCACGAGCGCGCCCGCCACCACGAAGCCGATTGACAGCGCGAACCCGGCGAGGTTGGGCAGGATCGCGTTGCGAGCGGCGTAGGTGAACATCACCCGCCGGGGAGCGAGACCCTTGGCCTGCGCGACCAGCACGTAGTCCTCGGCGATGGTCGTGATCATCACGTTCCGCATCTGGAGCATCCAGCCGGCCATCGAGGTGACGATGATCGTCAGCGCCGGCAGCACCGAGTGGTAGGCCGCGCTCGAGATGAACGACCAGTTCCAGCCGGGAGACAGACCGAGGCTGTAACCCTGGCCGAACGGGAACAGGCCCCAGCTCACCGCGAACAGCTCGATCACGATCAGCGCGAGGAAGAAGTACGGCGTCGCCTGCAGGAACGTGAACGCGGGCAGCGTGCGGTCGAGCCAGCCGCCGCGCCGCCACGCGGCGAGGATCCCGAGGAGCGTGCCGAGGAGGAAGCTGATGACCGTGGCGGTGCCGACGAGGATCAGCGTCCACGGCAGCGTCTGCGCGATCACCGTCGTGACCTTGGCGGGATACAGGTTGACCGACGTCCCGAGGTTGCCGTGCGCGAGGTCGCCGAGGTACGTGAGGTACTGGCTGATCAGGCTGCCGTGCGTTTGGGTGCCGAACTCCGCCTGCAGCGCGTGCAGCGAGTTCGCGTCGAGTGTCGGGTACTTGGCCAGCAGCGTGTCGACCGCGTTGCCCGGCATCACGCGCGGGATCGCGAAGTTGACCGTGATCGCCACCCACGCCGCGACGACGTAGAACGCCAGCCGGCGGGTAATGAACAACATCGCTGCTTGCTCCTCTCGTGTCCCTCGGGGTCGGTCGGCGTCTTAGACGGCCCGACTCGACCGATGAAAACGTTACCGGAACAGTTTCGGCCGTGTCAAGGCTTGTTTCATATGAATTTTTCTCGTATCTTGAGGCTGCGGCGTTGGAACGTTGTTGGAGACCATGGGTTGACAAGGCGTGTAACGTTTCAGAAATCGATGACTCAATTCACCGTATGAATTCCATCACCCGTCCCGAGAACGGCCGTGGCAACCGGCTGACGATCCGCCAGGTGGCGGACCTCGCCGGCGTCTCGACCGCGACCGTCTCGCGGGTGATCAACGGTCGCGCCGAGGTGTCCGATAAGGCCCGCGAGGCCGTACTCCGCGTCGTCCGCGAGCACGGCTACAGCACCAACCGCACCGCGCGCGGACTGTCGGCGGGGCGGACCGGGCTGGTCGGCGTGACCACGCCGGTCGTCCACCACTCCTACTTCGCGGTGATCCTCGACGGCGCCGGCGAGGCGCTGTACGAGCAGGACATGCGGATGGTCCTGTGCCGGACCCATCACGAGCACGATCGCGAGGTGTCGCTGCTCGAGCGGCTGATGCAAGGGACGACCGACGGCGCGCTCCTGATCCTGCCCGAGGAATCCCCCGAGGAGCTTGCGGCGCTTCACGATCACGGCTATCGGTTCGTGATCGCCGACCCTTTGCGGCCGCTCGACGAACGGGTTCCGACGGTGTCGGCCGCCCATTCATCGGGGGCGAGCGAGGCGGTCGAGCATCTGCTGTCGCTCGGGCACCGGCGGATCGCGGCGATCACCGGCCCGCGCGGTTGGATCGCCACCGAAGAGCGGCTGCGCGGCTACCGGGGCGCGTTGGCGGCAGCCGGCGTGATGCCCGACCCCGAGCTCGTGGTCGAATCGGACTTCCACGCCGAGGGCGGCGTCGAGGCGGCGCTTTCGCTGCTCGACCGGCCCGAGCCGCCGACGGCGATCTTCGCGTTCAACGACATGCTGGCGATCGGCGTGATGCAGGCGGCGCGGCTGCGGGGCGTTCGCATCCCCGAGCAGCTGTCGGTGGTCGGCTTCGACGACACGTTCGAGGCCTCGATCGTCACGCCGCCGCTCACGACCGTGCGCCAGCCGCTGGCCGAGATGGGGCGGATGGCGGTGAACCTGCTCGTCCGGCAGCTCCAGAACCAGCGGATCGAGGCGCTCCACGTCCAGCTCGAGACCAAGCTGGTCGTGCGCGAATCGACAGCACCGGCAGCGCCCGTTTCATAGACGGGGCGCCTGCCCGCGGATAGGGTCGGCGGGACACCTGGTTTCAGACGAGGAGGAGTTCCCGTGGCCACGATCGTCCCTACAGCGGTATCACCCGAGCGGCTGTCCGCGAGCGTAGGTGACTTCACGGCGCTGCTCGGCGCCGAGCGCGTCGTCAGCGACGAGGACGAGCTGCGCGAGTGGCGCGATCCGTTCCAGCACGGCTCATGGGACGAGTACGTGGCGTCGGCCGTGGTCATGCCCGAGACCGTCGAGGAGGTCCAGGAGGTGGTCCGGATCGCCGGCCGCCACGGGGTGCCGCTGTGGACGCTCGGCCAGGGCCGCAACAACGGCTACGGGGGGCCTGCTCCCCGCGTCCGGGGATCGGTGATCGTGTCGCTGCGGCGGATGAACCGCGTGCTCGAGATCAACGAGGAGCTCGGGTACGCCGAGGTCGAGCCGGGCGTGCGGTGGTTCGACCTGTACGAGGCGATCAAGGCCGGCGGCCACCGCCTGATGCTGTCGGTCGCCGACGTCGGCTGGGGGAGCGTGATCGGGAACACGCTCGACCACGGCGTCACGTACATGCCCTACGGCGTGGACTTCGGCATGCAGTGCGGGATGGAGGTGGTGCTCGCGAACGGCGAGGTGCTGCGCACGGGCATGGGCGCGATGCCGGGCAACCGCTCATGGCATCTCTACAAGCGCGGCCTCGGCCCGACCCCGGATCAGCTGTTCATGCAGTCGGGGTTCGGGATCGTGACCAAGATGGGCGTGTGGCTGATGCCCTATCCCGAGGTGTATATGCCGTTCTGGGTGCGGGTGTGGAACGACGACGACCTCGGCCCGTTCATCGACACGTTGCGGACGCTGATGCTCGACGACACGATCCGGATGGTCCCGCAGGTGCTGAATACGGTCGCGTACGGCGCGGTGTTCACCCAGCGCGAGAAGTGGTGGACGGGTGAGGGGCCGATCCCCGATGAGGGGTTGGAGCGCCTCGCTCGGGGCCTCGAAGTGGGGCGGTGGCTGATGCGGGCCGCGCTATACGGTGACGAGGCGATCGTCGATTACAAGTTCGCCAAGGTCAAGGCGGCGTTCGAGCGGATCGGCGCCGATGTGTGGGGGACGAAGGTCGCGCCCGAGGACATCCCGAACCTCGAGAACCCGGCCGAGCGCGTCCAGGGTGGCGTGCCCAGCCTCGACATCAACGCGATGACCGCCTGGTACGGCGGCGAGGAGGGCGGGCACATCGGGTTCTCGCCGATCGCGCCGCTGACCGGGCGCGACGCGATGGCGTTGCGCGACCTGCTCCGCGGGATGATCCACGAGGCCGGGCTCGACTACATCGCCGCGATGCTGCCGATCAACGCGCGCAGCTTCGCCCACATCACGCTGATCATCTTCGACACCAAGAACGAGTCGCAGGCGCGCGCCGCCTACGACGTGGCTCGCCGTCTGGTCCGCGATGCGGCCAAGCTCGGCTACGGCGAGTACCGGGCCCACCTCGATTTCATGGACCTCGCCCAGGATCAGTACTCGTGGGGGGACCACGCCTACCGGCGCTTCTGCGAGACGCTCAAGGACGCGCTCGACCCGGCCGGGATCCTCGCGCCCGGCAAGTCGGGAATCTGGCCGCGGGCGATGCGGGAGGCGTGACGGCGGCGCGAATCGGATGCGACTGAGAAAACCGCTGACAGTGAGCGGTTTTCTCAGTCGCATCGGAGCGCGTGCGAAGATGTCGGCGTGGAAGAGGGCACTGCGCGAGCGCGACTTGACATGGACTACGGCGATCGGTTCCTGCCGCTGCGCCGCCAGCTCGGGGTGACCTCGTTCGGGATGAACCAGCTCGTGCTCCAGCCCGGCCAGCGGGGCCGGATCCACCGTCACGAGCGCCAGGAGGAGGTGTACCTGGTGCTCGAGGGACGCCTCACGCTCGTCGTCGAGTCAGAGCCGACCGAGGTCACCGAGGGTGAGCTGATCCGGGTGGCGCCGGACCTCCGGCGCCAGCTCGTCAACTACGGCCCGGGTCGCGTGGTCCTGCTCGCGCTCGGTGGCGCGGCCGAACATCAGGGACGCGACGGCGAGGCGTTCGTCTCGTGGGACGCCGAGACCCCCGCCAGTCCGCAGGAACTCCAGATGCCGCCGGACCTCGACCCCGGCGAGCTCCGGTCCTAAGCGGTCGAGCGCGTGCACCCGACGGCGGCGAGGTTCCAGGAGCGGCTGCACGAACGCGGCCTCGACGTGTCGGTTGTGATGCTGCCCGACTCGGCGCGGACGGCCCCGGAGGCCGCGGTGGCGGTCGGGTGCGATGTCGGCCAGATCGTCAAGTCGCTCGTGTTCATGCGCGACGAGGAGCCGGTGATGGTGCTGTGCGCCGGCGACCGGCGTGTGGCCGCGAAGCGGCTGGGGCTCCGTGCCGCCAATGCCGACGAGGCTCGTGCCGCGACCGGGTTCGCGATCGGCGGGATCCCGCCACTTGGTCACGATCAGCCACTCGAGACGCTGATCGACGAGTCGCTGCGACGCTTTGCGACCGTCTGGTCCGCGGCGGGGACGCCGCACGCGGTGTTCGAGGCCGACACCGATGCGCTGATCGCGGCGATTCCCGGTGGCGCGGTCCTCGACGTGAGCTAGCGGCGCGCGCCGAAACGCGGCGCGCGGGACTCAGCGCAGCCGCTCGACGAGCGCGGGCGTGATCTCGGCGAGCATGTGCACGCACGCCCCGGCGAGTGCGAGCGCGTCGTCGTCCGGTGGGTAGTGCGGGTTCGGCATCGCAATCACCGCCATGCCGGCGGCCGCCGCCGAGCGCATGCCGTTGCTCGAGTCCTCGATCGCGACGCAGCCATCCGCCGGGACCTCGAGCCGGCGCGCCGCCTCGAGGTAGACGTCGGGCGCGGGCTTGCCGCGCTCGACCTCCTCGGAGGAGA
This sequence comes from uncultured Solirubrobacterales bacterium, assembly GCA_963746695.1. Classification (GTDB taxonomy): domain Bacteria; phylum Actinomycetota; class Thermoleophilia; order Solirubrobacterales; family Solirubrobacteraceae; genus Palsa-465. Next base: position 253,660 of record CAVVCP010000020.1, on the reverse strand, counting down.
CCGTCGCGCGAAAGTCGCCGGCGAGGCCGGCGGCGTCGAGCGCGAAGTCGATGATCTCCCGATTTGCGGAGGAGGCCAGCGCGAGCGGCCACCGGCGCCGCAGCGCTCGGACGACCTCGACCGCTCCCGGGAGCAGCGGCAGGTGCTCGCGATAGTGCTGCTCCATCCGCTCAACCACGGCTCGGTTGATCTCCTGCTCGTCAAGGGGTATGCCCAGCTCGTCGTGCATGTACCGCGACCACTCGGGCGAGCTCATCCCCATCATCGCCCGCGGCGCGTCCTCGCGCCAATGGCCGCCGACGTCGCGGACGACCTCCTGCTTGGATTGGTTCCACAGCTGCTCGGAGTCCATCAGGACCCCGTCCATGTCGAATATCACGGCTTGCGGCACGCAGGGCGTTGTAGCAGGGTCCCAACATTTCGACGGCTGCCGAAACGTCGTTGCGTAACCATCTTTACGTGACCTCTTCCACCCAACCCAGATACCTGATCGTGCTCGGCACCGCGGTGCTCTGCTACGCGGCGCTCGGGACCGTGCTCGGAATCCTCCCTGACTACGTCCATTCGCTCGGCGGCGACGCGGTGATCGTCGGCCTCGCCGTCGGGGCGCCGGCGATCACCGGCGCGGCCGGGCGACCGCTGGCCGGGCGGGTGGCCGATCACCGCGGCCCCGCTCGGATCGTGGTCGCCGGGGCGCTCGTGATGGCGGTCGGGACCCTGCCCGCGTTCGTCGACTCGCTCCCCCTGCTGCTCGTGAGCCGGCTCGTGGTCGGCGCGGGCGAGGCGGCGATGATGGCGGCGACCGTGCTGTGGCTCCTGCGGCTGGCGGGCCCCGAGCGTCGCGGTCGCGCGATGGGACACGTCGGGCTCGCGAACTACGCGGGGTTGACCATCGGCCCGCTGTTGGCGCAGGCGCTGTCCGGTCAGGACCACCTCACGCGCGTATGGATCACGGCGGCGATCCTGCCGCTGGTGGCGGCCGGGTGCGCCACCGTGCTTGGGAGATCGCCCGATCGCGGGGTCGTGCCCGAGCCGGCCGCTGACGAACAGGAGCCCGACTCCGACGAGCAGCGCAGCACGCTGCGGGCCACGCTCCGTCCGGGCCTCGGATTGATGCTGGTCAACTTCGGCTACGTCGCGGTGCTGTCGTTCGGCGCCGCCGCCGCGACCGAGCAGGGCACCGGCATCGGGTCGCTGGTGATCCCGGTGTTCGGCGTGGGCGTGATCGCGAGCCGGACGATCCTGGCCGGCATCCCGGATCGCTTCGGCGCGCCGCGGACGCTGTCGGTCGCGGTCGCGCTCGAGTCGGCCGGCCTGGCTGGGATGGCCGTCACCACGAGCACGCCGGTTGCGGTGTTCGCGCTCGTGGTGATGGCGATCGGGCAGGGACTCGCGGTTCCGTCGCTCGGACTGCTGGCGCTGGCATCGGTGCCGCCGAGCCGGCACGGCCGCACCGCGGGCGCGTTCTTCGCCTACTTCGACCTCGGCGTCGGGCTCGGCGGACCGATCGTCGGTCTCGCCGCGCGCGCAGCCGACCCCACCGGCGGGCTGATCGCCGCGGCCGGCGCCGTGCTCGCAACCGCGCCGGTGGCGTTACTCACCCGGTCGAGGATGCGAACGAGGCTGCGACAGGCTGAGAGGCAGGCTCTTACTTGAGCACGCCGCGCGCGGCCGCGGTCCAGGCAGTGGTGACGTCGCGGATGAACTTCGCCTGGGTGGTCGCGAGCGCGGAGATCCACTCGACGTCACTCTTGCCCGGCCCGCGCTCGAGGGAGCTCGCGATCGCCTTGAGCGCCTTCTCGTAGCTCGACAGCGTCGCCTCGCCGGCGGACTTGCCTTCCTCGATGATGCGCTCGTTGAGCTTGCGGATCCGCTGGGCCACGGCCTCGAGCCGCGGGTCGGCGGCGGTGGCGCCGTTCGACGTGGTGCCGGCCGAGCTCGACGACGCGGACCCGGTGGCGCGCGCCGCGCGGGGCTTCCGTGCAGTGCTGCCCGAGGACGCGGTCTTCCGCGTCGTCTTCTTGGCGGCTGTGGATTTGCTGGCGCGGTGGACTTCCTGGCCGTCGAGCGCTTGGTAGAGCTGGCGGGCTTCGAACCGCTGCTTCTTGCCTGGGGCACGGCTACCTCCTTGGGATGAACGACCGGCGTCAGCGCCGGCGCGCGGGCTTGACGGCGGACAAAGCTAGCGAGTTGCGGGCGCGATGCGCGCCACCCGGCGCGCTGCGTGCGGGATCAGCTCACCGGAACGCGGGCCACGGCGTCACGCGATCGCGGCGCCGCACCGACGCCGCGCCGATGTGCCGCGGTGGCGCGGTCGTCGAGCGGATGACCAGCGAGGGCTCGATCAGCCGGACCTCGTTCGGCCGGCGGTTGTCGATCCGGTCGAGCAGCAGCTCGAGCGCGAGCCGGCCCATCTCGCCGCGCGGCTGATGGACGGTGGTCAGCGACACGTGCGCGAGGTGGGCGATCGAGATGTTGTCGTAGCCGACGATCGACACGTCGCCGGGTACGTCGACGCCGGCGCGGTCGAAGCCTCCGAGCAGACCGACGGCGACGAGGTCGTTGGCGGCGAAGATCGCGGTGGGGAGCTCACGCCGGCGCAGGAGTTCGCCGGCGGCGTTCATGCCCGCCTCCTCGGTGAAGTCGCCGGGAATCACGAGCGCGTGCCGTCGGAGCCGCCGTGAGCGCATCTCGCGCAGGTAGGCCGAGCGGCGCTGCGGCCCGCCGGCGCCGGAGCCGCCGTCGACGTGCGCGATCCGCTCGTGCCCGAGCTCGACGAGATGATCGAGCACCAGCCCCGTCCCGTGTGCCTCGTTGATCAGCACGTTGTCGGCGTCGGCGTGGCGGAGCCCGCGCCCGACGATCACGCACGGCGCCTCGCGGGCGGCGGCCGCGATGTCCCCGGCGGGCATTCGGGGGCTGACCAGGATCAGCCCGCCGACCCGGTGCTCGAGCAGCGCGCCGAGCGCCGCGCGCTCGCGCCGGGACGACCGGCCGCCGGCAGCGAGCAGCAGCTGATAGCCGAGCTCGGAGGCCAGCTCCTCGACCCCGCCGGCGATCTCGGCGAAGAACGGGTTGCGCAGGTCGTCGAGGATCACGCCGATGGTCTTGGTCCGCCGGCTGGCCAGGCTCCGTGCCATCGCGTTCGGCCGGTAGCCGAGCCGCGCCGCCACCTCGAGCACGCGCCGGCGGCGCTCCTTGCTGACGTTCGGCCGCTCTCGCATCACCAGCGAGACCAGTGCGCGCGACACCCCGGCTTCGCGCGCGACGTCTTCCATGGTCGGCGCGCGTCGCGAGTGAGGGGCCGCAGCGGGGCGGCGCGCTGATCGTGGCATGGCGCGTGGAACATACTTAGAGCGCGACAACATTGCAATCGCGTTAGAGCGCTCTACATCGAAACGGGCGCTCAGCGAGGTTTCCGAATCGCGGCCCTTGACTTCACCGGAAGCCGCGGGATATAGTCGCGCGACCCGCTGTTAGAGCGCTCTAATCGCCTGGGATGGTTAGAGCGATCTAAGGCAGCGCGGGAGAGAGAGGAACGCCACACAATGCACGAGACGCACGCGCGGACCGCCCGTTCCCCGGCGCCGATCGATCAGCGGTTGGCCGGTGCGCCGACCGATCAGAGGTTGGCCGGCGCCCCGATCTCATGGGGCGCCTGCGAGATTCCCGGGTGGGGCGTGATGCCGACCCCCGATGCAGTGCTGTCTGAGATGGCGGAGCTCGGGCTACGGGGCACAGAGCTCGGAGCGGTCGGGTTCTTACCGGAAGATCCGGCGAGCATCTCCGCCCAGCTCGAGCGCCACGGGCTCGAGCTTGTCGGCGGGTTCGTTCCGCTCGTTCTCCACGAGGCCGAGCTCGACGGCACGATCGCGCAGGCGCGCACGGCGGCCGACCTGATCGCGCAGGCCGGCGGCCGGATGTTCGTGATCGGCGTGGTTCAGGACCTCGAGTGGAGCGCGCCCGCGGAACTCGACGATCGGGGCTGGTCGCTGGTCGCGCAGCATCTGGGAGAGGTCGAGCGGCTGGTGGGGGAGTACGGGCTGACGGTGGCTCTGCACCCTCATGCCGGCACGCTGATCGAGACCGACGCGCAGGTCGAGCGCGCGATGGAGGTGGTCGAGGTGGGCTGGTGCCTGGACACGGGGCATCTGACGATCGGCGGGGCGGACCCGGTGCAGTTCGCGCGCAGGCACGGAGACCGGGTCGTGCACGTACATCTCAAGGACGTCGACGCGAGCGTCGCGGCCGATTTCAGGGCGGGCCGGCGATCGCTGGTGGACGCCACGCGCAACGGACTGTTCCTGCCGCTGGGCAAGGGCGACGCGCGGATCGCAGAGGTCATGGACGCCCTGCAAGCTCACGGGTACGGCGGCTGGCTCGTGCTCGAACAAGACACCGCCATCACCGGTGATGAGCCGACGGTGGCAGGCGGCCCGATGCGCGACGCTCGCGAGAGCATCGCCTTCCTTCACCACTCGGCTCGGACGACGGAGGAGATCAATCGATGAGACGACTGCCTCGCACTATCGGCATCGTCGCCGCCGTGGGTGTCGCGGCCCTGCTGGTGGCGGCGTGCGGTAGCAGCAACTCGAGCAGCAGCGCGAGCAAGAGCGGCACGACGACCAGCGCGGTGAACATCGCGGCGACCGGTAAGCCATGCACGTACAAGTTCGCGCTGATCACCCACGGTGACAACGGCAGCTTCTGGAGCGTCGTGTACAAGGGCGCCAAGGACGCGGCCGCCGACCTCGGGTGCACGCTCACCGAGACCTACGGGTCCCAGCAGCAGGGCCAGGCGGAGCCCGACGACAATGCCGAGAACGCGCAGATCCAGGACGCGATCAACGCGAAGGTGGACGGCATGGCGGTGTCCGACCACGATCCCGCGCTGATGAACCCAACGCTGGCCAAGGCGGCCGCGGCCGGCATCCCGGTCGTGCTGCTCAACGCGGGCTGTGACGACCAGGACATCGCCGCCAGCGGCGCGCTGACCTGCGTCGGTCAGCCCGAGCAACTCGCGGGCGAGGCCGCGGGCGCGGCCTTCAAGAAAGCCGGTGCCACGAATGTCCTGTGCGTCATCCACCAGTCGGGTCAGAATCTGCTCGACCGGTGCAACGGAATCGCGATGGCGCTCGGAGTCGGTTCGCAGTGCAAGACCGGCAGCGCGCCCTCGAAGGGCCCGGCCTGCACCGAGGTGATCCTGTCGACGGCGAACGCGGCGTCGAACCCGCAGCAGGCGATCGGCCAGGTCACCGCGTATCTGCAGACGCACCCGGGGATCAACGCGGTGATGACGCTCAACAACGCGATCGGGACGGCACTGGTCACCAGTGCGCCGGCCAGCAAACCGAAGATCGCGACGTTCGACCTGAACTCCGGCGTCGAGCAGGACCTCAAGAACAACTCGATGGCGTTCGCGATCGATCAGCAGCAGTACCTGCAGGGCTACCTGCCGGTCGTGTTCCTGTACCTGTACAACAAGGACAACGGTCAGAGCGTCGGCGGTGGCACGACCGTCGCCAGCGGGCCGCTGGTGGTGACCAGCGCGAACATCGGCAAGGTCGCCGCGGCGATCGCGGCCGGACAGGACTGACGGAGAAACACAAGTCACACAACGAACGGTCACCGGGCGGGAGTCAGGTCCCGCCCGGCGGCGCCACCCCGACTAGGACCCGCCCACCCACATGAGCGCCACCTCACCTCCGATAGCAACGCCGCCCGCCCCGGCGGCGCCAGACGAACGGATGGCTCCCATCAGCCGAATCACCCGGACGCTGAGGCGACCCGAGCTCGGCTCGCTGCTCGCGGCGGTGTTCGTGTTCGTGTTGTTCGCGATCACCGATGCGAGCTCGAATCACCTGTGGCTGAAGCAGACCGGGATTGCCGCGTGGACGCACCCAGGCGGCGTTCTTCGGGATCGTGGCGGTGCCGGTCGGGCTGTTGATGATCGGCGGCGAGTTCGACCTCTCGGCGGGCGTGATGACCGGCGTCACCGCGATCGTGATGGCGCTGCTCGTCGGCAAGTGGCACGTGAACACCTGGATTGCGATTCTCATAACGCTGGCGTTCGCCACCGTGATCGGGCTGATCAACGGGTACATCGTCGTACTGACGAAGCTGCCCAGCTTCATCGTCACGCTGGCGACGTTCTTCGTGTTACGCGGCGCGAGCACCGGTGGCGTGCTGCTGCTCAACAGCGGGAGCACGCAGATCACGGTCACGCAGGCGCACCCGGCCGGGCTGAGCAGCGCGAAGTCGATATTCGGCAGCTCGTTCTTCTCGAGCGGATCGCTGCCGAGCGGCTACTCGACGGCGATCCTGTGGTTCATCGCGGTGACGATCGTCGGCACGTGGATCCTCAGCCGCACGGTGTTCGGAAACTGGATCTTCGCGGCCGGCGGCGAGCAGAATGCGGCGCGCAACACCGGCGTTCCCGTGAACCGGACGAAGGTCCTGCTGTTCGTGGGCACCGCCCTGGCCGCGGCGCTGGTCGGGATCATCTCGTTCACGCAGGCGTCCTCGGCGGTGTCCGAGCAGGGCGTCGGCTACGAGTTCTTCTACATCATCGCGGCGGTCGTGGGCGGCTGCCTCCTCACCGGCGGCTACGGCTCGGCGATCGGCGCGGCGCTCGGCGCCTGCATCATCGGGATGGCGTTCGAAGGCGTGATCTATTCAGGCTGGGACAGCTCGTGGGACTTCGCGTTCCTTGGGGTGATCCTGTTCCTGGCGGTGGTCGTCAACACGTTGATCTACCGGCGGGCACTGAGGGCGCGGCGATGAGCGAGGGAGCATCAGACATGAACGTGGCGACGCGAGAACGCGCCCGCGGTGCAACCGAACACGAACGGCACGCCGGCGCTCGAGGTGCGCTCGATCTCGAAGTACTTCGGGAGCGTCAACGCGCTCGAGGACATCAGCCTGTCGGTCTACTCCGGCCAGGTCACCTGCGTGCTCGGAGACAACGGCGCCGGCAAGTCGACGCTGATCAAGATCCTCTCCGGCGTGTACACGCCGGACAAGGGTGAGGTGCTGTCCGAGGGTGAGGTGGTGAACTTCTCGACTCCGCGCGAGGCGCGGGCGCGCGGAATCGCCACCGTGTTCCAGGATCTGGCGACCGTGCCGCTGATGTCGGTGTGGCGCAACTTCTTCCTCGGCAACGAGCCGACGCGTGGCCGCGGCCCGCTCCAGCGGATGGACATCAAGGGGGCCCAGCGGATCATGCGCGAAGAGATGTCGAAGATGGGCATCGACGTCCGCGATCCGGACCAGACGGTCGGAACGCTGTCGGGTGGAGAGCGCCAGGCGATGGCGATCGCGCGTGCGGTCTACTTCGGGGCGAAGGTCCTGATCCTCGACGAGCCGACCTCCGCGCTCGGCGTGCGGCAATCGGGGATCGTGCTCAAGTACGTGATCCAGGCCCGCGAGATGGGACGAGCGGTGATCTTCATCACGCACAACCCGCACCATGCCTATCCCGTCGGCGACCGGTTCGTGTTGCTCAAGCGCGGCGGGATGCTCGGCTCCTACGCCAAGTCGGAGACGTCGATCGCGGAGCTGACCTCGATGATGGCCGGCGGCGCCGAGCTCGAGGAGCTGAGCCACGAGCTCCAGCGTGCGGGCGACCCGTCCATCAAGGAGGTCGCGAAGGAACTGGCCGCGGAGGCGGCGGCCGCCGAGGGTCAACCGCTCCACCTGAGCGATGGCGAGCGATCTCGAGCTGCTGACCGTCGGACGGATCAGCATTGACCTGTACTGCGATCAGGTCGGCGCGGGGTGGGAGGCGGCGCGGAGCTTCAGCAAGGCGATCGGCGGCAGCCCGACGAACGTGGCCGTCGCCGCCGCCCGGCTCGGCCACCGGAGCGCGCTGTTCACCAAGGTCGGGGAGGACCCGTTCGGCGCGGTGGCGCTCGCGGAGCTGCGCGATTTCGGCGTCGACACCCGATTTGTAGGGGTCGAGCGCGGCACGGTGACGCCGCTGGCGTTCGCAGTGCTCGATCCGCCCGAGGACCCGCAACTGCTGTTCCGCCGCGATCCGCCGGTGCCCGACTTCCAGCTGCGGCCCGGCGACGTCGACGCGGCGACGGTCACCGGCGTGCCCGTGCTGTGGATCTCGGCCGGGGCGCTGTCGCAGGAGCCGAGCGCGTCGACGGTGGCGGGGATGCTCGGCGCCCGCGGACGCAGGCGCCACACGGTGCTCGACCTCGACTACCGCCCGACGTTCTGGCGCTCGCGCGAGGAGGCTTCGGCGCGGATCGGCGCCGCCGTCGACCATGCGACGATCGCGGTCGGCAACCGCGAGGAGTGCGCGGTCGCGGTCGGCGCCGAGGACCCGCACGAGGCCGCGGCCAGGTTGCGCGGGCGGGGCGTCGAGCTCGCGATCGTCAAGCTCGGCGGCGACGGCGTGCTCCTCTCCAGTGACGAGGGGGAACGGCTGATCGCGCCGCCTCGGGTCGAGGTGGTGTGCGGGCTCGGCGCCGGCGACGCGTTCGGCGGCGCGCTTTGCCACGGGCTGCTGAATCGATGGCCGCACGAGCGCGCGGTCGAGTTCGCGAACGCGGCCGGTGGGATCGTCGCCTCGCGGCTGTTGTGCTCGCAGGCGATGCCGTACGAGCGCGAGGTCGTGGAGCTGCTCGAAGGGTCGCCGGCATGACTGCGGCGACCCGCCGGCTCGGCATCGGCGTGATCGGGTTCGGCTGGCTCGGCCAGGCCCACACGCGCTCGCTGCTGCGGATCCCGACGCTGTTCGAGAACCGCGCGTTCGACGCCGAGCTCGTCGCGTGCAGCGACCCCCTGGCGGCGCGCTTGGATCAGGCGACCGACTCGTTCGGGTTCAAGCGTGCCACCCGCGGCCTGGGAGTCGGTGATCGAGGACCCCGACGGTCGACGTCGTCTACATCGCCGCGCCGAACATGTTCCACGTGCGAGCTCGTCGAGGCGGCGGCTCAGGCCGGCAAGGCGGTGTTCTGCGAGAAGCCGGTCGGCGGCACGCCCGAGCAGGTGGCGCGCGCGGCGAGGGCCGCGCGGACAGCCGGCGTGATCAGCGGCGTCGGCTACAACTACCGGTGGGCGCCGCTCGTGCGCTACGCGCGGGAGCTGATCGCGAGCGGCGACCTCGGCGAGATCACCAACTACCGCGGGCGGTTCTTCTCGATGTACGGCGCCGATCCGCTCGGCGTCAACTCGTGGCGGTTCCAGCTCGACCAGGCCGGCTACGGCGTCACCAGCGACCTGATGAGCCACGCCGTCGACCTCGCCCACATGCTGCTCGGGCCGATCACCGCGCTGACCGGCATCGTGGACACGTTCATCCGCGAGCGTCCCTCGCCGGGCGCCGGCGCGAGCCACTATGGGCGGGGGCGGCCGGAGGACCCGCGCACGCCCGTGACCAACGAGGACTACGCGGCGATGCTGTGTACGTTCGCGTCGGGCGCGCGGGGCACGTTCGAGGTCAGCCGCACGCTGGTCGGACCCGAGAGCGAGAACGCGTTCGACGTGTACGGCACGCGCGGTGCGGTCGGGTGGAACTTCGAGCGTCTGAACGAGCTCCGCGTCTACCGCGCCACCGAGGACCGCGGCTCGGGCTACACCACGGTGCTCGGCGGCGACCGGTTCGGCCACCACGGCATCTTCGTTCCCGGCAGCGGCAACACGATCGGGTTCGAGGACCTGGTCACGATCGAGGACTACGAGTTCTGCACCGCGGTCGCCGAGGGGCGGCCGTTCGAGCCGAGCTTCGAGGAGGCGCTCGCGTTCGCGGCCGTGCAGGATGCGCTGCTGCGGTCGGCCGAGAGTGGAGGATGGGAGGAGGTGCGGTCGTGACCGCCACCACGGCCGTGACCCCGCTGCGGATCGGGATCATCGGGGTCGGGCGGATCGGCCGGATGCATGCCGAGCTGCTGGCCCACCAGGTGCACGGCGCGGCGCTCGGCGCCGTCTACGACGCATACGAGCCGGCCGCGCGGGGCGTCGCCACCGAGCTCGGGGTCCCGGCGGCTGCAAGCGTCGATGAGATCCTCGACGCCGATCTCGACGCGGTCGCGATCTGCTCGAGCTCGGATACCCATGTCGATCTGCTGGTTGCGGCGGCGCAGTCCGGCAAGGCGGTGTTCTGCGAGAAGCCGGTGTCGCTCGACCTGGCCGAGGTCGACCGCGCGCTCGGCGCGATCGACGCCGCCGGGGTGCCGTTCCAGATCGGCTTCAACCGCCGGTTCGACCCGGCCCATGCCTCGGTCCGCGAGGCGGTCGCCTCGGGTGCGGTGGGCGATCCCCACCTCGTGCGGATCTCGAGCCGCGATCCCGAGCCGCCGCCGCTTGAATACGTCAAGAGCTCGGGGGGGCTGTTCCTCGACATGATGATCCACGACTTCGACATGGCCAGGTTCGTGACCGGCAGCGAGGTCGTCGAGGTGTTCGCGCGGGGCGCGCTCCGGATCGAGCCGTCGTTCGCGGAGGCGGGGGACATCGACACCGCCTTGGTGACGCTCGTGCACGAGAGCGGTTGCCTGACCGCGATCGACAACTCCCGTCGCGCCGCCTACGGCTACGACCAGCGAGTCGAGGTGCTCGGCTCGGCGGGCATGGCCGTGTCCGAGAACCCCCGCGCGCACACCGGGAGCGTGCTGACCGCGGCGGGCGAGCGGCGACCGCCGAACCCGTACTTCTTCCTCGAGCGCTACCTGCCCGAGCTACGTGCGCGAGTGGCAGGCGTTCATCGAGGCGGTCAGGCGGGGCGAGGAGCCGCCGGTGTCGACGGTCGACGCCCGCGCGCCGCTGGTGATCGGGCTTGCGGCCGGGCGGTCACTGCGAGAGGGTCGTCCCGTGCGGATCGAGGAGGTACAGCCGGCATGAGGATCTACCTGACCGGGGCCAGCGGGTTCGTCGGCTCGAACCTCGCGCACGTGTTCGCGCGGGAGCACGGCGCGGAAGTGGTCGCGCCGGGGCACGAGCACGTCGACCTGACCGACGAGTTGGTCGTCCGCCGCTCGGTGCTCGCCACTCGGCCGGACGCGATCGTGCACGCCGCGATCTGGAACGACCCGGCCGCGCTGCACACCGATCGCCGCCGCGCCTGGGACGCTTACGTGGGCGCCACCCGCAACGTCGTGGCGGCCGCCAACGCCGTCGACGCGCACGTGGTGCTGATCTCCACGGATTGGGTGTTTGACGGCACTCAGGGACCGGCGCCCGAGTCCGAGCCGCCGAACCCGGTCAACACCTACGGCTTCCTCAAGGCGTGCTCGGAGCTGATCGTCACCGAATCGGCCGCCCGGGGCACGGTCGCTCGGATCGCCGGCGTGCAGGGCATCCACCGGGCGCGCCCGCACACGCCGCGCGCCCAGGACGCCGGCTTCGGCTACCTGGTCGCGTCGCTCGTCGAGGCGCTGCGCGGCGGCGATCGGTTCGCCGTTTGGGACGGACCCGGGATCAACGTGCTGGCGACGCCCACGCTCGCCACCGACGCCGCCGAGCTCGTGTGGCGGGCGCTCACGCGTGAGGCCACCGGCATCCTGCACTGCTGTGGCGGCGAGCATGCCGACCGGGTGGGGCTCGCGCGCCGTGCGATCCGAGTTTTCGAGCTCGATCCCGAGCTGCTGGACGTGGTTCCGCCGCCGGCTGACGTCGTCGCCGCCGGGGGGATCCCGCGCGATACGCGACTCGACGCCGGCGCGACCGCACGCAGGCTCGGGGTCGAGTTGCCCGATCTGGGCACGATGCTCGGACGGCTCCGAGCCGAGATGGAGTCATCATGGAGCCTGGCATGACCCAGCTCACCGTCGCCCAGGCGCTGGTCCGGTTCCTGGCCGCGCAGGAGGTCGAGCGCGACGGCCGGCGGTCGCGGCTGATCGCCGGCTGCTTCGGGATCTTCGGCCACGGCAACGTCGCCGGCCTCGGGCAGGCGCTCCACCAGTACCGCGACCTGCTCCCCTACCACCCCGCGCGCAACGAGCAGGCGATGGTGCACATCGCCGCCGGCTACGCGCGCCAGCGAAACCGGCTGGGGACGTTCGCGTGCACGACCTCGGTCGGTCCGGGCGCGACGAACATGGTGACCGGCGCGGCGCTCGCGACGATCAACCGGTTGCCGGTCCTGCTGCTCCCCGGCGACACGTTCGCGACTCGCACCCCGCACCCGGTGCTCCAGCAGCTCGAGGTCCCGTGGGATTCGACGGTCTCGGTCAACGACTGCTTCCGGCCCGTGTCGCGCTACTACGAGCGAGTCGAGCGCACCGAGCAGCTGATCCCGGCGGCGCTCGAGGCGATGCGGGTGCTGACCGACCCGGCCGAGACCGGCGCGGTCACGCTGGCGATGCCCGAGGACGTGCAGGCCGAGGCGTTCGAGGTGCCCGAGGCGTTCCTCGAGCAGCGCGTCTGGACCGTGTACCGCCAGCCGCCCGCGCCCGACGCGCTCGCGCGCGCCGCCGAGCTGATCCGCGGCGCCCGGCGGCCGCTGATCGTCGCCGGTGGCGGCGTGATCTACAGCGAGGCCGTCGACGCGCTCCGTGCGCTCGTCGACGCCACCGGGATCCCGGTGAGCGAGACGCAGGCGGGCCGCGGCGCGCTCGTGTCCGAGCATCCGCTCAGCCTCGGGGCGATCGGCGCCACCGGGACGAGCGCCGCGAACCGTCTGGCGCGGGACGCGGATCTCGTGATCGGGATCGGCACCCGCTGGGGCGACTTCACGACCGCGTCGAAGTCGGCGTTCCAGGATCCGAGTGTCCGCTTCGTCAACGTCAACGTCGCCGCGTTCGACGCCGGCAAGCACAGCGGGCTGCCGGTCCTCGCCGACGCGCGGGTCGCGCTCGAGCAGCTCGGGGCGGCGCTGACCGGACATCGCGTCGATCCCGCGTGGGAGGACCGTGCGCGGTCGGAGGCGCGCGACTGGCTGGCCGAGGTCGCGCGGTTGACTTCGCTCGATGGCGACCCGGTGGCCCCTCCGTCACAAGCCCAAATAATCAAAACAATCAACGACGCCGCCGGCGAGACCGGTGTGATCGTGTGCGCGGCCGGCTCGGCCCCGGGCGACCTGCACAAGCTGTGGATGGCGCGCGACCCCGCCGGCAAGGGCTACCACGTCGAGTATGGGTACTCGTGCATGGGCTACGAGATCCCCGGCGGCATCGGGGTCAAGCTGGCCGCGCCCGAGCGCGAGGTGTACGTGCTCGTCGGCGACGGGTCGTACCTGATGATGCCCGGTGAGCTCGTGACCGCGGTCGCCGAGCGCGTGCCGATCGTGATCGTGCTGGTCGACAACCACGGCTACGCGTCGATCGGCGCGCTGTCGCGGTCGATCGGCTCGTCCGGGTTCGGGACGCTCTACCGGTTCTCGGACAACGGGTCGGTGCCGGTCGACCCGCCGTCGTCGGAGATTCTGCCGCTCGACCTGGCCGCCAACGCCGAGAGCCTCGGCGCGCGGGTCGTGCGCGCGTCGACGATCTCGGAGTTGCGTGACGCGCTGGCGGACGCGCGCGGCGCTGCGGGCCCGGTCGTCGTCCACATCGAGGCCGACCGCTACCAGGGCGTGCCCGGCTACGAGACCTGGTGGGACGTCCCCGTCGCCGAGGTCTCCGACGAGGAGGGCGTGCGCGCGGCCCGCGACGAGTACGAGCACGCGCACGAGCAGCAGCGGCACTATCTTGAGTCACCCTGATCGACGTAGGAGCAGCGATGGCACTCACAGCAACCCGTCTTCTCGACAACTACATCGACGGCGAGTGGACGCCGGCGCAAGCCGCGACCGGCGAGCTCGACGTGTTGAACCCCGCCACCGGGGAGGTGCTCGCGCGCGTGCCCCTGTCGGGGTCCGCGGATCTCGACGTCGCCGTCCGCGCGGCGCGTGAGGCGCTGCCCGAGTGGCGCGCGGTCTCGACGATCGCCCGCGCTCGCAAGCTGTTCGAGCTGCGCGAGCGGCTGGTGGCGCGCGAGGAGGATCTGGCCCGCTCGGTGACGACCGAGATGGGCAAGACGATCGCCGACGCCCGGGCCGAGGTGGCGCGGATGATCGAGATGGTCGAGGCCGCGTGCGCGATCCCGACGACGATGCAGGGCCGTGCGCTCGAGGACGTCTCGCGGAACATCGATGCCGAGACGATCCGTCAGCCCGTCGGCGTGTGCGCGGCGATCGTCCCGTTCAACTTCCCGGCGATGGTCCCGTTCTGGTTCCTCCCGTTCGCGATCGCGTGCGGCAACACGTTCGTGTTGAAGCCTTCCGAGCAGGTCCCGCTGACTCAGCAGATCGCGTTCGAGGAGCTCCACGGGTTGGGGTTGCCGCCAGGCGTGGTGAATCTGGTCAATGGGAGCCGGGATGTCGTGGAGGCGATCCTCGATCACCCCGGCATCGACGCGGTGTCGTTCGTCGGGTCGGCGCCGGTGGCGCGGATCGTCTACGAGCGCGCGGCCAAGGCCGGCAAGCGGGTGCAGGCGCTCGGGGGCGCCAAGAACCACATGGTCGTGATGCCCGACGCCGTGATCGACAAGACCGTCGACGGGATCATCGCCTCAGCGTTCGGCGCGGCCGGTCAGCGGTGCATGGCCGGGTCGGTGGTGGTGACCGTCGGCGACGCGCACGAGCAGCTGATGCCGTCGCTGGTCGAGACGTCGCGTGCGTTACGGGTCGGCGACGGGTTGGAGGAGGGCAGCGACGTCGGACCGGTGATCTCGTGCGCAGCACGCGACCGGATCCGCGACTGGATCGAGCGGGGCGTGTCCGACGGGGCGAAGCTGGTGCTCGACGGCCGCGACGCCCACGGCGAGCCGAACGGCTCGTACGTCGGGCCGACGATCCTGGATGACGTGTCTGCCGAGGCGGACATCGCCAAGGAGGAGGTGTTCGGTCCGGTCCTGTGCGTGATCCGGGCGGCCACGCTCGACGAGGCGATCAGGATCGTCAACGCCAGCCGGTTCGGCAACGGGACCTCGATCTTCACCGAGTCGGGCGCGTCGGTCCGCCGCTACCGCCACGAGGTGCAGGCGGGCATGATCGGCGTGAACATCGGCGTGGCCGCACCGGTGGCGTTCTTCCCGTTCTCGGGATGGAAGGACTCGTTCCTCGGCGACCTCCACGCGCACGGCCCGGACGCGGTCGAGTTCTACACGCGCAAGAAGACCGTGACGAGCCGCTGGTTCTCGAGCGGGCAGGGGAGCGGCGCGTACTTCGTCGAGCGCTGACCGGCGCCCGGACGTCTCACCCAACCACGGGCAGCGAGCGCTCGTTCGAGAGCCTAGTCAGCACGCGCTGCATGCTCGAGGTGATGAGCCGGTAGCCGTCCTCGGGATCCGGGCGCGACCCGAGCCGCTCGCGCAGGTCGATCGGCTTCAACACGCGGATCGAGATCTTCGCCGGCAGCGGGATGCGACCGGGCATGTCGAGGATCGTGAGCCCGAATGGCGGCCCGATCGCCGCGGGGAGCACCTTCAGGCGCAGTCGCCGGTCGAGCTGGAGCGCGCGCGCGAGCCGTCGCCCCTGGCCGAGAAACAGCGCGGTCTCCTGGCCGCCGACGGCGACCACCGGGACGATCGGGACGCGGTGGCGGATCGCGAGCTCGACGAAGCCGGTCCGCCCGGCAAAGTCGATCTGGCCGGATTCCCACGAGGGGCGGTAGGTCTCGTGATCGCCGCCGGGGTAGACGAGGAGCGCGGCATCCCGGCGCAGGGCGCGAGCCATGTTCGCGGGCGACGCGGGGACGGTTCCATACCGCTCGAGCAAAGCGCGCAGGCCCGGGAGCTTGAACACCAGGTCGTGCGCAAGCTGGTGAAAGCGGCGCTGTGGACCGAAGCGGTCGTAGAAGTGCTGGCCGAACACGAACGTGTCGGCGATCATCGTGCCGCCCGAGTGGTTGCCGACCAGCAGCACCGGGCCGTCGGGCGGGATGTGCGCGAGCCCGCGCACATCGGCCCGGAAATACAGCTGCGAGGCGAGGCGCACCGCGGGCAGCGTTCGCTCGATGTAGCGCGGATCGCGCATTTCGAACGGATCCCGCTCGCCACCGTCGGTGACGGTCGGCGGCGAGGTCCTCGCCGAACGCGCCGAGCATCCGAGCGTAGGCCTCAGCCGCGCCGAGCGCCTTCGTGAGTTCTCCCGCCATCGCCTTGGCTCTACCCAGCCAGGCGACGGTCCTATCCGCGGCTACCGCGCGATGTGCGGTGTCGCGTGCGTGCCGGCGACGGGGCTTGACGTGGATCCGGCGGTCGAGGTCGCGAGCAACAGCACGAGCACGGCCAGGCCGAGTGCCAGCACGACGAGCAGGGGAGCGAGCCCCGAGCGGGCTCGCGTCGTCGTCGGTGCGGCGATCTGGACGGATTCGGATACGGACATGACGGCCTCCTCGGGCGGCTGCTCTTGTTACGGCGTCGGTTACCGTCAAGACGCACTCAGCGCGCGCCTGATACAGCCCCGTGTCGGCTTCCGTCTCGTGACTGGGCGAGAACGGCGCCCCAGATGACGATCGCCGCCCCGACCGGCTCGTACCAGGTGAGCGGCTCGCCGAGCGCCACGACGCCCAGCACGGTCGAGACGATCGGGATCACGTAGGCGACCGTCGAGGTGACGGTGGCGCCGACGTCACGGATCAGCGAGTAGTTGAGCATGAACGTCAGCCCCGTTCCCACGACGCCGAGCGCGAGGATGCTGAGCAGGTGCTTGGCGGCGACCCCGTGCGGCGCCGAGCTGAACAGCGGCGTGATGATCGCCAGGATCACCGTGCCGCAGATCAGCTGGGCCGCGGCGAGCGCGAGCGGTCCCTCGCGACGGCGGGCCAGGTAGCGGCGCGCGTACGGAAAGCCGAGGCCATAGGAGGCGGCGGCACCGAGGCACAGCAGGTTGCCCTCGATCGAAGTGGTCCCGACGCCGCGCCATACCCCGAGGACGGTGAGCACGCCGGCGAACCCGATCGCGAGCCCGACCAGCCGGCGCATGGTGGCGTGCTCGTCGGGGAGCGCCAGCACCGCGACGGGGAGTGTGAACAGAGGAACGGTGGCGTTCCAGATGCCGGCCAGCACGCTGGATACGTGGCGCTCACCGTATGCGAACAGCGAGAACGGGAGGACGTTGAGGAGGATCGCGGCGACCACCAGGTGGCCCCATATGCGCGCGCCGGCCGGGAGTCGCTCCCGGCGCGCGGCTCAGGATCGCCAGCAGGGTGCCGGTGCCCACGAGGAGCCGGCCGAGCGTGACCTGGAGCGGAGCGAACGCCTCGTCGCCGATCTTGATGAACAGGAACGTCGATCCCCAGAACAGCGCCAGCAACGCGAACCGCGCCGGCCAGGGAACCGCGCGACGTGTTGAGACTCCCGCCATGGTGGGCTCTTACCCACGCGACGGGGCGGGCTATTCGTGCGGCGGTGGGTCGCGGCGCGGGACCGGGGTGGCGTTGACGATCGAGGTCGTGGTCTCGCCATAGAGCAGGAACCGGTCGAGCACCTCGGGGAGCTCCTCGATCGCGCCGAGGTGGAGCTTGATGTAGAAGCAGTCCTCGCCGGTGATCCGCAGGCACTCCTCGATCTGCGGGATCTCCGCGGCGAGCTCGGCGATCTTGGCGAGCTGGCGGACGGCGGGCTTGACGCGAACGATCGCGGTCAGCTGGTAGCCGAGCGCGCGCGGGTCGACCTCGGCGCGGTAGCCGGTGATCACGCCGGCCTGCTCGAGCCGCTTGACCCGCTCGGTGACCGCCGGAGAGGAGAGGTTCGTCCGCCGCCCGAGCTCGGCGAACGAGAGGCGGCCGTCGGTCGAGAGCTCGCTGATGATTGTGTGGTCGATAGCGTCCAGTTGCGGAAAAGCTGTGGCGTTTGAGGGCTGTGTTCCGTTCTTCATGAGGTGAAGTTACGGTAACACCTTCGATTGCCCATGTTGTGTTCGGGGTCTCCGGGCGAGAATTGCTGCATGCTCTCTCGCCGCTCTCCGACTGCGGTCCCGCCCCAGGCGTACTTCGTCGGCAGCGCGGTGTTCCACTACCTCGGGCCGGCGTTCGCGGTGCTGCTGTTCGCGCGGGTGGCGCCGCTCGGTGTCGCGTGGCTGCGGATCATGAGCGCGGCGGTCGTGTTCGCGGTCTGGCGCCGGCCGTGGCTTTCGCTGCGAGGGGCCGACGGATCGACGGTACGGCTCGTGGTGGCCCTCGGGGTCGTGCTCGCGGTGATGAACGCCTGCTTCTACGAGGCGATCGCGCGCCTTCCGCTCGGCACTGTGTCCGCGATCGAGTTCCTCCCGGTGATCGTGCTCGCGGCGATGGGCGTGCGCTCGCTGCGGAACGGCGGCGCGCTCGTGCTCGCGGTGGCCGGCGTGTTCGCGCTCGTCACCGTCGAGCTGAGCGGCGAGCCGCTCGGGGTGGTGTTTGCGTTCGGCAACGCGGCGCTGTTCGCGCTGTACATCGTGCTCGCGCACCGCGTGTCGCGGGCGCCGGGGATCAGCGGTATCGACGGCCTGGGCGGCGCGATGCTGATCGCGGCGCCGGTGAGCACCGTGATCGGCGGCTGGGCGGTGGTCCCGCATCTGCTCGACCCGATCGCGATCGGCGCGGGGATCGGCGTCGGGATCACCTCCTCGGTGATCCCGTACGTGTGCGACCAGCTCGCGATGACGCGCCTGCCGCGCGCGACCTATTCGCTGATGGTGTCGCTGCTGCCGGCCACCGCGACCGTGATCGGAATCGTCGTGCTGGGGCAGATCCCGACCGCGCGGCAGGTGCTCGGCGTGGCGTTGGTGGTCGCAGCCGTCGCGCTCCACCGGGACCGGGCTACAGCGGCCGCCGCACCCCGACCTCGTCGACATGCGCGAGCAGGTCTCCCGGGTCTTCGTACACCCGGAAGGCTCCCGAATAGATGAGCTCCTCGCGGCCGTAGCCGCCCGACAGCAGCCCGATCCCGAGCGCCCGGGCGCGCTGGGCGGCGAGCAGGTCCCAGACGCTGTCGCCGACGACGATGCTGTCGCGGATGTCGACGCCGATCAGCTCGGCGGCGGTCAGGAACAGGTCGGGGTCGGGCTTGGCGTAACGGACCTGGTCGCGGGTCACGAGCGGCGTGTCCGGCGGCAGCCCGAGCAGGTCGAGCCCGCGCCGGGCGTAGCGCTCAACGCCGCTGGTGGCGATCGCCCACGGAACCTCGTGGGCGGTCAGCGTGTCGAGCAGATCGACGGCTCCGGGGAGCGGCCGGACGCTGTCGTAGCGAGCCAGGAACGCATCCTGGTGCAGCTTGGGCAGCACTGCGGCCGTTTCCGGGTCCAACTCGCTCCCGAGCTCGCGTGCGAGCGCGGTCATGAACAGCCCGCCGCTCATCCCGATCCGCCGGTGGATCTTCCACACCGCCAGATTGATCCCGACTTCCTGCATCGCCTCGCGCCACGCGACGACGTGCTGGTAGACCGAGTCGATCAGCGTCCCGTCGAGATCGAACAGGAACGCCGGGTTGCTACGAGGTTCGATGGCCACGCCGGGATCTTCGCTCAATTACCGTACGGGCGTGGTCACGACTGAGGGCTTGTCCGGACGGCTGCACGAGCTCGAAGGTATCGGCGTCGGTCCCGAGGGCGTCTACCGCCTGGCCTGGACCGAGGAAGACGCGGCGACGCGGGCCTGGTTCGAGCGCCAGGCCGCGGATATTGGGCTGCGCGTCGAGCGCGATCCGGCGGGGAACCTGTGGGCGTGTCCGGGCGCGGACCCACCGTGGTGGGGGGTCGGCTCGCATCTCGACAGCGTCCGGGGCGGCGGCCGCTTCGACGGGCCGCTCGGCGTGGCCTGCGCGTTCGAGATCGCGGCCGCCGGGGTGGCCGCCGGGGCGGCCGAGCCGATCGCCGTGGTGTCGTTCGCGGATGAGGAGGGCGCGCGGTTCAATACCCCGACGTTCGGGAGCAAGGCGCTGAGCGGACGGCTCGACCTGCCGGCGGTGCTGTCACGGCGCGATGATGCCGGCGTGGTGTTGAGCGACGCGATGCGCGCGGCCGGGGTCGATCCCGACGGGATCGGGGAGGCGCCGAGCTGGCTCTCGAAGCTGGCGGGGTTCATCGAGGTCCACATCGACCAGACCACCGAACTCGCCGGCGCCGGCGAGCCGGTCGGGGTGGTCAGCTCGCTGGCCGCCCGGACCCGTCTCGAGGTGGTGCTGCGCGGCCGGGCCGACCACGCCGGGACGACGCCCCGGGGCGAGCGGCGCGACGCGCTCGCCGCGGCCGCCCGGCTGATCGTCGGCGCCGAGGACCTCGCCGAGCGCGACCCGTCGCTGACCGTCACCACCTCGAGGATCCTGGCCAAGCCGAACGCGCCGACGACGATCGCGGCCGAGGTGCGGCTGTGGATCGACGCGCGCGCACCGGGCGGGTTCGCCGCGATCGACGCGTGGCGTTCGGCGCTGGATGAGCTTGCGTTTGAGTTGACCGCGCGGTCCGGGGTCGAGATCGACGTTTCGGTGGCCTCGCGGAGCGACGGCCGCTCGTTCTCGCCTGAGCTGCGCGGCGCGCTCGCGCGGGCGAGCTCGGACGTCCTCGGCCACGCGGTGCCCGAGGTCGTGTGCTTCGCCGGCCACGACGCCGGCGTGCTCGCCGAGCGCGTGCCGGCGGCGATGCTGCTGGTCCGGAACGAGAGCGGCGTGAGCCATTCGCCGGCCGAGGACGTTGACCTCGCTGACGCGGCGGTGGCCGCGAGGGTGGTGGCGCGGGCGGTCGCTGTGCTTGGGGCGGGGGCGTGATCGGGCCGACGGATTCGCCGCCGGCGGTCGCTCGCGCGATCCCGGGCATGCCGAACGCGCACTCCCACGCGTTCCAGCGCGGGTTGCGCGGGCGCGCCGAGCGGCCGGGGCCCGCCGGCAGCGAGGACGACTTCTGGACGTGGCGGACCGAGATGTTCGGCCTCGCCGAGACGCTCGACCCCGAGTCGATGCGTGCGGTCGCGCTCGAGACGTATTCGGAGATGGCCGGGGCCGGGTACGCGGTCGTCGGCGAGTTCCACTACGTCCACCACCAGCCCGACGGCACCCCGTACGCCGAGCCGAACGCGATGGCGCATGCCGTCGCCGAGGCCGCGCGGGAGGTGGGCCTGCCGATCGTGCTGCTCCCGGCGGCGTATAACCGCGGCGGGTGGGACGGCGCGGACCTGCCGCCGGCGCCGGGCCAACGCCGCTTCTGCGACCCGGACGTGGAGGCGTTCCTGGCGCGAGTCGATGCGCTGCGCTCCTGGGGTGCGTCGGTGGCGGGGGTGGAGGTCGGAATCGCGGCGCACAGCGTGCGGGCGGTGCCGTCGTCGTGGCTCGAGG
The DNA here is from genome assembly GCA_963746695.1 of uncultured Solirubrobacterales bacterium. Classification (GTDB taxonomy): domain Bacteria; phylum Actinomycetota; class Thermoleophilia; order Solirubrobacterales; family Solirubrobacteraceae; genus Palsa-465. The sequence goes on along the minus strand of CAVVCP010000020.1, from coordinate 232,426 downwards.
CGATCGCCGAGTACTCCGAGCGGCACGGGATCGTCCGCCACGTCCACGCCCACGAGCAGCGCCGCGAGCTCGAGGAGTGCCGCGCCGAGCACGGCTGCTCGCCGATCGAGCTGCTCGAGCGGACCGGCTTCCTCGGTCCGCGCGCAAGCGTGATCCACGGGATCCACGTATCGGCTGCGGACGTCTCGCTGCTCGCGGGAAGTGATGCGACGGTCGTGTCCTGCCCGACGACCGAGGGGAACCTCGGCGACGGGTACCTGCCGGCGATGGCCTACGCCGAGGCCGGCGTGCCGCTGGCGATCGGCAGTGATTCGCAGGTGCGGATCGACCCGTTCGAGGAGGCGCGCGAGCTGGAGACGGGCTCGCGACGCGAGCGCCAGCTCCGATCGGGCCTGCTCGCGTCGGTTGGCGACCTGTGGACCGAGCTGTGCCGAAACGGCTACCGCAGCCTCGGTATCGGCTCGGAGCTCGAACAGCCGACGATCGAGATCGACATCAACCACCCCGACCTGCGTGGGGTCGACCCAGCCGATCTGCCGCTCGCGCTGGCCACGTGCGCGTCGGCGGCGGTCGTGATCAGGGGCGTCGGCGGTCGCGTCTGATCAGCGCTGTCGCTGGTCGCGTTGTCGCGTTGTCGCTGGTGGCGTTGATACGCGCGGCGCGGCGAAGCGGGCCCTTAAGTGAGTCGCGCCCCGGATCCGGCGGGGAGAAAAGGCCGGTCTAGTGGGGCGCGCTCAGGGAGGAGGGTTCCTGAATCTTGACGGCCGAAGACCTAGTTGTCCAAGACGAACTGAGGCCCGAACTTATAACGAGGGCCTATGAGTTCGTGAACACGATCTTGCCCGACGTCTCGCCGCGCAACATCGCCTCGAACCCCTTCTTGGCGTCGGTCAAGGGGAGCGTCGTGCTGATCGCCGGACGCACGCCCTTGTCGACGCACAACCGGATCAACCGCTCGAGCTCCTCGCGCGTTCCCATCGTCGATCCGATCACCGACAGCTGCAGGAAGAAGATCCGGGTGAGCTCGGCGGGCGGGGCGTCGCCGGTGGTGGCGCCGGAGATCACGATCTTCCCGCCGGGCTTGAGCGCGCGCACCGAGTGCGCCCACGTCGCCTGGCCGGTCGTGTCCATCACCGCGTCGACGCGCTCGGGCAGGCGCGCGCCGGGCTCGAACGCCTGGTCGGCGCCGAGCTCGAGGGCGCGGGCGCGCTTCTCCTCGGACCGTCCCGTCACCCAGATGCGGATGCCGGCGGCGGTGCCGAGCACGGTCAGGGCCGTCGCGACCCCGCCGGTGGCGCCCTGGACGAGCACGGTCGAGCCGGGCGGGATCGCGCCGCGCGTGAACAGCATCCGGTATGCGGTCAGCCACGCGGTCGGCAGGCATGCGGCCTCCTCGAACGACAGCTCCGGCGGCTTGGGCACTAGGTTCCAGCTCGGGACTGCGACCTTCTCGGCGAACGTGCCCGGGTAGCGCTCTGACAGCAGCGACCGGCGCGGGTCGAGCGTCTCGTCCCCGCGCCACGACGGGTCGTTGATCACCGAGTGGACGATCACCTCCCGGCCCTCTTCGTCGAGCCCGGAGGCGTCGCAGCCGAGGATCATCGGCAGCCGGTCCTCGGGGAGGCCGACGCCGCGAAGCGACCACAGATCGTGATGGTTGAGCGACGCGGCCCGGAGCGTGACCGTCGTCCAGCCGTCGGCCACGTCGGGCTCGGGGCGGTCGTCGATCCGCAGGCCCGATAGCGGGTCGTCGCGGTCGATCGCGGAGGCGTAGACGGCGAGCATCGGCCAATCATGCCGTAGGCGGCCCGGCCGGGCGTCGCGGTCGCCGGACCGCCTGGTCGCCGTCGACGGCGGCGGGTGCCACAATCTCCGGCTACATGGCTACCGTCACCGCGCGCGCCACGAGAGCGGTCGACGCCTCGCCCGAGCAGGTCCTCGCCTTCCTACGGGACTACCGGGAGTCGCGGCCGCGCATCCTCACCGACAACTACAGCCAGTACCGGGTCGAGTCAGGAGGGCAGGGCCAGGGCACGGTGATCGGGTACCACTTCGCCGCCGGCGGTCGCGAGCGCGACTATCGCCTGAGCGTCGAGGAGGACGGCGCCGGCCTGTCCGAGCGCGACCAGCTGTCTTCGTTCGTCTCGCGCTGGACGGTCGCCCCCGGCGAGGCCGGGGCGCAGGTGACCGTCGAGGCCTCGTGGCAGGGCGGCGGTGGGATCGGCGGGGTGTTCGAGCGGACGTTCGCGCCGATGGGGCTGCGGCGGATCTACGGCGAGATGCTCGAGAAGCTCTCCGCGGCCGTCTCAGCCTGACTCGATCTGCTTCTTGAGCTCGCCGGCGCGGGCGCCCGCGAGCATCTGGCGCAGCACGTCGACTACCGGCCCGCGAACCAGCATCCCGAGGGTCCGCCCGAGGTCGGCGTCGATCGAATACGTGGCTCGAGTCCGGTCGCCACCCAGATCCTCGAGCGTCCAGCTGCCGACCACCGACTTCAGATCGCCCTTCTCCTGGGTCCACCGCAACGCGTCCGGACCGTCGTAGGTGAACCGGACGATCGACTTCACGGTTCGCACCTTCGCGTCGGTCTCGACCTCGCAGAGGATCGCGCGGCCATCCGCGTCCCGCTCGAGCGCGTGCATGGATTTCACTCCGCCCTGCCATTGCGGCGCACTCTCGACGTCCTCCACCAGCGCCCACACGCGATCGCGCGGAGCCTCGATCTCTGCGGTTGAGCTGCCCGTCACGTTCGCCATCGGTTCGGACCTCCTGTCGTCGTCGGAGCGCTGATTATGTCCCGGCGGCGCCGCAGGTCGGGGCGGCGGCGGGCTTGGGACGTCGGTGCTCGGTGCTCGGCCTCGAGGGAGGGGGTCGAGTGTGCGGTTATCGTGGTCGGACCATGCCCGGCGCCACCGGCACCGCCACCGTCCTCGACATTGAAACCCCCCACGGGCTCGCCCGGGCGCACCTGACCAAGGTTCGCGGTGCGGTGGGCGCGGTCGTGCTCGGCCACGGCGCCGGCGGTGGCGTCGGCTCGCGCGATCTGGTGGCGGCCGCCGAGGTCGCGCAGGCCGAGAAGTTCAGCGTCGCGCTCGTCGAACAGCCCTACCGGGTCGCCGGCCGGCGCTCGCCGGCGCCGGCGCACCAGCTCGACGCCGCCTGGATCGCGGTGGTCGCCCACCTGCGGGCCAAGGCGCTCAAGGGGCTGCCGATCGTCTGCGGCGGCCGCTCGTCGGGCGCGCGGGTGGCGTGCCGCACCGCCGCGGACACCGGTGCCGCGGGCGTGCTGTGTCTGGCGTTCCCGCTCAGGCCGCCGCGCCGCGCGACCGCGACCAAGGACCCGCCCAGCCGCCAGGACGAGCTCGACGGTGTGGCCGTGCCGGTGCTCGTGGTTCAGGGCACGGGCGACCCGTTCGGCATGCCGGCGCCCGGGCCGTCGCGGACCGTGGTGCAGGTCGCGGGCAACCACAGCCTGCGCACCGACCTCGAGTCCGTCCGAGTCGCGGTTCGCGAGTGGCTCGCCCAGGTACGCTGAATCGGGATGGGCTGTGAACGCATCGGCCACGGTGGCGCCAGCGCGCTGGCCCGGGCCAACACGCTGGCGTCGTTCGACGCGGCGTGCGAGATCGGCGTGGACATGGTCGAGTTCGACGTCCGCGCCTGGGACGGCGAGCTCGTGCTCGCCCACACGATCCTCCACGCCCGTCGGGGCGGCAACCTGCGCCTGCGGGACGCGCTCGCGCATCTCGCCGGGCCGCGCTTCAGCGACATCGGCCTGAACGTCGACGTCAAGCACGTCGGCTGTGAGGCGGCGCTGCTAGATCAGCTCCGCGAGGCCGCGCTGCTCGACCGGACCCTGATCTCCTCGCAGGTGCCCGGCGTGGTCGATCGCGTCCGCGCGCTCGAGCCGAGCGCCTGGGTCGGCATCTCGATCGGGGGCCGGATGGCGAGGATCAACCGCCGGTGGCGCGACTGGCGGGCGGGAATGCTCGCGGGACTCCAGAGCGGCCGCTGGGACGCCGTGATGGCCCAGCACAAGCTGGTCGACGGCAGGCTGCTCGGCGACGTCAGCGACCGGGGCGGCCGGCTGTACGCGTGGACGGTCAACGAGCGCGCCGCGATCGCGCGGTTGCAAACGCTCGGCGTTCACGGGATCGCCACCGCCGATCCGCGTCTGTTCGCGTAGCGCCGCAGCTGCGTAGGCTGATAACCGTGCATGCGGTCAAGCTCAGCGAGCTCGTGGCGGCGCCTCAACGCGGGCGTGTGTTCACCGAGCCGGCGCGCCCGACGCTCGCCGACTGCGCCCCCACGGGCCGGATCCGGCTCGATGCGATCGCGCGCTGGGCCCAGGACGTCGCCTACGCGGACTCCGTCGAGGCGGGGATGGCGCGGCGCGCAGCTTGGGTGGTTCGGCGGACCCGGATGCGGGTGATCCGGTTCCCGCGCTTCGGCGAAGAGTTCACGCTGGCCACGTTCTGCAGCGGGCTCGGGCGGATGTGGGCCGAGCGCCGCACCTCGATGACGGCCGTTGGCGAGACTGCCGGCGCCGTCGAGCTCGTGTCGCTGTGGGTCCACCTCGACCCGTTGAGCGGGCGGCCGACGAAGCTGAGCGCGGACGAGATCGAGATGTGGGGCGAGTCGACCGCCGGGAGGACCGTGAACGCGCGGCTACGGCACCCCGGAGCCGACGGCGCGACTGACGGCTTCACGTGGGTGTTTCGCAACACCGAGCTCGACCTGGCCGGTCACGTCAACAATGCCGCGTACCTGACGCCGCTCGAGGAGGAGCTGCTCCAGGACGCCGAACCGGAATCGATCGACATCGAGATCGAGTACCGCTCGCCCGCGCAGCCGGGCGAGATGCGCGTGCTGCGCAATGGGCCCCGCCGGTGGATCGTCAACCCGGACGGCGAGACCCATGCATCGATAATCATCGCGCCCACACCGACACAGGAGGTCTGATCTTGCGCGCCGTCGTCATCACTGAGCCCGGGGACCCCGATGTCCTTCAGGTCGCCGACCGTCCGGCGCGCGAGCCCGGAGCCGGCGAGGTCCGGATCGCGGTCAAGGCGGCCGCGGTCAACCCGACCGACATCGGGCTGCGCGAGCGCGGTGGCCCTCCCGAGCTCCCGGCTCCGTGGGTTCCGGGGATGGACGCCGCCGGCGTGGTCGAGTCCGTCGGTCCCGATGTCGACCGGCTCAGCGTCGGCGATGAGGTGATGGCCGCGGTCAGCCCGCGCCGGCCCGAGGGCGGCGGCCAACAGGAGCTGCTGGTGGTGCCGGCGGCGTCGGTCGTGCCGATCCCCGACGGCGCCACCGTGGTGGAGGCGGCGACGCTGCCGATGAACGGCCTCACCGCTCGCCTGGGGCTCGACCTGCTCGGCTTGCAGGCCGGGGAGACGCTCGCGGTCACCGGTGGCGCCGGGCTGCTCGCGTCGTACGTGATCGTGCTGGCCAAGGAGCAGGGCCTGCGAGTGATCGCCGACGCCAAGCCCGAGGACGAGGAGCTCGTCCGGAGCTTCGGCGCCGACGTGGTCGTGCCGCGCGGCGAGCCGTTCACCGACGCGGTGCTCGAGGCGGCGCCCGGTGGCGCGGACGCCGTGTTCGACACCGCGCTGCTCCGGCGCGCGGCGTTCCCGGCGATCCGCGACGGCGGCCAGATCGTGGTCGTGCGCGGCTGGGATGGCGACGAGGTCGAGGATCGCGGGATCCGCGTGCGGGCGGTGTTCGTCGCGACCGTGCTCGAGCGGACCGACTGGCTCGAGGAGCTGCGCGGGCTCGCGTCGAGCGGGCGGATCAAGCTCCGGGTGGCGAAGGAGTTCCCGCCCGAGCAGGCCGCCGCGGCGCAGCGCCTGATGGACGGCGGCGGGCTGCGCGGCCGGGCCGTGATCGTGTTCTGATCAGGGGGATTCGGCTCCGTCACGTGACGGAGCGCGCACGTTTCTAAGCAGGATTCCCCAGCGTCTCGAGCACGGCGCGCGCGGCGTTGTGGCCCGGGATCCCGCTGACGCCGCCGCCCCGGCGAGCGCCGGCGCCGCACAGCCACACGTTCGCGTGGTCGGTCTCGACTCCCCACGTCCCGACCTCGTCGTCGGACTCGGCGAACGGCCAGGCCAGATCGCGGTGGAAGATGTGGCCGCGCGGCATCCCGAGCTCGGCCTCGATCTCGGGTGGCGTCAAGGCCTCGAGGGCCAGCAGGCAGTCCTCGATCGGCTCGGCGAGGACTGCGTTCAGCGAACGGAGCGTGGCGGCGACCGCGCGCTCCTTGGCACCGGCGTCGGTGAACAGCCTCGCCGGCATGTGCAGCCCGAACAGGGTCAACGTCTGGACCCCGGCGGCGCGCAGCTCGGCGGACAGGATGGTCGGGTCGGTCAGCGAGTGGCAGTACACCTCGCACGGCGGCACGGCCGGGATCTCGCCGGCGGAGGCCTGGCGGTAGGCCTCGGCGAGCTGCTCGTAGCCCTCGTTCACGTGGAAAGTCCCGGTGAACGCGTCCTCGGAGCTGACTCCCGCCACGTGCGGCAGGCGCTTGAGAAGCATGTTGATCTTGAGCTGGGCCCCTTCGGGCGGGTCGACGGCCGCAGGTTCGCCCAGGAGCGTCTGCAATGTGCTCGGCGCCACGCCGGCGAGCACGTGGCGCGCGGCATAAGTCTGCCCGTCGGCCGTCTCGACCTCGGCATTCCGGCCGTCGGCCTCGATCGAGACGACCTCCGCGCCGGTCACGAGTTCCGCACCGGCCGCGCGCGCGGCTGCCGCGAGCGCGGCCGACAGCGCGCCCATGCCTCCGACCGGCACGTCCCAGCTGCCTCCGACGACGTGGTACAGGAAACAGCGGTTCTGGCGGAACAGCGGGTCGTCGGCCGGCGCGAACGTCCCGATCAACCCGTCGGTGAGAACAGTGCCACGGGTCAGGTCGCTGGTGAACGTCCGCTCGATCAGCTCGGACAGCGGCGTCTCGAACAGCGAGTCCCATGTCGCGTCATCGTCGAGGAGGCGGCGCATCTCCTCGCGCGAGCGGAGCGGCTCGGTGAGGGTGGGGAAGATCCGGTTGGCGACATTCGACAGCATCGCCTGGAACGCCGCGTCCAGGTCCGGGAGCGGATAAGCGGCGACCCGGCGTCGTCGCATCTCGACCGAGACGCCGAGGGTCTGCTGGAGCGCCACCGGGAACAGGCTCACGAGGTAGGAGTAGCGCGAGAGCCGAACGTCGAAGCCGGGGAACGGCGCGGCCGAGACGGCGGCTCCGCCGACCTCATCGCGGCGCTCGAGCACGACGACCGAGCGGCCGGCGCGCGCGAGCAGCGTCGCCGCGACCAGCGCGTTGTGACCGCCGCCGGCGATCACCGCGTCGAAGCTGCGTCGCTCGGGCATGCGACCAACGTACTAGGACTAATTGCCTCTGGTGAGAAGGCCGTCGCCGTCCTAGTCTGCGGACCATGACAACCGGAGAACAGATCACAGAGACCGTGCAGTCGTGGCCGGGCGTGGAGTCCGTTTCGCACCGATTCGGCGGCATCGAATTCAGGGTGGGCCGGCGCGAGCTCGGCCACCTCCACGGCGACCGGATCGCGGACCTCCCGTTCCCGCGCCGCGTTCGCGACGAGCTGGTCGCCGAGGGTCGCGCGCGGCCGCATCACGTGTTGCCCGACTCGGGGTGGATCACGGTCTCGATCGACTCGCCCGAGAAGGCAGATAGCGCAGTCGAGTTGTTCCGGATGGCCTACGAGCGAGCGCGGAACGCCAGGAGGGCAAATGCCTGAGCGCTCGCGCATCTTCGTCATCGCCGGCGACGAGGTCGTCCGCTTCACGCTGACCGGCACGCGGGCGCACGAAGGCCGGACGGTTCTGACCGTCGCCGGTCCGCAGTGCGTGGCCGTCGATCCGCAGGATCCGAACCGGGTCTACGTCGGCACGTTCGATGACGGCATGTACGCCACCGACGACGGCGGCGCGACGTGGCGCGAGGCGTGGCATGGCATAGCCGACCGCCGGGTGATGGCTGTGAGCGTTTCGCCTTCGCATCGGGAGGCGGGCGTGTCCGTGGTGTACGCCGGGACCGAGCCGAGCAACCTTTACCGCTCCGAGGACGGGGGAGAGACCTGGCAGCTGCTGCCGGAGCTGCGGCGGTTGCCAAGCGAGCCACGCTGGTCTTTTCCTCCGCGTCCGTGGACCCACCACGTGCGCACGATCGCCCTGCATCCGACCGACCCCGACTCGCTGTTCGTGGGGATCGAGCTCGGTGGCGTGATGAGCTCGGCCGACGGCGGCGACTCGTGGGTCGACCACAACCCGCAGGCGCACAGCGACGCCCACCAGCTCGTCACTCACCCGCTCTCGCCCGACCGCGTGTACGAGGTCGCGGGACAGGGGATTGCGATCTCGCCCGATCGCGCTCACAGCTGGCGCCGGCTCGACGGTGGGCTCGATCGGCACTACGCGTGGGCGACCGCGGTCGATCCGGCCGATCCGGACCTGTGGTACGCGTCGGTCAGTCGTTCCCCGTACGCGGCTCACGGCCGGGGAGACGGCCAGGCCCGGCTGCTGCGCTCACGCGGCGACGGGTGGTCGGCGATCGACGGCTGGGGCGACGACGCGCCGCTGCGGCGGATGCCGTACGCGCTGGCGGCGCTGCCCGGGCAACCGGACCGGCTGCTGGTCGGGCTCCGCGGCGGATCGATGCTCGTCACGGGCGACGCCGGCGACACGTGGTCGCGGCTCGAGCCGGTGGCGCCCGACGTGATCGCACTCGCGGTGGCGCCGGCGTAGCGCGGATGCGCGAGACCGCGGGCGATCTCGAGCGGCTGCAGAGACTGCTCGACGACAGCGCCGAGAGGGCCAGCGGCTTTCTGCGGAGTTCGTTCGAGATACCGGAGCGCTCGCTGTCGGCTGAGCAGCTGGCCGCCCGACTCCCGGGGGCGCTGACGGTGGCGCTCGGGACCGTCACCGCTCGCGGCGAGCCGCGCGTGGCGCCGATCAATGCGTTCTTCCTCAGAGCGGCGTTCTACGTCCCCACTGTGGCGGAGTCCGCGCGCGCCAGGCATCTCGCGCGCCGGCCCGCCGCGAGCCTGACGTACTTCGAGGGCACGACCCTCGCCGTGATCGCACACGGGGAGATCGAGATCATCGCCGCGGAGGATCCAGCCTTCGAGGAGCTGGACGAGATGCAGGTCGCGCTTGGCGGCCAGAGCCCCCTCGAGTGGCAGGGGCGGGGGGTGTACCTGCATCTCGAAGCGCGCGTGATCCACACGTACGCCGCGTGAAGCTCGCGGTGGCGCGGTCGGGGCGCGCGCGCGTGGCCGTGCACGACCTGACATTTCAGCCCGCCCGGCCGAGCCTTGCCAGGCCAGGCATGTGGGGCGTGCACGCCCTGACACGGCTCAGGATCCCGAGGCGAATTGACAGGTCTTGCATGTGGACGCGCCTCGCGTTGCAAGAGCGGTTGGTGGCGGAGTGAGATTTGCGCAAAAAGCGGGTATCTGCTCCGCGACGATCATGGATCGCGAGGAGCTTCTTCATCACATCGAATCGGTCGGTCCGCTCGGTCGTGCGGACTCTCGCCGGCTGGCGTCGCTGATGCTCAGCGCATGCTGGCCCGGTGGCCCCGAGGACCGCACCGAGCGGGTCGCGCTCGACTGGCTGCGCCACTGGCATCCCGAACCGCTCGCGGCCGAGCTTCCGGCGTGCTCGTGCGAGACCGGGCGTTGCGTACTCTGTAACTGAGTGAGCGACGACCTACGCGACCGGGTCGCGATCGTGACCGGTGGCGGTCGGGGCATCGGCCGCTCGATCGCGCTGGGTTACGCGAAGGCCGGCGCGGATGTCGTGATCGGGGTGGCGGGCCATCCCGAGGAGGCCGACGTGGTGGCCGCAGCCGCCGAGGCGCTGGCCGGGAGCGTCGTCGCGGTGCAGGCGGACGTGACGGCGGCTGCCGACGTCGAGCGGCTCGTCGAGCGGGCACTGGCGATAAACGGCCGGATCGACGTGCTCGTCAACAACGCCGCGCGGGGGATGCTGTTCGTGAACGAGCGGTTCATGACCGACCCACAGCCGTTCTGGGAGGCGGACCCCGAGGCTTGGCGGCTGGTGATCGAGACGAACACGGTCGGGGTGTTCCTGATGACCCGCGCCGTCGTTCCGCACATGCTCGCGGCCGGTCGCGGGAGCATCATCAACGTGACGATCAACCACGAGACGATGGTGCGGCGCGGCTTCTCGCCGTATGGCCCGTCGAAGGCGGCGCTCGAGGCGATGACCAGCTGCTGGGCGGCCGAGCTCGAGGGGAGCGGCGTCCACATCAACCTGCTCGCGCCCGGTGGCGCCACCGCCACCGGAATGGTGCCGGACCCGCCGCCGGAAGGAGTGAAGCTGCTCGATCCGGACATCATCGTGCCGGCGGCGTTACACCTCGCGCTCGCCCACAGCAGCGGCGAGCGGATCCTCGCCACCGAGTGGCACCGGCCCGCTTGACGCAGGCGGCCGTCCAGAAGCGCCGCAGGGTGGTAGCTTTCTGGGGCGTTCCGTCGGCAGCGGTGGGTGGGTGGCGAAGCTAGCCGTGAACAACGAATTCAGCCTAGAGGAGCACAACGAAGCGGGTGCGGCGATCGTCGCGGTTGCCGGCGAGTTGGATCTGCGCACGAGTCCGAAGCTCGAGGAGGCGCTCGGCCGGGCGTTCGATGCCGGCGCCGAGCTCGTGATCCTCGATCTGCGCCAGATCGAGTTCATGGACTCGACCGGCCTGCGCGTGCTCCTGACCGCCCATCAGCGGGCGCACGAGACCGGCAGGCGGTTTGCCTTGGTGCGCGGAGCCGATCAGGTCGAGCGGGTGCTGACGCTGACCGGGGTGCGCGAGCTCCTGACCGTGGTCGACGCGCCCGAAGAGCTCCTGACCTGATCGCGCCCGCGCCCGCGCCGCTGCCCCGCCCCGCGCCGCGCCGCTGATCGCGCCCCCGCGCCGCGCCGCGCCGCGCCGCTCGCGAGGCCTCTCCCGAGTGCCGTAGGCGAGCTCTCACAGATTTCTGAAGAACTCGGTGTACAAGTCGGGGACTCGGGCAATACTTAGGGTGGCGGTCTGAGATAGACCGCACGTCCACGGGGACCGGGAGCCGCCGCAAACGTGACCGTCTGCGCAAACACGTTGGCGCCTATGCAGGCGCATCAAGCACTCTTCTACCGAGACTCCGAGGAGTACCTGGGCGGTATCTCGGCGTTCATCGCGCCGGCACTCGAGCGGGACGAGCCGGTGGCGATCGCGGTGCCAGCGCCGAAGCTGAGGCTGCTGCGCACGTACCTCGGAGGCCAGCTGGCGCAGATCGAGCTGCTCGACATGTGCGAGCTCGGCAAGAACCCGGCCCGGATCATCCCGGCGGTGCAGGCGACGATCGACCGGTACGGGTCCCGGCCGCTGCACTACGTCGGCGAGCCGATCTGGTCAGGCCGCTCGCCCGAGGAGGTCCGCGAGGCCACACGCCACGAGGCGCTGATCAACTTCGCCTGGCCGAGTGGCCAGGTCCGCATCCTGTGCCCGTACGACATCGCGAGCCTCGACGACCCCGTGCTCGCGGACGCCCGTCACACACATCCCGGCGTCGTTCATGACGGGCGGCTCACCGCCAGCGAGGCGTACAGCGGCCCGACGGTCCCGGCCGGATGCGAGCAGGAGCTGCCCGATCCTCCGCCGGAGTCGCAAGCGCGCCGGTTCGAGCTCGGCGACCTCGGTCGCCTGCGCGCGTGGATGTCGGACCTGGTCAGATCGGCGGGCGTTGACGAGGAGCGCGCCCGCGAACTCGTGACCGCGGCCAACGAGCTGACGACGAACACCGTCAAGCACGCCGACACCCACGGGATCCTGCGGTTCTGGCGCACCTCGGACGAGCTGATCTTCCAGATCGAGGACTCGGGTCACATCTCCGACCCCCTGGCCGGCAGACGGCCCCAGGCCCTCGGAACCGGTGGCCTCGGCCTGTGGATGGTCAACCAGCTGTGCGATCTCGTCGAGGTCCGCACGAGCGCCGCCGGCACGACGATCCGTATGCATTCGAGAGTTTGCTCAGGCGCCTCGCGGCCGGTTCGGCGACGGCGTCGGCCTCGCTGCATAAGCGCTCCGGACACGAGCGGCTTTGACAGCACGCGGCCGCTCCGCGGCGACGCGAGTGACCCCGCCCACGCGACCGCAACAGTTTTCGGGCCGCCGCTCGCGGGTAAGCGGAATGTGAAAGGAGAGGTAAATGTCACACACAGCGCCTCGCAGCCGGAGGACCGGACAGCCGACGGCGGGAGGTCGCAGCGGCACAGCCAGTGTCACCGCGCGCCTCGACCGTATCCCCGTCTGGCCGTATGAACGCAAGCTCTTGTGGATCGTTGGCGCGGGTTACTTCTTCGCGTTCTTCGACATCGTCACGATCTCGTTCGCGGCGCCGGTGATCGCGACGCAGTTCCACGTGTCGAAGGCGACGGTGACACTGTCGGTGACGAGCAGCCTGATCGGTTACATCATCGGCGCGTTCGCCGACAGCACCATCTCAGACAAGTGGGGTCGGAAGCTCAGCCTTGGGATATCCGTCGCGGTGTTCTCGATCGGCACTGTGCTCGCGGCGGCGAGCACGAACGTCACCGAGTTGATCGTGTTCCGCTTCATCTCGGGCCTCGGAATCGGAGCGGAGATCGCTGCGGTCACCACATACATAAGCGAGCTGTCACCGGCCCGGCTGCGCGGGCGTTACACGAGTTGGGCGACGACCGCGGCGTACGCGGGCTTCGCGGTCGTGCCGTTCATCGCGCGCGGGCTCGTGCCGACGTTCGCCTCCGGCTGGCGGATCCTGTTCCTGATCGGCGCGCTCGGCGGCGCGACGATTCTGTTCATGCGCCGCGGCCTGCCGCCCTCTCCGCGCTGGCTCGTCTCCCAGGGGCGTACCGACGAGGCTCGCGAGCTAGTGGCCGAGGCCGAGGAGACCGCCCTCGAGGTGATCGACGGTGACCGCCTGCCCGAGCCCGAGCCCGTTCCTGACGAGGCCCCGGCCGAGCGCGTCCCGGTCAGGGCGCTGCTCCGCCGCCCGATGGCGGGCCGCGTGTTGCTGTTCGTGGGGATCTGGTTCGTCTACTACATCGGCAACTACGGCTGGCTGACGCTGGCGCCGACGCTGTTCACCGACAAGGGCTACAGCCTCGCCGATAGCACCACTTACCTCGTCGTGTCCGGGATCGGCTTCCTGGTCGGCGCGTTCGCCACCACCCGGTTCAGCGACCGCTTCGAGCGCAAGTACGCAGCCGCGCTGTTCGCGGTGGCGTGGGCGATCTCGCTGTTCGTGATCGGCTACTTCGTCTCGCCCGCGGTGATCATCGTGTTCGGCTTCGTGGCCTCGATGACGATCGGACTGCTCGTGCCGCTGCTGTACACGTACACGGCCGAGCACTTCGCCACCAGCGCTCGCGCCACCGGTGTCGCGCTCAGCGACGGACTCGGTCACATCGGGGGCGCGCTCGCGCCGCTGATCGTGCTCGGTGCGAACTCGGCCTGGGGCTTCTCCGCATCGTTCCTCGTGATGGGGATCACGGGGCTGCTCGCCGGCGCCCTGATTCTGCTCGGAATTCGCGCCACCGGGCGCTCGCTCGAGGAGGCGACGGCGTAGGATCCGGCCCCGAGTGAAGGAGCTCACCGGAAACGCCAGCGGCACGACGAACGCCTCATACGAGGATTGCGTAGCGCTGCTCGCTGCCGTCGACCGCTACCCGAGCTGGCACCCCGACGTCGTCAAGGATGTCGAGGTGCTCGAACGCGACGACCAGGGCCGGCCGACGAAGGTGCGCACCAAGCTCCACGTCCAGCACGGCCCGATCACCCGCGACTTCGATCTCACGATGGAGGTTACGCACGATCCACCAGGCGCGGTGAGGCTGAGCCGGGTTCCCCACCACACAGGCGACGGCGAGAAGTTCGAGGTGAACTGGTTCGTGAGGGACACACAACCCACCCAGATCCAGCTAGATCTCGCGGCAAATCTCGCCGTGCCCCGGTTCGTCCCGGTCGGTGGCGTCGGCGACTCGATGGCCGCCGGTTTCGTCAGCGCGGCGACGACAGAGCTGGGCTCGTAACCGCGCGCGGCTCGAGGTCGAAGGCCTCGGCGATCAGCTCGTAGGAGCGCCGGCGGACCTGGTGGTCGTAGGTGATCGTGACCACGATCACCTCCTCGGCGCCGTACTCGACCGCGGCCTCCTCGATGCCGGCGCGGACCTTCTCGGGCGAGCCGAGGATGCTGCGGCGGCCGGGCCGGCCGCCCGACGGGCTCTTCCCCTCGCGCCGGAAGAACTCGACCGCCTTCTCCGGGGGCGGCACCGGGATCAGCTCGTTTCGATGCAGCAGCGTGAAGCACATCCGGCTGCTCGTGGCCAGGAAGTCCGCCTCCTCGTCGGTCGGCGCGCACAGGGCCCAGACCGCCACCGCGGTCCGCTCAACCGGGGAGTGTTCGGTGGCCACGAACCGTTCGCGGTAGAGCTTCGCGATGTCGGACCCCTCGGAATTGATGAAGTCGGCGAACGCGTACGGGAGCGCGAGCTCGCCCGCCCAGATCGCGCTCTGCGGCGAGGAGCCGAGCAGCCACGGGACCGGGAGCTCGGGGCGGCCCGGGAGCACGCCGGCGAGCCGCGCGAACGGATGGTCGGCGGGTAGGTCGTCGCCGAAGTACGCGAGCAGCTCGGCCAGCTGCTGGGGGAAGTCGTCGGGCGCGGCCTGCCGGCGGTCGCGCTGGAGCGCGTAGGTGGTCATCGGGTCGGTGCCGGCGGCGCGGCCGAGACCGAGGTCGATCCGGCCCGGATACAGGCCGGCGAGGATCGTGAACGTCTCGGCGACCTTCAGCGGGCTGTAGTGCGGCAGCATCACGCCGCCGCTCCCGACCCGGATGCCCTCGGTGGCGGACGCGATCGGGCCGATCAGCGCCTCGGGGCTCGCGCTCGCGAGCATCGGGCCTCCATGATGCTCGGCGACCCAGTAACGGTGATAGCCGAGCTCATCGGCGAGCCGGGCCAGGTCGATCGTGTTGCGCAGCGCGTCGGCGCCGGTCGAGCCTTCGGAGATCGGGGACTGGTCGAGGACGGATAGTCGCATGTACTCGATAGTAGGAAGACTCGGCTACCCGCCCGCGGTCCCGATCCGCTGAACGTCGTGTCCGGCCCTCTCCCACAGGTTGGCGAGCCCGCCGCCGACCATGCCCTTGCCCACCACCGCGATCTTCATCTGTCCTCCTCGGTCAGTCGGTCAGCCGATCGAGGCCATGATCGCAGCGCGCGATGCTCAACCGGCGGCGACCGTCGCCGCCGGCGCGTCCGACTCCGCCGCCCGTGCGGCGCCCTCGGGCGCCGCGTGGTGGACGTCGACGAAGTCGCGCTGGCGGATCAGCCCGAACGTGAGGATGGCGGCGGCGAACGCGATGGCCGCGCCGATCAGCAGGATCGTGTTCAGCCCGTCGACGAAGCTGGCGCGGGCCGCCCCAAACGCGAGGCCCTCCAGGTGTGGCGGAACCGCGTGCATCGCCTGGAGGATGCTGCCGTTGCTGATGGCCGAGGCGAGTGCGTGGGATCCGCTCGCGAGGGGACTGGAGGACAGCTTCGAGATGACCGAGCTCGAGACCTCGCTGGCGAGGATGCTGCCGAGCGCGGCCACCCCGGTGGCGATCCCGATCTGGCGGAACGTCGAATTGATCCCGGACGCCATCCCGGCGCGCGCAGGCTCGACCACGCCCACCGCAGTCGAGGCGAGCGGCACGTTGACCAGGCCGCAGCCGACGCCCGAGACGATCATCCCCGGCAGCAGATGGGTCCAGTCATCGGTCGGCGTGATCCCGCGCATCAGCACGAGGCCGGCGCCGATCAGCACGAAGCCGGGGGCGATCAGGAGCTTCGTGGGCACGTGACCGGTCAGGCGGCCGGCGAGCCCCGCCGTGAGGAAGATCGCGCCGGTGAACGGCAGCAGGCGGATGCCGGTGTCGATGGCCGAGGACCCGAGCACGTTCTGGAGGTAGAGAACGAGGTACGTCAGCAGTGCGAAGATCGAGGCGGAGATCGCGAACGCCGCCACGAGGCCCCCGTTGAACGTCGGGACCCGCAGCAGCTTCAGATCGAGCATGGGGGCTCGGGTGCGCAACTCGACGACCACGAACGCGGCGAGGAGAAGCACGGCGGCGGTCAGCGATCCGACCACGGTGGTCGAGCCCCAGCCGTCGGGATGGCTGCGGATCAGTCCGTAGACGAGCGCGGTCAGCCCGAGCGTGAACGTCACGAACCCGAGCCAGTCCGGGCGGCTCGCGACCGGCGCCTTTGACTCCGCGACCTCCCTGAGCGTGACCACCAGCGCGAAGATTCCGATCGGCAGGTTCACGAAGAAGATCCAGCGCCACGACAGCCAGCTGGTCAGCGCACCGCCGAGCACCGGGCCGACGGCCACGGCTACGCCGGTGACCGCACCGAACACGCCGAACGCGACTCCGCGCTCGCGCGGGGGGAATGCGTCGGCGAGCAGCGCCAGCGACGTCGCGAACATGATCGCGCCGCCGACTCCCTGAAACGCGCGGGACAGCGCGAGGAAGGTCGGGTCGGCGGCCACCCCGCACAGCGCGGACCCGACCGTGAACACCACGATTCCGACGGCGAACACGAGACGGCGGCCGACGAGGTCGGCGACGGAGCCGGCGGTGAGCAGGAACGCCGCGAGCGTCAGCGCGTACGCGTCGATCACCCACTGGAGGTCGGCGAGCGAGGCGTGGAAGGCCTGCTGGATGTACGGCAACGCGACGTTGACGATCGTGATGTCGAGCAGCAGCATGAACACGCCGGTGCAGACGGCGAGCAGGGTCCACCACTTGCGATCCATCGGACCTACCTCCTATTCCTGAGCGAGAACTCAGGATAACATATATACTGAGTAAGAGATCAGGAAATTGTCATCATCGCGTGAACATGGTTGGTAGGACGGGCAAGCGCCTTGGTGGGTGACGCGCCCAAACGTCGGGGGCGACCGCCGGCAGGGGGTCGCGAAGCGATCCTGGCGGCGGCGCTCGACGTGATCCGCGAGCGCGGAATCGCACGGCTGACCGCGCGCGAGGTCGCCGGCCTTGCCGGCGTGTCCGAGGCGAGCGTCTTCTACCACTACAAGGACCGCGCGGGCCTGCTCGAGGCCGTGTTCGAGGAGGGGCTGCGTTCGTTGCGGGCGCTGGCCGAGGGAGGCGTGCAACCGGGCACGGACCCGCGCGAGGTGCTGACGCTGTACGGGCGCACGCTCGAGGCCTTCCTCGATCAGGCCCTGCCGATGATCGCGGCGGCGCAATCGGACACCGAGCTGCGCGAGTCGATGGCCGCGTACATGAGCGAGCACGACCTCGGGCCTCATCGCGGGGTGCGAGCGATCGGCGACTATTTCGCCGCCGAGCAGGCTGCCGGCCGGATCCGCGACGACGTCGACCCGCACGCGGTCGCGATGATGTTCATCGGCGCGTGCTACACGCGAGCCTCGCAACGGCAGATGCCGCTCCCGAGCGTGGAGGTGCCGCCGCTCGAGCGGATCATCGACGCGATCGCGACGCTGGTGGCGCTCGCGTGACCGGGTCTATGATTCGGGACGTGCCCGGTTGACGTTAGAACCCTGCGCACCGCCAAATCCGTGCTCGCTCTGTCCCGGAGCCTGAGGCGCTGGGTGGTGGTGCGCGTGCGCCGCCTGGGTTGTAACTAGCTACGCCGGCATCGCGGCCGGCCGACCCGGCTCCGCGCCCGGCTTTGCCGTCGCCGTCGCCGAGGCGCGGTCAGCGACGCCGGGACTGCGCTCGGCATCCGAGGGGCGACGCTCGGTGTCTTCGTGGACGATCAGCACCGGGATCGGGCTGTGGTTGAGCGCGTAGTGGCTGACGCTGCCGAGCACTGACGCGCTGAGCGCGCCGCGGCCGCGAGAGCCCATAACGAGCAGGTCGTAGTCGGAGTCGGAAAGGCGGCTCATCAGCGCGGCCCGGACCGGCTTGCGGCTGATGATCGTGGTTACCGGGATGTCGTGGGGGACGCGATCGACCGCGCGACGCATGACGTCGACCGCCTCCTTCTCGAGCTCGGCAGTGGTCACGGCGAACGCGCCGGCGGCCATCGCGGAGGCCGCCCAGATCGGCGGCTGATGGATTGCGGTCAGGATCGTGATCCGCGACTGGTCCGCTCGAGCGATGTCGATCGCTTCGTCGAGGGCTCGGTCGGAATGGGCGGAACCGTCGATGCTGACGAGGATGTTTCGGAACATGTCCGCGCTCCAAGATCGACGAAATTGGTTAGCATGCCAAATATTAGCATGGCAGCCACGATAATCTCAAGTGACATGGAACCGTCTGCCGGCACCGACTTCCTCACCGCGTTCGACGCCCTGGCCCAGGCGGTGCGCCGCGCTCGCGGCTCGGCGGCCGCGAACGGAGGCCTGACGCTGTCCCAATACGGCCTGCATCGAGGGATTGACGACGCAGCCGTCGGCGCGCGTTCAGGAGCTGGCCGGCAACGCGGGCATCACCCCGTCGACGGCCACGCGGATCCTCGATGCGCTTGAGCGACGCGGCATCGTCGAGCGGACTCGCACGGCCGAAGATCGCCGGGTGGTTGCGGTCAGCCTGACGGAGCAGGGCCGGCGGTCGTTGCAGGCCGAGGAGGAGTGGCTGCGCGGCCGACAGCGCGCGTTCTATGCCTCGCTCCCGCTGGCGGAGCGCGAGCTCGCGCCCGACCTGCTGCTTCGCCTCGCGGCGTTGATAGACGAGCTCGCGTGCGGCCCGACGGAATAGGCGTCTAAGCGGACGCACATATTCGGGACACGGCTCCGCAACGATCGCGAGCTGTCGCGTCCATATAAGTCCGCGCTTCCTGACTCGCAACGAGAGGAGCAGTTTGCATGCGTAGAGTCGCGAAGCTCGGCGCGGTCGCGGTGATCGCCGCCGGCGCGATCGGCGGTTCGGCAGCCGCCGGTCTCGGCGCACTCCGACCACGGCGGCAACGGTGATCACGGTGACCGAGGGCGTTCGATCCAACACGTCCTGCTGATCTCGGTCGACGGTATGCACCAGTCCGACCTCGACTGGTACATCGCCAACCATCCGGGCTCGGAGCTCGCCAAGCTCGCCTCCGGTGGCGCCGAATTCACGAACAACCACACCTCAGACCCGTCGGACTCCGATCCGGGCGGCACGGCGATCATGACCGGCGGCGACCCGCGCGCGACCGGCGTGTACTACGACGTCGAGTACAGCCACGGCGTGTTCCCGCCCGGCACCACGAACTGCTCGGGTCCGGTTCCGGGTGGCAACGTGATCTACGACTCGCCGGACGACATTCTGGGCGCCGTGCCTGACCTGCAACCCGGCAACACCAGCGGCCAGACGTTCCCGTCCTTCGACGAGGGCGGCTCGATCTACCCGAATGGCGTTGACAAGAACCCGGGCGTGATCATGAACCTGACCCCGCATCCGCAGTCGGGTCTGAACCCGGCGACCTTCCCGGTCGACCCGAAGACCTGCCAGCCGATCATGCCCTGGGACTACCTGAAGGTGAACTCGATCTTCCAGGTCATCCAGAACGCCGGTATGCGCACCGCCTGGTCTGACAAGCACGCGATCTACACGTCGTTCAACGGCCATGGTTCCGGTGGCAACAGCATCGACGACTTCTTCGGCCCGGAGATCGACTCGCAGGCGGTCGAGCCAAACGGCGTGCCGTACCCGACCGACACGGACTGGGCGCACGACGACGCCGCCACCAAGCAGTACGACGGGTACAAGGTGCAGGCAGTCGTCAACGAGCTCGGCGGTTACGACCACAGCGGTCAGAACAGGGTCGGCGTCCCGGCAATCCTTGGGATGAACTTCCAGACCGTGTCGGTCGCCGAGAAGGTCGACTCGCCGAGCACGCTCACCCCGAACGCGGACGGCACCTACACGGAGGGGCCCGTCGAGCTCTCCGGCTACTTCCCGGGGACGACCACGCCACGCCCCCTGCTGGCCAGCGCGCTGGACTACGTCAACGCGCAGTTGCAGCGGATGGACGACACGATCCAGCAGGACCACCTCGCGTCCTCCACGGCGATCATCATCACGGCCAAGCACGGTCAGTCGCCGCAGAATCCGCTGCTGCTGAAGCGGATCAAGGACGGCCCGATCATCGACGCGATCAACGCGGCCTGGACCGCGAAGACGGGTGACCAGAACGACCTGATCGTCGCCGGTACCGACGACGACCTGTGGCAGAGCTACCTGTCGGTCAAGACGCAGAACGCGGCCGACTTCGTCAAGAACTACCTGTGGAACCACAGCGCGACGGCGGTGCTCTACAACAACGACGGGAACAACACCCGCGGACCGGACCACAACGGCACCGAGCAGGTCCCGCACTCCGGTCTGGCGCAGATCTACGCCGGTCATGAGGCCGCCGACTTCTTCGGCGTGCCGTACGGGGACCCGCGCTACCCGGACGTGTTCGGTCGCGTGCAGGTCGGCACGGTGTACACCGGCGGCACGAAGATCGCCGAGCACGGCGGCGACAACCCGAATGACCGCGACGTGCCGCTGCTCGTCTACGCGCCCGGCGCGGTCCGGCCCGGCTCGTCGGACCGGTGGGTCGAGACGACCCAGGTCGCGCCGACGATCCTGCAGCTGCTCGGGCTGGACCCGCGTGCGCTCGCAGGCGGTCCAGATCGAAGGGACGCAGGTCCTGCCCGGCATCGGGCGCGATCACGATCGCTGGTAGATCCCCCGCGTAGGAAAATTGATGGACGGGCGTGTCGAAACGCGGCACGCTCGTCCGTCATACGGTTGAAGCCGCAAACAGAGCGGCCAACCGATCCAAGGAGGCGAGATGCCCCAGTACATGCTCTTGATCTACAACCCGGCGGACGCCGGCGAGCCCACCCCGGAGCAGTTCCAGGAGATCGGGTCCCGCTACGACGCCTACACCCAGAGTCTGGTGGACGCCGGCGTGCTCGTCGCCGGCGATGCGCTCGAGGGGCCCGACGTCGCGACCACCGTGCGCGAGCGCGACGGACAGACCCAGTTCACCGACGGGCCGTTCGCCGAGACCAAGGAGTTCCTGGCCGGCTACTACCTGGTCGATTGCCCGGACCTCGACACCGCGCTCGATCACGCATCTCGTCTGCCGGCGGTCGGGTTTGGCGGATCGGTTGAGGTGCGGCCCGTCTGGGATCGCACGGGGCCGATGGCGACCGGGCGCCAGGAAGTCGCGCAGGCGTAAGAAGTTCAGCTGCGAAACGGGTGAGGCGCGCGGGGTCGCCTCACCCGCCTCGGGACCGCCGGGACGATCGGCGCTACCCGCCTGGACGCCTGCCGTTACGTCGATTCCGCGTAACCCCCCGCGTAGGGGGTTTCGGGCCCCGGTAGGTTGGATTAGCGCCTGGCATTGACGAACGTGTCGGCATGAGCACGACGATGCCAGCGCTCCCCAGCGACCTCCTGGCGGAAGAGGCGTTCGTTCCGCCCGCTCCCGAAGGCGCCGCGATTGCGTCCGTCGGCGCGAGCCTGCCGAAGACCGTGGTCCCGAACGCCGAGATCGCCGCCCGGATCGGCGTCAGCGACGAGTGGATCGTCCGCCGGACGGGCATCCATTCGCGGCGCGTGGCCGAGCCGGACGAACGGCTCACCACCCACGCCGCAGCCGCGGGCGCCGCCGCGCTCCGGCGGGCCGGCGTCTCCGCCGAGCAGGTCGACCTCGTGCTGGTCGCCACGACCACCCCGGACGAGGTAATGCCGAACGCCGCTCCGCTGGTCGCCCACGCGCTCGGCGCGGTCCGCGCCGGCGCGTTCGACATCGGCGCGGCGTGCACCGGCTTCCTGTCCGCGCTCGCGGTCGGGACCGGCCAGATCGAGGCCGGACGCGCGCAGTGCGTGCTGGTGATCGGCGCCGACTTCATGTCCCGGATCCTGGATCCGCACGATCGCTCGACCGCCGCGGTGTTCGCGGACGGCGCCGGCGCGGTCGTGCTCCAGGCGACCGGCGAGACGAGCCGCATCGGTCCGATCGTGCTCGGCGCCGACGGCGCCGGTGCCGACCACATCATCGTCCCGCGCGAGGAGGGCGTGATCCGGATGCGTGGCCACGAGACCTTCCGCGAGGCCGTCGCGCGGCTGTCGCTGGCGACGGTCCAGGCCGTGCGGGCTGCCGGCGCGCGGCTCGACGACATCGACCTGTTCGTCTACCACCAGGCCAACGGACGGATCTTGACCGCGGTCGGCGAGCGGCTCAGCCTGCCGGCCGACCGCGTCGTGGACTGCATCTCCGAGTACGGCAACACGTCGGCGGCGACGCTACCGCTGGCGCTCGCGTACGTCGAGAGCGCCGGACGGCTCAAGCCCGGGCACCGCGTGCTGCTCGGCGCGTTCGGCGCCGGCTTCACCTGGGGCGCGACCGTCGTTCAGTGGGGTGTCGCATGACCGCGCGCGTCGTCATCACCGGCATCGGTGCGGTGACGCCGCTCGGCGTCGGCGTCGACGAGCTCCATGAGGGCTGGCTCGCCCGGCGCAGCGGCATCGAGGACGGCGTCGGCGCCTGCAGCGACTTCGATCCGACCGAGTACATGACGGTCAAGGAGGCGCGCCGCAGCGATCGCTTCGCCCAGCTCGCGATCGCCGCGAGCACGCAGGCCGTCGCCGACGCCGGCTGGGACGTGGACAACCCGCCCGCCGACCCGGCCGACCTCGGCTGCGTGATCGGCTCGGGGATCGGCGGCATGTGGACGTTCGAGAGCCAATGCGACGTGCTTCGCGAGCGCGGCCCCGAGCGCGTCTCGCCGCTGGCGATTCCGCTGATCATGGGCAACGCCGCCGCCGGCCTGGTGGCGATGCGCCATCACCTGCGCGGGCCGGTGTTCGGCGTCATGTCCGCGTGCGCGTCCGGCACCCACGCGATCGGCGAGGCCGCGCGGATGATCAGATTTGGAGAGGCAGACGCGGTCGTTGCGGGCGGAGCCGAGGCCACCCTCACTCCGCTCGCAAAGGCCGCGTTCGCATCGATGGACGCGACCTCGCCGACTGGCATCTCGCGGCCGTTCGACGCGCGGCGCGACGGATTCGTGATGGGCGAGGGCGCGGGCGTGCTCGTGCTCGAGTCCGAGGAGATGGCCAAGGCCCGCGGCGCGAAGGTGCTCGGCGAGGTGCTCGGCTACGCCTCGACCGCCGACGCCCACCACCTGACCGCGCCCGAGCCCACCGGCCGCCCGGCGTCGCTGGCGATCACCCGCGCGATGAAGGACGCCGGCGTGACTCCCGAGGACATCAACTACATCAACGCCCACGGAACCTCGACTCCGCTCAACGACCGCTCCGAGACCGCCGCGATCAAGCTCGCGCTCGGCGAGCGCGCCTACGACATCCCGGTCTCCTCAACCAAGTCCGCGATCGGCCACCTGCTCGGCGCGGCCGGCGCGGTCGAGGCGATCGCCACCGTGATGGCGCTGAACGCGCGGGTGGCGCCGCCGACGCTCGGCTACGAGGAGCAGGAGGAGGGCCTCGATCTCGACTACGTGCCCGACGGTCCGCGGCCGCTCGTCGTGAACGGCAACGGCCACGGGCGAGCGATCGCGATCTCGAACTCGTTCGGGTTCGGCGGACACAACGCCGTTTTGTGCCTCGGGGAGGCCTCGTGAGCGTCACGCTGGCACCCCGCACCGAGGCGACGCTCGACCCGTTCGAGCGGCTCGAGACGCTGTGCGATCCCGGCTCGCTCGAGGTCATCCGCACCGAGGTGATCTCGGACGCGATGGGCGACAAGGCCCGCGCGGGCGACGGGGTGCTCGCCGGCGCCGGCATGATCGACGGGCGGCCGGTGTTCTGCTACGCCCAGGACTCGAGCTTCGCCGGCGGCTCGCTCGGAGAGCAGCACGCGAACACGATCGTGCGCGTCCTCGAGCTGGCCGACAAGGCGCGTGCGCCGGTCGTCGGCTTCATCTCCTCCGGCGGAGCGCGGATGCAGGAGGGCGTGGCCGCGCTCGGCGGCTACGGGCGGATCTTCCACCGGATCGTGAAGCTGTCCGGTCGCGTTCCCCAGGTCTCGATCGTCACCGGGCTGTCGGCCGGCGGCGCCGCGTACTCGCCGGCGCTGACCGACTGGGTCGTGATGACCGAGCAGTCGAGCATGTTCCTGACCGGGCCCGGCGTGGTCCGCGAGGCTCTCGGCGAGGACGTCACCGCCGATCAGCTCGGCGGCACCCGCGTTCACGAGCGCAGCGGCGTATGCCACTTCGTGGCGCCGACCGACATCAATGCCGCGTACCTCGCGCGAGAGCTGCTCGGCTACCTGCCGCGCCACCGCGGCGGACGGCCGCCGGTGCACCCGGTGCGGCCACCGCTCGGACACGACCCGGCGGATCTCGTTCCCGCTGACCCGCGGAGCGTGTACGACGTACGCGACGTGGCCCGCGCGGTCGTCGACGGCGGTGAGATGCTCGAGGTGTCCGCCGGATGGGCGCGCAACCTGGTCACCGGGTTCGCGCGACTCGACGGCCGCACGGTTGGCGTGGTCGCGAACCAGCCGCATTACCTGGGCGGGATCATCGACGCCGAGGCCGCGCAGAAGGGCGCTCGCTTCGTCACCAAGTGCGACGCGTTCGGCATACCGCTGGTCGTGCTCGTCGACACCCCCGGCTACATGCCCGGCACCAAGCAGGAAAAAGCCGGCGTGATCCGGTTCGGCGCGGAGTTCGTGCACGCGTTCGCCGCGGCCGAGGTGCCGCGGGTCACGCTGATCCTGCGCAAGGCGTTCGGCGGCGCGTACATCACGATGAACTCCAAGGACCTCGGCGCTGACTACGTGTTCTCATGGCCCGACGCCCAGATCGGCGTGATGGCGGCCAAGTCCGCGGTCGGGATCATCAACCGGCGCGAGCTCGAAGCCGCCGAGGATCCCGACGCCGTGCGCGACGACCTCGCCGAGCGCTACGCCGAGACGAACCTGTGCCCACGGGTCGCGGCCGGCACGGGCTACATCGACGAGATGATCGCCCCCGGTCAGACGCGCTCGCGCCTCACCTGGGCGCTGCGGTCGCTGGCGCTGGAGCGTGACGAATGACCCGCTCGAACGGTGCCGTACTGCTCACCGGCGCGACCGGGTTCGTCGGGATGGAGTTGCTCGCCCGGTACCTGGAGCGGACCGAGCGGCCGGTGCTCACGATCGTCCGTGCCGGCAGCGACGAGGCCGCGCGCGAGCGGATCGACGGCGTGCTCGAGAACCTGTTCGGGTACCGCGCCGGGCGTTACGCCGATCGCGTGACCGCGGCTGCCGGCGATCTCACCGCTCCGCGGCTGGGTCTGGATGCGCCGCGTTGGGATTGGCTGGCGGCGGCGTCGACGATGATCGTCCACTGCGCCGCCTCGGTGTCGTTCGGCCAGTCGCTCGAGGAGGCGAGGGCGATCAATGTCGAGGGCACCCGCCGGATGCTCGAGCTCGCCGGCCGAGCGCAGGAGCTCGGTGGGCTCGACCGCTACGCCCAGATCTCGACCGCGTACGTCGCCGGCAACCACGCGGGCCCGTTCTACGAGTGCGACCTCGACGTCGGCCAGAGCTTCAACAACTCCTACGAGCAGTCAAAGTTCGAGTCCGAGCAGCTCGTACGCTCACATCCGGGCCTTCCGTTCACGGTCCTGCGTCCGAGCATCGTCGTCGGCGACAGCAACAGTGGCTGGACCTCGGCGTTCAACGTTCTCTACTGGCCGCTACGAGCGCTCGCGCGCGGGCTGTTTCCGGCGGTGCCGGCGATCGGCTCGGCGCCGGTCGACGTCGTCTCGGTCGACTACGTCGCCGACGGCATCCTTGAGCTGTGCGAGGCCCCGGGGGGGATCCGGCAGACCTATCACCTCACCGCCGGCGCGGAGGCGAGCACGATCGCCGAGATCGCCGAGCTCGCCAGCGGCTATTTCCAGCAGCCGCCGCCAAGGCTGCTTTCGCCGGCCGAGTTCATGTCGGCCGACCACGGAGTCGCGCGGTCGATGCTCGAGGAAGGGGCGATGTACTTCCCGTACTTCTCGGTGGCGACGACGTTCGACGACGCGGTCACGCGCGCGCAACTCCAGCCCGCCGGGATCACCGTGTCGCCGCTGCGCGAGTACATGAGCCGCCTGCTCGATTACGCCACCCACAGCCGGTGGGGTAAGACGCCGATCCCGCGGGTCGAGGCGGCGTCGGTGTTCGCCGGCGTCTGAGGCGCATTCCCCCCAGCTGGGGGGTTGGCCCGCGCGTCGGGTTGCCGGGGGCGGCGCGCCCGAGGATCCTCGATGTTTGGTGATGCTCGCGGATACGGCCAGATTCCGGACCGATGATCCCGACGCGCTGGTGATGGCCTCGCTCGCGTGTCCGATCTGCCTGCGCAGCGACGAAATCGAGTGGCACGCCGCGCTCGACGGATACGATCCGTCTGTTGAATGCCGATGCCCACGTTGCGAGGAGAGCTGGCGGGTGTACCTGGAGCCGCAGCAGGCGCTGCGGTTCGCGCTGATGGACTCCCTCTGAGCGCTCGCTCCGAGGTCGGAATCGACGCGCTCGAGTTGTTCGTCGAGGTGCTGTCGCAATCCGAAGACGCCTCGTCGAACGGCGGCGGCTTCTACGACCGCTTGTGCGACGCCGTGTGCCGGCTGGCGCGGATGCGTCGGGCGGTGATCTTCCGTTACGACAGCGGGGTCCGGCGCGTGCGCGCGGCGGGCGCGCACGGCCTCGGCCTCGAGCAGTTCGCGGCCGCCCACGTGACCGTCGAGTCGGCGCCGATCGCGGCCCAGTCGCTGCGCGAGGACCGGGTGATCGAGATCGAGGGGGACATGACCGGCCAGTTCCCGGAGGAGTACGCCAACGTGTTCCCCGAGCCCGTCCGGCTCGTCTGCGCGCCGATGGCGGCTGCCGGCCGCGCGCTGGGCGTGATCTTCGCCGACCGGCTGCTGACCGAGCCGCCGCTCGACGACGCCGAGCGGTACCTGCTGTGGACGCTCGGCAAGACCGCGGCGCTGGCGTCGGTCGCCCGCCTCGTGGCCAAGCAGACCGAGGAGGCGGAGCAGCTCGAGCAACGGATCGATCTCGCGCGTGACATCCACGAGGGCGTGATCCAGCGGCTGTTCGGGATCTCGATGGCGCTCGACGGGGAGGGCGATCTGCCGGCGGAGGCTCGCCTGCGATGCGCCACCGAGACCCAGGAGGCGCTCTCGGATCTGCGCAGCGCGCTCCAGCGTCCGCTGGGCCGCGCCCCGCGGGCGACGCAGACCACCTTTGTGGCCGAGGTCGAGCGGCTCGCGCGCGTGCACCCCGACCTGGGAGTCACGTTCGCCGCCGGCGGCGAGGGCGACGTTCCGCCCTGGCTCGAGCCACTGGCCCAGTCGGTGCTGGCCGAGGCGGTGCGCAACGCCCACAAGCACGCCAACCCGAGCCGGGTGACCGTGGACATCGGGCGCAGCGACCGAGCGTTCGTGCTCGAGGTGGCCAACGACGGCGTCACCGGAAGCGGCCACCGCGCGGGAATGGGGCTGCGGCTGGCGGCGATGGAGGCGCTGCAATTCGGCGGGGTGGTCGAGTTCGGCCAGCGCGAGCCCGGCATCTGGCAGGTCCGTCTGGTGGTGCCCGATGAGCTCTGACACCGCGCTGCGAAGCCCCGAGAAGCTGAGCGTGCTGGTGGTCGACGATCACGACGTGGTCCATTGGGGGATCCGCCTGATGCTGACCCAGCAGCCGTGGGTCGATCGCTGCCTGAGCGCGCACTCGGGCGAGGAGGCACTCGCGCTGGTCGCCCGGTACCGGCCCCACGTGGCGCTCGTCGACCTGTTCATCGGCGAGGAGTCGGGCGCGGAGATCTGCGAGCAGCTGCGCAAGACCGAGCCGCTGACGCGCGTGCTCCTGTTCTCTGGCGCCGGCGAGATCTCGCCGCACGCGGCGCGCGCCGCCGGCGCGTCGGGTTTCGCCTACAAGGACTGGCCGGCGCGCAAGATCGCGAGCGCGGTGCGCATGGTCGGCCTCGGCAAGACCGTGTTCGACCACCAGGACCGCCCGGTCGCGCTCGGGCTGTCCGACCGCGAGCGTGACGTGCTCAACCTGATGGCCTCGGGCGCCACCAACCCGGAGATCGCCGAGCACCTCCACCTGTCCAAGCACACGGTCAAGGAGCACACGAGCGCGGTCTACCGCAAGCTGGGCGTTCGCAACCGGACCGAAGCCGTGCAGCGCGGACAACGGCTGGGCCTGCTGTCGTAGTCTCGGTCAGGTAGATGTCTACCTCGCGCTCGAGGAGGTCACGCTGGACGCCGCGCTGAGCGAGATTGCGCGTTTTCTCGCCGTGCGGGCGCCGTTCGACGCGCTGGCGCCCGAGGAGCTCGGTGAGCTCGCGGCCCAGACCGAGATCGAGTTTCACATCGCGGGCTCGGCGATCCTCACCGAGGACGGCGGGCCGGTCACGTTCCTGCGCGTGATCCACTCGGGCGCGGTCGACATCATCCACGGCGACCGGCTGCTCGACATGCTCGGCACCGGCGACACGTTCGGCCATGCGGCAATGCTGACCGGGCTGCCGCCGGGGTTCGAGGCGCGGGCCGCCGAGGACACGCTCTGCTATCGGATCCCGGTCGGCGCCGCGCGCCCAATGCTCGATCGGGTCAAGCGGCGCGAGATCGAGCTCGCGCCCGGACCGCCGAACCACCGGCCGGTGACGCGAATGCTGCGTTCGCCGACCGTGCGGTGCGAGCCGATGGAGAGCATCCGTGAGGTCGCCCGGCGGATGACCGAGGTCGGCGCGAGCTCGGCGATCGTCGATCTGCGCGGTGGCGGCTTCGGGATCGTCACCGATCGCGACATCCGGACCAAGATCGTCGCGGCGGGGCTGCCGTTGAGCGCGCCGGTGGCGGGCGTGATGACCGTGCCGGTGTTCACGGTCACGCCGGACCGGCTCGGCGGCGAGGTGCTGTTCGAGCTGCTCGAGCGCGGGATCCGGCACGCGCCAATCGTGTCCGAGGGCGGTCAGCTCGTCGGCGTGATCGAGGACGCCGACCTGTTCCCGGCCCAGTCGCGCTCGTGGTTCGGGGCGCGCCGCTCGATCTCGCGCGCGTCGTCCCCGGACGATCTCGCGGCGGCGGCGCGGCGCCTGCCCGACGTCGTGGCCGACCTGCATGCCGCGCGCCTGCGCGCGCCCGAGGTGGTGCGGGTGCTCTCGGCGCTCGTCGACGCGCTGACCACCCGCGCGCTCGAGCTCGCCGCCCCGGCGCCGGCCTCCGACGGGTTGGTGTGGGTCGCGCTCGGCAGCCAGGCGCGGCGGGAGCTGACGCCGGCCTCGATCGCGCGCGGTGCCGTGGTGTGTTCGGAGCCGCCGTCGGCGGAGTGGATCCGCTCGGTCGGGGACATGCTGCGCGCGTGCGGCTTCCCCGGCGAGGTGGTCGCGCGGAGCACGGACGAGTGGAACCGCACGGACGGGCAGGACGAGCTCGGGCTGTCGGTGCTGATCGAGCGCCGAGCGTTGTGGGGGACGCCGATCGATCCCCTGCCGGCCCCCGAGGGCCCGGCGCGCGACGCGGTCGTCGCGGCGCTGGCGCGCCGGGCGCTGGCGGCGGTCCCGCCGACCGGGTTCGACGCCGACTCCGTGCTCGAGGCCGGCGGCGGGCACAGCGACCGCCTCGACATCCGCCGTGACGCAGTCGCGCCGATCGTCGAGCTCGCCCGGTGGGGGTCTGCGGCGGCCGGCGTGGTCGAGGGGTCGACGCCGGAGCGGCTGCTGGCGGCGGCTTCTTGCGGGGTCCTGAGCGAGGCCGAGGGGCGGACCTTGGCCGACGCGTTCGAGCTCGCGCTCGAGCTGCGGATCGGCCATCACATGGGCCGGATCGCCGCCGGCGAGCCGCCGGATGACCAGATCGATCCCGCCGAGATCAGCCCGCTGATGCGGGACCACCTGCGGGACGTGTTCCGGGCGGTGACGTCGGTGCAGAGGAGGCTCCGCGGGTGAAGGCGCCGTCGTGAGGCTGCGGCGGGTGCCGGAGGGCGTCGCGGCCGAGTTCGCCGACGCCTCCCGGCCGCCAGATCAGACCCCGTGGCGGGAGGCCGCCTGGTGCTCGGTCGACCTCGAGATGACCGGACTCGACCCGCGCAACGACGAGATCATCGCGATCGGGGCCGTACCGATCGAAGACGGCCGGATCGTGCTCGGCGGCGGCATGTACACGCTCGTCCGCACCACCAAGCGGTCCCAGTACGGCGCCGTGCTCGTGCACAAGCTGCGCGTTCCCGACCTCGCCGACGCGCCGCCGCTCGATGACGCGATCGACGGCCTACTCGAGCTGCTCGCCGGTCGCCTGCCCGTGTTCCACACGGCGGCGATCGAGACCAACTTCCTCGAGCGCCAGTTCGCGCGCCGGCGGGTGCGGCTGCCGGCGGGTGCGGACACCGAGGCGCTGGGGCGGGCGTGGCTGCGCCACCGCGACGGGTCCGCGCCCGAGGGGATCTCGCTCGGAGGGCTCGCCGGCGTGCTCGGGCAGCCCGTCGAGTCGCCCCATCACGCGCTCGGCGATGCGCTGACGACCGCGAAGGCGTTCATCGCGCTGGCGAGCAAGCTCGACACGGTGGCGCCGCAGACGGTCGGAACGCTCGTGGCGGCCAGCCGGCCCGCGCCGTCGGCGGCCGTGCGGCGCTTCGGGCCGGGATGATCCGGGATGCGCGAGTTGCCCTTGGGAAGTTTCTTCAGCATGCTGGTGGTTTCTTCCCAATAGGCTTGGCGGCGTGATCGTCAGCGAGTCGTTCGTGGTCGCCGATTGGACCGATCCGGGCACGCATCCCGGGCGGCCGATCGCGGGCCTGCACGTGCACCGCTCCGACGACGAGGCGTGGATCGTGCTGAGCGGCAGGCTCGGGTTCCAGATCGACGATGAGCAGCGCGAGGTCCCGGCCGGCGAGTCGATCCTCGTCGCCCGCGGCACGCGCCACTCGTTCTGGAACCCGGCCTCCGAGCCGACGCGCTACCTGCTCGTGATGACACCGCGCCTTCATCACCTGATCGAGGAGCTCCACTCGGGCGAGCGCACCGACTACGCGCAGATCTTCGAGGAGCACGACTCCGAGTTGCTCGAGTGACGCACTTCGGGCCTCCGGATGCGCTCGTGACGCCGCGGTTCGCCGGCGTGCGCACGTTCGCCCGGCTGCCGCACGTCGAGCTCCCGCGTGACGACGTCGACGCCGCGGTGATCGGCGTGCCGTTCGACACCGCGACGAGCTTCCGGACGGGGGCGCGGTTCGGGCCGGAGGCGATCCGCTCGGCGTCGATGCTGCTCCGCCCGTATCACCCGGTGCTCGGCGTCGACGTGTTCGGCACGCTGTCGCTGGTCGACGGCGGCGATCTGAACGTCACGCCCGGAAATGCGCTCCGGACGACCGAGCAGATCGACGAGCAGCTCCGGCCGCTGCTGGCCGCCGGGATCGTGCCGCTGGTGCTCGGCGGGGACCACTCGATCGTGCTCGGCGAGCTCCGGGCCCAGCACGCCGCGCACGGCCCGGTGGCGCTGGTGCTGCTCGACGCGCATGCCGACACGTGGGATCAGTACTACGGCGAGCGGTACTTCCACGGGACCCCGTTCCGCCGCGCGATCGAGGAGGGGCTCGTCGACCCGGCGCGCTCCCTGCTCGCGGGCATGCGCGGCTCGCTGTACGGGCCCGAGGACGTCGAGGTCCCGCGCGAGCTCGGGTTCGAGATCATCGCCGGTCCGGATCTGGTGGCGATGACGCCCGATCAATACGGCGACCGGGTCCGGGCTCGCGTCGGGGACGGGCCGGCGTACCTGTCGTTCGACATCGACGTGCTCGACCCGGCCTCGGCCCCCGGGACCGGGACGCCGGAGGTGGCCGGGCTCGAACCGCGCGAGGCGCTCGCGTTCCTGCGCGCGCTCGCCGGCATCGAGTTCTCGGGGTTCGACGTGGTCGAGGTCGCGCCGGCGTACGACACGCCGGGCCAGGTCACCGCGCTCCACGCCGCCGCGGTCGCGTATGACCTGCTGGCGCTGCTGGCGGTGGCGCGCCTGCGGGCCCGACGGGCGTAGTCGTCAGAGACTCGTCGAACCTGAGTCCCCGGGACTCATGAGACTCACCCATTTGGACGAGGCTTTCGTGTTATGTCAGGGAGTCCATTCGAGTCGGCCAACGCCGCTCGGCGAGGCCAATCGCCGGAACGGTCGCCCGCGCGGCGAATCGCGCTCTCTGTGCTCGCGTTGCTCAGCGCCTGGGCGATCGTCTACGAGCTCGCGTTTACCGTGTTTCCGGGCCTGCTCGACGCCTTCCCGTTTCATTGGATCGCGCCGGACGTGGTCTTCCTGATCGCCGCCGCGCTGCTGATCTGGCGGGGCTTGGCCGGCGAGCGCGGTTGGGTGCTGATCGGGATCGGCGCGGTGTGCTGGGCTTCGGGCGACATCTACTGGACGCTCGCGCTCGGAAACCTCGCCAACCCGCCGGTGCCGTCCCTGGCGGATGCCGGCTACCTGTCGTTCTGTCCGTTCGCCTGCGCCGGCATCCTGGCGCTGGTCAGGCAGCGGATGTCCGGCGTGCCGAAGGCGCTCGCGGCGGACTCGGCCGCCGCCACCCTCGCGGTCGGCGCGCTCGGCGCGGCGCTCGTGGTCCAGCCGGTGGTCGCCCACGCCGACGGCGGAGTCCTTGCGGTCGCCACCAACCTCGCCTACCCGATCTCCGACCTGCTGCTGCTGGGCCTGATCGTTGGCGCGACTGCGCTCGGCAACTGGCGCCTGAACCGGACCTGGGTCCTGCTGGCCGCGTCAGTACTCGCGTTCGCGGTCGCCGACAGCGTGTACGTGGTAGCCGACGCCACCGGCACCTACACGCAGAACGACTGGTACAACGCCATGTGGTACTGGGCGCCCGTCCTCGCGGCGTTGGCGGGGTGGCTGCCGCGCCGCGTCTCGGTGTCCGTGCCCGGACGGGTCAGCGCCCGCGGGATCGTCATGCCGGTGGCGTTCGCATCGGTGGCGATCGCCGTCCTCGTCTGGTCGAGCTTCGATCGCATCGGCGTGATCGCGGTCCTCCTGGCGACAAGCTCGCTGTCGGTCGTCATGGGTCGTCTCGTGCTGACGTGGCGCGAGAACGCGCGCCTGCTCCGCGCCAGCCAGGATGAGGCGTTGGCCGATGCGCTGACCGGCCTGCGGAATCGGCGCGCGCTGCTCGCCGATCTGGAACGGCGACTGCCGACGGCTCATGCCGATTGGCCCTTCACGCTTGTGCTCTTCGACCTCGACGGCTTCAAGCAATACAACGACGTCTTCGGGCACCCGTCGGGGGACGCGCTGCTCCGTCGCCTCGGGGCAAAGCTCGAGTCGCACCTCGGCGCCACCGGGCGGGCATACCGCATCGGAGGAGATGAGTTCTGCGCGCTGATCGATGCTCCGCCAGGCGCTTCGGGCTCTCGCGTCGAGGCTGCGGCCCAGGCGCTGTTCGAGCAAGGCGACGGCTTCACGATCGGTTGCTCGCACGGAGCCGTATTGCTGCCGAGCGAGGCGCAGGACACGAGCACAGCGCTCACGATCGCCGACCAGCGCATGTACGCCTCCAAGCGAGTCGGGCGCGTCTCGGCGGCGCAGCAATCGAAGGATGTCCTGCTGAGCGCGGTCGCCGAGCGAAGCCGCGACCTGGGCGCGCACGGCCGCGACGTCGCCGAGCTGGCCGCGGCCGTGGCGACGGCGTTCTCGCTGCCGCTCGACGAGGTCGAGATGATCCGCCATGCCGCGGAGCTGCACGACGTCGGCAAGGTGGCGGTGCCGGACGCGATCCTCGACAAGCCCGCGGCGCTCGACGAGCGGGAGTGGGCGTCGATCCGCGAGCACACCTTGGTCGGCGAGAAGATCATCGCGGCCGCGCCCGATCTCGCGCGCGTGGCCAGGCTCGTCCGTTCGAGCCACGAGAACTACGACGGGACCGGCTACCCAGATGGGCTCGGCCGCCGGGAGATACCGCTTGGCTCGCGGATCATCGCGGTCTGCGACGCGTTTGACGCGATGACGACCGACCGGCCCTACCGTGACGCGATGAACGAGGAGAGCGCGATGTGCGAGCTCCGCCGCTGCGCCGGGACCCAGTTCGATCCTGAGGTTGTCGACCGGCTCTGCGCGGCGCTCACGTCCGAGGACGCGACCCTGCGCCGCGCAGCCTGAAAGCGCTTCTCAGAACAGCTGCAGGTACCGATCGAGCTCCCACTGGGTGATCTGCTCGTGGGCGGCCTGCCACTCGCGCCGCTTGACCTTCGCGAAGTAGTCGACGTAGTCGCCGTCGCGGGTCTTACCTAGGGCGGAGCGGAGCGCGTCGTTCTTCTCGAGCTCGCGGACGGCGTCGAGCAGGTTGCCCGGGAGCACCTCGATCCCGTGCTCGGCGCGCTCGGCCTCGCTCATCTCATACAGGTTGGCCGAGTTCGGCTCGCCGGGGTCGAGGCCGCGCTCGATCCCGTCGAGGCCCGCGGCCAGCATCGCGGTCGCGGCCAGGTACGGGTTGCAGGAGCCGTCCACGGTGCGGTCCTCGATCCGGCCCGCGTCCGGGATGCGGAGCATCTGCGTGCGGTTGTTGTAGCCGTAGCTGACGTACGCCGGCGCCCAGGTCGCGCCGCTCGTAGGCGCGCCCACGACCAGACGCTTGTACGAATTGACGGTCGGTGCCGTGACCGCGATGTACGCCTTGGCGTTGGCCTTCAGCCCGCCGATGAACTGGTAGGCGAGCTCGGACAGGCCGAGGCCGCGGGGGTCGTCGCCGGCATCGCGCTCGAACACGTTCTCGCCGTTCGACCACAGGCTGACGTGGAAATGGCAGCCGTTCCCGGTGAGGTTGGCGAACGGCTTGGGCATGAACGTGGCGATCAGCCCACGCTGCTGCGCCAGCGACTCGACCATGTAGCGGTAGAACACAGCCCGGTCGCACGTGGTCAGCGCATCGTCGAACTGGAAGTTCTGCTCGAACTGGCCGTTGGCGTCCTCGTGGTCGGTGGCGTAGTTGTCCCACCCGAGCCCGGTGACCGCCTTCGACACCTGCGAGACGAAGTCGAGGTTCCGCGTCAGCGCGCGCATGTCGTAGCAGGGGAGGTCGAGCGTGTCGAGCTGGTCGGCGACCTCGATCGTGCCGTCCTCGCGGCGGCGGACCAGGAAGTACTCGAGCTCGGCGCCCACCTTCAGCTCGAACCCGAGCTCCTTCGCGCGGGCGAGCTGGTTGCGCAGGATCGTGCGCGGGCAGAACGGCCACGGCTCGCCCTCGACGGTCACATCGCAGGCGAACCGCGCCACGTTGGGCTGCCAGGGCAGGATCGTCAGCGTCTTGGGGTCGGGGACCGCGATCATGTCCGGGTCGTGCGGGCCCTGGCCGATGTCGCCGGCGGCGAATCCGGCGAAGCCCGCGCCGTCGGTGAGCAGGTCGTCGATGTGGTGCGCCGGGACGAGCTTGGCGCTCGGCTTGCCATGCATGTCGACGAACTGGGCGAACAGAAACTCGATCTGTCGCTCGCTGACGATTCGCCGGACGTCGTCGGCGTCTGAGACCTGGGGCGCGACCTGTTCAGTTGTGATAGCCATGTGTGAGGTATATCCGGCAGACCAGGTTCCGGACAATGGCCGCTGACACCGGGTATCCGGGGCTAGGATGTGCGGTCCGCACATAGGACGGGAGGCACTTCCTGACGGCTACCTCTGAGGCCCACGGGCTTCGCGAAGAGAACCGCACCCTTTACCGGGTGATCAACCTCGTTGGCTCGTCGATCGAGCTTGGCCCGATGCTGCAGGGGATCGTCGACCTGGCCACCGAGGCGACCGACTGCCACGCCTGCTTCATCTATCTGCTCGACGGCAGCGTGCTGACGATTCGGGCGGCATCGCCGGTCTACGCCGCCGCCGTCGGCGTCGTGCAGATGGGCCTCGACGAGGGACTGACGGGATGGGTGGCCCGCCACCGCCAGCCCGAGTTCATCCGCGACCGTGCCATGGCCGACCCGCGGATGAAGTTCTTCCCGATCCTCGAGGAGGAGCGGTTCCAGTCGATGGTGGCGGTTCCGATCGTCTCGCGCGCGAGCGAGACGATCGGCGTGATCGTGCTCCACACCGAGGCGCCGCGCGAGTTCACCGAGGACACGCTCAAGCTGCTCGTCCACATCGCGTCGCTCGTCTCGGGCGCAATCGAGAACGCCCAGCTGTACGACCAGCAGCGCCGCCGGGTCGATGCGCTCACGAGCCTGTCGGGGCTCGCGCAGGAGGTGGCGACGGCGGGCGACGCCGCCGAGATCGGGCGCGCGGTGACCCTCGGGATGCGGCGGTTGCTCGGGGCCGAGGTCTGTCAGCTGTACAGGCTGGACCGCGACGGCACCGCGCTCGGGCTGCTGTCGTCCTCGCCCGAGGCGACCGCGGAGCCCGAGGCGCTGTCGGCGACCGCGCTGCTGCTGGCGGCCTTCGACGGCAGGGCATCGCGGCCGCCGGCGCGGACACTGTGGCCCGAGCTCGACGTGGCCGACCTGCTGGTGACGCCGCTGGTGTCGGGCGGCGAGCGGCTCGGGCTGCTGTGCGCGGGCGCCCCGCCGCGCCGGCCGTTCACCGGCGAGGACACCGAGATGGCGCGCGCGATCGCGCATCTGGCGGCGATCGCGATCAAGCGGGCCGAGCTGATCGAGGGGCTGACCAACGCGAACATCGTCAAGGACCTGTTCGAGGCGCTGGGCGCGGGGGCGACCGCGTTCGCGGCGACCAAGGCCGCGGAGGTCCGGTGCGATCTGTCCAAGCCATACCTGATGCTGTGCGCCGAGCCGGCCGCCGGCCACGAGCAGGGGTCAGGCGAGTGGCGGGCGACGGCGGAGCTGCTCGGGCACGATGTCGCGGAACTCGCGCCCCGCGCCGCGGTCGAGGCGGGGCCGGGACCGGTGCGCGCGGTGCTCGCGCTCGGGGCCCGTGGCCCGCAGAAGATCGACGATGTCGTGCGGGCATGCCGGGAGCTCGGCCGCCGCCGCGGCGCCGCGATCGGCCTGAGCGAGCTGCACGAGACTGCCGCCGGCGCCGCGCGCGCCTACCGCCAGGCTCTCGATGCGACGATGATCGGGCGGGCGCTGCTCGGCGAGGGTGGCGCGATCGGCTACGCCGAGGTCGGGGCGTACCGGTACCTCGTGCACATCGGGGCCGAAGACGCGCCGCACGACCGGATGCGAG
Organism: uncultured Solirubrobacterales bacterium; assembly: GCA_963746695.1. Taxonomy (GTDB): domain Bacteria; phylum Actinomycetota; class Thermoleophilia; order Solirubrobacterales; family Solirubrobacteraceae; genus Palsa-465. The sequence goes on along the minus strand of CAVVCP010000020.1, from coordinate 195,257 downwards.
CGGCCGTCGATCGGCTCATCGAGTACGACGCGAGGCGGCGCACGTCGCTGCTGGACACGCTCGAGCGCTACCTGGCCGAGCGGCGGAGCGTGATCGAAAGCGCGCGCGAGCTGTTCATCCACCCGAACACGCTGCGCCAGCGCCTGGGCCGGATCGAGGAGCTGACCGGGCTCAACCTCGACGAGGACGATCTGCTGTCGCTCGAGCTCGCGATCAAGCTGGCCCGGCTGCACGGGCGGCCATCGGCGGCGCGCGGGGATAGGGGCCTCGCTGCGCTCGGCGTCCGTGGGGCCGTCCGCCGGACAGCAGTCGAAGGGTTCCTCGACCTGGCCCGGACGGGCCCGCCTGGCCCCACGGACGCCGCCGAAGCCGGCCCCTACTCCTGGTCGAACACCAGGAACACGGGGATCTTCGCCTTGCGGCGGACCCGCTGGGGCTCCTGGGACCAGTCGAAGTCGCCGAGCACGCGGTTGCGGTCCGGATCGGCACCCATCACGATCGCCTCGCAGCCCGCGAATTCCGCCTCCTGGAGGATCCGCTTGGTCGACTTGCGGGTCCCGACGACGTGCCCGTCGGCCTCCAGGCCCTTGCGCTCGAGGCGCTTCACCGCCTTGCTCACGATCGAGCGCTGCTCGGCCCACTCGGCCTTGGTCGGGAGCAGGCCGGGGCTCTGCATCCCGAACGCGACGCCGTGGATGCGGGCGATCGAGAACACCCGAACGGTCGCGCCCGCGGGCCGCGCCAGTTCGACCACGCGATCGATCGCGGCGCTCGGGATCGGGCGGCCCTCCGTAGCGAGCAGGATCCGCTCGAACGGCCCCTCGGGCAGGGTCGGCGGCCGCGGCTCCTTCACCCCCGTCGCCGCGCTCACGGCTCAGAGGCGCCGGCGATCGCGGCGGGCGTAGCCGAGGCGACCTCCTCTGGGGCAGGCCGCTTGTCCTCGACGCGCTTGCGATAGGCGTAGAAGAGCGAGTAGGACAACAGCACCGCCCAGCCGATGAAGTAGTACGGGAGCGTCTTGCGGCCGGCCGCGTTACACGTGCAGTTCGCGTAGACGGGCCCGCCGTAGAAATAGATGATCGCGTAGACGCCGGCGATGAACAGCGCGACGTACTTCATCCACTCCGGCAGCTTGAACGGCCGGCGTACGTTCGGCCGGTGCTTGCGGAGCAGGTAGTAGCCGATCAGGACCGGGATGAACGAGGCCAGGTAGCCGACGTTCGAGAACGTGTAGATCTCGACCGCGCCGCCCATGAACACGACGGCGATCGAGCAGGCCACGTTGAACCACATCGAGCGGTTCGGCACGCCGTGCTTGTTGACCCGCTGGAAGAAGCGCGGGAACTGGCCGTCGGTCGACATCTGGTGCAGCGACCGCGCGGTACCGGTGATCGCGTTCAGCGCCGACAGGATCAGCGCCAGGATCAGCATGATCGCGATCAGCCACTCGAGGATGCTGCTGCCGGTCCCGGTTCCGAACACGGCCGCGGCGTAGTGGACGAAGATCGTCTTCGGGTCGACGAGCGCCGCGTTCCCGAGTGCGGGGAGTCCGAGCACGATGATGAACGCGACCGGGATCATCGTGTAGATGAACAGGCCGTAGAGGCCCTCGAGGTTCATCGCGATCTTGGCGTCGCGGTCGGGGTTCTTGGTCTCGCCGATGTAGCACGCGGCGGCCTCCATCGCGATCACGTTCCAGGTCAACAGGAACGAGAACGCGATGTACAACGTCAGCCATCCGTGCCCGAACAGCGGCGTGAAGAAGCCGGTTTCGTTCGTGTGGCGGAAGTGCCACAACCAGCTGAAGTCGACCGCGGAGGGATTGAAGATCCAGGAGATCGCCAGGAACGTGAGCGGGATCATCGAGAGCAACGCGAGCGTGGTCGCGAACACGGTCCCGAACCGCAGCCCCCTCACCGCCGGAATTGCGAGCAGCAGCAGCCCGCCGATCGAGATGCCGAGCGTCCACCAGGCGATCGGGGTGTGGATCGGCGTGAACCCGGCGGTCGAGAGCTTGAAGCGGTCGACGATGTAATACGAGGCCAGGATCATGTTCAGCGGCGCGACCGGGAACCAGCCGAGCCAGTAGGCCCAGGCGGTGAAGCCGTTCACGTGCTCGGCGAACCGCGGCCATCTGTCCTTGTACGCGGGATACGCGTACGACGGCAGGCCCCCGGAGCGGTCGGGCATCATCGCCGACAGCTCGGCGAGCAGCAGGCACACGATGTACCCGGTGATCGTGATCAGCACGATGATCGGAACCGACGCGGCACCGAGCTCGGTGACCATCACCGGCGCGATGCCGGTGACGAGGATCGTCCCCGCCAGACCGATTACGAACGCGCCCCACCAGTTTGTCGTCTTCGGCAACCCGCCAGACTCGTATACGAGTTCGTCGTGCCCCGCTGATGACCCGTCCGCCATGTGTCCTCCAAAACCTGGTTGTAGCTAGCCGCGGTTAGGCTCCCACTTGGCCGGTGCACGTCCCAGGCGCGATGCGCACACAATTGCGGGGCTCGACATGGAGCAGTTGGACACATTCCTCGCCCGTCACTCCCCGTTTGACGCACTCGATCCCGGTGAGTTGCGGGAGCTTGCCGCCGGGGCGCAGGAGCACGCGTATGACACCGGCGAGGCGGTGCTGGTCGAGGACGGCCTGCCGACTCCGGGGCTGTGGGTGATCCTCACCGGCTCGATGGACATCGTGCACGACGGCGAGCCGATTCAGGTGCTCGAACCGGGCGAGTGCTTCGGGCACCCGTCCCTACTCACCGGGATGGCACCCGCGTTCACCGTCCGCGCGCGCGAGCCCTCGACGTGTGCGCTGTTCGGCGCCGAGGCGGGACGGCGGATCCTCGGAACCGAGGCGGGCGCGGCCTACGTCGCGAACTCGATGCGAAAGCGCCTCACGGTCGCCGGCCACACCGTGCACGGGCTGCCCGACGTCGGTACCACGCCGGTGTCGCTCGTGATGAGCCGCGCGGAGTTCTGCGAGCCCGACGAGCCGTTGCGCGCGGCCGCGGCCCGGCTCGGGCAGAACGGGGTCTCGGCACTGCTGATGCGGATCGACGGGGGCGGACTGGGGATCTTGTCCGACGCTGGGGTCCGGGCCGCGATCGCGGTGGACGGCGTTCCGCTGGACGCGCCGGCGCGAGTGGCCGCACGGAGCCCGGTGCCGACCGTCCCGCCGACCCAGCTCGCGATCGAGGCGACGGTCGAGATGCTCGCCGCCGGGTCCGAGCATCTGGTCGGTCATCGACGGCGACGAGATCTGCGGCATGCTGTCGGCCACCGACCTGCTCGGGTTGGATACGCGCAGCCCGATCGCGCTGCGTCACATGCTCCTCGGCGCGCCCGACGAGGACACGCTCGTGCGAGCCGCCGGCGAGATCCCGAAGCTGTTCCTGCTGCTGTCGCGCGCGGGCGTGCTCCCGCGCGACCTCAGCCGGGTCCTCAGCCTCCAGCACGACACCGTCGTCGACCGGCTGATCGACTTCTCGATCCGCACGCGCGGGCCGGCCCCCGTCCCATGGGCATGGCTCGATCTCGGGAGCGCGGCCCGGAGGGAGTTCACGCTTGCCTCCGACCAGGACAACGCGCTCGCCTATGCGTCCGTCGAGCCGGACGTGGCGGCGGAGGTGGATGCCTACTTCGAGCGGCTGGGCTCGGACGTCAATGACGGGCTCGTGCGGTGCGGGATCGGGATCGACAACAACGGGGTGCTCGCGCGCAACCGCCAATGGCGGATGTCGAAGGACGAGTGGCTGCGGACGTTCGACGATTGCCTGCGCGAACCCGACGAATCGCACCTGATCCGGGCCACCGTGTCATTCGACTTCCGCCCGACGGCGGGCGGGCTCGCGGTCGCCTCCGAGCTGACGGCTCGGATCCGCGCGGCGCGTCAACACGCGCCGTTCATGCGCCTGATGGGCCGGATCGCGACCGGCTTCTCGGTGGCGCTCGGGTTCCGCGGCCAGCTCGCGACCGGGCGCGACGGCGCACCCGAGGGGAAGCTCGACCTCAAGCACGGGGCGATCATCCCGCTCGTCAACCTGGTGCGATTCCACGCGTTGGCGGCCGGCGTCACGATCTCGCCGACGTTCGACCGGATCGAGGCCGTCGCCAGCGTCGGCGAGCTCGATCGCGCGACGGCCGACGCGCTGCGCGAGGCGTTCGTGGTCATCAACGGCATTCGTTTCGAGCACCACGCGGCTCAGGTGCATGCCGGCGGCACCCCCGACAACCTGATCGATCCCGAGCAGCTGGCGCCGATCGCGCGCAGCGACCTGCGCGAGGCGCTGCATGTGGTGCGGCGGGCCCAGAAGCGCATCGGGGCATGGGCGCCACCAGCCTGAGTTTGGCGATTGGGCCGTGCGGGGGTGCGGGTGCGCCCTCTCGGCGCGTTAACGGCGCGTGAAGAAGTAGAGCCCGCAACCACATTCACGGGCGAAAGTGTGCGCTTGGAGGCCATTGGACCGGTCATGCCCAGCGTCTAGCCTCACCCCGACGTGTGTGGGATAGCAGGTCTTTACACGAAGTCGGCCACGCTTCGTGAGCAGCTCGGCACGCACCTGTCGAGCATGCTCGAGCAGCTGTCGGACCGCGGTCCGGACAGCGCCGGTGTCGCGTTCTATCGCGACCCGGCGCCGGCGGGATCCTGCAAGGTGTCGCTGCATTCGCCGTCGGCCACGCCCGATTGGGAGGGGCTGCGGGGCGAGCTCGAGGCGTCGTTCGGTGAGGCTTCCGCACCGCGCATCCGCGCCAGCCATGCCGTGTTCGTGGTCGCCGCCGAGGCTGAGGACGCGCAGGAGTGGGTGCTCGAGCGCCATCCCGAGCTGACGCTGATGAGCGCCGGCCGCTCGATCGAGATCTACAAGGAGGCGGATCTGCCGACGCGGTTCGTCGAGAAGTTCGCGCTGCACGAGCTCGCCGGAACGCACGCGCTCGGCCACACCCGGATGGCGACCGAGAGCCGGGTGACGACCGCGGGCTCGCACCCGTTCTCGACCGGGATGGATCTGTGCCTGGTCCACAACGGCTCGCTGTCGAATCACAACCGCCTGCGCCGCACGCTCCAGCGCGAGGGCATCTCGTTCCGGACCGAGAACGACAGCGAGGTCGCGGCGGGCTACCTCACGTGGCGGCTGCGCGAGGGCGCGTCATTGGAGCAGGCGCTCGAGGGTTGTCTCGACGACCTCGACGGCTTCTACACGTTCGCGGTCGGGACCGCGGACGGGTTCGCGGTACTGCGCGATCCGATCGCGTGCAAGCCCGCGGTGATGGCCGAGACCGACGAATGGGTGGCGATGGCGTCCGAGTACCGGGCGATTGCTGTGTTGCCGGGGGCCGAAGACGCGGTGCTGTGGGAGCCGGCGCCGGGGCACGTCTATAGCTGGGGCACCGCTTCCTTGGTCGCGTGATGGCCACTCCAGAGGTCACGCGCGAGGCGCTGTGGTCGTTCGATCTCGCCGAGCTATCCGTGCGCGAGCTGAATCAGTCCCTGCATTCGGGCCCGGTCTCGGGTGACGTCGCCGGGCGAGTGGTGGTGCTCAACCCCGGCGGACGCCACGCGATCGCGGTCGGGCTCGACGCCGCGTATGAGGTCGAGATCGAGGGGCACGTCGGCTACTACTGCGCCGGCATGAACAAGTTGGCTTCGGTACGCGTGCGCGGGAACTGCGGCGTGGGCGTGGCCGAGAACATGATGTCGGGGGTGGTCGTGGTCGAGGGCAGCGCTTCCCAATCGGCCGGGGCTACCGCGCGTGGCGGCCTGTTGGTGATTCACGGCGACGCGTCGGCGCGGTGCGGGATCTCGTTGAAGGGCGCGGACATCGTCGTGCGCGGGTCGATCGGCCACATGGGCGCGTTCATGGGGCAGAAGGGCTGCCTGGTCGTGTGCGGAGACGCCGGCGAGTCGCTCGGCGACTCGCTGTACGAGGCGCGGCTGTACGTGCGCGGGTCGGTGGCGGACCTCGGAGCCGACTGCATCGAGAAGGAGATGCGGTCCGAGCACGTGGTCCAGGTGGCCTCGCTCCTGGCGCGCGCCGGGGTTGACGATGTCGATGCCGGCGACTTCCGCCGCTACGGCTCCGCCCGGCGGCTGTACAACTTCCACGTCGACAACCTGGGCTCGTACTGATGGCCATTTCCGCGGGGTCGGGGTCGATGAACGGCGGGTGGCATCCGGGGCTGCGCGAGTCGGCGACGTTCGACCGCGATGTGATCGCCGAGATCCAGCGCGCCGCACGCGAGGGGATGTACGACATCCGCGGGTTCGGGGCCAAGCGCCAGGTGCCGCACTTCGACGACCTGCTGTTCCTGGGCGCCTCGGTGTCGCGGTATCCGCTCGAGGGCTATCGCGAGAAGTGCGCCACCGATGTCGTGATCGGGACGCGGTACGCGCGCGAGCCGGTGCGGCTCGACATCCCGATCACGATCGCCGGCATGAGCTTCGGCGCGCTGTCGGGCCAGGCGAAAGAGGCCCTCGGCCGGGGCGCGAGTGCGGTGGGAACGTCGACGACGACCGGCGACGGGGGCATGACCCCCGAGGAGCGCGAGCACTCTTCCGTCTTGGTCTACCAGCTGCTCCCTTCCCGTTACGGCATGAACCCCGACGACCTGCGGCGCGCGGACGCGATCGAGGTCGTCGTCGGGCAGGGCGCCAAGCCGGGCGGCGGCGGGATGCTGCTCGGCCACAAGATCTCCGACCGGGTCGCGGAGATGCGCGATCTGCCTCGCGGCATCGACCAGCGGAGCGCGTGCCGGCACCCTGACTGGACCGGACCCGACGACCTCGAGATCAAGATCGAGGAGCTTCGGGAGATCACCGACTGGCGGATCCCGATCTACGTCAAGGTCGGCGCGTCGCGTACGTACTACGACGTGGCGCTGGCGGTCAAGGCGGGGGCGGACGCGATTGTGTTGGACGGCATGCAGGGGGGCACCGCGGCGACGCAGGATGTGTTCATCGAGCATGTGGGGATCCCGATCCTGGCGGCGATCCCCCAGGCGGTCGAGTCGCTGATGGAGCTCGACATGCACCGCAAGGTCCAGCTGATCGTCTCAGGTGGGATCCGGACGGGCGCGGATGTAGCCAAGGCGCTGGCGCTCGGCGCCGACGCGGTCTCGATCGGGGTGGCGGCGCTGATCGCGCTCGGGGACAACGCGCCTTCGTTCGATGCTCAGTACCGCGAGATCGGGTCCGCGGCGGGTTACTACGACGACTATCAGGCAGGGTCTGGACCCGGCCGGGATCTCGACCCAGGACCCTGCTCTGGCGTCTCGCCTGGACCCGGTCGAGGGCGGGCGTCGTCTGGCGAACTACCTTCGGACGCTGACGCTTGAGGCGCAGACGCTGGCCCGGGCGTGCGGGAAGTCGCACCTGCACAATCTCGAGCCCGAGGACCTGGTGGCGCTGACGATCGAGGCGGCGGCGATGGCGCGGGTGCCGCTCGCCGGGACCTCCTGGATCCCGGGCCTCGTCGCTCCTGGGGCATAGCGTGGCGCGGTGGCGGACGCGGACGCGGTCGGCGGTCGGCGGTCGTCGGCACGCGACGGCGAGGGCGACTAACTCGCCACTGGGCGCCCCTGGGGAGGTGAACGGCGATTCAGTCGGCCATAGCCCGAGTTTCTGACCACTCGGCTGTGCGACCGCGTCGAGTGGCGAATTAGTCGGGATCCCGGGACGGCTGGCACCATGGCGGGATGGACGTCGACGATCTCTACGGGCTGCCGCTGGACCAGTTCGTCCCCGAGCGCACCGCGTTGTCCCGCGAGCTGCGCAAGGCGGGGGAGCGCGAGCGCGCGGGTGAGGTGGCGGCGCTCAAGAAGCCCTCGGTGGCGGCGTGGGCCGTCAACCAGCTGGTCAGGACGCAACGCAAGGGCGTGACGGAGCTGCTCGAGGCCGGGGACGCGCTGCGCGCCGCGCAGGACGACGTGCTCGCGGGCCGCGGCGACGCGCGCTCGCTCCGTGCAGCGGTCGACGGGGAGCGGACGGCGGTGCAGAAGCTCACCGACGCCGCGCGGGGACTGCTCTCGTCGGGGGGCGACGAGCTGAGCGCGACGATCATCGAGCGCGTCGCCGACACCCTGCACGCCGCCGCCCTCGACGACGAGGCGCGGGAGCAGGTCCGCGAGGGGCGGCTCGAGCGCGAGCTGCGCCACATTGGCCTCGGCATGCTCGGATCCGGTGGCGCGAGCGCGCCGCCGCCGACCAAGCGGGCGGCGAGCAAGACCGCTCCCGCCAAGCGCGCGACGACCAAGAAGCAGGCCGGCTCGGCCGAGAACAAGAAGCAGGCCGCCGAGCAGGAGCGGGCGCTACGCGAACAGGCCAAGGCGCGCGAGGAGGCCCGCAGAGAGGCCCGCGCCACCGAGCGCGAGGCCCGCCGCCACGCCGAGCGGGCCGAGCGCGGCGCGGAGGTGGCGCTCGAGCGGCGCGACAGGGCCGCGGTGGCGCTGACCGAGGCCGAGGCGGAGCTCGAGGCGGCGCAGGACGCGCTGGCCGAGGCGCAGGCGCAGCTGCGGGACGCCGAGCAGGCCGTCCACGAGGCGGGCCGGTAGCTCAGCGCAGCAGCGCAACCACGATCAGCACGATCACCAGCAGTCCCAGGAACGCGCCGCCAATCGCCACCGGGCGCTGGCGCCACCAGAACTCGGGGTGGGCGCGGTCGCGGCTGTAGCGGCCCTCGGGCGGGGTGCCGACCCAGTCATCGTCGTCGTCGTAGGGACTCACAGCCCCAGGTTAGAGTGCAGGCCATGGACTATCGAACGCTTGGCCGCACAGGAGTGAAAGTCAGCCCGCTATGCCTCGGCGCGATGATGTTCGGCGCCTGGGGCAACACCGATCACGACGAGTGCATCCGGATCATCCACCGCGCGCTCGACGCCGGGGTCAACTTCATCGACACCGCCGACGTCTACGCCCGGGGCGAATCGGAGGAGATCGTCGGCAAGGCGCTCGCCGGCGGGCGGCGCGACAACGTGGTGCTCGCGACCAAGGTGCACGGGACGATGGGCGACGACCCGAACGAGTTCGGCAACACCCGCCGGTGGATCACGCGCGAGATCGACAACAGCCTGCGCCGCCTGAAAACGGACTGGATCGACCTGTACCAGATCCACCGTCCCGAGTCGGACACCGACATCGACGACACGCTTGGCGCGCTGACCGACCTGGTCCGCGCCGGAAAGGTCCGCTACATCGGCTCCTCGACCTTCCCCGGAAGCCAGATCGTCGAGGCGCAGTGGGTGGCGGAGAAGCGCGGGCGCGAGCGGTTCGTGTGCGAGCAACCGCCGTACTCGATCCTGGTGCGGGGCGTCGAGAACGACGTGCTACCCACCTGCCAGCGGCACGGGATGGGCGTGATCCCCTGGAGCCCGCTTGCCGGCGGGTGGCTGAGCGGCCGGTACCGCAAGGACACCGACCTGCCCGACTCGCATCGCGCGCAACGGATTCCGGTTCGCTACGACATGTCGCTGCCGGGGAACCAGCGCAAGCTCGAGGCCGCAGACGGCCTGGCCACGCTGGCCGAGGAGGCGGGCATGACCCTGATCGAGATGGCGCTCGCGTTCGTGCTCTCGCATCCGGCGGTCACCGCGCCGATCATCGGCCCGCGCACGATGGAGCAGCTCGAGTCGCAGCTGCCCGCCGCTGAGGTAACGCTCACCGGCGAGCTGCTCGACCGGATCGACGAGCTTGTGCCGCCCGGAATCAACCTGAACCCGGCCGACGGGGGCTGGCAGAACCCCGCGCTCGAGCCCGAGGCGCGTCGCCGTTAGTGGTGGCCGCCGGGGACGGCCACTAGGCGCACAACCGTTCGAAGTCTGGACGTACCCCGCAACTTTGTCGTCCGGGGGCACGTTCATTCTCCGTACTGTTTATACGGAGGGCTTAGCGGTGTTGGACGGGAACAAGAGTGTGGTCACGGTAGACGGATACGTCGCCGAGCTTGTCTACGAGCTCCTCGACGCGCATCTCGACACGATGCGGATGGCTGGCGAGATGGACAGCGATCCGGCGTGGGCCGCGCACCTCGACTATTTGCGGGACCTGCAGCGAGTCGGGCGCGAGGCGCTCGCTCGCCGCTAGAGCACGAACGCTAAAGGGCACACGCGCGCCGAGCCGGGGCGCCTAAGGGGCTGCGGGAGCGACCACGCGCGGACGATCGTCGGCGGCCAGCGACTCGGTCTCGAAGCCGGTCTCAGACAACCGTTCGTTCGGCAGCCGCTCGAGGAACGCGTCGGCCGGCTCGAGGAACCCGATCCGGTGAGTGCGGTAGTGCATCGGTACCACCCAACGGGGCGCCAACCGCTCGGTGATCGCCGCCGCCTGCTCGGCGCCGATCGTCGGTCCGTCGCCCACCGGTAGGAACAGCAGGTCGACCTGACCGATCGCGTCGGCCTGCTCGTCACGCAGCGCGCGCTGGCCGAAGTCGCCGAAGTGGGCCACGCGAATTCCGTCGAGCGTGAACACGAAGATCGTGTTCGGCCCACGTTCGGTGCCGGCGGCCTCGTCGTGCTCGGATGCGATCGCGACGACCTCGCCGAACGGCGACTCCAGCCGTCCCGCGGTCGAGCGGAGGATCGTCGGGTCGCCGCCGACGAACTCGACCCCGTTGTGGTCCAGGTGCTCGTGCGTGACCAGCAGGAGATCGGCGTCGACGTCGACGAGCGCGGGGTAGTCGAACTGGATGCCACGGTCGGCCATCGGCGACATGTCGCCGATCGGGTCGATGAACACCGTGCCCTCCGGTCCGCTCAGGCGGAACGCCGCCTGGCCGTACCAATCAACGCGCATGTCGCTCCTCTCGTGTCGTGTCCGCTGCCGTCCATCCAAGCTTACGCAGCGCAACTGGAGGAGCGCCTCGCGCTCCAAACCGCCCGGTCCAGTGGCGGCACTAGTGGAGGAAGACCGCCTCGGTGGCGACGATCGCGAGGGCGACGACGATGCAGAGCGCGACGGTCACGAGGATCCGTTGCACCTCCGTGGTCTCGCCCGAGAGGATCTGCATCAGGCCCGGCCGGTCAGGATGGGACTCCATCAGGGTGCCGGTGGTCTTTCCGCATGTCGGGCAACGATCGAGCATGGCTCCCTCCTTCAAGGGAAGCGCAGTGTGGCGGGTTCGAGGGGACGGTACCCGGTGGCGGCGGCATCGGAACCGCAAGAACCGGTTATGCAGGTGATCGGCAACGAGCGCTGACGCTTGAGACAACTTCGGAGCGCTAGGGTTCCGCCGATGCCGGGTCGCGCCGCGATCATCACCGGAGGCTCCCGTGGGATCGGGCGCGCCCTCGCCGAGGCGCTCGGCGAGGAGGGCTTCGGCCTGACGATCACCGCGCGCACGCCGGACACGCTCGAGCAGACGGCCGCCGAGCTCCGGGAGCGTGGGTTCGAGGTGGAGCACGTGGCCGCGAACCTGGGCGAGGAGGAGTCGGTCCGTGAGGTCGTGCGGCGCCACCGGGAGCGGTACGGCCGTCTCGACGTTCTGGTGAACAACGCCGGGGTCGGGATCGGCGCGCCCGCCGCCGAGCACCAGACCAAGTACATCGACCTTCAGCTCGGCGTGAACCTGCGAGCGATCATCCTTTTCTATCGAGAGTGCGCCGAGCTGCTGCGCGCCGCCGGCGCCGAGCACCAGAGCGCACTGGTCGTGAACATGGCGTCGCTCGCGGGCAAGTCGCCGCAGGCATGGCTGTCGGTGTACTCCGCGACCAAGGCTGCCGTCGCCGCCTACTCGGTGTCGATGAACAAGGAGCTGGCCAAGTACGGCGTGAAGTCGGTCGCGCTCGCACCCGGGTTTGTCGACACCGACATGACCGACTACGTCAAGGGCAAGGTGCCCGCAGAAGAGATGCTCCGCGCCAGCGACATCGCCGAGGGGCTGAAGTTCCTGCTGCGCGTCTCGCCGATGTGCCTGATTCCCGAGATCGTGTTCCAGCGCCCGACGGAGATCGTGTGACCGCGGATCTGTCCGGCCGCCGGGTCCTGATCACCGGTGCGGCCCGCGGTATCGGTGCCGCCACCGCGAGACGGCTCCACGAGCGCGGCGCGCGTGTGGTGCTCGCCGGGATCGAGCCCGAGGCGCTGGCGCGAACCGCCGCGCAATGTGGCGACGCGCTCGCGGTGGTGTGCGACGTGCGCGACCGCGAGCAGGTCGACGCCGCTGTCGAGGCGGCCGTGGAGCACCTGCGCGGGCTCGACGTCGTGGTCGCCAACGCCGGGGTGGCGGCACAGCTTCCGATCGCCGGCGGAGACCCGGAGGTGTTCGAGCGCACGATCGAGGTCAACCTGCTCGGGGTGTACTACACCCTTCGCGCCGCCGGCCCCCACATCGCCCACGACGGGGGCTACGCGCTCGCGATCGCGTCGCTTGCCGCCGCGGTGCACCCTCCGCTGCTCGGCGCGTACAGCGCGTCGAAGGCCGGCGTCGAGGCGCTGGCCAACGCGCTGCGGATCGAGCTCGCTCCGACCGGGGCGCGGGTCGGCGTCGCGTACTTCGCCGAGCTCGACACCGACATGGTGCGCCGCGGGTTCGGCACCGCGGCCGCCAAGCGGATCGCCGAGATTCGCCGGCCGACATCGCGCGTGACGCCGCTCGAAGCGGGGATCGACGCGATCGAGCGCGGGATCGCCCGGCGCTCCCGGCGCGTGGTGGCACCGGCCTGGGTGGCGGCGGTGCTGCCGATGCGGATGCTGTTCCAGCGCGGGATCGAGCTCGCCTCGCGATCCTCGATCGAGAGCGTGCTCGAGATCGCGCGCTCCGAGGATGCGCCGCTGACGACGCCCCAGCCGGACGCTCACACCCGCTTGCATTCCTAGCAAACGGCCGGGCGCTCCTACCGGGTCGTCCGCCCGATGCGCCGACCCGTCGCTCCAGAATCCGGTGTGCGTAGAGTAGGGGTATGGCTTCGACAGGGAACGGACGTCGTTCGTTCAGCAACGGGCGGCGTTCGATCAGCAGCGCGTGGAGCCGGCCCGATCCTCGAGGCGAGAACTACAAGTGGATCGCGCTGTCGAACTGCACGCTCGGGGTGCTGCTGGCCACGCTCGATGCGTCGATCACGCTGATCGCGATGCCGGCCATCTTCCGCGGCATTCACCTCGATCCGCTCGTGCCGGCCAACAGCTTCTACCTGCTGTGGATGATCTTCGGGTTCCTGATCGTGACGAGCGTGCTGATCGTCAGCCTCGGCCGGCTCGGGGACATGTACGGGCGGGTGCGGATCTACAACCTCGGGTTCGTGATCTACACCGTGGCGTCGCTGATCCTGACGATTGACTGGCTGAACGGCCGGGCGGGCGCCACGTACCTGATCGGGTGGCGGATCGTGCAGGGAGTGGGAGCAGCGTGTCTGCTGGCCAACTCGGCCGCGATCATCACCGATGCGTTCCCGGCCAACAAGCGCGGAATGGCGCTCGGCATCAACAACATCGTCGGCGTCAGCGGCATGTTCATCGGCCTCATCCTCGGGGGGATCCTCGCGCCGATCGATTGGCGGCTGGTGTTCCTGATCTCGGTGCCCGTCGGGCTGTTCGGGACGGTCTGGGCGTACCTCAAGCTCCAGGAGATCTCGACACCGCGGCGGGCGAAGATCGATTGGGGTGGCAACGTGACGTTCGCGCTCGGGTTGGTCCTGATCATGGTTGCGATCACCTACGGCATCCGTCCGTACGGGGATTCGACGACTGGGTGGGGGAGCCCGCGCGTGCTGACCCTGCTCGCATTGGGCGTGCTGTCGCTGGTGGCGTTCGCGATGATCGAGCGGCGGGTCACCGATCCGATGTTCCGGCTGCCCCTGTTCAAGATCCGCGCGTTCACGTTCGGAACGCTGTCGACGTTCCTCTCGGCGGTGGCGCGCGGCGGGCTGATGTTCATGCTGATCATCTGGCTCCAGGGCATCTGGCTGCCGCTGCACGGCTACGACTTCACGCAGACACCGCTGTATGCGGGGCTCTACATGCTTCCGCTGACGTTGGGGATGCTGATCGCCGGGCCGACGTCCGGATACCTGTCGGACCGGTTCGGGGCGCGGCCGTTCGCGACCGGCGGGATGATCAGCGCCGCAATCAGCTTTGTGCTGCTGGCGATGCTCCCGACCGATTTCTCCTACCTCGTGTTCGGTGCAATCCTGTTCCTGAGCGGCGTCTCGATGGGGATGTTCGCCTCGCCGAACCGCGCCGCCGTGATGAACAGCCTGCCGCCGGGCGACCGCGGCGCGGGCGGCGGGATGAACCAGACGTTCCAGAACTCCGCCCAGGTGCTGTCGGTCGGGATCTTCTTCACGTTGATGATCATCGGGCTGTCGTCGACCCTGCCGCACACGATGGCCAGCGGGCTCGAAGCGCACGGCGTCTCGCCCGCTGCCGCTCAGCACGCCGCCAACCTTCCGCCGGTGTCGATCCTGTTCGCGGCGTTCCTCGGATACAACCCGATCCAGCACCTGCTCGGCAGCTCGGTGCTGAGCCAGCTGCCGGCGCACACGCAGGCGGTGCTCAGCGGCCGGACGTTCTTCCCCGAGCTGATCCAAGCGCCGTTCCGGAACGGCCTGCACGAGGCGTTCGCGTTCGCGATCATCGCCTGCCTGATCGCGGCGGTCGCCTCCTGGTCGCGGGGGGAGCGTTACGTCGATGGCGACGCTCCGGTGGGGGCGCCCGTGGGCGCCACCGCGGGTGCCGCGGGGACCCCGGTGACAGCCGCGGCGGAAAGCACGGCGCGCTAGTAGGCCTGGACCGGCCGCCCGGCCAGGCATTAGGATCGAGCCGCCGTGACATCCACGCGCGGTGATCTGGAGCAGGTTCTCCTCGGCGAGCTCGAGCTGTGGCGCTACGGGCCGCCGCACGTGGTGTTCCGCCGGCTGCGCAGCGAGTGCCCGATCCACTGGACCGACCGGATCACGTCGCTTCCGAGCGAGGCCGGCTTCTGGTCGGTGACGCGGCCCGAGGACATCCACACGGTCAGCCGCGACTGGCGCACGTACTCATCGGAGCTCGGCGGGATCACATCGACCGGCGTGTTTCCGCTCAAGCTGATCCGCTCGATGTTCATCGGGATGGATCCGCCGCGACACGACCGGATCAAGATGCTGTTCCAGGCCGGGTTCACTCCGAAGCGGATCGCCGCCCATGAGCCCGCGATCCGCGCGATCGTGGTGGCGGTGCTCGACCGCCTCGCCGGCCGCGACGGGTGCGACCTCGTGAACGACGTCGCGCAGCCGGTGGTCTCGCGCGTGATCGGGAGCTTCATGGGGATCCCGCCCGAGGACGACGCGATCTGGGCCAGGCTGATGAACTCGACGCTCGCGTTCGCCGATCCGGACGTGAACCCGCACGGGTCCCTCGACGACAACATCCCCGAGATCTTCGAGCGGTGCCGGCGGTTGATCGCCGAGCGTCGCGAGCGTCCGACCGACGATCTCACCAGCGTGCTCGTCCACGCCGAGGTCGACGGCCAGCGGCTCGACGAGCAGGAGATCGTGATGGGGTTCTTCCTGCTGATGGCGGCCGGCAACGACAGCACGAAGGCGACCTACTGCAGCGGGATGCGCGCGCTACTCGAGGCGCCCGAGCAGCGTCGGATGCTGCTCGACGATCCCTCGCTGATCCCGAGCGCGGTCGAGGAGTCGTTGCGGATGTTCCCGGCGTTCGCGCACTTCCGGCGCACGGCGACGTGCGACACCGAGCTCGCGGGCCAGACGATCCGGGAGGCGAGAAGGTCGTCATGTGGTACGCGTCCTCGGGCCGCGACGAGTCGCACTACGCGGACGCCGGACCGGTTCGACGTGCGCCGCAATCCCGAGCATCAGGCGTTCGGGGCCGGCGGTCGGCATTTCTGCCTCGGCACCGCGCTGGCGCGCCTCGAGCTGCGCGTGCTGTTCGAGGAGACGCTCGCGCGCTACCCGAACATGGAGCTTGCCGGCGAGCCGACGTGGGTGATGTCGACGTTCGTCAATCAGCTGAAGACGCTGCCGGTCAGACTCGCCGCCTGAGAATCGCGGTCACCGGGTCGGGGCAGGCCCATCTTGTGCGCGACGGCCGCGGCGTCGACACGCCGCCTGGCCCCGAGCTTGCGCAGGATGTTCGACACGTGGACCCCGGCGGTGCTGGGGCTGATGTACAGGACGGCGGCGATCTCGCGATTGGTGTGACCCTCGACCAGCAGCTCGAGCACCGCTAGCTCTCGGCGGGTCAGCACCGGAGCGGCGATCGGTCGACCGGCGACGACGCCACCGGTGAACGCGTCCAATGCCTCGACCGCGAGGTCGACGACGGTGTCGAGCTCGCGGGCGCGGCCCTCTGCCCAGGCCGAGGCGAACGTGGCGGCGGTCAGCCTCCGCTCGAGCGCCGAGCGGGCAGCCTCGCGGTCGGGCGCCTCCACCGGCGGGATCGGGGTGCCGAGCTGCTCGCGCAGGGCATCGGCCGCCGCCAGGATTTCGGCTCCCCGCTGGGGATCGTGGCGTACGAGCACCGACCCGACGATCTCCTCGAGCACGCTCGCGGCTCGCCAGCGGTCGCCCAGGCCTCGGTGCACCAGCAGCGCCTCGCGCAGCATCGACGCTGTCTCATGCGGGGTCCGGCGAGCGTGCCGGTCGGCGATCGCCAGCTCGTGCAGGGCCCACGCGATCGCCTCCTGGAAACCGAGCTTGCGTGCCGTCCCCAGGGCCTCCTCGAGCCGCTGGTGGGCCGGCTCAAGCTCTCCGCGGTACAGCGCGCAGGCACCGAGGTTGACCAGTGCCGTTGCGCTCGCCCGCAGGTCGCCGGAGCGCTTGAACGCCGCCAGCGCCAGCGCGCAATGCTCTTCGGCGGTCTGGCTGTCGCCGCTTAACCAGGCAACGAATCCGAGGTAGTCGTTCGAGACGGCCACGCCTCCTTCGTCCCCGAGCGCCTCCCAGATCGCCAAGCTGCGCTGGTGCAAGTCGCGAGCGTCGTCGTAGCGGCCCTGCTCGCGGGCGATCGAGCCGAGCCGCTGAAGCGCGGTCGCCGCCGCGCGTTTATCGCCGAGCTCGTCGACCAACTCCAGGGCGGCGCTGAGGTGCTCCTCGGCGGTGGCGTAGTCGCACTGTAGGAACGCGACCTCTCCGGCGCTCACCAGCACCCGGGCGCGGCGCGCCGGCGTGATGTCCGCGGCCCGTCTGAGCAGGTGCTCGAAACGGATGCGGGCCTCGCGGTAGTAGCCCCGCTGGTACCAGAACGGCCACAGCACGCGAGACATCCGTGCTCCATCGTCGATCGATTCCTCCGACAGCCACTGGAGCGCGGCTTCGAGATTGTCGTGCTCGAGCTCGAGCTGCTCGACCCAGCGCGGCTGCTCCGGGCCGCCGAGCCCGTCCCGCGCCGCCAACGCGAGGGCCAGGAAGTACTCGGCGTGGCGCGAGTGGACGGTCGGGCCTTCGGGCCCGTCCCACAGCTTCGCGGCTGCGTACTGGCGGACCGTGGCCAGGAGCCGGTAACGGGGCTCGGTCGTGTCGTCTACGACCTGTACGAGCGAACGGTCGATCAGGGTCGCGAGCACGTCGAGCACGTCGGCGATGTCCAGCTGGTAGCCCGCGCAGACGCTCTCGGCCGCGGCCAGCGAGAAAGATCCGCGGAACACGCTGAGCCGGCGGAACAGGCGCCGCTCTGCGGGCTCGAGTAGCCGGTGGCTCCATTCGAGCATCGACTCGAGCGTGCGGTGGCGTTCGGGCGCCAATCGGCCAGGGTTGCGGAGAAGGCGGCTGTCGCGTTCGAGCCGGTCAGCCAGCTGCTGGAGTGACAGCACCGGCACGCGCGCGGCAGCCAGTTCGATCGCCAGAGGCATGCCGTCGAGCCATCGGCAGATGCGCTGGACGCTGTCGGCTGCACCCGGTGCGTCCGGATCGAACGCGCTCGAAGCCGCGCGGGCGCGCTCGATGAACAGCGCGACCGCGCCGTCCGCGGGTCGATCGGGGACGTCCGCGACGGGCTCCGGCACGTCGAGTCCACCGACGCGCCACACCTGCTCGCCCGGGGCGCCGAGCGGCTGGCGGCTGGTGGCGATCACCCGGATCGACGGCGAGCGCTCGAGCAGCGCGACGACGAGGTCAGCGCAGCCGTCGATCACCTGCTCGCAGTTGTCCAGAACGAGTAGCGTCGATTCCGGGAATGAGCGCGCCAGCGCGGCGGGCGCGGGATCGTTGGTCAGCTCTCGCCGCAACACGGTGGCGGCCACGACCTGCGGGACCAGATGCGACTCGAGCGTCGCGGACAGGTCGACCCACCAGGCTCCGCCGACGAAGTCTGGGCGCATCGCTTCCGCGAGCGCGATCGCAAGCCGCGTCTTTCCGGCCCCACCCGGTCCACACAGGGTCAGCAGACGGGTGGACCAAACCAGCGTCCGCAGTTCGCTCAGTGCGGCCTCTCGCCCCACGAGCCTGGTGAGCCGGACCGGCAGGTTCCCGAGCGCCCCATCGCGCCGCTCACTCGTCTGGGTGGCTGTGTTCTGACTCAGTACGCCCACCTCGCCATCTTGGCTCTGCTGTCGCGCCCGACTCCCCCAGGCGCAGGACCGGTGCCGAAAGTCTAAAGATCCGGGCGGCCCGTCTAAACGCGTCAAAGAAAGTTCTAAAGGTGCGGGCGGCGGACTAAGCGCGGAGCTGTGAAGACGGCGCAACCACCCGATGTGCGCCGCGCGCTTTAGCCGCAGGATGCACGGCGACGGCAAATCCCATTCGCGGGCCGTCAGCTCAGATCTCAACTTTGGAGGTTCCGATGAAGTTCCGTCTTCCCTCACCGTCGTTCCTGCTCGCCCTGGTTGCGCTGTTCGTGGCGCTCGGCGGTGGTGCCGCCGTCGCCGCGACCGGGCTCGCCAGCAACTCCGCTCGACTCGGCGGCCAGCCGCCGAGCTACTACCTGGCGGCCAAGCACGTCGTCAGCTCGGGCGGCGAGAAGTTCCTGCGCGTCGGCCAGACCAAGATCCTCGGCCGCGTCGGCCACTACACGTTCAGCTCGACCTGCTCCAACCCGAGCGGCACGGCCGGGGCCCAGGAGGTGACGTTCGACGTGACCGCGAACACGACCGCCGATCTGGACGGCAACGGCCCGATGGCGGCCGGCACCAAGATCAACATCCACACCGACAGCGACGCGATGAATTCTTCCCAGGACAACCCGCTGAACGCAGGTGACTTCACCCAGGTCGGAAGCGCCAGCAGCTCGACCGAGATCGCCGCCGACGGCCAGGAAGTGGACATCTTCTACAACGACGGTGTCAATTGGCCCGCCGGCAACGGGAGCTCGGCCCACGATTGCTTCGCCGGCTTCACCGGATTCCTCGGCTAACCCGCCCGCAGGACCCCCCCAGGAGGGGGCCTTCCGTTCCTCCGCCGGAAGGCCCCCTCCGTTCCGCTGATCATCGACTTCAAGGGGCAAAAGAGGATGCGTACTCGAATCAGGATCGTCATCGCCGGGCTGGCCGCGCTCGTGGTCTCGCTGGCAGTTGCCGCGGGCGCGAACGCGGCGTCCAGCCCCAGCACCACCGTTCAATTGTCGGCGGCGCAGGTCGCCCAGACCCTGTTCGTCGCCGGAGACGTCGGGCGCCTCAGCCAGATCCCGAGTGGCGTCGAGGATGTCGTGCTCGAGAAGGTCCTCCAGCAGCTCTACACGAACAATTCGGTGCTCGCACCGAACCAGGCGGTGTCCGACATCCAGGGGCTGCAGATGGCGCTCAGCACCGGATCGCAGGCGATCTCGCCCGCGACGCTGACCGTGATGGCCGGGAACGAGCGGATCCTGGCGATCCTGCGCGCGCTCACCGGCTCGAACCCTCCCGCCGAGGTGCTGCACGCGCTCGCGCAGATGACGAATCAGGCGCTGACCAGCTCGGCGCAGTCGACGCAATTCCTCGGGCAGGCGTTCGACGCCTCCGCGGACTCGCTCGACACCCTCTCCTACAAGGACTTCTCGCCCGCCGGGACGCTGGCGCGCACCGCCTCCCTGGCGAGCACCAACACGCTGTTCGGACAAGCCCGCGACGCGCTCTGGAAGCAGGCCTCGAACGAGAGCGTGTTCGACTCGACCGAGACCCTCCTGAGCGAGAACCCTGCGCTTCAGAACTCGGCCATCAACGCGCTGGTCGGGATGCGAGGCGCGGACGGAAGCCTCGACACCACCGTCGGGCAGCTCGAGACCCTGATCGCCGGCGGCGTGCAGGTAATCGCCAACCAGAACTGCACGCTCGCCTCGGGGACGTCGGGCACAACCCCCAGCGACTGCGCCTCGGGAGCGCTGCACGACGCCCAGCTCGTGGCTCAGAACTGCCCGAACGGCACCGCAGACATGTCGACCGCCTGCCTGAACGCCCGCAGCCAGGCCAAGAACGACGCCCCGGGCGAGCTCGGCTCGATCAGCGCCCAGCAGGCGACGACCGCAGCGGAGGCTCAGGCGCTCGGCGACGCAGACGCGACGCTTGGAACGGCGGAGGTCGCCCAGTCCGAAGCGGCGGTCGAGCTCGCCGACGAGGAGAACGCGTACCTCAACTACCAGAGCTTCCAGCAGACCGAGAAGGCCGGCTTCGACGTCCTGAATCTGGCCGTGTCGCTGTCGGTGTCAGAGATCGATCCGGTCGCCGCGGTTGGCGCCCTGCTCAACGTTGTCGGCGACGCGACCGGGTTCGCGTTCAGCGGCCCGGACCCCAACACGCTCATCCTCCAGGGCATCCAGGCGATCGCCCAGCAGCTTTCCGATTTCGAGCAGTACACACAGAGCGCGTTCCAGGCGGTCGACACGCAGCTGTCGAACATCTCGAACCAGGTCGCGCAGATCGCCGCGCAGATCACACAGGCCCAACAGCAGCTCACGCAACTCGCAACCCAGGTCTCGACGCTCCAGAGCTCGGTCGACCACCTCCAGTCGGAGGTCCAGTCGTTGTTCGCCCAGGGCGCCCGCAACGATCTGGGGACGTTGATCAACCAGTACATCGGCTTCCAGCAGGCGAACGGCACGCCGCTGCCGCAGACCCAGTTCGCGCAAGCGGCGGGGGCGCTCTACCAGGACGCGACCAGCACCGCGCTGACGCAGACACTGCTGACCGTCCCCACCGGGTTCGACGCGCTGAACGCCGACAGCCTGGTGACGGGCAGCGACCCGCTTACCCTCGACACGAACATCAACCTGTTCAACTTCTTCGGCGCCGGCGTCAGCGATGCGCCGTCGAGCGTGGGGTGGCCGGGTGCGCTCACGACCACCTGCCCGCCGAACGCGAACCCGGCACAGGATCTGTGCCTGCCCGACCCCGACTTCTGGGCAACCTCGGCGCGGGCGTTCTCACAGCTCCTGCTCGAGAACCCCACCTACATCACCCCGACACGGATCGCGCAGCTGCAGACGATTCAGCAGGAGGGTCAGCTGATCGCGAACGCCCTCGAGCAGCTATCGGTGAACAACGCCGGAACCGACTCGGGGGGCACCGGGAACAAGACACTCGACGCGGCGATCAACTACTTCCGCTCCTGGGGTGACAACAACAGCCACCCGGGCGGTACACCGCCGAGCCTGTCGCAGGTACTCAAGAACGAGGAGCAGCGCTACCTCGCGACTCAGACCGTGCCCACTTCGCCGCAGCTGACGGTCCCGCCCGTGAACCCCTGGGGCAGTCCCCAGCAGTTGCCTGACGTAGCCGGGCTACAGACGCTGGGCTCGCTGCGGAACATCCCGCTGTGCGCTCAGTACGCGGGCCTCTACGGAGTCACCGCCACCAGCGAGGAGCTCCCGTCGCTGCCGCAGTCGTTGATCGGGTTCATCGATCCGCAGTTCGAGAACGCGGCGCGGCTCGGGGTCGGCACGATCTCGGCCTGCTGGATCGCGGTCGCGTCGAACGACAACGGGAACAACTTCGACCTGACCACCCAGATCCGCTACTTCTACACCGGTGGCGGCGTGTCGAACGAGGAGATCGCCACGGCCGCCAGCACGGATCCGAATGTGTTCGACTGCGCCGGCACGCCCGATCCGATGACGCCGTTCACGCCGGACATCCTCGCGACTGTGATCGGAGGGTGGACGAAGGGCGGCACGAGCAACTGCCCCGACGTCTCCGAAACTCTGTCCGCGGCGAATCTCTCGCCGTCCGACGGACTCCAGTCCGCCACGAGCGCCGTGGAGAACGCTCTGCTGAATCTGCGCCGGGGTGCGTACGGCGACATCATCGGTGCGGGCGCGGGCCTCACCGCCGGCAGCTCGCAGTCGACGAACGTGCAGCAGGCCGCCACCCGGCTGGACGGAGCGAATGAGCTGCTCGACGGCTACATCTCGCTCGGGCTGCCGCAGGCACTGGCCAGCGACGACACGCTCCAGGGCCTGGTGTCAGGGACGAATTCCGACACCTTCGCTCCGGCCAGCGGTGGGCTCGCCGGCACGGCACCGGCCGGGAACGTTCCCGCTCAGATCGTGAACCTCTACAAGGCCGCGATCAATGACGACGCGACCT
The DNA here is from genome assembly GCA_963746695.1 of uncultured Solirubrobacterales bacterium. Taxonomy (GTDB): domain Bacteria; phylum Actinomycetota; class Thermoleophilia; order Solirubrobacterales; family Solirubrobacteraceae; genus Palsa-465. Next base: position 172,821 of record CAVVCP010000020.1, on the reverse strand, counting down.
CCGCGCTGCCGGTCGCAGATCCGGCCGACACGGTGGCGACCCTGGTTGACCAGCGGGCATCCCAGCTCGCGGGTGCGATCAACGCCCACATCGTCTCCACGGCCGCACCGGCGGGGGCGCTCCAGGGCCACGTCCGCCTCAGCGCGAACATCGCCACCGCCCAGACGACGAGCGCGGTATTCGCCGAGGAGAACCCGTACATCGGCCCGACGCTCGACCGGCTCAACGAGACCTCGCTCGTGCTGAACGACGAGATGAACGGCACGACCTCGCCGAGCCCCGCTCCGGTGACCGCCCCGCAGCCGCCGACCCCGCTCGCGGCTCAGGCGGTGGCGGCGAAGTGCACGGTCAAGGCGACCTCGAACAAGGTCCTGCTAGCCGTGCCCAAGGGCAAGGCGAAGAAGGGCGCGCCGAAGGTCAAGCCGGGCACCGTGACGGTGACGGTCAAGTGCAACGAGACCGGAAAGGTCAGGCTGACCGGAACGCTGATTCAGCTCATCGGCAAGAAGCCGAAGCACGGGAAGCAGAAGTCGAAGAGCTACAAGCTCGGGCCGGTCACCCGTTCGGCCAAGGCCGGCAAGGCGCTGGCGCTCACGATCAAGCTCCCGGCCGCGGCGGTGACCGCGCTCGGGAAGGGCGCCAAGGAGTCGGTCGTGCTGACGGTCACCGACACGAACGCGAACGGCGCCGGCCGGGCCACCGCGAAGATCGCGATGCTGAAGGGGACCCGATGACCCCGGGCCGGCTCACGATGCGACGGCTGCCGTTGCGCCCGAGAGGGTTCGACCAGCAGCGGGTGTAATCCGGCGGCGGCCGGGTAGAACGGTCCTCGAGAAAGTGTCCGCAAATAGCGGGCTTCCGAGGAGGAAGCAGCATGAAGCTCAATCCGTTCCGCCAGCACCCCATGACCGCTCCAGAGCCGGAGACCAAGGACCCCTTCGTGACGCCGGTGCCCAAGCAGACGGTTCCAGAGCCGCCACCTCGCATGTGGTCGCTGCTGCTCCCGCCCGGATTCACGAACGAACGCAGGTAGCCGCAGCAGACCGCGGCCGGGTCATCTAGCCGCTCGCCGCAGCGACAGCCCGAGCAGGGCCAGCGCGGCGAGCGGCATGACCCACCACGCGGGGGCGCCGGCGCCGGCGATCAGCGCAGTCGCCGCGAGCGCCACCACCACGCCGAGCGCGGTGAGCGGGTCGTCGCCGACGACGAACTCCCACACGGCGCGCGCTGCCCGCACGATCCAGCTCATGCCGGCTCTCCCGGTGTCACGCCGGCTCTCCCAATGCGGGATGGGCCGCCGCACGACGCAGCCACCTGACCATCGCGAGCGAGACGAGGGCGACGCCGGGGATGATCACGAGCAGCGCCGCGTCGCCCCCGGGCCACTTTGCCCCCGCGCCCTCGCCGCCCCAGAAGATCCCGAATGACGTCAGCATCACGCCGACGCAGAACTTCAGTGTGTTCTCGGGCACCCGCGCGAGCGGGGCGCGTACCAGCACCCCGGCGACCACGACGACCACGATCGCCACGACGGCGGCGGCGGCCGCGAGGCCGACGTTGTGCTGGCTCGCGCCGAACGTGATCACGATGAACGCCACCTCGAGCCCCTCGAGCAACACTCCCTTGAATGCGATCGTGAACGAGTAGCCGTCGAACCCCGAGTCGGGGCGCGCGGCTGCGCGCGCGGCGTCGGTCTCCGAGGCGAACGCCTTGTCCTCGTCGTGCAGGGCCTTGAGCCCGGCCGCGCGGAGCACCGCCTTGCGGAGCCACTGTAGGCCGAAAACGAGCAGCAACCCTCCCACCACCACCCGCAACGCATTGATCGGCAGCGTGCTCAGCGCCGGGCCGAGCGCGGCGACGATCACCGCGAGCGTGACGGTCGCGGCGCCAACGCCGGTCAGCGCCGAGCGCCAGCTCCGGGTGACGCCGACCGCGAGCACGATCGTCAGGGCCTCGACGGCCTCGACCGCGCAGGCGAGGAACACCGATATCGCGAGGGCGAAGTCCTGTCCCGACACGTCTGGAGTATTGCTCAGCCGCGTGAGGCCGAGCTCAACTCGAGCCCGAAATGCTCGCGCAGGCCGTCGAACCCGTCGTCGCTGATGTGCACCGCCCGGCTGCGATCGGCTTTGCGCACCCACCCGATGTCGAGCATCCGGGTCGCGATCGCGGCCCCCAGCGACCCCGCGAGATGGTGTCGCTGCTCGCTCCAGTCGACGCAGTACCGGATAAGCGGCCGGCGGGCCGGCAGCGAGTCGAAGTCGATTCCGAACGTCTTGAGCTCGCGCATGCCGCTCGGCGTGAGCCGGTAGTCCAGATCGAAGCCGGGAGACGACAGCCGATCCTCGTGGGCGGCGTCGGGGTCGAATACGCCGTCGCCGCCGGTGATGAGCTCGCGCTCGAGCATGGCCTCCATCAGCTGTGTGCCGAGCATCCCGGCGAGATGGTCGTAGCACGTGCGCGCGAAGCGGACGGCCTGCGCCTTGCTCCCCTGCTTGAGCGAGCGCACCGGGGCGGGAGGCGAGATCCGGGCCAGTGCCTCGATCAGCTCTCCGACCTCGGGCCCGGACATTCGGAAGTAGCGGTGGCGGCCGTGGCGCTCGACCCGCAGCATCCCTCCCTTGACGAGCTTGCCGAGATGAGCGCTGGCAGTGGAGGCCGCGACGCCGGCCTCGTCGGCGAGCACGCTCGCGGGCAGCGCCCGGCCGTCGCCCAGCGCCAGCAGGATCCGCGCCCGGCCCGGATCGGCGATCAGCGCTCCGATACTGGCTATGTCCGCGTCACCATGCACACCCCATACGGTAGCGCGGCCACATTTCGCCCCCGGGCGAAACGTTCAGCGCTTGTCAGAATGGATGTAGATGAGCTCTGGGAATCACGGGTTTGCGGCCTCACATGGCGCCGGCGGCAGCGGCGCCATGCGTTCGCTGCGCGGTCCATCGCGCAAGCCGCCGGCGCTGATGGATCCCACGCGACAGCGCGACACCGCGCGGATCCTGGCGCTGTTCAAGCCGTACCGCCTCCGGCTCACGGCCGTGCTCGTGCTGATCATCGTCTCGTCGGGCATCGCGATCCTCCAGCCGTTCCTGCTCCGGCAAGCGCTCGACGTCGGGCTCCTCGAGCACGACGAGAAGGTGCTGACCCTGACCGTGCTGGCGATGATCGCGATTGCGCTCTTCACCAACGCGACGAGCGTGTGGCAGACGTATATGTCGAACGTCGTCGGCCAGCGCGTGATGCACGACCTCCGCGCCGCCGTCTACCGGCGCCTGCAGAAGATGTCGCTGGCGTTCTTCACCCGGACCCGAACCGGCGAGGTGCAGTCGCGGATCGCCAACGACATCGGCGGGCTCGACAGCGTCGTCACCACGACCGCCACCACGATCGCGCAGAACGCGACCACGGTGATCGCCTCGCTCGTCGCCATGCTTCTGCTCGACTGGCGCCTGGCGATCATCTCGCTCGTGTTCGTGCCGCCGTCGGTGTGGATGACCCGGCGCGTCGGCCAGATGCGCCGCAGGATCACCACCGAGCAGCAGCGCCGTCTGGCCGACATGTCCGCGCTGGTGGCCGAGTCGCTGTCGGTGTCCGGGATCATGCTCGGCAAGACGATGGGACGCGGCGAGGACCTCGCCGGACGATTCACCGGCGAGTCGAGGGGCATCGCCGACCTCGAGGTCCGCTCGCGCATGGCGGGCCGCTGGATGATGGCGACGATCCAGTTCACGTTCGCCGTCCAGCCGGCGCTCATCTACTGGCTCGCCGGCCAGAGCTTCATCGGCAGCTCGATCTCGATCGGGACGGTGGTCGCGTTCACGACGCTCCAGGTAAGGCTGCTGTTCCCGATTCAATCGCTGCTCGGCGTCCAGGCCGACATGCAGACCTCGCTGGCGCTGTTCGACCGGATCTTCGAGTACCTCGACCTGCCCGTCGACATCGTCGAGGCCGAGCATCCGGTCGAGCTGCGCCCGTCCGAGTTGCTCGGCGAGGTCCGGTTCGAGGGCGTCTCGTTCCGGTACGGAGGGGCCACGAGTTCGGCGCCAGCCGAACTCGCCAGGGAATCGGCGTCAGCCGATTCCCCATGGACGCTCCGTGACGTCGACCTGGTCGTGCCCGCCGGCACGCGGACGGCGGTCGTCGGTGAGACCGGCGCCGGCAAGACCACGCTCGGGTACCTGGTGGCGCGGCTGTACGAGCCCCAGCAGGGCCGGGTCACGATCGACGGCGTTGACGTTCGCAACGCGTCGCTGGCGTCGCTGGCGGCGACCGTCGGCGTGGTCTCACAGGAGACGTACCTGTTCCACGCGAGCGTGCGCGAGAACCTGCGCTTCGCCCGCCCCGACGCGACCGATGAGCAGATCGAGGACGCCGCGCGGACGGCCCGCATCCACAATCTGATCGCCTCGCTGCCCGACGGCTACGACACGGTCGTCGGCGAGCGCGGCTACCGCTTCTCGGGCGGGGAGAAGCAGCGGATGGCGATCGCGCGCACGGTCCTGCGGAACCCGCCGGTGCTGGTGCTCGACGAGGCCACCAGCTCGCTGGACACGCAGACCGAGGCGACGGTACAAGCGGAGCTCGAGCGGCTCGCCGAAGGTCGCACGACGATCACGATCGCCCACCGGCTGTCGACCGTGCGCGACGCCGACCAGATCGTCGTGCTCGATCGCGGCCAGATCGTCGAGCGCGGCACCCACGAAGAATTGATGGAGCGCCGTGGGATGTACGCGGCGCTGGTGGCGCGGGACGTGACCGACGACATCGCGGGCGGCGAGTTCATCGGCGAGGCGCCGTGAGCAGCGGCCGAGCGTCGAGCGAGCTGTTGCTTGTCGGGAGCCTGCCGGCGGCGTCGACCGACGAGGCGTTCCGGGCCGGCGCCGAGCTGTTCGGCGACCTGGTGTTCGCGCTTCCCGACGGCGAGACCGGCCCGCGTGCCGCCTGGGTCGGCTACGAACGCGAGCGGCTCGTCCGCCCGAACCCCGACGTTGAAGTTGTGGAGGAGACGGATTCGCCGACCGGGATCCCGAGGCACGCGTACGAGACCCCGGTGTTCAAGATCCGCGACGGGGCGGGCGAGCTCCACTTCGCGACGTGGCCGCGGATCGACGACGCGATCGCGTCGTGGCGCGAGTTCCGCGCGCTGCGGGAGCAAGGGGTGATCCCGGCGGGGCTGCGCTTCCAGGTCGGGTTGCCGTTCCCTTCGAGTGCTTTGAACGGCTTCAAGGCCGACTTCGCCGGCGACTATCCGGCGGCTGAGAGGGCGTACGAGGATCTCGTCGGTCGAGAGCTCGTGCGGCTGCTCGACGAGGTGCCGCCGGCGGATCTGGCGATCCAGTGGGACATGGCCTACGAGGTCCAGGACATCGAGGGCGTGCTGGCGTGGACCTCGGAGGGAGCGTGGGAGCGGTTCGCGGGTCCGGTGGCGCGGCTGACGCCACAGATCCCCGAGGACGTGATGGTCGGCTACCACTTCTGCTACGGGACGTTCCCGGAGTGGCCGATGTACGAGGCTCGCGACTACGAGGTGCTGGTGCGGATGGCCAACTACGCGGTCGCTAACTCCGGTCGGACGGTCGACTGGGTGCACATGGCCGGACCTCGCTATCTGCGTAGCCAGGACAAGCGCTTCTTCCGACCTTTGAGCGATCTCGACGTGGGGGACACTCGCGTGTACCTGGGGATCGTGCTGCCGTTGGACGGCCTGCCGGGGCTGCACCGGCGGCACGCGACCGCATCGCGCTATCTGAGCGACTTCGGCGTCGCGATGTACTGCGGGTTCGGGCGCCAGCCGGGCGTGGACGGGATGGAGACGATGCGTGAGCACGCGCGTGTCGTGCGCGGGCTCAGCGAGTCGGCCTCCTAACCGGCCTTCGCCAGCCAGGTCGTGATCAGGTAGTTCCCGATCGTGCCCGGCGGGGGCAGGATGATCGTGCCAGCGCCGAGCGTGCGCCCGAGCTCCTCACGCCCCCACCAGCGCGCCGCGACGAGCTCGTCAGGTGCCGGTGTCGGCGTCGCGTCGGCGTCTGGGTCGACGAACGCCCAGTAGCCGATCATCAGCGCCTGCGGGAACGGCCACGGCTGCGAGGCGACGTACTGGACCGAGACCACGTCGACGCCGGTCTCCTCGCGGGCCTCGCGGATCACGGCCTCCTCGGGGGTCTCGCCCGGCTCGACGAACCCGGCCAGCGCCGACCAGCGGTTCGCCGGCGCGCCGCGGCGGCGGCTCAGCAGGCAGCTGTCGCCGGACTGGACGAGCATGGTGATCGCCGGATCGGTCCGGGGAAACTGGACCAGACCGCAGACCGGACAGCGGCGCCGGTGGCCGGCGGCCTGCACCGCGGTGGCGTCGCCGGAGCGTCCGCAGTAGCGCGTCACGCGATGCCAGCCGACCATCGCGACCGCGTAGGCCGCGAGCGCCGCGTCGCTCGGATCGAGCTCGCCACCGAGCCCGCGCAGCGGGACGAACTCGAGCCCGGACTCGCCCGAGCCTTCGCCCCCGGCCGGGGCGGCCGGGCCGCCCGCGCGGCCGGGCTCGCCGTCGGCGATCGCGTCGTAGGCGAACAGCCCGGCACCGGACGGCTCGAGCCCGAGGAACGTGAGCTCGGCACCGGCCGGAACCTCGGCGACGGGGACGAGCGCGAGCGCGTGCACGCCGCTATCGGATGAGAGCGCGACGCTCTGCGCCTCCCCGACGGCCACGACGCGCGAGCCGGCACGGTCGCGCAGGCGCTCGGCGCCGCCGTCGTCGCGCAGGTGAGCGGCACGGTCGAGCGTGCCGGCGGCGAACGCGATCTTCCCGGGGGCGGGCACCATCCGAAGTACGATTTCAGATTGTCGGCTCGGGGCGGCAACCGACACATGGATCAGCACCGGCGCGCGACTGGAACGCGTCGCGTCAGCTGGTCGTGAGCCACGTCCGCAGCCGCACGGCGCCGCCGACGACGGCCAGTGCGGCCGCCGCCGCCACGAGCTCCCACGGAAAGCCACCGCTCGATCCGGTCTGCGAAACGGGGCGGACGCTCTGGGCGACCGGACGGATCATCGGTCCGGGCGTCGCGTCGGCCGGGCCGAGGGTCACCGCGAACGTGCGCGTGTCGACGACCGCATCGGTCACGCCGTTGATCGTGATCCGCACGGTGGTGCCACCCGATCCGAGCTCGAGCCGCCCGTACCCGATGTCCGGCTCCACGGATCTCGGCAGGTCGACGCACACCGCGCGGCGAGCGACCGTGTCGAGCGCATGGACGAATGGGCCCGAGGGGCGATCGTAGAGCGTGTAGTCCCAGCGGCCGTGATCCCGTTGCCGCCCTGTACGGGCAGCACGGGCCCGCCGTCGCCGATCGCGGCGGCCGGCGCCACCAGCGCGAGTCCGACCGCCGCCATCACGGAGATCCACCTCATCGCCATCCTCCCTTCGGAGATGTCCTGTCTCCGCTTATACGAACGGGAGGCCCGAATCGTTCCCCGCCCGGCCTGGCCGGGGCGCGACCCGGGGCCGGCTCAGTCGCGATGGCCTCGCACCGCGCCGCGGGCCCCGAGGGGCCGCAGCGCGCGGTGCGGGCTCAAACGACCTGGAGGTAGGTCATCACCACTGGCCCGATGCGAATCACATCGCCGTCGGCGATGTTGGTGGCGATGATCCTGAGGCCGTTGACGAATGTGCCGTTGGCGGAACGATTGTCGAGCAGGCGGGTGCCGTGGCCGTGGCGGACGAGGATCGCGTGGCTGCGCGACACCCGCTGCTCCTCGACCCGCACGTCGGAGGTGAGACCGCGGCCGATGTGCGTGACCTTGGTGTCGAGCGGCACCAGCCACTCGGTGCCGTTGTCGGCGAACGCGAGGTAGTGGCCGAACGGAGCCAGCCGGCGGCTTATGGCACGGCTGCGAGTACGGTGGTCGAGCAACGCAAGCGAATCGAGGATCGGCGCGGTGGCGCCGGCTTCGAGCGGCGCGGTGTCCTGCTCACGTGTCGGAACCTGGGTGTGCTGTGAGGGCTGGAGGGGCGCTTGCGTGGTCATGGCATCCATGTCATCAGGCGTGCGGCAGAGCAAAGTCAAGCCACAGTAAGAGCTGTTGAAGACACCGCTGACGCTAACGCGACACGGGTCACACAGCCGTAACAGGCGGCGCTGCGTAGGTCAGTTTGCGAGCGCCAGCAGCTCCGGCTCGACCGCCAGCCCGGACTCGTCCGCGAGCAGGCGGCTGAGCTTCGCGGGCGTGTCGTGCTCGCACGCCGGCGCGTACACGATCAGTCGCTGGTCGCCGGTGTCGCCATGGCGGAAGACGGCGTGGTCGAACACCAGCCCACCCACAATGGGGTGGTTGAGCTCCTTGCGGCCCTCGCCGCTGCCGGCGACCTCGTGACGTTTCCACAGCTTGCGGAACTCGGGACTCGACGAGCTGAGCGCGGAGATCAGCTCCTCGAACGCGGGGTCGCCGATGTTGCTGGCCGAGTCGGCGCGGAACTTGGCGACCATCAGGCGTGCGCTGGCCGCCCAATCGCCCGAGCACAGGGACCGGCGCGAGGGGTCCATGAACCACAGCCACACGTGGTTGCGCGACAGTGCCTCGGGGCCCGGCTCCCAGCTGAACACCCGCTCGAATGACTTGTTCCAGGCCAGGTAGTCCCAGCGGCGACCGAGCAGGTAAGCGGGACCAGGCCCGATGTTCGCGACCAGGCGGCGGATGATCGGCGAGACCTCCTCGGCCGGCGCCTTGCACGGCTTGGCCTGCTCGCCGCGGCCGAGCAGGATCACGTGCGAGCGCTCGGCCGGTGTCAGCCGCAGCGCGCGCGAGATTGCCTCGAGCACGTCGAGCGACGCGCGCACGTCGCGTCCCTGCTCGAGCCACGTGTACCAGGTGGTCCCGACTCCGGCCAGCAGAGCGACCTCCTCGCGGCGCAGGCCCGGCGTCCGCCGGCGGCCGCCGTCCGGAAGCCCGACGTCCTCGGGCTGAAGGCTCGAGCGCTTCGTCCGCAGGAAATCGGCGAGCTCCTGCCGACGCCGCTCGCCGTTCGCGGCCTTGCCCGGCCGCGGCAATTCCGGTCTCACGGCGGCGGGGCGGCCACCGTTCTCTGACTGCCTGGGTGTCAACTCTACTACCAGGATAAACCCCTCTCTTGTACCTGGATACGCATTATCGCACCATAGCAATCGTGAACGCAATCGCCCCCCTGAAAACTGAATCCACGCGTTCCAAGAACGCGCTCCTGCTGGTCGTCTGCCTGGCCCAGTTCATGGTCATCCTGGACATCGCGATCGTCAACGTCGCGCTGCCGTCGATGCGGTCTGGGCTCCACTTTTCGACCACCGGCCTGCAATGGGTCGTCAACGCCTACACGCTGACGTTCGCCGGCTTTCTGATGCTCGGCGGTCGGTCGGCCGACCTGCTCGGGCGCCGGCGGGTGTTCCTCGTCGGGACCGCCTTGTTCGCCCTCGCGTCGCTCGGATGCGCGCTCGCGGACTCGCGCACGCTGCTGATCGCGGCGCGCGCCGTGCAGGGCATCAGCGGTGCCGTGCTGTCGCCGGCGACCCTGTCGATCATCACCTCCTCGTTTGCCGAGGGCCGCGAGCGCAACCGCGGGCTGGCCGCGTGGGGCGCGGTCGGCGGCCTCGGCGCCTCATCGGGCGCGCTGCTCGGTGGCGTCCTGACCCAGACGTTCGGCTGGCCGGCGATCTTCGCCGTCAACGTGCCGCTCGGGCTGATCGTCGTCGCGCTCGGCTTGCGCGTGATCCCGGCCGACGGCGCCGGGCCGAGGGGACCCGGCACTTCGACCTCACCGGCGCGGTGCTCGTCACCGCGAGTCTCGTGAGCTTCACGTTCGGCATCGTCCGCACCGACACGCTCGGATGGGGTGCCACCGGCGTGCTCGTGCCGCTGATCGCCGGCGTGGCCCTGCTGGCGGCGTTCCTGCTCGGTCGAGGCGAGGTTCGCGCGCGAGCCGCTGGTCCCGCTCTCGATCTTCCGGATCGGACACTTGCGCGCGGCCAACTCGGTCGTGCTGCTGCTGTACGCCTCGCAGTTCCCGGCCTGGTTCTTCCTCACGCTCTACCTCCAGCAGGTGCTCCATTACGACGCGATCGAGGCCGGACTCGGCGTTCCTGCCGATGACGCTGTCGATCTTCGCGGCGTCGACGCTCGCGCCGCGGATCGTCGGGCGGTTCGGCGCGCGGCGGGTGATCACGACCGGGATGCTGTCCTCGGCGGTCGGTCTGACGCTGCTGAGCGACGTCGCGCCCGGCGGAACCTACGTCAGCGCCGTGCTGTTCGGCGCGCTGCTCGTCGGCGCTCGGGATGGGCCTGTCGCTCGTCCCCGCGACGATCGTCGCGATGCAGGGAGTCGAGCGGTCGCAGAGCGGCGTCGCGTCGGGCCTGCTCAACACCTCGCGGCTGGTCGGCGGGGCGCTCGGGCTGGCCGTGCTGTCGACGATCGCGGCCGCGCAGACCGCGGGTGGCGGATCGAGCGCGACCGCGCTGGCGCTGACCAACGGCTTCGCGCTGGCGTTCCATGTCGGGACCGTGATCGCGCTCGCTGGCGCGGCGATCGCCGGGCTGCTGCTGCGCGAGCCGGGCGAAACCGACGTCGTGCGGCTCCCGGCCAACACTACGACCGAGGAGGGTGAGCGTGAGGCGCTGGCTGCTTGACGTGACCCAACGACCCGTGACCGTTCAGGAAGTGTCCGACGTCGCGCAGGGAATGCCCGATGGCCGGTGTGGCGAGCGCGCGACGCGGACCGTGACGCATCTCACTCGCAGACGCGAAGCGCCCCAGATGCTGCATGTAGGATCGTCCCGTGACCGGGGCGGTCCACGACTCGCGCGGTAACTCACCGCAGTCGGACGCGCAGACCTCGACGCCGGGCCCGAAGCCGGGCCCGGCGACACCGACGGTGGCGCGGACTCCGCACGGTGACGTGGAGGGGGTTCGGGCGGCGCTCGGAAATCGCGGGTTCGGGAACTACGTTCGTACGCTCTCGCGCCAGCCGGTGCAGCAGGCTCCACCTCGGCCCCCGGCCCGGTCGGTCACGGTGTACCTCGTCGGGCCGCCGCCGCCGATCCACGCCGCGATTCGCGCAACGGACAGGAACCGGCAGCTGGCTGAGCTGATCGACGAGATCGACAAGCTCAGCGACGCCCAGGTGATCGAGCGCAGAAGGGTCGAGGTGCTTTCGGCGCAGAGTAAGTCCGGTAGGGACATACCAAGCCACGAGCTGGCGCTCGAGGCGGCCGAGTACGTCGCCGGCTATCGACGCCTCGAGCCGCTGAAGGGCTACTACGGCGTCGACAACGCGGACGACCGCCGGCGCGACATCCGGGTGGTGCTCGAGGAGGGCGTCCGCGCTCACCACTCGTTCAAGGATGCATTCGCGGAGATCTCGAAGGACCCCGGAAACGACGACGCCAAGGCGTTCTTCGAAGGTCAGGAGAAGGCGTTCCGGCGGGAGTTCAAGAAGCAGGCGTACGCGACGGCGTTCGGGATGCTCGCCGGGAGCCGGGAGGAGATCGAAAAGGTCCTGCGCAGTTACGGGATACCGGTCGAGGTGGCGATGGGCGCGGGCGGCCGGCTGTCCCGCAACGGAGTGCTGAAGGACGAGGTCGCCCAGGTCCTGCTCGAGATGAAGGCGAAAGCGGATGTCGACACCAAGGCGCACGTGCACGCGCGCTTCGACCTCGCCGAGACCGTTGGCGCGCTCAAGAAGCAGAAGCAGCTAGCGGAGAAGCTCGACCATGACGCCTATCTGCTCGCCGGCAACGTCGGGGTGACCGACGAGGTGATGAGGCTGAAGCGAGAGGCGGTGGTCGAGAAGACCAAGTTCCGGCAGATGTGGATCGAGGCCGAGCACAGCCATCCGGTGCTGACCGCGTACCGCCATGGCGGCGACATCTTCCAGGTCGATCTCGGAGACCTCGACAACGGCTCCGTCGACGACGAGATGAGGGCGGTCCTGATGCATGTGCTGCCGAAGCTCGGGGACATGATCGAGGCCCACGACAAGCTCCGTAGCGGGGATATGTCGCCGCTCTCGATCCCGACCGTGGTCGCGATGACGAAGACCAACATGTTCGTCCCGAAGGACTCGATCCGGGACGGGATCGCGAACGACATGGCCGAGGAGGAAGGCACCGAGTCCAAGTGGGTCATCCTCGGAGCGATCCTGCTCGCGCTGGTGACGTTCTTCCCGTCGGGCGGGGCCTCGCTGGGGATCGTCGCCGGCATGGCCAGCGTGGGCCTGGCCACGTACTCGGCCGTCCACGAATGGGAGGTCTACTCCAAGCAGAAGATGCTGTCTGACACGGACCTCGACATCGCGCACTCGCTCGCGACCGAGGAGCCGTCGCTGACGCCGTTCATCATCTCGCTCGTCTCGCTCGGGCTCGAGCCGATCGCGCTCGCGGGGGCGTTCAGCAAGCTGCGAAAGCTCAAGGCGCTTTCGAACGCCGGCGAGGACACGGACGCCCTGGTCAAGGAGCTCAACAACGATCGGCAAGGCCAAGGGCCACCCCGACCTCGGCAATCAGGCGCTCGAGGACATCGAGGCCGGGCAGCAGGAGGCGAAAGCTGGCAAGGCGGCCAAGGGCGCCAGCACTGTTCCCGAAGATCAAGGACACCGCATTCGGGCTGATCGACAAGGCCGAGGCGCGCGCGAAGGCGCTCGAGCGGTTCAACGCCGTGCGAGGCCAGTGCCGGAGAAATGGCACCTGGTGGAGGAGGCGCTGAAGCACACCGACGGCCCGGTCAATAGGGAGCTGCTCGCGCTCGTCGACCGCCATATGACGGCGCTGCGCGACTCCGAGAAGTGGGCCGACGTGATCGCCGACGCGTGGCAGATCGCGGCGAAGACGCGCAAGCCGAACCTCCGCAAGGCGCTGCTTGAGCTCGCCAAGAAGCGCGGCACTCAAGACATCGAGGCGATCGGCAAGGTGCTGAAGGGAAGCAAGTTCTTCCGACGAATTCGTGGTCTCAGGCAGGGGCATCATCGATCCCGAGCTGGCGGTGGGCACCGACGATGTGCAGCTGCACGGCGAGCTGACCCACCTGATCCAGGACCTGGTCGTCGACCATCGGCTCGGCGCCGGCGAGAGCGCGCGCTTCCGCAAGCTGCTCGGCAAGGCCGAAGGCACAGGTCGAGCGCTGGCTGCCGGGTCAGGCGGCCACCCCGGTCCCCACTCCCTTCGGCGAGACCGTCACACGAACATCACGTTCCTGGAGAGTGAGACCTCGATGAAGCACCGGCGATTACGTCTGGCGCTCGACCTACGACCTGTTCTACCGAGCTACCAGGGCCTGCGCCGGATGCCGCAACCCGAGGCAGTGGGGCCCGTGCTGAGGTGGCTTTTCGAGCTAAGTGACTCGCAGTCGCGCGAAGCGAGTGCCATACGATGGGCTCGGCCATGCTCCCGACCCAGCACCTGCCCGCGTTCCTGCTCACGGTCTACGTCCTGATCCTGATTCCGGGCCCGAGCGTGCTGTTCGTGGTCAGCCGCGGTGTGGCGCTCGGACGACGGGCGGCGCTCGCGACGGTCGCTCGGCAACGAAAGCGGCTTCGCGCTGCAGCTCGTGCTGGTGTCGATCGGGATCGGGTCGCTGGTGGCGCGCTCGGACGCGGTGTTCACGACGCTGAAGTTGCTCGGCGCCGGCTACCTCGTGTTCCTTGGCGTCCGCAACATTCGTGAGCGCAAGGCAGCTGGCCACGCTGTTCGCGCCGTCGGTGCGGACCGCGCCCAAAGTCGCTGCGCCGGATCGTGCCGCGAGGGCTTCTTCGTCGGCGCGACGAACCCGAAGGGCGTGATCATCTTCACGGCGGTGCTGCCCCAGTTCGTCGATCGCTCCCAGGGCCACGTCACGCTCCAGCTCGCGCCGCTCGGGTGCGATCTGCATCCTGATCGCGTTGCTGTCCGACTGCGCGTGGGCGCTGGCGTCAGGGACCGCGCGCGAGTGGCTCGGCCGCTCATCGCGCCGGCTCGAGTGGATGACCGCGGGCGGCGGCGTGACCCTGATCGCGCTCGGGTTCGGCCTCGCGCTGACCACGCGCAGGAACTGAGCGGCGGTGGCCGGCCGCAGCTCTCGGCGAAGCGCCGGGATCCTCCTGCACCGTGGCCGCGGTGACGGGCTCGAGGTGCTGCTCGTGCATCCAGGGGGTCCGGCGTGGTCCAAGCGCGATGCCGGCGCCTGGTCGATCCCGAAGGGCGAGTACCTAGACGGCGAGGATCCGCTCGAGGCCGCCCGGCGCGAGTTCCACGAGGAGATCGGACGCGCGGCGCCGGCGATCGCGGCCGAGGACCTCGGCGAGATTCGCCAGCGGAGCGGTAAGCGGGTGCATGGCTGGGCGATCCCGGGCGATCTCGACGTGAGCGAGGTGGTCAGCAACACGTTCGAATTCGAGTGGCCGCCGCGCTCGGGCCGGATCATCGAGATCCCCGAGGTCGATCGGGCCGAGTGGTTCGGGCTCGACATCGCGCGCGAGAAGATCAACGCGGGGCAGGTGCCGTTGCTGGATCGACTGGAGCAATTGCTGGGTAGCAACGCCGAGTGATCCTTTCGGGTCAGCGTGGGGAATTCGGCTCCGTTACGTTGGCGGTGGGTCACGTGACGGAGCCGAATTCCCTTAGGGAATCCGGTCGATGCGCGTATGAGCGGCGTGCTGCGTCGAGCCGGATTCCCCAGGATTGGGCCTGCACTTCACCGACGCGCGGGAGGCGGAGGAGGCGCTGGTCGCGGCCGGGTTCCGGGCCGCTCGCGTGAGCCCCGCGGTGGACGTCGCGGGCGAAGATCGAGAGCGGGGAAGCCGACTCGCTAACATCCTTGAGGCGTCAATCAACTTACCTCCGGAGGCGTCAACGACATGATTTCCGCCACTCTGTACAGCGATCCGGCTTGCCCCTGGGCCTACTCCGAAAGCCCGGCACTCCGCGTGATCGAGTGGCGGTACGGAGATCAGCTCGACTGGCGCCTGGTGCTCGTCGGTCTGACCGAGGAGGCCTCCCAGTACGAGGCCCGCGGCTACACGCCGATCCGCGGCGCGCTCGGGCAGGCGCTGTTCCGCCGGCGCTACGGGATGCCGTTCTCGCCCGCGCCGAAGGCTCGGCTGAGCGCGACCTCACGGGCGTGCCGGGCGGTAGTGGCTGCGCGTCTGACCCAGCCGGGCAGCGAATGGCGCGTGTTCCGCGCGATTCAGCTCGCCAACTTCAACACCCCGCTGATCCTCGATGACGATGCGAACCTGGCCGAGGCGCTGCGCGGCATACCGGGGATCGACGCCGACCAGCTGGTCGCGCTGATCGACTCGCCAGAGATCGTCGAGGCCTACCACGCCGACAAGGACGAGACCCGCAAGGCCGCCGGGTCGGCGGCCGAGCTGCAGGGCAAGACCTCGACCTCCGACGGACCGGTCCGGTTCACCGCGCCGTCGATCGTGTTCGAGCAGAACGGCACGCAGCTCGTCGCCGGCGGCTTCCAGCCGGTCGAGGCCTACGACATCCTGGTCGCGAACATCGACCCGAAGGTTCACCGCGAGCCGCCGCCAGAGGGGCCGGCGCCGCTGCTCGAGCGATGGGGCGACGGCCTCACGACTCAGGAAGTCGCGGCGTTGCTGGCCGGGAACAACGAAGCGCCCGACCGCGCCGCCGCCGAGGCGGCGCTGCTCGAGCTGGTCGCCACGGGCGACGCGGTGCGAGTTCCGCTCGGCGACGACGCCGTGTGGCAGTCGGCCACGGCCTCAGAGCCGATGGCCTTCGGTGCGGCTCTCGCGCTCGCCGTCAGTTGACCTAACGCGGCGACCGTAGACTCGCAAGCACGTTCGACCTGGCGACACTCCCGCTGCCGATCGTTCAGGCGCCGATGGCCGGCGGGCCGTCGACGCCGGCGCTGACGATCGCGGTGTGCGAGGCGGGCGGGCTCGGCTTCCTGGCCGCGGGCTATAAGCACGGCCCCGGCCGTTCGCGACGACATCCGGGCGGTCCGCGCCGGGACGTCCGCGCCGTTCGGAGTCAACCTGTTCGTGCCGGCGGCGGCGCCGGGCGACCCGGAGACCGTGCGGACGTACGTCGAGAGACTGGCCCCCGAGGCCGGGCGCCAGGGCGCGGAGCTCGGTGAGCCGCGGTTCGACGACGACGACTGGGAGGCGAAGCTCGACGTGATCTCCGAGGAGCGGCCCGCGGTGGCGTCGTTCACGTTCGGCTGCCCGGACGCCTCGATCGTCGACCGCCTGCACACCCGCGAGGTCGCGGTGTGGGTGACGGTCACGAACGTCGAGGAGGCGGTGGTCGCGGCGGAGGTGAGCGCGGACGCGCTGATCGTCCAGGGAACCGAAGCCGGCGGCCATCGCGGCGGGTTCGTCGAGGACGGGTCCGACGAGGGTGGGATCGGGCTGCTGGCACTGCTCCGGCTCCTGGCGCGCGCCACGCCCACGCCCACGCCCACGCCGCCGCCGCTGGTCGCGAGCGGCGGAGTCGCCGACGGCGCCGCGCTGGCGGCGGTGCTGTGCGCGGGCGCGAGCGCCGCACAGATCGGCACCGCGCTGATGCTGGCGCCGGAGGCCGGGACCGCGGCGGCCCAGCGCGCGGTGCTGGCCGAGCGCCGGCCGACGCGAATCACCCGGGCGTTCACGGGGCGGGCCGCCCGGGGGATCGTCAACCGCTTCATGGAGGAGCATTCAGGCGCCGCGCCTGTCGCCTATCCGGAGATCCATCACGTCACGAGCCCGCTGCGCGCGGCCGCGCGCCGGGCCGGCGACGCGGAGGCGTTCAACCTGTGGGCGGGGCAAGCCTATGAGCTCGTGCAGGCCCGGCCGGCGGGGGGGATCGTGCGCGAGATGGCGGCCGAGGCGGCCGCGGCCCTCGATCGGGTCAGCGCGGCCCTGCGCGATCCAGATACCAGTGCCGGCCGCCGCTGATCAGGCGGCTTGCCACGTCGGCGCCGTCTTGGCGGTTCGGCACCAGCGTGAACCGGGTGATCGTGCGCTGAGAGCCGATCTGGTCTGAGTACAGGAGCTCGACCGTGATCGGCTCCTGCTGGGAGATCGCGCGGGCGACGTCGTCGTGCGCGGGATCGCTTCGGTCACGGATCGCCCCCTGCCACAGGCCGATGTCGCCCGCCGGGATGTAGAGATCGCGCGTCTGGACTCGAAGCTCGTCCTCGTTGAGGTGGTCGACGTTGTTGCGCACGAGCCCGGCGCGCACGCCCCAGCCCTGACATACGCCGATCCCCGCCCCGACGTTGCGCAGGCTCATGACCAGGTAGATCGATCCGTCCTCGTCCTCGGCCACGGCGTAGCCGCCGGCGACGTGGACCCAGTGCTCGTCGACGAACATGATCTTCTGCTCGGGGTCGACGCCCAGTCGCGACTGGACCAGCAACGGCCGGCGCTGCTCCTGGAGCGCGAGCTCGGCGATCCGCGCCGAGCGGTTCGAGGAACGGACGGCGGCGAACGTCGCCACCGCGAGCACGAGCGTCCCCGCGCCCGTCGCCAGCGACGAGACCGTCTCCCAGTCGGCCATCCCAGTTACCCGCCCGTGAATGCCGGCGCGCGCTTCTCGACGAACGCCGCCGTGCCCTCGAAGAAGTCCTTGGTGCGGCCGAGCGCGTGCTGGAGCTCGGCCTCGAGGTCGAGCTGGGCGTCGAGGTCGCCGTAGATGAACTGGTTGAGCGCGCGCTTGGAGGCGGCGTACGAGCGGGTCGGCCCGGCGGCCATCCGCTCGACCAGGGCCTCCGCCTCGGCCATCAGGTGATCGTCGGGATGGACCCAGTTGACCAGGCCCCATTCGAGTGCCTGCGGCGCCGGGATGCGCTCGCCGAGCATCGCCATCTGGAACGCCCGCGCCCGCCCGACTGCGGGCGGCACGAAGGCGGTCGAGCCACCGTCGGGCATCAGCCCGATGTTGACGAACGCGAGTCCGAAGAAGGCGGACTCGGCGGCCATGATCAGGTCACAGGCCAGCGCCAGCGAACAGCCGATTCCGACCGCCGCGCCGTTCACCGCGGCGATTACGGGCTTCTCGATCCGCCGGACCCCGGTGATCACCGGGTGATAGACCTCGCGGAGCTCGGCCCCGATGTCGGGCATGCCGTCGTCGGCGACCTCGAACCCGGCCTTCAGGTCGGCGCCCGAGGAGAACGCCCGGCCGGCGCCCGTGATCAGCACCGCGCGCACCGAATCGGACGCGGCCTCGCCCTCGAGGATCGCGGTCAGCTCGCGCCCGAACTGGGGCGTCCAGGCGTTCAGCGAATCGGGCCGGTTCAGCGTCAGCCGCCCCACGGCGCCCGACTGCTCCCAGATGATGGTCTCGTAAGCCAACTCGACTCCTTCTCCGTGCGATGGTCAGGCCAGGTCCAGCTTCAGCGGCAGCGTCTCGAGGCCGTAGATCCCCGACGGCGTGCCGAACTCGGGCTCGCCGTCGACCGAGATCGCCGACACCCGCTCGGCCAGGAACGCGAGCCCCTCCTGTATCTCCGCCCGCGCGAGGTTCGCGCCCACGCAGTAGTGGATGCCGGCGCCGAACGTCAGCAGCCGCTCGCCCCCTCGCGTGGCGGTCAGATCGAACGAATCGGGCTCGATCCCTTCCCGGTTCGCGTGCCAGGCCGAGACGAGCACGATCGATCCCGCTGGGAACGTCACGCCCCGGTGCTCGACCTCGTCGACCAGGATCCGCGCCGTGAACGGCGTGATCGGCTCGAACCGCAGCGCCTCTTCGACCGCCGCCGAGGCGAGGCCGCGGGGATTGGACCTGAGCAGCTCCCATTGATCGGGATGGCCCGCGAGTAGCCGGATCGCGTGGGCGAGCTGGCTCTGGCTCGTGTCGACCCCACCGACGAGGATGTTCAGGATCAGGTTGCGAAGCTCGTCGTCGCTCAGGCGGTCACCCGCTTCCTCGGCCTCGATCAGCGCCGAGATCAGATCGTCGCCGGGCGCCGGGCGCCGCCGGGCGATCAGCTCATCCTCGTAGGCGTAGAACTCGGCCACGGCCTGCTCGATCTCGGGCTGGTCGGTCATGAGGCTCGTGGGGTCGAACTGGCGCTGGATCAGGTTCGACCACCGGTACAGCGCCGGCGCATCCTCGAGCGGGGCGCCCATCACCTCGGCGATGACCATCGACGGGTATGGCTTGGCGAAGGTCGCGATGAACTCGCAGCGGCCGTCGGGCGCGACCTGCTCGAGCAGCTGTTCGAGGAACCGCCGCATCGCCGGCCGGTAGCGGTCGACCGCCCGCGGCGACAGCGCGGGATTGACGAGGTTGCGCAGCCGGCGGTGATCGTCGCCGTTGACGTTGATGATGTTCTTGACGATCTCCTCGCGGAGCGGGCCCTCGGTTATCTGGAACAGGTCGGCGATCGCCAGCCCGGGAAACACCGCGGCGCGGGTCCGCAGGAAGAACTCGCCGGCCTCGCGGTCGAGCACGATGTAGCCGAACGGACCCGACGCGAGCCACCCGTCGTGGCCCTCGAGCGCGGACATCGCCGAGCGATAGCGATCGCCGCGCAGCTCGGCATCGGTGTGGTCGAAGCTTGGCAGTTCGAGCTCTGCGGCCAGCGTCACCCGGCCGAGCATAATGACCCGGGCAGGAACTCGCGGGCGCGCGCGTGACGCACAAAAGGGCCCGGGCGCGGCCCGGGCCCCTCTGCATGCGCGTCGTGTTTCTTGTCTGCCGAGCTAGCGGACCATCGCCGAGCGCGTCAGCGCGCCGACCGTTCCGCCCGCGTCGATCGACAGGCGGATCGTGTACCGGCCACGCGCGGCGTGGCGGCCGAGCTGCAACGTGAACTTCACGCGGTGGTTGCGCACCATCGCGGCCTGGTTACGGACGAGCACGTGACCGTGGTAGAGCCGTGCCCGCACCAGCGTGGGCACGTTCGAGCCACCGCTCGTGACGCACGTGAGCGTGATCTTCTGCCGGCTGTTCGTCTGGTGGCAGACGAGCCTCGGCAGCTTCGCGGCGTGGCCCGACGTCGAGCCTGCCGACCCGTTCGAGCCTGTCGGCCCATTCGAGCCTGTCGGCCCATTCGAGCCGCTAGACCCGTTCGAGCCCGACCCGGTGCTCGTGGCGTCGCCCGGAGCGGACTGCTGTCCCGAGCCGCCACCGCTTGCCGGGATCGTCTTCGTGATCTCGCCGGTGTTGGGGTCGAGGATGATCGCCGGAGCGCGCTTGTCGTTCGGGTTGAAGTCGAACGCGTTCATCAGCGTGCCTGCCGAGGCGTCCGCCGACTCGTTCCCGATCCGGCCGAGGTTCCAGTTGTCCTCGATGAACCGGGTGATCGAGGCCTGCTCGGTGAACGTGTTGTCGACGAAGTTCTGCCTCGCCCACGGTGAGATCACCAGCAGCGGCGTGCGCGGTCCGACGCCGCAGCGGTCGTTCTGCGCCGGCGGTGTGGTGGTCGAGCCGCACTTGCCGGGACCGTTGAGCGCATCGGCTGCGTCCTGGGACTGGCGGATGATCGGACCTATCTGGTGGTCGTACCAGCCGTCCGAGTCGTCGTAGGCGATCACGATCGCCGTGCTCGACCAATCCGGGGACTGCTCGATCTGGTTGATCGTGTTGACCAGCCAGGTCTGCTCGTCGAGCGGGTCGGAGTTGCCCGCGTGTCCGTTCTGGTAGGCCGGCGGCTTCAGGAACGAGACCTGCGGCATGTTGCCGGCCCGGAGTGCCTGGAAGAACGACGAGGTGTCGTACTGGTGGTTGACGGCTGAGGTCAGCGGGGTGTTCGCCGGATCGCTCACACCCACGTTCGACACGGAGGCCGGCGAGTTGTGATTCGGATTCGCGGTCGACGCGTAGTACTGGAACGGCTCGTGGTGCTCGACGTAGTCGTTCTGGAGCGCCTGCGCGATGTTCGCGTGCTGGGTGCCGCAGATCGCGCGGCCGGCCGAGAACGACGATGGGGTGAAGCCACCCTGGAACCAACCCCAGGTCATGCTCTTGGCGTTCATGAGGTTGCCGACGTTCAGACCGCTCATCGACACGGTCACGCCGCCGGGTGAACCGTCGGCGTTGAGCGGCGTCCCGGGGTTCGAGCACTGGTCGTAGAACGGCTCCCCGTCGCCGATCAGCGTGCCGTTGGCGATGTTGGACGTGGTGCCGCCGTGCGCCACCGCGCCCGCGCCACCTCCGTTGGTGTTGCCGCTCACCAGGTTGATCGCACCTGGGGTCGACGGTCCGAACTGGGTGTCGTATGAGTTGTCGTTGAGCGTGTAGTGCTGCGCGTAGTTCCAGAGCGCGGTGACCGTGTTGCCGTCGTAGTAATCCATCACGATGCCGTTCGGCCCGTAGCTGGACTGGTCGGGGTACGTGGTCTGGGTGCAGCCACCGCCAGTGGTGTCCTGCACGAACTTGTCCATCAGACCGCTGTCAAACGCCTGCTGCTCGGGTGTGTAGCCATGCTGCTGGTCGCAGGTGACCGCCTGGTCAGGGCCCAGGCGCTGGGGCAGGTTCTCGTTCGGGTTCGCGGTCAGGAGGGCGTCGTTGAGGCCGTTGACGCTCGGCGTCCCGGGCAGCGCGTGGAACTGGGGCTCACCCGGTGGGTTGGTCGCAAACGGATAGGTACCGAAATAGTGATCGAACGAGATGTTCTCGTCGAAGATCACCACGAGGTGCTTGATCGGCGTGTTGGAGGCGGGCAGCGCACTACCCGCCGAACTGGCCGAAGACACGGAGAGGCCAATTGCCGCGGCTCCGATCGCGGCAGCGCCGGCGGCCGCCGCGAAGAATTTCTTCCTGCGCGTATCCACAAAGGCTCCTTTTGACACGGCGGCTCATCGAGTCTGCGCCCCGGCCGCCAGGCGGCAACGCGGCCCGCATCCTCAACCGACTGGGCGGTCCCGGTGTGAACCGGGCGTCAACCGCGCGTGTACATCTTGTGTCCGAGATCGCGCATGGCGTCGAGCGAGGCTTGGCCACGTCTTGTTAACAAGCGCGGGGCGGCGCGTCACTAGGTTCCACGGCCGGGGGTCCGGCTCTCAAACCGCATGGCAGTTTCACCGCTTGGCATATCCGATGGAGGGACACCGAGCCCGTGGCGCCGGCACGCCCGGCTGATCGCGGCCGTGGGCGCGCTGGCGGTGATCGCGCTGATCGCCGCCGCGTTGATCCCGTCCGGCGGTTCCGGCGGCACCAAGCCGTTCGGCGTGGCCGCCGTGGCCGGGCACTCCCCGACCGCCGGCGCCGCACACGCTCGCATCACGAAGGTGTTCGGGTCGGACATCCCCGCGAAGCAGTACGGGACCGACATCGCCCGCCAGGAGGATCAGGGCATCGACGCCAGCGGGCAGCTCGCCTCCGACCTCTCGCCGATCGCGCCGTCCGCGTTCAACGCACCGATCGCCGCGTTCCGCGTGTACGCCGAGCACTGGGCCGGGGTGTTCGCGTCGGCGCTGCCGACGTTGCGCGCGGCGCTCGCGGGCAGCGGCCGAGCGGCGTCCGAGCGCGCCTGGTCCGTCGCCTACAGCGACTACCTCCACCTTGGCGCGGTCTACGGACTGCTGCCCGGGACGCTCGACGCGCGGATCGACGGGATGCCCCATCAGCTTCCGGGCAGTGGCTCGGCCGGGTCCCTATCAGGTGTATCCGGGCTCCACCGGATCGAGCTCGGGCTGTGGACGGGCGCCCCGCCCCAGTCCCTCGTCCACTGGGCAACGCAGCTCCAGCACGACGCGGTGACGCTGCGGCGAGTGCTGCCCACGGTCCCGATCGACACGCTCGACTACACCCTCCGCGCCCATGAGATCCTCGAGGACGCCCAGCGCGACTTCCTCAGCGGCACCGACGTGCCGTGGAGCGGGGCCGGCGTGCTCGCGACCGCGGCCGGGCTCGCGGCCACCCAGGAGGTGATCGCGACGCTGACGCCGCTGCTTCAGGGCCGCGACAGCGCGCTGGGAGAGGTCCAGAGCTGGTTGCCCCGGCTCGAGGCCGTGCTGAACCGGCTCCGCGCCGACCACCGCGGGAGCTACCCGTCGCTCGGGCAGCTGACGACGGCAGAGCATGAGCAGCTCGACGGCACGATGGACGGCACGCTCGCGGCGCTCTCGTTGATCCCGGGAACGCTCGAGACGACGGCGCTGCCGGTGATTCCGAAGATCCCGAGCACCCGATGAGACCAGTCGACCGTCGCCGCTTCCTTAAGGGGGGCCTTGGGGCTCTCGGCGCAGGTGGCGTAGGCGCCGTGGTCGGCGCCGGGTTCGCCCAGCAGGCCGCGGCGGCGCCGCCCGCGGTCAGTCCCGGCGCGGCGGCCGAGCAGGTCAATCAGCGCGCGCTCGCCACGCGCGTCACGTTCGACGGGCCTTATCAGGCCGGGATCCTCACGCCCAAGCCCGACGAGGCGACGTTCGTCGCGCTCGACAGCGTGGCGCCGAACCGGGCGGTGCTATTCGAGGCGCTCCAGGCCCTCTCGACCGAGGCGCGGCTCCTGACCCAGGGCGACACGGTCGGGCTGGCCGAGATCGACGACCCGCCGCCGGACTCGGGCATCCTCGGCCCGGTCGACAGCCCCGACTCGCTTACGGTGACGATCGCGCTCGGCGGCTCGCTGTTCGACGGCCGCTACGGCCTGGCCGCGGCGCGACCGCGGCACCTGACCGCAATGCCCGTGTTCGCCAACGACGAGCTCGACCCCGCCCGCACCGGCGGTGATGTGCTCGCTGCAGATCTGCGCCGGACAGCGCGACACCGTCATTCACACGTTCCGCGAGCTGATGCGCGCGGTCGACGGGCGGCTGGTCGTGCGGTGGACGATCGACGGGTTCCAGTCGGCGCAGCGCGGGCCGTCGGTGAAGAACAACCGCCGCAACCTGTTCGCGTTCCGCGACGGAACCGTCGAACCCCGACGTCACCGATCCGGCGAAGATGAGCCAGCTGATCTGGGTCGGGCCCGGCAACGGCGAGCCGGCATGGGCGACCGGCGGGACGTACGCCATCGTCCGCACGATCCGCATGCACGTCGAGTTCTGGGACCGCGTCGGGATGCTCGAGCAGGAGCAGATGATCGGCCGTGACCGGGTGACTGGAGCGCCGCTCGGAGGCACCGACGAATTCCAGGATCCGCGCTACGACCTCGACCCGCAGGGCAATCGGATCCCGCTGAACGCCCACATCCGCATGGCCAACCCCCGGACTCCCGCGACCGCGGACCAGCGGATCCTGCGCCGCGGCTACAACTACCACCGGGGCGTCGACGAGGCCGGCGACCTCGATCAGGGCCTGGTGTTCGTTGCCTTCAACCAGGACCCGGAGCGCCAGTTCGCCACGATCCAGAGGCGGCTCGACACCGAGCCGATGATCGACTACATCACCCCGGTCGGCGGCGGCTACTTCTTCGCGCCAAGGGGCACGCGGGGCGGGTCGGACTGGGTCGGGTCGGGGCTGGCGGCGGTCTGACCGGCCGCGTTTTCGCGGTCAGCCGCGGGCGGGCGGTGACCTCAGGACGCGGTCGCGCCCCAACTCCAGTAACAATTCGATCACAAGCTGCTTACAGATCCATAAGCCCTGACCCCTGAGGCGGCTCTGAAAAGAGTGATACCGCCGGCGCGCACGGGGGGAGGCGGCGGGGTGACGCCGGCGGACCGCAACCCGAGAGGAGAGGTTCCATGGCGCGTAAGCGCATGTTGTTGCTGCTGCTGGCGGCACTGGCCGTCGCCGGGGTCAGCGTCGCGGTGGCGCAGGCGGCGACCGGCGGCAAATCGCACGGTCCCGGCGCCGGCCACGGCTCCCACGGCTCCGCCGACGGCGACGCCGATCAAGCACGTCGTCGTGATCTTCCAGGAGAACGAGTCGTTCGACCACTACTTCGGCACCTATCCCAAGGCCGCCAACACCGACGGCCGGCGATTCAAGGCGGCCAAGGGCACGCCGGCGGTCGACGGTCTGACGCCGGCGACCAGTCGCTCGCTGCCGCGGAGGCTGCGCCACAAGCACCAACCTGCTGACGAGCAATCCCAACCAGGACCAGCCCCTGCGCCTGGACAGCAGCCCGACGGGCCTCCTCGGCGGCCCCGGTGGACAGCTCACCTGTGACGAGGACCACAACTACAGCGACGAGCAGCAGGCGTTCGACGGCGGGAAGATGGACCACTTCGTCCAGAGCACGGGCACGGACGCCGGCAGCACCAGCCCGGGCGGCGCCCCGTGCCTGGCCTCCCAGGTCATGGACTACTACGACGGCAACACCGTCACGGCGATGTGGAACTACGCCCAGCACTACTCGCTCGAGGACGACTCCTTCGGAGTCACGTTCGGGCCCTCGGCCCCCGGCGCCATCAACGTCGCGTCGGGCGACACCGGAAACGTCGACACGAGCCACCTGGCCAACAACCCGTCGGTCTCGACATCGACCTCACCGAACGGCGACCTCACCGCCGACGGCAAGGGCGGCTTCTCGCTGACCAACGACGCGCAGCCCTACTGGGATGACTGCTCGACGCGCGACGCCGTCGCGTTCAACGGCACCAACATCGGCGACTCGCTGAACAAGGCCGGTCTCTCCTGGGGCTGGTTCGAGGGCGGCTTTGACCCGACGACCACGTTCGCCGCGGCGTCGGCCGCGACCGGTCACAGTGGACAGTCGACGGCGACGTTCATCCCCGATGAGTTCTCGGGGAGCTTCACCGGCAAGAACGTGCCGCTGAACGCCACGAACCAGGCGCTGTGTGACGCGGTGCACCCGGCCGGCGCGGCTCTGGGCGGCACCGGTCAGTGGGGCTACAAGGACGACTACATCCCCCACCACGAGCCGTTCCAGTACTACGCCTCGACGGCGAACCCGCACCACCTGACCGTGCCGGCGAACGGCGCCGGCCAGGACACGGTGCCGGGGCTCAAGGAGATCGGTCGTGACACCCAGTCCTATGTCAACGGGGTCCCGCAGTTCAACACCCCGAACCATCAGTACGACACGAGCGACTTCGACCAGCTCGTGGCGGCGATCGGCCGCGGCAAGCTGTCGGCGTCGGCGCTGCCGGCCGTCAGCTTCCTCAAGGCTCCGGGCTACGAGGATGGCCATCCCGGCTATTCGGATCCCGCGGATGAGCAGGCGTTCGTGACCAGGGAGATCAACTCGCTGATGCGCACGCCGGACTGGCAGAACACGGTCGTGATCGTCAACTGGGACGACTCGGACGGCTGGTACGACCACGTGTACAGCGGGGTCACCAACCCGTCGCTGTCGCCGGCCGACAATCTCACCAACACCGCGTTCACCCTGCCGACGTCGGGCGTCTGCGGCCCGAGCCCGCAGACGAAGGCGCCGCTCGGCGGCGAACAGGCGCGCTGCGGCTTCGGCCCGCGGCTCCCGATGCTGGTGATCTCGCCGTACGCGAAGGTGAACAACGTCGACAGCGACCTGACAGACCAGGCCTCGATCATCAACTTCATCGAGTACAACTGGCGTCTGCCGGGGATCCCGGGTTCGGCCGACCGCGTTCTGTCACGGCTGGACCGTTCCGAGGGCATCAAGTTCGACCTCGCGGGGATGTTCGACTTCAAGCAGCCGCAGGGCAAGAAGTTGATCCTCAATCCGAGCACCGGCGAGCCGGAGCGCAAGCACTAACCGATCGGATCTGATGTGCGGGGCGGCGCCGTCGCGGCCGCCCCGCTCAGTCCGCTGCTCAGGCCGCGGGCAGGACGCGGTCGAGCCAGGCGGTGGTTCGCGGGATGTCGCCGGGGTCGACGTTGTGCGCCGCGTCGGACTCGCGGTAGTCGACGGTCAGGCCCGCCTGCTCGAGCAGTTCGTGGGCGCGGCGGGCGAACGTCACCGGGATCACCGGGTCCAGGCGACCGTGGGCGATCAGCACGTGCGTGTCGTCCCGATCGTCCAGCGACGGCTGCCAGCCTTCGACCGTCGGGATGAACCCGGACAGCGCGAGGATCCCGGCCGGCGCCGGCCGGTCGCCGCCGAGGGCGAGCGCGTAGCTCATCACGGTGCCCATCGAGAAGCCCCCGAGCACGGTGCGGTGGGGACCGATGCCGGTCTGTTCCCACAGCCCGTCGTGGAACGCGGCGAGCTCGCTCGAGGCGGCGCGGAAGCTGTCCGGGTCGGGATAGCCGACCCGCGCGGACACGTACCAGTGGTAGCCGGGCGAGCCGGGCAGCCGCAGCGGCGCCCTCGGGGTCACGATGTGCAGACGCTGTTCGGGGTCGAGGAGCGGGGCGAGCCCCATCAGGTCCTGCTCGTCGCTGCCGCGGCCGTGGTGCAGGACGAGCAACCCGTCCGGTTCGCCGTCGGCGGGTCGCTCGATCGCGGTCAGGGGCACGCGTGCAGGGTAATGGTCGATCCCTCCTACACTCACTCACGTGGCGCCCAATCCCCTCAAGGCCGCACGCATGATCCCGATGGCGCGCCTGCTGGCCGCAGCCCAGGTCGTGATGCTCGCGCGCCGGCACTGGCACCGGCTCGAGCCGCAGGAGCGCCGGCGCTTCATCACGCTCGTCCGCGTCGCCGGCGGACGCCGAGGTAGGCTCACTCCGGGCGAACGCCTGGAGCTGATGCGCCTGATCGCCAAGGCCGATCCGAAGCTGTTCGCCGGGCTCGTCGCGCAGAAGCTCTCGCCCGTGCCGTTCCCGAAGCGGATGGTTCGCGGGAAGCGCTGACGCCGGCCGCGCGCGGGGTCTGCCGCGGCAGTCAGTCGGTGATCAGGATGTGGCCGGGCTGCGCGGCGACCCGCGCTAGCCACGCCGTGATCGCGGGGTAGCCCGCCAGGTCGAAGCCGCCCTCCGGGGCGACGTGCGTGTAGGCGTAGAGCGCGATGTCGGCGATCGAGTACTGCTCGCCGACTAGGAACTCGCGCCCGTTTGCGAGGTGCCCTTCCATCGCTTTCAGCGCCGCCGTCCCACCGCGCTGCTTGGCCTCCCGGTCGCTGTCGGGTGGCGTGATCCCGGCGATCGCCCAGAACCGCGCGACCGCGATGTTCGGCTCGTGGCTGTACTGCTCGAAGAACAGCCACTGGAGCACCTGGGCGCGTTCGAACCGGTCCTGTGGCAGATACGGCGTGCCCTCGGCGAAGTAGAAGATGATCGCGTCCGACTCGCCCATCGAGCGGCCGTCGTCGAACACGAGCGTGGGGACGCGGAGCGCGGGATTGAGCGCTCCGAGCAACTCGAGTCGTCCGGAGCGGTCGATCACGTCGACCTCGCGGCGCTCGTACTCGATCCCCAGGTGGGCGAACAGCTGGCGGACCTTGTAGCAGTTGCCGGAGACCCTCGAGTCGTAGAGCAGCACGGCCGCGAATGCTACGGGGAGGGGAGAGTCGGCTCAGTAGGCCCGCGCGAGGAGCGCGTCGACCCCGTCCGCGTCGGGATCGTCGACGGGCTCGCCGTCCTCGCGCAGCAGGCAGCGCACCGACACGCCGGCCTGGGCGAGCCGGTCCTCTCCCTCGGTCGCCGCAGGCGCGCCACGCGAGCCGCGCGAAGCCGTCGGCCGCGAGCTCGCGCGCCTCGTCGATCGATCGGGCGGGCCGGGTGAGCCGGTCGCGGAGCGCGGTCGCTTGAGCGAGAAGGTCGCGCTGGTCCTCGACGAGCATTCTCGGAACCTCGCGGGCGACGTCCTGCAGCGCGGCCGTCTCCTTCTCCGTCCGGGCCCGGCGTGCGATCACGACCTGGTTGGCCGCCAGGTCGCGAGGGCCCAGCTCGAGGCGGATGGGGACGCCGCGGAGCTCGTGGTCGACGATCCGCCTGCCGAGCGAGACCTCGACGCTGTCGTCGAGCTCGGCCCGCACGCCGACGCGCTCGAGCTCGTCGACGAGGGTCGTCGCGGCCTCGGCGACTCCCTCGCCCGCCCGCGCGACGAGGACCACGACCTGGACCGGCGCGAGCCGCGGCGGCACGCGAAGGCCGTGATCGTCGCCGTGGACCATGATCATCGCTCCGATCAGGCGAGTCGAGGCGCCCCATGAGGTCTGCCAGACGTGACGGAGCTGACCGTCGCGGTCGCTGTACTGGATGTTGAACGCGCGCGCGAAGTTCTGGCCGAGCTCGTGCGAGGTCCCCATTTGCAGTGCCTTGCCGTCGCGCATCGCCCCCTCGCACGACCATGAGATCTCGGCACCCGCGAACTTCTCGCGGTCGGTCTTGCGTCCCTGGAACACCGGGATCGCCAATTCCTCGACCAT
This sequence comes from uncultured Solirubrobacterales bacterium, assembly GCA_963746695.1. Lineage (GTDB taxonomy): Bacteria > Actinomycetota > Thermoleophilia > Solirubrobacterales > Solirubrobacteraceae > Palsa-465. The sequence continues at coordinate 143,737 of CAVVCP010000020.1, read as the reverse complement.
CGCGTCGGTGTACACGTCGGCGAGGATTCTGAGCGCGTACTCGTGCGCCTGTGCGCGCGTCGCGTGAGCGGTGTGACCCTCCTGCCAGAGGAACTCCGAGGTCCGCAGGAACAGCCTCGGCCGAAGCTCCCACCGCACGACGTTCGCCCACTGGTTGATCAGCAGCGGAAGATCGCGATAGCTCGAGATCCACCGTGCGAACGACGAGTTGACGATCGTCTCGCTCGTCGGCCGGACGACGGCCGGCTCCTCGAGCTCCTTGCCGCCACCGTGAGTGACGACCGCGAGCTCGGGGCTGAAGCCCTCGACGTGCTCGGCCTCGCGACGCAGGTACGCCTCCGGAATCAGTAGCGGGAAGTACGCGTTGCGCGCCCCGGTCGCCTTGATCCGCTCGTCGATCGCGGCCTGCAACCGCTCCCAGATCGAGTAGCCCCACGGGCGGATCACCATCGTGCCGCGCACCGGCCCGTTCTCGGCGAGCTGCGCCTTCGCGATTACCTCCTGATACCAGCGCGGGAAATCCTGCTCCTGGGAGACGAGCACGCTCGACATGCTTTGGAATCTAGAGAGCGCGCGCTGAGGACGCCGCTACGCGGCGTGAGGCTGCTCGGCGGGCGCGCTGGCCGTCGCGAACAGCGGGCTCGCCGCGTCGTTGGCCCAGATCAGCGCTTCGAGGTAGAGGTCTCCCGCCCCGCGGACCAGCCTCTGAGCACGATCGAAGTCGCCTGCCTCGAGCGCGGTGACGCACTTGAGCAGCGCGCCCTTCTCGCCGGCGCGCGAAACCAGCGCCTCGCGCATGTCGGCCGGGAACGGGATCAGCGCGACCACGTCCTCGATCGGGGCGTCCATCAGCGCGTCGATCACCGAGAACAGGCCGAGCGTGAACAGCTCGCCGGGTCGGGGGCCGGGAAGGTGTTCGCCGGCGAGTTCGCAGAAACGCGCCCGGACGAGCGCGGTCACGGTCAGCTCCGGAGGCTTGCCGTCGACACTCGCGAGCACCGTGAGCGTGGCCCAGCGCCTCAGGTTTTCGACTCCGAGCAGCGCCAACGCCTGGCCCACTGAGCTGATCTCGAACCGAAGCCCGAAGAACGCGGAGTTGATGTAGCGCAGCAGTCGATAGCTGAGCGCGACGTCGCGGCTGATCTTTCGCTCGAGCTGGGCCAGTTGGACCGACGGATCCTGGAGGGCCGCCACGACCTCGAGCATCGAGGCGCGGTTGGCGACGATCTCGCGGTTGTGCATCAGCTCCGGGCGGCAGAAGAAGAATCCCTGGAACAGCGAGCAGCCCTGCTCCGCGCACCAGGCGTGATCCTCGTGCGTCTCGACCTTCTCGGCGAGCAGGGTCACGCCGTAGGGCCGCAGGCGCGCGATCTCGCGGGCCATCCGCTCGCGTCCCATGTTGAGCACGTCGAGCTTGACCACATCGACCAGGCTCAGCAGCCGCTCGGCGCTGACCGTGTACTCGAAGTCGTCGAGCGCGAGCCGGTACCCCTGGCGCTTGAGATCGATCAGCGCGTGCACGAAGCGCTCGTCGAGCAACTGGTCCTCGAGGATCTCGAGCCCGACCACCGCGGGCGGCATCGTCGCGGCCAGCCCCTCGAGGACGAAGTCACGCGAGACGTTCACCCACGCGGGGCTTGCGCCGACGAGCCGCTCGAGCCCGATCTCGGTGAACGAGTTGAGCACGACCGACGCGGTCGCTCCCGCGGCGTTGACAACCAGCGCCGCGCTCGCATCTCCGCCTCGGAACAGCAGCTCGTAACCGGCGACCTCGAGGGTCCGGTTGAAGATCGGCTGTCGCGCGACGAATACCTCTGCCATGGGCTGAAGGGGTCCTGACACACCCCTTTACGCCTAATCGGCCTTCGGGGCCGGAAGCTGAAACCCGTGGTCGGGAAACTGACCGACGTCTGCCGCGATCGACCGACGTACCCAGGTGACTACGCTTTGTCCTCTACGTGAGCGCGACGACGAAGAGCCGCGACGCGGTGGGGCGCGCGCGACGTCACGGCCCGGTCCGGGCGCCGTCCTCGGTCCCAATCTGGCGGCTGCGCGTGGTCGCATTCTGGGTCGGCGCCGCCAGCCTTGGCGCGGAGATCGCGGCCGCGCGGCTGCTCGCCCCTTACTTCGGGGCCTCGACGCTGATCTGGGCCAACACCATCGCCACCGTGCTGGTGGCGCTGTCGGTGGGCTACGCGGTCGGCGGCCGGCTGGCTGACCGGCGCGCGGACCTGCGGGGCCTGTGCACGATCGTCCTGTGCGCGGCGGTTCTGCTGGCGGTCGTGCCGTTCGTCGCGGATCCGTTCCTGCGCGAGGCGGTCAAGGCGCTCGGCACGCTGTCGGTCGGGGGGTTCCTCGGGTCGCTAGTGGCGGTGCTGGCGCTGGTCGCGGTCCCGGTGCTGCTGCTCGGGATGGTCGCGCCCTACGCCAACCGGCTCGCGGTGAGCCGCCTCGCGGACACCGGGACGGTCACCGGCCATCTGTACGCGATCTCGACCGCCGGATCGCTGCTCGGGACGTTCCTGGCCGCGCTGCTCCTGATCCCACTGATCGGGACCCACCGGACGTTCCTGGTGTTCGCGACCGCGCTTGCCGTGGCGGCGGCGGTCGGGGCCGGGTCGTGGAGGTTTCTGGTGGTTGCCGCAGCGATCGCCGCGTTGCTGGTGATCCCACCGGTGGCGATCGGCGCCGATGTCGTCGGTGCCCGGGTGGTCTACTCGACCGAGACCCCGTACCAGTACGCCCGAGTGCTCCAGTTCCCGAGCGGCGAGCGCTGGCTCGAGCTGAACGAGGGCGTGGCCGTTCATTCCCTGTATCGGCCCTGGAGCTACCTGACCGGCGGGTACTGGGACGACTTCCTGGTCCTGCCGTTTGCGGCGTCGCCGACCCCGCCGCGGCGGATCGCGATCCTCGGGGACGCCGCCGGCACCGTTGCACGGGCGTACGGCCATTATTTCCCGCGCACGCGCGTAGACGCGGTCGAGCTCGACGGCGAGCTGACCAAGATCGGCAAGCGCTACTTCGGTCTGGGCGGACCCGACCTGCATCTGTACACCGCCGACGCGCGGCCATGGCTCGAGGCGAGCAAGGCGCACTACGACTCGATCTTCGTCGACGCCTACCGGCAGCCGTACATCCCGTTCTATCTGGTCACCCGAGAGTTCTTCTCGCTGATCCGCGAGCACCTGAACCCGGGCGGGACCGTGATCGTCAACGTCGGGCACCTGCCGGGATCGAACTCGCTCGAGAAGGTGGTGTCGGCGACGCTCCACTCGGTCTTCCCCATGGTCGAGCGCGACGTCGTCAACGGCACCAACTCGCTGGTGGTGGCGAGTACGCAGCCGGTCACGCCGTGGCGCCTCGTCGTCGCGGGCTCGGCGCTGCCGGACGGCCTCGGGGCGCTCGCCGATCAGATCGCCGGGCGGCTCGGGCCGGGGCTCACGGGCGGGAGTGTGTATACCGACGACAAGGCGCCGGTCGAGTGGCTGACCGACCTGTCGATCCTCCAATATGCGATCGGGAAGCGGTAATGGCGTTGATCTCCGTTGACGAGTTGGCGGCGCGGCTCGGTCCCGAGGGGCCCGTGCTGCTCGACGTCCGCTGGGAGCTCGGTGGTCCGCCCGGGCTCGATCTGTATCTGCGCGGCCACATCCCGGGCGCGGTGTTCGTCGACCTCGATCGTGCGCTGGCCGGGCCGCCGGGGCCCGGTGGGCGCCATCCTCTTCCGGCGGCCGAGGATTTCGCGGCGGCGATGCGGGACGCGGGCGTGTCGGGATCGCGCGGCGTCGTCGTATACGACGCCGGCAACTCGATCGCGGCGGCGCGGGCGTGGTGGCTGCTGCGGTACTTCGGCCACGGTGATGTGGCTGTTTTGGACGGCGGGTTCGCGGCCTGGGTGGCCGCGGGGCTCGCGGTCGCTACGGATGCGGTCTCGGCGCCGGTTCCGGCTCCGGTTCCGGTTCCGGGCGGGGACTTCCGCGCCCGGCCCGGCGGCATGCCGTTGCTCGACGCCGACGACGCTGCCGCTCTGGCGCGCTCCGGGGTGCTGATCGACGCGCGGACGGGCGAGCGGTTCCGCGGCGAGCAGGAGCCGATCGACCCGGTCGCGGGTCACATTCCGGGGGCGGTCAACCTGCCGGCGCCCGGGCTCGTTGGCCCCGATGGGCGGTTTCTGGGCAACGACGCGCTCCGGGAGCGGTTCGCTGCGGTCGGGGTCCGCGGGGACGTCCCGGTTGGGGCGTACTGCGGGTCGGGGGTGGCGGCGTCGTACGAAGTGCTGGCGCTCGAGCTCGCCGGCTACCGGGGCGCGCTGTACGTCGGGTCGTGGAGCGACTGGATCACAGACCCGGATCGGCCGGTGGCGACCGGCGAGTGACCACGCCCTCGCCGGGCTGTGCTGCTACGCCGCTGAGCGATGTGCGGTCGGTAGGCGCAGGGTCGTGGTGCAACGACGGTTCGGTTGAGCTGCCCGCGCGGACACTCCTACTGCGACGGCACACGGCCGCCTCCGGACGGACCGAAACCAGGCGAACCGCGCCAGCACGCCTGATAGGTGGCGCCGTCAAGGTTGAGGTTGTACAGCGCGCCCATGATCCCCGCGCGGTTGTCAGCGGGGCAGAATCGGCTTAGCGGCAGGCTGTACTCGGCGTTCAGCACAGGTTTGCCGGCTCGCAGGTAGGCGTGGAACGAGGAGCACTCGGAGTACTCATTGCATTGCTCGTCCAGGACCCCGTCGAAATCCGGCTGAAGCTGCGTGGCCTGCTCGGGATCGTTCTTCTGGAACACGGCAAGGCCTACCGAGTGCGCCTCCTTGGCGACCCACCGGTCGTAGCTCAGCTGGTCGTGGGCCGAGATATCGAACCCGGTGTGGTTCTGGTAACCGTCCATGTTGTCGGGCTCGATCGCGTCAAAGCCTTTCTGTTTGCACATCTGGAAGCGAGCCGTCATGAGCGGCTCGAGTACCGACAACTGCCGGATGTCCAGCCAGCGTTCCCCCGGCCAGCCGTTCGGCTTCCCAAGTACCGAGCTAGGGAACTTGCTCGCGTCCGGGCGCCAGTTCTCCCACGTCCCGACGTCGATGTAGCAGATCACGTGCTTCTTGGCTGAGTGCAGCGTCGTGACCTCGCGCCGGCTGTTGTCGAACCCGTCGATGTCGTATGCGGCCGCCGGGTACGAGTTGTTCACCTTCCCCGTGAGCTGCCAGTACCACGACAACCGCGGCGGTGGCTTCCACAACGCGAGTGCCGCGGGGGCCGACAGCACCAACGTCGCGGCGGTGATCGAGACCAGAACTACCGTTGCGTAAATCGCGATTCTGCGGGCTCGCACCAGACTCGAAGACCGTAGCAACGGCGTCTGAGACGGCACCGGCACTCACGCCAGGCCGCCGCGAACCGCCCGGACCGCCGCCTGAATGCGGTTCCCGACCTGCAGCTTGATGAGGATGCTTGAGACATGATTCTTGATCGTGTGCTGGCTCAGGAACAAGGCCTGTGCGATCTCCGAATTGTCAAGGCCGCGGGCGACCAAGTCCAAGACTTCGAGTTCGCGGGGTGTCAGCTCCGGCCCGGCGATCGCGGGCTCGATCCCTTCAGGCTCGCGCAGACGGCGTATGAGATGGCCGGCAATGGACGGCGAGATCGACGACTCCCCGCGCGCTGCCGCCCGGATTCCCTCCACGATCTGATCGACCGTCGAATCCTTCAGTAAATAGCCGCACGCTCCCGCGAGCAACGCATTCATCACGTGCTGGTCGTCCGCCGAGACCGTCAGCACGAGAACCCGAGCGAGTGGTGCCACCGCGGTCAACCGCTGCGTCGCCTCGATCCCGGACATACCGGGCATGGTCAGATCCATCAGCACGACCCCTGGTCCCATCTCGGTTGCCTGCTGGATGGCGTCAGCGGCAAGCGTCGCCTCGCCGAAGACTTGGATCCCGCGCTCCTCGAGCAGACCGATTAGCCCCCGACGAAACAGTTCGTGGTCGTCGACCACGATGACCTTGAGGTCACCGCGCCTCACGACTCCGAGGTTACCTCGTTGCGGAGCTCAGAGCGTATCTCTGCCCATACCGGCGGCGGTCGAGGTAACCCTGGGACCGGTCCCATCGACTCATGGAGCCGATACCTGCGACTCGAGGTGCCGGTCGAGCCTCGCGGCTAATGCTCCTCAGCTGTGTGGTCCCAAACTCGGACAAGCACGGCAAGCGCGCCGCCAAGCGCGCCCCCCAGGTTGTTGCCCGTGTCGCGCCTCTTGCCGCTTCTTGTGCTTCTTGTTGGAGCCCTTGTTGGCGGCCGGATGACTGCCGCCGGTCGTGACGCTCCCGACCGTTGAGGAGGTACCGCCGGCGCTAGCGCCGCTGCCGGTTGAAGGGCCGCCTCCGACACCGATTGCGCCATTGGTGGTCTGGCCGACGGGCGCGCATGGCGCGTACGTCTTCCCGTCGAGATCGACGTCGAACAGCGCACCGATGATGCGGGCTGCCGTATCTCCCGGGCAGAACTTCGCGGTGGTCTCGCCGTCTTGCGTGTATTCGGCGTTGAGCACGGGCTTGCCCGCGGCGACGTACGGGGTGGCGTCGCCGCCGCTGCCCGCGCAGGGGTCCTTGTAGAAGTTGCACTCCTCGATGATGATCCCGTCGAAGAGGGGCTCGTCAACGCTCGCATTGGCGGGGTCGTTCTTCTGGAAGATGGCCAGCCCGTCCGAGTGCGCCGTGTACGCGAGCCACCGCTCGAAGCCCGCGCTGTCGGCCTGCGTCAAGCCCCAACCGCCGCCGGGCGCGCCGGCCTCCGACGGATTGTCGTATCCATCGAGGTCGTCGGGCTCGAGTGCGTCCTGGCCCTCGACGGCGCAGTCATCGATCCGCTTGGCCAAACCGGCCGCGATGTTCACCGCCGCGCCCGTCAGCGTCGACGGATCACCCGCCACGTAGCTTGCGAAGCCGCGAATGTCATACCAGTACTCGCCTGGCCATCCCTGCATCTCGGTGGTCTGCGGGCTGGAACCATTCGTGTAGTCGGCTGGCGCGAAGTTCGAGCTGTCCGGCTCGGGCTGCTGCGCGCCCGCCTCGATGTAGCAGATGCTGTATTTCCCGGCCGCGTGCAGCGCCTGCACCACCGGCGAAGGGCCCGTCGGGACGCTGCCGTCCATGTTGGAGTCGGCGAACATGTCCGTGTCCCAGATGTTGGCCGATCCTGGCGATGGATAAGCGCCGGTGACGCTCGGCAGACCTGCCAGACCGTTCGAGGGCGGACTGATCTCCCAATACCACTGGTCCTGCCCCGTGGGCGGCAGCTTGTACGTCGTCGCCGCCACCGCCGCTGGGGCAAAAATGCCGAGCGCGGCGATCGCTATCGCCAGACACCTTTTCATGGTTCCGGTCCCTCCGGCTGAGTATGGGCGCCGGCGAAGGCGGCTCTGCCGACCGCGCCCTTATACCCGCCCGAGCGGTTTCAAACCATCAATTTGTGTTGCTGGTCGTGTGTTTCAGGATGGTCCAAGCAACTTGTGGCAGCAGTGGTTACCACACGGGCTACTCAAGCCGCTCCATCGCTGCGGTGGGGTCAGACATCAAGCTGGTGGCCCAATCTGGACAGCATCTTCCTGGACGGCCCATCATCAAGTGCGCCAACGAGCCTTACTGCGCGACGTTTCACAGTTACCTGACGAGCAAGGGCGGATTTGCAACCTGACGGTTCTCAATCCGGGACCTCAAAATCACTCCCAAACTCTTGACGTAATGCCGAGCGGGCTCTACTGGTCTAACGGGCTTGCCGACATCGGCGCGACCGGCGGCGGTGGGTGGCAAGCGTAATGCAGGGCATCTTGGCCCCGGCCCCGATTCGCTCGCGGCTATTGCCGATCCACGGTACGACACACCGGGTTCGGTCGCCGGTACCGAGCAGGCGCGACAAGCTGCAACTCGGTCCCGCCACCGGCACGGGGACGTGTGCTCAGCCGACCGCCGAGCGCCGCAGCGCGAGCACGCATCGTCCGCAAGCCCATACCGGACCCGTATGCATCGGTGATCCCGCATCCATCATCGCTGACAGTCATGAGAAGATTTCTCGCCTCCCGTATTACGACGACGTCGACGCGACGGGCCGCGCCGTGCAGTGCCGCGTTGACGATTGCCTCACGAGCAATACGAATGACCTGCTCGCGATCCACCGGATCGAGGTCGCTGCCACCAGCTACAGCACCCGTCGTCTCGACTCGGACCGCGATCTGCAGACCGTAGCGGTGCCGGAGCTCGTCGCCGATGATGCCAAGCGCGGCTTCGGTGGTGGGAGCAGTCGAAGCCGACAGGTCGGCGATCACGCCGCGCGACGTGGCCAGCGCGTTGCGAGCAGCAATCATCAGAGGATGCCCGGGTTCCAGCTCGGTGCCGAGTCGCTGCCCCTGTGCGGCGATACACGCCAGATCCTGCGCAAGCCCGTCGTGCAGGTCGCGGGCGATCCGCTCACGCTCTGACGTGAGCGCTGCAAGCGCTCGACCGCGTCGCCGCAGCACGTACTCCCAGTAGGCGCTTCCCAGCAGCAAGGCATAGGCTGCCATCCGCAGGCCGTCGCGCGGGGTGATCCAATCCGTGGCCACTGCGGGTAGCGCGAGATACTGCAGCCGAGCGGCGGCGAGCATAAACGCTGCCGCCGCGAGGAGTCCACAGCGGATTTCACCCCGCCGACCGCGACGGAGGAACGCCAGCGCGGACACCATCAGCAAGGCCGCCGCCACAAGTTCGACGGTGAGCGCGACCGGACGCTGAATCGCGCCTTCGATGCCGACATCCTGGAACGTTGCGTTCCAGTGCGAGCCGGTGGCCTGCTCGATGAACTGAGAAAGCACGACGATGGTGGCGACGGCGAGAATTGCGCCACTGATTGCACGCGGGCCTGGAAACCGAATCACCTTGCTGGGTGCGAACGCTGCCGCGGCAAACGCGACCGAGACGATCAGGCTGCAGCAAAGCCGAGCGCCGCCGCCGGCCTCGGGCCTCACACCGGCTGCGAGGGCCGGGACAGCGCAGTAGACGAAATCAGTAAGCGATGCAGCCACGAGGGCGCAAAGGAGCATCAAATCGGGCAACCGGCCGCTCTCTTGGAAGTTTGCCGCGAGTAACCGGGCGGTGAAAATTGCTGAGAGCGCGATTAGGGTCTCGAGCGCGACGCGACCGCTCGGGCTTATGACATAGCTTGGCCTGACGAGCTCCAAGCCGACCACGATCGCCGACAGACTGCCCGTCGCGACGGCCAAGCGCACCAACCTCGGCCTCGAGCCTGTCCTCAAGATCCTGACAGGCCAGGGGGTTACCGCGATGCTCGTTGGCGACGCGATTACCGCCATACTCTTGCCCCTTCGACCATGCCCGGCTTACATGATCGTCACCGGATGGCGTCCAATGGACCCCGCTTGCGGTTCCGGCCGTGCTGCCCCTTGCGTCGCGCGCTCGCCGATTCTTTTCCCGCAAACGCGGTCGAAGATTCAACTTCGCGGATATTTGCCCTCTAAAACCTGCACAAATAATAGCTTAGTTGTCAATGAATGCCAATCCCTACCGGCGGCCTACCGGAATGTGCAGTAGGTGCCGGTCGCGGTAGCGCCCAGATGCGAAGGAGCGTACGCCCAAACGTAACGGGCATCGGCGTACCAATAGATAACTTCGAACACCGCGATCGCGTAGGTCTGCTGGCCGGTGCGCACGTGGATAGGGGCCCAGGTCCACGGATCGAGGGCGCCTGCCGGCGTCAGCCATGTGGCCGCGCCCGTGGGCGTTGCCGACCAGCGGTACCAGCTGCTGGTGTTGACCCCCATGGTGCCGAGCCACCGCCAACCGTTCGCCGGCGTGTACCAGGCGACCCACGGCCTGACGTCGATGATCGCCGGCGGAGTCACGGTGAAGTTGGGTGCGACCAGATACGGGTCGTTCGGGCCAAGGAAGCTGCATTCCATCCCGCCGTTGGTCCAAGCGTTAGGTACCGTCGGGCTGGCTCCGAGCGTGATCGAGAACCGCTCGGCGCTGCCGACTCCGAGGGCTACGCGCCCAAGCGTCGACTTCAGAGCCACCAACCGGCGAGCGGCGCTCGGTCTCAGCGAAAGCCCAGCCGAGGCCTGACCATGTCGACAGGCATAACCGCCCCGGGCCAGGATGCCGGAGCCGAGTGCGGACGCGGTCAAGCTCACCTGTCCGCCTCGCCTGCACGCAACCGCGAGCGTCAGCTGCCGTCCACGCACGGACACGAACCCGCTCCTCAGCCCGGCGCCTGCGAACTTCGTCGGCAACGAAGCCGCCGGGCCTACGGGACCGGCCGCTGGCATGGTTCCGGGCGGGGGGCAGCCGGAAAGCCCTGCCCCGCTGGGGGCGGGGGCCCAGGAAGGGCCGGAGCCGCACTGCCCCGGGCCGGGGCAGGCATCGCGGTCAGCACGAGCGCCAGCGCGGCGGCCCCGACGAGACCCAGGAGGCGCCTGGACCTGGTCATCGCGCGTTCTGGGATCGATTTAGCTGTAGGCACAGTAAGGGGAAGATGGGTATGAGTGTGCGTACCGCCAGACGTACACGGGGTGGCTGTACCAGTAGACCGCCTCGAGTACGGCGATTACGTACGCGCCGTGGCCCGGACCGATGGAGATCGGGCCCCACGTCCACGGGTTGATCGCGCCGGACGGCGTGTGCCACTCAGCGACCCCGTCCGGCGTGCCCGTCCAGCGGTACCAGCGACTCGCGTTCGGGCCCTCGGTGCCGAGCCATTGCCAGCCGGTCGCCGCGGTGTACCAGGCGAGCCACGGCCTCACATCGATCGTGGTCGCAGGGGTGACGGTGAAGTTCGGAGCCAGCAGGTCCGCCTGATTGCTCCCGGGCGAGCTGCATTCGAGTCCGAACACGCTTGTCCAGAACTGCGGGGCCGCGGGACTCGGCCCGACCATGACGGAGAGGCGCTCGGTTGCGGCACCCTGGTTGAACGTGACCCCTGCCAGCACGCTGCCGTTGCGAGTGATCTGCCCCACGACGCGTTTGTCGAGGGAGAAAGAGACCGTGCTGCGTCCGCCGGCGCACTTGTACCTGGTCTGCGCCACGGTGCCGGTTGCGACCCCCGGTAGGCTCAGGGCCGCGCGCCCTGCGGCCTGGCAGGCGATCGGCAGCTTCAGGCGCCGTCCGCTCAGTCCGGCCGAGCCGGAGAGCAGCCCGGGCCCGAAGCTGCCTAGCGGGATGTTTGCGGGCGAACCGGATGGCTCGGGTGGCGGTGCCTGCGCAGGTGCAGGCGGCAGCGGAAAGCCCGTGCCGGCTCCGGGCGGCGGTCCTGGCAGTCCCGCTGGCCCGCCGGACGCACGCGCGAGGCCGACGTCGATGGCGAAGACGGACAAAGCGAGCGCCAGGCCGACGAGCGACACGATGCGCGGCCGAGGTCCATGGGCGCCGCCTGACCGTTGTCTCAACCTAACCTCCTGATTCGAGCGTGGCTTCGCATCGACATAGTTCCGCAATCCGCAGGTTTGCTCAGCAGCCGACGCCGGGGCGAGTTTGCCCGACCGCCAGGCAGGAGAGGGCGACCAGCGGTGGCTGACCGGCCCGGATCGTGAACGAGAAGTACTTGCCGATCGAGTGCGGCCGCGTGATCCAGAGGACGATCTGGGTTCCGGCTCGCAGGCGGCGTTTGTCGAAGGCCGGCAGGAGATTGACTCCTGATCCGGCCGAGCAGATGACGTGACGGTGTCCGGAGCAGCTTGCGGCCTCTGCGGCCGAACTACGGAGGGTTGTAAACGGGCAGCTGGTTCCATGGCAGGTGAGGCGCAGGTCGCTCGCGTTGGCGACCCCATAGGCCTGGAGGAACAGGATCTGCGTGTACCTTGGGCTGTAGTAGAACTTCCATTGCAGCGTCGAGTTGACGAAGCCAAGCACCACCGGGCCTGTCGCGTTCTTTCCGGCGAGAACCGACCTGACCGGGGACGCGGAGCTGTTGAAGTTGGCATCGCCCTGGTAGCGCGCAGAGATGCGGTGGGAGCCGACCGTCGCGTACTTGACGACGCAGGTCGCGACGGCCTTCTTCAATGACCGGTCACGACAACCGGCGATCGGCCGGCCACGATCGAGGAACTCGATCGAGCCGGTGGGTTCGGTCGGTCCAGAGTTGCCCGCGGGGGGAACCACGGTCACCACATAGGTAGCGCGCTTGAGCACGGCAACCTGCTTGGTGACGGCGAGCGAGACGGACGTGGAGACCTTGCCGACGACGAGCGTCTGAACCGCGCTGGTCGACGCCCCCACGAGCGACCCCGTTCCAGGTTGGTAGCTGACCGCGAGCTGCTGAATAGCGGCTCCGAACGAGGCCTGGCAGATGGTCGCGGCGCTCGGGGTGCTCGAGCTTACATTCTGGCTGGTACAGCCGGCGATCGGGACGCCGCCGTTCGAGAAGGTCACTGACCCCACAGGTCCGGCGTTGCCGGACCCGGAGGTGACGGTCGCCGCCAGCGTCACTGTCTGGTTCGTCACCGCCGTGCTCGGCGCGACCGCAAGCGTAATCGAACTGCTGGCGATGACCACCGCGCTGCGTACGGACGCGGCCGGTGCGCCGGCGCCTCCGGTGTTGGCCGCCGTCTCGAGCACCGCGATGTCCTGTCCGACGTCGGCGGCGGTCAACGTGTAGGTCCGGTTGATTGCTCCCGGGATCGCGACGCAACCCCGGTCCGCGCACTGCTCCCACTGGTAGCTGAAGGTGCCTGGGTTGCCGCTCCAGGTGCCGTGGGATTCGACCAGCGTCAGTCCCTCCTGCAGGACGCCGGACACGGTCGGGGGTCCGCTGCTCACCGGCACCGGGACCACGAGGGCAGGCGTAGTGATGACCGGCGTGAGGGCCGAGTACCCCGTGCCGCTTCCGCCCGCGTTCGAGGCGGTCTCGAGCACCACGAGCTCGCCGCCGACGTCAGCAGCGGTGAGCGTGTAGGTCTGAGCGGTCGCGCCGGCAATCGCGGTGCAGGTGGTCCCGGTGCTGTCGCACCTCAGCCACTCGTAGCTGTAGGAAGTGGGGCCGTTGTTCCAGGTGCCGTGCTGCTCCGCGAGGACGTCGCCTTGCACAAACGTGCCCGAGATGGTCGGCGCGGATATCTCCGCGGGAGCCGGGGGAACCACGACGGCCGTAGGAAGAGACGTGGCCGGACCGCTTGTGCCGCCGGTGTTGGTCGCCGTGACCTCAACCTCGATGGACTTGCCCACATCAGTAGCGGCCACCGCGTAAGTAGAGGCAGTGCCGCCGGAGATCGCGGCGCAGGTCGTGGTGCAACTCTCCCACTGGTAGGTGTAGGAGACGGGGGAGTTGCTCCAGGTGCCGGTGCTGGCCGTCAACGTCTGTCCCTGCTGGACGGTTCCGGTGATGGCTGGTAACACTGAGTTGACCGGCAAGGCTGCGATCACTGTGGCGGTTGGCGCAGATGTCGCCGGCGCCCCGCTGCCGCCCGCGTTGGTAGCGGTGACCTGGACTTCGACTGTGTCGCCGACGTCAGTTGCGGCCACCGCGTAGCTGGCGCCGTTGGCTCCGACTGCGGTGCAGGTGGTGCTGCTGCAGCTCTCCCACTGGTAGCCGTAGGAGGTCGGGGTGTTGGTCCACGTGCCGGTGCTCGCGGTGAGCGTCTGTCCCTGCTGGGCGGTTCCGGTGATCGCCGGCGCCACGCTGATCGTCGGAACGGGAGGCGTCACGGTCGCAGTGGGTTCAGAACTGGCGGTCGCGCTCCCGTCCGTCCCAGTCGTCGCGGTCTCAACGACCTCGATCGTGTCGCCGACGTCGGTCGAGCTCAAGACGTAGTTGGCGCCGGTGGCGCCGTTCGGCGCACACGTGCTGTTGCAGTCCTCCCACTGATCGGTGACAGCTATCGCGGGGTCGGCCGTGTCAGTCCAGGCTCCCTGGGTCAGGGTTAGTGTCTGTCCCTGTTGCGCTGTTCCGGAGATCGTGGGAGGACTGCTGTTGGTGGGTGCGGCCTGCGCAACGGCCGGCAGCAGCCAGCCGCCGATCCCGGTTGCCAATAGGCAAGCTGCTAGCCGTGTGGTCCGGCGAGACACCACTGACACTGCAGGCCCCGGTCGCACTCAGAAGCCCGCGTCACGTCTTGATCTTCAGGCTGCCGAGCGCGACCCTGGGCGCGCCCTGCGGCTGCTTCGTCGAGACGACGAGCTTCGCGTTGAGCACGCGATGCTTCCCGCTCGCCGCCGCTGCGCGGGCGTGCTTTGGCAACTTGACAGCGATGCGGGCGGTCTTGGTCGCCTTGATCCGGAACGTGTGGCTGACCTTCTGCCCCATGACGCTCAGCGTGAACTTGCCGGTGCAGAAATGGTTCTTGGTGGCCTTCCCGTTCTTGGCTTCGCACTTCAGCGACACCGTCGCCGTGCCCTTCTTCGTCGACACCTTCTTCGGGGCGACCTGGACCGCCACGTAGTAGAGCGAAGGCTTGGCCGCCGCCGCCGGCGGCGGCTGCTGGTTCGTCGGCTTGCCCCCGGTGGCGAGAGGCCCGCCCGGCGCGGGACCCGTCGGCGGAGTCAGGACCACAGGGGTCGTGGGCAATGCGGGCCATGCCGCAAGAGCGGTGTAGGTGCTCGTGCCAGTCGGCGCGTTCGTCCAACCGGACTGAGTTCCCGCGTACGGAGTCCCGATGTTTGTGCCGGTCAAGGGGATCTCGGTGGCCGCGCCACTGTTGTTCACGGTGACGACGTTGCCCTCGATGGAGCCGGAGATCCGGCTGGCGTTGGCCGCCGACCACCCGGCCTGCTCGCTCAAGAGCGTCCCCATCTGCGCCATCGTGAGCTGCTCGATCGGAGCGTTGCTTGCGAAATAGGCGTTGTACTCGGCAAGAAGGGGGTTCATCGTCTCGTAGAACAGACCAGTGCCTTCGCCGGTGACCGACCCGGTCGACTGAGCCATGATGTTGGTCTGATGGAAGTAGGTCGGGCGCGGGTCGTTGCCCATCAGGTGCAGGAACATGCCCTGGTCGACGCTCGCCAGGATCTGCGCGATTGTGAACGCAGTACCGGAGGGGTTGCAGGTCGTAATTCCGGCGATCGGAACGCACTGCCCACTTGGCGGCGAATCGTAGATCGTCGTGTACTCATCGACCTCCTGAGCGTCGGTCGAGACGTTGTAGTAGATATTCGTCGGGTAGCGCGGGATCGCGGTGGCACCGGCATCGGTGAACGTCGCACCGATTGGAGACTCCGCCCCTCCATACGTGCTACCAGCTGCGAGCGTGGCAAACGAAGCGTCAGGCGCGGTCGGATAGGGCTTGGAAGCGTCTGAGCCGAAGTACTTGATCCCGGCGCCCGGGAACGCGGCATCGAGAACGGGGCTCTGCTCGTAAGGGCCTTCGTCAGCGCTGCCCACCGTCGGCGGAGTCGCGGCTGTGCCTACGGCACCGATGTCGGTGTACATGAGATCGGCCGGACCGGAGTTGGTGAAATCAGCCGAGGTGTTCGCTGCGACCGTGTTGATCAGCGACCACGCCCCGATCGCGCCCGTCGTCGCGGGCGGCACCGCCGGCGTGTAAGGCGCCCGGTAGATCTTGTAGTCGGCCGCGTGGCAAACGGCATCCCAGTCAAGGGCAACCTCGCCCGGTGCGGCGAGCGTCACGGTCGACGACAGGGAGGCAGCCGACTCTCCGGTTCCCGCCACCGGCGCGGCGCCAGGGGCGGCAAGGTTGAACTGGTCGCTGATCGCATACACGTATTCGCCCGCAGCGAGAGTGCCCGCAGTCGTCGCCGGGGTGGCGGCATTTAGTTCGGGCGGGTCGACCTGGCCGGGATTGCCCGGGATCAGGTTCGCGAGACCGGAATGCTCTCCGGTGACGATCGCGGATGGGTTCTCGTTCCCGAGTGCGTCCGTTGGATCCGTACTGTCAGTAAGGCCCAGGCCACCCGTATTCGGATTCCCACTCGCGGCGGCCTTGGCTCCCCAGGTCGTGTTCTCAGAAATCTCCGTCTCGATGTAGCTCTGCGTCGCGCAGCCTTCGTCGATGTTCGGGTGATCCCATGTGTGATTGATCCAGCCGAAATCGGCGGTGTACGGCTTGTGCGTTGTCGGGTCGGCGGCTGTGAACTGAGTCAGCAGCGGATCGGTGCCGCCGTTCGAGACCTGGACGCTACCGCCGCCGTTGAACAGCATGTCCATGCGGAAGTTGTTGGCCTTGGACCACTGCGCAGCGGTGACTACATCCGCTGGCACTTCGCGGAGGGCATCAGCTGGCGTGAAGTCGGTCGAGTGCGTGGCGGCGTCCCACGTGTCGTCGGACAGGAAGTTGTCGTCAATGTTGGCTTCGAGGTAGTTGCGCTGATCGCCGAAGTAGGTGTTCCGCGCCAGCCAGTCGAGCTCGCCGTGACGGAGCAGCTGGCTCTGGAGGTAGTACTGGTTCTCGTTGAAGGTCTGGAACATCGTCTGGCGCCCGTCCGAGGTCGTGTAGATCCCGAGGAGGGTGCTTCCGCCAGGTCCGGAGACCAGCGTGTCGACGTTGGCGCCCGCCAGCGGCGTCGCCTGATACGCGAACGTGGACTGGGTCGGGTCGACCGCCAACTGCTTGAGGTACGGGAACATGCTCGAGCCGTCCGCGGTCAGGGCTAAAGCGGTAGACAGCGGAAGCGCGGCGCCGCTTGCCGCAGTGTTCATCCCGAAGTCGCTGCTGGGAGCGGCATAGGCGGTCAGCTGGCGAACCGAGAACTGGTGCTCAAAGGTCTGCAGCGTGTCCCACTGAGCCGTGGTCATGCCGACCGTGCCGGAGATCGCGACCACGACACCCTCGTAGTTCGCCACCTGTGTGCCATCGGAAGCCGTCGAAGAGAGAGCGGGAAGAGCCGAGAACGTGCTGGCGCCCGCAGGTGTCGGCTCTCCGCTTACGGGCGTCGTCACGACCGAGTCGAACGGGACGCCCTCGCGGTTGAGCGTGTTCTCCCAATCCTGATACGACGGTTCATTGGTGTTGTCGGTGATCAGCAGGACCCTCATGCCAATCTGCTGCGATACGGACGCAGCCGAGGCAGGCGAAGCCCCTCCGAACAGTCGAGTAACGCCGAAGAGCGCAAGCAGCGCCGCGACCACAACGACCATCGCCCAAGGCAAACCAAGGAACCGTTTCATCCGTAAGGCCTCGTTCATGCGTGGTTTGAGCGAACGGCACACAGACGCACCGGCACAGCCGGCGCTTAACCGTGGAACCTCGCGCCCCGAAATGTGCTCAGCAGTGTGTTGGCTGGCGAGCGCGTCGCCAATGGGCTTCCTCGCCCTTCCTGCGTTCATGGGTGAACGTTTCTGCCGAGACACGGTCGCCGCGTGCTAGCTTGTGCGTACATGAAGTTGTGCTGGCCCACGGACCGGGGCCAGCCGTAAAGGGGCTGTCGTGAGTGACGCACCGGCGTTGGACCGAACTGAGCTGACGGTATTGCTGGCGGACGACCAGGTTCCCGCACGCGCTGGGATCAAGCGGGCGCTCGAGCCTCACGGGCTTCATGTCGTTGCCGAGGCATCCAATGCCGAAGATGCCGTCCGGATGGCGCAGGCGCACCAACCGGATGTGTGCGTGCTCTCGGTCGCTCTGCCGGGCAACGGGATCGACGCTGCACGCCTGATCAAGCGGTCGGTCCCGGCGACGAAGATCGTGCTGATGACGAGCGCGGCGCGAGACGAGGATATGCTCGGGGCCCTGCGGGCGGGCGCCGACGGCTATCTGCTGATGAGCACGCCGGCCAGCCGACTCCCACACGCGATCCTTGGTGTCGCCCGCGGCGAGGCGGCGTTACCGCGGGCGATGACTGCTCGCCTGGTCCCGAGTTTCGGGAGCGCGGAGCCAGACGCCGCCTGGTGCTGCCCGACTCCGGTCGCGAGGTTGAGCTCACGGCGCGCGAGTTCGAGGTGCTCGATCGACTGCGCAAGCGGGAGCGGACTGCTGAGATCGCGGCGCGTCTTGGCATCTCGGAGGTGACGGTGCGTCGGCATACGGCGTCGGTGCTGCAAAAGCTCGACATGCCAAATCGTCGCAGCGCGATCGAGATGCTCGATCGGGAGGAGCGACCGGAGCGCAGGTCTGATCAGCCTCTATCCGGCGGCCGCGCGCTCGACAAGCGT
Source organism: uncultured Solirubrobacterales bacterium (assembly GCA_963746695.1). Lineage (GTDB taxonomy): Bacteria > Actinomycetota > Thermoleophilia > Solirubrobacterales > Solirubrobacteraceae > Palsa-465. Next base: position 125,654 of record CAVVCP010000020.1, on the reverse strand, counting down.
GATCCCCGGCGGCACTGAGAGCCATGCCGACCGGCTGCCTCCGTACTCGTCTCCCAACATCGTGCCTGTCAGCGGAAGCTCGAGCGCGGTTCTCGCGCGGCTGACGATTCTCACTCCGCCGCTTTCGACGTAGGCCACGATATGGCCGGCCGCGGTCGCTTCGCGCCACGCCTCCAGTCGGAGCAGGCACCGGCCGATCTCGGCCAGACGGGGCTGGACGATCGGCATCGACGGGAGAGTCAAGCTCTGATAGAGGCCTAGCACGCGATCCAACAGCTCGCAAACGAGGCTTGAACTGGATCCGTTTTCACCGGCGCCGTTGGCTAGTAGGTTGCTCTGGTGAAAGAAATGTGGCCGTGGATCATTCCCGACCAGCTTAATCAGTATCCGTCTCGCCTCCCTCGAGACGAGCTGTGGCCAGGATTCATCGGGCGCGTGGCCACTGCTTCTCAGCCGATCCAGCAATTGTTCAGCGGTCGCCACGTCATGTGCCAGCGCCGTCGGATAGCGGGGTATCGCCACGGCGCCTCCGGTGACGAACGGGGCCCCCGCGGGCACGGGTCGGGTGTCTGGGTCCGAGCCGCCACGCGCGTAAGGGCGTGATGCATCGCATGCCAGGAACCGGATCTTGCGTGCACTTAGTGCAGGCGCAAGGTTTGGGTTTTCGCCGCGCGGCGGCGTGGCAGTCAGGTTCGCGAGGCCGGTGTGCTCTCCGGTGATGAGGACCTGCGGCTCGAACTCGATGCCCTGGTTCGCCGCCCATTCCAGGTTTTGCTCGATCTCACGTTCAATCGCCTCACTCGAGGCCTCGTCGAGGTTTCGGTGCTCGAAGGTGTGATTGATCCAGCCGAAGGCATTGCGTTCGGCGAGCAATGCGTCGAGCAGCGGATCGCGGTCGATGCCGTGCTCCCACTCGTAGCGCTGGCTGCCACCACCGTTACAGGCGAGGTCGAGCCGTACGCCTCGTGTACGGGACCAGCGAGCCGTCCGCGCCGCGTCATCGGCTGTCATGCGAAGGATCTCCGCGCGGTCGGTTGCGGTGGCGTGCCGCTCCGGATCCCAGCTGTGATTGGGCAGCAGGACGTCGTCAACCTGCACGCTGAGGTAGTTGCGCTGATAGCCGAGGTGAGTCCCTCGAGTGAGCCACGCCAGAATGCCTTGGCGCAGGAGGTGGCCCTGGACTTGGCCGCTGTTCGCGTCGAACGTCTGAACCATCCGCTCGCGACCCTCCCCGTCACGATGGATCCCGAGCAAGCTCGAGCCATCCGGCGCGACGAGCAAACTCTCAAAGCACTCGTCGGGATCTGGCGTCGCGAGATAGCCCCAGGTACCGAGGTCGATCGGCAGCGCGCCTCTGAGATACGGAAAGACCTCGAGTCCGCGCTCGGTCAGACACGCTGTGATGTTGTCGAGCCTGCCAGACCACGTGGGGGGTGTCAGTCCATGCACGGGGCCTGGATAGGCATAGGCCGTGAGCCGCCGCAACCCGGGGTCGCGTTCGAGGCGGTCAAGAGCGGCGCGCTGTTCCGGATCCAGCGCGAACTCGAGCAGTCCGTCCTTGGCGAGGATGAGCGCCTGGTATCGGACAGTCCCATCCGGACGGACGATGCTCAGTGTGGACCGCTGATCGGCCAACGCGATCGCGTCAAACGGCACGGCCGCGCGGGCCAGCGACGTTCGCCAGGTCTCGTATCCCGGCTCACCTCCGGAACCCCCGAGCAACAGGAGCCGCATCTCAATGCGCATCGCAGCGGACCTCGTTCACGTTCGGGCCGAGCAGTCGCGCACAATCATTACAGACCAGTTCGTTCCTGATTGCGGATCCTTTGTCGGGACGGAGTTCAGACGATGAACGTAAATCCTGCTCACGGGCTATGGCCGGACTCGGCCGATACGCCCACAATTCAGGCGTGAGGGCCGGACGAGACGCGCAGCCATCCGCTGATGCGCCGCCAGAAAGGCGGTTCGTCCTGCCTGTGTTGTCGCGGCGCGTCGCACAACCCGACGAGATCGGCCGTCGCGACGCGGTCGTCGGCAAAGCAATTGGTGAAGACAGCGGAGGCGGTAAGCCCCGGGCCCGATCCCGTGCGCGGCCCCGGGTGTTGCTGATCACTGAGGGCACGTACCCCTATGCGGTCGGCGGCGTGAGTTCCTGGTGTCACGCGGTGCTCACCGGGCTGTCCGAAACCGACTGGGACGTTCTGCCGATCCTGGCCGGCCGCAGGCACCAACGTCCGACCGTCAAGCTGCCGCCAAACACGAGGCTGCTGCGTCCGATCGACCTGTGGTCCGAAAGCCATCCGCCGCGACGCCTGCACGCTCATCGCGCTTCCGACGACGGGTTGCTTCCCGCGCAGCTGCTGCGAGGGCTGATGCCCTGGGAGGGCGATCTCGAAGGTCTCACCGCCGCCCTGGTGCGGTGCCGGCTCAACCCCGAGTCGATCAGACCCGAGTTTCGGGGCCGAGAGAGCTGGGAGAGGTTCGTTTCAGAACTGGAGCAACTACTGATGGACAGCCATCGCGATTCGGCGCCGGCGCCGATCTACGACGCGATCGAGGCTGCGAGGCTGTATCAGGCGCTGTATTGGGTAGCTCGAACGGCTGCCGTACCGACACCGCCCTGTGACGTCATTCACGTTACTGCCGCGGGGTGGTCCGGAATCCCAGCGATCATCCACAAGGCGCTGTACGGTACTCCGCTCCTACTCACCGAGCATGGGGTGTACGTCCGCGAGGCCTACCTCGCCTCGGTTCGCGAGGCCGCTGCCAGGCCGGGTCATGGCCACATCTCGCCAAGACTCGCGCTCGGCATGACGCGCGCTGTCTACGCAGCGGCCGACGTCATCGCTCCGGTCACCGAGGCCAATGCCGAGTGGGAACGCGGGCTCGGGGTCGACCCGGCCAAGATCCGCGTGATTCCGAACGGGATCGATCCGCCGAAGGAGCAGACCGCCCCTCCCAACGTCAAGAAAGTGATCGCGATGGGAAGACTGGACCCGCTCAAGGACGTGCAGACGATGTTGCTGGTCGCCAACGAGGTGACACGCCGGGTGCCGGAGGCGAGGTTCGAGTGCTACGGACCCCCGACCCTGGGCCAGGAGATGTACGCAGACGCCTGCGCGGTTATGCATCGTCAGCTCGGTTTGGGCGACCGGTTTCGCTTCATGGGCGGTACCAGGGATCCGACCGGCGCGATTCGCAGCGGTGATCTGGTCCTGATGACGAGTATCTCGGAGGCAATGCCGATGACTTTGCTCGAGGCGATGGGACAGGCTCGGCCGATCGTCGCCACGAGCGTTGGTGGCATCCCGTCCGTCACCCGCGGGTGCGGGCTGATCGCGCCTCCAGGTGATGTACACGAGCTGGCCACCGCTGTCGTCACCCTGCTTCGCAATCCCGCCCTCGCGGCGCGACTTGGCCGGCGGGGTACGAGCGAGTTCATCGAAAGTACACGCTGTCGCGCTGCCTTGAGGCCTATGATCGGCTGATCCGCGAGCTCGCGGGCACGGTAGCGGCATGAGCTCATCCAACGGGCATGCGAGCGAGCTCGGGAACCTGAGCCCAGCGACGGCGAGCGCCGCCTCGGGCGACCGCTACGCCGAGGCGGTCCTCGATGCCCGCCTCGGCCGGGAGGCACGAGACGTGCTCGAGGCGACCGTGGTGCTCGAGGCATGGACGGGGCGCCCGCGCAGCGCGCCATGGGCAACGCGCGGCGCCTGGTCAGCCTCGACGGTCCAAGTCCGCGGGCCATAAGCGACCTCGACCCGTTCGATGACTCAAGCCAGCACAGCGTAGTGGCAGAGGGACTAGCCTTGGTGCTGCTGATCCTGTCCGTCGCCGCCTGGGCATCGCCGATCAGCAGACAGCTCGGCCCCGACGTGCTCTCCGATGCGATTCGGGTGGCGCTTCCGCTCGCGGTTGCCCTCCAGTGGGGACTACGAAGTCGATACCTGAGTCGCCCCGAAGGGCTGGAGGTCTTGCGCGCGACGGGGTGTCCGTCTTGGTGTGGTGCCTGCTGCTGGCTGCCCTGCCCCTGCTGTCGTTTCAGGGTTGGGGCCCGGTAGCCGCGATGCTGGTCCCAGTCTGGGTCGGCGGAACGGTCGTCACGATGCGAGGTTGGGGCCTGCTGTACGCCGGGGTATTGGTCGTGGGCACGGTGGCGATGGAGCGTGCCGTGGACCCGTACATCGTGCTCGGCTCGCTGGCGGGGATCACGCTGCTGATCTGCCTCGCGGCGGTGGGATCCGTTTCGCCCCGCACGGACTACGCGCGGGCTCGGTGCGCCGGGCGATGCTGGCAGGCTTGATCGGAGGCTTCATTGGCATCCTGCTGGTCGCTGGATCCAAGCCTCGGCTGGGGGGTCCACGGCCTGCATCCGTCCATCGCCCTGCTGCCGTCGGCAATCGGAAGCTTCTGGGGAGGCTACTACCTGTGGAACTTCTATGACGCGGTTCCACGCGGCCTGCGCGGAGTGCCACTCAGGGAGCAAGCCGCACCGCCATGTCGGACCCGGCGATGTCGATCTTCATCGGTGGAATCGCTCGACTGCTGGGGGCGACCCTCGCGCTGTCCGCGATCGTGATCGGGGTCGGCCACTGGACCCACGGGACCGACGCTGCGAGCGTGTTCCTGGCATTTGGGCTCGTCGGCCTCCTATGCCTGCTCGTTGGCCTACTTGAGGCCTTCTCGCTGAACCGCGCAGCACTGATTGCGACGTCAGCAGCCTTGGGCACCGAGCTTATGTGGCGGAGCGCCATGCATCCGACCGTTCCGGGCGGAGCGCTCGTGGCGGGCGCTGCGGTCGGCGTGTTGCTGAGCCTTCCGGTGCTGCTAGCTCGGTTGGCGCGATCCGGAGGGGTGCTCGCCACGACGCTTTGGATCCAGTAGCCCGCGCATACCGGCAAGTTCAGAGGGTTGAACGATATCTACACGAGGTGACCCATTTACCGAGTCGCCCTCGGCGGTCAAAGTGGTAGCAACAGGACGCAGAGCCAGGCACGGGAGCGGCTTGACTCGCCCCCGCTCAGGAGACATCCGACCCGGATACAGAACGGACTTCGCATGGTGTTTAAGTCATCGGCTCGACGGAACTCACCCAAGGACGCTCACGTCGTCCTAGAGACAGCAGTCGCCGGCGCTACGACTGACTCAGAGCGGCCGCAGTCGCAACCGGTTGCGCGGCTCGAGACAGAGCCCTTCCAAGGTTTCAAGCGGAGGCTCGAGCGGGCTCGAGGCCTGATCGAGGAGCAGGAGTTCACCGCCTCCGTCGAACAGGAGGACGATCTACGGCTGAAGGTGATGCTGCTCCAAGAGGAAAATGCGCGGCTGAAGGCCGCCCGCCATAAGCCGGCGGATCCTGGGAGCTTGATCGAAGAGGTGCGGATGCTTGCCGACTCGAGCGCCGTGGCCGAGCTGCTCGACGAAACATGGAGCATCCTCGGAGAATGCCTGGCGCTGCGCGAGGGACTCGACCGCGCATGCATCGAGATACAGGCCGCCATGACCTCTGTGCGAGAGAGATTGAGCATGCTTGGAGTGAAGATCGAGAGCATCGGTCCTGACCAAGCCCGTATGCAAGATGAGGATGAAGCGTCGCTCTCAGCGTGAGCCTGGGCGCCCCAGGTGCTCGACAAGCGTGTGAACGATGCGCTCGCCGACCTGAGCGCATATGCGCTGACACTGGATATCGAACGCCACAAGCTGGGCGATCGCGTCCTCGAACTCGCCCTGCAGGATTCTTCGGTATCTGACCGCCGTGCTGTCGTGCAGAAGCGCGATGAGATTGCCGATGAGTTGAGCGCGTTTCGCCAGGTCATCAGCGAGCTCCAGCAACAGTTTCCGCAGCGTTAGCAGTCGGGCGATCAGTGTATGAACGACGGATGGCTCTGTGACCCCATTGACCGTGCCCCCCGGTTGACGGTTAATCAGTTCACACAATAACGTGCTCAGTAAGGAGCTCGTGGGGATGTGCGGCATCATCGGATACGTGGGCAGGCGGCCGTGTGAACGGCTACTGCTCGAGGGGCTTAGAAGACTCGAGTATCGCGGCTATGACTCGGCCGGGATCGCCTGGCGCGAAGATGACCGGCGCGCTTCGTCCGGGCGGTCGGAAACCTCGACGCGCTCGATGCGGTGCTAGCCGCCGCGAGGGGGCCGCGTCAGGCCGTCGCGACGGCGACCGACGCGTCTCCGTCGGGATCGGCCACACCCGGTGGGCGACCCACGGCGCCGTCACCGAGTCAAACGCCCATCCCCACGAGGACGCGAGTGGTCGTTTCCGGATCGTGCTCAACGGGATCATCGAGAATCATCTCGAGCTGCGCGACCGCCTTGCCGCCGACCTGGTTGCGTGCGCTCCGACACCGACGCCGAGGTCGTCGCCCATCTGATCGCCCTCAACTACGACGGTGACCTCGCCGACGCCGTTCGCCGATCGCTCGGCGATCTCGAGGGTCATTACGCGTTTGTCGCGATGTGCGACGACGAACCTGACACGCTGGTCGGGTCAGGCGCGAATGTCCGCTGGTCGTCGGGCTGGGTGAGGGTGAGCAGTTCATCGCCTCGTCGATCTCAGCGTTTCTCGCCCACACGCGCGAGGTCACGGTGCTCCGGGACGGCGAGATCGTGGTCCTGCGGGCGGATGGAGTCATGGTGTTCGACGTTAGGGTCTTCCTCACCGGCCGGCCTCGACCGAGGTCGACTGGGACGAGGAACGCTGCGAGAAGGACGGTTTTGAGACGTTCATGCTCAAGGAGATCCATGAGCAGGCGGGCGCCGTCAGCGAGACGCTCTCCCACTGGCGCGCCACCGTGGAACGCAATGCTGCGGGCGGGCTCGCTCCGCGATCGCCTGCGGGCGGTGAATCGGATCATCATCGTTGGCTGTGGAACCTCCTACCACGCCGGCTTGCTGGACGGATCGCGATCGAGCGGTGGGCTCGCATCCCCGTCGACGTCGAGGTGGCCTCCGAGTTTCGTTATCGCGATCCGATCATCGAGCACGGCACGTTCGTGCTCGGGATCACACAGTCCGGGGAGACGGCCGACACGCTCGCCGCGATGCGGCTGGCCAGAGAGCGCGGGGCCACCGTCCTGGCGGTCACCAACGCGCCGGCAAGCCAGGCGACGCGCGAATCGGACGGCGTCCTGTTCACGCGCGCCGGGCTCGAGATCGGCGTGGCGGCGACCAAGACCTTCGTCGCTCAGGTGGTACTGCTGTATGCGCTGGCTATCCACCTCGCCGCGGTCAGGGGTTCGCAGTCAGAGCGCATGCTGCCGAACTCGAGGCGGCGCTCGAGGTGCTGCCCGACCTGATCGACCACGTCGTCGAGTCCGTCGATCAGCCGACGCGTGAACTCGCCGAGCGCCTGGCGCTAAGTCCCTTCTTCCTTTACCTCGGCCGGCTATCGGGTCTGCCAGTCGCGCTCGAGGGCGCACTGAAGCTGAAGGAAATCTCCTATTCCCAGCGGACGCGTATGCCGCGGGCGAGATGAAGCACGGGCCGATCGCGCTGCTGGGCCCTGAGACGCCCGTCATCTGCGTCGCCACCGATCGGCGCGTGCTGCCTAAGCTGCTCTCGAACCTCTCGGAGGTTCGGGCGCGAGGTGCCCGAGTGCTGGCGATCGCGACCGAGGGATGCAAGGAGATCGCCGAACACGCCGAGTACGTGATCTACGTTCCGGATACCGATCCGCTCTTGCAGGTCGTCCTGGGCATCATCCCGCTACAGCTGTTCGCGTATCACGTCGCCCGCGCGCGTGGGCTCAATGTCGACCAGCCGCGCAACCTTGCCAAGACAGTCACCGTCGAGTAGGGCGATCGTCGTCCTCGGCGGAGGTCGCGGGCTGGCCTGCGTGCTGAAGGCATTGCGTGACCAGGACGCTGACTTGACGGTGATCGTGAGCATTGCAGTCGACCAGGAGAGTCGGGAGCTCCCCAGCGCCCGCGCGGTGGAGGACTTGCGGCGCTCACTGGAGGCGTTGACCGGCGAAGAGGGAGCGCTCCTGCGCGCCATCAGAAGGCCGCTCGCAATCGGGCGCCTCGGCGAGGAGCCGCTGGGCAACCTCGTGATTGGTTCAGTGGCCTCCGCCTTCGGCGACTACGGCACGGCAAGCAAGTGGCTGGGCGAAAAGCTCGGCGTCGCAGGGGCGGTGTTGCCTGCGACGACCCAGCCCGTGCCACTTGAGATAGAACCGGTCTCCGAAGGATCCACCGACGCAGCTTCAGCCACACCCGGGCACGAGTTCAAGCGGGTTAGATTCGCTTCGGAGCAGATCGAGACGCCGGCGGCTGCCATCTCGGCGATCGAGGCAGCGCAGTGGGTGCTTCTGGCGCCCGGGTCGCTATATCGAAGCGTGCTTTCCACAGCCGCGGTTCCGACGGTCGCTTCCGCACTGTCACGCACCCGCGGCCAAGTGGTTTGGATCGCCAGCGTCGCGCCTGGCCCGCGGGAAGCCGCCAGCACGACTGGCGTCGATTACCTCCGCGCGCTTCGGCTGCACGGGGTCCGTGTCGACGTGGTCCTACATGATCCATCGGCGACGCTCCGTTTCGATGCCTCTGTGCTCGCGAGCCACGGCATGCGGTCCGTAGCTCGACCGCTACGCAGCCGGCGCGACCGCGCTCTCCATGATCCCGCCAGGCTCGGCACAGCGCTCGCGGAGATCATCGGCTCGCGGGTCAACGCCCCGGTTGGCGACTGATCGCTGCCGGTAGACGGATGCCGCGGCGACTCACCCGGCGCCGCTGACCGTCCCGCGTTGACCGGCGCCCCCGTCTCCGCCTGACGAGGTCCCGGTCCCACCCCCCGAGGAACGATTCGATGAGGTTCCGGTGCCCGTCGAGGGTGCCGGACCGGAGTGGCTTCCGGATGACGTGCTCGGCGCGGGGTGGCTCGGCGCGGGGTGGCTCGGCGCGGGGTGGCTCGGCGCGGGCGGGCTCGGCGCGGAAGTGCTTGGCGCGGGGCTGACGGTACCGCCCTTTGACCTCGAGCCGGTGCTAACGCTGCCGCCACCCCCCGTGCTGACATACGTCGGTGGAGTGGATCGGAGAGCGGGGCTCGGCGCGGCACTGTGGCTCGGTCGTGCGGTGTGATGAGTCGAGCGGGAGGATGGTCGCCTCGTGTGGGCGACGAGCTTGACGCGGGTTGAGTGTGCGGGACGGTGCCCGGTCGCGGGCTTTGGAGCAGGCCGGACGGTCCGAGGAGCCGCAGGCGCAGACGCGATCGCGCCTACCGTGGTTGCCGGCCGAGTCGAACGGCCGGTCGCCGCCGAGTTCACCGTCTCCTTCGGCGCTGTCGTCAGCGAGGAGCCCAACGCGACCGCCGCGGCGACCACGAGTAGTGTTGGTACGAGGACCAGCCCCAGCCGGCGGCGGGTGAATACTCCCTCGTGACGTCGCCTGCTCTGGAGCGGCGGGCCGTCGTCTGACGATCCGTCCGGGGCCGGCTCCGGATGTTCCATCTCGCTGAGCAACGTCGCGAGGTTGAACGCAGCGTTCGGATCGCCGCGCACGTTGGCGCGCTTGAATGCCGCCTCCGCACCACTGACATCTCCGTGCTCGGCCAGGATCGCGCCGAGATTGCACGCCGCTGCGGCGTGGCCTCTGTGATCGGCGAACCGGTAGGCGCGTACCGCGCCGTTGACATCGCCGTGCTCGTCCAGCAGCACCCCAAGATTGAAGGCACCATTAGGGTCGCCACGTTTCTGGGCACGGCGATATGCCGCCTCTGCGCCAGCAGCATCGCCGCGGCCCTCCAACAGCACTCCAAGGTTGACGGCCGCGGCGGCATGAGCGCGCGAGTCCGCGTGCCGATAGGCGCGTTCGGCCGCGGCCAGATCACCGCGTTCTTCCATCAGAACGCCAAGGTTGAACCTGCTGACAGGGTCCGGCCGCTGATCGACTGCCCGGTAAGCGCCCCTCGCCATTCGCCGCAAGCTCTCAGATTTGCTGAGCGATGACTTGATTTCATAATTGTAGAGCAGGATTAGCCCTGAATGGTGATGTTTCACGTCGGAATGATTAGACTCCGGCCCCGTGTTGCGCCGCTGGACCGGGATTGGCGTGATGCTGGCGATTCTCGGCGGCGTGCTCCCCTCAGTGGCACGGGCCGGATCCCATTGGACGCCTCCGCAGCAGCTGACCTGGTACTGGCAGCTGACGGGGACCCCCGAGGTCGAGCCGGTGGCGGCGACCGACATCGACGGCTTCGACAACTCGTCCGACACGGTGGCTGACTTTCACGCCATCGGCCAGCGAATGATCTGCTACATCGACGTCGGGACGTGGGAGAGCTGGCGACCCGACGCGAGCCAGTTTCCGAACACGGTCCTGGGAAACGGCAACGGCTGGCCGGGCGAGCGATGGCTGGATGTACGTCAGCTCGGAGTGCTCGAGCCGATCATGACGGCCCGCTTTGAGATGTGCCAGCAGAAGGGCTTCGATGCGGTCGAACCGGACAACATGGACGGCTATGAGAACAACACCGGGTTCCCGATCACTGCGGCTGAGCAACTTGCCTACGACACGTGGATCGCCCAGGAGGTGCACTCACTCGGGATGGCCGTCTTTCAGAAGAACGATCCCGACCAGGCTGCCCCGCTGGAGCCGTATTTCGATGGGGTGATCGACGAGCAGTGCAATCAATACTCCGAGTGTTCGCTCCTATCAGTCGTACCTCAGCGCAGGCAAGCCGGTACTGAATGCCGAGTACGAGGCCTCGCTTTATCCCTCGTTCTGCACGGCTGACCAGGCAGCAGGAATGATGGGTGCTCTGTACGCGACTGCGCTTGACGGAAGTGTGTACCACCCATGCTTCGGGCCGAGCCCGCCGCTGCCTCCGATTTCCTCATCCTCTAACACTGGTACTGGCACCGGCACTGCACCCCCGGTGGCCAAGTCTCTCGGCCTCGGGTACGCATCCGCTCACTGGTCACGACCGCCAAACACGTTGCCGTGGCAATGAAGCTGACCTGTGCCAGTGGACTGTCCTTCTGCGCCGGCACGGTCGAGCTCGCTGCGGTAGCCCGTGCGCGGCGTGCACATAGCCGCCGTTCCCGGGTACCGCTCGTGCTCGGCGAGACGCATTTTCGAATCCCCGTCGGTCGCAGCAAACTCATCCTCGTCAAGCTTCGACGGAACGCGCTGAAGCGACTGTCTACGAGGAGATCCATCAGCGCCATCGTCACGGTGACCGCCACCGACGCGGGCGGAGGGGCGGCAGTCGCTCGGCGGAGGGTGCAGCTGAGACTCCGATTGCCGGCGAGCTGACCGCGTCAAGTCGCCGGCGCCGGCGCCCGATCCTGGACAACGCGCACGCCGTCCTTCGGGGCGAGCGTGATCCCGCGGAACTGGACCTTGGCGGGCTTGGGATCAGCGGCGCGCAGCGCCGTGCGCTCGAGTACGCGGGCGAGCACGATCCGCATCTCCATCAGCGCGAAGCTGGCGCCGAGGCAGCGGCGCGTGCCGCCACCGAACGGGATCCACGTATAGGTGTCGGGCGGGTTCTCGACCAGGAAGCGCTCGGGCCGGAACCCGCGGGCATCCGGGTAGAGATCCTCGCGCCGGTGGATCAGGCGGATCGACGGGTTGATCTCGACCCCGGGCGGGATCTCGTAACCGTTCAGGCGGAACGGCTCGCCGCGCACGACCCGGCCGACGCCGGGGATCACCGGGCGGATCCGGAGCGCCTCCTTGACCACGGCGTCGAGGTACCGCTCGTCGCGCTCGCGCGCCCGCTCGAGCACGACCGAGTTGTGCAGGAGCAGGTCGAAGCACCACGCGAGACCGGTGGCGGTCGTTTCATGGCCGGCCAGGAGCAGCGTGACGAGCTCGTCGCGGACCTCGCGGTCTGACAGGCGCTCCCCGTCCTCGTCTTCGGCGAGCAGCAGCGCCGAGAAGATGTCATTGCGCTCCTCGAGCGCCTCCGGAGCGGCGCGCCGGCGCGCGATCTCGGCGTACAGGAGCTCGTCGACCGCGCGGCGCGCGGCCTCGAACGGGCCGGTCACCGCCGCCCGGTCGCCGCGCACGAACGGGAGCGCCGCGAGCAGCATCATCGCCCGCGGCCTCGCCAGCGGCTCGAGCATCGCCCGCAGCCGGCGGCGAAGCTCCTCCTCCTCGGCCCCGGGCTCGTAGCCGAATACCGCGCGCAGGATCACCCGCAGCGTCAGCGACTGCATCGTCGGGAGCAGCGAGAACGGCTCGCCGACCGGCCACGAATCGATCTCGAGATCGGCCGATCTGCGCATCGCGTCCGCGTGGGCCTGCATCTGCCGGCCATGGAACGGGCCGAGCAGCAGCTTCCGGTGGCGCAGGTGCTGGGCGCCGTCGAGCAGGAGCACCGAGCGCTCGCCGACGATCGGGCCGAGCATCACGTTGGCCTCGCCGGCGCGAAGCTGCTCGGGCGGCCCCTGGAACAGCTCCTTGATCAGCGCCGGATGGAACACCATCACGAACTTGCTGTCGAACAGCGTGCCGAACGTCACCGCGTCGCCGTACCGGCGCCGGCAGGCGTTGATGAACCGCGGACCGGCGAACATGAAGCCGATCGTCTGCACCGCCCGCGGCAGCGGCGGCCCGGGCGGGAGTCCCTGATGCGCGGAGTGGGTGGCCATCGTCAGCCGCGATCGTTGCACACGGGCGACCGCGGCTCAGGACGTGTGGGTCGGCGCCTGCGACGCCGCGGCCTTGCCTCCGAGGTCCGCGAGCGTCAGCGGGTGCGCCGGGGCGCGATCGAGCACCCTCGTGATCGTGACGCCCAGGTCGGCGTCCACGTGAAGCAGCTCCCCGGACGAAAGCGCCCGCCAGCCCGGATCCTCATCCATCGGCTCGCTGGCCACGACCACCGCGGGCCGGTGGGCGAGATCGCCGGCGCGGACCCGGACCGAGCCTCGGGCGCTCGCGTGGTCGAGGTGGCGATGTCCGGTCGGCCCGCCCGCGGCGCGCTCGAGCACGTAGAGCTCGTGAACGTCCGGGTACCTGAGCGCCCACAGCTCGTCGGGGGTGATCAGCACGATGTTCAGCGCGAACACCGGCAGGTTGGCGGCGATCCACCCGGCCGCGCGGACGATCGCGCCGCCGACGTCGCCGTCACGGTCGATCTCGCGCGTGATCAGCGCGAAGAACCGCTCGGAGTCGGTCTCGCCGCGGACGAGCGACCGCGCGTCGCCAAGCTCGCCCTCCAACCGGCCCAGGTCCTCGATCACGCCGTTGTGCGCGAACAGCCGCCCCCGCTGTTCGAACGGATGGGTGTTCTCGGGGCTGACCGCGCCGGTCGACGCGTACCTGACGTGGGCGATGAACGTGCGCGAGCTGACCTCGCGAGCCTGGCGGGCGAACTCCTGGTCCTCGTAGGCCGCCAGCGGCTGCTTGGAGACGACCGGATGACCGCGCTCGTCGAACGTGCCGAGGCCGGTGCCGTCGGGCTCGCGGCGGCTCTGCTCGGACAGTGAATCGGGCGCCTCGAGCAGCCAGAACGTGGCGCGGACCGGCTCGCGCCCGCCACTCATACCGAACAGACGGCACACGGTCGCGACCATAGCGCTCGGTCACGCCCGCGCCCGCGAGCGCTGTCAAAGTAATTTCAAGGTAGTGCCCTATCGTGGCCGCAGGACATCGAGAAAGGTCATGTCGTGATGAAGATCCTGCGCACCATTTCCACCCAACGTCTGCTGGCGATCATCGCCGGCCTGATCATCGCGGTCGCCGGCGGCACCGCGATCGCGTTCGCCGCCGCGGGCAACGGACGCGTGCCGCCGCGCGAGTCGCTCGCGCAGGCGCTGCACCAGGCGGCCACGGCCCCCTCGCCGAACGGCATATTCGCCCGCATCACGTTCACCAACCATCTGATCGACTCCTCGGACCTCCAGGGGACCGATCCGATCCTGTCCGGCGCGAGCGGTCGCCTGTGGCTGTCGCCGAGCACGCATGAGATGCGGCTCGAGCTCCAGGGCGACAACGGCGACGCCCAGGTGGTGGTCAAGAACGGCGCGTTCTCGATCTACGACCCGATGTCGAACGTCGTCTACAAGGGCACGCTCCCCGCGGACGCCGCCACCCCCGGCAACACCGACAAGGCCGCCACCGAGCCGGTGCCATCGGTCGCCCAGATCCAGACCCAGCTCAACCAGCTGTTGCAGCAACTCAGCGTCGTCGGCCCGACGCCCCGGAACGTCGCCGGCCAGCCGGCCTACAAGGTCGTGCTGTCGCCCAAGCATTCGGGCGGGCTGATCGGCGACGTCCAGCTCGCTTGGGACGCGACCCACGGCGTTCCGCTCGGGATCGCGATCTACTCGCGCGGCAGCAGCAGCCCGGTGCTCGAGCTGAAGGCCACCGACATCTCGTTCGGGCCGGTCGCGACCAAGGACTTCAACGTCACCGCGCCCGCGGGGGCGAAGGTGGTCAGGATCGCCTCGCCGGCCAACACGGCCGCGAAGAGCCCCGCCGGCAACGCCGCGCGGAAGGCCCTGCATGCGCGCAAGGCCCATGCCGACGTCATCGGCCGGGCCGCGGTCCAGTCGCACCTCCCGTTCAAGCTCGCGGCGCCGAACAAGCTCGTCGGCCTCCCGCGCCAGTCGGTCCAGCTGCTCGATTGGGGCGGATCGCCCGCGGCGCTCGTGACCTACGGCCAGGGCCTCGGCGGGATCGCGGTGATCGAGCAGACCGCCCCGAGCGCCGGCCAGAGCCAGACGCAGAGCCAGAGCCAGAACCAGTCCCAGAGTGGCGGCGGCCCGGGCCTCAGCCTGCCGACCGTGTCGATCCACGGCGCCACCGGGCAGGAGCTCGCCACCGCACTCGGAACCGTGCTGCGCGTCCCGAACGGCGGCGTCGAGTACACAGTGATCGGGTCGGTGCCACCCACCGCGGCGGAGATGGCGGCGAAGGCCCTGGTGCCCTGAACATGACCCAGGCCTGAACATGACCCAGGCGGACTCCGGCGCTCCTCCCCCGCCGGTAGAGGTCCGGGGGCTCGTCAAGCGATACGGCGAGCTGGAAGCAGTTGCCGGCGTGGATCTCACGGTCCACGCCGGCGACGTGTACGGGTACCTGGGTCCGAACGGCGCCGGCAAGACCACGTGCCTGCGGATGATGCTCGGGCTGATCCGTCCGACCGAGGGGACCGTGCGGCTGTTCGGGCGCGATCCGCTCGAGACCGTTCAGGCGCTCGACGGCGTCGCCGGGTTCGTCGAGGCGCCGACGTTCTACCCGTACCTGAGCGGCCGGCGGAACCTCGAGCTGCTGGCCGGATTCGACGGCGGTGACGCCGCCGACCGGATCGACCAGGCGCTTGAGACGGTCGACCTGGCCGACCGCGCGAAGGACAAGATCGGCGGCTACTCGCACGGGATGCGCCAGCGGATCGGGATCGCCGCGGCGCTGCTGCGCGATCCGAAGCTGCTGCTCCTCGACGAGCCGGCCACCGGGCTCGACCCGGCCGGGATGCGCGACATGCGGCTATTGATCCGGCGCCTGGCCGACCAGGGGATGACCGTGCTGCTCTCGAGCCACCTGCTCGCCGAGGTCGAGGAGCTCTGCAACCGGGTGGCGATCGTGCGCACGGGCAAGATGGTCTACGAGGGCGCGATCGCGGAGCTCAAGCGCGGCGCCGGCGCGACCTACCGGCTGTCGAGCACCAACGACGAACGCGCGCTCGCGGTCTGCCGGGCCCAGCCGGGCATCGGCGACGTGCGAATCGTGCACGGGAAGATCGGCTTCACCGCCGACGAGGGCGCCGTCGCGGACCTCTCGCAGGCGCTGATCGAGGCGGGCGCGCTGATCCGGGCGCTCGCGCCCGAGACGGTCACGCTCGAGGACCTGTTCTTCTCGCTGACCGAGGGCGACGGGCCGGACGCGCACGGCGTGCCCGCCGGCGAGCCCGCAGCCGCGACCGCCGAGGCATCGCCATGAGCTCGACTGCCCCGACGATCGACGTCGCCCCGCGCGGACGCGCCAGCGCCGGCTCACGCCGACGGCCTGGGATCGGCGTCGTTTACCGGTGGGAGCTGACCAAACTCCGGTACCAGAAGCGGACCTACCTTGGGCTCGGCGCTTCCGTGATCGTCCCGATCCTGTTCGTGGTCGCGATCCACTTCCGCCACGACCGCCGCGGCGGCGGAGACTTCGCGTTCTCCTCGTACCTGAGCCGGAGCGGGCTGGTCGTCCCGCTGGTGATGCTGCTGTTCGGCGCGGTGTGGCTGTTCCCGCTGATCACCGCGCTGGTCGCCGGCGACATCTTCGCGTCCGAGGACCACAACGGGACGCTCAAGACGATCCTGACGCGGTCGCTCGAGCGGTGGCACATCTTCGCGGGCAAGGCGTTCGCCGCGGCGACGTATGCGGTCGTCGCGATCTTCCTGTCCGGGACGGTGGCGGTGATCGCCGGCAGCATCCAGTCGGGCTTCAACTCGGTGCAGACGCTGTCGGGGACGATCGTGTCGGCGCCGAAGGGCCTCGAGCTCGTCTACCTCAGCCTGCTCGTGTACCTGATCCCGATCGCGACCGTCGTGTGCATCGGCCTGCTGCTGTCGACGATCACGCGCAACAGCGCCGCGGCGGTCGTGGGGACGCTGATGATCTCGCTGCTGTTCCAGCTGATCGGGATCCTGCCGGGGCTCGGTGCGCTTCAGCCCTACCTGCTCAGCACCCAGTTCAACGCGTGGCAGGGCCTGTTGCGCCAGCCGATCGATTGGTCGCCGATCGTCCGCGCCGCCTGGGTGTGCGCGATGTACGGCGTCCCGGCGCTCGGCACGGCGTTCCTGGTGTTCCTGCGCCGCGACGTCGCCGGTGGCTGAATCGGCGGCGGCGACCGGTCCGCGCGACCGGGTGCTGGTGGTCGACGACGATCCGCCGCTGCGCCGGATGCTCGCGCGAACGCTGACTGCCGAGGGATACGACGTCACGGTCGCCGCCGACGGTGGCACCGCGCTGGCCGAGGCCGAGCGCGCGGCGCCCGACGTGATCGTGCTCGACGTCGCGATGCCGGTGCTCGACGGGCTGGCGGTCTGCCGGCGCCTGCGGAGTAAGGGGCTGCCGACGCCGATCCTGATGCTGACCGCGCGCGATGCCGTGCCCGACCGTGTCGCCGGGCTCGAGGCCGGCGCCGACGACTATCTGGTCAAGCCGTTCGCGGTCCAGGAGCTGATCGCGCGGCTGCGGGCGCTGACGCGGCGCGGGAGCGACGGTCATGCCGGCGGGGTGCGTTCCTACGCCGACCTCACGCTCGACGTCCAGGGCCGGAAGGCCACTCGCGGCGGGCGGTCGATCGAGCTGACCGGCCGAGAGGTGGCGCTGCTCGAGCTGCTCCTGCGCGAGACCGGGCGCGTCGTCACGCGCGAGCGCGCGCTCGAGGAGATCTGGGACGACGGCGCCGAGGCGAACGTCGTCGATCGCTACGTGACGCGCCTGCGCCGCAAGCTCGGGGCGCCGCCGCTGATCAAGACGGTCAGGGGGAGCGGGTTCACGCTGCGCGCGTGAGTGAGCTACGCGACCTCGGCGACCAGCAGCGCTTCGGTCTGCTCGCCGGTCACCGGCGCCCCGATCAACTGGCCCTGGGCGGCATCGCAACCGAGCTCGCGGAGCTGCTCGAGCTGCGCCTCGGTCTCGACGCCGTCGGCGACGATCCCGAGGCCGAGCGCGTGTCCGAGCTCGATCAACGCGACCACGATCGACGCGTCCTCCTCGGATTCGCCGAGCTCCCGGATGAACGTCCCGTTGATCTTGAGCACGTCGATCGGCAGCTCGCGCAGGCGCGACAGCGACGACCCGCCCGACCCGAAGTTGCTGAGCGCGAGCCTCACGCCGGTGGCCTTGAGCGTGCTCAGGGCGGAAACCGCGGCGTCGGGGTCCTCGCCGATCGCGCTCTCGGGGATCTCCAGACAGATCGCGCCGGGATCTATCCCGTTCGCCCGGAGCGCGTCGCTCACGACCGAGGCCAGGTCCGGGTCGCGCAGCTGTCGCGCGGAGACGGTCAACGACAGCCGCATGTCGGGCTTCCATTTGCGCCAGCTCGCGAGCTGCTCGAGCGCGTGCTCGATCGCGAAGCGACCGATCGGCACCGCGGTCCCGGTGTCGTCGGCCAGCGTCATGAACT
Source organism: uncultured Solirubrobacterales bacterium (assembly GCA_963746695.1). Taxonomy (GTDB): domain Bacteria; phylum Actinomycetota; class Thermoleophilia; order Solirubrobacterales; family Solirubrobacteraceae; genus Palsa-465. The sequence continues at coordinate 107,570 of CAVVCP010000020.1, read as the reverse complement.
CCGCCGGCGCAATCAGGCCGCGCCCGGGGCGCTCCCAGTGCACTTGCGCGTCGACCCAGGTCACGTCGGTGAAGCCGTGCAGCGCGATCCGTTGCTGGTAGTGGACGCGGAGCTCGCGTTGCTCGACCGCTTGGCGGATCGCGGCCTCGAGCTCGATCCGCGCGAGCGCCCGGCCCCGCGACTCCTCGTCGAACAGCTCGAAGCGGGAGCGTCCGTGCTCCTTGGCCCGGTACATCGCGGCATCAGCCTCGCGGATCACGGTCTCCGGGGCGACGGTCGGGTCGGCGACCATCGCGATCCCGACGCTGACCGTGACGGTCAGCTCGACGCCGTCGATCTCGATCGGCTGCCGTGCCGCCTCGCAGATGCGGTCGGCGATCAGCACGACCTCGCGCTCGGCCGTCAGGTCCTCGAACAGGAACGTGAACTCGTCCCCGCCGAACCGCGCGACGGTGTCCATCGGGCGCAGATACGCGCTCAGCCGGCCGCCGAGCGCCGCGAGCAGCTGGTCGCCCACGGCGTGGCCCCGGGAGTCGTTGATCTCCTTGAAGTTGTCGAAATCCAGGAACATGACGGCCAGCTGGGACCCCGAGCGGCGGGATCGCTCGAGCGCGACCCCGAGCCGATCGAGGAACAGGGCACGATTGGGGAGGCCGGTCAGCTGGTCGTGGAGCGCCAGGTGGGCGAGTTCGGCCTCCGCGCGCTTACGCTCGATCGCGTGGACGAGCGTGCGGCGGAGCAGCGTCGGCGCCAGGCGGCGCTTGGCCAGGCAGTCCTGGGCGCCGGCCTGAACTGCGCTCACGGCCAGCGCCTCGTCCTCGGTGTCGGTCAGGATCACGATCGGCGCGTCGGGCGCGGACAGCCGGACGTACTCGAGCAGATTCAGCGTGTCCACCTGTCCGTCGGGCGGCACATCGAGCAGTACGCAGCACGTCGGATAGTCGACGAGCGCCTGCGCAGTCGCCGCGTCCCACTCGGGATGCGTCGCCACGTGCACGCGACTCCAAATCGCGTGCAGCTGCTCGTCAATCAGCCGCGCGGTGCCGAAATCGCGGGACAGAAGCAGGACCCGTATCGGCCCTGCATGCACCGAATCGCCCAACAATGAAACCCCTTTTCGAGCAACAGCTCTACATCCGTGACCAAACGTGCTCACCTTAAATATGGGCCGATACCCATAAAACTTGCGAATCACCCTAAAAATCGTGTGGGAATTCGGATGAGCCTCGGGCGGCCCCAGACGCTGCGGTTCCGGCTCGTCCTCGCGGCGGCCGGATCGATCCTGGTCGCGCTGGTGCTGTTTGGCGTCGCGACCGTCGTGCTCGTGGGCCATTCGCTGCGGAGCTCGCTCGACGATGCTCTGCGACAGCGCGCCACCGTGGTCTCCGAGCTCGCCGTCTCGGCCCCGGCGGTACTGAACGCCCCGGGGTCGCTCGAGAGCCCGGCTTCGGGGCGCGAGATCGCAGTCGAGGTGATCGACGCCCGTGGCCGGATCCTGGCGCGGTCGCTGACGCTGGGGGCGGGCGTGCTGCCCGAGGACCGGCTGGCGCGCGCCGCGCGGGTGTCCGGCGCCACCGGATTCGAGGACATCGACCTCGACGGCCGCCCGTTCCGGCTGTACGCCGCGCCGATCCCGCTAAGCGGCCCGGCCGGCGGGGGCGCGGTGCTGGTCGCGTCCGATACGACAGACATCTCGCAGACAACCGCCCATCTCGGCGTCGTGGTGATCCTCACCGGCGCGGGCGCGGCGCTGCTGGCCGCGCTCGCGGCCGCGGTCCTGACCGGGCGGGGACTGCGCCCATTGCGACGGCTGGCTGGCGCCGCCGGCGAGATCGAGCGAACCGCCGATGTCTCGCACAGGCTGCCCGAACGTGGCGTGGCCGACGAGATCGGGCAGCTGACCGGCGTGCTCAACCGTATGCTCGCCGCGCTCGAGTCCGCCCGCGAGGGCGAGCGCCGGTTCCTCGCGGACGCCTCGCACGAGCTGCGGACGCCTGTGACCACGCTGCTCGGGAACGTCGAGTTCGCGGCGCGGCACGGGGCGGATCCGGAGGTGCTCGAGGAGCTCCAACGCGACGCGCGCCGACTGGCTCGGCTCGTTGACGACCTGCTCGCGCTCGAGCGAGGCGACGCCGGCGTCTCCGGTTCCGGCGCCGATCCGGTTGATCTGGGTGAGGTCGTCCGGGGCGTAGTCGGCGCGCACGCCGGCGAGGACGGCAGCAACCGGGTTGAGTCCGCTCGGGTCGATCACGCGGTCGTACGCGGCGACGAGCGCGCGCTCGCCCGGGCGGTCGAGAATCTGGTCGAGAATGCTCTCGTGCATGGACCCGAAGGCGGGCGGGTCACGATCTCGGTGTCGCAGGCGGACGGGCGAGCGCTCCTGACCGTGACCGACGAGGGACCGGGACCCGATCCGGGTGACCGTGACCGGCTGTTCGAGCGGTTCTGGCGAGGCGGCGGCGCTGCCGGCCGGCCGGGTTCCGGGCTCGGGCTGTCGATCGTCTCGGCGATCGTCGACCGTCACGGCGGCCGCATCGTCGTCGATGGCTCGGCGTTCACGATCGACCTCCCGGCCGTCGACGGCGATTCTCATACTGCTCTTACAACGCACTGATTCTCTCTCGCGATAGGTCGAGTCATGATTGGCGGCGAGAACCGGATGACCACAGGCAACACCAAGTCGCGCGCGGCGCTTGCGCGCGACGCGGCGCTGGCGCGCGTGAGCCGTACCCGGCGATGGGTCATCGCCGGCACCGCCGCGCTCACCGCCGGCTTTGCCGCGCTTGTCTCGGTGGTGGCGCCGGGGCGGTCGCTCGCCTCCAAGCAGCCCGCGCGCACTCCGGCGGTTGCGAACACGCCTTCCGCTTCCTCGTCGGCGATCCCGCAACTGCCGCCTGCCGCCAGTCCGCGCTTGCTCGGGTTGCAGGGTCCGGATCAGCCGCCACAATCGATCCCCAGTCCGCCGCAGCAATCCTCGCCGGCGCCCAGCGCACCGCAATCGGCACCTCAGCCGGCGCCGCAGTCCTCCGGCGGCGGGGGGGTCGTGTCGGGGGGCTCGTGAGCGAACGACATGAGCCACTCCGAGGAATCCGCGACGCTCGAGGCGTTCGGAAGCACCGCGCTAGTCGCGGTCACCGAGCCCGGCGCACTCGATAGCGCCCGGGCCGCCGTCGAACGCGTCGTCGCCGAGTTCGACCGCGCGTGCTCGCGGTTCCGCGATGACTCAGAGCTTTCGGCGGTCAACGCCGCGCCAGGCGTTCCCGTGCGCGTCGGCCCGGTTCTGCTCGAGGCGGTCACGGTCGCACTGCGCGCCGCGCGACTGACCGGTGGCGACGTCGACCCGACCGTGGGGCAGGCGCTGATCTCGCTCGGGTACGACCGCGACTTCGACGCGCTGGGCGGCCGCGCTCGCTCGCTCGAGCCGGTAAGCGGGCCGCCCGCGGCGCGGATGCTCGCGTCGATCCCGGGTTGGCGGACCGTCACCGTCGATCAGGAGCGGAACACGATCCGCGTCGCCCGAGGCGTGACGCTCGACCTCGGCGCGACCGCGAAGGCGCTGGCCGCCGACCGCGCGGCGGCCGAGGCGTGCGCGGCCGCTGGGTGCGGAGTGCTCGTATCGCTCGGCGGCGACCTGGCGATCGCGGGGCCGGCGCCGGAGGCGGGCTGGCGGATCCGGGTGACCGACGACCATCGCTCCGGCTTCGACGCCCCCGGGCAGTGGATCTCGCTGAGCTCGGGTGGCCTGGCCACCTCGAGCGTTGCCGTGCGCAGGTGGCGGACTGATTCGGGAACCGCCCATCACCTGATCGATCCGCTCACCGGCGGCTCGACCGACAGCGTGTGGCGGACGGTCAGCGTCACCGCCGGATGTTGCCTCGACGCCAACATCGCCAGTACCGCGACGATCGTTCGCGGCGAGCGGGCGGCGGGGTGGCTCGAGGCGCTCGGGTTGCCGAGCCGGCTGGTCCGCACCGACGGGACCGTGCGCCACGTGGGGGGATGGCCGGCCGACGGCGATGACCTTCCGCCAAGTCCGGTCACCCGGCCTGGTCCGCTGCCTTCGCTCCCTCCGCTCGGCGAGGTCGGTCCGCCGCCGCTGACCCTCGTACGCGAGCGGCCGCGGCCATGATCCCGGCGCTTGGCGCGGTGCTCGGACCGAGCGCCTACTGGTATCTCGCGCGCGGCACCGGCGCGGTCGCGCTCGTGCTGCTGACCGTGAGCGTGGTCATCGGGATCCTCGGCTCGGTGCGGTTCGCGGCGCCGCGGTGGCCCCGGTTCGCGATCGACGCGCTGCACCGCGACATCTCGCTGCTGGTGCTGGTCGTGCTCGTGATCCACATCGTGACCAGCGTGCTCGACGGTTTCGCGCCGATCACACTGCTGGACGGGGTGATCCCGTTCACCTCGCCGTACCGCCCGCTGTGGCTGGGGCTGGGGACGCTGTCGTTCGATCTGCTCGTCGCGATCGCGATCACGAGCATCGTCCGCCGGCGGATCGGCTACCGCGCCTGGCGGGCGATCCACTGGCTCGCGTACGCAAGCTGGCCGGTGGCCGTCCTGCATGGCCTCGGCACCGGCAGCGACGTCAAGCAGTGGTGGATGCTGGCCCTGACCGCGGTGTGCATCGTGGCCGTGCTGGTGGCGGCGTGGACGCGGATTGCGCATGTGTCCTCGGGTCATGCAGGCCTGCGGGCGCCGGCGACCGCGCTCGCCGTGATCACTCCGATCGGGTTGATGATCTTCACCCTCGCCGGGCCGCTGCAACGCGGTTGGGCCCGCCGCGCGGGTACCCCTTCTGCTTTGCTCAACGCGGCCCCCGCTACAGCGGCTCGGGCCGCCCCCGCCGCGGGCGGTTCGTCGGGGTCGGGCGGTGGCGGGTCCGCGGTTTCGCGTCCGTTCACGGCGCGGCTCGCCGGCACGGTGCAGCAGCGCTCGGTCAGCGGTGGCGCAGTCGTCGACCTGCTCGTCAACGTGCGCGGCCAGGTCACGGGGCGGATGCGCGTCAGGATCGCGGGCCAGCCGATCGGCGGCGGCCTGTCGATGACCGGCAGTCAGGTCGACCTCGCATTGGCGGGGCCGCCGTCGGCGTTCCAGGGCGAGATCGGCTTCCTCCGCGGCACCGAGTTCACCGCCCGGGTCGCTGACAGCCAGGGATCGGTGCTCAACATCCACGTCGTCCTCCAGATCGACAGCCAGTCGGGCACGGTCACCGGGACGCTGTCGGGGGCGCCGGCCTGATGAGCGTCGCGAACGGGGGACACCACGGGCTGCCGCGACTGCTCGCCGGACTCGAGCCGGGCGGGCCCATGTCGCTCGCCACGCATACGAGCGTGCACGGTCCGCTTCCCTCGGTGCCCGCGTTGCAATTGATCGAAGAGGTGGAGCGGAGCGGCCTGCGCGGGCGCGGCGGCGCCGACTTCCCGACCGCGCGCAAGCTGCGAGCCGTCGCCGAGCGCCGCCGGGTCGGGCCGGTGATCGTCAACGGCTCGGAGACCGAGCCGGCCAGCGCCAAGGACCGCCTGTTGCTGTCGCGACTCCCGCACCTGGTGCTCGACGGCGCTGTGCTCGCGGCCGGCGCGGTCGGCGCCGGGCAGGTCATCGTCAAGGTCTGTTCGGATGCGACAGACACGGTGAGCGCGCTCGAGGGCGCGGTCGCGGTGCGCGAGCGCGACCCAGTCCCGATCTCGGTTGTGGTCGGGCCAGCGGGCTATGTCGCCGGCGAGGAGAGCGCTGTCGTCCATCATCTGGGGGGCGGTCCGCCGCTACCGACGTTCGTGCCGCCGCGGCCGTTCGAACGGGGCTATCGCGGGCGCCCGACGCTGATCCAGAACCCGGAGACGCTCGCTCAGATCGCGCTCGTGGCCCGGTTCGGCTCGCGGTGGTACCGGGAGCTCGGCACGGTCGCCGATCCCGGCTCGGCGCTGGTCACGATCTCGGGCGCGGTGCGGGCGCCGGGGGTGTACGAGCTCGCGTTCGGCACCGCGATGAGCGACCTGCTGGCCGCCGCCGGCGGTCCGACCGAGCCGCTCCAGGCGCTGCTCGTCGGCGGCTACTTCGGCACCTGGGTCGAGGCGTCGCGCGCGACCGGGCTGCGACTCGCGCGCGAGGACCTGCGGTCGGTCGGGTGCACCCTCGGGTCCGGGGTGCTGATCGCGCTCGGCGAGAGCGCCTGCGGGCTGCACGAGAGCGCTCGCGTGATCGCCTATCTCGCGGCGCAGTCCGCCGGTCAATGCGGCCCGTGTGTGTACGGGCTCCGCGCGATCGCCGACGCCGTCGACGCGCTTGCTGACGGGGTCGCGGCGCCGTCGCGAGCGCGACCGCGTGCTCCGCTGGACGTCCGAGGTGCGCGGGCGCGGCGCCTGTCACCACCCCGACGGCGCGGTGCGGTTCGTCGAGAGCGCGCTGGCGGTGTTCGACGAGGACATCGAGGAACATCGCGTGGCGCGGTGTGACGCGCGGCCGGCGGGGCTTCCGCTCGGGGGTCCGGCGGTCGCCGGGGGTCGGCTCAGGCTCCGATGAGCGCCCGGCTCAGGATCAATCCGATCACGTGCGAGGCCCACGGCCTGTGCGCGGAGCTTCTGCCCGAGCTGATCCGGCTCGACGACTGGGGCTATCCGATCCTCGACGAGTCGGAGGTGCCGCCGGACCTGCTCGGCCTGGCCCGGCGCGCGGTCGACGCGTGCCCGACGCTGGCGCTGCTGCTCGACGAGGACCGCCGGTAGCTCCCGAGGACCGCCGCTAGCCCCGGAGGACCGGGGAGGTAGTCTCGCCCTCCGGAGACAAACGTCGCGCGAGGAGGAGCAGCAAATTGAACCTGACCGACGAGCAACGTGCGTTCGTCGAGGCGATCCGCGATTTCGCCCGGCGCGAGTGCGGGACGCGCGAGCAGCGCGACGCGCTCACCGAGAACGGGCGCGAGCCCCACAACCCCGAGATCTACGCGAAGATCGCCGAGCTCGGATGGCTCGGGGCCGCGATCGAAGAGGAGTACGGTGGCGCCGGCGGCGGCTCGGTCGACCTGTGCCTGCTGTGCGAGGAGTTCTCACGCGGCCAGATCCCGATGGGTTTCTTCCCGGTGACGATGATGTCCGCCCGCCCGGTGGAGCTGTTCGGGACCGACGCGCTCAAGGAGGAGATCCTGCCCGGCATCGTCGCCGGCACGGTCTACGCGATCGCGATGTCCGAGCCCGAGGCCGGGTCGGACGTCGGCAACGTGTCGTGCCGGGCCGAGCGCGTCAACGGCGGCTACGTCATCAACGGGCAGAAGACCTGGATCACCGGCGCCCACGCGGCCGACCACATCCTGCTCGTGTGCCGGACCTCGCGGACCGAGGACAAGCATTTCGGGTTGACGATGATCTCGGTGCCTCGGGACGCTGCGGGTCTCGAAATCCGCGGGATCGACACGATGGGCGGGCGCGAGGTCAACGACATGTTCTTCACCGACTACCACGTGCCCGAGGAGCGGGTCGTCGGCCGGCCCGACCAGGCGTGGATGCAGCTGATGGCCGGGCTCAACAACGAGCGGCTGATCATCGCGGCGCAGGCGCTGGGGATGGCGGAGCGGGCGTTCGAGGACGTGCTCGGGTACGTCAAGGAGCGCAAGCAGTTCGGCAAGACGATCGGCAGCTTCCAGACCGTCGCGCACCGCCTGGCCGACCTCGCCACCGAGATCGAGGCGACGCGGCATCTCGTGTACGGGGTGGCGGAGGCCGTCGACGCCAACCCGGGCAAGATGCTGCCGCGCGAGGCGTCGATGGCCAAGCTCAAGGCGACCGAGACCGCCAAGCGCACCGCGCTCGAGGGGATGCAGATGATGGGCGGGTACGGCTACGCCACCGAGTACGACATGGAGCGGCACGTTCGCCACACGGTGGTGACGACGATCTACGGCGGGACCAGCGAGATCCAGCGCGAGATCATCTCCCGGTCGCTCGGTTTGTAACGGATCTCCTCCGGGGCGTGACAGCTCTCCCCGGAGGTAGTGACAACTCTGTCGAATTCCGGTGGCGGTGGCTGGTCGCGTGCGCCATCTTGTCTGTCGATGCCCGTCGCTCGCCCGGGTTCTGTGGATAACACGCCACACCGGCGCCCGTTTGCGGGGCGGGGCGCGTGGTCCACACTAGAAGTGGATGATCGGCCACAGCCCCGTTTTGGGCCGGAGGTGTGGCGTGTCATCCACACGCGACGGTGGGCGATGAAGCGAGGCGGCGACGTCGACCGCGCGATCGAGTGGATCGCGGCCAGGAACAACCGCGTCGTCACCTGGGCCGCACTGCAGGCGGCCGGGATTGGGAACCGGGCGGTCGAGCACCGAGTCGCGATCGGTCGCCTTTATCGCCGCCACACCGGCGTGTACCTCCTCGAACCGCCCGGACAGGCGGACCGGTTGACGCTGCTCACGGCCGCCGTGGCGGCATGCGGACCCGGCGCGTTGCTCAGTCACCGTTCCGCCGCCGAGCTGTGGGGCATGCGGCCGCCGCACCCGGGTGACATCGACGTCATGGTCATCGGCCGGAATCCGGGCGTGCGTCCGGGCATCCGCCGTCATCGCATCGCCGCGCTCGACTCGACCGATGTCCGCAGCAGGCGCGGGATCAAAGTCACCTCGCCGGCCCGGACGATCATCGACAACGCCAGTGACCCTGACCTCGAAGAACTTGTCGCCGCGGCGATCGCGGCAGGGCGGGTCAGGCCGCGCCAGATCGAACAGGCACTCGCCCGCTACCCGACGTGTCCCGGCGTGGCGCGGCTCAGCGCCATCCTGCGCCAGGATGGCGGGCCGCGGCTGACGCGGTCCTGGGGCGAGCGTCGGATACTGGCGCTCATCCGCAAGGCGGGCCTGCCCGTGCCGGAGACCAACGTGCCGCTCCACGGCTACAACGTCGACGCGCTGTGGCGGGATCTGAGGCTGGTGGTCGAGGTCGACGGCTACGAGTTCCACGGCGACCGCGCCGCCTTCGAGGCCGATCGGGCCCGGGACGCCACCCACGTCGCTGCGGGGTACCGGGTCATTCGCTTCACCGCGGTCCAGCTTCGGGACGAACCGCTGGTCGTGATCGCGCGCCTCGCGGCCGCACTCGCCGCCGCGCGCGTCGCAGCCGCCTAAGCGATCGCCTCGGCCACGAACGCCCGCACGAGCGCCGAGTCGTCGCTCCCGCGGGTGATCGCCACCAGCTCCGATCGCGGCGCGCCGCTCACCGGCCGGTAGGTGACGCCGTCGAGCGCGAGCCGGCTGACCGAGGCCGGCACCAGCGACACGCCCGTGCCGGCGGCCACGAGGCCGATGATCGTCAGCATCTCGGGCGCGTACTGGATCACCCGCGGGCCGGCGCCGGCGCCGGCAAGGGCCTCGATCAGGAGGTCGTGGTAGCCCGGCGCCTGGTCGCGAGGGAACAGCACGAGCGGCTCGGCCGCCAGCCGGCGCAGCGACACCCGCGTCAGCGACGCGAGCGCGTGGCCGGCCGGCAGCGCCGCCACCGTCCGCTCGCGGAGCACGGTCTGAAGGCGCAGCTGGCCGTCGTCCTCGATCGGGGGGCGGACCAGGCCGACGTCGACGACGCCGGCGCTGACCGCGCGGAGCTGATCGACCGTCGAGCGCTCGCGCAGCTCGATCGCGACGCCGGGCCGGGAGGCACGGAAGCGCTCGACGGTCCCGGGCACGATCGACAGCAGCGCCGAGCCGACGAATGCGACCCGCAGCCGCCCGGTCTGGCCGGCGTCGATCCGGCGCGCGGTGGCGACCGCGCCCTCGAGCTCTGAGAGCAGCGCGCGGGCGTCGCGCAGGAACGCGTCGCCGGCCGGGGTCAGCTGGACGCGGCGGCGCGTCCGGGTCAGCAGCGTGAACCCGAGCTCATCCTCGAGCGCGCGGATCTGCTGGCTCAGCGGCGGCTGCGAGATGTGCAGCCGCTCGGCGGCGCGGCGGAAGTGAAGCTCTTCCGCGACCGCGACGAAGTAGCGAAGCTGGCGAAGTTCCATGATTCGTTCAGCGAATCAATAGAGCTTAATTAGATATTGGACACGATCACAGGGTCGGGCGTAGCGTCTCTGCCTCAGACGCGTCATGTCTTACCTCCTTACGTGCCCCAACTGCGGCGTCCGCGAGGTCACCGACTTCGGTTACGGTGGCGAGATCTCCGCCCGGCCGAAGTCGCGGCCCACGCTCAGAGAGCTCGGCGAATACAACTACTTTCGCCGTAATCGGGCCGGCGTCCAGCGCGAGTGGTGGTTTCACCGCTCCGGGTGCCGCGCCTGGTTCGTCGCCGAGCGCGACACGAGGACGAACGAGGTGCTGCTGACCGAGTTGCCCGCTGAGCCCGACGGCGGTGGCGCCGCATGAGCGCGCCGCGGCTGCCCAATCAGCCCGGCGAGCTGATCGACCGCCACAAGCTGATCCGGTTCACGTTCGACGGCAAGGCGGTCGAGGCCTACGAGGGCGACACCGTCGGATCGGCGCTGTACGCCGCCGGCCAGCGCACGTTCTCGCGAAGCTTCAAGTACCACCGCCGGCGCGGGCTGTTGTGCTGCGCCGGCCAGTGCCCGAACTGCATCGTCGCGGTCGATGGCGCGCCCGGCGTGCGGGCGTGCACCGAGCCGGTCCGCGAGGGGATGCAGGTCGAGCACCTGAACGCCAAGCCCGGCCTCGACCTCGACGTGATGCGCGCCACGGACCTCGTGGGAACGAAGTTCACGCCGCCGGGCTTCTACTACAAGACATTCATCCGTCCCCGCAAGCTGTGGCCGGTGTACGAGAAGGTGCTCAGACACGCCGCCGGCCTCGGTGTCCTGCGCAAGCAGCAGCCCGACCGCGAGTGGCGGACCGAGTACCGCCGGCGGCACGCCGATGTGCTCGTCGTCGGTGGCGGGATCGCGGGCGTCAACGCGGCCAGGGCCGCCGCGAGCGCCGGGGCGGATGTCGTGCTCGTCGACGAGGGGCCGACGCCGATCGAGCCGCTGGCCGGCGTCGAGATCCTCGCGCGGGCGAGCGCGCTCGGCTACTTCGACGGGATCGTCCCCGTCTGGCAGGGCGACACGCTCCACCAGATCCGCGCGCGCAGGCACGTGTTCGCCACCGGCGCGATCGAGCAGCCGCTGGTGTTCGCCGGCAACGACCTGCCCGGGGTCATGCTGTCCGGCGGCGCGCTCCGCCTGACCCAGCTGTACGCGGTCAGCCCCGGCACCCACGCCGTGCTGGCCACGACGTCGGACCGGGGTCTCGAGGCCGCGATCGCGCTGAAGGACGCCGGGGTCGAAATCGCCGCCGTCGCCGACCTGCGGACCACGCCCAGCCCGGTCGCGGCGAGCGTCGAAGCCCAGGGCATCAGGGTGCTCCACGGCCACACGATCGTCGAGGCCAAGGGCGGCAAGCAGGTCAGCCACGCCGTGCTCGCCCCGCTCGCCGGCGGCCCCGAGCTGACGTTCGCGTGCGATCTGATCGCGGTCTCCGGCGGGTTCGCGCCGGCAACCTCGCTGCTGCTCCAGGCCGGTGCCCGCACGCACTTACGACGCCGCGCGGGGCTGCTTCACGCTCGACGAGCTGCCGCCGGACGTCTACGCCGCCGGCGAGGTCGCCGGCTTCGAGGGCGCCGACGCGATCGCGCGCTCCGGCGAGCGGGCGGGGCTCAGCGCGGCGGGCGCCCCCGCCGGCGAGGCGAGCGACGGAAGCGAGCCCACCCCAGACCCCACCCCGGAGCGCAGCCCGGTGGCGGTGCCACCACCGGTTGCCGGCGCCGGCAAAGGCAAGTGCTTCGCGTGCCTGTGCGAGGACGTGACCGCCAAGGACATCCACCTCAGCGTCGAGGAGGGCTACGACTCGATCGAGCTGTGCAAGCGGTACACGACCGTGACGATGGGTCCGTGCCAGGGCCGCATGTGCCAGCTCCCCGCGATCCGGCTGATGGCCGCCGAGACCGGGCAGAGCCTCGAGCAGGTCGGTACGACGACCGCCCGCCCGCCGTGGGTGTCGGTGCCGATGGGCGTGCTCGCGGGCCGGCCGATCGAGCCCGCCAAGCGCTCCTCGATCCACGGGCGCCACCGCGAGCTCGGCGCGAACATCAAGTGGGCGGGCGACTGGCGGCGGGCGTACGACTACGGCGACCCGCAGGCCGAGGCGCTCGCGGTCCACAAGGCCGCGGGGCTGATCGACGTCTCGACGCTCGGCAAGCTGCTCGTCCGCGGCCCCGACGCCGGCGAGTTCCTCGACCGCCTGTACCCGAACCGGTTCAGCGACCTCAAGCCCGGCCGCATCCGCTACGGCGTGATCAGCTCCGACGCCGGGCGGATCGTCGACGACGGCACGATCTGCCGGGTCGACGAGGAGACGTTCTACGTGACCACGACCTCGAGCGGCGCCGGCGCCGTCGAAGAGTGGTTCTCGTGGTGGCTGGCGGACTGGCGGATGCGCGTCCAGCTGACCGACCTGACCCAGGGGCTGTCGGCGGTCAACCTCGCCGGTCCGCGGGCACGAGAGATCCTCGGCGAGCTGACCGACCTGGACTGCTCGGCCGAGGCGTTCAAGTACCTGGACGGGAAGCACGCCAACGTCGCCGGCGTGCCGTGCCTGATCCTGCGGATCGGGTTCGTCGGCGAGGTCGGGTACGAGATCCACTTCGCCGCCGCCTACGGCGAGCACGTTTGGGACGCGTTGATGCAGGCCGGCCGCGACAAGGGCATCCGCCCGTTCGGGCTCGAGCCGCAGCGGATCCTGCGCCTGCAGAAGATGCACATCCTCGTCGGCCAGGACACCGACTCGGAGTCGACCCCGTTCGGCGCGGCGATGCCGTGGATCGTCAAGCTCGACAAGCAGGAGGACTTCATCGGCAAGTGGGCGCTCGAGCACTACGCCGAGGAGGAGCCCGCGACCCGCCTGGTCGGGTTCACGCTGACCGAACGGCCACGTGCCGACCGAGGGCGCGGTGATCATGGACGCGCGAGGCGCCCCGGCCGGCCAGGTGACGAGCTCACGGTTCTCGCCCGTGCTCGACCGAGTGATCGGGATGGCCTGGGTGCCGGGCAAGTTCGCCCAGGACGGTGCCCGGGTGAGGATCTCGGATGAGGGCACGACGATCATGGCCGAGATCCAGACGAGGCCGTTCTACGACCCCGACGGCGAGGTGCTCCGCTCGTGAGCCTCGCGTTCCTGAGCCCCGCGGCCGCCGACGCCACCGCGGTCGCGCGCAGCCCGATGGAGGGCAAGGCGCGGGCCGCCGGCGCGCGGTTCGAGGTTCGCGACGGCTGGAACGTCGCCGTCGGCTACGGCGCGCCGATGCCCGAGACGGGGTGGGCCGACGTCTCGCACCTGCGCAAGCTCGAGCTCCAGGGCGACGACGTCCCCGGCGAGCTCGGCGAGGCCAAGCGCGAAGGCGATGCGTGGATATGTCAGCTGACTCCGACGAGAGCCCTGCTCCTCGGAGGTCACCACGCCCCGCCGCCCGACGCCGTGGACGTGACCACGTGCTTCGCCGCGCTCACCATCTTTGGCCCCCAAGCCCGGGAGGTGATCGCGCGGTTCTGCGCGCTCGACCTCCGCCCCCAGGTCGCACCTCCCGGCAGTTTCCGTCCCGGCTCGATCGCTCGCCAGCCGGGCATGATCGTGGTGCAGGACACAGACCGGTTCCTGCTGCTGTTCGGCTGGGCCGTAGGCGAGTACGTGTGGACGGTCGTCGAGGACGCCGCCCGCCATCTCGGTGGCGCGCCCGCCGGCGTGGAGGCACTCCGAGATGCTTGACATCTTCCGCCCGCGCCGGATGTGGCGGCGGCAGCGCGATCTGAAGTCGGCCTACGACGTCGTGATCGTCGGCGGCGGCTCGCACGGCCTGGCGGCCGCCTACTACCTGCAGAAGGAACACGGGATCCGGAGCGTCGCCGTGCTCGAGAAGCGCTACATCGGCTCGGGGGCGGCCGGGCGCAACACGACGATCCTGCGCTCGAACTACAAGACCCCCGAGGGCGCACGGTTCTACGACGCGAGCGTCAAGCTGTACGAGGGGCTGTCGCAGGAGCTCAACTTCAACCTGCTGTTCTCCCAGTGCGGCCATCTGACGCTCGCGCACTCCGACCGGGCGATGTTCGTGATGGCCAACCGGGCCGAGGTCAATCGCCTGCAGGGGATCGACTCGCGCGTGATCTACCCCGACGAGATCAAGCGCCTCGCGCCGGCGATGCAGGTGACAGACGAGCACGCCACGTATCCGATCATGGGCGCGCTGTACCACCCGCCGGGCGGAATCATCCGCCACGACGCCGTGGTCTGGGGGTTCGCGCGCGGCGCCGACCGCGGCGGCGTCGAGATCCACCAGGACACCGAGGTCCTCGGGATGGAGCGCTCGAACGGCCGGGTCACGAAGGTGCGAACGAGCCGCGGAACCGTCACTGCCGGCGCCGTGCTGAACTGCACGGCAGGATGGAGCACCCAGATCTGCGACATGGTCGGAGTGCCGCTGCCGATCACCACCCACATCCTGCAGGCGTGCGTGACCGAGCCGGTCAAGCCGCTGCTGGACGTGGTGATCGTCTCCTCCCAGATGCACGTGTACATCAGCCAGACCGATCGAGGCGAGTTCCTGATGGGCGCCGAGATCGAGCCGTGGACGACGTACCGCATGCAGGGGACGCTGAACTTCCTCCAGGAGGTGTGCCGGCACACGATCGAGCTGTTCCCGCAGCTCGAACGGGCCCGGCTGCTCCGAAGCTGGGCCGGTCTGTGCGACCTGAGCCCGGACTACAGCCCGATCCTCGGCCGGACCGAGGTCGAGAACTTCCACATCAGCGCAGGCTGGGGCACGTACGGCTTCAAGGCCGCTCCGATCGTCGGCAAGACGCTGGCGGAGCTGGTGGCGACGGGTCGCACGCCCGATTTGATCGCGCCGTTCGAGGTCGAGCGCTTCTACCGGGACGAGCTCGTGTCAGAGCTTGCGGCGGCGGCGGTCAGTCACTAGAAGGGACACCGACAGGATGGACACAAGAACCGAGGAGCCGACGACCATGAAGACCAGCCTCGAGATCGCTCAGGAAGCCGAGCTTCAGCCGATCGAGAAGATTGCGGAGCGAGCCGGGCTGGAGCCCGACGAGATCGAACCGTACGGGCGCTACAAGGCGAAGGTCTCGCTGTCGGTGCTCGACCGGCTCAAGGACCGGCCCGATGCCAAGATCGTCTGCGTCACCGGCATGACCCCGACCAGGGCCGGAGAGGGCAAGACGACCACGCTGGTCGGGCTGACCCAGGGCCTCGGCGTGATCGGGAAGAACCCGGTGGCATGCCTGCGCGAGGCGTCGCTCGGTCCGGTGTTCGGGATCAAGGGCGGCGCGGCCGGCGGCGGCCTGACCCAGGTCGTGCCGATGGAGGACCTGAACCTCCACTTCACCGGCGACATCCACGCGATCGGCGCCGCCAACAACCTGCTCGCGGCGATGATCGACGCCTCGATCCTCCACGGCAACCCGCACCACATCGACGCGCTGCGCATCCCCTGGCGCCGCGCCGTGGACATGAACGACCGGGCGCTGCGCGACATCGCTGTCGGCCTCGGCGGGCGGGCCAACGGATACCCGCGGGAGACCGGCTTCGACATCACCGCGGCGTCCGAGGTGATGGCGATCATGGCTGTCGCTCGTGACCTCCAGGACCTGCGCCAGCGGATGTCGCGCATCACCGCGGCTTACTCGTTCGATGGCGGGAAGCCGATCACCGCCGAGGACCTCGGCGCCGCCGGCGCGATGACCGTGCTGCTCAAGGACGCGCTCAAGCCGAACCTCGTGCAGACGCTCGAGGGCCAGCCGGTGATGATGCATTGCGGCCCGTTCGCAAACATCGCGCACGGCAACAACTCGCTGATCGCCGACCTGATCGGGATGAAGCTCGGTGACTACATCGTCACGGAGTCCGGGTTCGGCGCGGACATGGGCATGGAGAAGTTCTTCGACATCGTCTGCCGGTTCGGCAAGCTGACCCCGTCGGCCGCGGTGCTCGTGACCACCGTCCGGGCGATCAAGCATCACGCCGGGCTCGAGGACGATCCCCGCGCCGAGCGCTCGGCCGCGCTCCAGGCGATCGAGACCGGCTTTGCCAACGTCCGGCGCCATCTCAACACGATCGCCGCGTTCGGCGTGCCCGCGGTGGTCGCCGTCAACCGGCGGCCGGGGGACACGAACGAGGAGGTCGAGCTGGTCAAGCGGCTCGCGCTCGAGGCCGGCGCATTCGCGGCCGAGGCCAACGAGGGCTTCACCAAGGGCGGCGCCGGTGTCGCCGACCTCGCCTCCGCCGTCGTCGAGGCGTGCGAGCAGCCGAACACGTTCCACCAGCTGTATCAGGACGACGAGCCGATTCAGGACAAGATCGAGGCCGTGGCCAAGCAGGTCTACGGGGCCAAGGACGTGTACTTCTATCCCGAGGCCGAGGCGAAGCTGACCCAGTTCACCCGCGAGGGTCACGGCCACTTCCCGGTATGCATGGCCAAGACGCACCTGTCGCTGTC
The DNA here is from genome assembly GCA_963746695.1 of uncultured Solirubrobacterales bacterium. Lineage (GTDB taxonomy): Bacteria > Actinomycetota > Thermoleophilia > Solirubrobacterales > Solirubrobacteraceae > Palsa-465. The sequence continues at coordinate 91,098 of CAVVCP010000020.1, read as the reverse complement.
GGCGGACCCGACGCTGCTGAATGCGCCGGAGAACTTCACGCTGCCGGTCAGGGACATTCGCGCGTACACCGGCGCAGGCTGGCTCGTGCCGCTATGCGGCGACGTCATGCAGATGCCGGGCCTCGGCAAGACTCCGGCCGCGCTCAACATCGACATCGACTCCGAGGGTCGGACCGTCGGCCTTTTCTGATCGCTCATTTGGCGCGCTGCTGGACGCCGTTGCGGCGCGGACGCCCGCGCCGGGTGGCGGATCGAGCGCGGCTTGCGCGTGCGCGGTGGCGGCTTCGCTGGTGCAGATGGCAGCGCAATTCACCCCAGACCGCGAACCAACGGCGGAGCGAGCCGAGGAGCTACGAGCGCGTGCGCTCGAGCTTGCCGAGATCGAGTTGCACGCCTATGAGCCGGTGCTCGAGGCGCTCCGGCTGCCGCTCGAGGATCCCGAGCGTGACATCAGGGTGAGCGCCGCTAGCGACGAGGCGTCCCGTTCTGTGCTCGAGATCGCGGGGGTCGGCGCCGAGCTGGCCGAGCTGGCCGCCGAGCTCGCGCGCACCGGGAATCCCAACTTGGCCGGGGACGCGATCGCCGGCGCCCTGCTCGCGGAGGCGTCCGCGCAGGCCGCCGCGCGCCTGGTCTCGATCAATCTCACCGACGGCCCGGCTGTCAGAGAGGCGACGGATTTGGCCCTGCGCGCGCAAGTCGCGCGGGAGGAAGCGTTACATTGATAAGGGAGCCCAACTCTAAGAGGGAGACATGCGCGCTCGTACTCGACTGACCACCCCGCTCGTCCGCCGCGACGGAGAGCTGTGCCCGGCAACGTGGGAGGAGGCGCTACAGCGCACCACCGCGGGGCTGGAGCGTGCGCGCGAGGCTGACGCCTCGCGCTCGTTCGGGATGTTCTCGTGTTCGAAATCGACCAACGAGATGAACTTCCTGGCGCAGAAGCTCGCCCGGCAGGTGATGCGGACCAACAACATAGATTCCTGTAACCGAACCTGACACGCTCCCAGCGTCGTCGGTCTGGCGGCGGTATTCGGAGCGGGCGGCGGAACGTCGTCCTACAAAGAGGTCGAAGAGGCTGACTTGATCATCCTCTGGGGGTCGAACGCGCGCGAAACGCATCCGATCTTCTTCCACCACGTGCTGAAGGCCATCCACAACGGCGCCCGGCTCGTCGTCGTCGATCCGCGCCGGAGCGCGTCGGCGCAGTGGGCCGACCTGTGGCTCGGGCTCGACGTCGGTGGCGACATCGCGCTCGCGAATGCGGTCGCGCGCGAGATCATCCACGAGGGACTGGCCGACGAGCGGTTCATCGCGAACGCCACCACCGGCTACGAGGAGTACGCCGCCTCGGTCGAGCCGTACACGCTCGAGGAGGGCGAGCGGCTGAGCGGGGTGCCGGCGGCGGCGATCCGCGAGCTTGCCCACGCCTACGGGCGGGCGGATCGCGCGATCCTGTGCTGGACGCTCGGGATCACCGAGCATCACAACGCGACCGACAACGTCCTCGCGCTGATCAACCTGGCGCTGCTGACCGGGCACGTGGGCAAGTACGGATCGGGGCTGAATCCCTTGCGGGGGCAGAACAACGTGCAGGGCGGCGGCGACATGGGCGCGATCCCGAACAAGCTCTCGGGGTTCCAGGACATCGAGAAGAACGCCGAGGCGAGAGCGCGGTTCGAGGAGGCCTGGGGCGTCCCGATCATTCCGCACTACGGCTGGCACCTGACCCAGATGTTCGAGGCGATGGATCGCGGCGAGCTGCGGACGCTGTACGTGATCGGCGAGAACCCGGCGGACTCGGAATCCGACCGCAAGCACGCGATGAAGCTGCTCGAGGGGCTCGACTTTCTCATCGTGCAGGACATCGTCCTGACGCGGACGGCCGAGCTCGCCGACGTGGTGCTGCCCGGGTCGGCGTCGTGGGCCGAGGCGGACGGGACCGTGACCAACTCAGAGCGCCGAGTGCAGCTGTGCCGCAAGGCGCTGGACCCGCCGGGCGAGGCGCGCGACGACATCTGGATCATCAGCGAGCTGGCCAGGCGTCTCGGGTTCGACTGGGGGGAGCCGACGGCCGAGCAGGCGTGGGACGAGCTGCGCTCGCTGAGCCCCATGCACCGCGGCATGCGCTACGACCGGCTTGCCGAGCACGGCGGCTTGCAGTGGCCGTGCCCGAGCGAGGATCACCCGGGCTCGCAGTTCCTGCACGACCGGCTGTGGAAGGACCCGGTCGAAGGGCCGCTGGCGCCGTTCAGCGTGACCCCGTTCGAGCCTCCGGTCGACGAGCTCGACGAGGACTTCCCGATCCGCCTTACCACCGGCCGGCGGCTCGAGTCCTACAACACCGGCGCCCAGACGAACCTCTACAGCTCGCCGCTGCATCGCGGCGAGTCGCTCGACCTCTCGCCCGAGGACGCGGAGCGGCTCGGGATCGAGACCGGGGAGGTCGTGCTCATATCCTCGCGGCGCGGGGCGGTGCGCGCGCCGGCGCGGATCGACCGCATTCTTCGTCCCGGCCTGGCGTTCATGACGTTCCACTTCCCCGACCAGGTCGCCACCAACGATCTGACGATCGAGGCCACCGACCCGAAGTCGGGCACGTCGGAGTTCAAGGCGACCGCGATCCGGGTCGAGAAGCTGCCGGTGTCGGATGCGGAGGCGCTCGCCGCCGGCGTGTCGGCGCCGGCCGCGAACGGCGACGGCGTCGCCGGGGCGAACGGGGATCGCGTGCCGGCCACCAACGGCGATCGCGTGACCGCGGAGAACGGTGACCGCCAGCCTGCCCGGGAGCGCACCTGATGGACCTGCGGCTGCTGCTTGCCGCGCCGACCGAGGACGAGCGAGCAGCGGTGGACCGGTTCCTCGATGGCACGACGGCGTCGCAAAACGGCCACGCCCCCGCGGTAGACGTACAAGGGCGGAGCATGCACGGTGGCCACGAGGTCCGCGACCGCCGGCACCTGCTGCTGCCGGTGCTCGAGGCGGTGCAGGCGCGGATTGGCTGGATCAGCGAGGGGGCGCTCGGCTACCTGTGCGAGCGCCTGACCGTGCCGCCGGCCGATGCCTACGGCGTCGCCACGTTCTACGGACTGCTGTCGATGAATCCGCGGCCGGCGCGCGTGCTGCACGTGTGCGACGACGTCGTCTGCCGATGCAAGGGCGCGGAGGACCTGATCGCCGCGCTCGAGGAGCGCATCGGACCGGAGGACGTCGACTGCGGCGGCTGCGCCTGGCTGCGCAGTCCGTGCCTGGGCCAGTGCGACCGGGCGCCGGCGGCGATGTTCACCGGTGGCCGGCGAGCATCCGACCGAGCATGCGCTGGCGGCGGTCACCGTCGAGGACGCCCTCGGCGCCCTGAAGGCCGAGAGCGTCCCCGCGCCTCCGCCTTCCGGCGTCCCCCAGCAGGGCGAGCCGGGGCTCCGGCTGCTCCGCCGCGTCGGCGTCGTCGATCCGCAGAGCCTGCACGACTACCGCGCGCGGGGCGGGTACGAAGCGCTGCGGCGGGCGATCGAGATCGGACCGCGGAACGTGATCCGGGAGCTCAAGGACTCGGGCCTGATGGGGCGCGGGGGCGCGGCGTTCCCGACCGGCGTCAAATGGGAGGCGGTCGCGCAGCAGCCCGCCCACCCGCATTACCTGATCTGCAACGCGGACGAGTCCGAGCCCGGAACATTCAAGGACCGCGTCGTGCTCGAGGGGGACCCGTTCGCGGTGATCGAGGCGATGACCGTCGCCGCGTACACCGGCGACTGCCGCCACGGCTACATCTACCTCCGCGGCGAGTATCCGCTCGCGCGCGAGATCCTCGAGCACGCGCTGGACGTCACGCGCCGCCACGGCTACCTCGGCCAGGGGATCCTCGGCGAGGACTTCTCGTTCGACATCGAGATCCGCAGCGGCGCCGGCGCGTACATCTGCGGCGAGGAGACCGCGATCTTCAACTCGATTGAGGGGTTCCGCGGCGAGCCCCGCGCGAAGCCGCCCTTCCCGGTCGAGCGCGGGCTGTTCGGAAAGCCGACGATCGTCAACAACGTCGAGACGCTCATCAACGTGCTCGAGGTGCTGCGAATCGGCGGGCCCGAGTACGCCCGGATCGGCACTGAGAAGTCGACGGGACCGAGGCTGTTCTGCCTGTCCGGGGACATCGCCCGTCCGGGCGTGTACGAGGTGCCGTTCGGCGAGACGCTGGGCGCGCTGCTCGAGCGCGCCGGCGGAGTGCCCGGCGGCCACGCGCTGCAGGCGGTGCTGCTCGGTGGCGCGGCCGGCGGGTTCGTGCGGCCCGGATCAGCTCGACCTGCCGCTGACGTTCGAGAACGTGCGCGCGGCGGGGGTCGATGCTGGGTTCGGGCGTCGTCGTCGCGTTCGACGACACCGTCGATCTGCGTGCGATCCTCGTCCGGATCGCAGCGTTCATGCGCGACGAGTCGTGCGGTCAGTGCACCCCGTGCCGCGTCGGGACCGTGCGCCAGGAGGAGGCACTCGCGCGCCTGCTGTCAGGCAAGACCCGCGGAACCGTCGCCGACGAGCTTTCGCTGCTCGACGAGATCGGGACGTGCATGCGGGACTCGTCGATCTGCGGGCTCGGCCAGACCGCGTACAGTGCGGTCTTCTCCGCGATCGAGCGGCTTGGGGATGTTCAAGGAGGAGATGGCGTGATGGAAGTCGGCGGAACGTACGGTCACGATCACGATCGACGGCACCGAGGTCAGGGTGCGCGAGGGTGCGACGCTCCTCGACGCCTGCCGCTCGATCGACATCGACACCCCGACGCTCTGCTACGGCGACACGCTCCAGCCGGCGAACGCGTGCCGGGTGTGCATGGTCGAGCTCGAAAAGGCACGCACGCTCGTGCCGGCGTGCTCTCGCAAGGCCGAGGACGGGATGGTGATCCACACCGACTCAGAGCGCGTCCGTCTGAACCGCCGGGTGGTGCTGGAGCTGCTGGCGTCCTCGGTCGACCTGTCGACGACGCCGATCGTGCAGCCGTATCTGGAGATCTACGACGTCAAGCCCGAGCGGTACGGCCCGCCGGCGCCCCCCGACCCCGACCGCGAGCGTCGCCGGGCCGGCTATCACGTCGTTCCCGACGGACAGACCGCAGCCACTGTCGCCGGGCCGGTCAAGGTCGACAACGACCTGTACGTCCGCGACTACTCCAAGTGCGTGCTCTGTTACAAGTGCGTCGACGCCTGCGGCGACCAGCATCAGAACACGTTCGCGATCACCGTCGCCGGCCGCGGATTCGACGCGCATATCTCGACCGAGTACGCGGTTCCGCTGCCAGAGTCGGCGTGCGTCTACTGCGGCAACTGCATCCAGGTGTGCCCGACCGGCGCGCTGATGGCCAGCCACGAGCACGACCTGCGCGAGTCTGGCGACTGGGATCCCTCGCGCCAGACGACCACGACCACGGTCTGCGCGTTCTGCGGCGTCGGTTGCAACCTCACCCTGCACGTGCAGGACGACCGGATCGTCAAGGTCACCTCCCCGGCCGACCACGACGTGACGCTCGGGAACCTGTGCGTGAAGGGGCGGTTCGGGTTCGAGCACGTCCAGGGCTGATCCCGAGCGACACGGAGTCGCCCGCGACCAGCGGCAGCTCCGGATCGCCGGTGACCGGGTCGCCGTTGAGCGCCACCGCGACATGCTCGTCGTCGAGGGCTATGCCGGCGAGTGCGGCGAGCTCGCCGAGCGACCACGCGGACAGAGTTTGCCGGCGCGCGTCCCGACTCGACGGCGATCTCGGGCGCCGGCAGTGCGTGCGCCCGCTCGTAGTCCGCGGGCTCGTTGAGGTTGCTGACCGAGGCCAGCTCGGGGTCGAGCCGGGCCAGCACGGTGTCCGCGAGGAGGTCGGCCTCGGTCAGGTGGAGCACGCGGGAGCGCTCGAACAGGAACGCCGGCCGCATCCGGTCGGAGGCGATCAGCTCCTTGACGACCGGAAGCAGCGTGGTCCGGTAAGCGGCCGATAGGGGCTGCCGGTAGCCGCCGACCTCGGGCAGCACGACGTCGAGATCGTCGTCGAGCGCGCCGGCGACATGGCGGACGAACGCCGGGTGCAGCAGCGGGACGTCGGTCGAGGAGACGTACGCGAACTCGGCCCGGTCGCCGATCGCGTGCAAGCCGGCGGCGAGGCCCTGGACCGGGCCGCGGCCCTCGCGCTCGTCGGTGACGACCTCGACCGCGCGGTCGAGCTCGGGGAGCTCCTGGCCCGGAGCGGACACGACGATCACCGGGCCGCTCACCGACCGGGCGACGATTCCGGTGACCCGGCGCAGCAGCGTCGAGCCGTGCCAGTCAAGCGCCGCCTTCGGCGAGCCCATCCGCGAGGATCGCCCGCCCGCCAGCACGATCGCCGCCGCATCGAGCATGGGCGCAAGCGTAGACCGCCTAATATTTTCGGGCGTGGCACGAGAGGGGCGTATTGCTAGCGCTGACGTCGTGGAGATGACGGTCGGCGATGTGATGATGGCGAGGCCGAAGACGCTTCCGGGCGACGTGCTCGTCGCCGACGTCCGGCGGGCGTTTGAGCTACCAAGCGTGCGCACCGTGCTGCTGGCCGACGACGGGATATTCCGCGGCGCGATCCAGCGCGACGACCTGCCCGCCGACGCCCTCGCGGACGAGCGGGCGACGCGCTATGCCGACACGCAGCCGGTGACGGCTACGCCCGCGATGCCGATCCCCGACGCGATCAAGCTGCTCGAAGGTCAGAGCGAGCCGCGGCTGATCGTCCTCGACGAGGACGGGGCGACGCTGCGGGGGCTGCTGTGCTTCAACCGGGGCTCGGACGAGTTCTGCGTGCGCTAGTCCAGTCCTTGCGTTTGCACCTGTTGGCACAATAGGTTCAAAAGCTGTGGGGAGGAGGGCGACAAGGTGGCCCGCGAAGACGTGGCGCCCCGATGGAGACGGTCTCAAGGATCCAACGACGCTCGCGCGACGGATCAGCGCGGCCCGTCGCTGGTCGACAGCGCCGAGGAGGCGCTGCACAACTGGCTGGCCGGTGGCCGCTACCGCCAGGGCGACCGCCTCCCGCCCGAGCAGGAGGTCGCGACGATGCTCGGGGTCTCGCGCGGCACGCTGCGCAGCGCGCTCCATCGCCTCGAGGAGCGGGGCGAGATCGTCCGCCGGCAGGGCAGCGGCACGTTCGTCGGCCGGAGTGCGCTGCCGGCCGCGCTCGGTGAGCGGCTCGAGCGGCTCGAGCCGTACTCGTCGCTGGCCGAGCGCCGCGGACTGACGCTGTCCTCGGTCGATCTCCACATCGAGCGCCGCGCCGTCGGGTCCGAGGTCGGCGAGGCGCTCGGGCTCGCGCCGATCGCGCCGGCGATCACGATCGCGCGGACGCTGGTCGCCAACGACGCGCCGGTGGCGGTGATGTTCGATGTGGTCCATCCGAGGGTGTCGATCCCCGACGACGGCACGCTCCGCGAGGCGCTCGAGCGGGGCCAGATGGTGCTCGACGTGCTCCTCGCGCTCGGCGTGCCGGTCACCTACGCGCGAACGCGCGTGATCCCGTCGCTGCTCAACCCGCGCGAGCGCGCCGGCAAGCTGCTCGGGGTGCGCCGCACGACCGCCGTGCTCGAGCTCGAGGAGCTGATCTACGCGGGACGCGACGAGCGCGTCGCCTACTCGCGCGACCTGTTCGCCGAGGGCGGGCTCGACGTGACTGTGATGCGCTCGCTCGAGTCGACCCGCCCGACGATGATCGCGAACGTCCGCGGCTCGCGCAACTCCCGCGACGCCGGACCGCGCAACCGCCGTCCGTGAGCGCGGGATCCCGGCAGCGGGTGGCGTCGGTGGCGCGCGCGCTCGCGCTGCTCGACGAGGTCGCCCGCAGCGAGTCCGGGCTCGGCGTCAACGAGCTCGCGCGGAGGATCGGCGTCAACGCGAGCACCGCGTCCCGGCTGCTGGCCACGCTCGAGGCTGGCGGGTTTGTCGAGCGCTCGCCCGACGGGCCGTACCGGCTCGGGCTGAAGCTGGTGGCGCTGTCAGACCGGGTGCTCGGACAGCTCGACGTGCGCGAGCGGGCGCGGCCGTGGCTGACCTGGCTCGTGCAGGAGACCGGGGAGACCGCGACGCTGTCGGTCGCCGGCGGCGGCGAGGCGATCACCGTCGACTTCGTGCCATCGTCGTCGAGCGTGGTCAGCATGGCGCGGCTCGGCCGGCCGAGCGTCGCGCACGCCACCGCAGCCGGCAAGGTCATGCTCGCGTTCGGCGTACCCGGTGGGCCGGGCGACCGGGGCCTCGCAGGCGAGCTCGTCGCGTTCACCGAGCGGACGATCACCGACCGCGAGACGCTCGCGACCGAGCTCGACGCCGTGCGCGCGTCGGGTGTCGCCGAAGCGGTCGGCGAGCGCGAGCCCGATCTCAATGCACTGGCGGCGCCGGTCGTGGGGCGCGGGGGAGAGCTGGTCGCGATAGTGGGGTTGCAGGGCCCGGCGGCGCGCCTGCCGGCGAGCACCCGCCGGGCGCTGCGCGCTCCGCTCCGTAAGGCGGCGGGCGAAGTGAGCCGCTCGCTCGGGGGACCGGGATAAGATGGCCCATGCTCGGATCGCGCGGACGATTTCGCTCGGGGGACCTGCGCGGACTCGCCGACGAGGAGCTGATGCAGCTCGTCCTCGACGGCGAGGTGCGGGCGTTCGAGGTGATCTTCGACCGGCACGCGTCGGCGGCGTTCTCACTCGCCTACCGGATGTGCGGCCGGCGGTCGGCCGCCGAGGACATCGTCCAGGAGGCGTTCCTGTCGCTGTGGCGCAGCGGCACCGGCTATGACCGAAGCCGCGGCAGCCTGCGTTCGTGGGTGCTGACCGTCGTCCACAACCGGGCGATCGACGCCTTCCGCCGCCAGGGGTCGCGGGACAGCCGCGACGTCAGCGACGACGGGCTCGCGGAGCGCCTCCCCGCGCCTGACTCGACCGACGCCGAGGTCCTGCGTCGCGACGAGGCCCGCCAGGTGCGGACCGCGCTCGACGAGCTGCCGCCGGACCAGCGGCAGGTGATCGAGCTCGCCTACTTCGGCGGCTTCACCCATAACGAGATCGCCAAGATGCTCGACCTGCCGCCAGGTACCGTGAAGGGGAGGATGCGGCTCGGGATGACGAAGATGCGCTACGTCCTCGGCGAGGCGGCGAGGGTCACCGTATGAGCGGCGAGACGAACGGGCACAAGTGCGGCGACGACGCCGCCGCGTACGTGCTCGGCGCGCTCGAGCCGTCCGAGGTCGACTCGTTCCGCCGGCACCTCGCCGACTGCGCCGCCTGCCAGAAGGAGGTCGCGGAGTTCGAGCAGATCACGGGCGCGCTACCCGAAGCGGGCTTGCAGCTCGAGGTGCCCAAGGACCTCCGCCGGCGGGTGCTCACCGAGGTGAGGGCGACGCCGAAGGCGCAAGCGGCGGGCCGCACGACGCCGGTCCGGACCGTGCGCTCGTGGCGGCCGATGGTCGCCTGGGGCGGTGCGTTCGCGGCGGTGGTGGTCGCCGTGATCGTCGCGGTGGCGCTCAGCTCGGGCGGCTCCGGCGGGACCCGCGTGATCCAGGCCTCGACGGGGAGCGCGGAGCTCCGGATCGCCGGCGGTCGCGGCGACCTGATCGTGCACCGCCTGCCGCAGCTGCCCGCCGGCCGGATCTACGAGATGTGGGTGCAGCGCGGGAGCGCGCCACCGACGCCGACCGGCACGCTGTTCGGCGTCACTTCGAGCGGGGCGGCGTCGGTCGGCGTTCCCGGCAACCTGAGCGGGGTCAGCGCGGTGCTGGTCACGCAGGAACCCGCCGGGGGGACGCCCGCGCCCACGACCGCGCCGGTGGTCGTCGCGCCCGTAACCTAAGGTCCGGACGGGCCCGCCAGGTCCCACGGATGCCGCCGCAAGGCGGCCCCGGGGATTCCCCTAACTCCAGGGATAGGGGCTGTGCGACACCGGGTGCAGGTCCCCGGACTCGAACCGCTCGAAGCGGAACGGGTGCAGCAGCGAGGAGTGCTCGCCGGCGAGCACGCGCGCGATCTCGCGGCCGACGGCGATCATCTTGTAGCCGTGATTCGAGTCGGCGGCGACGAACACGTTCGGTCGCATGTGGTCGAACACCGGGAAGTTGTCGACGGTGAACGCTCCGGCGCCGCCGCTGCGGGTCTGGCGGTAGTTGGGGCGGGCGCCCTCGAACCGGCCGAGGCAGTGAGACAGCGCCGCGCACCACATGTCCGGGAATGACGGCTCGACCGTGCCGGTCGGGTACGGATCGAGGTCGATGGTGTGGCCGAGCCGCAGCGGCTGCGCGCCGCCCTGGACGGTGTGGCGGTCGGGCTTGAAGTACACGCCCCAGGGCTCGCTCGTGATCAGCCGGGCCTCGTCGTCGCGCAGCGTCTGATCGCTGTCGACGTGGAGCACGGGTGACTCGCTGCCGTCATCGGTGACGAACCGGGCCGGGTCGAACTCGATCTCGCCCTCCTGCAGATACCAGTAGGTCCACATCGGCAGGTCGCGCTCGAGCGAGCCGTCGGGCTGGCGGACGTCGATCCGCGCCGGCAAGCCGAGCAGCGCCCAGATGGAGGCGATCCACGGGCCGACCGCGACCACGACCTGGTCGGGGTGGATCGTCCCGTGGCTCGTGTGGACGGCGGTGACCGCGCTCGAGTCGTCGAGGTCGAAGCCGGTGACCTCGACGCCGGTCCGGATCTCGGCGCCCGCGGCGAGGGCCTTGCCGGCGAGGCCCTCCATCGACTCCTTGTTGAACGCGAACCCGCCGGCGCGCTCGTGCAGGCAGACCGTGAGCCCGGGGGCGCGCCAGTCGGAGTACAGCGAGCGCATGTGAGCCGCGACCGCCTCCTCGCCGACGTACAGCTCCGACGGGTACCCGATCCGCTGCTGGCGCTCGTGGACCTCGATCAGATCGCTCTCCTGCGCCGGCGGCCCGAGCGCGACGTAGCCGGTGCCGTGATAGTGGAGCGCGTCGGGGTCCGATGCCCACACCTCGACGCAGGCCGCCATCAGCTCGGACATCGCCGGCTGGAAGTAGTTGTTGCGGATCACACCGCAGGCGATCCCGGACGCGCCGGCGGCGACGCTCGTCTTGTCCACGACCAGCACGCGCTGGCCCCGCTTCGCGAGATGCCAGGCGGTCGATAGGCCGTGGACGCCGGCGCCGATGACGAGAACTGGGACGGAGTCGGGGAGAGGATCAGGCATCGGTTGCTCCATCGTTGCGTGATGCGCAACAGCATTGCGCAGTAGGCATGAGAGATTAAGGGAACCAGTGGTGCGAGGTCAAGTCGCCCGTCGACACGGCTGAGAGCGAAGCGAACGCTTGCCTCGGCCTTCGGCAGATGGTATAACGGCGTCTGTACGAATTTGTACAACGGTCTTCGGGCTGCCGGGGGCCGTGTGGGAGCGTGAACGCGTCCGTCCGGTCGGCATCTCTGGTGGCTGGCCGAACGGGGTGCAAGAAAGGAGAGGACATGGCGGTGACAGTCGACGGCGGCGACCCGAACGCTCCCGCGATGCTGCTGGGCGGGAACGTCGAGACGGTGCTGGCCAGCCCGCGGATAGCGCCGCCCCCGGCGACGCTCGAGGAGGCGCGCAACGCGCCCGGGCGGGCCGAGCAGATCGAGCAGCTGACGCGGCGGATCGAGGCCCAGGGCATCAAGTACGTGTTCTTCCAGCAGGTCTCGGTGACCGGCCGGGTGATGGGCAAGGGCGTCGTGTCCTCATTCTTCCCCCAGGTGGCAGAGCGCGGCTATCAGCTCGTGTACGGCGCCACCGCCAACCTGTTCACCGACCGCCACGGCAACTACATCGGGTTCGGGCCCGAGGAGTCGGAGCTGGCCGCGGTGGCGGACCTCGACACGTTCGCGGTGCTGCCGTGGGACTCGCGGGTGGCGCGCGTCTATTGCGACTGCTACGACACCGAGACCGGCGAGCTGCTCGACGCCGACTGCCGCCAGAACCTCAAGCGGGTCGCGCATGAGTTCGAGCAGGAGCTCGGCTACCAGTTCCTGATCGGGATCGAGCCCGAGATGATGTGGCTGAAGCGCCCGCTGGTCGAGGGGGCGGAGCTCGAGGGCGTGACCAAGCCCTACTGCTACCACATCCATCAGTTCGAGGAGCTCCGTCCGGTGCTGCTCGACGTCGTCGAGTACGGGCAGGCGCTCGGCCTGGACATGAGCTACGGCGACCACGAGGACGCCCCGGGCCAGCTCGAGCTGAACTTCCGCTTCGACCGGCCGCTGCGGACCGCCGACAACATCACGACCTACCGCCAGGTGTGCGCGGCGGTGGCGCGAAAGCACGGTCTGCTCGCCTCGTTCATGCCCAAGCCGTTCACGGGCGTCTCGGCCAACGGCCATCACCACCACTTCACGCTCTGCGACGAGGACGGCAACAACGTCTTCTACGACCCCGACGGGCCGGCCAAGCTGTCGGAGATCGCGCTGAACTTCCTCGGCGGGATGCTCGACCACTTCCCGGCGCTGATGTGCGTCGGCAACCCGACGGTGAACTCGTACTGCCGGATGTGGGACACCGGGTTCTGGGCGCCGATCTACAAGAACTGGGGCTGGCAGAACCGCACGACGACCGTGCGCGTCGCCTCCGGTGGCCGGTTCGAGTACCGCGGTGTCGACTCTTCGTGCAACCCGTATATGACCGTGGCCACGCTGATGCAGGCCGGCCTCGACGGCATCCGGCGCAAGGTCGACCCGGGCGAACCCCAGCAGGGCAACACGTACGACCTGCTGGTCGAGGGCCAGGAGATCGAGAAGGTGCCCGACAGCCTGGGCGCCGCGCTCGACGCGCTGGCCAAGGACGAGGTCATTCGCGCGGCAATCCCGGGCCGGCTGTACAAGGTCTTCAACCACTACAAGCGCGACGAGTGGGAGCGCTACCTGGCAGCGGTGACCGACTGGGAGCGCGACGAGTATCTCGAGGTGCTCCCCTAGTGTGCGGGATCGCCGGAATCATCTATCGGGATGGAAAGGACCCTCACCGGCTGGGTGCGGACATGACCCGCATGCTCCAGTCGATGAAGCACCGGGGACCTGACTCGACCGGGTACGCGCTATACCACCGGCCGACCGCGGATCTGATCTTGAGGATCAAGCTCGACGACGGCGGCGGCAACGGTGACCTCGAGCACGCCGACCGGCTGCGCCGGCGCCGGCACGAGGTGCAGGCGCGGATGCGCGCGGCCGGCGCGACGGTGACCTCGCTGGAGGAGATCAACGAGTACACGATCGCGGCGGGACTGTCCTACGACGGCGACCTCAAGCACCTCGCCGACTACGTCGAGTCCGTCCCGGGCGCGGAGGTCCTTTCGGCGGGCTCGGCGCTCGAGATCATCAAGGACCTCGGCGACGCGACCACGGTCGGCACGGCCTACAAGCTCGACAGCTACGTCGGCACCCACGGGATCGGGCACGTGCGGATGGCGACGGAGTCCGACGTCGACATCTCCAACGCCCACCCGTACTGGGCGTATCCGTTCTCGGACGTGGCGGTCGTCCACAACGGGCAGCTGACGAACTACCACCAATGGCGCCGGCGGTTGGAGCGGCTCGGCCACCGGTTCGCGTCCGACTGCGACTCGGAGATCATCGCGGTGTATCTCGCGCAGCGGATGCAGGACGGCGCGTCGCTCGAGGACGCGATGCGCCACAGCCTCGAGGACCTCGACGGCGTGTTCACCTACATCTGCGTGTCCGAAGACGCGCTCGGGATGGCCAAGGACGAGCTCGCGGCCAAGCCGTTGGTGCTGTACGAGGGCGAGGACATGGTCGTGCTCGCCTCCGAGGAGATCGCGATCCGCGCCGTGATCGACCACGAGATCGAGACGTATGACCCGTACGAGAGCGAGGTGATGGTATGGACACGGTAGCCCCGCCGGCTCGGTTCGATCCCCGTGGATTGGTCGAGCTCGACGAGCGCGTCCCCGGCACATCCGAGATCGACGGCGACCGGGCGAGCTTCGATGCCCGCGACCTGACCACGCGACAGATCAACCTCGAGCTGCGCCGGCTCATCTACGAGCTCGGCGTGCGCGAGGTGACGGTTCGCAACCCGGGCGCCAAGCACTCGCTCGGTGTCGCCATCCTGGCTCGCTGCGTCATCACCTTCGAGGGCAGCCTCGGCTACTTCGCGGCCGGGCTGATCGACGGGCCCGAGGTGCACATCACCGGCCGCGTCGGCTGGTCGGCGTGCGAGAACATGATGTCCGGGGTGTGCGTGATCGATGGCAACGGCGGGTCGCTGACCGCGGCCGCGCTCCGCGGAGGAGACGTGGTCGTGCACGGCCGGGTCGGCGCCCGGACCGGGATCGACCAGAAGGGCGGGACGATCATCGTGCTCGGGGATGTCGGCTCGATGACCGGTTTCATGATGCAGCGGGGCCGCCAGATCATCTGTGGCAACGCCGGCCACGGCCTCGGCGACTCGATGTACGACGGCGTGATCTACGTCGGGGGCAAGGTCGCCTCGCTGGGGATCGACTGCGTGCCCGGCGAGTGGACCGACGCCGACACCGAGTTCGTGACCCGGAAGTTCGGGATCTACGGTCTGGGCGACCCGCCCGAGCTCCAGAAGTTCGTGTGCGGAAAGAAGCTCTACAACTACGACTCGCTCGAGCCATCCGAGCGCAAGCTCGTCCTCTAGAAAGGAGCCCACCCACCCACCATGGCTGACGAGAACGCTCCTATGGCCCAGAACCGGCTCGGGCGCAGCCGGATCTTCACCCCCGAGGTGATCGACGACATCCACGTCAAGGCCGAGCTCGGTCGCTACCGGATGCGCGGGTTCTCGGTGTTCAAGGAGATCCCCCACTGGGACCAGCTGATGTTCCTGCCCGGGACGCTGACGCGGTTCGTGATCGAGGGCTACCGCGAGAAGTGCGTAACCAAGACCGTGCTCGGCGCGCGCTTCGCCAAGAAGCCGATCGAGCTCGACATCCCGATCTATGTGACCGGCATGAGCTTCGGGGCGCTGTCGCTCGAGGCCAAGATGGCGCTCGCCAAGGGCGCCTCGATGGCCGGCACTGCCACGTGCTCAGGCGAGGGCGGGATGATCCCGCCCGAACGCGACCTGTCCACGAAGTGGTACTACCAGGTGATCCAGAGCCGCTACGGCTTCAACCCGCATCACCTGATGCTGGCCGACGCCGTCGAGTTCTTCATCGGGCAGGGCTGCAAGGTCGGGCTCGGCGGGCATCTCATGGGCCAGAAGGTCACCGAGCAGGTCGCCGAGATGCGCTCGCTCCCGGTCGGGATCGACCAGCGCTCCCCGGCGCGGCATCCCGACTGGCTCGGCCCCGACGACCTGTCGCTGAAGATCCAGGAGATCCGCGAGGCCACGAACTACGAGGTCCCGATCCAGCTCAAGCTGGGCGCGGCCCGCGTCTACGACGACGTGCGGATGGCGGCCAAGTGCGGGCCGGACATCATCTATCTGGACGGCGCCGAGGGGTCGACCGGCGCGGGCCCGCACATCGCCACCGAGGAGACCGGGATCCCGCTGATGGCGGCGATCCCCGAGGCGCGGCGTGCGCTCGAGGACGTCGGGATGGCCGACGAGGTCGACCTGGTCGTCGCCGGCGGGATCCGCAACGGCGCGGACGTCGCCAAGGCGATCGCGCTCGGGGCGAACGCAATCGCGATCGGCCACTCCGCGCTGATGGCTTTGAATTGCAACAAGGAGATCCCGGGCGTGACGGATTACGAGGGGACGGTGGGCGTGCCAGCCGGCCAGTGCTACCACTGCCACACCGGCCGCTGCCCCGTCGGGATCACCACCCAGGATCCGGAGCTCAGGCGCCGGCTCGTCGTCGACGATGCCGCTCAGCGCGTGTACAACTTCCTGCACGCGATGACACTCGAGTGCCAGATGCTGGCGCGGGCGTGCGGGAAGACCGACGTCCACAGCCTCGAGCCCGAGGATCTGTGCGCGCTGACCGTCGAGGCGTCCGCGATGGCTCGCGTGCCACTCGCCGGCACGGACTACATCCCGGGCGTGTCCGAGGAGCGGACGCTCGCCCGGATCGAGCGACTGCTCGAGCGCCACGTCGAGAACCCGATCGACTTCCTCGAGGCGGCTGCGGAAGGCGTGGCCGCGGGTCCGGTCGTGGGCGGTAACGGAGGTGAGCGCGCATGAGCGAGACCGAATACACGGCGTCGATCGACGCCGAGTATCTCGCCGGCAAGCGGTTCCCCTACCAGGAGGACATGTCGCTGGTGCAGGACATCGACCTGCTCGCGGCGACTCCCGGCGAGGACATCAACTGGCTCGAGGACATCGAGCTGCTCGAGGAGGACGGCGTGCCGGCGGTGTTCGACCGGTACTCGAACTCGTTCCTGAAGATCTACTTCGCGATCCCGCCCGGGCGCGAGAACGAGCTCGCGCGCAAGGTCCTGATCAAGCACCTGCAGTCGGGCAGCTCGTACGGGGTCGCGTTGAAGGAACGCCACTGCAAGTTCCCTCAGCCGGAGCTCGGGCCGTGGGTGGAGCGGTCGCGGACTGTGGGCTCGGACTGGAAGGCGCCCGTGCTCGAAGGATGGGATCCACCGCAGCACTGAGATGACCAGCGAGGCGCCGAGCGAGGAGGCGACGCTTCCGCGATCGATCCGACGGGGTCCGCGGATCACGATCGACTGCGAGTGCGGCGAGCGCCGCTACCTGCATTACGGGGAGCGGTGGACGTGCGAGAAGTGCGGCCGGACCTGGAACACCCGCCGGATCCCGGTCGAGGAGTACGCGGAGCTGCGCCGGACGCAATTGCGCTACCGCCGCGTGCCGTTGCTCCTCAGCGCGCTCTCGCTGGTGTGCGTGGTCGCGTTCATCGTGATCGGAAAGGCGCTGGGGGGGCTGATCGTGGTGGCGTTCGGCTTGACCGCCTGGAGCATGTTCGGGCACCCGTTCCACAAGCGACGCTACCGCCAGCAGCTCGCGAAGACCCCCACCTGGAAGATCGAGCCCGAGTAGCGCCGTGCGGGTGATCGTGGTCGGGGCGGGGTTCGCGGGACTCGCGGCCGCCGATGCGCTGCACCGCGCCGGCGTCGAGGTGGAGGTGTTCGAGGCTCGTGATCGGGTCGGGGGACGCGTGTGGTCGGTTCCGTTCGCCGGCGCTGTGGCCGAGCGCGGGGCCGAGTTCATCCTGCCCCACGACAAGACCGTGATGGCGGTGGCGGAACGCCTCGGGCTGGCGCTGGTGCGCAAAGGAACCCTGTACGGCGCGCGTGAGCCGAAGGGTGGCGCGCGCCCGGTCTCGGCCGCGGAGGTGGACTGCGCGATGGCGCGGATCGGGGAGGCGCCGCCGCCCGCCGGTGGCGCCACGGTGGCGGAGGCGCTCGGTGCTTCGGGGTTGGAACCGGCTGTGCGCGAGGCGATCATCGCGCGCCTCGAGGTCAGCTGCGGGTACGGCGCTGACGACCTCGATGCCGGCGCGCTGGCGGAGGGGGCGGCGGCGTTCGGTGATTTCGACACGCACACGGTGCAGGGGCGGCAACGACCGCATCGCGCGCGGGCTCACCGCGGGGCTCGGCGGTGCGGTTCGTCTGTCCGCGCCGGTGGCGAGGGTCTTGTGGCACGACGGTGGCGTGACCGTCTCCGGGGATGGGTGGGAGGCGGTCGCCGACGCCGCCGTGATCGCCGTTCCGGCCTCGGTGGTCGATGCGATCGGCTTCGACCCGCCGCTGCCGCCCGGGAAAGGGGCGGTCCGTTACGGCCAGGTCGCGAAGCTGTTCGTTGCTCTGAGCCGTCCGGCGCCGCCGAGCCAGACGCTGTCCGTGCCCGAGCGTTACTGGTGCTACACGCAGTTGGGTCCGGATGGCGATCCGGTGCCGTTCGTGGCTGCGTTCGCGGGCTCGCCCGCAGCGCTCGAGATGCTCGAGATTCGGCATGGGCCAGACCGGTGGTTGGAGTCGCTGCGGCGACTTCGCCCCGACCTCGACCTCGACGCGGCCGGCGCGGTGCTCTCCACCTGGGCCGATGATCGCTGGGTGCGGGGGGCCTACTCGGCGCGTTCGGCGACGCTCCCGATGGACACCGAGGCGCTCCGGAGGCCCGTCGGGCCGCTGTTCTTCGCCGGCGAGCACACGGCCGGCGCCTGGCATGGGCTGATGGAGGGAGCGCTCCGCAGCGGCGAGCGGGCGGCGCAAGAGTTGCTGCAGTCGTCGTCTCGATGAGATCGGGCCGCGGGGCCGGTCTAACCTGCCGATGAGCGTGGCCGCCGCCGACAGCGTCGAACTCGAGGTCGATGGGAGAACCGTTCGGGTCTCCAGCCCGGACAGGGTGTATTTCTCCGCGCGCGGCGAGACCAAGCTCGACCTGGCCCGGTACTACATGAGCGTCGGCGACGGGATCGTCCGGGGCCTGCGCGAGCGGCCGTGCATGCTGCACCGGTTCCCGAAGGGGGTCGACGGCGACAAGGTCCACCAGAAGCGGCTGCCGAAGGGCGCCCCGGACTGGGTGGAGACCGTGGAGATCTACTTCCCCCGCTTTGGACGCACGGCGGATGAGCTCTGCGTGACTGAGCTCGGCAGCGTGATCTGGGCCGTGCAGATGGCCACGGTCGAGTTCCATCCGTGGAACTCCCGGTGCGCCGACGTCGAGCGTCCGGACGAGTGGCGGATCGACCTCGACCCGATGCCTGAGGCTTCGTTTGACGCTGTGCGCCGGGTGGCAGCCGTCGCCCACGAGGTGCTCGACGAGATCGGCGCGGTCGGCTGGCCCAAGACCTCGGGTGGCAACGGGCTGCACATCTACGTCCGGATCGAACCGCGGTGGGGGTTCGGCGAGGTGCGCGAGGCGGCGCTCGCGTTCGCGCGCGAGGTCGAGCGGAGGATCGCCGGCGATGCCACGACCACCTGGTGGCGCAAGGATCGCGATCCGCGCAAGGTGTTCGTCGATTACAACCAGAACGCGCGTGACCACACGATCGCCAGCGCGTACTCGGTCCGGGGAAACCGATATGGCACGGTGTCGACGCCGATCACCTGGGATGAGCTGGACGACGGCTTGGATCCGCGGGACTTCACGATCGCGACGGTGCCGGCGAGGTTCGCCGCGATCGGCGACCCGCACGCCGGGATCGACGACGCCGTGTTCTCGCTGGAGCCGCTGCTCGAGTGGGCGGCGAATCCGGCCGAGCGCGACGTAGAACGCATCCGGCTCCGGGCCTCGCGCGCTCCGCTCTTGAGTTTCCGGGAGACCGCTCCGCGCGCTCGGCAGTGTCCACAGCCCGGCGTCCGGCCGGGCTATTCGTGGCTCGAGAGGTTCTCGACCGGCACCGGCTCGATCCCCTCGGCCGCCGGGAGCTCGAACCCGAACACCTGCGCGTAGAAGCTGAGCTCGCCATCGAGCGCGCGGCGGATGTTCTCCGCGCGCCGGAGGCCGTGCTGCTCGCCTTCGAAGGGGAGATACGCCACCGGCACGCCCTTGGCGCGCAGCGCGTCGACGATCATCTCGGACTGGTTCGGCGGGACGACCTCGTCCTCCAATCCCTGCACCACGATCAGCGGTCGGGCGAACGCGTCGACGTGGTGGATCGGCGACCGGTCGCGGTAGACGTCGCGGCCTTCCGGATACGGCGCGATCAGGCTGTCGAGGTAGCGGCTCTCGAACTTGTGGGTTTCGCGAGCGATGACCTCGAGATCGGCCAACCCGAAGTGGTCGGCGCCGGCCGCGAACGGCGTGTCGGCCCGCGCGAGCGCCGCGAGCGTCGTGTACCCGCCCGCGGAGCCGCCGCGGATGCAAAGCCGTGCCGGGTCGACCCGGCCCTGTTCGGCCAGCCAGCGGGCTGCGGCCAGGCAGTCCTCGACGTCGGCGACCCCCCACTCGCCGCGGAGCGAGTCGCGATAGTCGCGGCCGTAACCGGTCGAGCCGGCGTAATTGACGTCGACGACCGCGAAGCCCCGGCTCGTCCAGTACTGAAGCCGGACGCTCAGCACCGGAACCGCGGCGGCGGTCGGGCCGCCGTGGATCTCGACCAGCAAGGGCGGCAGGTCGCGCTCGGGGGGTGCGCAGGCGGGATTTGCCGGCGCGTAGAACAGGCCATACGCCGTGCGGCCGCGCGCGGAAGGGAACGCGATCGGTTCGGGCGCCGACACATACCCCGCGTCGATGCCGAGGTCGGCCAGATTGCGCGCGGGACGCAGCGTGACGAGCTCGCTGACCGCATCCGAGTCTCCGAGCGTCACGCGCGAGATCGACCGCTCGGCCGCGGGCGTGCCGGCGGCGAGGACCACCGAGGAGCCGCCCGCTGCACGTACGCAGGAGACCGACGAGAAGTCGAGGTCGAGATCGGACACGGTGCCGTCGGGCAGCCTGACCGCGAGGCCGTCAAACCCGTCGCGCCACCGCGCGAACACGATCCGGCCGTCGGGCAGCGGCGCGTAACGAGACCCGCCGAGCGTCCACGGCGGCTCGCCGATGTCGGCGGCGATCTGGGTCAGCGGCGCGACCGTCCCGTCGGCCGGGGACCACCGGTAGAGGTTCCACCAGCCGGTGCGGTCGCTGATGAACACCAGCGACCCGTCGGGTTGCCAGCTCGCGTCCTGGCACGCCTCGGCGGCGCCCCCCGCGACCACCGTGTCCTGGCCGCCGGTCAGATCGCGCACCATGAGCCTGGTCGCGTCCCACGGCATGTGCGGGTGGTCCCACTCGATCCAGCACAGACGGTCGCCGGCGGGACTCCAGCGGGGGTTCGCGACGAAGTCCGGGCCGGTCACGAGCACCTCCGGGACCGAATCCTCGTGCGCGGCGAGCCTGACGATCTCGTTGCGGACATCGACCGCGCCGCGCCCGCCGGCGGGGTGATGTTCTCGCACGCAGGCGATCCATCGTCCGTCGGGACTCACATCGCCGTCGCTGTATCGGTCCCCGCGGGGCGTCTCGGGACTCGGCGTGATCGGTACCGCGCTCCCCGTCTCGATGTCGAGCCGGTACAGCCGCTGATCGTCCCAGGCCGCGAACCACACCACGCCGTCGCGGGCCCACCAGGCGCCGGCACCGTATTCGTGCACCGCGGTCCGGGCGCTCTGCCCGTCGGGAAGCAGATCGGTTCGCGCGCCGTCCGCACGCCGGCGGACCAGTTGCGTCCGGCCGCCCTCGGCCGGCCGGGTCTCGGCCCAGATCACGTCCGCTCCGTCCACCCGGACTTCCGAGAGACCGACGGCCGACTCGACGACGATCGCCGAGGTGACCGGCGTCGTCCAGGACCCGTACGGGAGCACCTCACGTCCGGCCGCATCGTTGGACACGGCCGGGACGTTAGCCAGCTAATCGCCGTCGTGCGGGTGATGCACGATCAGCACGTCGCAGTGCGCATGGTGCGTGACCGACTCGCTGACGCTCTGGCCGGTCAGACGCTGGATTATGTTTGGCTCGCGGGTCCCGATGACGATCATCTCGGCCTGTCGCTCGTTCGCGAGCTGAACGATCGCGTCGGCGGGCTCGCCGATGGCGGCCTGATAGTCGGCCTCGATCCCCTGCGCCTCGAGATACTCGCGTGCGGTAGCGAGCTCCTTGGCGTGGTCCTCGGGAGTATCGGTCGGGTCGATCGGTCCGCCTGAGCGACCGGCGCTGAACATCACCGGGGCGACGCTGGTCACTACGAGCTTCGCTCCCAGGGCCTTGGCAAGGGTCGCGCCGCGCTCGAGCGCCCGTTGCGACCCGGGCGTATGGTCGTAGCCGACGACGATCGTGCTCATGCCTTCTCCTTTGTTACGCGGGCACCACCGACGGAGCGGTGAGCTCGGCGAGCTCTTCCTGATCGGGCACGTCAGGCGTGGGCTCGCTCCAGTGCACGCTCTCGCCGTCCTGCACGATCCGCCGGTAGAAGAACAAGATCAGCGAACCCACGAGCACGCCGATGCCAATCGCGAAGTCGGCCCAGGTGCCGTAACCGTTGAGCTTCGGGGCGAGCGCGCCCACGAACAGGAACACCGCATTGAGCACGCACAGGAACCCCGCGATCGGCAGCCAGATCGCGCCGACCTTGATCGGGCGTGGCCAGTTCGGCCGGTCGCGACGCAGCAGCAGGAACGCGCTGAGCGCGAACACGTGGCAGAGCACGTACCCGATGTTGCTCATGTACAGGATCGCCAGGTTCGAGGTGATGAAGATGACCAGCGCCACGTTCACGATCAGGTCGACGGTCATCGCCCGGGCGGGGACGTGGAACCGATTGAGCACGCCGAGCTGCTTGATTGTCATCCCGGCGCGGGAGATGCCGAACAGCGCGCGGCCGGCGTCGGCAGTCGATGAGGTCATCGACAGCAACAGGCTGGCGATGATGCAGATCGTGAAGAAGCTCGCGGCCCCGTGGCCGACGATCTGGGACATGGCCGCGGTGTAGAACTGGCCCTCGGCCCCGTTCGTGACCGGGCCCGTGACGCCACCGAGGCCGAGCGGCACGAAGATGCACACGAACAGCATGAATGCCGCAGCGCTCCGCAGCGCCCGGGCGGTGTCGCGCCTGGTGTCCTGGTATTCGGGCGCGAACGTCGCGCACGCCTCGGTGCCGTACGTGGACCAGGCGAGGATGAACATGTACACGATTGCGACCTTGAATCCGCCCCACGGACCGGCGAACGTTGCGTGGACGTTGGACGAGTGCCAGTCGCCGGTGAAGTACGGGACGATGATGAACAGCGCCAGCGGGATCATCAGCAGGATGCCGCAGGCGTAGCTGAACCAGACGGCCGGGCGCAGCCCGAAGATGTTGAACATCCACACCACGAGGATCGTCCCGATCGCGATGAAGTGGGGGAGACCGAGGTGGTTCGAGAAGATCGTGACGGTCCACGTGGAGTGAGGCCACCACTGGGCCTGGGCCAGGTCGCCGATGATCTTGCCGAAGATCGAAAGAACGACCGACCAGCCGATCCAGTAGCCGAACGCCGACAGCGGCCCGACGAGCGTCGTGTACTTCCTCCAGCCTTCGTGGGCGTACAGGGAGATGCCGCCGCTGCGGTTGCCGAACATCGTCGCCGGCTCGGAGTAGATCCATGCCTGGAGCATCCCGATGATCGCCGAGGCGCCCCACAGGACGATCGACCCGACCGTGCCGAAGATGCCGAGGGTGAAGCCGAGGCTGCCGAGCAGGAACCCGGGGTTGCACAGCGCGATGACGAATCCATCCCACCATCGCAGGGTCTTGAGGAGCTGTACCTCCTCGACAGTCGCTGTGGCCAACTTTTCCCTCCTGGGACTCAGGTGCCCTGTCGCGGTTTTGCCTGCGTGACCGATCCTCCGTGCGAGGCCGCCGCTCTTATACCAGTTTGTATAAACATGGTCAACAAGGGAGCGGCGTTAAGATCCTCGTCAACGTGCGGCGATGAGCGAAGTCAGGCACGACACCCCGGTCGAGGACGTGGCGGCGACGACGCGCGCGGCACCGCGCCCGGTGATCCTGGCCACGTTCTCGGTGCGCATCGACCCGCGCGCCGAGCGGATGGCGTTCGACTCCGCGCTCGACGTCGGCGCCCGGCTGATCATCGCGAACCTGATGATGTTGCCGCCGTACCCGACGACGATCATGCTCGCCCGTGAATACGCGACTCTGCCGCACGAGGAGGATCTCGAGGCGGTCCGGGCGACCGCGGCTCGGGCGAGCGCGCTCGGGATCGGCACCGAACTTCAGCGGATCTCGAGCCGGCGGCCGCTGGCGGCGCTGGTCGAACTGATCTCAGAGCGCCGGGCGTCGCTGGTCGTGCTCGGGCCCGACATGCGGCGCACCCCGCGCTGGCAGCTGCGGCTGGCGGCCCGTCGTGTGCGGCGCCGGACCGACTGCCTGATCTGGATCGCGCCCGAGGGTTAGTTTGCGCCCATTTGTCCACATGGCCAGGGCTGGGCTGTCGCTGACGGCTACCGGTGGGACGCGCGGTCGGTGATCTCTTGCATCGTGCCGAACCGGCCGGTGTAGAACAGCAGCGGCTCGTCGTCGCGGTGGTCGAGGTACTCGACCTCGCCGATCCACAACACGTGATCGCCGGCGCGGTGGACGTCGACGACCCGGCACACGAGGTGGGCGAGCGCGCCCTCGAGCAGTGGGAGGCCGCCCTGCCAGGTGAACGTCGGCTCGACCGGCGACGCCATCTGGGCGGCGAAGTGCGCCGCGAAGTGCTGCTGCTCGTGTGACAGGACGCTGATCCCGTAGCGCCCGCTGCGGGGGAGCATCTCGTTCATCTTGCACCGGCCGAGTGACACCAGCACCAGCGGGGGGCGGAGCGAGACCGAGAGGAACCCGTTTGCGGTCATGCCGTGCACCGCGTCGCGCTCGACCGTCGTCACCACGGTTACGCCGGTGGCGAACCGCCCCATGACCTGGCGGAACGCCTTGGCCGCCTCGACGACCGCGGGCGCCTTGGGAGTGAGCCTCGCGATGCCGGTGGCGGGGGGCAGGTTGGCGTGCTTGGGGGGAGCTTCCGGTTTGGCCGGCGGCCGCAGCGGAGGCATCAGGCCGCCGGTGCTCTGAGTTGGACGGGCCACCCGGGTGAGGCGTGCCACTCCCTCCCGATCGGACACGGCAGTCACGATAGCCCTCAGGACCGCGGTCGGGTCTTCTCGGGGTCGTAGAACGGGATCCGCACGACCTGGGAGGGAATCCGTTTCTGGAGCCCGTCGAGCTTGCCGACCTCGACCTCGGTGCCGATCTCCGCGTACTGAATAGCCATCCGGCAGAGCGCGATCGAGCGCTTGAGGATCGGGCTCCGAGTCCCGGATGTGACCACGCCGACCTTTTGTCGGCCCACATAGACCGGGTCGCCGTGGCCGGCGGTTTCGTTGCCCTCCAGTTCCAGGCCTACCAGCCGCCGCTGTGGATGCTCCTTGCGCTCGAGGAGCGCGTCGCGGCCGATGAAGTCCTCGTCGTTCGTCGCGAGCGCGACCGTGAAGCCGATGCCCGCCTCGAACGGGTCGACCTGGTCGTCGAACTCGTAGCCGGCGAAGATCAGACCGGATTCGATCCGCAGCATGTCGAGCGCCTCGAGACCGAGGGGCTTGATCCCGTGCGGCTCGCCGGCGTTCCAGATCGCGTCCCAGACCGCGGGGCCGTCGGATGGGTGGCACCACACCTCGTACCCGAGCTCGCCCGTGTACCCGGTGCGCGAGACGATGATCGGGATCCCGTCGTGGGTTTGGATCCTTCCGACGAGGAAGCGGAACCACTTGAGCTCTTGTAGCGAGGGCTGCGTCGGCGGGGTCCAGACGATGTCGCTGAGGACGTCCCGGCTGAGCGGGCCCTGGACCGCGACGTTGTGGAGCTGGTCGGTGCTTGGCTTGACCCAGGCTCGCATGTTGTTGCGCTCCGCCACCTCGCGCAGCCAGACCCCGTCGTACTCGTCGCCGCCCACGAAGCGGAAGTTGTTGTCGCCGAGGCGGAACACGGTGGCGTCGTCGATCATCCCGCCGGTCTCGTTGCACATCGCGGTGTAGACGACCTGCCCGACCGACAGCTTGCGGGCGTCGCGGGTGATGGTCTTCTGGATCAGGGTCTCGGCGTCGGGACCAAGCACTTCCCACTTGCGAAGGGGTGAGAGGTCCATGGCCACGACCTTCTCGCGGCAGGCCCAGTACTCGGCGATCCCGCCCTCGTTGTTGAAGCAGTGCGGCAGCCAATAGCCGCGGTACTCGACGAACGACCTCGTCAGGGCGCTCGTGCGTGGATGGAACGCCGTCTCCTGAGTGAGAACCGGCGGGGCGTCCGCGGTCACGCGGTGGGCGATGGCCACCGAGAACCGGTTCTGTGGCGAATACACGCGCACATGGACATCTGTCACCTCCCAGGCGTTCGATGGGTCGATGTCGTCAGGGCAGGCCGACGAGGCGCACACGAGGTCGCTCATCGCTCGCAGCATCACGTAGTCCCCGGGACGCGACCAGGGCTCGTCCGAGATCAGCTGCATGTTCGAGTCAAACGCGGTGTTGTAGAAGAAGTTCAGCGCCTCCCAGCCCTTGCGGGGCGTGATCTCGAACCGCTCGAGCGCGCCGTTGAAGTTGTCGGTGCAGTTGATGTGGCCGGGGTAGCCGAGATCGTCGTAGTACTTGGCCTGGCATGCGAGCGCGAACGTGTCGTGGCGGCCGACCGTGTCTCTGATCACCTCGACCAGCGGGTCCATGTCGAGGTCGTAGAACTTCCCTTGGAGCCCGGGTGTCGGGTACGCCTGGCCCATCAGGGTCCTCGTGACCGTGGCGTCGAGGCCGCGCTCGAGGCCGTTCTCGAGCTTGGCGCGGTGGAACGCGAGGAAGTCCGAGCACTGGCGGCCCTGGACATCGATCACCTGGATGTACTCGCCCTGCTTGACCTCGTAGCTGAGGGCGCTGGCCTCCTCGACGCGGAAGTCGAGCCGGGGCTCAGCCAGCGGTGGCGGTAGCTCCGGTTGCTCGCGGGTGGTCGGCTTCGCGCGGCGGACCTCGATCAGCAGCTCGGAGGCCGGCGGGTCGCCGTCGACGATCCGTCCTCCCGGCGCAGCCACGATCAGGGTGGTGGCGGCCTGGGTGACGAGCTCGAGCTCGCTGCCCGGCCTGGAATCCCGGCCGAACAGCTGCAGGGCTTTCGACTTGGCGTCGGGTTCGAGACCGAGCGCCGAGAGGCCCGCGCCACCGTTGGCGGTGAGCTCCGCCGTCTGGCCGCCGTGGCGGTCGATCAGGCGGACGCGGTCGTCGCCCTCGAGCGCCACCGCGGTGGCCCCGCCCGGGGCCACCCGGTAGAACTCGACGCCCGGCTCGGTCGGGCGTAGCCCGTTGACGAGGACCGCCACGGCTGAGTCTCCTCCTAGGAGGCCGCGGGCGCCGAGGCCTTCTCGACCTCCGCGAGCAGCTGCTCGGCCAGCTCGCGCTTGCCGTCGGCGTCGAGTTTCTTGATCTCGTTCTCGACCGCGCGGCGGTTGTAGTGCTGGTTCCAGTAGTCGAGGCTCTCGAACCCGAGCAGGACCGCCTTGCCGACGAACTGGCGCAGGACCTCGTTGGTCGGGCCCATCACCCAGCCTGCCTTGGCGTCGCGGAGGTAGCGCTCGAGCTCCATGTCGCGCTTGTAGCCGGTGCCGCCGCAGGCGTGGAGCATCTTGTCGACGACATGGGCGGTGTTCTTGGCCGCGATGAACTTGATCTGCCACGCCCAGTGCAGGAAGTTCGCGCGCGCGAACTCGCCCGGGGGCGGCTGGATCGTGTTGTGCTCGGTGGCGTTGTCCATCGCCTGCGCCACCGAGTACACGAACAGCCGGGCGGCGTTGGTGTCCATCACGGCCTCGCCGATGTAATCCTGGATCGTCGGGTAGTCGGCGACGCGCAGGCCGACGTCGACGTGGCGCTTGCGCGTCGTCTGGCGCTTGCCGATGTCGATCGCGCCCATCGCGATCCCGTTCCAGACGCTTGATGACCCGATCAGGAACCACGGATCGACCGACTCGTCGTTGGAGGCGGCGCCGTCGCCCTCGGGGCCGACGATCTGCTCGCCGGGGATGTCGACGCCGTCAACCTCGATCGGGCCCGACTGGTTGCCTCTGAGTCCGAGCGCGTCCCAGGTCGAAGGCTGTGATTTCACATGCTCGCCGTCGATGACAAAGACGGATAGGTCGTCGTACCCAGTGAAGTCGGGGGAGGTCGTCTGGACGACATAGAAGTCGGCGAACCCGCCGGAGGTCGTCCACGAGGCCTTCTTGCGGACGTTGTAGCCGCCGTTCGAGCGCTCGGCCCCGCTGGAGATCGGGTACCAGAAGTGCGACCCCGTCTCAGGGTCCGAGTACGAGAGGGTCCCGATCTTGCCGCTGTTCAGCGGGCGGATGTACTTGTCGATCAGCGCCTCGGTGGGGCGGAGCATCAGCGTGTTGACCGCGCCCATGTGCATCACGTAACACATCGCGGTCGAGGCGCAGCCGTACCGCGCGATCGTCTCGCAGGTCATCGCGAACGCGACATGGTCCTGGCCGAGGCCGCCGTACTCGGTCGGCACCGTGAGCGCGAGGAACCCGTGCTCGCCGAGCAGCTCGAGGTTGCGCCGCGGGAACTTGAGCTCGTCGTCGGAGACCTTGGCGTTCGCCCGCATCTCCTTCTCGCACAGCTCGATCAGCAGGTCACGGAGCTCCCGCTGGCGATCGGTGAGCACCCACTCGGGATCCCACTCGTAGCCCAGTCCCCAGAAGGGCTCGCCACCCCATGTCTTCTCGGCCATCAAACACCCTCCGCTCTTCTATGCACAAATATGTCCAATACAGTTCTACCTGAGTGCGTGATCGGTGTCTAGGGCGGCCGTTTTGCGCGGCGGTCGTCGGCCCCTGATCGGGGTTTCAGCCTCGCCCGGGAGCTCGGCCTGGCCTGGGCCGCGGACGGGGCCTGGTGGGGTTATCCCCACTATCGAGGACGGGGGTGCTCGGCCGGCCAGACGCCCGATCGCCCCAGCGATTTCGGCGGCCGCCGAAGGCAGTCTCCGATCCCATGCAAATCACACCTTCATCCACCACATCCGGCGGGTCGGCGGGTTCGGGCGGGTCGGCCGGCTCGGGCCGGCCGGCAGGCTCCGGCGTGCTCGCCCGCTTCGTCCACGCCGCGGCCCGGAGCGCGGCGCGTCGCCCAAAGACGACCGTCGCGCTCTGGCTCGCGCTGATCGTCGCGTGCGTAGTGCTCGGCTCGAGTGCCGGCATGCGCACGCTGTCGAACTCCGGCTCGGGCACCGGTGAGTCGGCCCGTGCCGACGCCCGCCTCACCGCCTCGGGCCTCAAGGGCCCCGCGACCGAGAACGTGCTGGTTCGCTCGAGCAGTCCGCAGCGCACCGCGCACGCGGTCGCGGCGCTCGAGGCCGGCGCCCGCCGCCTGCCGGCGGTGAAGTCGGTCGATGGCCCCGACCGCTCGCCCGAGCTCTCTCGCGCGGGCGGCCGAACCGCGCTCGTCGTCGTGACGCTGCGCGGGGATCCCGACAACCCCGACAGCCGCGCCGCCACGGTGCAGCACTTCGTCGACGGACTGTCCGCGCGGCAGCCCGGTGTCACCTTCGATGAGGCCGGCAGCGGGTCGGAGGACAACGCGATGAATCAGCTCGTCAACGACGGGTTGCACCGCGCCGAGCTGATCTCGGTTCCGATCACGCTGCTGATCCTGGTGCTCGCGTTCGGCGCGCTCGTGGCCGCATCGGTGCCGCTGCTGCTCGGCCTGACGTCGGTGGGAGCGGCGCTCGGCGCGCTGGGGCTCGTCTCACACATCGCGCCCAACGGCTCATCGACGGCTCCGGTCGTGGTCCTGATCGGCCTTGCGGTCGGCGTCGACTACTCGCTGTTCTACATTCGCCGCGAGCGGGCCGAACGCCGGTCGGGGGCGTCCGCCGACGCGGCGCTCGCCGCCACCTCGGCGACCGTCGGCCGCGCGATCCTGGTCGCCGGAATGACCGTCGTGATCGGGCTCGCGGGACTGCTGTTCACCGGCTTCGGGGTCTTCACCTCGATGGCGCTGGGCGCGATCCTGGTCGTCGCGATCGCCGTCGTCGGGTCGCTGACCGTGCTTCCGGCGATGCTCGCGCTGCTCGGCGACCGGATCGACCGGGGCCGGCTGTGGCCGCGCCGGCGCCGGACGCGGTCCCGCCGCCGCCGGACGATGTGGCAGGTGCTCGCGGCCGGGGTCACGAACCGTCCCCGGACCTCGCTCGCGCTGGCCGTCGTCCTGCTAGCGGCCCTGGCGGCACCGGTGATCTCGATCCAGACCGCCGAGCCCGGTCAGAACGACGTGTCGCCGAACACGCCGATCCGGGTCGCCGATCGGGCGATCGAGCGGGCGTTCCCGGGGTCCTCCGACACCGCTGACCTGGTCGTCAGCGGACACGGTCTCGATCGCCGCCACGCGGTATCGGAGCTCCACAAGATCGGCCACCAGGGTCTCGGGATCACCGGCGGCCGGGGCGCGGTGGCGATGCTGGTCTCGCGCGACGGTCAGACGGCGCTGCTCCAGATCCCGATGCCCGAGTCCAGCCTCACCGTCGCCGACCACAAGGTGCAGACGTTGCGCCGTGAGCTCGAGCCGGCGGTCGCGAGCGCGATCCCGGGAGCGCATGCCGACCTGACCGGCGACTACGCGGGGAATCTCGATTTCTCGAGTCGCCTGTCGAACGTCACGCCGCTGGTGATCGCGTTCGTGCTCGGGCTGGCGTTCATCCTGCTGGTCGCGACGTTCCGCTCGTGGCAGCTGGCGTTGGCGGTGATCGGGCTCAACCTGCTGTCGGTCGCGGCCGCGTTCGGCGTGCTGGTGGCGGTCTTCCAGCACCACTGGGCACAGTCGCTGCTCGGCTTCCAGTCCGACGGCACAGTCGTCGACTGGCTACCGCTGTTCGCGTTCGTGGTGCTGTTCGGCCTGTCGATGGACTACACCGTGCTCGTGCTCGAGCGGGCTCGGGAGGCGCGGCTGGCCGGCGCGAGCGCGAGAGAGGCCGCCGCAGAGGCGTTGGGCTCGACCGGCGGGACCGTGACCAGCGCCGCGCTCGTGATGATCGCCGTGTTCTCGGTGTTCGCCACGCTGCCGCTGCTCGAGTTCAAGCAGCTCGGGGTCGGGCTCGCGGCGGCGATCGCGCTCGACGCGACGATCGTCCGCGGGCTGGCGCTTCCCGCGGCGCTCACGCTGTTGGGCGACCGCGGCCTGGCTCCGGCGCCCGCTCGTACACCTCGCGGGCGCGCGCAGGGCTGGGATCATGGAGTCAATGTCGCAGCGATCGGATCAACCAGTGACTGACCACGGCCACGAAATCAATCTGCGGTCGGTGACGCGGGGGGCGGCGTTCGCGCCGTCCCTCGTGATCCTGACCGCGCTGATCGTGATCTGGGCGGCGACCGGAGCCGGCTACTTCTGGCCGATGTGGGCGGCGCTCGGACTGGCGATCCCGACGGGCCTGTGGTACGCCGTCCGCTGGGCGCGGCTTCGGCCGAAGGGAGCGACTCGCTGGTACGCGATGCAGGCGAGCATCTCGCTTGTCCTGGTCGTCACAGACGTGGCGGTCTGGGCGATGTCCGGAGGCGGCTTCTTCTGGCCGATCTTCCCGGCGGTCGCGCTGTCGGTCGCGTTGGCTCTGAACCCGCTGTTCCTCCGGCCCGGTCAGCGGAAGCTCCAGACTCGCGTCGACGAGCTGACCCGCACACGCAGCGGAGCGCTGAACGTTCAGGCATCCGAGCTGCGCCGGATCGAGCGCGATCTGCACGACGGAGCTCAGGCCAGGCTGGTCGCGCTCAGCATGCAGCTGGGGCGCGCGGAGGAGCGCCTGGCCGATCACCCCGAGAGCGCCGCGCTCGTACGGCAAGCCCGGGAGGAGGCGACCGCGGCGATCAGAGAGCTGCGGGACCTCGCGCGCGGGATCGCCCCGCCGGTGCTCGCGGATCGGGGTCTGGTCGCCGCGGCCGAGTCGCTCGCGAGCCGGTCGACCGCGAACGTCGAGGTGGTCGGACGGCTCGACCACCGCCTCCCACCTGTCGTCGAGACCGCGGCCTACTTCGTCATCGCCGAGGCGCTGACGAACGTCGTCAAGCATGCGCCGGGCGCGAGCGCGCGCGTGACGTTGAGCCTGGACGGCGCGATGCTGGTCGTCGAGGTCGCCGACAACGGACCAGGCGGCGCGGACCCGTCGGCGAGCGGGCTGACCGGCCTCAAGCAGCGAGTCGAGGCGCTCGACGGCCGGCTCGAGGTTCACAGCGTGGCCCGTGAGGGAACGGTCGTCTGGGCCGTGCTGCCATGCGAGTAGTGGTGGTCGAGGACCAGGCGCTGCTCCGCGAGGGGATCGTGGCGCTGCTGGCCGAGAACGGGATCGAGGTCGTCGCGCAGGCCGACGACGGTCCTGGTCTGCAGCGGATCGTCGACGGCCACAAGCCCGACCTGGCGATCTGTGACGTGCGGCTGCCGCCGACGTTCACCGATGAGGGAATCCGTGCGGCGCTGGAGGCGCGCCGGCGGCATCCCGAGCTCGCGATCCTGGTCCTTTCCGCGTACGTCGAGCCGGTCTACACCGGCGAGCTGCTCGCGGCGGGCCAGAGCGGAGTCGGCTACCTGCTCAAGGAGCGCGTCAGCGAGGTGAGGACGTTCATCGACTCGGTCAGGCGCGTCGCCGCCGGCGGCACCGCGCTCGATCGCGAGGTCGTCAGCGCGCTGATCGCCGATCGCGATCGGAGCGGCGATGGGGCGGAGCTTGGGGCGCTGACGCCGCGCGAGCGCGAGACACTCGAGCTGATCGCCCAGGGCCGCACCAACGCCGCCATCGCGCGCGAGATGGTGGTCACGCTCGGCGCGGTCGAGAAGCACGTCTCGAACATCTTCGCCAAGCTCGACCTACCCGCCGGCGACGACGATCACCGGCGGGTGCTGGCGGTGCTCGCGTATCTGCGCGCGACCGGGGGGCAGTGACCCACGCGGTCGCGCCGACCGCTTGGCCTACGAGGTCATCCCGCCGAACTGACCGCCCGTGATGCTCAGCACCTGGCCGTTGATGTAGTTCGCCCACGGAGTGCACAGCAGGAACACGCCACCGGCGGCCTCGCGCGGCGTGCCTGCGCGCCCCAGCGGGATCAGCGCGGGACCCATCGCCCGGAGCTGCTCGGGAATGCCGAGCTGGACCCGCTCGCCGCGGATCTCGGCGACGTTCTCCTCGTTCTTGGCGGCGGTCAGGCGGGTCTCGATGAACCCGAACGCGACCGCGTTGACGTTGATCTTGAACTGGCCCCATTCCTTGGCCAGGGTCTTGGTGAGGCCGATCACCGCCGACTTGCCCGAGGAGTAGTTGGCCTGGCCGGCGTTGCCCATCGTGCCCGAGATCGAGGACACGTTGACGATCTTGCGGAACACCTCACGGCCCTCCTCGCGCTCGACCTTGGCGGGCTCGCGCATGTGGGGGGCGACCGCGCGGCACATCCGGAAGGGCACGACCGTGTGGATGTCGAGCATCTTCTGGAACCAGTCGTCGCTCATCTTGTGGATCGGCGCGTCGAGCGTGTAGCCGGCGTTGTTGATGAGGATGTCGACCTTGCCCCAGTGTGTCGATCACCTTCTGGACGAGCTGGTCGGGAACCCCTTCGGCGGTGAGGTCCCCCGCGAACACGAGGGTGTCGCCCGCGATCTCGCTCGCGGTCTGCTCGGCGACGTCGCCGTCGAGGTCGTTGATCAGGACCTTCGCGCCGTTCTCGGAGAGAAGCTCCGCGGTCGCGCGGCCGATTCCGCGGGCCGAGCCGGTGACGATCGCCACCTTGTCATCGAGGATTGCCATGTGTCCAAGCCTCCGTTTTCGGATGTGAGGCTGGCCATCATGCCAGTGCCAGGGCCAACGAGGCGCCACGCACGCCCGACTCTATGGCGCCATCGATGAACCCGGACCAGCCGTTGGCGATGTCTGAGCTGGCGAACACGATCCGCCCCTCGGGGCGCTGCATCGCGGCGTGGTGGTGCTCGTACCAACCCGGCCGGTGGATCGCCCAGGTGCCTCGGGAGAACTCGTCGGCGAGCCAGTCATGGGCGGTCGCGGCGAGCACTTCGTAGCCGGGCAGGATCCGGTCGAGCTCGCCCTGGACCGCCGGCAGATCACCGGCGTCGCACCGCGCGGCGTCGATCCCGAAGCCGATCATCAGCTGCGAGCCGTCCCCGTCGAATGACTCCGTGCCGAGGTAGCCGAACGGGTGGCCGGGCCGGATCGAGTTCTGAAGCACCGTCTCCCCGCGCGCGTGGATGAAGATCTTGATCCCGCGCGAGGCCTGGCCGAGTGCGATCGCCGCCCGCTTGTCGTCACCGAGCGCCGGCGCGAACTCGATCGCCCCGAGCGCGTTGAGCGGCACCGCGACGACCGCCGCGCGCGCCGCGAACCCCGACCCATCCCGCATCTGCACCTCGACGCGGTCGCCGTTCTGCCGGATCGCCGCCACCGGGGCCTCGAGCCGGCGCTCGAACGGCGCCCCGCTCGCAATCGCGCCGAGCAGCGCCTGCGTTCCGTCGACCAGCGTCACCCGCCCACCCGTGAACTGGGTCAACTCGAGGCTGTACCCGGACAGGGCATGCCATCGCAGGACCGCCACCGCGCCGGCCTCGTCGAGCGGAGCGTGGGCGAGCGACTCGAGCTCCGCGGTCAACACGTCGCGCTCCTCCTCAGACAGGCGCAGTTCGCCCAGACGCTCGGCGATCGTCTGGCGATCGAACCGGCTCAACATCGCGAGTGCGCGGGTCGGATCGTGCGGGACCGGCAGCGCCTCCCGCACGCCGTCGACGAACCGGTCCCAGCCGCGCCGCGCGATCTCGTCGCGCTCGTCGATCGTCCCCGTCCGGCGCTCGGAGCCCACGTACCAGCCGGCGACGCCGGCGCCGCCTGAGACCTCGACACGAAGGCCGGCGCGGGTGATCTCAGACCACGTGTGGGGCTGGTGCCAGTGGACCCAGGCGCCTCCGTACTCGATCCGCGAGCCGTTCCAGGGCGCGGTCCAGGTTCGTCCGCCAAGCCGGTCGCGAGCCTCGAGCAGCAGCACCGACCGGCCGCGCAGCGCGAGCTCGCGGGCGGCGGTGACGCCGGCAAAGCCACCGCCGACGACGATCACATCGTTCATGGGACGGCGACCGGGAGAGTGGGGGTGGCGATCGGCACTCGCCGGCTCGCGGTCGCGTCGACCGCGATCGCCCCAGTCGGGCCGACAAACACAGGGTTCAGCTCGATCAGGTTGAGCGACTCTTCGACAAGGACCGTCCCGACCCGCTCGGCCAGCCGCGTCAGCGCCGACAGGTCCACGGGTGCCGTGCCGCGGCCGCCAGTCAACAACGGGGCGCCGCGCAACGAGCGGACTGCCGCGTCGATCCTGGCCGCGCTTGCGGGCAACGGCACGATCGCGACGTCGTCGAGAACCTCGGTCCAGATCCCGCCGAGCCCGATCACCAGCGCCGGCACGACCGCATCCGCGCGGGCGGCCACGATCAGCTCGACTCCCGGGCGCGGCCATCCGCTCGGCGAGCACGGACGCGGTCGGTCCGGCGTCGACCGCGGCGAGCCGGGCGAACGCGCCCCGGACCGCGGCCTCCGTGCGCAGGCCGAGCTCGATCGCGCCGGCGTCCGACTTGTGCTGGATCGTCGAGGCGCTCAGCTTCAGCGCGATGCTGCCGCCGAGCTCGGCGAGCGCCACCACGGCATCATCCTCCGAGCACACGAGCCGGCCTTCGACTACGTCAACGCCGGCGCCACGCAGTAGCTCCTTGGCGTCGTGCTCGGATAGCCACTCGACGACCCCATCCACGGCCCCCGCAACCCGCGAGATCTCGAGCAGCCGCGCCGGATCGCCGGGCGCGTTCCGCAGCGCCGCCGCACAGGCCAGGCCGGTGCGCAGGCCGGCGATCGCCGGAATGCCCGCTTGTACGCACTGCCAGGCCGCGTCGTCGTCGAGCAGCTCCGGGAGCGTCGAACAGATCATCGTCGCCGCCGGGGCCAGCGCCGCGCCGGCAATGACCCCCTCGCGGACCGCGTCCGACGCCGCGGCCACCGCGCCGGTCAAGCCCGGGAACTGGTCGTAGAACACGAGCACGTCGTCGACCGCGGGGTCCTCGCCGACCACCCGGACGAGCTCGGCGAGCAACTCGCCGTCGCCCCAGATCATCGCGGTGTAGTCGAGCGGGTTGGCAGCGGTGGCGGCCGAGGGCAGTAGCTGGCGCAGCCGCTCGATGGTCGCCGGCGACAACGCCGGCAGTTCGAGCCCCAGGCGCGCGGCCTCGTCAGCGCCCTGCGCGGAGTCCCCGCCCGAGCAGGTCATGATCGCGAGCCCGCCGCCGGTGCGCGGGCGAGCCGGACGGACCGCGAGGGTCTTCGCCAGCTCCAGGAGGTCGTGGACGTCCGAAGCCCAGATCGCCCCGGCCTCCTCGATCAGCGCGCGAAAGATCCGCTGGTCGCCTGCGAGCGCAGCGCTGTGGGCCGCGGCGGCGCGCGCGCCCGCCACCGAGCTCCCGACCTTCAGAACCACCACACGGACGCCGGCCGAAGCGCACGCGGCCAGCCCCTCGCACAGCCGCGGGCCGCCGTCGTCCTCGAGGTACAAGGCAACCGCCCGAACCCCGGGATCGCCGGCCAGGAACGAGAGATAGTCGGCGGCACTGAGCACAGCCTGGTTGCCGCTCGCCACGACCGTGTGAAACCGCAGCCCGCGCCGCGTCGCGAGCGCGTTGACCGCGACGTTGCCGCTCTGGGAGACGAGCGCCACCGCGCCGGGCTCGTGTGGCGTCAGCGCATCGCCCCACAACACGCTCCGCGCGTGCATCGCGACGATCCCGTTGCAGTTCGGCCCGCACACCGGGAAGTCGTGCGCCGTCGCCGCGGCGACCAGCTCCTGCTGGAGCGCGACGCCGTCCGGCACCTCGGCGAACCCAGCGCTGACCACGACCGCGCCGCCACAGCCGCGGGCGCCGGCCTCCTCCACGACCGCCGGCACGCTCGCCGCCGGGATCGCCACGACCACGGCGTCGACGGCCTCGGGCAGGTCGGCGACACGAGGCACGCACGGCCGGCCGAGCACCGAAGCGCGCCGCGGATTCACGCCCCAGACCTCGCCGGGATAGCCGACCGCGTCGAGGTTCAACAGCGCCTGCGCGCCGTAGCTCGCCGGGCGCTCGGTGGCGCCGACGACCGCGATCGAGCGCGGGCGCAGAAGGCGGCTCAGATCCACGGCGGACCCTCAGTGAATCGTGGCCTCGACCCCGCGGCGCTCGAGAGAGCGCGCGATGATCAGTCGCTGCACCTCGCTGGTGCCCTCCCAGATCCGGTCGACCCGAAGCTCGCGGTTGAACCGCTCGGCGACGTTGCTCCGGAGGTAGCCGCGGCCGCCGAACGCCTGCACGGCCCGGTCGGCGCAGCGGCCGGCGGCCTCGGAGACGAACAGCTTGGCCATGGCCGCCTTGGCGTGGATCAGCTTCACGTCGGCGCCGGCGTCGATCATGCCGGCGACATGGAGCGCGAGCAGGCGGCCGAGCGTCGCGTCGGTCGCCGAGTCGGCGAGCGGGAACGAGATCCCCTGGTAGTCCATGATCCGCACTCCGCCCTGCTGACGCGCGAGCGCCCACGCGGTCGTCTCGTCGAGCAGCCGCCACATCGCGCCGAGCCCGTGCGTGGCGATCCCGAGCCGCTCCTCGGTGAACCACGCGCGCTGGAGAGCCTCGCCGTTGCCGACGCCGCCGATCACCGCATCGGCGCCGATCTCGACGTCGGTGAACCGGATCGTCGGGTGACCGTGCGGGTAGTTGTGCGTGAACCTCGGGTTGTCGACGAACTCGACGCCGGCGGCACCGGGCTCGATCAGGAACAGCGTCGGGAGCCGCTCGGAGCCGTCGACGACGTTGGCCATCACGATCAGCACGCGGGCGACGTCGCCGGAGGTCACGAACCACTTCTCGCCGTTGATCCGCCAGCCGCCGCCCGACGGGACGGCGGTCGAGGCGATGCCGCCCGGGTCCGAGCCGGCCTCGGCCTCGGTGACCGCGTAGGCGTCGCCGCCCTCGCCGCGCAGCGCGGGGACCAGGTACCGCTCGATCTGCTCGGGCGTGCCCTGCATCAGGACGTTGTAGGTGTTCGGCACGTGCCAGTGGAGACCGTTCGTGACGCGGCCGAACTGCTCGTTGACCAGGTACCACTCGAGCATCGACCACCCCTGGCCGCCGTATTCCGGGGCGAACCGGCCGCCGTGGAGCCGGGCCGCGATCGCCTCGCGCTTGACGTGCTCGACCGTCTCGTGCGGCAACTGGCCGCCCAGCTCCTCGGCCTCGAGCTCGAGCGGTATCAGCACCGTCTCGACGAACGTCCGCGCTCGCTGCTGCAGCTCGAGCTGATCGGACGTGAGCTCGTAGCCGGTGGTCGTGGGGAAGACGGCGGTGCTCATGTTTGCTCCTCGTTTCTCGTGGCGAGCAGCTGCGCGAGCCGCCGCCTGTCTGTCTCGGTCCGCCGCGCGCCGCGACCCGGCAACGCCAGCAAGAGGTTGTGGTGGTTGGCGATCACTGTGATCGCGACGTCTCGGGCGCGCGCCACGTCGGAGTCGGCGCTGCCCGCCCGCGTCTCGATCAGCTCGACGACCCGGTGCAGGTAGCTGTCCCAGCGCCGCTCGTTCCCTCGCAGCACCAATCGCTCGATCCGCGCGGACTCCTCGGCGACGGCCTCGTCCGGTGGATGTCCGCCGCAGAGCAAGGTCGCGACCGCAGCCGGAAGCTCGCGTTCGGGCTCGGGCGTGACCGACAGCCAGGGCGCGGACTTGACCATGGGCGGTAGACTAACGCAAACTGATCACAAAGTCAGGATGGTTCCCATGTCAGCTGCTGTGACCCCCGTCGTCGGCACGGGTGAAGCGCTCGATCCCCGCCTGTATCTAGATCCGGCCGTGCTCGAGATCGAGCAGGAGCGGATCTTCGAACGGACGTGGCAGCTGATCGGGCACACCTCAGCGCTGCCGCGGCCCGGTAGCTATACGACCGGGTTCGCCGGCTCCCAGCCGGTGCTCGTGGTCCGCGACGACCAGCACCGGTTGCAGGCCTACCACAACGTCTGCCGCCACCGCGGCTCGTGCCTGCTGAGCGGCTCGGGCCAGTGCAAGGGCGCGATCCGCTGCCGCTACCACGGGTGGACGTATAAGTTCGACGGCACCCTGATCGGGGCGCCCGAGGCCCTCCAGTTCGGCGAGCGGCTGGACAAGTCCGCGCTCGGGCTGATGCCGGCGAGGGTCGAGGAGCTGTGCGGGCTGGTGTTCGTCAACCTCGATCCGGAGGCAACGCCGCTGGCCGAGCTCGTCGGCGACCTGCCCGCGCGGCTGGCCCGTTATCGCCTGGACGCGCTCGAGCCGTTCGGCCTCTCCGGCGGCAGCCAGCCCGCGAACTGGAAGGTGGTCGCCGAGAACTACCTCGAGGGCTACCACATTCCGATCGCCCATCCCGGCCTGATGCGGATGCTCGACTACAAGCACTACGACACCGAGCTGCACGACCACTGGGCGTGGATCGAGGCGCCGATGCGCAAGAAGCCCTCGAGCAACCGGCTCGAGCGTCTGTACGGGCAGCTGGTGACGCCGATGCCCGGGCTCGGCGAGGAGGATCGCCGCACCTGGCGCTACGTGTTCATCTACCCGAACACGACGATCGACCTGTACCCCGACCAGGTCAACACGTGGCAGATGGGGCCGGACGGGATCGGGCGCACACGGGACGTGTTCGCCGGCTACCGCTCGCCCCGCAGCGGACCCGCGGACCCGCGCCGTCCAGCGCCTGAACAACTGGCTGAACGAGCTCGTGCTCAAGGAGGACATCGACCTCGTGAAGAACGTCCAGCTCGGGTTGCGGACGCGCGGCTACCGGTGCGGCCCGCTGTCGGGCCGGGAAAGCGCGGTGGCGTGGTTCGCCGAGCGCGTACGGGCCGACCTCGGGGAGATTGCCGCGGCGTGACCAAAGCCGAACGCGCTCCCAAGCGCGAAAGCGCCCGCGAGCGGATTCTCGCCGCGGCGGTCCGGCAGATCGCCCGCGAAGGAATCGACGGCGTGCGGATCGCCCGGATCGCGATGGAGGCGCGGGTCTCGAGCGCGCTCGTGCACTACCACTTCGAGACCCGCGACGCCCTGCTCGCCGAGGCGCTCGACTACTCCTACGTGCACGCCGGCGAGGCCCGGATCGCGGCCGACGAGGACCTGCCGGCCTCCTCGCATGCCGAGCGGCTGCAGTCGATGATCGAGCAGTGCCTGCCGACGACCCCGGCGCTGGCCGAGGACTGGGTGCTGTGGGTCGAGCTGTGGTTGCGCGCGGCGCGCCATCCGGACCTGCGCCCGGTCGCCGAGGAGCTCTACGGCCGCCTGCACGCGTGGTTCGCCAACGAGATCACGGCCGGGGCCGACGCCGGCGAGTTCGCGCGCTGCGATCCCGACGAGGTCG
Source organism: uncultured Solirubrobacterales bacterium (assembly GCA_963746695.1). Lineage (GTDB taxonomy): Bacteria > Actinomycetota > Thermoleophilia > Solirubrobacterales > Solirubrobacteraceae > Palsa-465. The sequence continues at coordinate 51,270 of CAVVCP010000020.1, read as the reverse complement.
CGGACCGCACGCTGGCGCTGATCGACGGCTACGGCATCAGGACGCTGATCGGGGACGCCGCGATTCCGCTCGACCGCGCACGGAAGTCCGTAACGACCGCGCTGGCCCGCGATCTCGGGCTCGGGGATGCGTTGACTCAGGTCCGCGAGCCGGCGCGCAACGCCGCGCGTGCAGCCTCGCGGCCGGTCCGGACCGCGCCCTCCATATAGCCGGCCACCCAGTGGTCCGAGCCGGCGACATAGAACGGCGGCTCGTGGGTGCCGTGGAGCGGCCCGACCCGGGTGAGGTCGCCCGGCGCCCAGCTCGAGATGTAGCCCTGCGTGAACGGATCGACGCCCCAGGCGCGCTCGAGCATCGCCAGCGGGAACCGGGCCGGCTCGCCGTACAGCGCCACCAGGCCGTCGACGACGGTGCTCGAGCGAACGGCCTCCGGCGTGGCCAGGAACGCCGCGAGCCGCTCCGGTGGGATCAGCAGCGACAGCACGCCCGGGCCCTGCGGCCAGGTTGAGCCGAACAGCCACTCGCACTCCGACAGCCCGTTCTGTCCCGCGTCCTGCCAGAACGGCGCCTCGTAGGCGGCGACGACCTTGGCCGCGAGTGCCTGGCGCTGCGCGCGCAGCGAATGCAGCCGGGCGTCGCTGAGGCCGGCGATCTCGATCGCCCGCAGCGGGCCGGCGGGGATCGTGCATACGACGGCGTCGGCTTCGATCTGCTCACCGTCGCCGAGCACGACGCGTGTCCGCCCGGCGGCTAGCTCGACCCGGCGAACCGCGGCGTCGTAGCGGATCTGTGTCTCGAGCTCGGCGGCCATCGTGAGCGCCACCGCGGCCGACCCTTCGGCCACGCGGAGGCCCTCCCACTGCTCGAGGTCGTAGAAGTCGTCGCCGCCGAGCGCCGCGTGCTTGCGCAGCTCGGCCAGCAGCGACGTCCGCTCGGGGCCGTCGCACGCGAGCGACAGCGACGCCAGCTCGTGCCGGCGCCTGACCGCCGGAAGCGCGCGCTGGTCGCGGAGCCATGCCCCGAGACTGGTGGCGTCGAGGCGCGCGGCGTCCGGGTGGGCCCACGGGTCATCGGGGTCGACCGCGTCGGCGAGCTCGACAAACTTCTTCTGCACCCGTTCGGCGTCGGCGCGCTCGGCCTCGCTCATCCACGGAAGATCGTCGCCGACGTAGACGCCGTCGACGAGTCCCCAGCTGATCTCGCCGGGGTCCGCGACGTAGCTCGGTTCGACGGTCAGCCCGAGCTCGTCGACGAGCTCGCGGTAGGCCCAGTGCCCGGAGCCGAACACCTCTCCGCCGGCCTGGACCACGCGGCCATCGGGGAGCGTCACCGCCTCGACGCGGCCGCCCGGGCGGTCGCGCGCCTCGAGCACGATCACCTCCGCGCCCGAGCGTTTCAGGTCGCGCGCGGCGCTCAGGCCCGCCAGTCCTGCCCCCAAAACCGCCACATCGACCACTCGGGTGACTCCTCCCCGCGTACGTGTGCTTGACAGCGACGACGGGATCACGGTAGTTTTCTGAATCGCCGTTCAGTATACGAATTCGTTCGAGGTTTCGAAGGGCCGTTCAGGTGGAGAGAGCAGGTCGAGTGGTGAAGGGTCGCTGGGTGGACTGACGATGTCGCCGCGCCCAAAGGTCGAGCATCTGCGCAAGCCGCAGATCATCGCCGCGGCCGCCGAAGTGCTGTACGAGCGGGGCATGTTCGACACCCGCATCGGGGACATCGCGGAGCGGGTGGGGACGAGCGCGCCGACGATCCTCTACTACTTCGAGTCCAAGGACCGCTTGCTCGAGGAGGCGGTCGACCAGACGGACCGCGACTTCTACGAGCGCCTGACCGAGGGCCAGGCACGGCAGGAGGGCGCGGCCGACAAGCTCGTCCACCTGATCGAGGAGACGAGCCTCGGTCCGGGCGGCCTCAGCGACTGGACACTGTGGATGGAGATGTGGGTCCGGGCCCGCCGCGATCACGCCGTGCGGGACGCCTACTTCCGGCTCGACCGCCGCCAGCGCAAGCTCATCGCTGACATCGTGCGCGAGGGCCAGGAGGAGGGAACGTTCGACCGGGATGCCGACCCCGATGACTTCGCGCTGGCGCTGAGCGGTCTGATGGACGGCCTCGGCGTCCAGGTGACGTTGGGGCAACCCGATGTGACAGCCGACCGGATGGTCGAGCGCTGTCTGGCGCTGGCCTCGGTCGAGCTCGGATGCGATCTTCGCGGGTCGGGGGCGTCTCGTGAAGTCGGGAGTGCCGATGCATCCTCGTGAGGGATGGTCGGAACGAGGGATCCGGCGCCGACCCGAACCGGACGAAAGTGCGATCTCTCGTCGCCAGCTGATCACGGCAGGCGCCGGGCTCGTGCTCGGCGGCATGCTCGCCGGCTGCAGCACGACGAACCCCGCCGGTGCAAGCAGCGGCCCTCCGCTCCCACGTCAGGACAGCCCCGTCACGTGGCCCGTGTACACCGACAACAAGCCGATTGCCGCGGGCCTTGCGCCCGAGGAGGGCGCGACCCTGCGGCTCTACAACTGGGCGGCTTACATCAACGAGTCGGTGGTCAAGAGCTTCTGCAAGAAATACAACTGCAAGTACTCGCTGACGACGTATAACACGATGGAGGAGGCGCTCGCCAAGCTGTCCAGCGGGCAGCTCAAATTCGACGTCTTCTTCCCGACGGTCGCTGTGCTCGGTCAGTTGGTCGCGGCCAAGATGATCCGGCCGCTGAACCACAGCTACATCCCCAACATGGCGAATGCCTGGCCCGATTATCGGGACCCGTTCTACGACCAGGGCTGGCTGTACACGACGCCGTATTCGATCTACACCACGGGGATGGCCTGGCGCAAGGACAAGGTGAACCTCGCCCCGTCGTGGAACATGCCCTGGCAGGGAGCGCCGTACGCGGGCAAGGTCGCCGTCCTGGACGACTACCGGGAGACGATCAGCCTGGCGCTTCTGCGGGCCGGCCACCTGGACCTGAACACGACGAGCACGGCGCAGATCCACGCGGCCGGGAGAGCGCTCTCGCAGCTTTCGGCGCTCACCAACGTGCGGATCGACAACAACGACTACACCGACGTCCCGACCGGCAAGACGTGGATTCACCACGCATGGTCGGGTGACATGGCAAGCGCGTACGAGTACCTACCCAAGGGCACTTCGATCGACACCATCGGCTACTGGTTCCCCGCCGACAGGAAGGGTCCGGTCGCCAATGACGTGATGGTGAATCTGACCGGCGGCTCAAATCCGGTGCTCGCTCATCTCTTCATCGACTACATGCTCAACGTGAATAACGCGCTGGAGAACTACAGCTACGTCGGTTACATGCAGCCGTTGACCGAGGTCACTCCGGCGAAGCTGACATCCGAGAAGCTGCTGCCTCCCCAGTTGGCGTCGACGGTGGTGCTACCGGATTACTTCCGCCACGGCCTGTTCCAGCTCGAACTGCCCGGGCCCGCCAACGCGGTCTGGGAGTCCACCTGGAATTCGTTCTCGAAGGGGCTATAGGGTAAGACGATGGCCGGGGCAACCGACACCCGCGACCGGCGCAACCGCGGCCTGTGGATAGCGCTGGCCATCCCGGGAGCGATCTGGCTGCTCGTTCTGTTCGTGGCGCCGTTCTACGTGATGCTGTCGGTGGCCGGCGGCGGCGTCAACGAGTTCTTCCAGACGGTGGTCCCTGTCTGGAATCCGCTGCACTGGTCGAGCTGGAACCTGAGCGCGGTCTGGCACGACATCTTCGGGACCGGATCGTTCCTCGGTCCGCCCGCGCTGCGGACACTCGTTTACACCGCGATCGCCACGGTGATCTCGCTGGCGATCTCCTACCCGGTGGCCTATTTCGTCGCCCGCTACGCGGGCAGGCGCAAGACGCTGTTCCTGGTCCTGCTGATCGCGCCGTTCTGGGTCAGCTACATGATGCGCATGCTGGCTTGGATCGATCTCCTGCAGCAGGGCGGCTTCTTCAACAGCGCGTTGTCCTTCTTCGGCCTGCCCGGCAACACCAACTGGCTCGGCGGGAAATCGGTGACCGTGATCCTCGGGCTCGTGTACGGATACATCCCGTACGTGATCCTGGTGCTCTATGCCTTCCTCGACCGGATCGACCAGAGCATGATCGAGGCGGCACGAGATCTCGGCCTCAGCAAATGGCGGACGTTCTGGCACGTGACGATTCCGCTGAGCAAGCCCGCGCTCATCGCCGCGACGTTCATCACGGTGCTGCCGATGCTCGGCGACTACTACACCAATCAGCTGTTGTCGGGAGCGCCCGGCACGACGATGATCGGCAACGCGATCGAGGGCCAGCTCAACTCGCCCGGCGAGATCGGACAGGGTGCCGTGCTGTCGCTGATGCTGCTCGTGGTGCTGCTGGTCCCGATGATCTATTACGTGGTCAGCACCGCTCGTGCCTCGATGGAGAACGCCTGATGGCCAGCGCCGTCGACGAGTCCGTAACCACCTCTCCGCCGAGCCAGGCCGAACTCACCGGGCGCGGCCGCCCGCGGGGCAACCCGTGGCGCCGGCCGTGGGCGATGGAGGGGTTCACCTGGCTGTACATCGTCTGGTCGATCGTGCCGATCGCGATCGCGGTGCTGTTCTCGTTCAACAAGGGCGCATCCCAGGCCACCTGGCAGGGCTTCTCGACCAAGTGGTACGTCGGCAGCGGAGTCACCTCGGTGCTCCACAACCCGAGCCTCCATCAGGCCGTGATCCAGACCCTCGTGCTCGCGGTCGTGACCACTTTGATCTGCGTGCCGATCGGAGTGTGCTTCGCGATCGGCATCGATCGGTGGCGCACCCGGACCTCGAACGGGCTGAACGTCGTGATGGTGTTCTCGTTCGTGATCCCCGAGCTGCTGCTCGCGGTCGCGCTGTTCTTGCTCGTCACGCAGGCGCTGACGTTCATCAGCCTCGGAACGCCGGCCGAGGTGGCCGGGCTGGTGGTATGGAACATAAGCTGGCCGGCGATCATCGTCCGCGCGCGGCTGGTGTCGATCGGACGGACCTACGAAGAGGCGGCCTGCGACCTCGGGGCCTCGCGACTCGGGGCGATCCGGCGCGTGCTGCTTCCGCTGCTGATGCCGGCGATCTTCGCGAGCGCGGTGCTCGTCTTCGCCAGCACCGTTGACGACTTCGTGATCGTGGAGCAGCTGTCGTCGACCGCGAACACGCAACCGATGTCGGTGCTGATCTATTCCAACGTCCATGCCGGGCTGAGTGGGCCGGCGCTCAACGCGCTGGCCACGATCATGCTTTTCATCTCGCTCGTCGCAGCGCTGATCGGATACGTCGGCTACAGGTGGATGAGCCGGGGCGAACGCACCAAGGGCGGCGCCGAGGCACTGACCGGCATCGCGGGAATCTGAGAGGACGGAACATGAGTAGTGGAGGACATGTCAAGCTCGAGTCACTGACGAAGCAGTTCGACGGTGTCACTGCGGTCGACGAGATCTCGGTCGAGATCCAGGCCGGCGAGTTCTTCTCGGTGCTCGGGCCGAGCGGGTGTGGCAAGACGACCACGCTGCGCATGGTCGCGGGCTTCGAGCCGCCGACCAGCGGAAAGATCCTGCTCGACGGCACGGACGTCGGAAAGTGGGCGCCCCACCGCCGCAATGTCAACACGGTCTTCCAGAGCTATGCGCTGTTTCCGTTCCTGACCGTCGCCGAGAACGTCGCCTTCGGCATGAAGTACAAATCGGTGCCGAAGTCCGAGCGGGACAGCCGGGTGGCGGAGGCGCTGGCGATGGTGCAGCTGACCGGTTACGAGAAGCGGCGCCCCAACCAGCTCTCGGGCGGCCAGCAGCAGCGCGTCGCGCTGGCGCGGGCACTGGTGCTGCGTCCGTCGGTCCTGCTGCTCGACGAGCCCCTGGGGGCATTGGACGCCAAGCTTCGCCGCACGCTCCAGGTCGAGTTGGGCGCATTGCAGAAGCAGGTGGGAATCACCTTCCTGTACGTCACCCACGACCAGGAAGAGGCGCTCACGATGTCCGATCGCCTGGCCGTCATGAACCGCGGACGCGTGGCCCAGCTCGGCACCCCGGAAGAGGTCTACAACGAGCCCGCCGATGCCTACGTGGCCGACTTCCTGGGCGTGTCGAACCTGATGGACGCTCGAGTGGAGAAGAGCGGGAACGGGCAGGGACCCTGCCGCCTGCGCCTGGGCGATTTCACACTCGAGGCGCATGCGGGCCAGCTCGACGCAACCGGCGCTGTCAAGGTCGCGATCCGACCCGAGCGCGTCCACCTGCATCCGTACGAGACGGGCGGTGTCAACTGCGTACCGGGGATGGTCGAGCGCCTGGTGTTCCTCGGCTCGACCACCCACATCTACGTCCGCCTCGCCACCGGCTCGGCGCTTCAGGCGCTGGTGCGCAACGAGGGGAGCGCGGTTCCCTACAGCCAGGGAACGCCCGTCAAGGTGGATCTTCCGGCCGACGCGCTGCGGGTCCTGCCCGACCCGGGCGTCAGCGTCGCTGAGATTCGCGACGAGACGCTCGGCGATCAGCCGCTCGACGTGACCAGCGGGTTGCCGGCGTCGAGCTGATCGCCGGCCTCGGCGGCGGCTGCTCGCCCCGAGTCGAGGGCTCGCCTGAGCACGCGCGATCGCGACAGCAGCACCGGCACGAGCGTCGCCAGCATCACTGCCGCCAGGATCGCCAGCGGGACGGCATCGCTCGTTGCCCGGGACAGGCTCGCCGCCGCCGGCGCGCCGATCGTCTCCCCGGTCGCCCACGCCAGGTTGAACAGCATCGAGCCGAACACGAGCGCGGCGCCGATCTGCTCGATCGCGTCGGTCATGATCGAGATTGCCGGCGTCGCGAACGCGGTCAGCGGTCCGCCGAGCGCGAGCACGGTCAGCGCCGCCAGCGACAGCGGCGTTTCTGGCAGCGGTAGCAACGCGAGCAGAACCGCCATCGCGCCGAGGCCGACGCTGAGCGGCAGCCGCACCCCGCGCCGATCGACGACGCGTCCGATCGCGGGGTTCACCAGCAGGCTCAACAGCGACGCGAGCAGGAACGTGACGCCGATCGCCACGCCCGACGCGCCGAAGCTCGACAGTCGCAGGGGAAGCAGGGTGCCGGCCGCGCCGATCGTGCCGGCCTCGAGCAGAAGCAACCAGCACCCGAGCGCGATCCTGGGGTCTCTCGCCAGCACGCGCAGCGGCGCTCCGGCGCCGAGCGCGGCGCGAGGAGGCTCCGGGTGCTGGAGCGTCCACACCGTCAGCGCGAGCGACACGGCTCCGACGCACGCGAACACGACCTCGGTCCCGGCAGCGACCGCCACGGTGCCGAGCACGGGGCCGACCAGCGTGCCGAAGATCGCCGAGGCGAGCACCGATCCGAGCATCTGGCCGCGGTGCTCTCGGGGCGAGATCGCGATCACCCACGCCAGGCCGCCGGCCCAGACGCAGCCGCATGCCATTCCCTGGACGAAGCGCAGCCCGTCGAGGCCGATGATGTTGGAGCCGAACCCGAACGCGACGATCGAGCCGGTGAACAACAGCAAGCCGACCACCGTCGTGCGCCTCACCCCAGCGCGGGTTGCGATCCACGCCCCGAGCAGCGAACCCGGGATCATCCCCGCCGGGTAGGAGGCGGCGAGCACACCGATCGCCGGCTTGGATGCCCCGAAGGCGTTCGCGTAGTGAGGCAGTATCGGCGTGAGGGCTGAGTAGAGGACCGCCTCGAAGCCGAGCAGGACGCGGATCAGGACGACCGTGCGCCGGTCGCGGTCGAACGCTCGTCGCTCCGGGCGCGGCCGGCGGGACCCGAGTGCGGTCACGATTTCACCAGCGCGTCCGCGAGCCGCCGCAGCCGTGGTGCGAGGTCCGAGGCGTCGTCGGATGCGAGCTGCTCGACGAGCAGGCCGTCGGCGGCCGCGAGCAGGAGCTCCGCATCGGACCGCGGGTGCCGCGAGCCCGCCGCCGCGAGCAGCGGCGGGAGTGCCTCCAGGTAGGCGCCGGTCCAGCGCATGGTCACGTCGCGCAGCGCCGGCCGGCGGGCGGCTTCGAGCACGAGCGCGTACGTCGCGAGCAGCCAGCCGCGGCTGCTCTGGCCCGAGCCCTCGCTCGGGCCGAGAACCGCAGCCACCGCCAGTCCGAGCGGGTCGGGGGCGCGCTCCGGGGTCTCGCCGAGGAACGTCCGCAGGCGCTCGATGTCGCGGTCGGCGGCGCGCTGGAGCGCCGCCATCAGGAGGTGTTCCTTGGAATCGAACCAGTACGTCGTCGAGGCGAGCGGCAGCCCCGCCACCTCGGCGACACGCCGGTGCGTGACCGCATCCACCCCCACCTCCGCGACAACGCGCAGAACCGCATCGAGCAGCGCCTCGCGGCGGGCCGCGCCGCGGGGTCGGGCATCCCTGGTAGTCGTTGCCGACATAGTGGTACAAATGTACCAATTGTCCGCCGTCGCGATCGACGGTCGAGCGCGCGGCACGGCCGAATCGCGACGAGACGCAACCATCTAGAGTCCGAGCGCGCCATGAATGCGAACGAATGGCTGGCGGCGTTTGCCGAGCGGGTCGGGACCGACCCGCCGACGACCGACGAGTTCAAGAAGATCCTCGACATGGCAGGCGCGGCGGCTCACTCGTCCGAGCGCGTCGCCGCACCGGCGGCGACCTGGGTGGCGGCGAAGGCCGGCGTCGACCTCGACGAGGCGCTGCGGATCGCGCGCGAGATCGGGGCGGATGACTGACCGCCCGGGCGATGGCTGATCGCCGCTTCGACATCGTCGTGTTCGGCGCCACCGGGTTCACCGGCGGGCTGACCGCGGAGTACCTGGCGCGCAACGCCCCCGCCGGGATGAGCTGGGCGCTGGCGGGACGGAACATGAGCAAGCTCGAGCAGGTGCGGGCGCGGCTGGCCGCGGCCGACCCGGCCAGGGCCGAGCTGCCGCTGCTCCGCGCCGACAGCGGCGACCCGGCATCGCTGCGCGAGCTCGCCGAGGCGACGAAGGTCGTAATCACGACCGTCGGCCCGTACATCCGTTACGGCGAGCCGCTGGTCGCAGCCTGCGCCACCGCCGGGACGGACTACGTCGACCTCACCGGCGAGCCCGAGTTCGCCGACCAGATGTATCTGCGCTACCACGGGCAGGCCGAGCAGAGCGGCGCGCGGATCGTCCACTCCTGCGGCTTCGACTCGATCCCCTACGACCTCGGCGTGCAGTTCGCGGTCGAGCAACTGCCCGAGGGGGTGCCGATCGCGGTCGAGGGGTTCGTGCGCTCGAACGGCTCGTTCTCGGGTGGCACCTACCAGTCGGCGATCGAGGTCCTCAGCCGTCTGCGGTCGAGCTCGAAGGTCGCGCGCGAGCGACGCCGGCGCGAAGGCGATCCCCCCGGACGCCGGGTCAAGGGCGTCTCGGGGCGGCCGCATCCGGATCACTTCGCCGGCGGCTGGGTCGTCCCATTCCCCACGATCGATCCCGCGACCGTGCTCCGCTCGGCGCGCGCGCTCGATCGGTATGGCCCCGATTTCACGTACAGCCATTACGCGGTCGTCGGGCCGCTGCCGATGCTCGTCGGGGTGAGCGCCGCGGCCGGGGTGGCGGTTGCGCTGGCGCAGGTCGCGCCGACCCGCAATCTGCTGCTCAAGCTCAAGAGCTCGGGGGAGGGGCCGTCCGAGGAGCAGCGCGCGAAGTCGTGGTTCCGGGTGAGGTTCGTGGCCCGCGCCGGCGGCTCTGCTGCTCGGGAGATCCGGACCGAGGTCAGCGGTGGCGATCCGGGCTACAGCGAGACCTCGAAGATGCTGGCCGAGTCCGCCCTGTGCCTCGCCTACGACGACCTCCCCGAGCGCGGCGGGCAGCTCACGCCCGCGGTGGCGATGGGGCCGGCGCTCCGCCGGCGGCTCGAGGCGGCGGGGATCGAGTTCAAGGTGCTCGATGGCCGGGTCTGACTGGACACCGGCGGACATTCCCGACCAGCACGGGCGGGTCGCGGTCGTCACGGGCGCCAACAGCGGGCTTGGCCTCGTCACCGCACGCGAGCTCGCGCGCGCCGGCGCTCGCGTGGTGCTCGCGTGCCGCAGCACGGAGAAGGGGGAGACGGCGGCGGCGCGGATCGGCTCCGCCGCACCCGGCGCCGACGTTCAGCCCGCGGTGCTCGACCTCACCGATCTGGAGTCGGTACGGGCGTTCGCCGCGACCGCGCCCGATCGTCTCGACCTGCTGGTCAACAACGCCGGCGTGATGGCGACGCCCCGACGTGTCACGGCGGACGGCTTCGAGAGCCAGTTCGGCACCAACCACCTCGGTCACTTCGCGCTCACCGGGCTGGTGCTCGGGAAACTGCTGGCCGCGCCGGCCCCGCGCGTGGTCACGGTCTCGAGCACGCTGCACCGGACCGGCACGATCGACTTCGACGACCTCCAGGGCGAGCGCAAGTACAGCCGCTGGGGCGCCTACGGACAGTCGAAGCTCGCCAACCTGATGTTCTGCTTCGAGCTCCAGCGGCGCGCGGTGGCGGCGGATACAGCGCTGCTCAGCCTGGCGGCCCACCCGGGATACGCCGCCACCAACCTCCACTCGGACGCGACCGACCGCTTCTACGAGCGGTGGTACATGGCGATCGGGAACAAGCTGCTGGCCCAGAGTGCGGACATGGGCGCGTTGCCGACGCTGTACGCGGCCACGGTCCCTGACCTTCCCGGCGGGACGTACGTCGGGCCTGGCGGGCGCAGCGAGCAGCGCGGCTATCCGAAGGTGGTCGGCGCCGCCGGCAAGGCGTACGACGAGCAGGCGTGGGCCCGGCTGTGGGAGGTGTCCGAGACGCTCACGGGCGTTCACTACGAGTTCGACGCGTCACGGGCGGCGGCGTGAGCGACTTCCGCTCAGACGGCCACGCCGCGGTCGAGTGGGCGGCGGATTACCTCGAGCGGGTGGGTCAGCTGCCGGTGCTCGCGCAGGTCGCGCCCGGGGACATTCGCGCCCGCCTGCCGGCGAGCGCTCCGGACGAGCCCGAGCCGTTCTCCGCGGTGTTGCGCGATCTCGACGAGATCCTGCTGCCCGGGGTCACGCACTGGCAGCACCCGCGCTACTTCGCATACTTCGCGACGACCGCGTCGGAGCCGGGGATCCTGGCCGAGCTGCTCGCCGCGACGCTCAACTCGATCGCGATCCTGTGGCGGACCGCGCCGGCGGCGACCGAGCTCGAGGGCGTCGTGCTCGACTGGACCGCCGAGCTGCTCGGGCTGCCGTCGGGTTGGCATGGGCACATCGAGGACAGCGCCTCGACGTCGACGTTCGCGGCCTGCGTGGCCGCGCGGGAGGCGACGGGCCGCGATCTGATCGTGTGCGCCGAGCACGGGCATTCGTCGATCGAGAAGGCGGCCCGGATGCTCGGGATGCGGCTGCGGAAGGTCCCGCTCGACGACCAGTTCCGGATGCGCGCCGACGCGCTCGGCGACCTGTCCGATGCCGCGGTCATCGTGGCCACCGTCGGCACGACCGCGACGACGGCGGTCGATCCGGTGCCCGCGATCGCCGACGCGTGCGCCGCGACCGGCACATGGCTGCACGTCGACGCCGCATACGCCGGGTCGGCGATGGTCTGCCCGGAGTACCGGTGGGCCTTCGCCGGCGTCGATCGCGCCGACTCGCTGGTCGTCAACCCGCACAAGTGGCTGCTCACGCCGATGGACTGCTCGCTGTTGTGGACGAGTCGGCGCGATGACTTCCGGCGCGCGTTCAGCGTCGTCCCCGAATACCTGCGCACGCCCGATGCCGAGGACTCGCTCAGCCTGAGCGAGTACGGGCCGGCGCTCGGCCGGCGCTTTCGCGCGCTGAAGCTGTGGGCGGTGCTGCGCTGCTTTGGCCGCAGCGGCCTTCAGCGCCACATCCGCAGCGGGATCGAGCTCGCGTCGCAGTTCGAGGGCTGGGTGCGGGAGACCGACGGCTGGGAGGTGTGCGCGCCGCGGCCGTTCTCCCTGGTCTGCTTCCGCCTCGAGGGCGATGACGACCGCAACCGCGTGCTGCTCGAGCGGGTCAACGCGAGCGGCGAGCTGTTCATCTCGCACGCGGTGCTGAACGGCCGCTACGTGCTCCGCCTCGCCGTCGGGCAGCTGACCACGACCGAGGCGGACGTGCGCCGGGCGTGGGATGTGCTCGTGCGCGAGGCGGCGCGGGTCTGACGGCGCCGCTTTGACGGCGCGGGCGCGCTAGCCGGACGTCCTACGCAGTTTGCGGTAGTTGTGGTGCGCGCACCACTGGATGTACGCGCGGACGTGCCGACTACCAGGAGTGCAGGGGACCACCTCGATAGCGGCCCCGGGGGCCCGCAAAGGATGTGATGCTTCGATGATGTCAGGCATGTATGCCGCGATCAGCGGCCTGGATGCTCATCAAACGATGCTCGACGTGACCGCCAACAACCTGGCCAACGTCGACACCGTCGGATACAAGGCCCAGACCACTCAGTTCTCGGACGAGCTCTCCCAACTCGTCGCCGCGGGCACGACGGCGAATGGCTTCAGCGCCGGGACGAACCCGCTCCAGGTCGGTCTCGGGACGCAGGTCGGCTCGATCGACAACGTGATGACCGCCGGCGGCGTGGAGTCGACCGGTGACGCGACCAACGTCGCGATTCAGGGCAATGGGTGGCTGCGCGTCGCCAACGGCAACGTGGCCACGACCCCGCCCACGTTCGACGCCACCCAGTACACCCGGGCCGGTGACCTGACGTTCAACGCCAGCGGCTACCTGACCACCCAGACCGGCCAGTACGTGCAGGGTTATGCGGCGCAGTCCAACGGCAGCGGCGGCTACCAGCCGAACACTGCCGGTGGTGCGAACAACGCGATCGTGGTCCCGCCGGGATCGACGAACGTGACGATCGGCCCGGACGGCAGCGTCAACTACCAGACCCCGACGAACACCACCGTGACCGCCGGGTACATCTCGCTGGCCACGTTCCCCAACCAGGCCGGCCTCCAGCGTGACGGCGGATCGCTGTGGAGCGCCACCGTTGCCTCAGGTGCCGAGAGCGCCGGTCAGCCCGGCACCGGCACGTTCGGGCAGACGATCAGCGGCGAGCTCGAGCAGTCGAACGTCGACATGGGCACCGAGTTCACGAACATGATCGAGGCCGAGCGTGGCTACCAGGCCAACGCGAGCACGATCACCACCGCCGATCAGATGATGCAGACGGCCGTGCAGATGAAGCAGTAGCAGTGAGGAGGCGATGCGGGCGGCACCGAGGGAGGCCGCCCCGTCGTCAGTCCGGCAGCGGGAACATCGCCAGGAACCGCTCCGCCGCCCGCCGGTCGCCGGTGATCGTCGCCGTCGCTGTATTCAGTGGCTGGCCGTGCCAGAGGATCTGCTCGAGTGTTCCGGGATCGGCGCTGATCGTCGCCACGGGATCGGTGGCGCTGCCGCGGGAGACTTCGAGGCCCCGGTCATCAGGCCGGGCCTCGAAGCGATGCTCACCTAGGCGGAGCTCGAAGCTCGAGTGGAGGACCCGTCCGCACGTCCCGGGTCGTAGAGGGTCTTGAGTCGCGAGCATCAGCGAGTCGGCGCCGAGCGCGGCGTCGCCTGACGGGAACGGCGCCCGGCGGCTCGCCCAGCGGCCCAGTCCCAGCACCACCGGCTCGAGCTCACGTCCCCACTCGCTGAGCTCATAGACCCGGGAGCCCGCCGGCGGGGGGAGTGACGCGCGCCGTACGACTCCGGCCTGCTCGAGCTCGCGCAGTCGCTGGGAGAGGACGTCCGGGCTCAGGTTGGGCATGCCGGCGCGCAAGTCCGTGAACCGCTTCGGGCCGAGCAGCAGCTCGCGCACGATCAGCAGCGCCCACCGCTCCCCGATCACGTCGAGCGCGCGGGCCACGCCACAGGGATCGCCGTATGTGCGCTTGCCGGCCACGATTGCGGAGTCTACCACTTGACAGTTGGAATGACGGACTCTATGGTTGGTTTTTCCAACTACTCGAACTATCCCCCGGAGGTGTGGAATATGGCTCTTCCGACAGTTGTCTCAGAAGCCGAGTGGCGGGCCACGCGCGACGACCTGCTGGTCAAGGAGAAGGCGGCCACGCGCGCGCTCGACGCGCTCGCCGCCGAGCGCCGGCGGCTGCCGATCGTGCGGATCGAGAACGACTACGAGTTCGAGGGGCCCGACGGCAAGCTCCGGCTCGTCGATCTGTTCGAGGGCCGGCGGCAGCTGATCGTCTACCACTTCATGTTCGGGCCGGGCGAGGAGCGCGTGTACGGGGTGCTCGTCGTTCACCGACAACGTCGCCGATCTGACCCATCTACGCGCCCGCGACACGGCGTTCGTCCTGATCTCCCGCGCGCCGTACGACGAGATCCGCGCGTTCAAGGAGCGGATGGGGTGGACGGTGCCGTGGTTCTCCTCGTTCGGCAGCGACTTCAACTGCGACTTCGGATCACCACCGGCGACGGGGAGCGTTCGCGCTCAGCGTGTTCCTTCGCGACGGGCGACAGCGTGTACCGCTCGTACGTCACCTCTTCGCGCGGCGTCGACCGGCTCCGGCTCGACTTCAACCTGCTCGACCTGACCCCGCTCGGCCGGCAGGAGGAGTGGGAGGACTCGCCCGACGGCTGGCCCCAGACCGAGGCGTACACCTGGTGGCGCAAGCACGACGAGTACGAGGAGGCGGTGCGATGAGCGAGCGTGATGCCTATCCGGCCGGCGTCCCCTGCTGGGTCGACAACCTGGTCGCCGACCCGGCGAGGGCGATGGACTTCTACGGCGAGCTCCTCGGGTGGGAGTTCGACGGCCCCGGTCCCGGCGACTACTACGTGGCCAAGGTCCGCGGGCGCGACGTGGCCGGGGTCGGACAGGCTCCGCCCGGCGTCTCACCTGGATGGAACACGTACGTATCGGTGGCGAGCGCGGACGACGCGGCGCGGGCCGCGGAGCGGGTCGTGGTCGAGCCGTTCGATGTGCTGCCGGCCGGCCGGCTGGCCGCACTCGAGGATCCCGGTGGCGCCGTCGTCGGGGTGTGGGAGCCGGCCGAACGTCGGGGCTGTCAGCTGGTCAACGAGCCGGCGGCGTATGCGATGAGCGCGCTTCACACGCGCGCGCCGGAGGCCGCGGCCCGCTTCTACCGCGACGTGTTCGGATGGGAGAGCGAGTCGTTCGCGCCGGGAATCAGCCTGTTTCGCCTGCCGGGCTACGTCGGTGGCGAGCCGGCGCAGCCCGTGCCGCGCGACGTGGTCGCGGTCATGGCCAAAGATGACGGCCCCGACCGCTGGAGCGTCGACTTCTGGGTGACCGACGCCGACGAGTTGGCCGTCCGGGCGCCGGGGCTCGGCGGCAGCGTCGTCGTCCCGCCGTTCGACAGCATCCCGACGCGCCAGGCCGTGCTGGCGGATCCGTTCGGAGCGGCATTCTCGGTGACGACGGCCCCGGGCGATCGCACCCTGGACGGCCCCCGCCATGGATGCCGCGAGCGCCGCTATTTCAGCTCGGCCGACGTCTTCCCGAGCAACTGGCGCGCCACGATCAGCAACTGGATCTGCTGGGTGCCCTCGAACAGGTCGAGGATCTTGACGTCGCGGGCCCACTTCTCGAGCAGCTCGCCCTCGCCGTAGCCGATCGATCCGCACAGCGCGACGCACCGGAGCGCGATGTCGGTGGCGGTCCGGCCGGCCTTGGCCTTGGCCATCGAGGCCTGGAGCGAGTTCGGCTTCTTGTTGTCGGCCATCCACGCCGCCTGCATGGTCAGCAGGCGGGCGGCCTCCCAGTCGGACTCCATCGCGATGAACTCGGAGGCGGCCGCGACCTGGGCGTGGGGCGGGGTGTCGTAGTCGATCTCGACCCCGGCGTCGGTCAGGAGCTCCCGGGTGCGCTCGAGGCACGCGCGGGCGACGCCGACCGCCATGCCGGCGACGAGCGGGCGGGTGTTGTCGAACGTCTGCATGACCCCGGCGAACCCGCGCTTGGGCTCGATCTCGGGGCTGCCGAGCAGGTTCTCCTTCGGGATCCGGCAGTTCTCGAGGCGGAAGTCCGCTGTGTCGGAGGCGCGGATGCCGAGCTTGTGCTCGAGTCGCTCGAGGATCAGGCCGGGGTTGTCGCGCTCGACCACGAATGACTTGATCGCGGCGCGGCCCTGCTTGCGGTCGAGCGTGGCCCAGACCACGATCAGCTCGGCGCGGTCGCCGGCGGTGACGAAGATCTTCTCGCCGTTCAGCACGTACTCGTCGCCCTCGAGGGTCGCGGTGGTGCGGATCGCGGCGGAGTCCGATCCGGCCTCGGGCTCGGTGATCGCCATCGCGGCCCACTTGCCGCCGAACCGCTCGAGCTGCTCCTCGTTCGCGACCGCCGCGATCGCGGCCTGGCCAAGGCCCTGGCGGGGCATCGTCAGGAGCAGCCCGACGTCGCCCCATGACAGCTCGGTCAGGCCGAGCAGGCTGGCCATGTTGCTGCCATTGCGGTTGCCGTCCGCGGTTGCCTTGGAGCCGTTGCCGCCGCCGACCGCGCCGGCCCCGGCGCCGCTCAGCGCGCCGCCCTCGTTCATGCCGTCGATCACCGCGGCGAGCATGTCGAGCTCCTTGGGATAGCTGTGCTCGTCGCCGTCGTACTTGCGCGAGTTCGCGCGGAAGATCTCGGTCGCGACCTGATGGGCCTGGCCGACCAGGAACTCGAACTTCCTGGGGATCTCGAGGTTGATCAAACGACCAGCGCTCCTTCCATCACGCCGGCGGCCCGCAGGTCGCGGTACCAGCGCTCGACCGGGTGCTCCTTGGTGTAGCCGTGACCGCCGAGCATCTGCACGCCGTCGGATCCGATCGCCATGCCGCGCTCCGAGCACAGCCGCCGGGCGAGCGCGACCTCGCGGGCGAACGGGAGGCCCTGGTCGACGCGACTGGCGGCGCGGTAGGTGGCCAGTCGCATGCCGTCGAGCTCGATCGCGATGTTCGCGACCGTGAACGCCACCGACTGGCGCGAGGAGATCGGCTCGCCGAACGCCTTGCGCTCGTTGACGTACGGGATCACGTAGTCGAGCACCGCCTGACCCGTCCCGAGCGCGACCGCGCACCAGCCGAGCCGGCTGAGCTGGACGCATTCGGTCATGACCTCACGGCTTCCTTCGCCGAGGAGCGCGGTGGTGGCCAGCTTCGTCCCCTCGAAGATCAGGCGGCCGGTGGCGGCGGCGCGGAGGCCCATCGCCGGCTCGGGCTCGATGGCGAGGCCGGTGGTCCCGGGCTCGACGATGAACAACGCCGGGCGGGCGGGATCCTCATCAATGAGCTCCGCGGCGACGATGAACAGCTCGGCGTCGGCGGCGCGGGGGACGAGCGACTTGATGCCGTCGAGCACGAAGCCGCCGCCGGCGCGCCGGGCCCGCGTCCGGAGCTCGAACGGGTTGAACAGGGGCCGGGGCTCGAGCAGGGCGAGCGCCGCGGCCGGCACGTCGTCGCCGACGAACTCGGGCAGATAGGTCGACTGCTGATCGGCGTCGCCCCACAGGCTGAGCGCGGTCGACACGCCGGCGGGCGCGAGGCATGCGACCGCGATCCCCATGTCTCCCTGCGCGAGGGCCTCGGCCATCAGCACCGTGGTGACCGCCGAGCGCTCGGCGACGGCGCCGCCGAGCTCCTCGGGCACGCCCACCATCGTCAGCCCGAGCTCGTTCGCCTGGGTGAGCAGTTCGCCGGGGGCGGCGCAGGCCTCGTCGGCTTGTTGTGCGGCGGGACGGAGCTTCGCGAGCGCGAAGTCGCGGACGGACTCGCGCAGCATCTGCTGCTCGTCGTCGGGGGTAAGGTCGAACAGATCGCTGCGTCCCGTCCGGGGCTGGCGAGCGGGGCGCGACAGCTTCTGGGTGGCGGCGAACGTGCGGCCGGCGCGCGTCGCGGTGCGCACCGTGGCCCTGGATGCGCCGTGGAGCACGCGCTGCGCCGGGTCGCGCAGGCCGAAGCGGTCGATCAGCGGGTTGCCGGCCAGGCGGTTGAGCGCCCGCAGCCCTACCGCCATTCCGCGCTCAGTGAAGTTCTGTTGCGTCATGCGTTGCGGATCCTAACATGAATTGATGTAACGTCGATCGATGTAGAGAACGTATACCCGAGGTACCGACGCGCAAATCTTGCCTCCTACGGACCCCCGACGAGGCAGTTCCGGTCCGCGGCTCAGACCCGGTCGCGTCGCGCCGCTTCGGCACGTGCCTCGGCGATCTCGAGCGCGGCCTCGAAGTCCTGTTCGAACGAGCCTTCGGCCTCGAGCTCGAAACGCAAGCGCTCGAGTTCGATCAACGCGTCGATCAGGACGTCGCCTGAGATGTCCGGTCTCGCCGATGCCAGCATCTCTCTCAGCAGAAGATGCAGCTGCCGGCGGCGCTCGATACGAGCAATCTCCTCAAGGCCCTTGCGAGCGAACTCGCGCTCTTGGGGATCGAGCACGGGTTCGGCGTGGAGGTCCCACAGTCTCCCGAGCCATTCGTCAAGTCCCTCGAAGCCTTGGGCCTCCCAGATCGAAACCCACTGACCCCAGGTAAGCCCGAGCCACCATGAGGCGAAGCCCTGGTCGGCCATGCGTCCCGCTTGAACGCCAAGGGCGAGTAGCGTCACCAGCGAGTCACCAATCGGCTCACGGCTCACGACTTCCGTATATGACCGCCCCCCTGAAGATCGCTCGAAGAATCCAAGTCCGCCGCGGTGATCGCAGCCGGAGCGAACCCGAACCGTCTTATGAGTTCCTTATGCGCCGGCCGTCATCCTGGGTCGTGCATTGCGCGTGCTGATCGCAGAGGACGAGCAGAGGCTGGCCGAGGCAATCGCGCGGGGGCTCCGCCGCGAGGGGATGGCGGTCGACCTGGCGCCGGACGGCACCGATGCGCTGGTCAAGGCGCGCGTGGTGCGGTACGACGTGCTCGTGCTCGACCGCGACCTGCCGGGACTGCACGGCGACGACGTGTGCAAGGCGGTCCGCGGCGAGCGCCCGGAGACCGGGATCCTGATGCTGACCGCGGCCGGCGCGCTCGAGGACCTGGTCGAGGGGCTGTCGCTCGGCGCTGACGACTACCTGCCCAAGCCGTTCCGGTTCGCCGAGCTGGTCGCGCGGATCCACGCGCTCGCCCGCCGCTCGTCTCCGAGCCGCCCGCCGGTGCTCCGGCAGGGCGACATCGAGCTCGACCCGGCGCGGCGGCAGGTGAGCCGCGACGGGGGCTCGGTCGAGCTGACCCGCAAGGAATTTGGCGTGCTCGAGGTGCTGATGGACGCCGATGGGGCTACCGTATCGGCCGAGGAGCTACTCGAGCGAGTGTGGGATGAGCACACCGACCCGTTCACGAACGTCGTCCGCATGACGATCATGACGCTGCGCCGCAAACTTGGTGACCCGCCCGTCGTCGAGACGGTGATCGGCGTGGGTTACAGGATGACCTGATGCGCGTAGGGCCGGCTTCGATCCGCTTGCCGGCGCCCACGATCCGTCTGCGCATGACGCTGCTGTACGGGCTGGTGTTCCTGATCACCGGCGCGGTGTTGCTGACGATCGGCTACGAGCTGGTTCGCCACAACCTGAACGGGACCTCGGATTACCGCAACGAGCTTCGCAAGCTCGGTCTGACGCCGCCGTTCCGCCCGCCCGGGTTCGCGCCGGGCTCGACCGGCGCGCGAATCGCCGACGCGATCCGGGCCCAGCTGCGCACCGATGCACTCCACCGGCTGCTGATCGAGTACGCGGTCGCGCTCGGCGCGATGACGATGGTGTCGGTGGCGGCGGGCTGGCTGCTGGCGGGCCGTGCGCTGCGGCCGCTGCGCGACATCACCGCGACGGCGCGCCGGGTGTCGGGCGAGAACCTGGGCGAGCGGATCAGCCTGAAGGGCCCCGCCGACGAGCTCAAGCAGCTCGCCGACACGTTCGACGGGATGCTCGGCCGGCTCGACGGCGCGTTCGCGAGCCAGCGTCATTTCGTCGCCAACGCCTCGCACGAGCTGCGCACCCCGCTGGCGATCATGCGGACCGAGGTCGACGTCGCGCTCGCCGACCCCGACGCGAGCGTCGAGGAGCTGCGGCGGATGGGCGAAGCCGTGCGTGAGACCGTCGATCGCTGCGAGCGGCTGATCGAGGGACTACTGATGCTCGCTCGCAGCGAGGCCGCGACCGGCCGCGAGGAGCCGGCGGACCTGTCCGCGCTCGCCGCCGACTGCGTCACCGACCTGCGCGCCCGGGCGCGGGAGGCCGACGTCGACGTCCGCGACGACCTCGAGCCGGCGTGGACGCGGGGCGACCCGGCGCTGCTCGAGCGGATGATCGCGAACCTCGTCGACAACGGCATCCGCCACAACCAGCCGGGCGGGTTCCTGCGCGTCTCCACGCGCACCGAGGCCGGGCGCGTGCTGGTGACCGTCGCCAATGGCGGCCCCCGGATCGACCCCGCCGACGCCGAGAAACTGACCGAGCCGTTCCGGCGCCTGGATCGCGGCGCGGGCGGGTTCGGCCTGGGTCTGTCGATCGTGCGCTCGGTCGTGGTTGCGCACGGGGGGACAATCGAGATCCGCGCCCCGGACACGGGCGGGCTCGAGGTGCACATCGAGTTGCCCGCGCTGCCGCACGTGACCGTCACGGTCCTACCTAAGAGGACCGCAAGAGTGCTTACGCAGAGCTGATACGCCCGGCGCTACAACGCTGAGGCATCGTGCCCTCCGCTTTGTCACAGCCAGTGCGCGGTCTGCCTGCCCTCCTCCCGGCAACGGATTGCCACTCCCATGAACGCACGCCGGGACCGACCGTCTAGGCCCTGGCTTCTCTACGCCCTGGGAGTCGTGGCGATAGTCGTCGCCGCCCTCGCGGTGTCGGAGATCGGACCGCCGACGAGCTCGGCCAGGAGCTCTAAGCAAATTGTCACGGCCGAGCAGGGCGTGGTTCAGTCGACGGTCACCGGCAGCGGGAACGTTGCCGCAGGCACCGACGTCACCGTGAATTTCAACGCGAGCGGGACGCTCCAGGACGTCTACGTCAAGGAGGGTCAGCACGTCAACGGTGGCCAGCTCCTCGCGGACCTCGACCCGACGTCGGCGAATCTGCAGCTCAGCCAGGCGCAGTTGCAGCTCACCTCGGCCGAGGACCAGCTCACGTGCCTGCAGGATCAGACCACGGCCAACTGTGGGTCCGGCGGATCGTCCGGTTCGGGATCGTCCGGTTCGGGATCATCCGGATCCAGCCAATACCACTAGCTATACGCCGAGCTCGAGCGGCACAGTCGAGTTCGCCACTTTCAAGCCGGGGGCCGGCAAGAACAAGAAGCCGACGAGTGGGTCCGGCGGGACGCCGACCAAGTCGGGGACGAAGGTCACGAAGACGACCCCGAGCGTGACCGTCACCGTGGTCGTGCCGAGCACCACGCGGTCCTCGCCCTCCGGCGGCGGGAGCTCGGCGGCGAAGACCAGCTCGACCCCCACGACCACGACGACGGCCACGCCGTCGCCGAGCAGCCTCGCCTCCGCCCAGGCCGCGGTGTACAGCGCGCAGGCGGCCGTGCATACCGCCGAGACCGCGGTCAACGAAACCAAGCTGTACGCGCCCACGAGCGGCACGATCGCATCGCTTTCGAGCCTGACGCCCGGGGACGCGGTGTCGGGAGGCGGTTCCTCGAGCGGCTCGTCGAGCTCATCGTCATCGTCGTCGTCGGGGTCATCGGGCACCGCGGCCACTGGCGGCGCCGCGACCGCCGGGAGCCTCGGCGGATCGAGCTCCTCGTCGAGCGGCTCGAGCTCCGGATTCGCCGAGATCGTCAACACGAACACGCTGACGATGACCGTCGCGTTCAGCGAGTCGGACATCAGCAAGGTAAAGGTCGGGCAGCCCGCGACGGTCACGCTCGATGCCCTGGCCGGGGTTGAGCTCGCCGCTCACATCAGCTCGATCTCGCTGGTGGGGACGACCAGCAGCAGCGTCGTCTCCTACGACGCGACGCTGACGCTCGATCAGAACGACTCCCGGGTCAAGCCGGGCATGAGCGCGTCGGCGTCGGTGATCACCGGCCAGGCGTCGGGCGTCACGGTCCCGAACGCGGCCGTGACCGGCAGCGGCTCGCTGGGCACGGTCAACCTGATGAAGAACGGCAAGGAGGTCTCGCAGCAGGTCGTGGTCGGGCTCCGGGGCGACTCGCGCACGCAGATCATCAGCGGCGTGAGCGCCGGCGACCAGCTCGTGATCACGATCGCGCTGCCATCGCTGAGCTCGACTTCGACCAGCGGCTCGAGTGGCAGCGGCACGCTGGGCGGCGGCGGGCTCGGCGGCTTGGGCGGAGGCGGGCTGGGCGGCGGTGGCGGCGGGTTCTTCCGCGGCGGCGGCGGAGCAGCGTTCCGGGGCGGCGGCTGATGCCCTTCGGTCAGCGTCGCGTGGCGGTGGCGCGGGCGCAGCGCGTCTTGCGGGCCAAGCGCGAGCAGAACCCGGCGCGCGAGTCCGAGGCGCAGGCACCGGCCCCACAGCGACCCACATCCTGGGTCGGCTCGCGCAACGCGCCGGTGATCGAGCTCGTCGACGTGCATAAGACGTACGCCGTCGGCGACATCGCCGTGCACGCGCTGCGCGGCGTCAGCCTGCGGATCGAGCGCGGGGAGTACGTGGCGATCGTCGGCGCATCGGGCAGCGGCAAGACGACGATGATGAACATCCTCGGCTGCCTCGACACGCCGACCACCGGCACATACCGGCTGAACGGCCTCGATGTCCGCGGGGTCGACGAGGACACGCTGGCCGACGTTCGCAACCGCCACATCGGGTTCGTCTTCCAGAGCTTCAACCTGATCCCGCGCACCCGCGCGCTCGCGAACGTAGAGCTGCCGCTGTCCTATGCCGGCGTCCACCGCGGATCGCGGCACGACCGGGCGCTGGCCGCGCTCGAGCAGGTCGGGCTCGGGCCGCGGGTTCACCATATGCCCTCGGAGCTGTCGGGTGGTCAGCAGCAGCGCGTCGCGATTGCGCGCGCGCTCGTCACCAATCCGGCGATGATCCTCGCCGACGAGCCGACCGGCGCGCTTGACACGGTCTCCTCGGCCGAGGTGATGAGCATCTTCAGCCGGCTGAGCGATCAGGGGCGGACGATCATCCTGATCACCCACGAGCAGGACGTCGCGGCTCACGCTCGCCGGATCATCCGAATCAGCGACGGGACGATCCTCTCCGACGAGGTCACCGACGCCGCGGAGCAGGCGAGTTGATCGAGACCGTTCGCGTCGCGCTCGCCGGCCTCGCCGCCAACAAGCTGCGGTCGGGGCTGACGATCCTCGGGTTGATGATCGGCGTCGGCTCGGTGATCGTGCTGATCTCCGTCGGCACCGGGTCCTCGGCCGCCGTCGAGAATCAGATCGACCAGCTCGGCAGCAACGTGCTGCTGGTCAGCGGCGCGCCGACGCTCGGCGGCCTGTTCCGCCGCGCGACGGCGACTGCGAGCAGCGGCCTTACGGTGGCCGACGCGAACGCGCTCGAGAACCAGTTTGAGGCGCCGGACGTCCAGAGCTCGTCCCCGGTCGTTACCGCGAACGGGGTGACGCTGACCTCAGGTGAGACCACATACTCGCCCTCGTCGTTCGTCGGGACGACCCCGTCGTACGAGGTGGCGCGGAGCTACACGATGGCCCAGGGCTCCTGGTTCACGAGCGCCGAAGAGCAGAGTCACAGCCGTGTGCTCGTCGTCGGTCCCACCGTCGTCAGCGAGCTGTTCAACGGGCAGGACCCGGTCGGGCAGACGATCCAGGTCAACGGGACGAACTTTCAGATCATCGGCGTCACCGCGCCGAAGGGATCCAACGGCAGCTCGAACCAGGACGACGTGGCGGTGGCGCCGCTGACCGCGGTGCAGGACACGCTGACCGGCTACGGGAACATCAGCCAGATCATCGTGCAGGCCAAGTCGCGCGATCAGCTGAACGCCGCGCAGACCGAGGTCACGAGCATCCTCAATCAGCTCGACCCGCCCACGGCCGGGTCTCTGACGGGCGCCAACTTCAGCGTGGTCAACCAGAGCTCGATCATCCAGACCTCGACCGCGAGCAGCAAGGTGTTCACGACGCTGCTCGGCGAGGTCGCGGCGATCTCGCTGCTGGTCGGCGGGATCGGCGTGATGAACATCATGCTGGTGTCGGTCACCGAGCGCACCCGTGAGATCGGGATCCGCAAGGCGGTCGGCGCCCGGCGCAGCGACATCCTGACCCAATTCTTGGTCGAGGCCGTGCTCGTGTCGTTCTTCGGGGGCGTCGCGGGGGTGATCGCCGGGATTGTCGGCAGTCAGTTCAAGATCGCCGGCGTCGTGCCGGTGATCGCGCCCTACTCGATCGTGCTCGCGTTCGGCGCCGCGGTCCTGACCGGCCTCTTCTTCGGGACCTATCCAGCCGGTCGCGCCGCGGCGCTCCGGCCAATCGAGGCGCTCCGCTTTGAGTGATCACCCCGAACAACAAAGTAAAGGACTGGAGATGAACGCCATCCCCTACGACCGGCCCGAGGAGGAATGGGACAGCTATCAGGAGGGGAACGACGACTTCGCGCTCCCCGGGCGTCCTCGGCGGCAGTGGTTCAACCGCAAGAGCGCAGCGGTGTTCGCGCTGCTGCTCGGCGTGATTGGCTTCTACGTCGGCGTACGCGTCGAGAAGAGCCAGATGTCGAGCTCGGGCACGGGCGCGCTGGCGGCCGGTGGCGGCGCCGCGGCCCTTCGCGCGGCGGCTGCTCGCGGCGGGGCGGCGGGCGCCGGTGGCGCGACCGGTGCCGCCTCGCGTACCGGCGCGGGCGGCGGTACGGCCGCGCGCTCGGGCGCCGCGGGCGGAGCGGGCTTCCGCGGGCTGTTCGGCGGCGGGGCTGGCGGCGGCGCTGCGAACGCGACGTTCGGAACCGTCAGTAGCGTCAGCGGCAATACTCTTTTCGTCACCTCTGCCACCGGCAACACGGTGAAGGTGACGCTGTCGAGCGCGACGAAGGTCACCAAGAACGTGACCGTCGGCAAGAACGCGATACGCCCCGGTGACACTGTCGTCGCCGCCGGCGCCAAGAACTCGAACGGCACCGTCTCCGCGACGACTGTCAGTGACACCGGCGCGACCTCCGCGGCCGGTGGCGGCAGCAGTGGCGGCGGTTCCAGCACCAGTAGCACCGGATCGTCCGCAGTGAACTCGCTATTCGGGGGCGGGGGCGGATGAGCCACTCCATTTACGAAAGGAAGCAGTCTTGAAGCGTAAGTTGATTCAGATCAGATCGGGGCGGATCGCCGTCGTGGTCGTGGCCCTCGCCGCCAGTTGCCTGATCGCGGCCTGCGGCAGCGCCAGTAGCTCGAGTAGCTCTACGGCCACTTCGACGGCATCGGCCTCCTCGTCGGGGTCGTCGTCGTCGGCGGGCGGCGGTGCGGCCGGTAGCGCGCAGCGCACGAAGCTCGTCGCATGCCTGAAGTCGCACGGCGTCACCCTGCCGTCGCGCCCGCCCGGTAGTGGTCCGCCACCGGGTGGCAGCGCCGGCGGTGGCGGCGCCGGCGGTGGCGGCGCCGGCGGTGGCGGCACCGGGACCGGCACCACCCCGCGACGGAACTTCTTCTTCGGCGGCGGCGGCGGTCCCGCAACATCTCGCCGAAGATGCAGGCCGCGTTCAAGGCCTGCGGTGCGCAGTTCGGCTTCCGGGGCGGCGCCGGCGGTCGCGGGTTCCGCGGGCGGCTCTCGCACACGGCGATCACGAAGTACGTCACGTGCGTGCGCCAGCACGGCTACAACCTGCCGAACCCGAACTTCTCGGGCAAGGGGCCGATCTTCCCGGCGAACATCCAGTCGAACGCGAAGTTCCAGGCCGCCAGCAAGGCGTGCCAGAGCCTGCTGATCCCGCCGCGTCCGAGCGGGGGGACAAGTACGACCTCGGGGGCCTGAGGCCCGCCTCGGGAGTTGCCATGATGAAGATCAAGCTGCCATCGAGCACCCGGACACCGGAGGGGGTCGCCGAGCCGGCGGCCCCGGAGCCGGCCCCGCCGGTGATTCCGCCGCCGGTCGCCGACGAGCCTGAGGCGTTCCGGCCGGCGCCGGCGGTGATCGGGCAGGTCCTGCCGATGTACTTCGTCGGCGATGAGTCTCACTCGATGGCGGGCGACCCGATCGCCGCCGTCAACCAGGGCCTGATCGACCTGCGCGACGAGGTCGCCAAGCATCCGCTGATCGGCAAGAAGGTCCGGTTCGGGATCATCACGTTCGCCGAGAGCGCCCAGACGCGGCTCGAGCTGTCCGAGCTGACCGAGGACCTGGTGCTGCCGACGCTGGCGCCGCGCGGCCGGGGAACGAGTTACGCGAGCGCGCTCGAAGCGCTGCGTCACACGATCCCTGCCGACGTCGCCCTGCTCAAGGGCAACGGCTACCAGGTCCACCGCCCGTCGGTGTTCTTCCTCAGCGACGGCCTCCCGACCGAGAAGCCCGAGAAGTGGCGGGCGCGCCTGGAAGAGCTCAAGGATCCGGGCTTCAGGGAGCGCCCGAACATCCTCGCGTTCGGCGTCGGCGACGCCGATCCGGAGGTGATCGGACAACTCGCGAGCACGCCCCGCTACGGGTTCATGATGACCCAGGGCGCTTCGACCGCCGGCGCGATCGCGGAGTTCGCCGCTTCGATGCTCAACTCGATGGTCGCCTCCGCCGAGCGGCTCGACCGCGGCGAGCAGACGATCGAGTTCGAAAAGCCCGAAGGGTTCGTCCAGCTCGACGCGCCGCTCGTCTAGCGTCGGGCGATGACCGGCGCCGGACGCCCCGCGTCGGTCCGCCGGCGCGTGAGGCTGGCCCGAGGGCCGGTGACGATCGGGGAGCCGGCCGCGGTCATTGAGGCTCAGCTCGCCGCGGCCGAGCCCTACCGTCCCGACACGGTCGCCGACGGCGGCAACGTGTTCGGGTTGACCGTGAGGGCCGCCTCGGTCCGCGGCCTGTTCAAGCGCTACACGGGCGGTCCGCGCCAGGACGACATCTGCCTCCGGGTTCATCAGGCGAGCGGCACGCTGATCGCGGCGGTTGCGGACGGCGTGTCCGGGGCGGCGCGCTCGGGGTTGGGCGCGGCGCTCGCGGTCAGGTACGCGACGGACGCGGTCGCCCGGCAGCTCGATGGTGATGGGGTCGATTGGCCGCGCGTGTTCGAACAGGCCGCGTGGGCGCTGGTCGAGGAGCATCGGCGCAGCTCGGGTGACGGTGGCGCCGGGGCGGAGGAGGCCTCGAAGTCTCTGGCCACGACGCTGCTGGTCGCGACCGTCCGGGGATCCGAGGTCGAGGTCGCCGCGGTCGGCGACTCGCCCGCGTTCATGCTGCACGGCAGGGACTACGATCCGATCGTGGGCTCGCCTGATCGCGTTGACGGGTTCGTCGGGGGCGGGGTCGAGTCACTCCCGCGGTTCTCGGGGTCGTCCGAGGTGGCACGGCGCTCGCTCGAGCCGGGGGCGGTCCTGATGCTGTGCACCGACGGACTGGCGATGCCGCTCGCCGGCGGCGACGGCGAGGTGGGCCAGGCGCTGGCCCGCGAGCTCGCGCGCCCGCCCGACGTCGTCGACTTCGCGCGGCTGCTCGACTTCAGCCGCAGCACGTACGACGACGATCGCAGCCTGATCGCCGTGTGGGGCGCGGGGAAGTCATGACCGCGTTCGCGGTCCGTGGCGCGTACGCGCTCGAGGAGTTCGGCGAGCTCGACGCGATCTCGCGGTTCGGGGGGCAGGGTCGCGTCTACCGGCCGGCGCTCGTCCCCGCGGGCATCGACGACGGGCCGGTGGTCGTGAAGGTCTATCGCCGGGCGCCGCCGGCGGGGGCCGAGGGCGTGCTCGCAGAGATGGTGGATTTCGGTCGCTCACTCGGCCGTGGTCAACGGATGGCTTTGGAGCGAATCGCGGCGTGGCCGCTCGCGATCATCCGCGTCGGCAACGTGGCCGCCGGGATCGTGATGCGCGACGTCAGCGCCCGCTTCGCCGCGCCGTTCGTGATGCCGAGCGGGCGCCGCGAGCGCGTGCTGCTGACGCTCGAGCATCTGCTCGGGGGCGACAACTACCTGCAGATGCGCGGGCTCGGCGTGCGCCTGGACACGTTCACGCGGGCCGAGGTGGCCGAGCGCATCTGCGACGCGCTCGCGTTCCTGCACCGCCACGCAATCGTGGCCAGTGACATCGCCCCGAACAACCTGCTGGTCGCGTTCGGCGAATCCGACGAGCCCGCGGTCTGCTTCATCGACTGCGACTCGATGGTGTTCTGTGGCCGCCAGGCGCTCGCGTCAGTGCAGACGGGCGACTGGGAGATCCCGGTGATGTTCGGCGAGTCCCCGAGTACGCGCGCGGCCGACGCCTACAAGCTCGGGCTCGTCGTCCTGCGGCTGTTCGCGCGCTCGCACGACGCCCGCGCGCCGGCGCCGCACACTCGCTACGTGCCGGCGGAGCTGCACGGTCTGCTCGCGCGCGCGCTGTCCGACGACGCGGTCAACCGGCCGCCGGCCGGCGAGTGGCAGCGGGCGCTCCGCGGGCTGCTCGCCGACGGCGGCTTGAACGAGCGCTATCCCGGCCCGGTGCCGGTCGTTCGGGCGCCGCCTCCGCCTCCCCCGCGGCCGGCGGCCCCGGCGCGCGCCGCGGTCGCGGTGGCGCGGCCCGCTCTGTCGTGGTCACAGCTGTCCGGCGCGCTGTGGCTGCGCCGAGCGGTCGTGGTGGCGTGGATCGTGGCGGGCAGCCTGGTTCTGCTGGTCGTGCTGTCGCGGCTGTTCGCGGCCGCGGTGCCTACGCCCGATGGCGACACCGGCGCTGGCCTGAGCCGAAATAATCCTTACCTGAATCAGTACTACTACCCGCGGCCGCGAGCCGAGTTCACGCTTCCGCCGGGCGCTAGCCAGGTTCCCTAACGACTTACGGAGAACTGACGGATCGGGGCATACGCTGGCGAGCGCGACGAAAGTGCGCCTCGTCGCTTTTGCGGATGGACTCCCCGAACCCCGCAGCTGGGGACCGGCGGCGGCCCCGGGTCGTGACTCCCGCCCGGGTCCGCCAGCCGGTCCACAGTCCAGCTGTCAGCGCTGGCGGGTGATCACGGCGGCGACGACGTAGATCGCGCCGGCAAGTCCGATGATCGCGCTGCTCGGAGGCAGCGCGGCGATCCAGTAGCTGAGCGCGAGCCCGCCCCACATCGCAACCACGGCGATCACCGCCGACAGCGCGAGCCCGCGGTAGGGCCGCGCGGTGAGCCGATGGGCGGCGCCGGCGGGCGCGGCCAGCAGCCCGAGCAGGAGCAGCGCGCCGACCGCCTGCGTGCTCTCCGCCGTCACTACCGCGAGCAGCGCCAGGAACCCGACGCCGAGCGCGCGCGCCGGCACGCCGCGGACCGAAGCGAGCTCAGCGTCGAGCGTCGTCAGCAGCAGCGGGCGCAGGGCCACGAGTACGCCGGCGGAGGCGGCCAGCCCGATCACCGCGGCGAGGCGCGACCCGCTCGGGGTGAGCGAGTAGATCGAGCCGAACAGCGTGTTCGCGGCCGCGATCCCGGTCCCGCCGGTGGCGCTCGTCGCGAGCACCGCGAGTAGCAGTACCCCGATCCCGAGGATCCAGGCGAACACCGTGCCGATCACGACGTCGTCGGCCTGGCCGCGGCGCCCGAGCGCGGCCATCCCGCCCGCGACCGCGAGCGTGAGCACGAACAGCCCGACTCGCTCGTCGAACCCGAGCACGGCGGCGGCGATCGCGCCGACGAACGCGACGTGGGTCAGCGCGTCGCCGGCGAACAGCTGCCCACGCAGTACGACGAACCAGCCGACGGTGCCGCACGCGAGCGCGACGAACGTGCCGGCGAGGTACGCGTTGCGGACGAACTCGTGGGCGAACATCAGACGCCTGTGCGCCGGCGGCCCCGAAGCGCGCGCACGAGCCGCGCGGTCAGATAGAGCGCGAAGGCGAGGCTCGTGATGTAGAAGCCGACCGGGTAGATCGAGAAGTACGCGATCCCGAGCCCGAGCCACACGACCGCGATCGCGAACAGCACGCTGAGGGCGAGCCCGAGGCCGGGGCGCATCGTCAACTGCTGGGCCGCAGCCGGGGGCGCCACCAGCAGCGCGAACACGAGCAGCGCGCCGGTGATCTGGCTGGTGGCGGCGACGGCGAGCGCGAGCACGAGCAGGAATCCCAGGTCGAGCATCGCGACCGGTACGCCGCGCGCGCGGGCGGCCTCGGGGTCGATCGTCTCGAGCAGCAGCGGCCGGGTGGCGAGCGCGATCAGCGCCAGCGCGGCGATCGCGACCAGCAGCAGGGCCAGCACCTGCCCGCGGCTGACGCCGAGGAACGTGCCGAACAGCAGCGTCTCGGTCCCGCCGAGGACGGCGTGGTTGAGCGACAGGAACAGGTAGCCGGCGGCGAGCCCGACCGTCTGGACGGTGGCGATCGTCGCGGTCTCGGCGCCGTAGCCGCCGCGGCGCCCGGGCGAGGCGCGGGCGCCGCGCATCAAGAGCGCGGCGCCACCGCACGCGAGGTAGTAGCCGAGCGCGGTCGGGAGGCCGGCCAGAGCGGCGCCGGCCGCGCCCGGGAACGCCATCACCGACAGCGTGTGGCCGGCGAAGCTCTGGCGGCGGAGGACCATGTACCAGCCGACGATCGCCGCGAGCACGGCGACGATCGTGCCCGCCTCGAGCGCGTTGACCATGAACGGAAACGTGAGCAGCTCGCGCAGGTCGGTGATCGGGTTGAGCGTGAGCGTGGGGTTCATTCGTGGTCGTGGTCGTGGCCGTGGCGGTCGCCGTGGTGGTGGGGCGCCTCCGGGTGGCCGACGACGACCAGACGCCCGTCGGCGGTCTTGAGGACCTCGATCGGGGTGCCGTACAGCTCGCTGAGCTTGGGCCCGGTGATGACCTCGTCAACCGAGCCGCTGGTCGCGCGGCCGCCGGCCATGTAGATCACCTGGTCCAGGTAGCCGAGCAGCGGGTTGACGTCGTGGGCCACGAGCAGCACCGAGACGCCCTCGTGTTCGCAGACCCGCCGCAGCAGCGCGGCGACCGAGGCCTGGTTGGGCAGGTCAAGGCTGTCAAGCGGCTCGTCGAGGATCAGCAACTCCGGGCTACGGACCAGCGCCTGGGCGATCAGCAGCCGCTGCTGCTCGCCGCCGGAAAGCTCGCCGATCGCGCGGCGGGCGTAAGCGGTGGCGCCCACCGTCGCGATCACCTGATTGACGCGGTTCGTCTCGGCTCGCCGCCGTTCGCGCGAGGTCTTCGTGAGCGTCACGGGGATCCCCCAGCGCGTCCCGTCGAGGCCGAGCCGCACGAGGTCGATCCCGCGGATCCGGGTCGAGGCGTCAAACGCGTGGCGCTGAGGGAGGTAGCCGATCCGCGAGCGGGCCTGGGCGGGAGCTTTGCCGAGGACGGTTGCCGAGCCCGACTCGAGCGGGATCAGTCCGAGCAGCACGCGCATGAGCGTCGACTTGCCGGCGCCGTTGGGGCCGAGCACGGCCACGAATCGCCCGCGTCCGACGGTGAGCTCGACGTCGCCGAAGATTCGCTTGCCTCCGAGCCGGACCGATGCGTTCGTGAGCTCGGCCGCGGCGCCGGTGGTTGCGGCTGTTGGGCTCGCGTCCGTGGTCGTCATCGCCCGGTCGCCTCGTGCAGCGCGCGCTCGATCCCCTCGAGTTGGGCCACCTGCCACTGCTCGAACGTGTCGTTCTGCGGGGACAGCGTCTCGGTCACGGTGGCGATCGGGATGTGGTTGGCGCGCGCGAGCGCGTTCAGGCGCTGGATCGCGGGCGTCGCGTTCTGGGAGTTGTAGACCCAGACCTTGATCTGGTGTCTGGCGATCTGCTGCTGCGTCGTGATCGTGTCCTGCGCGCTGACCTCGGTGCCCTCGCTGATCGCCTTCATGAAGCTCGCCGGTGTGATCAGGTCGAGCCCGAGTGCCGGCGCCTGGAGCGCGAAGATGCTCTCCGAGGCGCCTACTTTTGTTCCCGCGTTGCGCTGCTTGATCTGCGCGATCAGGGCGTGGTAGCCGGCGAGGCCGGTGGTTTCGAACGTTTGTAGTTGGCGCTGGTAGTAGGTGGCGTGCTTGGGGTCGAGCTTGGTGAGGTCGGCCGCGATCGTGTTCGCCACGACCTTGACCTCGGCCGGGTCGTACCAGCGGTGCGGGTTGTCGCCCTCGTGGAGCCCGAACAGGTTGCCGACGGTGAGGACGACCTGGGCCGGGTTGGGGTTGGCCGCGATCAGCTTCGGGGCCCACGGGTCGTAGCCGACGCCGTTGACGATCGCGAGCTGGGCGGTGGCGAACGTGCGGGCGTCCTGCGGCGTCGGCTCGTAGGAGTGGGGGTCCTGGGCGGGGTTCGTGATGATGCTCTGGACGTCGGCCTTGTTGCCGGCGATCTGCTTGGCGATCGAACCCCAGAAGTTCTCGGCCGCGACGACGGTGACGCCGTTCGTCTGCGCGCTCGAGATCCCGCCGCAGCCGGCGAGTGCCGCTGCCACGATCAGTGCCACGGTGAGGGCCCGGACGAGTCTCATCTGCTGGTGCGACAGCCTATCATCTAGATGAGACTGAGTCTCGGAATTATTCCCGTCTCACCTTGTCGGCGGCTAAGCTGTTTCGGTAATGGCAGGCTCGCAAGCGACTACGGCTCCGACCTGGAGCGAGCACGTCCATGCGGTCCTGGCCCGCGCCGGCATGAAGCGCGGTGGCGCCCGCGAGCGGATCATCGACCTGCTCGCCAGTGAGCCATGTGCTTTGAGCGCGGTCGAAATCGAGGACACGCTCCGCGCGCAGGGCAGACCGACGGGTCGCGCCAGCATCTACCGCGTGCTCGACCTGCTCGTCGATCATGGGCTCGTCGAGCGGGTGGCCGTCGGTGACGGGCAGTCGCGATTCGAGCGCTCGGAGGCGGGCGGAGAGCACCACCACCACCTCTTGTGCGAGCGGTGCGGGAAGCTGGTGGCGTTCGACGATCCGGCGCTCGAACGGGCGATCGACGATCTGTCCTCGCGGCTTGGGGTGCGCGTCGAACACCACGATGTGGTCCTGCGCGGCGCGTGCGAAGAGTGCGATTGAGAGCCGGCTACCAGCCGTCGACGTAGGGCCGGCGCTTGCCGGTGTGCTTTCGCCAATCGCCGGCGTCATGGTGGTCGTCGAACAGCGTCGCGATCCAGCGCCGGCTGTCGGCGGGGTCGATCACGTCGTCGATCTCGAAGTACGCGGCCATGTTCAGGCCCTTGCCTTTCTCATAGGCGGCTGCGACGGCGGTTTCGTACGCCTCGTTGCGTTCGGCCGGGTCCGCGATCGCCTCGAGCTCGCGGCGCATCCCGAGCCGGACCGCGCCCTCGAGCCCCATCCCGCCGAACTCGGCCGTCGGCCACCCGACCACGAACAGCGGCGCCTTGAAGCTGCCCGCGGCCATCGCCTGAGCGCCGAGGCCGTAGCCCTTGCGGAGCACGATCGTGCCCGTCGGGACTTGGAGATTCGCGCCGGTGAGGAACAGGCGGGAGAAGTGGCGGACGGTGGCGGTCTTCTCGGCGTCTGGCCCGACCATGAACCCTGGCGTGTCGCAGAGGAACAGGATCGGCAGCGCGAACGCGTCGCACAGCTGCATGAACCGGGCCGCCTTGTCGGCGCCGTCGGCGTCGATCGCGCCGCCGAGGTGCTGCGGGTTGTTGGCGATCACGCCGAGTGGCCTTTGGTCCTCGGCGCGGGCGAGCGCGGTGACGATCCCGGCGCCGAAGCCGGCGCGGAGCTCGAGCACGTCGTCGAGCAGCGTCGTGATCACCGTGCGGATGTCGTAGATCCGCTTTCGGTTCGACGGGATGAGGTCGTTCAGGGCCTCGGGGTCCTTTGGCGTTGTCGTGCCGCCTGTGTTTGCGTTGAAGTACGCCAGGTAACGCTTGGCGGCTTTCACCGCCGCGGTCTCATCGGGTACCCGGAGGTCGACGACGCCGTTTGCGTCCTGGACGTCGATCGGGCCGACTGCTTGCGGGTCGAAGGTGCCGAGGCCGCCGCCCTCGATCATCGCCGGCCCGCCCATCCCGATGCTCGAGTCCTCGGTGGCGATCACCACGTCGCAGCAGCCGAGTAGCGCGGCGTTGCCGGCGAAGCAGTAACCCGACGCGATCCCTATCAGCGGGACCAGGCCGCTGAGCTTTGCGAACAAGTGGAACGCGCGGACGTCGAGGCCCGCGACGTGCGGCCAGTCGACGTCGCCCGGACGTCCGCCGCCGCCCTCGGCGAACAGCACGACCGGGATACGTCGGCGCTCGGCGATCTCGAACAGCCGGTCCTTCTTGAGATGGTTGCGCATCCCCTGGGTACCGGCGAGCACCGTGTAGTCGTACGACATGACGATCGCCGGGGATCCGTCGATCGTCGCGGTACCGGCGACCAGACCGTCCGCCGGCGTGCGCTCGATCAGCTCCTCGCGCGGCCGCCGGCGCTCCTGGGCGGCGAACATCAGCGGTCCGTACTCGACGAAGCTGCCGGCGTCGATTAGGTCGTCGAGGTTCTCGCGGGCGGTGCGGCGGCCCTGCTCGTCGGCGCTTGGCTACGGCGTCCTGGCGGGCGGCGTCTCGGGTCTGGTCGTGGCGTTGTCGTACCGCCGCCAGGTCGTCACGGCTGTCTCGTGGGGCGGTCTCGGCTGGTGGGCTCGCAGTTGCGTTTGCCTCGCCGGGGACGAGGACCGCGAGCAGCTGACCCTCGGTGACGGTGTCGCCGACCGCGACGTTCACGTGGCTGACGACCGCGTTCGCCTGCGCCACGATCTCGTGCTCCATCTTCATCGCCTCGAGCACGACGAGCACCTCGCCCGCGGCCACGTTGTCATCGGGTCCGTGGCTCGTCGCGATCACCGTGCCCCCGAACGGGGCGTGCACCGGAAGGTTCTCTGACACGGCCGCTGAACGCTACGCGACGGCGTCGCGGACCGCGGCGAGGATCTCCTCGGGCGAGGCGTTGTCGCCGGCGTTGTCCGACATATGCGACCACGCGACCGTGCCGTCGGGCCGGATCACCAGCGAGCCGCCGAGTTGCGCCGCATCTCCCACGGTCCGCGTCTGGATCTTGCGGCTGCGCGCGCCCGCGACGAGCCCCTTCGAGACGCTCCTGGGGCCGAACAGCTCGGACACGCTCGCGATCTTCGCGCCGGCAGCCCGGTAGCTGACCCGCCCCTCATCGGCGAGCACCGGCAGCTGGATCCCCTGCCGCCGGCGGAACTGGGCGGCATGGCGCGGAGTCGCCTGACCGATCAGGACAAGACCGACGCCGGAGGCCTTGAAATCACCTCGGGCGCGATCCAACTGGACCGCGTGATCCTTACACAGGACTCACCCGTAGTGCCGCAGCCAGATGAGCGCCACCGCGTGCTCGCTCCACAGGTCGCCGAGACGGACGTCATGGGCGTCGTGGTCGGGCAGCACGATCTCGGTGAGCCCGTCGGCTCGTGGCGGCGGGCTCGGTTTGCGGCCGGCGGGCATGCGGGGTCAACGCTACTACGGGATACTCCGAGGCGTGCCGGAGGCCGAGCCCAAGCTCCTGTGGACGCCATCACCCGAGCGGATCGAGCGCGCCACGCTCACGCGCTACATGGCGTGGCTCGAGGAGAAGCACGACCTGCACTTCGACGGCTACCACGACCTGTGGCGGTGGTCGGTGTTCGACATCGAGGCGTTCTGGGGCTCGCTGGTCGAGTTCCTCGGGGTTCGGTTCTCCGAAGGCGGCGACCGTGTGCTCGGCTCCTCAACAATGCCCGGCGCGAAGTGGTTCCCCGGGTCACGGTTGTCCTACGCCGAGCACATGTTCGCCGGCAAAGACCCGGACGGGCTCGCGATCCAGCACGCTTCGGAGTCGCGGGAGCTGGCTTCGCTGACCTGGGGCGAGCTGCGTTCGCAGACTGCTGCGATCGCCGCGGGGTTGCGTTCTTCGGGCGTGGGCGAGGGAGACCGGGTCGCCGCGTACATGCCGAACATCCCCGAGACGGTGGCGGCATTGTTCGCGTGTGCCTCGATCGGCGCGGTCTGGTCCTCGGCCGCGCCCGAGTTCGGCGCCCGGAGCGTGATCGACCGCTTCTCGCAGATCGAGCCCAAGGTGCTGCTCGCGGTCGACGGCTACCGCTACGGCGGCAAGGATTACGATCGCCGCGAGACGGTCGAGCGGATCGCCGGCGAGATCCCGTCGTTGGATCGGGTCGTCCGGCTCGGGTACCTCGACGGGTCGGGGTGGGAATCCGGCTTCCTGGGGTCCTCCGAGTCGTTGGAATTCGCCCAGCTGCCGTTCGACCACCCGCTGTGGGTCCTGTACTCGTCCGGCACGACCGGGCTGCCCAAGCCGATCGTCCACGGCCAGGGCGGGATCCTGCTCGAGCATCTCAAGAAGGCGCACCTGCACCTCGACGCCCAGGCCGGCGACCGGCTGTTCTGGTTCACCACGACCGGCTGGATGATGTGGAACTTCATCGTCGGGATGCTGTCGAGCGAGGCGTCGATCATCCTGTTCGACGGCAACCCGGGCTATCCGTCGCTCGGGACGCTGTGGGACCTGGCCGCCGACAGCGGGATGACGTGCTTCGGCACGAGCGCCGCGTTCATCGGCGCGTGCATGAAGGACGAATTGGAATTGCGCTCTTCGGATCGCGATTTGAGCGCGCTGCGATCCGTCGGGTCGACCGGGTCGCCGCTGTCGCCCGAGGGGTTCCAGTATGTCTACGACCAGCTCGGTTCCGAAACTTGGATGTTTTCGACTTCTGGCGGAACCGACCTGTGCACGGCGTTCGTCGGTGGCGTGCCGACGCTGCCCGTGTATCTGGGCGAGCTGCAGGCTCGGTCTTTGGGGGCGGCGATCGAGGCCTGGGACCCAGAGGGTCGGCCGCTGATCGGCGAGGTCGGCGAGCTCGTGATCACCAAGCCGATGCCGTCGATGCCGCTGTACTTCTGGGGGGACTCGTCCGGAGAGCGCTACCGGGACAGCTATTTCGAGATGTACCCGGGGATCTGGCGCCACGGCGACTGGATCGAGATCACCCCGCGCGAGACGGCTGTGATTTATGGCCGATCCGATTCGACGATCAACCGCGGCGGGGTGCGGATGGGCACCTCAGAGATCTACCGGGCCGTGCTCGCCGTGGACGCGATCGTCGACGCGCTGGTCGTGGACGTGCCGCAAGAGGGTCGCGAGGCGTGGATGCCGCTGTTCGTGGTCCTGCGCGAGGGATCGTCGCTCGACGACTCGCTCATCTCGGAGATCCGCCGGCGGGTGCGGGAGGACTGCTCGCCCCGCCACGTGCCGGACGAGATCCGCCAGATCGACGAGGTGCCGCGCACCCTGTCCGGGAAGGTCCTCGAGGTGCCGGTGAAACGAATCCTGATGGGTACGCCAGCCGAGCAGGCCGCCTCCCGCGAGTCTCTCGCGAACCCCCAGGCGTTGGATTACTTCGTGCGCCTGGGGGAGGAAAACGGCCCCGCCAAAGCCTCCTAGGTCTGCGCGTGCTGGATTTGGGTTCGTATTGGACCCAAATCCAGCGCGCCCCAGAGAGCGGTGGCGGAGCGAATCGTCAGAGCGGTTGCGGCCCTGGCCGGCAAGCAGCACGGGTACGTCACCCGGGAACAGCTGCTGGCGATCGGGATGGGGTCGGAAGGCATCAAGTACTGGGTCAAGATCGGGCGCCTGATCCGCGTCTATGCGGGCGTCTATGCCGTCGGACACCTGCCCGTGGCTCCGGAGGCCCGCGCGCACGCCGCAGTACTTGCTTGCGGCAGACAAAGCCGTACTCAGCCATTCCTCAGCCGCACGTCTTTGGACGTACACGAAGCACTGGTCGATGCCCTACGAGGTGATCGCGAAGTCCGACCGGCGCCGGGAGGGCATCCGCGTACACCGCGCCACCGGGCTCACCCGCCGGGACACCACGCGCCAGCTTGGCGTCCCCGTCACGAGCCCCGCCCGGACGGTGTTCGACATGACCCCGCGCCTCAAGACCGACAAGGCGCTCAGAAGGCTCGTCAACGACGCCCGACTCACCAAGACCTTCCACCTGTCGGACCTCGCCGAACTGCTCGACCGCCACCCGCACGCCCCCGCCACCAGGCGCCTACGCCCGTTCCTAGCGGCAACCGGGGCGACGAGGTCCGAGCTCGAGGACAAGTTCGTCGCCTTCGCCCGCCTCTACGGCCTGCCGGAGCCCACGATCAACACGCCGATGGGCCGGACCGAGCCGGACATCCTGTTCCCCGAGGAGCGCGTGATCGTCGAGATCGACAGCTGGAGATTTCACTCCGATCGCGGAGCGTTCGAGAGCGACCGTGATCGCGATGCCGAGCGCCTGGCAGCTGGGTTCGAGACCGTGCGCGTGACCGAAGAGCGGCTCGACAACACTCCGGCCCGGGAAGCTGAGCGGTTGCACGCGATCCTGCGAGCGCGCCGGCGCGCCGCCTGAGTTCTTACGCTTCTCTCAAACTAGAGTGGAAGCATGCCCGCCACGGGCGCGCCCTCATCGGAGCGCCCGGCCAACTGAGGAGCGGACGTCGTTGCACCGGAGTCTCAAGCGAAACGTCGTGATCGTGTTGGCGGCGCTGGCCGTAGCAGCGTTTGCCGGTGGCGCCTACGCCGCCACCCAGAATTCCGGTCCGACTTCGCGACAGGCGTTCCTGAACGACGTCGCCAAGCGCCTGCACGTCACGCCCAAGGAGCTCAGCTCCGCGCTGAGCGGGGCGGCCGTCGATCAACTCCAGGCCGAGGTCAAGGCGGGCAGGCTGACCCAGGCCCAGGCGAACCAGCTCGAGCAGCGCCTGAAGAGCGGCGCGGCCGCGGGGGCGGTGCCGTTCGGCCCCGGCCCGGTCGCCCCGCGCGGGCTGTTCGGCCCGCCCAGGGCATTCGGCGGCCCGGCGCCCCGGTCCGGGCGTCCCCGTCCCCGCCCCCGGCTTCGGCGCAGGCCCCGGCGCGGGCCCCGGCGCACGCCCTGGCGGCGGCCCGGGCTTCGGCCTAGGGTTCGGCTTCGGTGGCGGCCCCGGCATCGTCGCGGCGGCCAAATATCTCGGGCTGTCGGACACGAAGCTGTTCCAGCAGCTCAGCGCCGGCAAGTCGCTCGCGGAGGTCGCCGCCGCCAACGGCAAGACCGTCGCCGGGCTCGAGCAGGCGATGACCGCCCAGATCAAGAAGGATCTCGACGCGGCGGTGCGGGCGAAGGCGATCACCGCCGCCCGCGAGAGCAAGATCCTGAGCAGTTATTCAACCCGCCTGAAGCAGGAGATCACCCAGAAGGGTCTTCAGCGCCCGCGCCGGCCGTTCTTCCGCGGGCGCCCGTACGGCGGAGGTGGCCCCGGGCTGGGCCAGGCGATTCCTGCACCTCCAAACGCGCCCGCGCCACATGGTGGCGCGTTCCCGGTGGCGCCGTCCGCGCCCACGCCCTCGGCGTAACCGGCACTCTTACGCCGCTCTCATCGATTTCTGACGGGTTTCTCATAGCTTCCTGCTGTACTGGGAACACCGAATGAACAGCCACGCATTGCTAGGAGAAACCAACCCATGAAAGGCCTGAGCCGTCTGCTTCCGATTATCGGCGGCGCTATTGCCGGGGGGGCAATCGCGCTCGCCGTCGCGAGCGGGGGCACAACCACGCACTCGGTGACCACGACAACCGTCGTGCAACCATCGAGCTCCCCAGCGCTGCCGACCAGCTTCAGCAACGGTCGCGCCCAGACGATCAACCAGATCTACCGCGCCGTCGGCCCCGGCGTGGTCGACATCACAACTTCATCGACCCAGAACTCGGGCGGTGTCTTCGGCTTCGGTCAGTCGCAGAAGACCGAGGGCGAGGGTGCCGGTGTCGTGTTCGACACGAAGGGCGACATCCTGACCGACCAGCACGTCGTGTCCGGCGCGTCGTCGATCACGGTCAACTTCCCTGACGGCACCAAGGCGCCGGCGACGCTCGTTGGCTCCGACACCGGTGCCGACCTGGCGGTCATCCGCGTCCAGGGCGTCAAGTCCTCCGAGCTGCACCCGCTGACGATCGGCGACTCAAACGCCGTGCAGGTCGGCGACAGCGTGATCGCGATTGGCAGCCCGTTCGGCCTGCCGAACACGGTCACCGCCGGAATCGTCAGCGCGGTCGGCCGCACGATCAACGCGCCGAACCAGTTCACGATCCCGAACGCGATCCAGACCGACGCCCCGATCAACCCGGGCAACTCGGGCGGACCGCTGCTGAACGCGGCCGGCGAGGTGATCGGGCTCAACGACCAGATCGAGACCAACAACACCAACGGCCAGGGCGAAGGCTCGAGCTCCGGCGTCGGGTTCGCGACCCCGTCGAGCAGCGATGCGCGGATCGCCCGCGAGATCATCGCCACCGGGAAGGCGCAGAACGCCTACGTCGGCGTCAGCCTCGACCCGACCGTGACCGGTGGCGCGGCGATCGCCAAGAGCAGCGCGAGCAGCCAAGGCGGCTCGCAGCCGATCGTGCCCGGATCGCCGGCGGCCAAGGCCGGCCTGCAGGCGGGCGACGTGATCACCGCGGTCAACGGGACGTCGGTGAACTCGGTCAACCAGTTCGTGGCGACGATCGCCAACTATGCACCCGGCCGCACGGTGACGCTGACCGTCAACCGCAGCGGCGAGACCAAGTCGATCAAGGTCACGCTCGGCGCCCAGCCGGCGAGCGCGACCAGCCTCAGCAACACCACTCCGTAGCACCGGGCGAACACCACCAAACGATCGACTGCCGCGTCCACAGGGCGCGGCAGTGGTCGTTAAGTACCCGTCGTCGAGGACTGGTGGATCGTCCGCTCCATCAGCTCGCGGTGGACGCTGCGGGTCCGCCCGGTCCGCCGGCTCCAGGCCCCCTCGGCGTCGAGCGTCCACGCGAACGTGTCGTCGGCGAAGCAGCGCTCGAGCGTGTCCTCGAGCTCGGGCTTGAGGTCGGGATCCTCGACGGGGGTGAGCAGCTCGACGCGAGTGTCCAGGTTGCGCGGCATCAGATCGGCCGAGCCGATGTAGTAGACGGACTCGTCGCCGCGATGGAACGAGTAGATCCGCGAGTGCTCGAGGAACCGCCCGACGACAGAGACGACCGAGATCGTCTCGCTGACGCCGGGGACGCCCGGGAGCAGGCAGCAGATGCCGCGGATGTTGAGGTCGATGCGAACGCCGGCCTGGGACGCGCGGTAGAGCGCCTCGATGCACTGCTGGTCGACCAGCGAGTTCATCTTCATCGCGATCCGCGCCGGCTCGCCGGCTTCGTGCGCGGCGATCGTCCGGTCGATCTCCTCGATCAGCGGCCCTCGCATTGAGTTCGGGGCGACGAGCACCTTGCGCTCGCGCTCCGGGTGACCGTAGCCCGTCAGAGTGTTGAACAGGTTCGCGACTTCCTGGCCGATCTCCCGATCGGTCGTGAACAGCCCCCAGTCCTCGTACAGCCGGGCGTTCTTGGCGTGGAAGTTGCCGGTCCCGATCATCACGTAGTGACGGACGCCGCCGCGCTCGCGGCGGACCACGAGAATCGCCTTGGCGTGGGTCTTCAGCCCGGGGATGCCGTGAACGACGTGCGCGCCCACCTCTTCGAGGGCGCGCGACCAGCCGATGTTCTGGCGCTCGTCGAAGCGCGCCTTGAGCTCCACCAAGCACACGGCCTGCTTGCCCTTCTCGGCGGCCTCGATCAGCGACGGGACCAGCGCCGAGTCGTCCGAGGTCCGGTACACGGTCATCTTGATCGCGAGCACGTTCGGATCGTCGACGGCCTGCTTGACGAACCGCTCGACGCTGGTCGCGAACGACTGGTAGGGGTAGTGGACGAGCACGTCGCGCGTGCGCATCGGGGCGAACACATCGGGCTGATCGTCTCGATCGCTCGGACCGGGAACGAATGCGGGATGGGTGAGCGGGGTCCACTGCGGCTGGCGAATATCGGCGTGCCCGTCGAGCCCCGCGATCTGCCACAGGTCACCGAGGTCGAGCGTGCCGTCGACGTCGTAGACCTGGATCTCGTCGACGCCGAGCCATTCGATCAGGTGCGTCCGGAGCGCGGGGTCCATGCTGGCGCCGACCTCGAGCCGCACGACCTCGCCGAACCGCCGGCGGCGCAACTCGTCCTCGACCGCCTGCAACAGGTCGTCGGCCTCGTCGGAGACCTCGAAGTCGGCGTCGCGCGTGACCCGGAACAGGTCGTAGCTGATGATCTCCAGGCCGGGGAACAGCGAGTCGAGATGGCGCGCGATGATCTCCTCGAGCGGGATGAACGTGCTCGGCGAGATCTCGACGAACCGGGGCAGGACCTCCTTGGGGACCTTCACGCGGGCGTAGACCTCGTGGTCGAGGTCGGGGTCGTGGAGGCGGACGATCAGGCTCAGCGACAGGTTCGAGATGTACGGGAACGGGCGTCCCGGACCGATCGCGAGCGGCGTCAGCACCGGGAAGATCTGCTCGCGGAAGTGGCGCGCAATCAAGCTGGCCGGCGCCGTCGACTCCTCGCAGGTGACGATCCGGATCCCGTGCTCGGCGAGCTCGGGCCGGACGACCTCGGTGAACTGGCGGGCGTGGCGGCGGTCGAGCTCGCGCACCTTCTCGGCGATGCCCTGCAGCACCTGCATCGGCGACAGGCCGTCCGGACCGCGGGCGTCGATCCGCGCGTCGACCTGGTCGTGGACGCCGGCGACGCGGACCATGAAGAACTCGTCGAGGTTCGTCGTGAAGATCGCCAGGAACTTCAGGCGCTCCATCAACGGCATCGACTCGTCCTCGGCCAGCTGAAGCACCCGATCGTTGAAGTCGAGCCACGACAGTTCGCGGTTGATGTAGACCGCGGGGTCGGTGATCTCGGCCAGCGCCCTGTCTGTGTCGGCGTCCCCGGCCGGTACCTCGGTTGTCGTGGCCTGCCCCGACTCCAACTGTGTGTCGCTCATGTCACTCCTACGTTTGCCTTCGCGATCGCGCTGAGCTCGGACGGTCGCAGAAGCGCGACCAGCTCGCCCTTCGAGACGGCCGCGAGACCGCCCTTCTTCATCCTCGCCTGCGTCCCGGTGAGATCGTGGAGCAGCAGCGAGAACGAGGGGTCGTGTCCGACCAGCAGCACGTCGCCCAGACCGGCAGTTAGCGCATCCACGTCGAACGGCTCGCCGGACAGCGCTCGCTCGATCGTCACCGGGATGCCGAGCGGCTCGCATGCCCGCTCGGCGGTCTGCACCGCACGGAGCTTGGGACTGCTCAGGCAGGCGTCGATGTGGACGCCCAGGATCGCCAGAGAACGGCCCGCGGCGTCGGCCTGCATCGCGCCGCGCTCGGTGAGCGGGCGCTCGTCATCCGGCAGGCCATCTTCCGCTTCGGCGTGTCGCAGAAGCCAGAGCATCCAGAAGACTCTAGTGGGAGTGGCAACCCGCTGGTGAACGGGCAACCGTGGGTTCAGCGAACGCGGATCCTGACGACCGAGGCGGCGGTGCGGCGCTGGTGGTGGTGCAGCCGGTCGACCGCGTCGGAGCGGATCAGGTAGTGGCCGGGCGGCGCCGCGATCCGCAGGCGCAGGCTCCAGTGCGACGTGCCGCGAGCCAGGAACTCGATCGGGCGGCTGCACGGCCGCGGACGGCTGAGGCGGCCGCTCCGCTCGAGGAACCGGCAGCGGCCATGGGCTGCGGATTGGTAGATGATTATTTCGACCCGGGCCAGCCGCTGGAGTCGCCATCGGGCGGGAGGCGCGGTGGCGCACCGATGCTCGCCGGCGGTTCCGGAGACGGTGATCGCGTGCCTCGACGCTCGGGTTCGCCTACGGTCGATCCGCGAGTAGGGGCTCGCGACACAGCCTGGCGCCGCAACCGGATGAGGCAGGGGGGCCCCGACGATCGGCGGGGTGCCAGGCGCGCCCGGAGCCTCGTGGACGGGCAGCCGAAGCTGAAGATTGCTGACCGAGATCGAGAACTGGCCGTTCGACGTGCGCACGTACGGGGAGTCCTGGCCGAGCAACTCGAGCTTCGGGATGTGGCCGGCGGCGAAGTGCCAGGCGCCCGGGTGGAGCTGGAACACCTGGGTCCCGTCGGGCGCGGTCGGGTCGAGCCGGTAGACCCCGCGCGCCACCAGCGTCTCGGTGTTCGACGCCGGGTCGACGTCCCACAGCCGGGCGGCGATCAACGGGAACTCGCCGGTGACGTTCAGGTTGGCGATCACCGTCGGAGAGCCGAGCAGCGTGTAGCCCTGACCCGTGGCGGGGGCCAGGCGGTAGGTGGCCACGCCGGCGCCCTGGTCGGTCGCGCTCACGGTGGCGCACGCGCCCGAGCCGGCGATCGGGTCGATCGTCGCCGCGATCGTCGGGTTGCCGGCGGTTGAGAGGATCGTCTGGGCGGGCGCCGAGCTGTAGTCGACCTCGCCGGGATGAAGCGCCGCCCAGGTGGGCGCGGTGTACGGGCCGCCGGACGGCGTGCTCGCCGGACAGGTCTCGACGGTCGCGGTCGCGCTCGGCGGCGGCTGCGAACCGGCGCCCTTCAGGTAGTAGGCGAAGAAGCGCTGGATCGCGCTAGACAACAGCGCCAGGTCGCCGGGCTTGTTGTTGGCCGGCTGGTGGCCGAAGTCGCCGTCGAACAGCGAGATCGGATCGTTCGGATACATCGAGTGGTCGAGGTTGTAATACCGGAGGGCCTCGTCGACCGGGAACAGGTCGTCGGTGAAGCCGTTGGCGATCAGCAGCGGCGCCGGCGCCTCGGTGGCGGTGCCATAGGCGCCGTCGAGCAGGTAATACGGCGAGTGGTACTGGGCGATCTGGGCGGCGATCGCCTCGTCCTGCGGGTTGCCGTCGTACGGCTCGCCGGCGTTCAGGTCTGCGTACCAGGTCGTGAGGTCGGCCTCCGAGTTCGTCCCCGCCGGCGCGTAGTAGCCGTTGGCGCTGCCCTCCGCGTACAGGCCCGACACGAACGATTGCTTCTCGACGCCG
This sequence comes from uncultured Solirubrobacterales bacterium, assembly GCA_963746695.1. Classification (GTDB taxonomy): domain Bacteria; phylum Actinomycetota; class Thermoleophilia; order Solirubrobacterales; family Solirubrobacteraceae; genus Palsa-465. The sequence continues at coordinate 6,505 of CAVVCP010000020.1, read as the reverse complement.
AACGGACTGAGGTCGGTGGTGGGGCCGGTCACGGAGTAGTCGAGGTCGTGCCCGCTCGGGAGCAGCGAGTAGACGAGGTCGCTCCAGGGGATCACGGGCGCGGCCGCGGCGACGTGCAGGGGCGCTCCGCTCGGGCTGGCCCACGGGCTGAGCGTCCCGTCGGGATTCATCACGCGGTCCTTCAGCGTCGCGAGCTCGACCGAGACGCCGCCGCCATAGGACTCGCCGGTGACCCCGATCCGGTTCGGGTCGGCGACCCCATCGTCGACGAGCAGGCCGATCGCGTACTGCGCGTCGCGCGCCTCGTAGCGCTCGTCGTCGAGGCGGATGTAGCCGTTCTGGCAGCCGGTCGGATCGGCCAGGCGCGACTGGGCGCTGCCGCACGAGTCGCCGAAGCCGCGCGCGACCAGCTGGAGGACCGCGTAGCCCTGCTCAGCCCAGGTGTCGGCGGTCGGCCCGTAGTACTGCGTGTCGTTCGGTCCGGTGGTCGGCACACCCCAGCCGTGGCTCTGGACGATCAGGGGGTAGGCGCCGTCGCTGCCCGAGGACGGCGCCGGCGGGAGCGTGAGGTACAGCGACAGCGGCGTGCCGTCGAAGCTCTGCAGGCGCAGGTCGGTGCCGCCCGTGCCGTTGTTGTAGGTGCCGAAGCAGACGCGGGTGCCGTCGGCCTGGGCGGCGCAGGGGATGCCGGCGCCGCTCACGGTCTTGCCGGCGAGGACGGACGTGATCGCGGCCGAGGCGGTTGCCGGCGCGAGGACGCCGATCGCAACGACGGCGATCGCCAACGCGAACGCACCCCTGCATCGCTCCATGGGCGGCGACGATACCCCGGGAGACGGTGCGCTGCGCCGGTTACCCGATCAACAGCCGGCGCCCGAACACCCGCTGGAACGCCTCGCCGTCCCCGTACCGCTCGACGCTCCAGCGCGGCAGCGTGAGGTCGCCGGCGGCCTCGAGATGCAGGTCGACGCCGTGCCCGTTGGCGCGCAGACGCGCCTCGCTCACCGCCTGGTCGCGGCCGCGCTCGAGATGCTCGGCGAGTCTGAGGATCACTGAGCAGCGGTCGAGCAGCTCCTCGTCGCCGTCGTTGGCGAGCTCGGCGAGCTCGCCGAGCTTGGGGGCCCCCTTGCGGTGATAGCGGGTCATCTGGGCGATCAGCGCGCGCTCGCGGGGGTTGAAGCCGGGGAGCGGGGCGCTCACGATCAGGTAGTACGAGTGCTTGTGGTGGTCGTCGTAGGAGATCGTCATCCCGACGTCGTGGAGCATCGCGGCGGCCCACAGCAGCTCACGCTCACCGGGCTCGGGCGCGAATAGGCCGGCGCCGGCGAGCGAGTCGAACATCTGCAGCGACAGCCGCGCGACGTGCTCGACGTGCGGGAGGTCCGATTCGTACTGGGTCGCCAGGTTCCGGACGCCGGCCTGCCGCACGTCCTCGAACAACGGCTCTGGAGCGCCGGCGAGGAGCTCTCGCGCGATGAACACCCCGTCGCGGAGGCTGGCCTCGGTCACTTCGATGCCGTCGAACGACCCGAGCTCGACGACCGTCTCGATCACCACCGCAGAGGCGAGGATGATGTCGCCGCGCCCGAACTTGATTCCAGGCACGTCGCCGCGCTCGTCGACCGGCAGCGCCGCCAGCGTGGTGACGAGGTCCGCGAGCATCTCGCGCGTGATCACGAATCCCTGGACGCCGATGTCGGGCTGGCCGATCATGCGTTGGGCCGCGGCCGCGAGGTTGCGCACGGCGCCGCCCATCCCCACGATCCGATCGCCGGCGGAGGCGAGCGCGGGCAGTCCGGATAGCGACTCCCGGACGTGCTCGCGGACTCGCTGGATGTCCTTCTTCTTGGCCGGCCCCGGCCCGGGGAGGAACCGCTCGGTGACCCGGACGGCGCCGAGCGGGAACGACTGGAGCGACTTCGCCTGGCGGTCGGCGACCTCGATCACCTGGATGCTGCCGCCGCCGGTCTCGAGCACGACCCCGTCGGTCATCGTCGAGCTGTTGATCGCGGCGACGTAGCCGAACCGTGCCTCGTCCTCGTCGGAGATCACCTCGATGTTCAGGCCGCTGGCGGCGCGGGCGGCCCTCAGGAACAGCTCGCCGTTCGAGGCGTCGCGGATCGCGCTGGTCGCGACCACGTGGACATCGTCGGGCTCGAGGCCGTGCGCGGTGCAGAAGCGGCCGAACACCTCGAGCGTCTCGAGGCCGCGACCCATCCCCTCCTCGCTCAGCCGGCCGGTCCGCGCCAGGCCGGCGCTGATGCGGACGGTCTCGAAGATCTCATCGGTGAGCCTCCACCAGTCGCCCGGGACGAACATGTAGACGACGAGCCGCCACGAGTTCGAGCCGAGGTCGATGACCGCGACCTGGCGGGCATCTTGGCCCGCCTGGCCGGTCGCTCGGGTCGATCGCCAGCTCACGTGTGGTGAATTCTCGATTCCAGGGCGGACGAAACCCCCGATCCGTGTCAGGATGGCGCTGTGGCCTCCGAAAAGGACCGGATGTTGCGTGGAGTTCCGTATCTCGCCAACGACCCGGCGCTGCTGGCGGAGCGCAAGCAGTGCCGGCTCGTGTGCGAGCGGTTCAACGCCACGAGCTTCGGCGACGCCGCCACGCGCCGAGCGATCCTCATCGAGTTGCTCGGCGAGCTCGGTCAAGACGCCGTGGTGATGTCGCCGTTCCACTGCGACTACGGGCACCACATCAAGGTCGGCGCACGGACGTTCGTCAACTACGGCGCGGTCGTGCTCGACGGCGCCACGGTGACGATCGGCGAGGACGTTCAGATCGGCCCGAACGTGCAGCTGCTGACCGCGCTCCATCCGCTCGACCCGGTGCAGCGCCGGCGCGGTACCGAGACCGCGAAACCCGTCACGATCGGCGGACGGCGCGTGGCTTGCCGCGGGGGTTATCGTCTGCCCTGGCGTGAGCATCGGCCCTGATGTCGTCGTCGGCGCCGGCAGCGTGGTCACGAAGGACCTGCCGGCCCGTCACGTCTGCCTCGGCAACCCCTGCCGGGTGATCCGTGAGATCCCCTGAGCGAGTCCTGGTCCTGTGCGAGCACGGTGGCGCCGGTGCGGCCGCGATCGCGTTCGCCCGCGGTCTCGCCCGGGACGAACGTGTGGCGGTCACGGTCGTCGGCGTGGCGCCCCAGGCGCCGTCCGGCTCCCGGTGCGGCAACTCCGCCACCGAGTTCAACGACGTGGTCGCCGAGTCGGTCGTCCAGGACCTCGAACGAGCGCGCGAGCAGCTCGGCCAGGCCGCGGAGCGCGCGAGCTTCCAGCTGCTGGTCGAGGGCGCTCCGCCGTCGCTGGCGGAGTTCGCGGCGGCCGGCGGGTTCGACCTCGTGCTGTTGCCGGCGCGCCGGCGGCCGCTGCGCGCCGCTTACCACCCTCAGGCCAAGCAACTCGGGCGGGTACCGGGGGCCGAGATCAGGATCGTGGACCGGCGCGCCGCCGGCGCTGATGGATCCTGAACGCCGCCCCGATCGCCGCTCCGAAGAACAGCGCCCCAAGGTAGAACGGATTGAACAGGAGCATCACGGCGATGCCGAGCATCGTCAGCCAGATCGCCGGCCTCCAGTCGCGCCAATCTCCGGTCATATGCGGAGGCTAGTGGAACGTTGACGGGAAGCCCACTGGCGCCCCTCATCGCACGCCCATCTTCAGCTCGGCCGACACGCGCTTCTGGACCGACGCGACCGCGCGGAAAGCTTCTCTGAGGTAGCTGCGCGTCAGCCCGCTGAGTCTCGCCGGGTTGACGAAGTCGTCGGGTTCCTCCCCGGCCCGTAACCGGTCGACCTGGTGCTCCACCCGCAGATCGGTGATCAGCGTGAGCGCGTCCTCGAGCGTCCGAGCGTGAGCATCGGACAGGGTTCCGGCCGCCGAGGCGGCGCGCAGCCGCTCGGTGGTCGACGCGCTCGTGACGCCCGCCGCGATGCCCGCCCATCGGGCGAGGTCGACGATCGGGAGAACGCCGCGCTGCTTGAGGTCGAGCTGGCCGCGGTGCTCGCCCGTGGGGTCGACCACGAGTCCCCGGAAGAAGCCGGTCGGCGGGCGGTGCGACAGCGCAAACCGAGCGAGCAGGCGGAGCAGCGCCGGATTACTCGGCGCGAGCCGGACGCTGTCGGCCACCGGTGTCCCGGTATGGACGCCCCACACCGGCCGGCTGTCGACGAGAACCGACACCAGTAGCAGCGCCTTCTCCTGCGTGGGGTCGTCGATCCAGCTCCGGATGGCGCGCTGCCAGGAATCGAGGGAGCGGACGAATCGAGGATCGGAGGCCGTCGCGCCGTGTTCGTCTGCGTCCAACCCACAGGCCTCGAGCCGCGCCACCACGGACTTCCCGATCGCGGTCAGCCGCTGCTTCACGCGATCGTCCCCGGGCGCGCCGAACCACACGATCGCGCTGTCGACATCCGAAGAAGGAAGCGCCTCGCGCCGCGCCTGGCTGCCGAGCGCCAGCCACGCGAACTCGACGCCGACGTCGCCGGCTTCGGCGACCGACAGCTCGAGCAGGCGGCGCGTGAGCGCATCGACGACGACCGAGTAGAGGGCGGCCACGTTGGCCGCCGCGACGTGGGCGTCGTGCATCGCGATCACCGTCGGGCGAAGCTCGCGGGCCGCGTCGATCAGCTCGTCGACGGTCTGGGCCCGCGCGATCCTCCGGCGCAGATAGAACGAGGAGCGTGTCTGCGCGGCGACGAGGTCGATCTCCTCGATCACTCCGAGGATCGTCCCGGTCGCCGACACGACCGGGAAGTGACGGAAGCCACGGTCGAGCATGTCGAGCAGGACGTCGCCCCCGAGCCTGTCGGGCGGGCACGTGTACGCGGGCGCGGACATCGCCACCGCCACCGGGGTGTCGCCGGTGAGGCCCTGCGCGACCACCTTCGTGCGCAGGTCGCCATCGGTGAGGATCCCGAGCGACCCGTCGCCGAGGTCGATGACGACGGAGGTCGCGTGAGCCGCGGTCATCATCTCAGCCGCCTCGCGGATCGAGGTGTCGCGGCGGCAGACCACCGGGTCAGCGCGCAGCAGCGACCCGACCGGCTGGAGTGGCGGGTCGACGCCAGGCTCGGTGGCGACGGCGGCGCCACCCTCGTAACGCAGATCGAGTAGCGATCTCGCGACGAAGCGCAGCCCGGCCGGGCGCGACAGCGGCTCCTGCGCGATGTCCGCCGGGATCCGGTAGCAGACCGTGTCCTCACCGGCTCTCGCCTCAAAGCCGGTGGGCAGTCCGGACAGCATCGAGGCATGACCGAACAGTTCGCCCTCGCCGAGCAGGTCGAGCACGCGGCCGTCGAACACGATCTCCACGGCGCCGGCGCGGACCACCCATAGGTGCTCGACCGGCCCGGCCCCCTGCGAGAAGATCGTCGTGCCGGCGCGATGGAGCTCGGACGTGGCGGCCGCGGCAACGCGCTCGACCTCGCCGGCGTCGAGCGCGTCAAACGGCGGATGCTGCTCCAGAAAGCGGGCGATGTCGGGCGCCGTGGTGGCGCTCATGCTCGGACCCCGACTGCCCAACTACCCGACGGCTGCCGGCGCGGCAGCCTCGGCGCCGCGCTTTGCGTCCTCCTTGAGCATGTCGGCGCACTTCTCGCCGAGCATCATCGTGGTGATGCACGGGTTGATCGCCGGAAGGAACGGAAGGGCCGAGCCGTCCGCGATCCGCAGCGACCGCACGCCGCGCACGCGCAGGCGTGGATCGACGACCGCGAGCGGGTCCGAGTCCGGGCCCATGTGACAGCTGCACGCTGGGTGGTAGACCGTGTTGTGGGTCTTGTGCATGTAGTCGATCAGCTCGTCGTCGGTCTGGGCGTCTGGACCCGGCGCGAGTTCGGCGCCGGCCCACTCGGCCATCGCGGACTGCGAGACGATCTTCCGGGCCAGCCGCATCCCGAATGCCATCACGCGCTCGTCGTGCCCCTCGGCGTCGGTGAAATAGCGCGGATCGACCCGCGCCCGGTCCCGGTAATCGGACGAGCGCAGCCGCACGGTTCCGCGCGAGCGGCCCCGGCAGACATTCGGCGTCAGGCAGAAGCCGTTCTCGGTGGTCGGGTAGCCCCACCGCGCGGTGTTCATGTCGAACGGCACCGATCCGTAGTGCATCATCAGGTCGGGCCGGTCGAGGCCGTCCTCGGACGTCGCGAACAGCCCGATCTCCCACCACTGAGTCGAGGTGCGGATCATCGGCTTCTTCGCGTCCCACTGCACGATCCCCTCGACGTGGTCGTCGAGGTTCGCGCCCACGCCGGGCGAGTGCACGAGCGTCTGGATCCCGACTTCGTGCAGGTGCTCGCCCGGGCCGATCCCGGACAGCATCAGCAGCTTCGGCGTGTCGATCGAACCGGCGCTGAGAATCACCTCACGCCGGGCCTTGACTGACGCCTGCGTGAGCAGATCGGGGGTGAGGTACTCGACCGCGGTCGCGCGCCCGTCCTCGATCTCGACGCGCTTACACCAGCAGCCGGTGCGGACCTCGAGGTTCGGCCGGCTGTCC
>CAVVCP010000019.1:0-18411 GCA_963746695.1 uncultured Solirubrobacterales bacterium | reverse complement strand
GGCCGAGCTCCCGGGCGGTTTCAGCGACCTGCTCGAGCGTGACTCCCGGCTCTCGATCGGACTGCTCGAGCCCGGTGGCGGCTGGTCGTCCTCAGCGGTGCGTGCGACCGTGCACGGGGACCGGCTGACCGGCGCCAAGGCCGCCGTCGAGCATGCGATGGGCATCGAGTACCTCGCGGTCGTCGCCCTCGTCGAGGGCGAACCCGGGCTCGCCCTCGTGCCGAGCGGATCGCCCGGGCTCGAGCTCTACGATCAGCCGGGGCTCGACGGCGCCGTCCCGCTCAGCCGAGTGGAGTTCGTCGATGCCGAGGTCGAGGCGGTCGTCGGCCATCAGCTCGCCGAGACGATCATCGACCGGCTCATCAGCGTCGGAGGCCTGCTAGCCGCCGCCGAGGCCGTCGGGGCCGCGACGAAGGTCTTCGAGCAAGCGTGGTCCTATGCCGCCGAGCGCCGGCAGTTCGGGCGGACGATCGGAAGCAACCAGGCCCTGCGGCACCTCATGGCCGACCTCCACGTGAGGCGGGCGAGCGGGTGGTCGACAACGCTTTACGCTGCCGCTTCGCTCGATGAGGGCCTTCCCGGCGCCCGGCTCACCGCATCGGTGGCGAAGGCGTACGTCTCGCGCGCGGCGCGCGAGGTCGCACACGGCTCGATGCAGGTCTTCGGCGGCATCGCGTTCACCGAGGAACATCCCGCCCATCGCTTCCTGCGAAGGATCATCTTGCGCGAGCAGCAGTTCGGAGATGCCGCCCACCACGAGCGGGAGCTCGGACGGACGATCGCCGCCGGTGCGATCAAGGAAGGAGTCGCAGCATGACCTACACAGAGGAGCAGCTCGGATTCAACGATCCGACCGCGCAAAGGCTCGAGCGGATAACGACGGGCGCCGACGCGGAGATCGTCGGGCCGATGCTGGCCGACGTCCTGCACGACCCGCGGTGGCTTACCAGTGACGTAGCGCTCATCTCGGGTGGGAAGTCCAATTTGACCTATCGCATCGCCTGCGACGCCGGCGAGGTAATCCTGCGACGCCCGCCGCTCGGGCACATCCTGCCGACCGCACACGACATGGGCCGCGAGTATCGAGTGATGACGGCGCTCGCCGGTACGGCGGTGCCGGTGCCGCGGACCTTCCACCTCGGCGACGCCGACAGCGCATTGGGCGCGTCCTTTTACCTGATGGAGCGCGTCGTCGGTCACATCTGCCGCAACGCCCTTCCGCCCGGATACGCGGAAGCACCTGAGGACCGCAGCAGGATCGGCGAGGCGCTGGTCGACGTTCTGGCGGACCTTCACACGGTCGACCCGGCGGCCGTCGGCCTGGCCGAGTTCGGCCGCCCGGCGGGCTTCATGGAGCGGCAGCTGCGGCGCTGGTCTAAGCAGTGGGAGGCGTCGAAGACCGCTGATCTGCCGGCGCTCGACGCGCTGCGCGACGACCTCGTGGCCAGCCTGCCCGAGCAGCGCGCCAGCGCCATAGTCCACGGCGACTTCCGTCTCGACAACACGATTCTCCATCCGACCGAGGTCGGGACGATCGTGGCGGTGCTCGATTGGGAGATGAGCACGCTCGGAGATCCGCTGACCGACCTCGGGGCGATGCTGGCCTACTGGAGCGAGGCGGGTGACTCGGAGGTCCTGCGGCGTGCGCGGATCATGGCACCGGTGACCTCGGCCGAGGGGTTCCCCACCCGCGCCGAGATCATCGAGCGCTACGGCCGCCGGACCGGCACCGACCTGTCCGACATCGGGTGGTATCAGTCGTTCGCCTACTTCAAGCTGGCGGTCGTCTGCCAGGGGATCGCGGCCCGCGCCGCCGGGGGGTCGATGGTCGGAGGCGGGTTCGACAACGCGGAGCGGATCGTGGCGCCGCTCGTCGAGGCTGGCCGGCAGCAGCTCAGCAATCCCGCCGACCGCTGACCGCTGCGATCAGGTCGCGACCGGCTGGGGCCGATAACGCCGGGTCTCGCGGCGGGCGATCGCCATGTGGTGAACCTCGTCGGGTCCGTCGGCGATCTGGAGGATGCGGGCCACGGCATAGAGCTCCGGCAACAGTGTGTCCTGCGCCACGCCTGCGCCACCGTGGGCCTGGATCGCCCGGTCGATGACCCAGGTGGCGACGTCGGGCGCGGCCACCTTGATCGCCGACACCTCGATTCGCGCGCCGCGGTTCCCGACCGTATCCATCAGCCATGCCGTCTTGAGCACGAGCAGGCGCACCTGCTCGATCCGCACACGGGCTTCGGAGATCCAGTGCTGGACGACGCCGTGCTCGATGATCGGGCGCCCGAAGGCGTAGCGCCCGGCCGTCCGCTCGCACATCATCTGCAGCGCGCGCTCGGCCATCCCGATCGCACGCATCGCGTGGTGGATCCGGCCGGGGCCGAGTCGCTCCTGGGCGATCCGGAACCCGTCGCCCTCCTCACCGAGGAGGTTTGTCGCGGGCACCCGGACGTTGTCGTACACGACCTCCGCGTGGCCGCCATGAGGTCCGTCGGCATAGCCGAACAGGCTCGTGGAGCGCTGGATGTTGACGCCGGGCGTGTCCCTGGGGACGAGGATCATGCTCTGGCGCCGGTGGCGATCCGCGTCGGGATCGGTGACGCCCATCACGATCAGCAACGTGCAGCGGGACGACATCGCTCCGGACGTCCACCACTTGCGCCCGTTGATCACGTACTCATCGCCGTCGCGCTCGATCCGAGTCGCGATGTTGGTCGCGTCGGAGGAGGCGACATCGGGCTCGGTCATCGAGAACGCGGAGCGGATCTCGCCCTCGAGCAGCGGCTCCAACCATTTCCGCTGCTGCTCCTCGGTGCCGAATAGCGACAGTAACTCCATGTTGCCGGTGTCCGGCGCGGAGCAGTTGATCGCCTCGGGCGCAATCCAGGGGTTCCAACCCGTGATCTCGGCCAACGGCGCGTACTGCACGTTCGTCAGTCCGGCGCCGTATTCGTGGGTGCCCGGGAGGAACAGGTTCCACAATCCGCGCCGCCGAGCCTCCGCCTTCAGCTCCTCGACGACCGGCGGGGGTCCCCATGGGTCTTCAAGCGAGTGAGCCTCCTCGCTGAACCGCGGCTCGGCCGGATAGACGCATTCGTCCATGAATGCGAGCAGCTTCCGCTGCAGCTCAACCGTGGTGTCGTCGTAGGCGAAGTCCATGGGTCTCGGCGTGTCGGTGCCGTGTGACTACCGGTGCTTCCAGACCGGATCGCGCTTCTCGAGGAACGCCTGCACGCCCTCGCGCGCGTCCTCGGACTGGTGCGCGACGTTGCACGTCATGCTCTCGAGCGCGATCAGCGTCTCGGTGTCGCCGTCGAGTCCGCGATTCGCGGCCATCTTCGTGATCCGCATCGTGAATGCGCTCTTGTCGAGCATCGGAGCGGCGAAGTCCGCGATCGCCTGATCGATGTCCTCGCCCGGGACGGACACGTTCGCGAGGCCCCAGTCGTAGCACTCCTTGCCGGACAGAAGCTTTCCGGTGAACAGCAGCTCCTTGGTCTTGCGCAGGCCGATGTAGCGCGGCAGGCGATAGATCGGGCCGGCGCCACCGAACAGTGCGCGGCGGATGTGGAAATCGCCGATCCTCGCGTCGTCGGCGGCGATCAGGAAGTCACACGAGATCGACAGCTCGAACCCGCCGGCCACCGCGTAGCCCTCGACGGCCGCGATCGTCGGCTTGGAGAGGTTGAACGCGCGGTCAAACGTGCGCGCGGACACCTGAGCGATCTTGATCGAGTTGGCCGACGTCTTCAGAAACTCCGAGTCGAGCATGTTCAGGTCTGCGCCGGCGCAGAACGTGTGGCCCCGCCCCCGGACGACCACGACCCGCGCATCGTCGTCTTCCTCGGCGCGCTCGAGGGCGGCGCCGAATGTCGTGAGCTGCTCCCAGTTGAAGCAGTTCTTGACGCGGGGCCGGTTCAGCCAGATCGTGGCGATGCCATCGCTGACCTCGTACTCGACGGCGCCCTCTGTCGTCGTCTCCGGGCTAATCTGCTCCTGCACCGTCATCGGGTTCCTCCTACTCGGATTCTCTAAGCTGAATTCAGATCATATAGATTCGCGACCGATTTGGCGAGCACTTGGCTTGGCGTGCCGGTTCGGCTCCGTAGGAATGGGCGTTCTACGCCACTAGCTGCCTTCGGAGCCGCGTGCGTCGACAATCTGCGCGCCCCACCGCTCCCAGGTATGGCATACTGAATTCGATTCAATTCTGGCGCGTCGCCAGTGTCCCCGCTGAGTCGCATGACATGGAACACACCGTTCAGATCCAAGCACCTCTGCCGCACATCAAGTCGGTCAACATGTGGTTGCTGCGGGGAGATCCACTCACGCTCATCGATACCGGGCCCCGCACCGCTGAGGCGCTCAGCGCACTGGAGGCCGGTCTGCGACAGGAGGGGCTGCGCATCGAAGACCTCGAGCTCGTGATCCCGACGCACCACCACCTCGACCACTCGGGCCTGATCGCCACGATCGTGGCCCGATCCGGGGCTCGGGTGGCTGCGCTCGATCGCGCTGCCGAGTACGGCGCGAGCTACGTGGAGCGCTCCGCGGCCGACCGCGCATTCTCGATCGAGCTGATCCGCCACCACGGCGTCCCCGAGTCGGTGATCGAGGCCAACGAGGGATTCTGGGACTTCATCCGCGATACCTCCGAGGCGTTCGAAACCGACATCGTCCTCTCCGACGGCGATGTCGTCACCGCTGGTGGCCGCGAGCTCCGGATCCTGGCTCGGCCGGGCCACAGCACGACCGACGCGCTGCTGGTCGACGCGGCGAGCGGAACCGCCTTCGTCGGCGATCACCTGCTCGCCGGCATCTCGTCGAACGCCGAGATCGTGCCGGCAGCGGAGCCGACCGGATCGCGGCCGCGGGCACGAATCGAGTACCTGGGAAACCTCAGGCGGACCGCATCGATGCCGCTGAACCGGCTGCTGACCGGTCACGGAGACCCGGTCACCGATCACACCCGCTTGGTGCTCCGGCGCTTCAGCGAGCATCAGCGGCGCTGCCAGCGCATCCTCAGCGTCCTCGAACAGGGTCCGGCCCAGGCCTACGGCATCGCGGGGCACCTCTGGTCGGCGCGCACGGTCGCCGAGCAGCCGCTGCTCGTCGTCTGGGAGGTGCTCGGACACCTCGACCTGCTCCTGGACGACGGCACCGTGTCCGAGCAGATCCGCGACGACGGCAGCCGCTACGGGAAGGCGTGGTTTTCGATCCGCGAGCCAAGCCGGCGGGGCCCCGACACGGGCGCCTCTAGTGACGGCGCGCGACTGACACCCGTCCCTCTACTCAGGAGTTGATCGCTCTGTCGAACTCGAGTGACAGCCTCGCCGCACCGGCCATCGTCCGTGACTCACGCGATCTCTTCGACCTGACCGGAAGGATCGCGGTCGTCACCGGCGGCACCCGCGGCCTCGGCCTGGCGATGGTGCGTGCGTTCGCATCCGCCGGCGCCGAAGTCGTCGTCGTCAGCCGGAAGCCGGAGGCCTGCGACGAGGTCGCCGCGGGGCTGAGGTCAGAAGGACTCAAAGCCGTCGCACGCCCGTGCCACATCGGGCACTGGGACGAGCTCGAGCCGCTCGTCGACCACGTCTACCGCGACTTCGGCCGCATCGACGTGCTCGTCAACAACGCCGGTATCTCGCCAATGTACGGGCGGCTCTCGGAGATCACCGAGGACCTGTTCGACAAGGTGATGAGCGTGAACCTCAAGGGTCCGTTCCGCCTCGCCGCGCTCGTCGGCGAACGGATGGTCGCCGCCGGGGGCGGCTCGATCATCAACGTCAGCAGCACCGGAGCCGTCCGGCCGACAAGCGACATCATTCCCTACGCGGCAGCCAAGGCGGGCGTCAACGCGATCACGGTCGGCCTCGCTCACGCGTTCGGACCGACCGTCCGCGTCAACGCCGTGATGCCCGGACCGTTCCTGACGACGATCTCGCAGGCCTGGGACATGGACGTCTTCGCCGAGCGAGCCAGGACGTTCCCGATGCGGCGCGCCGGTCAATCCGAGGAGATCGTCGGCGCGGCGCTGTATCTCGCCAGCGACGCCGCGAGCTACACGACCGGGTCGATCCTGACGGTCGACGGAGGCGCGCAATGGAGCATGGCCGGTACCGGCGAGGGCGCCCCAGACGCACAACTTGAAGTCAATTCGAGCCCACGGTAGCGTCAACCGCATGCCTGCAAACAACCCCTTGTGGCTCCGCGCCGTGCTTCGGGTGGAACGGGCGATCGGTGAGCCGATCGAGTCGGCGGTCCGCTCGGAGACGTACTTCGATGTCGTCAGCAAGACCACCCGAGTCCGGCGCACGGTGGCCGGGACGGCCGAGGGGGTATCGCGACGCTGCCTGCACCTGCTGAACCTGCCAGCCGGGTCGGACATCCGGAGCATGCGCCAACAGCTGGCGCGGATGGAGCGGCGGCTCAACCAGCTCTCGGACGAGGTCTCAGAGCTCGACGAGCCCGGGCCACGGTCGGAGGTCAGATGAATCCGAAGGTCCCGTCCACGCTCAATCCGGGCGACCTGCTCGGGCGCATAAATCGTGACGTGGAGCGGTCCGTCATGCGAGCCCGCAACGGCATCCGCTATGTGCGGGGCACCCACCGGCCGGCACTCGGCACGACCCCGAAGGACGTCGTGTGGAAGAGTGACAAGGCCGAGCTGTGGCGCTACAAGGGCGGCGACCGCCGCTACGGGCCGCCGGTCGTGATCGTGCACAGCCTCGTCAGCCGGAGCTACATCCTCGATCTGCGCCCGGGCAACAGCACGGTCGAGTACCTGACCGCCGCCGGCCTCGACGTGTTCATGCTGGACTGGGGCGTTCCCGACGAGCTCGACGCTGACAACGACCTCGAGCGGTACGTGGACTGGTACCTGCCGCGGGCGCTGGCCGCAGCGCGAAGCGTGAGCGGCCATGACGAGGTCACGCTCGTCGGCTACTGCCTCGGCGGCGTCCTCGCGGCGTTGTACGCCGCCGGGCACGACGACGCGAACGTGCGCAACCTGATCCTCATGGCCACGCCGATCGACTACAACGAGATGGGAGCGATGGTCGCACTCCTGCGTGAAGGCAGGCTCGATCCGGATCAGATGATCGACGACACCGGGAACGTTCCCGCGGACGCGCTCTACACCGGCTTCTACATGCTCGCGCCCACGAGCGAAGTGGCGCAGAAGGCGACGTTGCTCGAGAACCTCTGGAACGACGAGTTCGTCGAGGGCTTTCAGGCGATGGCGACCTGGTCGCGCGACCATGTGCCGTTCCCCGGAGCCGCATTTCGCCAGCTGGTGGAGCTGCTCGTGCGTGAGAACATCCTGATGACCGGCTCGATGCCGCTAGGCGGACGACAGGTGGAGCTCGCCAACGTTCAGGGCAACGTGCTGAACGCGATGGCCGAGCGCGACAATGTCGTCCCCCCGCCCGCCGTCGAGCCGGTGATGGAGCTCGTCGGAGACCCCTCGCGCCGCGAAGAGCTGCGGCTACCGGGCGGTCACGTCACCTTCGGAACCGGGAGGTCCGCGTTCAAGCACACGATGCCGAAGCTGACCGACTGGATCATCGACCACAGCGACGAGCCGTCCTGAAACGAGGAACAGCAAATGGAGATTCGACCCATCGAGGCCGGCGACCGTCCGGCGCTGTCGGGATTCTTCGAGCGCATTCCGGAGAGCGACAGGACGTTCCTCAAGGAGGACGTCGGCGATCCGCGCGTCCTCGAGGACTGGGTCCAGCCAGGCGCGGGGCGTGCGGTCGCCGTCGCGGACGGCGCGGTCGTCGGCGCGGTGGCGGTCATGCGGCTCGTCGGCTGGTCGAGCCACGTCGGCGAGGTCCGGCTCGTCGTCGATCCCGACCACCGAGGGCACGGCATCGGGCGTAGCCTGGCCCGCCATGCGGTGCTCGAGGCGGTCGACATGGGATTGAAGAAGCTCGTCGTCGAGGTGATCGCCGACCAGGGGCCGCTCATTGCGATGTTCCGGGGTCTGGGCTTTGAGGCTGAGGCGCTGCTGACCAATCACGTCCAGGACCGCTCCGGACAGACCAGGGATCTAATCGTGCTCGCCAATTCGGTCGATGAGGAGTTCGCAGCGCTGACCGCCGCGGGCGTCGCCGACCAGCTGCAATGATCTGAACAGGAGAATCCAGGACATGGCATTCACGGATGATGTGCTCGTACGATCGGTGGACGTGATCGGGCGGATCGGTAGAGCAGCGCTAATTCCCTGTGGGGGAGCCGAGGCCTGCGTGGACGCCTACGAGACGGCGATCCGGGCCCTGAGCGACGCTCAATTGGGCGTTGCCCGCGCGGTGGACGTGGAGTCCGTGCGAGCGGTCCTCGCATCGTGCGCGGAGATGACACGCGACATCGGCGCCACCCAGCTGTCGGGGATGCGCTGGATCCTCGACGTTTGACCCCCCGGTCCGGCATCGTAAACGCGCTCGACGGACGGACGCGGCTGTACTGGGAGAGCACCGGCACCGGAGATCCGGTCCTGCTCATCCACGGGCTCGGCCTGAGCGGCGGAGCCTGGTGGCGTACCGTCGACACGCTGGCCGGGTCGATGCGCGTGATCACGTACGACCACCGCGGGATCGGTCAGTCGGAGTCGTTGACCCATGCGTACACGACCGAGGCGATGGCCGACGACGCGGTCTCGATCCTCGACGATCTAGAGATGGAGCGCGTCCACGTGTACGGCTTCTCGCTCGGAGGCATGATCGCCCAGCAGGTTGCGCTCCGCCACCCCGGACGGGTGCAGGCACTGGTGCTCGGCGGAACGCATTCCGGCGGCCGCCGGGTCGCTTATCCCGACGCGGAGGTCGCGGCCTTCTTCCGGCGGCGCGCGACGATGCCATCGGAGCAGGCGGCGTGGGCATCGGTGCCCTACAACTACGGCCCGCGTTCCCGCGCCACCCAGGCCGACAGGATTGCCGAGGACATCGAGCGGCGCCTGCGAAACCCGTTCAACGAGCGGGCGTACCAGGCACAGCTGCTCGCGGGCTCGCTGCACAACTGCTATCGCCGGCTGTCGCGGATCCAGGCGCCGACGATGGTTGTCCACGGCGCCCGCGACCGGATCATCCCGGTCGCCAACGCGCACATGACCGCGCAGCTCGTGCCGGGAGCCGAGCTCCGGATCCTCGAGGAGGCAGGTCACCTGTACCCCACCGAGGAGCCGGCGGTGGATAAGGCCATCGGCAAGTTCCTCGCCGCTCATCGCTGAGCATCGATCCGACCGCGCCGGCGCGATCGTCAACTCCCAGGTCTGATTGAATTGACCTCAGTGCAGGTTCTCGAGGATCTCCGAGTCGCGGACGTCGTCCGCGCGCACGCGTCGAACCGGCCGGATGTGGTCGCGATCCGCTGCGGCAGCCGCTCGCTGACGTATGCCGAGCTCGACGAGCGCTCGAGCCGCCTGGCGCAGGCGTTGCTCTCGGCCGGCGTCGGTGCCGGGGACCGCGTCGCGCACCTCGATCGCACCGCGCCCGAGCTGATCGAGCTCCTGTTCGCGACCAGCAAGATCGGGGCCGTCGCCGTCCCGCTCAACTGGCGGCTCGCACCGGCCGAGCTCGAGACGATCGTCGCGGACGCGGCGTGCACGGTGATGATCGCCGGGCCGAGCTACCGCGAGGTCGCCCGCCAGATCGCAAGCGATGTCCCGCAGCCACTCGATGTCGTCGACACCGGCGAGGCGTATGAGCGGCGCCTCGAGGACCACCCGGCTACCGATCCGGGGCATCGGGGAGCGGCGAGCGACGTCGCCGTGCAGATGTACACGTCGGGGACCACCGGCCTTCCCAAGGGTGTGTTGACGACGCAACGCAATCTCGCTGCGGCATATCTGAGCGCCGATGTCTGGCTGTTCGACTCGGAGTCGATCAGCCTGACGCCGCTGCCGATGTTCCACATCGGCGGCATCGGCTGGGCCTATCTCGGGCTGGTCAACGGCGCGACGACGATCCTGGTCAGCGAGTTCGACGCGGCGCAGGTGCTCGACCTGCTCGAGCGCGAACGGGTCACGAACCCCGTGTTCGTGCCCACAATCCTGCAGATGCTGGCCGCCGTCCCGGGCGCGGCCGAGCGTGACTACTCGAGCCTGCGGTCGATCGTCTACGGCGCATCTCCGATCACGACACCCGTCCTGAGAGCCGCGCTTCGGACGTTCGGCTGTCCGCTGTTCGGCGTATACGGCCTGACGGAGACGACCGGCGGCGTCATCCAGCTGAGGCCCGAGGACCACGACGCCGACGGGGAGCGCCAACACCTGCTGCGGTCGGCGGGCCGCCCTCTGCCCTGGGTTGAGATGCGCATCGTCGACCCGGTCAGCCGCCGCGACTGCGCCACTGGCGACGTCGGCGAGGTCTGGCTGCGCGCACCGAACGTGATGGCCGGCTACTACGACCGCGCCGAGGAGACCGCGGCCGCGCTCATGCCCGACGGCTGGCTGCGCACCGGGGACGGCGGCTATCGCGACGAGGACGGCTACCTGTTCCTCACCGACCGGATCAAGGACATGATCGTCAGCGGCGGGGAGAACATCTATCCCGTCGAGGTCGAGGAGGTGCTCTCGCAACACCCGGGTGTGGCCGAGGTCGCGGTCATCGGCGTCCCCCACGAGCGCTGGGGGGAAACCGTCAAGGCGCTCGTGGTTCGCGCGCCGGACGCGACCGTCGACGCCGACGAGCTGGTGGCTTTCGCTCGCGGCAAGCTCGCCGGCTACAAGCTGCCGCGCTCGGTCGAGTTCGTCGCCGACCTTCCGCGCAGCCCGGCGGGCAAGGTGCTCAAGCGCGAGTTGCGCGCGCGCTACGCGTCGCCGCCGACCTCGCTGGCGACGGCGAGTGCACACGAAGGAAGCTGACCAGCTCCTCGCTGGCGTCGGGCAGGTCCGTGGGGAGACCGTGGCCGCCCCCCCGCAGAGCCATGAACCGGGCTCCCGCGATCCCGTCGGCGAGCATCCGCCCGTTCTCGAGCGGCAGGATCCGGTCCTGCTCGCCGTGCATGACGAGCGTCGGGGCGGTGATCTGAGCCAGTCGCGCTACGGCGTCGTGAGCCTGTGCGACCGCGTACTGGCGGCGATACGAGCGAGGATCGAGGGGATTGCTCAGTCGCCGAGCGATGTCATCGCCGATCAGCGGCGCGCGATCATCGCGCGTCGCCGCCGAGTAGACATACGGCACGGCCGCCCACAGGCCCTCCTCGAACGGTAGGCCGTCGAGGCCGCGAAGGAAGTGCCGGATCGCCGGTTCCGGCTGGACATACCGCCCGCCGCCGGCCGAGGACGAGGCGAGGACGAGCGAGCGGACGCGCCGTGGATGCCGGATCGCAAGCTCCTGAGCGACCATCCCGCCGAACGACAGGCCGACCACGTGCGCTTGCTCGACGCCGGCACCGTCGAGCGCGGCCACGGCATCGTCGGCGGTCATCACCCACCGCGCGCTCGGGGCCGTGTCCTCCGCGGTCGCCCCGAGCGACGCTCCGGTCGCCCCGAGCCACGCCGGGGTGGCCCCGAACGGCGGCGCAACCACGCGGAAGTGGGGCTCGAGCGCGGCGATCGACCGCTGCGCGACGGCCGCGGTCAGCCCGATCCCGGTCAGGAACAGGACCGGCGGACGGCTGCCCGCGTCGACGTGTGCGCCGTTGCTCATCGGGCTCGGCACGGTAGCACAAATCGAATTGACATCATCTCAGTTGCTGTGCTAGCTTGTGCATAGCTAATTTGTAAGCACAAGCCCAAGGAGCCAACATGGCCACACAGACGAAGTCAGACCCGATCACCGATTCCGTACAGAACGCCGCCGAGCGGGTAACCGAGCTCCGCGAGCAGACGGCCGCCGCGAGCAAGCAGGCCAGCGAGACGTATCTGTCGTCGTACGAAAGCGCCGTGGTCACACTGGCGGATAAGTACGAGGAGGCCACCGGCGCCATGAACGTCGAGTGGGTCGCCGGTGTCGGCAGCCAGCAGGCCGATATGGCTCGTCAGATCGTCCGGGCCTACACCAGCGCCGTCCGCGAGTCGGTCTCGTAAACGCGTTCGCGGTGACCGTGGCGGCGATCGCCGTCGCGGTCATCCGGAAGCCCTCCGATGCGCGAATCCCATGACCGACCACCATTTCAGCTATCCCCGCGTGGTGCCTCTTGTGGGCATGACGATCTCCGGCCACTCGAGTGAGCTGCCCGAAACGGCCGTCCCGCTGCGGGCGGCGGCGCCGCCAGCGGCGCCGCCACAGCCAACAGTCCGCCGTGCCGGCGCGCTAACCGGCCGATCGCTTGCGACCGCGCGTCCCGCGCGCGCCGGCGGACGCCTTCGCGCCGCCGCTCGGGCGAGCTGAGCGATCGCCGTCCGCCATCTCGGGCGGCAGACCGAGCACCGCAAGCTGCCGGCGGATGAAGAACTCGGCGACCTCGTCGAGGCCGACCTGGCCCCGCGGGCGATACCAGTGCCAGATGCTGTTGTAGAGCCCGAGCAGCGCGCGGGTGAGTAGCCGGGGATCGGCCTCGGGCAAGACCCCTTGCTCCATGCCGCGCACCAGGAAGGTCGCCCACGTGAATTCGACGTCCCGGATCCGCCCGCGAGCGAGCGCCCGGGCCTCCTCCTCGCGCGGAGAGGTCCTGGTGACACCGACCATCCCCTGCTCGGCAACGAGCACGCGGTTGCGCAGCACGTCCTGATCGCTCAGATCGTACGACGCGCGCAGCACCGCCAGCAGCGCGTCGATGTAATCCTCGTGGGCGCTCGTGTGGAGATCGAACTCGCTCCGGAAGAAGCCGAGCGCGTCCGCCATGATCACGTAGAGGCAGTGGAGCTTGGACTCGAAGTAGTGATAGAGAGCGGTTGAGCCAATGCCAACTGACGCCGCCACGTCGGCGAGCTTCGTCGCCTCGTACCCGTACTCGCCGAAGTAAGCGGTCGCCGTCTTCAGGATCTCATCGCGCTTACTGCGCGAGGAGGCGCCGGCGGCGCCGCTATCTCGTTTAGTTTTCGGACCCGATCGCGCTGGCGGCATTGTTTCTCCTCGCGGCGGCGAACAACGTCGCGGCAATGATAGGCGCAGCCGACGACGCCGCCCGTCGGCCGCGTCGTCGATATCCGAACATTCGGACGGCCTTTGGCGCCGGAGTTTGACCTGAATCCGGCTTTGGGTGAATACTATCCCCGACCCCTTGTTCGGGCGAGCGTAGCGACGCCGCGAGCTCCGACGAGAGAGAGGAGAGGGAGAGATGCAGACGCTGCCGTCTCGGCCGATGGACGGCCCATGGGTTGGCGTGACGCTCAGCCCGATACTCGCGAAAGAGGTCGCGCGCGTGCTGCGGATCCAACTTGCCTTCGAGCTCGAACGACCCTTCGAAGAGCCGCTGCCGAGCAGGGAGGAGGCCCGGCGGCTGCGGACGGTCCTGGACCTGTGCGTAGACCAGCTCGAGACCCTCGTCTGGGGCGCGCCGCCTGATGATGTGCGGATGAGGGCTCCCCGGTATCTGCTCGAGGCCATCGCCCAGGATCTGCTCGGCGGCGGCGGCGAGCTGCTCGCCGACCCGCTTGGCTGGAAGCGGTCCGAAGCGCAGAGCCTGCGGCGACAGGGCCGGCGAATGATCCGCGCCGCCGAAGCGATCAACGTGGGTCTCGCCTCCGAGTCCCGGTACCGGATGGCGTCATAGCCCGGCGCACCCACGAGCTCGTGCTGACCCCCGCGCTCGACGATGCCCTCTCAGTCGCCGGAGGCTCGAGCCGGCCGGTCGGCGGATCGCTGGCGCCCGACGTGCAGGCGTGGTTGGCGAGCCCCGAGCAGAGTCTGGTCGCAGCCATCGAATCCGTACGCGGCTCAGACGCGGTCACCGCCGCGCTGGCGCGGCTCGCGCCGTCGATGCTGACCGTGGGCGCCACGGTCCTCGCGGACGACGCCTGCTGGGCCGAGGTCACGCGGCGCGGGGATCGCGCTGGCGCGGAGACCTGCATCGTCGGCTTGACCTACGACGACGGCGGTGCGGTGGCACGAATGGTCTGGCTGCGCGCGCCGCTCGCTCCGACGCCGACCGGCGCCGAGCAAGCCTCCGCCCCGGATGGGCGCCCGATCTTGGAGCGTTATCTGGCCGACCTGATGCGGTCGAGGTTCCATGAAGCCGCCGGCCATTTCACCGTCGACACGATCTACTCCCACCCGCCTTACGCCGGGGGCACCGAGCGCGTGCTGTTCCGGGGTCGGGAGTCGCTCGGCCACGGGTTCGCCACCGAGCGCGGACCCAGCCCCGTGCGTCAGATCATCACCCACTTCTGGCAACGCGCCGGCCGGGTGTTCGTCGAAGGCGTGATCGAAGGGATCCCCGATGGTGGGACGTTCTTCTCGACCGCTCAGATCAGCTCGGAGGGCGAGATCGCGCGATACGTCGCGTTCTACAGCGCCAAGCGAATTCCCGCTTGCAGATGAAACCGAATTGATGTAAGTTCAGGCCATGCGCTTCGAAGGCAAAGTGGCGGCGGTCACCGGCGGCGGTTCCGGCATCGGAGCGGCGATCTGTCGGCGGCTGGCCGAGGAGGGCGCGGTCGTCGCCGTCCTCGACCTGTCGGTCGAGCGGGCACAGGAGATTGCGGGCGAGCTGCCCCGAGCCGCCGCGATCGGCGCTGACGTCAGCGACAGCGGCTCCGTTGAACAGGCTCTGACGCAGGCGGAGGCCGAGCTCGGCCCGCTCGCGATCATGGTCAACAACGCCGGGGCGCTCGCGATGTCCCACGTGGCGAGGGTCAACCCGCTGATCGAGCAGCAGCGGGCCGAGCAGGCCGTCGGACCGATCCAAACTCCGCTCGAAGCGCTCGCGCGGCTGACCGATGACGAATGGCGGCTCGTGATGTCGGTCCACCTCGACGGAACGTTCTACGGCACGCGGGCCGCGGTCCGGCGGATGGCCGAGCGCCGCACAGGCGCGATCGTCAACATGGCCTCGGTATGCGGCATCGAGGGATGCACCGGCCACCCGCATTACTCCGCGGCCAAGGCGGGCGTTCTCGGCTTCACGAGGGCCACGGCCAAGGAAGTGATCGTCCAGGGGATCAGGGTCAACGCGATCGCGCCCGGATTCATCGACACGACGCGGACCAAGGATCAAGTCGGCGTGGCTCGCTCGGTGAACGTCAGTCGCACCCCGATCGGGCGCCTCGGCACTCCGGAGGAGATCGCCGCCACCGTCGCGTTCCTCGTCTCCGACGATGCGGCCTTCTTCGTCGGCGCGACCGTCAGCCCCAACGGCGGTCTGCTCACCGCGGTCTGACGGCGCGCTCGGCTTCGGCGCGCTCGACGAGCTCGCCGATGTGCCGGGCCATCTCGGCCCACAACTCGCGCGAGAGGTGGTGGCCCATCCCCTCGAACACGACGAGCTCAGCTCCCGGGATTGCGCGGGCCGTGGCCCGGCCGCCGCTGACACCGACGAGCGGATCGTCCGCCCCGTGCAGGACGAGCGTCGGGAGGGAAAGCGACCGCAGCGCCGCCGTCCTGTCGCCGGAGGCGGCGATCGCCACCAGCTGACGGCCGACGCCGACGGGATCGTCGGCGCGGTCATACGCGAGTCCCGTCCGCCACCGCAGGTCGGCCTCGTCGAGCTCGAAGCCCGGCGAGCCGATCACGCGCACGATCGACACCGTCCGCTCGATCGCCTCCTCGCGCGTCGCGGCCGGCGGCGATAGCAGCGCCTCGATTGCTCGCTGTCTCGCCTGCCCGACCGATGGGTTGCCGGTGGTCGACATGATCGAGGTCAGGGACCGAACCCGGTCCGGATGTTCGATCGCCGCCGTCTGCGCGATCATCCCGCCCATCGACGCGCCGACCAGATGCGCGCTGTCCAGCCCGAGGGCGTCGAGCAGCCCGACCGTATCGGCGGCCATGTCCGACAGCCGGTAGGACGCCGACGAGGTGTCGCCGAGCAGCGCCGCGCGTACATCGGGCATCGGCGCGTCGGTCAGGTGGCTCGACAGGCCGATGTCTCGGTTGTCGAACCGGATCACGTGCACGCCGCGGGCCTCAAGCGCGCTGCAGAATCCGTCCGGCCACCCGAGCATCTGCGTGCCGAGGCCCATCACGAGCAGCACCGTCGGCAACTCAGGGTCGCCGAACCGCTCGTAGGCGATGTCGAGCCCCGCAGGCCCGACGGCGCGGGCGATCTCGACGCTCATCGTCCCCTCCGGAGGATCCAGAACCGCTGCCGGTTCTCGAAGCGGTACGTCCCATCGGCCCGCCGCCAGCGCGCCGCCGCCGCGGTCACGGATGTCGCCGCCATCGTGACGCCGGCGTCGGCCAACGAGGTCTCGAGCGCCTCATCGTCTGCGATCTCGATGGGCGCCGCCACGTCGCCGGTCGCGAGCACCTCGAGACGCGTGCCGCGAATCGCATCCTCGGCAGGATCGGTCGCCGGCAGGGAATCGGCGCGTACGCCGTTGGCACCCAGCGCCACCAGAAACGCGAAGAACTCGTTGTCGGCGGGAGGTCCCCACTTGCACACGGCAAGCCGTCCGTCCGGACGCAGGACGCGAGCGCCCTCGATCAGAGCCAGCTCGGGATCGAGCGCGTACTGCACGGCATCGAACGATGTCACGACATCGAACGAGGCATCGGGCCAGGGCAGGCTCTCCATCAATCCGAGCCGGAAGTCGCCGCCCGGGACCGCTTCCATCGCCTCGGCGATCGCATCCGGCTCCGCATCGACGCCGTGCACGATCGCGCCATGCCGTGCCGCGAACGCACAGAAGGCTCCGTCTCCGCACCCGAGATCTAGAAGCGAGGTCCCGTCGCCGACGCCCGCGGCATCGGCGACCGCCTCCCATGCTGCGGCGGCCACTAGGCCGGCGCCGCCGCCTCCTCGATGCTGGCGAGCGGCCGGTGGACGAGCACGGTGCCGAAGCCCGCCATCTGCGCTTCCTCCTCGGGCGTCGGATTGCCGTAGTAGTGAAGCGGTGACAGCTGGACGAGCTGCACGAGCCGGCCCGCCGCCTCCAGATTGAGCTTGGCGTAGTGGTCGAGCATCGCCTGCGGACTCTCGTACCACTCGATGACGTGGATCACGAGCGGGTCCTCGTCGATGAAGTAGTGGTACGCGATCACGCCCTCGTCCTTCTCCTTCACGTCCTTGATGAAGGTCTCGAAGATGCCGACGACCTCGTCGAGGTCCTTCCGGTCGAGCGTCATCGTGCAGGCGGTTCGGACGGTTGCCATGGTTTCTCCTCAATTGACGGTCGGTTAGCTGCGCTGCCAGATCTTGGGCCCGCGACCACCGAGGCCTGCCAGGTAGCCCTCGTCGACCTTCGACTCGCCCCACAGCAGCTCCATGACCCGCTTCGAGATCTTCCACCCCGACGGCGTGCGCCGTAGCTCGTCGTGGTACCTGGCCACGAGGATGATCGCGGCATCCGGGTTCTCCTCGAACACCTGGTAGGACGTGAGGTACGTGAGCGTCTTAGCGTGATCTCCGTCGATCGTGATGTGGTAGACGTTGAGCAGGTGGTGCTGCCAGATGACCGTCGTGGTCGCCCCCACGATCCACGCCGCCAGCTTGTCGCCACCCTCGACCGGATCACCGTTCCCGTACTGCGCCCAGATGTCGTCGGCGAGCGTGCTGCGAATGCCGTCGCCGTCGAACGAGTCGACGCCTGAGGCGTACCGGTAGAGGACGTCAGCGATGTCGGTTCGGTCCTGCAGAGCCTGCAGGCTCGCGCTGTCGACGGTCGTTTCGTTGGTGGCGGTCATTGCTCCCTCTCGTGGTCGCTGGCGTCGCGTGTTTGAGCTTACTTCGATTCAGTTTATGCCGAGCGCCGCCTGCTCGTCAAGCCGCCCGGCTTCAGCGGGAGGTGTAGCCGGCGTCGACGTTGAGCACGGCACCGGTCACGTATGACGCTTGGTCCGAGCACAGCCACAGGCTGGCCTGGGCGACCTCCTCGGGCCGTCCGAACCGCCCGAACAGGCTCAGCACCGGGGCGAACTCGGCTTCGGTCAAGCCGACGGTCTCGAGCGCGCCGCGGATCATCGGGGTGTCGATCGCGCCCGGGGCGACGGTGTTGACGCGGATCCCCTGCGGGGCGTTCTCGAGCGACGCCACCTTGGTCAGGCCGATCACGCCGTGCTTGGCCGCGGTGTACGCGGCGTTGGCCGGCTGCGGCCGGAACGAGCTCACCGACCCGATGTTCACGATCGCTCCGCCGCCGCCCTGGGACAGCATCTGCCTCACCTCGTACTTGAGGCAGAGCGCGACGCCCTTCAGGTCGACGGCGAGGATACGGTCCCATTCCGCCTCGTCGAGCTCGGCGATCGGATGGGTGTCTGGCGTAACCGCGGCGTTGTTGACTGCGCAGTCGAGACGCCCATAGCGTTCGACCGCCGTCTGAACCATGGCCTCTGCGTCAGCCGCCTTGGAGACGTCGGTGAGGTAAAA
>CAVVCP010000018.1:0-76563 GCA_963746695.1 uncultured Solirubrobacterales bacterium | reverse complement strand
CGGCCTGCGCGACTGAGCCCTCGAGCGCCATCTGCCGGCCGACGAGATTGGCGGGCAGCGCGCCAGCCGCGGCGACGACCTCCAGGCCATCATCGACTTGGAGCTCGATGACCAGCGCCCTGGCGGAGACCAAGGCGCGACCACGCTTGGCCATGAGTGGCAAGATCGACGTCGAGATCGGTCTGGCCGCCGATCGCTCGTGAGATCTCGACCATCGCCCCGAGCGCGTCAACGGTCTGCTCGAGCTCGTCGCGACGCGCTTCCAGGCCGCTATGGCGCCGCGCATCGTCGACTGCGATCCCGGCGAACTCCGCCAGCCCGACCAGCGCCCGCTCGTCCCCGGCCGTGAATTCGCTCCCGCCGTACTTCTCGGTGAGATACAAGTTCCCGAACGGCTCACCCGCGACCATCACCGGGACCCCGAGGAAGCTCCCCATCGGGGGATGACCAGCGGGAAACCCATACGACCTCGGGTGATCACCGACGCTCGCAACCCGCAGCGGCGTAGGGTCGCGGATCAGCTCGCCGAGCGCGCCGCGCCCCGTCGGCGCCGATCCGATCTCGCGGTGGGTTGACTCGTCAACACCCGTCGTGATGAACCGCGCCAACGCGGTCCGGGACTGATCAAGAACGCCGATCGCGGCATACCGAGCCCGACGAGCTCCCGGGCCGACTCGAGCACACGCTCGAGCACTCGCTCGAGATCCAAATCACCGAGCGCGCCGCGAGCCAGGTCAAGGATATCCCCTGAGGCTACGGTCACCACGCCCGCCACCGATCCCGGTCGCTCACCATCCGATCACGGGCACCACTGCTCATGACCGACTCCGCGACCTCGCAGCCGACACCGGCGAAACACCGAAACGCCATGCCCCCCGGCGAAGGCGATCGGGACAGTTCGGCAAACCGGACATGCAGGCTCCTTGGAACGCGGGTTGGGCGGACCGTTCAGGTCGTAAACGCGCACGCCGGCCGAGAGTTGGAGCCGGAACAACATCGCCCGCCAAGGCATGAAGCGAAGCGACCAACCACCATACACCCGCGGCAAAGCCGGCGGCGCCCGCGTTCCACACGGCGTCCGAAGCTAAACGCGATCATGATCGACCGCATGAGCCACCGGGACACCAAGCATCCACGCGTCCTGATCGCCAACCAGCGCAAGGACCGTCTAGCGCCGATCGCCTCCGCCGTGGTGGTGCTCGGGCACGTGGTGATCGCCCGTGAGATGGATGTCGAACCAGTGGCCGCCGTCACCGCCGGAGCACGACCCGACGTCGCGCTAGCCGAGAGCTCCGAGCATACGTGCGAACTGATCGAACGGATCGTCCGAGAAGCCGCCACCGACGAGCCCCACGCCTACGAACGGCTCCGCGAGCACTCACGGATCAACAACCGCGAACTCGTCGACCTCGCGAGCGCCGTAGTCGACGGCTACCGCCGTCTCACTAACACCCCGCAACTCCGCCCCAGCCCTAACCACAACCAGCAGACCCGGAATGTGCTGTAGGCAACACTCCCGAATGGGATCCACGGACGTTGCAGGCCGACACGCCTTCGTGCACCTGGAACGGTAGGGGCCTCGCTACGTCGCGCCCGCACCTCGCACAGGCACACCGTGGGAAGGCTGAGCGAACGAACGCGGTCGGAAGCCTTAACGCGGACGGCGCTCGGCCCGGGTCTTCGTGGACGGCGACGAGGCGCAGCTCGATGTTTCCTATGCGTCGGCTCTGACGAGCCGGCGTGGGCGACCGGCGGTCAGCGTCACGACCATCGGAGCGGCGGCTGATGACGTCAAGATCATCGGTGCACGCCCGCTCGAGCCGACCTCCCCGATCCAGACGTTGGTCAGCCTCCAGCGTCGACGCGGTCGCGGGGGAGCGCCGGTCGGGCGCCGGACTCGACGCATTAGCCACACATCCGGAGCCTGGGGTTAGGAGTTGGTGTTGCGGTAGAGGTGCAGGGAGATGGTGAAGAAGACGATGAAGATGCCGGCGGCCCAGGCGAGTGACTGCCAGACGTACCCGGCGGCGGAGCCGCCTTCGAACAGTGCGCGGACGGCGGTGACGGTGACGCTGAGGGGTTGGTTGGTTGCGAAGCCTTGGAGCCAGCTGGGCATCGTGGCGACCGGGACGATCGCGTTGCTGGCGAACATGAGGATGAAGAACGGGAGGATGCCGGCGACCTGTGCGGTCTCGGGGTCTTTGGTCGCGAGCCCGATCGCGGCGTACATCCACGAGAACGCATAGCCGAAGACCATGATCAGGAGCAGGCCGGCGAGGATCGAGCCGGGATCGCTATGGAACCGGAAGCCGACCAGCAGGCCAAGAACGACCATGATCGCAAGGGACAGGAGGCTCCGGCTGAGGTCGGCGAGCGTGCGGCCGGCGAGAACCGCCGAGCGGGCCATCGGGAGGCTACGGAAGCGGTCGATGATGCCGCTCTTGAGGTCGTCCGCGAGTCCGATCGATGTGGTCATACCGCCGATCAGGACGGCTTCGAGGAAGACCGCGGGGACGACGTAATCGACGTAGTTGCCGCCCGGGATGTGGATCGCACCGCCGAGGACGTAACGGAACAGGATCAGCAGCATCGCCGGCTGGATCGCGCCGACCACGAGCAGGCGCGGGGTGCGGATGATCCGCAGCAGGTTGCGCTTGGCGACGCCAGCCGTGTCGCGAGCGGCGACGCGTGGTGTCATCCGCGCCGGCGGAGTGCTCACCCGGTCGTCGGTGGCGACGCTCATTGCGTCGCCACCAGCTCGTCGGGTACCGAGTGGGCGCCGGGGGTCGGTCGGTGGTAGCGGGGGCGCCGGTCAGCGACAGGAACACGTCGTCGAGCGAGGGGCGGCGGATGCCGAGGTCATCGAGCCCGATTGACTCCTCCTCAAACCGTCTGGCCGCGGCTAGCAGCAGCGTGGTGCCGACTGGCGTGGGGATGCTGACCAGTCGCCGGTCGCGATCGACGCGGGGCTCGACGTGACCGACGTCGGCGAACAGCATGGCCGCGCGGTCGAGGTCGCCCGGGTCACTCACCCGCGCTTCGAGCATCGCCCCGCCGAGCTTGGCCTTGAGCTGCGCCGCCGTGCCGTGCGCGATCACGGTGCCGGTATCGATCACGACGATCTGGTCAGCGAGGTGCTCGGCCTCGTCCATGTATTGGGTCGTGAGCAGCACGGTTGTGCCGCCGGCGACCAGTTCCTCGATGAACGCCCAGACATCGTTGCGCGTGCGTGGGTCCAGACCCGTCGTCGGCTCGTCGAGGAACAGGACGGCCGGCCGGGCAATCAGGCTCGCACCGATATCCAAACGCCGACGCATCCCGCCCGAGTAGGTCTTGACCAACCGGTCACCAGCGTCGATGAGATCGAAGCGCTCTAACACCTCCTGGGCACGCCGACGGTACTCGCGCTTGCCCAGGTGGTACCACAGGCCAACGAGCTCGAGGTTCTCACGGCCGCTGAGCAGCTCGTCAACCGCTGCGTACTGACCCGCGAGCCCGATCATCGACCGCAACTCCCGGGCGCCGGCCACGACGTCGTAGCCCGCGACACGCGCAACGCCGCTGTCGGGCTTGAGCAGCGTCGTCAGGATCCGCACCAGCGTCGTCTTCCCGGCGCCATTGGGGCCCAGCAGTGCGAGCACCTCGCCCTCATCAGCGGCGAGGTCAACCCCCGCCAACGCGACCGTCGACCCGAAGCGCTTCACGACGGCCTCAACTTCGATCATCGAACCGGCCATCACGCCTCAAAATCCTCGCGACACATCGGATCAGGCCGCCCCGACGCGGCCTACCGTGCGATTGCGCTCAGTCAGACACGGCAGCGCCGTGGCAACGCAGATCAGAGCGATCGACCACGCACCCAGGATCCGCCGACCCCGCTCAACCGACGGTTCCTGACGCCGCATCACGGGGTGTCTCCTGCGGCGAAGCGGACCGGCACGCATAACCGAACAACCTCCCTGGATCGCCCGCCGATCCGCCCACCTGGGCGTCTCGGCAAACTCTCGTTGAGCTGGGAACAACCAACCAGTCCAGTGTCCAGCCAGCCCCCACCGGCTTCATCAGGCTTTTCCCCTAAGCCCAATCCGTAAGAACCACAAGCCTTGACTCAACCGGCCTCAGTAGCTTCTCCATAAACCGGAAGGAGCTAACTGCATGATCATGATCTGCTTTGACGGATCCGATGACTCCCGCACAGCCATCGGGCACGCGGCCGAGCTGCTGAACGGCCAGCCGGCCACTGTCCTGACCGTCTGGAAGCCATTCATCGAAGTCCTCACCCAAAACTCGTTCGGCGTCGTTCCCCTTGCTCCGGGCATGGACATCGAGGATATCGACGCGGCAACCCGCGCACAGGCGAACAGCCTCGCCGAAGAAGGCGCGGAGCTCGCGCGCCAAGCGGGCCTAGACGCACAGGCACGCACCAGTTCACAGCAGAGCACGGTCGCAAACTCGATCCTGGACGAAGCCGAAGCCGTTTCGGCAAGCGCCATCGTCATGGGCTCACGGGGACTCACGGGCGTGAAGTCGCTACTCCTGGGCAGCGTCTCACACGCCGTGATTCAACACGCCGACCGCACCGTGATCGTCGTCCCATCCCCGAAGATCGCCACCGAGCGCCAGGACGAACGCCACGCAAGACAAGCGCGCGGATGAATCGGCTACACGCCAGCGGTCAACGACTCAGAGCCGAAGGCCCTACACTGCGGGCCATACGGCGACGAGGCCGCGCCGCGTTGGTGTTGCAACGTCAGCTGGAATCCGCCCACCGTCGCGACGGGGCCAAGCGAAGCCGTCGCGCTGAGGAATCGGCGGGCATCGGGAGGTAGGCTCAGCGTCATGTCGCAGACAGAGGCCCGTCCTGGCCGTCAGGCGTTCTGGTTCACGGTCGCGGCGTTTCTGTGGAGCGCAGCGTTGGTGGGGGCCGCTTTCGTGCTTCCGTTGTACGGCTCCTCGTCGACTTCATCTACGGGGGCGCATTCTTCGCCGTCGCTGACGCTTGTTCAGGTCAACGGACCCGGGGTTCTCATTCCTATGGGGGTTCCCCTTGCCATCGTGGCGCTGGTGTGGGCGGCGCTTCATCGCAAGTGCTCTCGCGGAGGTCGCGTATCCGGATACGTCGCCTGGACGTTCGTGGGGATGCTTGCCGCGGGGTGTTTGGTCGCGATCGCGTCGGTCGGTTTGCTCATCGCGCCGGTGGCGGGGCTTCTGTGGTGTGCGGCCGCGATTACTCCGTCCGGTGGTAGCTATACCACCGCCAGCTAGCAGAGATCTGCACGTCACGAGTGGCGACGGGCCGACTGTGCGGTAGGCGGCCGGATCGGGCTAGATCGGGCGCTGCCCCTCGTTGATCAAAGGAGTACGTGGTCCTCTCGCTCCGTTCTGATCCAGTATGGATCGGTCGACCACAAGGGTTGGGTTGACCGCGCGCCCCGGCGAGGAGAGGATGTGTGGCGATGGAGGAACACGAGGTCACCACGCAGGACGGACGCGTCTTGAAGGTGCTGGAGGATGGGGATCGCATGGGCCGGCCGGTGCTCGTGCACAATGGCATGCCGAACTCACGGCTGTTATTCGCTCCCGATGTGCGAAGTGCGCAGCGGCTCGGCATCCGCCTGATCTCGTATGACCGACCCGGCTACGGTGGCTCAACTCGGCGGCCGGGACGCAGCGTGGCTGACTGCGCCGAGGATGTGCGCACCATCGCTCGGGCCCTGGACATAGATCGCTTGGGCGTCTGGGGCGTCTCCGGCGGTGGCCCGCACGCGATCGCTTGCGCGGCCCTGTTGCCTGACCTCGTCACGAGTGTCGGGGTGTTGGCGTCGGTCGCGCCCTGGGGCGCGGAAGGTCTTGACTACTTTGCTGGGACGGGCGAGTGGAACGTGGAACAAGTCTCGCTGATGCTCGAGGATCCCGCGGCGGCCCGCGCCAGGTGCGAGGACAACCGCGTTCAGACGCTCACTCAGACACTGCCGGAGCTGATGGAGTCCCTCAAGACGCTCCTGGCACCCGTTGACGCGGCAGCCCTCACCGGCGAGCTCGGACAGTATGTGATCGACGCGACCCGCTCAGGGATGGCGACGAGTTCAGATGGCTGGTGGGACGACGGCCTGGCGATACTCGAGCCCTGGGGATTCGAGTTCGGCTCAATCCGCACTCCGGTCCTGCTGCTTCACGGCCGCCACGACCGCTTCGTCCCATTCGCCCACGGCGAGTGGCTCGCGCGGACCATCCCGGGCGTCGAAGCCAGGCTCACTGACGACGACGGGCATCTGACGCTGACTACACATCATCTGGACGAGGTTCACTCCTGGCTGCTGGAGCGCATGTAGGCACCAGCGACCTCCGCACGGGGGTCGAAGCTGCCGCTGCTCGATCAAAGAACCAGCAGTAGCATCAGCCGCTGCTGGTTGATGCGGGAGATAGTCGACTGAGCTTCCGCTTCGCGGCCTGGGCGACGGCCGAATCGGGATTCCCAGCGAGCTCTCGAGAGCACCGCCGCCGCGTCCGCTCGCGCCACTAGTCGACGGAATGCTGCGCCCGCCGGTCGGTGATCTTCGGCATCGAAAGGAGCACTCGCGTTGTGGGGCATCGTATTGCGCGTCCGTGCCGCTGCCTCCTCTCACATCGCGCTAGGCCGACGTGCTAGCACGGTCCGACGCTCTCGAATCGTCTTGATCCGGCCAGCGCGGCCAACTTCTGAGTTTCGCGGCAAGGGTGGCGCTACCGACACCATGGGGGTCTGGTTGCAGGCCTCGCAGCCAACGATAGTTACACCGTCATCTAGCACCCGCTGGGAGCCGGGACGCGGGTGACCGACAACCTGCCATCTTCTTCAGAAGGAGGACGACATGTCTCAAACGGACGACTACCAAAGTCTAGGATTTCCTTCAGGGAGGATTAGGGCCATGTGTCGGGCGCTGGTCGTTGGGCTCTTCGGGGCTCTTGTGCTGGCCGGGGCAGTGTTTGGTGGCGTAGCTGGGGCCAGTTCAGGACCGGTCGCGGAAAACGGGGCCCTGCCGCTGTTGCCCGGCACCCCACCGATCTACTACTGCATTGGTTTTCCTTTTGGCGGCACACCTGCGGGTTACCCAACGGGAGAGGTAGTCGCCCACACCAACGTCGTGCAGAACGACACCCGCGTTCATGTCACCCTTCTCAACGGGCTGCCCGACACTCAGTATGTCGTCTCGATTGCCTGCCAGAGGGCGATCGGCACTTTCACTACGAACGACGCGGGAAACGGCGCGACAAACATCGACGCGCCAGGCGTCACGACGGGTCTTTTCGGTGATCCGAACTGGTTTGTTGATGTGCGGGTGAACAACACCTGGGACGATTACCGGGTCGCGGGTCCGTTCGTCGTCCAATAGATCTCTCGATCGAACAATCGACACCCGGGGGTGGCCCCGGGCTCGGGCGAGGCCGTTCTAAGTTCGGGTGAGGCCCGGGACCGAGTTTCGCGCGTGACGTTCACGCGTTGCACACCCTAGAGGCCAGCCAGGTCAGGGAAGCCCAACAACAGCAGGAGGGGAGTCATGCGAAAGTTAGTACGTAACCAGCCGTCAAGCGCGCTCCTAGTCGCTCTGGTGGCCCTCTTTGTCGCGCTCGGCGGCACCGCGCTCGCAAGCGGCTGGGTAATCACGAGGATCAGCCAGATCAAGCCGAGTGTTCGGCATCAGCTCCGCGGCAACGCCGGACCCCAGGGACCCCTGGGTCCCGAGGGTCCAGCCGGACCCACAGGGGCGACGGGTCCAGCCGGTATCCCCGGCGTCGTGATGGTCGAGAGCGCGATGGTCACGCTCGCAAGCGGCGCGGTCAACGGCACGTTCGCCTCGTGTCCCGCCGGGGATGTCGCGCTCGGTGGCGGCTGGGACGGCGGCACCACCCCACCGGTGGTCGCGACCGTCGCCTACAACGAGCCGATCGGCAACAACACAGCATGGGACGTAACGATGGCCGACGACGAGTCAGGTCAGTCGTCTACGTTTGCCGCCGTCGCGGAGTGCGCGCCCGCGGCCAGCGGCGCAGCCATCGCCCACGTGTCCCGCACGGCCGTCGCGCGCGAGGCAGCTCAGACCCTTGTGGCTGTTCGCGCCCGTTTGAAGTAGAGCCAGCACCAGCCGAGGCGAGGCACCCTTGCGGAGCCTCGCCTCGTGAGCCACCGCTGCCAGACCCAATCGCTCTCGTCCTGGCAAGAAGCGGCTAGCCCTACTTCGTTCCGCGCCCGAACCGCGATATCAGGCGGGTCAGCTTGCTCCGGATCTCCTGGCTCGCGTCAGCGGCGATCTTGCCGGCCGTGTCGTCGGTCTTGATGATCCCCAGCTCCTCGTCGGTCGGGCGCGCGGGGCCCCCGCGGGCGACTGTCTCGGCGGCCTTCGCGCGGTAGCCCGCGCGGCGGGCCTTGGCGGCGTCGATCTGCGCCTGCAGGCGGGCGACGTGGTCGTCGGGATCAGGCCCGGCAGGGGTTGCGTCGGTGTCGTCGGTCATGGGACGCATTCCAGCACCTATCAGTTCGTGCGGGTCCGAAATGCGCGCCGCTGCTTCCAGGCCGGCTATTCGCGGTCGAAGCGCCCGCGCGATGTGAGCGGTGTCCGGAGCACGACCTCGGGCGGACCTAGTTCACCCCCGGGATCCGGAGCTCGGAGATCGCGAGGTTCCCCGTAACCGGGTCGTAAGGGGCGGCACTTGTCATCTCGAGCTTCAGGGCGGTGGTCGTGACGGGATCGAACGTGATGGTGGACGGTGCGTTCGACCCGGTGGCGAACGCCACCTGCTGGTTGCTGACCTGGGCCCACCCGCTGCCGTTCCAGTAGTACACGGTCGCGCTCGCCGGCAGCTCGTCATTGGCATCGAGGATGAATTGCGGCTGTAGCGTGCTGACCTGTGTGGCCGGGGCCCAGGTGACGCTGACCCAGTCGTCCGGCCGCGCGTTGGTTACACCGTTCAGCGTCTGCGTCGCGACTTTCGAGTAGCGGTTCGACCAGAACGTGGACGGGTTACCGTCGAGCATGGTCGCGGGCAGGGTCGTGCTGACTCCGAAATCCGAGCCGAAGCCCGGGAAGACGCCGCCGGTGAAGCTGGCGTCCGCCGTCGGCGCCGCGGAGCTCGGCGGCGGGGTCGCGGGGCTGCGCGACAGCTGTGTCGAGACCGCCCGGGGCGCGGGGCCGTGAGCCGACCGGCTCGAATGCAGCGTCATGGTCGCGCCTCGCAGGCCCGGGGAGGTCACGCTGACGTCGATCGGACCTGGTCGTGTGCCCGCTTGCACGATCGCCAGCATCAGGCCGTTGAACGCGTCGTGGGTGGTTGACTTGTAGCCCTCGGCGTCATCCTCCTTGCCGTTATCGGCGCCCTGGAACGTCCCGGCGCCGCCCACCGACACGTGCACGGTGTTGTCGGCGTCTGGAACCTGGACGCCGTGGGCATCGACGACATGAACCGTCATGTAAGCCAGCGACTTGCCGTCGGCCAGCAGCCGCGTATGGTCGGTGGTCAGTTTGAGCCCATCCGGTGCCCCCGCGGTGTCGACCTCGTCGCGGGCGACCACCCGGCCGCTCGCGTCGCGCGCGACCGCGACCAGACGCCCGGGCTGGAATGGAACGCTCCAGCCCAGGTGCAGCTTGCCCGAGCTTCCGTTCGGGCTCTCGTAGCTGCCGGGGCAGGCGCCGTCGGTGTAGGTCTTGTCGTCGCCCGGGCACTCGCTCGTCTCGAGGTACGGCTGGCCGGACGTGGTCGTCTTGCGTGTGAAGGACTTCGCGCCGAGCGAGACGCCGTTGAGGAACAGCTCAACCGTCGGCTCGTTGGCGTACGTCCACACCTGGACGATCTGACCCGGTTTGTAGTCGGTCCAGTTCATCGGCAGGAGGTGGACCATCGGGGCCGGATTCCACTGGGACTTGAACAGGTAGTACTGGTCCTTCTCGAAGCCGGCCGTGTCGACCAGGCCGAAGAATGACGTCTTGACCGGGAAGGTCGAGTAGGGGGTCGGCTCGCCGATGTAGTCCCAGCCTGACCACACGAACTGGCCGGCGAAGAACGGCCGGTCGCGGTCGACCTTGAGGCTGTAGTCGCCGCTCAGCGTCCAGTCGTCGAGGTTGTTGTCATAGGACGACAGCTCCTCCTTGCCGGGTGTGAAGTTCTGGCCGGTGTTGAGCAGCGTCGGGTCCTGGTAGTAGCCCCGCGTCGAGGTCTCCGAGGAGGACTCCGAGGCGAAGAAGAACTTCGTCGGGTATTGGGCGTGGAGCCCGTCGATCGCCTTGGCGGTGTCGTAGTTGACCCCGAGGCCGTCGAGGTTGCGGAGCATCTGGTCGGCCACCGAGCCGGGTGCCGGGACGCTGCGGTAGCGGTCCGAGCCGGCCACGACCGGCCGCGTGGTGTCGATCGAGCGGATGTCGCCGATCAGCCGCTGCTCGATCGGGAGCGCCTGCGGCGAAGTCCAGTCGGGGATTTCGTTGCCGATCGACCACATGATCACGGCCGGAGAGTTCTTGGCCTCGTTCACCATTTCCTTGATGTCGTAGTCGCTCCACTGATTGAAGTAGAGGTGGTAGTCGGCGCTGAGCTTGCCGGTGTCCCAGGCGTCGAACGCCTCGACCATCATCACGATGCCGAGCCGCTGGCAGATGTCGATCAGCTCGGGCGAGGGCGGGTTGTGGGACGTGCGGAACGCGTTGACGCCCATCGCCTTCAGATTGCTCATCTGCCGCCACATGGCGTCGTAGTTGTCGACCGACCCGAGCGCGCCTTCGTCGTTGTGGAGATCGACGCCCTGGATCTTCAGGTGCTGCCCGTTCAGGAAGATCCCGCGATCGGAGTCGAAGGTAAGCCAGCGCACGCCGAAGGTCACGGTGCCTGAGTCGACCGT
Organism: uncultured Solirubrobacterales bacterium; assembly: GCA_963746695.1. Taxonomy (GTDB): domain Bacteria; phylum Actinomycetota; class Thermoleophilia; order Solirubrobacterales; family Solirubrobacteraceae; genus Palsa-465. The sequence goes on along the minus strand of CAVVCP010000018.1, from coordinate 65,699 downwards.
GCGCCCGTCGCGGATGACCTCGGTCCTGAGCGTGTAGAGATAGGGATTCGTGGTCGACCACAAGGTCGGATGGGACAGGCGCAGATCGCTCACGGCCGTGGCGCCGCTCTGCCCGACCGCCGTCGGCGCCGAGTTGCCACGCGCGACGACGCGCCCCCGCGCGTCGGCGATCGCGTATCGCAAGCTGACCCTGGCGCCGGCGTCGCTGTCGTTGGCCAGGTTCGTGGACACGCGGGCGGTCGCGTAGCCGGCGCGAATCGTGGTCGCGAGATCGGGCGTGGTCACGAACGTTCCCCAGCGAGCGATGTGCACCGGGTCTACAACCGTCAGGTGGACGTGGCGCGTGATGCCGCTGCCCGAGTACCAGCGGCTGCTCGGCTCGAGGTTCTGAACCACGACGGCGATAACGTTGGGCGTCCTACCGTCGGCGTGCACGAGCCCGGTGACGTCGTAGCTGTAGCCGGTGTACCCGTACGGGTGGTTGCCGACCAGCTGACCGTTGACGTACACGTAGGAGTTCTCGAACACGCCGTCGAAGTCGACCGAGATCCGCTTGCCCGCCATCCAGCGCGGGAGCGTGAACGTCTTGCGATACCAGCCCAGGCCGCCGGGGAAGAAGCCGGTCGCGTTGCTCTGGTCGGGCTGCGGATTGAGGGTGATGCTCCAATCGTGCGGGAGCGTCAGCTGCTGCCACGCGGAGTCATCGAAGCCGGGGGCTGACGCCAGCGGATTCGACGAATTGCCATACAAGCCGGTGGGATCGCTCGTGTTCGCGGTGTTCACGAGCTTGAACCGCCAGCCGCCATCGAAGTTCAAAGTCCGGGCACCCTGGTTGAGGACGCCCAGGTTGGGATCGCCGGTGCCCGTGCTCCAGCCCACCGGACCGACATCGCTGAACGTCGCCGCCGCCGCCGGCGGCGCGAAGATGATCAGTGCTGCAACCGCCACCGCCGCCAGGGCCGCGCGGTTTGTCGGTACGAAGGCCATGACTCCCTCTCTCCTCGATGGTGTTCAGCGCCGCCTGAACTACCCTCGAGCCAGATTCGCAAACCAGAAATGTGAACGCTCACAACGACGGGCACGCCGCGTGGCTGGGAGCGTTCTCAGCGCCGTGACCGCTTTCGGAACGCTCGCGGGCGGGGCGGATAGGGTATCCGGGTGGCTTCGGCTGAGCCTGGCGATCTGACGGTTGAGAGTCCGCGGGTAGACCGCCGGAGCCAGAATCTGGTGTTCGCGACCATCGTGCTGGGGATGCTGATGGCGGCGTTGGATCAGACCATCGTCGCGACTGCGTTGCCGACGATTGTTGGTGATCTCGGCGGGGCGGGGCGTCAGTCGTGGGTGGTGACGTCGTATTTGCTGGCGGACACGATCGTGGTGGTGGTAGTTGGCAGGTTTGGTGATCTGTTCGGCCGCAAGCTCGTCTTTCAGATCAGCACGATCGTGTTCGTGGTCGGGTCGGCGTTCAGCGGCGCTGCGCAGAGTATGGAGTGGCTGATTGCCGCGCGGGCGATACAGGGGGCGGGGGCTGGTGGGCTCACGGTCACGGCGACTGCGTTGATCGGTGATGTGATCCCGCTTCGCGAGCGGGGGGCGTATCAGGGTGCATTGGGGGCGGTGTTCGGGGTCACGACGATCATTGGCCCCCTCCTGGGTGGCTTCTTCACTGATCATCTGTCTTGGCGTTGGGCGTTTTATGTGAATGTGCCGATTGCGGTGGTCGTGGTCGCGATGGCGGCGGTCACGATCCCGGTGGTCCGCGCGACCGCCCGGCCGATCATCGATTGGGCCGGGATCGTGTTTGTCGCGATCGGGGCGGGCGGGCTGACGCTGGCGACGAGTTGGGGCGGGACGACGTACGCGTGGGGGTCGGTGCAGGTGCTGGGTTTGATCGGCGTGTCTTTGGTGGCGTTGGCGGTGTTTGTGGTCGTGGAGCGACGCGCGGCGGAGCCGATCCTGCCGATGCGGCTGTTCTCGAGCCGTGTCTTCTCGGTGTGCAGCGCGCTGGCGCTGGTGGTTGGCTTTGCGATGCTCGGATCGATCACGTTCTTGCCGACGTTTTTGCAGTACGTCAACGGTGTGTCGGCGACCAGTTCGGGGGTGCGGATGCTGCCTTTGGTCGCCGGTCTGTTGATCACGTCGATCGCGGCGGGGACGATCGTCGGGAAGACGGGCCGATACAAGATCTTTCCGCTCGCGGGGACGCTGATCATGGCGGTGGGTCTGTTCTTGATGTCGCGCTTGAACGAGCACACATCGGCGCTGGTCGCGAGTGGGTACATGGTCGTGCTCGGGGCGGGGATCGGGTTGTGCATGCAGGTGCTGACACTGATCGTGCAAAACACGTCGAGCTATCGGGATCTTGGGGTCGCGACTTCGGGGGTGACGTTCTTTCGGACGCTCGGCTCGTCGTTCGGCGCGGCCGTATTCGGGTCACTGTTTGCGAACTTCCTGGCCGGCCGGCTGCCGGATGCGTTGCGCGCCAGTCCGGGCGTCAACCCGGCGGTCACACACACGCCCAGGGCACTACACGCGCTGCCGCCTGGGCAGATCCAGCCGATCGTGCACGCGTACGCCGAGTCGCTCGAGAAGGTGTTCCTGTGGGCGATCCCGGTCGCGCTCGCGGGGTTCTTGCTCGCGTTGGCGCTGAAGGAGGTGCCGTTGCGCGGTACCGCCAAAGCGAGCGCCGGCGATCTCGGCGACGGGTTCGGAATGCCGACCGAGCAAAGCTCCGAGCAACAGCTGGAGCGCGCGATTGCCGCGATCCTCAGGGAACGAGGACGTGAGCACGCAGCCCGCATCCTTGACCGGTCGGGGACGAGTCTTACGACGGCGGTTGCTTGGGGCGTGATCCAGATCATGCGCTTCGCCCACGTCCGCGGCAGCGCGGACATCGAGGAGATCGCGCGCTGGTACCGGCTTCCCGCCGCTGTGCTGGAACCAACGTTCGCGCAGCTCGCCAGTCAGGGCATGGTCGCTCGTTCCAACGGTTCGCTCACGCTCACCGCGGCCGGACGGACACAGGGCGAACAGCTCGTAAGGGCACTCCGCGCGTGGCTCGTCGAGCAACTCGCGGACTGGGAAATGAACCCGGCCGACGAACAGATCAACCGGGCGCTTGACCACATCGCCCGGCGGATGCTCAACGACGACGAAACCGACAGCCGCCCGCCTCGACTCGCCGCCGCGACAGGACCGGCGGACTGACGTCGCCGACGCTGACGGAAGCGCGGGTCGCGCGACACGAAGACAGCCCCTGACCGCATACGGGGACGGCGGTGACCGTGGTAGGGTGCCCCGCTGCAGTGACCGCGGGCCACGAGCACAAGCACTCGCTGCACAAGATCCGGTCTGATGCGGTCGCGTTCGGATGGGACAACAGTGCGCGCCCCGTGCTGGAGATCGAATCCGGTGAGATCGTCGAGCTGGAGACGACCGATGCCTCCGGCGGCCAACTGACGGCCGACTCGACTGCCGCCGACGTCGGCACGCTCAACTTCGACCTCGTCAATCCCATCACAGGGCCGGTGTACGTGCGCGGCGCCGAGCCGGGCGACGTGCTGGCCGTCGAGATCCTCGAGCTGCGCCCGCGCGACTGGGGGTGGACGGCGATCATCCCCGGGTTCGGACTGCTCGCAGACGAGTTCACCGAACCTTGGTTGCGGATCTCGCAGGTCGACGACCGACGGGGCCGCGTCAGCTTCGCTGACGACATCAGCCTGCCGTTCGCGCCATTCCCGGGAACGATCGGCGTCGCTCCCCCGGAGCCCGGGCGCCACTCGGTCATCCCGCCGCGCCGGTGGGGCGGGAACATGGACATCAAGCACCTGCAACCCGGCTGCACGCTGTACCTGCCGGTAGGAGTGCAGGGCGCATTGTTCTCAGTCGGTGACACGCATGCGGCGATGGGTGACGGCGAGGTCTGCGGCACCGCGGTTGAGACTGCGATGGAGATCGCCGTCCGTCTGACCGTGCGTCACGACATCAACGCCCGCTTCCCGCAGTACGAGCTCCCAGCCGGCCACCTGGCCCGCGGCGAGACGTCGAGCTATCACGTCTGCACCGGAATCCACGATGACCTGATGGAGGCGACGCGCGAGGCGACACGCGCGCTCGTCGACCACATCGTCGATCGCCGCGGACGGGACCGCCACGAGGCGTACGCGATCGCCTCGGTTGCAGCCGACCTTCGCATTCACGAGGTCGTGGACGCGCCCAACTGGGTCGTCGGCGCCTTCCTACCGAACTCCATCTTCGCCTAACGACTCGCGACCGTAAGGAGAGAGGACATGGCCAGTACACAGAGCGCACCGGTTGGAGAGCAGCCGTCCGGGCTCCGACGTGAGTTGCGTTTCTGGGAGACGATCGCGCTGTCGATCGGGATCATGGCGCCGACCGCCGCGATGGCGCTTAACGGCACCGCTCCCGCGTCGCTGATCGGCCGCGCGGTGCCGCTGGCGTTCATCTTCGCCACCATCGGGGTGCTGCTGGTCTCCTACGCGTTCGTCCGGTTGTCGCGGTACTTCAGCCATGCCGGCTCGGTGTACGCGTTCTCCGGCGTCACGCTCGGGCCGCGCGCCGGCTTCTTCGCAGGGTGGGCGCTCTTTGGTACCTATCTGGCGTTCACGGTCGCCTCGACCGCCGAGGCCGGAACGTTCGGAGTGGCGTTCTTCAAGGAAGCCAACGTGATCCCGTCGATCGACTATGTGTGGATCGCGCTGGTCGCCGCGGCACTGATCGCCGTGATTGCCTACGGTGACATCGGCGTGGCAACGCGGTCGCTGCTGGGGCTGGAGGGGATCTCGGTGACGTTGATCGTGATCGTGATGGTCGTGATTGTCGTCAAGCTGATCGCGGGTTCGGCGCCCGGCAATCAGTCGATCACGCTCGATGCGTTCAAGCTCCCGAGCGGAACGTCGCTCTCGGCCGTCGCCAGCGCCTCTGTGTTCGGGTTCTTGTCATTCGCCGGCTTCGAGGGCGCCGCGGCGCTGGGCGAGGAATCGAACAACCCGCGCCGAGAGATCCCGCGGGCGATTCGCAACGCGGTCGTCGGCTGCGGGATCTTCTACATCATCTGCATAACCATCCAGACCTGGGGCTTCGGCGCCGACGCCGCGGGGGCCAAGGCGTTCTCTGAGTCGGGCGCGCCACTCGGCGACCTCGCCCGCAGCTACGTCGGCTCGGGGATGTCGGAGGCGATCGACATCGGGGCGATGGTCAGCGCGTTTGCGAGCGGACTCGCCGCGACCGCAGCGGGCGCAAGGATCCTGTACGCCCTCAGTCGCGACACGCCGGTGCACAGCGCACTCGGTCGCACGTCGACGCGCACCGGAGCGCCCGCGGGTGCGCTAACGGTGGTCCTAGGGATCGGCGTCAGCGTGATCGTTGTGCAGCGGCTCGCGGGTGTCAACGCGGTCAACGCATTCTTCTACCCAGGGACGATCGGGGTGCTGAGCCTGCTCGTCGCCTACGCGCTGACGAACATTGGCGCGATCAGATATCTGTTCATCAAGGTCCGCCGTGCTCCGCTGTGGGAGATCGTGTTCCCGATCCTGGGAATCTGTGTGATCGGCTACACGCTCTACAAGAACGTCCACGGCGTCGTATTCCCGTACAGCCGTTTCCCGCTTGTGGTCGCGATCTGGCTCGTGATCGGACTCGCGATCGTGATGCTTTGGCCCGGGCTTTCGTCGAGGATCGGCGTCTCGCTCGCGCGCCGGGAGGGCATCGGCGAGGACGGGGAGCCGGGCGAGCCCGCTCCGACATCGGCGCCGTAGGCGACTCCGGACCGGATGATCAAGACGCTGGCATGGATTGGCGACGGCGCATCCCGCATGGAGGTTGCGCGCGTTGAGCAGATCGAGCCGACGTTCGCGGCATCCGGCACGCAGCTCGGGGTTACCTATGAGCTGCGTTACCGTCTCGAGCCAGAAACGCTCCACCTCGAGCTCGTCGGCGAGCGGACGCTCGAGCTCGGACTCGACGGCGCTGACTACTTCGATCTCGGATGGTCACCGCTGTTCAACTCGTTGCCGGTGATCCGTGACCGGCTGCTCGAACCAGGCCCGGCCCGCGACTACCGGATGCGGTGGGTCGAAGTCCCTTCGCTCGAGGTGGCCATGTCCGAACAGCGCTACGTGCCGCTGGGAGATGGTGTCGTTCGGTTTCAGGCCGGCGACTTCGTCAGCGACATCAAGTTCGACGCCGAGGGCTTTGTCGTGAGCTATCCGGGGATCGGCGTGCGACCGTAAGTCGTCGGCCGGCGAGCCACCCTGGGGCGCCTCGGGTCTCGCCGGCCTTCGCATAACGTCATGATTGAGGCGTGGACACCCCGCTCACCCACGGCGGACTAGCGACGAGCCGCTGAGGGTCGTGCCGGCGCCGACTGAGCAACCCCAAGGCACGCGCGGCGCGACCGGCGGAGCCATCGAGTTGAGCGTCCGCGGGGTCAGCGGCGTCTTCAGCGGAATCCACGAGGCAATCGGCGAGCGCACCAGAATTGGTCGCGACCCGCAGAACGACATCGTCGTCGACGACCCGCTGGTCTCGCGCTTCCACGCGGAGCTGCGAGTGCGTCCAGACGGGCGCCACGAGCTGGTCGACCTGCGCAGCCGCAATGGCACGTTCGTCAACGGGCGCGCAGTCGACCGCGCGATCCTCGAGGAGCTCGATCTCGTCAGCACCGGGCACCACACGTTCCGGCTGGTCGGCTCCGGCCTCGCCGAATACATCGACACCGGTTCGATCACCTTTCAGGCGGCCGGGCTCGAGGTGCGCGTTCCGAACGGACGCACGCTGCTGCACGACGTGACGTTCAGCCTCGATGAGCGCTCGTTCCTCGCGGTTGTCGGACCATCCGGTGCGGGGAAGTCGACGCTCTTGAACGCGCTCACCGGCTTTCGCCCGGCAACCGCCGGCCGCGTGCTCTACGACGGGCGGGATCTCTACGAAGACTATGACGAGCTGCGTCTGCGCCTCGGCTTCGTGCCACAGGGCAACGTCTTGCACGAAGCGCTGACTGTCGGCCAAACGCTGGAATACGCCGCGCAGCTGCGCTTCTCCCGTGACGTGACCAGCGCCGAGCGCCGTCTGCAGACCGCGGAGCTGCTGGATCAGCTCGGCATCGCCGCGATGACCGACGCGGTCGTCGGGCGTCTGTCTGGAGGCCAGCGCCGACGGGTGGCGGTGGCTGTCGAGCTCGTGACGAAGCCTTCGCTCCTGTTCCTCGACGAGCCGACGTCGGGACTTGATCCTGGCAACGAGCGCGCGCTGATGACGATGCTGCGTTCGCTCGCCGACGGCGGGCGAACGGTCATCGTGGTCACGCACAGCATGCAGAGCATCCGCCTATGCGATCGGCTGCTCGTGCTCGCCCGCGGCGGGAGCCCCGCTTACTTTGGGGCGCCCCAGCTCGCGCCCGCCTTCTTTGAGTGCGAGGACCTCCAGGAGGTCTTTCAATTGCTCAACAGCGACCACGAGCGTGACTGGAGCGCGGCGTTGCGCGCCGATCCCGCCTACGCGGGTCAGCTCGAGGCGATACTCGCCGAGCAGCCGGCGTCCGGCGAGCCGGACAAGCGGGCACGGGTACGCACCGCCGGGCCGCGGGTCCTAATCCGAGACGCGCAGCGATGGAGCTCCCAGTTCGGCGTGCTTGTGCGGCGCTACCTGCACGTGATTGCCGGCGACCGCCGCAACGTCGCCCTGCTCGTCCTCCAGCCGGTGATCCTCGGTCTGCTGATGCTGGTCGCGTTGCCCGCGCACGAGCTCGCCGCGCCCGGAGCGGGGCAGGTGCGCGCGGTATCGCGCGCCGGCCTGGTACTGCTCGTCATCCTGGTCGCCGCGACGTGGATCGGCGCATCGAACGCAGTGCGTGAGATCGTCCGCGAGCTGCCGATTCTCCAGCGAGAGAGGGCCGCGGGCCTGCGGGTCCTGCCTTACATCGCCTCGAAGGTAGCGGTCCTGGGGACGCTGACCATCGTGCAATGCGCGGTGATGGCGCTGCTCGCGCTCGCCCGGTCGGGTTCACATGACCAGGGCAGCCTGCTCTCGAGTCCCGTGCTCGAGCTCGTCATCGCTGCGGTGCTGGCCGGACTCGCCGGGATGGCGCTCGGTCTCTTGATCTCGGCGCTGGCCTCGACGGCCGACCAGGCCGTGACCGTGCTGCCCGTCGTCCTGCTGCTCGAGCTGTTGCTGGCAATGGGCGGCCTGTTTCCGGACGTCGTCGACAAGCCCGTGCTGAAGCAGCTGAGCTACGCCGCCAGTACCCAGTGGTCCTTCGCCGCCGCCGCCTCGTCGGTGGACCTCGGGCGCATGCAGGCGCTCGACAGCGTCGGCCGTGACGCACCGACGATCCGGCTCGATGATCCGATCGGCAAGTTCGATTCGCTCGCGACCAGCCTGCAGGAGTCCTCGAGCTGGCAGCACGAGCCGAGCGCCTGGCTCAAGGATGTCGGCGCCGTTGTCCTGATCTCAGGGCTGGCGCTTCTCGCAGCGGGACTCGCGGTCAGCCGCCGGCGGCCCGAGGCCTAGTGATGCGCGTCAGCCTCCGCGCGCTCGTCGCCGTCGGAACCGCGGTCGCGCTATCCGGCTGCGGCCCAGCGGTGGTCCAGCCACCGATGCTCGTCAACGGAGGCACGGCTTGGAACGCGCTGGTCAGCACGATGCCGGCGGCCGCATCCACGACGTCGACCAACGTATGTGGCGTCGGGTCGCCCGCCTGCATCAGTGCCGTGGCGGCCGAGATGACCCGGCGATACGACCTGCTCGCCGCGCAGTGCAGCCACGAGGCGCCGTTCGCGCTGATGTACCTCCGCGTGACACAGGCAGTCGCGACTCAGGGCGCCCGCCGCTTCGGCAACGTGCAGTACCTCAACCATCTCGATGCGGTGTTCGCCAACCTCTATTTCACCGCGTACGACAACTGGCGGGCCGGGCGGACGAAGGCGGTGCCCGAGGCCTGGCGGATCGCGTTCGATGCCGCCGACCACGAAACCGCCGCGACGATCGGCGACATCCTTTTGGGGATGAACGCTCACATCAGTCGTGACCTCCCGTTCGCGCTCGCGCGTACCGGTCTCGATGAGCCCGACGGGAGGAGCGGCCAGACCGATTTCAACCGCGTCAACGGCGTGCTCGGCGCCGTCACCTCCGGCATGCTGCGAGAGGAGGCCAAGCGCTTCGACCCCACGTTGACCAGCACGGTTTTGCCGGCGGTCCAGCTCGACCCGTCGAACCTCCAGCAGCTGCTGAACGCGTGGCGCGCCGAGTCCTGGCGAAACGCCCAGCGACTACTCGCGGCGCGAACGCCGGCTGAGCGCGCCCGGGTCGCGCGCATGATCGAAGTCGGCGCCGCGGGGCGCGCGCGGCTGATCGCTTCACTGACTTCAAACCTGGTGGTCGGACCCGACACCGCGCAGCGCAATGCCTACTGCGAGCGCAACCGTCAATAATCGCGCGGTGGGGTGCAGCGTCAGGAACGAGGAGGAGGGATTTGGCGATCAAGATCAAATCGCAGGTGCTCGAGGAGCTGATCGATCCCGGGGCGGAGGTCGAGCGGGTGGCCACCGGCTTCACGTTCACCGAAGGCCCGATCTGGAACCAGCGGGACGGGTTCCTGCTGTTCAGCGACATGCCCGGAGACGTGCGTCGCAAGTGGAGCGAGGCCGGTGGCGTACGGGAGGTCATGCGACCGAGCAACAAGTGCAACGGCATGGTGTACGACGCGCAAGGGAACCTGCTGGTCTGCGAGCACGTCACGTCCTCGCTGGTGCGCGAGCGGCCCGGCGGGGTCCGGGAGACGCTCGCGACTCACTACCGCGGTAAGGAGCTCAACAGCCCAAACGACGTCGTGACGCGCTCGGACGGCACGATCTACTTCAGCGACCCGAGCTATGGCCGCGTGCCCGGCTTCGGTCTCGAGCGCGAGCAGGATCTCTCCTTCCAGGGCGTCTACCGGATCGGGCCCGGCGGTGGTGACCCCGAGCTGGTGGTCGCCGAGGACGAGTTCGAGCAACCCAATGGTCTGTGCTTCTCGCCTGACGAGTCGCTCATCTACATCAATGACTCTCCGCGCGCCCTGATCCGCGTCTACGACGTGCAGGCCGACGGCGCATTGGAGAACGGCCGCCTGTTCTTCGAAGGCGTCGGTCGCGGCGCGCTCGACGAGGGCATCCCGGACGGGATGAAGTGCGACGAGCGCGGCAACATCTGGGTCACCGGACCCGGCGGGGTGTGGGTCATCTCCGTCGGCGGCGAGCACCTCGGCGTGGTCGAGGTGGCCGAGAACGTCGGCAATCTCGCGTGGGGCGGCGCGGACTGGAGGACGCTCTGGATGCCGAGCTCCACCTCGCTCTACCGCGTGACGACAAAGGTGGCCTCGGCACCCCTGCCGTATCACTGATTTCTGGCTCGGGACGCTAAGCCAAGAGCGCCGTCTCGGCCAGCGCGTCGCCGAGAGGTGTGCGTGTGTAAATGACGGATCGTCCTTCGCGTCTGGAGGTGACGAGCCCCCCGTCGCGTAGCGCGGTGAGATGGTGTGACGCCGTGGCCGGGCTGAGTGACAGGCGCGCCGCCAGTTCGATCGTTGAGCGCGGAGCGGCCAGGTCGGCAAGCATCGCGGCACGAGAGCTTCCAAGCAGGCGCGCGAGGCCTTCGGGCGTCGCGGTTGGCTGTTCCCAGAGCGTCGCGATCCCGCGGGCCGGATAGCTCAAGGTCGGCTGCCATGGGGCGCGGTCGATCACGAACGGGTGGCTGGCCGCGAACGCCGACGGCACGAGCAGGAGCCCGCGGCCGTTCAGGTTGACCGTCGCGTTGTGGACCGGAATGTCAACTTCGAGGTCGGGCTGCTCCCAGCTCACGCTGCGGCTCAGGTCTGTGAACAGTGTCGCCGGGCCGCCGGCGGTGAGCCGCCGAGCGCGATAGGCGATATCGGCGTCCAGGAACGCGCGCACGCGGGGCCAGACGGGCTCGATCGCGCAGGCCCAGTAGGCCTCGAGCAGATCGGCGAGGCGCCGGACCTCGCGGCGCGGGTTGGTGAGGTACGGCTCGGCGATCTGCGCGCCCCGCTTGTGCTGAGTGGCGAACAGAGTCATGTCCGCGCGAATCCGCGCGACCGGAGTCGCCCGCAGCGCGGCGAGGTCGTCGGCAATGTCGCCCAGCGGCCCGCTCGGGAGCGGCAGCAGGAAGTCCGGGCTGTAGCCGCGCGGTGGGGTCAGGGCGGCCGCCCGTTCGAGCGGTAGGCCGTGCAAGCGGCCGCTGAGCGACCGTAGCCAGGGCACGTGCAGGGCGGCGTGGGACTGGTCGCGCAGCGCCACCAGTGAGTGGACGAGCTCCCACATCGGAGAGATCGCGAAACGGGTGAGGGCAAGGTCCTCGACGGAGAAGACGAACCGCACCACGGCTACGGCTTCCGGCCCGGGCTACCTGTGTCGATTCGAATGGTTCGCATGCGGGACAAGATCGCTGCCAGGACCTCCGGCGGCAATTGGATTCGATGTACATCGAATCATTCGCGCCGGCATTCTGGCGCTCCGAGGATTCGCCCCATGATCAATCTCAATCACACCCCACCCACCCGTCAGTCCGTTCTTGCTTCCGACGCCACCGAGCAGTTCCGCTCCACCGACGGCGACATCGCCGTCGACGGAGGAGCCATACGTCGCGCACCAGAGCGAGGCGCGCTGGTACGGCAACAGCCTCTGGGAATTCTTCGTCCCGAGCGCCGTCACCGGCGGCAAGCTGTCGGTCTTCCAGTCGACGATGCCCGAGGGCTTCGGCCCGCCCCGGCACATCCACACGCGCGAAGACGAGGTCTTCCTCGTGCTCGACGGCGAGGTCTGGTTCGACGTCGACGGCCAACACCTGGTCGCCGGACCGGGGGCGAGCGTCTACATGCCACGCGGCGTGCCGCACACATTCCGGGTCAAGAGCCCGGTCGCACGGCTGCTGGGCATCATGTCCCCGGGGGCGTTCGAGCAGCTGTTCCGCAAGCTCAGCATCCCGGCGGAGGAGCGAACGCTCCCGGCGAGCGGCGTCGTCCCGTTCGACATCCCGGCTGTGATGGCAGAGCAGACCCGTCTCGGCACGAAGGTCGTGGGCCCACCGATGACTCCGCCGACCGTCTGAGATCCGGTCCCGCTGAAAAACGAACGCAGGGAGGACCGGCCTCGGCGAGAGGTCCTCCCTGCGGCTTACTCCCCAACGACTAGTAGTAGTGCGCGCGCCCGCCGACAGCGCGGCCCATCATGCCGAGTATCGCGAGGATCAGGCCGATCACCACGAGGACGATGCCGATCGTCCATAGAATCGCGATCTTGGCCAGAAACCCAATAATTAGGAGTATCACTCCAAGTGCTATCACTGACCCTCCTAGGGTTGTGAGCTGTGAGCGGCCACTACCCGGGATGTGGACGTTGAAGCCTTGTGAGCTCGGTGCCCCGGCCGACGGCGATCAGCGCTCAGCCGAAGCGGGCTCGCGGAACGTCCCACGCCCATGTCAGAGTGCACGGACCGATGGGCTACGACATCCCGGCCTGGAGCAACTATGGGGTTGCCGTCGTCGGCGGCGCCGCGGCCCTGACCGGCCTGCTGTTCGTGGCTGTCTCGGTCAATAGCGCCTGGTTTTCGTCATCAAAGGTGATTCGGGGGCGCGCCGGCCAAGCGCTTGTTCTCTTCGTGATCCCGCTGGTGACCGGTCTCCTGCTGCTGGTTCCGGGACAGGGCACCACGGCCCTGGGCATCGAGATCGTCGTGTTCGGTCTACTCATGGGCCGCGTGCTGCTCGCGCTCGGCAGCGACGCGGTGAAAGACGAGCCACGGTCGATAGCTCTCGTCGACCGCTTGTCTCCGCGCGTGGTCATCACGACCGCGCTGATCATCGCGGGGGCGTCACTGATCGCCAAAGACTTCGGTGGCCTGTACTGGCTACTGGCCGTGCACATTGGCGCGCTGCTCACCGGACTCCTAAACGCCTGGGTGTTTCTGCTGGCCGCGGGGGCAGACAACGCAGGCTGATCACGGATCGTGGGGCACCGGCGGCAATATGATCCGACTGCCGTGGCCGCAAGAGACCCGAGCCGGGAGCTGAGCGGCGGACCGGAGCGTCGCGTTGATGCCTCGCCCGGGCGCCGCGCGCGGAGCCGGCATCCGTCCGCCTCGGTGATCGCGTTACAAGGGCTGACCGGCAACCGCGCCGTGTCGCGGCTGCTGAACCGCCAGCCGGCCACGACCGCCAACACGACGGGCACCGGCGCGACGCCGACGATCAGCGTGAGCGATTGGCTGAACCTCCGGGGCGGCAATCCGCGCGAGGCGCTCCGGCGCGCTCCGGAAATCGTCGCGCATCTCACGGCCGAGGAGGCGACCGACCACGGCGCCGAGATCGTCAGTTGGCTCGAGCGCCAGGGGTCGTCGGCGCTTGCCGAACGCGTCCTCACCGTCATGGCGGCCACGTGGCAGCGCCGTCGCAAGGACATCGCCGCGGCTCAGGCCGCCAAGGCCGCCGCGCCGGTCAAGCCGTTTCCGAGTGATTCCGACGCGTATGCGCTGCTCAACGAGGGCCGCGACCTCGCGAGCGCCGGGCGCCACCACGATGCGACCCAGGTCCTGTCCCACGCGTTTCTACTGATGCAGATCGAGGCCGAGAGGGCGAGCAACGACCGGCAAGACGAGATCACGGCGGACAAGCAGGAGCCACGTCGGATCCGCCTCCGGCGCCCCGTCGCCTACGGGCGCGTCTCGCAGCTGTACGGGTGGATGCGCGAACTGTTTGCCGTGTACCCGAAGCTCGCCCGGTCGCTGCGAGCGGCCGGACGCGGTGATGAGGCAGAGCGCGCGGACCGCGTCGGCCAACGGCTGCGCACGCAACTGCGGGAGCAGTTCACGCTCCATGACGAAACGGCTCCGGGCGGCCTACTCGCTGGGGCAGCCATGGTCGCGGAGGTCGAGAAGGTGAGCGGTCCTGAGGGCGATGCACTGCGGCTCGAGGGCCATCTCGGCGAGACGACTGACCTGACCGAGCTGCCCGGCCTGAAGAAGGTGAGCGACTTCGACGACTTCGCGCTCCAGACCGAAAGCCTGAACACGCTGACCGAGCAGATCGCCGAGCAGGTGGATCTGATCGATGCCTTGCTCGACCGGCCGGAGATCGCGCGGGCGTTCCCGGACGGTGACATCGACATGCACGACCGCGATACCCGCGTGAAAGTGTGGTCGCTCCTGCTGCAGAGCCTCCGGGCCTCGCGCCACGACGACAAGCTCGCGCTATCGCTGCTGATGGCTCTGATGCAGCGTTACCTGAGCGCTTTCACCGTTCATACGCAGTACAACATCCGCGACTTCGGAACCCCGTACCTCACGTCCGACCTGCCCGAGGATCTCGCCGGGCGCGCCGAACGGGACTGCGGCGTCTACGCGATGTATGCCGCCTACGAAGTGTTCATGGCGGCGCGTACGGCCGGCGGGCCCACGCTCGACTTCTCGCTTGTGTCAGTGCCGGGGCACGTGATGCTGGCGATCGAAATGCGCGGCGAGGATGCGACGTGGGTCGTCAACAACGACAGCATCCAGGGGCCCAACAGCGGCCCCGTCGCGGACCTGGCGGCACGCTTCGTGCCGTCGGTGTTCGGACGCCGGTTCATGATCACCCCCGCGATGGTGCTCCCGGTCGGCAGCACCGACATGAAGGTGAAGCCTTTTGCCGACTCGCTGTGGTCGGGCCTGCTGGACAGCTCGAGCTGGGGGCTGGACGTGGGCGCCACGCCGAAGGGAGCGAGCAAGGCCACGCTGCGGCAGCTCACGCTCGACGCCTACCAGAACTTCTACGGTGCGATCGAGGAGTTCGACAAGCAATGCACGGTGCTGGAGGCGGGGTTGAACAAAGCCTCCGGCCACGGCTCGCTGAAGGAGCTGCAGTCGGCCCTCAGTGCTCTCCGGCCCGTCTACCTCAAAGGGGCCAAGCTGTTCCTGCTGCTCGCGCAGACGAGCTGGGCCGGGGATCGGCGGCGCACGGGAGTCGAGGGGCGGCTGCGGGGACACGACCAGTACCTGTTCTCGCAACCGGCAGCGCAGCCGCCGCACCCGTTGCTGCGCACGGCGATGGCGCTCGCGCGCTTGCAATTGCTGGGCGGCACGCTCGACGCTCCCGAAACCGATCTTGTGGCACTGCTCACGTCGAAGCTCGCTCCGAGCGAATACGCCGCCGCGTTCAAGCAGTACGTGCAGGCGGGAATGCCCGCGAAGTTCTAGACGGGGGCCTACTGGGTCTCGGGTGGCGCGAGCGGCCGGGCGTCGAAGGTGACGCGGATCGCGGTGATCGTGCCGTCCTCGATATGGCTCCAGTTCGCCGTCGGCGCGGCGGCGGTGGCCAGCCGACAGCCGCAGCCTCGCGGGTCGCGGCACCGTTTCGGCATGGTGAAGCGTGCCATGTGTCGGGTAGGGGATGCTGATGCCGCTTGCCCTGACCTTCGACGACGGTCCCGACCCCGATTGGACCGAGCGTCTGCTCGACGTGCTCGCCGATACCCGGGTCCGCGCGACGTTCTTCCCGATCGCATCGCGGGCGGCGGCGTATCCGGCGCTGATCGATCGCATCCTCGCCGGTGGCCATCAGATCGGGTTGCACTGTGACGAGCACGTCCGCCATTCGGACCGCTCGAGCGAGTGGTGCCGGCGCGACACCGCCCGCGCCCTCGATCTGCTCGCGTCGGTCGGCGTGCGTCCGACGTTGTGGCGGACTCCGTGGGGTGACACCGCACCGTGGTCGGCCTGTGTGGCGCACGAGAATGAGTTGCGCATCATCGGCTGGACCGTCGACACCCACGACTGGCGGGGCGACACCGCGGAGCAGATGCTCCGCGCCACCAAGGACGAGCTGAGAGACGGAGCGATTGTCCTCGCCCACGACGGAATTGGGCCCGGCGCCCGGAGAGCGGACGCGCGCGAGACGATCGAGTACGTCTCGCTGGTTGCGGCACACGCCTCGGCGACGGGCCTCGAGCTGGGGATGCCGGCGTGAACGTCTCCGTGTCCGCGGCGTCGCCAAACTTCGATGAGCTGCTCGCCGAGATCGCGTCCGGAGCCGACGGACGCGACCTAGAGGCGACGCCGAGCTTCCCCGAGGGGCCGGTGTCACTGCTCGAGCGGGCCGGGATGCTCGCCTGGAACGCGCAGCCTGGAACACAGCGGCCGCCGGCGGCGGCGGAGCTCGAGCTCGTCAGGCAGGTGGCGCAGGCCGATGGCTCGGTCGGCCGGATCTTCGACGGCCACCTGAATGCGGTTGAGCGGCTGGCCGTTCAAGCTCCCACGCCGATACGCGACCGCGAGCTCGCCGCGGTCATCGGCAGGAGGCTGCGGGCTGGCGTGTGGGGTGGCGACCCAGTCCCCGGGGAGGGACCGTCCGCGACCGTGTTCGCGGTCGACGGGGTCGAGGTGCTGCGCGGGGTCAAGACGTTCTGCTCGGGTGCCGGCGGGCTCGACCGAGCGCTGATCCTGGCCCGCCAGGCCGAAGGCGGGCCGCCAGTCGCGGTGTGGATCGATCTCACCGACGAGCGCCGCGTGCGGGTCGATGCCACGTGGTTTCGCTCGCACGGCCTGCGCGCGTCGGTTTCACATCGCGTCGAGTTCCGTGACGCGCCGGTGATCGCCCGGTTCGGCGCGCCCGGGTCGCTGGCCGAGCAGCCGTGGTTCTCCCGGGACGCGCTCCGCACCGCGGCCAGCTGGGCGGGGATGGCCGACACCGCTGTGCGCGCGGCGCTCGATGAGCTTGCTCAGCGGCCCGGGCGAGGCCAGCTCGAGGCGCTCGCGGCCGGACGCATTTTGACCGCTCAACGGGCAATCGACCTGTGGATCGAACGCGGCGCACGCGCGATGGACGCCGACGACGGCGCGCTGGCCGAGATCGCGGTGCAGGCCCGGGTGGGCATCTTCGACGCGTGCCGTGCGCTGCTCGACGAGGCAGCGCGCGCCTGCGGATCCAGGCCGTTTGCTCGCGGCGGCGCGCTCGATCGAGCGCGGCGTGACCTCGAGGTGTTCCTGCTCCAGCACCGACTCGACCCGCTCGTCGCGCGCATGGGCGAAGCGGCGCTCGAGGAGCGCTGAGGTGGCGCGGATGTCGCTCGCCGAGTTCGAGGCGCGCTACCGCGCGAACCCAGATCCGTGGGGATACGCGACGCAGCGACTACGAGCGTCGCAAATACGAGGCGACGCTCGCGGCGTGCGGAGGAGGTCCGTTCGCACACGCGCTCGAGCTCGGCGGATCGATTGGCGTGTTCACCGAGCTGCTGGCGCCGCGGTGCGAGCAGCTCACCACGATCGACGCCTCCGCGACCGCCGTGGCGGCGGCGCGGGCGCGGCTTGCCGGCGCGCCGCATGTGCGCACGATCCTCGGCGCGATTCCCGACGCTCTTGGAGACGAGAGGTTCGACCTCGTGGTCGCCTCCGAGATCCTCTACTACCTGACCGCCCCCGAGCTCGCCCTGACAGTGGCGGCGACTGGAGTCGTGCACCATGCCGGGGGCGCGTCTGGTCGCCGTCCACTGGCGGCCCGCCGGGCCCGAGCGGCCGCTGAACGCAGAGCAAGTGCACGGGATCCTGGGTAGGCAGCCGTGGCTAGCGCCGCTTAGCTTCAGGCGGCACTGCCGACTATCTGCTCGACGTGCTGGAGCGCCGGTGAGCGACGAGCTCGAGCTGCTGGTGGTTGGCGGCGGCCCGGCGGGTCTGTCGGCGGCGCGTGCCTACCGGGGTGCCGGCGGGGGTGGTGCCGTCGCCATCGTCACGGACGAGCACCGGATGCCCTACAACCGCCCGCCCCTGACCAAGGATCTGCTCCGGGGAGAGTCGACCGAGGACGAGCTCCCGATCGAGCCGGAAGCCTGGCTGCAGGAGCAGGCAGTTCGCCTGCTCAGCGGTCGCGCGGTCGCGATCGACGCCGGCGGTCGCACGGTGTCGCTGTCCGGCGGCCGCGAGCTCCGCTACCGGAGCTGTGTGCTGGCGACCGGTGCCGAGCCGACCCGGCTGCCGATACCGGGGGCCGATCACCCGGCGGTGAGAGTGATCCGCACGCTCGATCACGTGCGTGAGCTGACCGGGCGTCTCGGAGACGGAGATCCGGTGGTCGTGATCGGCTCGGGGTTCATCGGTTGTGAGATCGCTGCTTCGCTGAGGCGCCGGGGCCATGCGGTCGCGCTCTTCTCTGACGAGGAGCAGCCCAACGCCGCTCGTCTCGGCCTCGAGGCCGCCGAGCACATCCGGCGCTGGCTGAACGAAGAGGGCATCCACGTCCACCTCGGTACCGAGGTCGACGAGATCGCGGTGGCCGGTGGCGGCGCGCTCGAGGTCCGAGCGGGCACCGTGCGCGCAAACGGAACGGTCGTCGTGATGGCCGCCGGGGTCGCGCCCCGCGGCGAGCTCGCGGAGACCGCGGGGATCGCGCTCGCCGACGGCGCCGTCCCCGTCGATGCGGCGATGCGCACGGAACGACCCGGGCTGTATGCCGCCGGCGACGTCGCGTTCGCACGCAACGCGTGCGCCGGTCGCTCGCTCCGGGTCGAGCACTGGGGCGACGCGCTCGGCCAAGGCGAGGTCGCGGGCCGGAACGCCGCCGGCGAGGACGCGGAGTGGGACGCCGTTCCCGGGTTCTGGTCGACGATCGGCGATCACACGCTCAAGTACGCGGCGTGGGGAGACGGCTTCGACGAGTCTCGGCTCGAACCGCAAGGTGACGGCGCGTTCACCGCCTGGTATGGCCGCGAGGGCAAGATCGTCGGCGTGCTCGCGCACGAAGCCGACGATGACTACGAGCGCGGCCGCTCGCTGATCGCCGAGGGCGCACTGTGGCGCTGAGGAGCATCGTCGTCGTCCCGGCTCGGGACGAGCAGGACCAGATCGCAGGATGCCTATCCGCGTTGGCGGCTCAGACCGTGCCGTCCGAGGAGTTCGAGGTGATCCTCGTGGTCGACGCCTGCACCGATCGCACCGCAGAGGTCGCCAAGCGGACCGCCCGCGAGCGCTCCGTACGACTGTCGCTCATCGACGGCCCGGGACAGGGCGCGGGGCCGGCCCGGCGGGCTGGCATGGATCTCGCCGCCGAGCGCCTGCTGGCGCACGGACGCGAGGACGGCCTCGTCGCCTGCACCGATGCGGACTCCCGGCCCGCTCCGGACTGGCTCGCTTGCCAACTCGTGCACATCGACGCCGGCGCGGATGTGGTGGCGGGCTTGATCGAGCTCGACCCCAGCGAGTCGCAGCGGCTGGCGCCGGAGGTGCTCCGCCGGCGCCGGCGCGACGCGGCGCGGCGCCTCGAGTTCGTCCGCGAGACCGATCCCGGCGCCGCCCACCATCATTTCGCCGGCGCCTCGATCGGGGTTACAGCCGGCGTGTACCGCGCCGTTGGCGGGATCGAGCCGGTGACGGCGCTCGAGGACGCCGCCTTCGCCCAGCGGCTGGTCGACGCCGGCATCCCGGTCCTCCGAGCCGACGACGTTCGGGTGCGTACGTCCGCCCGCGCCGATGGCCGCGCCACTCGTGGGCTGTCGGTCGACCTCGCGGTGTCGTCTTGGGCCGTTGGGCGCCGCTACGTTGCCGGCGCGTTCCCGCCCGGGCTACTCCGTCGTCACAAGGGCGCGACATCGGTGGACGTCGTGATCCCGACCAAGGAGTGCGCCGAGACGCTCGGCGACGTTCTCACCGGCACCGTGCGTCCACTGCGCGAGGCCGGCCTGGTCGATGATGTGCTGGTGGTCGATGCCGGCTCGGCCGATGGCACCGCCGAGGTCGGGCGCGCGGCGGGGGCCAGGGTGATCGACGAGGACGAGGTGCTCTGCGAATACGGACCGGCGCTCGGCAAGGGCGACGCGATGTGGCGCGCGCTCCATGTGACCAGCGGCGACATCGTCTGCTTTCTCGACGGGGACACGGCGAACCCGGATCCGAACCACCTTCAGGGGCTGATCGGGCCGTTGCTCGTCCACCCGTCTCTGCAGCTCGTCAAGGGCGCATTCGACCGGCCGTTGCGCGCCGGAGGCGTCGACCTGCCCAACGAAGGCGGACGCGTCACCGAGCTGATGGCCCGGCCGCTGCTGAACCTGCACGAGCCCAGGCTGGCCGGCTTCGCGCAGCCGCTCGCCGGGGAATTTGCCGGGCGCCGGGAGCTGCTGCAGTCGATCCCGTTCCCCGTCGGCTACGGCGTCGAGATCGCGGTGCTGATCGAGGCGCTCCGCCGCCACGGCCTCGACGCGCTTGCCGAGTGCCATCTCGGCGAGCGCCGCAACCGTCATCAGCCGCTGCGCGCACTCGGCGAGATGGCGTACGCGGTGCTGTCGGCTGTGGAGCGCCGGGCCGGCGCTAACCGCAGCGCGATCGGCGGCCACTACGTTCGGCCCTGGGAGGACTGTGCGGCGATCAACGTGGCGGTGGCCGAGCGTCCGCCGCTGGCAACGCTCGGGTCCGGCGGCGCGACGTCGACGCAGTTTCTGGGCCGCCGCCCGCGTCAGGCAAGTCCCGGTCTACCTGCAGGACGTCCTCTTCCCCGAGTTGTTTTACAACGCTCGGCTTTGGGGGGGAGGTGTCTGGATGGCTAAATTCGAACCGGTGCAGGCCTCGTGCTTCCCGCTGGGGAGCGCTGGCAGGCGCGACAACGTATCCCTTCACTGATCGGGGCTCGTGGGATGCCGTCCGTGAAGTCCGTTTCGCCTACGCCGGAGAAGAGCGCTTGTCCTGCATGTCTGCGATCCAAACTGACGACGACAGCTCAGTTGTGGCGTCTGCTCGCGTTCGCTTCTCAGCGCGTGATGCCGATGCCGACGCGGCGCTAAATTACGTTCGTGGTCGACAACAGTCAGCTCGAGAGCGAGGCGTCCGCGCAAGAGTTGGTCGAGGCGGCCGGCGGGACAATGCCGCAGGGGACCGATGGGTCGCTGCGGATGGCGTTGGCCAACGCGATGGTGGGCATGTACAAGCAGTTCTACGGCCGGGGTCCGACGGCGGCGAAGGCGTGGATTCTGGACGACTACGTGTTCGTCGCGATGGAGGGCGGGCTGACCCGCAACGAGGAGACGTTGCTGGCCGACGGCAAAGAGCATCTCGTTCGCAGCTACCGGCTCAGCTTCCAGGAAACGGTGGCCGGGACGACGATGGCGGCGGTGCAGGAGCTGGTCGGTCGCCGGGTGCTCACCTACCACAGCCAGATCGTGTTCGGGCCGCCGCGCACGTTCGAGATCTTCGTGCTCGAACCCCGCTCGGAGTAGCTGCCTTCACCGCGCGGATGGGCTCCCGCCGGTGAGCGCGCTCCGGACGTTGACCACGGGTACGGGGCAGGCGACGGAAGCGTCGAGCGCTCTGGTCGAAATCTCGAACACGATGGTGCGCCTGTACAAGGAGGTGTTCGGGCGCGGCCCGACCAAGACACGAGCCCGCTTCTCCGGGGCGGACACGCTCGTCGTGCTGCTCGAGAACACGCTGACCGTGGCCGAGCGCAACCTGGTCGCGCTCGGTGAGCACGCTCGCGTTCGCGAGGAACGGTTGCTCCTCCAACTGGCCTTCGAGGACCTCAAGCGCTCTGAGGTCGAACGGATCCTGATGCGGCGCCCCGTGGCGTGGGTGTGTGGGATCGACCCGCGGCACGATCTCTCCACCGAGGTCTGCGTGTTCGAGCCACCGCAACGCGCCTGATCACGGTCGAGCGCGGCGCGGCGCTCGGCGCTGCGACGACTCGTCCACTCGGGCGATCGAGCCTCATCAGTTCTCACATACCGGGGTTACCCGGCGGCACGGGAGTGCACGCCGGGCCCCGGTGTTGGCTTCCCTAGCGGAACGATCCCGGTCGCCAGGGCTCGACGTACGCCCGGTAGGTGTTCACGCCGGTCGGAAACTGAGCGTTGAACACGAGCCGTCCGGAAGGGTCGAATTCCGAGAAGTACGGGAGTGCTCCCCACCCGACGAACAGTCCGCCGTCCGGGGTTGTCTGGGCGTTGCCCTGCGACGGCGCAACGAGTCCTTCGGGCTGATCGTCGGAGGCGAGCAGCGTTGCCACCCGGCTGCGCGTGTCGAGCCTCACGGTCACGGCTCGGCTGACGGCGAACTCCGGCGTTCCGGCCGACTCGTTGTCGAAGAACGTGTACTCGTTGCGGCCGATCGCCTCTGGGTCGTGCTGCCAGGCGAAGATCTCGTCGGCGTCGTCAAGGTTCTGGCCGGGGGCGGCGCGGAGCTTGAAGCTGCTGGCCTTGCCGCCGAGCTGCCAGATGATGTTGCCGGTGGAGCGGTTGACCTCGTAGGTCGTCCACGTATCGCGTGCGTCGATCAGCAGGTTGCCGTTGGTGTCGATGTGAACCGCGTTGATGTGGAACCAGTCCCATGGCGTGCCGGGCGACGCTGGCAGCGGTTGCTCGCTCTGGCTGAACGGGACGTGGTCCTCGCTGTTCCATTGGAATAAGACTCGGCCGGTCCTGATGTCGATTTCCTGGACGACGCCGTTGATTACGGTCTGGTTCGCGGGGCCGCCGATCGATGTCAGGTTCGCGGTCGCGGTCGTGTAGGCCAGGATCAGCGCGGTGTTCCAAGGTGTGACCAGGAACTCGTGTCCGTCGGCGCTGAGTCCGTTGCCGGCGTTCACCGCGGCGATCTGCTGGTAGTGATCGTTGTAGATGTAATCGGTGCCGCTGGCGAGGCCGCCGAGCCCGGTTCCCTGCCAGAAGGTGAGGACGGGTTTGCCGAGGTAGGTCTGGGCGCGAAAGTCAGCTGCGGTCAGTCCCTGCGGAGCCGCGTGGAACCACACGACGTTGCCGCGGCGATCGAGGATCTCGGCGCCGTTGGCGTAGGTGCTCGTGTCACCCGTCGGCGTGATGAAGATGTCGCCGTGGGCGACGTGGCCGCTTGAGGTGAGGATCGTTACCGGCGGCGGCGCGGTGGGCGTCGCCGCGATCGCCGTACCGGCGGCCGCCAGCAGGGCAAGGGCGGTGACAGCCGCCGCGCGGACGATCCGCCGGCGGAACCGGCCTGACCAGGCATGGCGGGCGGACATGGAGTTATGACGGTGCATGGGTTGTGCTCCTGTGGACGTGAATTGCGGTGATGGTCATCGCCGGCGTGTCGCCAGCGAGTTGATGTAGGTGGACAGCAGCCGGTGGGCCGCCCCGGATGCGGTGGCGTACTCGCGCGAGGTCACCTCGAGCACACCCTGGGTGTCCAGACACGAGGCGTGGCCGGCGGTGATCCAGTCGGACAGGATCTTCGGAGTGACCTCCGGATGGAACTGAATTCCGAGGTGTCCGCTGACCGAGTACGCCTGCGGCCCGAGCGGATCGTGCGCCAGCAGCCTGGCCCCCGGCGGGAGGCGGATCACGTCGTCTTGCCACGCCAGCCACGGCCCGGATGAGATCCATCCGGGGATCGAGCTCGAGATCCAGACCCAGCCGTGCCGCCCGCGCGGCGCGCGTCGCACCCCGCCCCCGAGTGCGAGGGCGAGCGCCTGCGCACCGAACCCGACGCCGAGCACCGCCGTGCCCGCGCTGTCGGCCTGACGGAGCCACTCGAGCTCCGTCTCGATCCAGCCGGCGGCCCGCTCGGCCGCGGCCCCGTCGCATCCGAGCGTGACCGCCAGCGTTACCGATCCGGCGTCCGGAAGCGGTTCGCCTCGATCGACGCGCACGGTGCTCGAGCGAAACCCCGCGGCCGCAAGGACGTCGATCACGGCCCCGCCGGGAGAGTCATCCCGATGCTGGAGTACGACCGCCGAGGGCCCGGGTGCATCGCTTGCAACATTCATCAACGTCACCTCGTTTGGGATCGAGTTGTCGCCGCGACACCGAATGGAGCCGCGGCTTGGATCGCGGCCGGGGCGGCACGAAGCCGCCCTGGCCGCGACAGAGGAGAGGCCCGGGATCGCCGGTCAGGGTCGAGCCCGGGGGGTGGACGGGGCTTCTACGCCCTACATCGCGCCGGCACGCCGGTCACGGCCGGCCGGAGAAACTGGCCGCGAGGATCTCCGGGTCCTACACGTCCCGGAGACAGATGAAGCGCATAACCGGACAATGTCGATCGAGATTATCGAATTACCCGCGTCGCTGTCAACGCATCTCGGAAAATCGGGGTGCTGGATCGGCCAGCCGGTCAGGCCGTGCCGGGATCGAGCGCGGGTCGCAGCGTGACGATCGTGCGCTGCTCAGGCAACGTGTCGCTCGTGAACTCGGCGCTCGACGCATCGCTGCGGACAATCTCCTCACTCCGACGCTCGAGGAACTCTTCCACGGGACCCAGGTCGTAGCGGATGCTCGGCGTCCGGTAATGCATGGGAATCACCACCCGTGGGTCGATCGCGTCGATCGCCGTGTCGAGGTCGGGCAGCGCGATGGTGAGATTGGCGCCGGCAAGGGCGAGCAGGATGTCGACTCCGCCGGAGAGGAACTCGAGCGTGCGCATCGCTCAGCGGCGTGCCGACGTCCCCCATGTGACAGGTCCTCAGTCCGTCCAGCTCGATCAGGTAGATCGCGTTGGCCTTCGGGTCGTCGGGGCGGTCAGAGCCTTCGCTTGCGCCGATCGCGGACAGCTCTATCCCAGGTGACAGCGTCACCGGACGCTCGATCACATCGAGTGCATTGATCACTTGGGGGCCGCCCGGAATCATCTGCCAGCACGCGTGCGCGTCGTCGAGTGCGGAGCTCATCACGACGAAGTCCGCGGTATCGGTGACCGGTTCGAGTCCGGCGCGCTCGGGTGTGTAGGGATCGGTGATGATTGAGATGCCGTTCGCCTCGAGCCTCAAGCAGGCATGGCCGTACCACGTCACCTTCATTGACACACCCCGTTCATACAGCTAGATCTCCCCGTCTCGCTCCCAAGCCTCGCGGCGGGGAGCCCACTCGGCCTCGAGCTCGTCGGCCACGGCGCGCGCCACCTCTGCCGGCGTGCCCTGGCGCTCGCGGTACTCCGACCAATCCCACTGGGCCAAGTAGTCGTCGGAGCCGTACAGGCCGTCGCGCATCGCCACGCGGTCGACGTGATCGGTGAACCACTGGTCGAGCTGGACCGAGGCCGCCGGCATCCCCTGCTGCTCGGCCTTGACCTGGGCGGGGATGTCGCGCCACCCGAGCACGCGGTACCGGGTCACTCGGCGGTCGGGCGTGTCGTCATCGGGCGGTTGCATGTGGGTCGTCAGCCCTGGAGCACCATGTTGAGCAGGATCGGTCGCCTGAGCGCGAGGATCGGGTCGTCGTTCGGTCCGAACCACAGCAGAAGTCTCGGGTTGACGTCGTCGCCGCCGATCTCGGCATGAGGCTCGGGGGCCGTGCCGGTCGTGGTGGTGGCGGGCCAGTCCGTGTGCGTCGTTTCGACCACCGCGCGCTGCAGGGACCTCAGCACATGCCGCGTCACCTCGAGCACGCGCGGGCGGCCGGGCTGAGCGGAGCCGACGATCCAACCCACGTGTATGCGGTAGTCCTCCTCGGACCGGGAGTCCGGGACATTCAGGCTGAACCCATCACTGGGGGGGTTGCCGTAGACGGTCCATCCGGGAGGCAGCCATTCCCGGAACTCGATTGTGAGCATCCTGATCAGCAGATCGAACGCGATCGCTTCCGGGCGCACTCCATTCGCGGGTTGCTCGTCTCCGGGGAGGGCGCGGGCGAGCGAGCGGCCGAGCCGATCGAGAACGGGCCCCGACCCCATCATGCCGCGACCGACGATGCGCTCGACCGTGTGATCGCGCGCGTCGAGGGTCGCGAGTAGGAGATGTCCGGTCCCGATCTGAGCATGGCCGGCGCGGTAGGCGTAGCTCAAAGCTCTCTCGGCCACGATCGAGCGCGTTGCGTCGGAGAAGATGCCGGTCGCCTGAGGCGAGGACGGCGGCCCGTACAGGCAGGCGCGCTCCATCGCCTCGGCGACCGTGCCCATGTCGCTCGGGGCCAACTCCGCCTCGAGGACGTGTGCCGCCGTGCTGTCGGGCACGTGCAGGCACCCCAGCAGCAGGTGCAGCGGCTCGACATAGCGGTGAGCCAACAGGGCGGCGGATTCGACCGCCGCCCGCACCGCGCGTTGCGCCTGCGCCGTGTAGCGCTCGAACACCGGCGGGACCGGTCCGGGGCTCGGAGCGCCGCGCCGGTCTGAGACGCGCAGCAGATACTGCTTGAGCCGATCGTCGCTGACCGGCGCGCGCCGGCGCCCCGGGATGCTGTCGACCAGCGCCTCGACATCGTCGATGCCGACGGCCTCGAGGATCCTCTTGACCGGCCCGGCGTCGTCCGAGGCCAGCGCGAGCAGCACGTGCTCGCTGCTCGGGCCGAGTACGCCGCGTCG
Source organism: uncultured Solirubrobacterales bacterium (assembly GCA_963746695.1). Lineage (GTDB taxonomy): Bacteria > Actinomycetota > Thermoleophilia > Solirubrobacterales > Solirubrobacteraceae > Palsa-465. Next base: position 39,419 of record CAVVCP010000018.1, on the reverse strand, counting down.
CGCGGCGACGTCGACCGCTCGTTCAAGCGCCGCGTCCGTCGCGTCCGAGCGAGGCACGCGGCCCAGCACCAGCTCGTCGCCGATGCCGCGCTCGCTCACGATCGCCGCGAACACATCGCCGCCCGTGATCCCCCTCTCCTCGAACAGACGGTGAACGTTCCCGTGCCGGGTCAGCGCCAGCAGCAGGTGCTCGGGCTCAGTGACCGGCTGACCGAGCATCCGCGCCTCATCCTCGGCCAGCAGGATCAGGTTGTACGCCTGATCGGTGAACGCAGCCAGCACGACGAGATCGTCGCACAGGGACATCTCGCGTCAGATTTCGGACGCTGCGGCGTCCTATGCGTCAAGGGTGCGCTGACACCCTGCCCCGGGCTCCGGGGACCCGATCCGCTCGTGTCCCGATACTTCGGCTAGCGCCGCCGGGCCGTCAGGTCCGCGTCGTCGGTGGCGAGCGTCGGGTCGGACTCGTCGGCGGCGAGCGTCAGCTCGGACTCGTCGGGCTCGTCGCCGGTGACCGGCGTGGCCGCGGGGCGGGGCCGTTTCGTCGGCTGGTGGGGCAGTCGCCCGGCCCGGCGGGCCTGGTCGGTCAGCAGGTACTCGATCTGCGCGTTGATGCTCCGCAGTTCCTCGTCGGCCCAGCGGCGCAGCGCCTCGAACAGGCGAGGGTCGAGTCGAAGGAGAAAACGCTTGCTCTCGGGCATCCGGTCTCGCGATCAGGTGTAGAGGGTCCCGGTGTTGATCACCGGCGTCGGGGAATGGTCGCCGGAGAGTACGACCATGAGGTTCGAGACCATCGACGCCTTGCGCTCGGTATCGAGCTCGACGAGGTCGGAATCGGCCAGCTGCGACAGTGCCAGCTGCACGAGCCCGACCGCGCCGGTGACCAGCGTCCGACGCGCGGCCAGGATCGCCTCGGCCTGCTGGCGGCGCAGCATTACTTCCGCGATCTCGGGCGCATAGGCCAGGTGCGTCAGCCGCGTCTCGACCACCTCGACTCCGGCCGTCTCCAACCGCGCCTGCAGCTCGGCCTGCAGTGCCCCGAGTACCTCCTCGGCGTTCGTGCGCAACGACGCGGTATCCGGGCGGTAGTCGTCGTAGGGGTACTCGCCGGCGAGATGCCGTACCGCGGTCTCACTTTGGACGGACACGAACTGATCGAAGTCCTCTACGTCGAACATCGCCCGGGCGGTGTCGACGACGCGCCACACGACCACCGCGGCGATCTCGATCGGGTTGCCGCTGGCATCGTTGACCTTGAGCCGCTCGCTCTGGAAGTTCCGAACCTGCAGCGACACCTTCTTGCGTCGCGTCAACGGGTTCACCCACCACAGACGGGCCTCGTCGAGCGTGCCGACGTACCGCCCGAGGAAGAGCACCACCCGCGCCTCGTTCGGTTGCACTACGACTAGGCCCGGAAGGAGGAGGATCAGCACGACCGCGACGACTCCGCCGGCGATCTGCAGCGCCAGGTAGTTCCCGGCGATCGCTGCGACCACGCCCGCGCACGCGAGCAGGATCACAAACACCGCGAACACCGGCGGACACTCGAACCCGCGCGCCGGCCGCTGCCGGTGAACGGCGGGCGGCGAGAACGCGCCCTCCGGGGCGACGCTGCTGACGGGGTCGTCGGCTGATATCACGCACATATTGTGACAGAAGCGCGTGATATCGTGGCGCTATTGCGAAACGGGGCCCGAGTCGGGACCCGGCGAGCCCGCTCAGAACAGCGGCTCGGACTCGCGGTACAGGGGCTGGACGCCGGCCTCGGCGAGCAGCTCGCAGTACCCGATCACGTAGTCGAGCGGGCGCTCCATCGCCGCCGCGTGCCGGGGGGCGATGCAGTAGGTGCGTTCGCTCAGATGGGGCCCCTGCCAGCCGTCAAGCAGCTTGGCGGCGGTGGCGCCACGGAGCATCGCGCGGATTTGTCGGTCACCCATGTGGAACAACCCGGCAGGGAGGAGGCAGATGGTTTCTGCCCGCTCGGACGGCTTTTTGAACCTGGGGCGGCGTATTGCGCAAGATTTGCAAGCAAACGATCGCCGTCTGATCGACAATGGCGAACGTGGTCGTGCCGCTGCTTCTCGCGCGACATGGCGAGACCTCCGATAACGCGCACGGCCGGATCCTGGGTCGCCGCGACCCGCCGCTGTCGCGCGCCGGTCGCGAGCAGGCCGCGGGGCTGGCCGCCAGCCTTGGCATGGCGATCGTCGCGATGTGGTGCTCGCCACTGTTGCGCGCGCGCCAGACCGCGGAGATCGTCGCCGACGCGATCGGGGTGGCGCCGACCGTCCTCGACGATCTGATCGAGTCCGATCGCGGGAGCTGGGAGGGCCAGCGGTTCGAGGAGATCTCGGCGGCCACGCCCGAGCTGTTCGCGGCGTTCGAGGCCGCGCAGGCGGGTTTCGCGTTCCCCGGAGGGGAGTCGCTGGCTCAGCAGGTCAGGCGCACGCGCAAGGCGCTCACGATGGTCGCGGCGGGTCCGAGTCCGGCGCTGGTCGTCGCCCATGCCGGGACGATTCGCGCCGCGATGATCGCGGTCGGGCGTCGGCCACCGCCGGAGCGGTCACTCGGCCACGGCGAGGCGGTCCCGCTCACCTGGCCCGCGGACGACAACTAACGGCCCGGTGCCGGCGGCCCGTACCCGCCGGCACCGGACTGCGCCTAGGGGCGCTGCTAGAAGATGCGGACCGCCACTTCGGCGGGCGCGTCGAACAGCTCGTTCAGCTCAGGGTCGAGCTTCACCAGCGTCAGCGAGGCGCCGGCCATGTCGAGCGAGGTGCAGTACTCGCCGACGTAGCTGCGCGTCACGTTGATGCCACGGTCGGCGAGCCCTTTGTGGGCCCGGCCGTAGCAGATGTACAGCTCGGAGATCGGCGTGCCGCCGAGCCCGTTGATCATCAGCGCGACCTCGTCGCCGGACGAATACGGCAGGTCGGACGCAACCGCCTCGAGCAACTCGTCGACGATCGCGTTCGCGTCGGCGAGCTTCTCGCGCCGGCGGCCCGGCTCGCCGTGGATGCCGACGCCCATCTCCATCTCGTCGTCGCCGAGCTCGAACAGCGGCGAGCCCTTGGCCGGCGGCGTGCAGGAGGTCAGCGCCATCCCCATCGTGCGGGTCACCGAGTTCACGCGCTCACCGAGCTTGACGAGATCGTCGAGATCGGCACCGCGCTCGGACGCCGCACCGACCGCCTTGATCACGAAGAAGTTGCCGGCGACGCCGCGCCGGCCGACGGTGTACGTCGAGTCCTTCACGGCCACGTCGTCGTCGACGACGATCGTCGCGATCTTGATGTCCTCGGCCTCGGCGAGCTCGCGTCCCATGTCGAACGCCATACGATCGCCGGTGTAGTTGTTGATGATGTGCAGTACGCCCTTGGGGCTGGCCAGCAGCTTCGTCGTCTCGTATACGTAGTCAGACGGCGGTGCCGCGAACACGTCGCCCGGACAGGCGGCGTCGAGCATGCCCTTGCCGACGACCATCACGTGGGCCGGCTCATGGCCCGATCCGGACCCCTGGACGATCGACACCTTGTCCTCGCGCGGCGCGTCGGCCCGCATGATCAGGTTGTACTCCGGGACGTAGCGGAGCATGCCCGGGTTGGCGAGCTCGATCCCTTTCAACATCTCCGGCACGAACTGCTGCGGGTCATTGACGAACTTCTTCACCAGATCTCCTCTCGAGTGTCCTGCCTCTTACCGTCGCTGAACGGATCTCGCCAGCGTCCAACCCCGCGCCCCCTTACCCGCTTGCCGCACTGACCGTCAGGCCAGTTCCAGCTCAGCCTCCTGCCAGGCCTTGCTCACTGCCTCGAACATCACCGCGATGCCGATCGCGCCGGCGTCGACCGAGTCCCGGCTGCGCTCACCGGTGTACGAGGCCCGCCCGCGCTGCGCGAGCATGCCCTTTGTCGCCTCGGCGCTGGTGCGCGCCGTCGCTGCCGCCCGGCCGAGCGCCACGCCGGCGCCGTCGGGCAGCGCCGCCTCGAGCTCGTCGACGGCGGGGACCAGCGCGTCGAGCAGCGTCTTGTCACCGAGGTCGGTGTTCCCGCGCTGCTTGATCCCCTCGATCGAGGCGCGCATCGCGGCGATGACCTGCTCGCCGGTCGGCTCGGGGATGTCGTTCAGCGCGCCGCCGGCGCGCAGAAATGCGGTTCCCCAGATCGGCCCCGACGTGCCGCCGATCCGCTTGGTCAGCACGAGCGCGGTCTTCTTCAGCAGGCCGGCGATGTCGCTGTACTCCATCGCGTCCCAGTCTCCGACCACGATCTCGAAGCCGCGCGCGAGCGAGTAGCCGAAATCGCCGTCGCCGACCACGGCGTCGAGCTCGCAGAAGTAGGTCTCGTTGTCGACGGCCGTCTGGGCGATGACCCGCACGACCAACTCTGCGCGGGCAAGCGCGTTCTCGCTCATACAGTCTCCTTGTCGAGTAGGGGTTGACTCCGGCACGCGTCGATGTCGGCGAGCGTGACCAGCTCGCCGGGCTCTGCGGCACCACGATTGGCCAGCACCACGGCCGGGTCGTCGGGATCGCCGAGGCTCGTGACGACGAGCACGGCCTCGCTCATGTCCTCCTCCGCGGTGTAGCCAGAGACGGTAACCACGCAGCGCAGTCCGGCGCCAACTGCGGCGAGAAGGCCGTTGCGGGAGTCCTCGATCACGATCGCGTCGCCGCTTGGGATCGAGAGCCGCTCGAGCGCGAGCGTGTAGATCGCCGGATCGGGCTTCTTGGCCGGGACGATGTCGCCGGCGAACACCGCGAACTGCGCCGCGTTGTCGGTGCCGACCGCGTGCTCGAGCACGGCTCTGACCGACTCCTCGGCCGAGGTCGAGGCCACCGCGAGCGTCCAGCGGGCACCGAGTGCCTCCTCGACGATCCGCCTGATGCCGGGGCGGGCGGGCAGCCGGCCGGCGAGCACGATTTCCTTGTAGCGCGCGGTCTTGCGCTTGTGCCAGTCGGCGAGCAGGTCCTTCTGGCCCTCGGGATCGGTGGGGAGTCCGTTGGCGCGGACGAAATCGTCGGTCAGGAGCGACGCCATCCGCTCCTTGCCGCCGCCGATCCTGAGCTTCTCGGCGTACTCGTCCTCGGACCAGTTGACCGGCAGGCCGACCTCGGCGAACGTCTCGTTGAACGCCGGACGATGACCGTCGCGCTCGGTGTCCGCGAGCACGCCGTCACAGTCGAAGATCAGTGCGGGCACGCGTTATCCGACCGATATGGACATCGCCCGGGCCCGGCCCGCGGACCCGAACATGCCGATGTGGTACTCGGCCATCTGCTTGACCGCGTCGCGCACGTGACTGAGCATCGACGGCGGGTCGTGCTTGCCGGGATTGGCCTCGAGGTACTCCCGGTGGGCGTCGACGAACGCGATCTTCAGCGCCGTTGAAATGTTGACCTTGGCGCACCCGCGGGAGATCAGATCGGTGAACTGGGCCTCGGCGAGTCCGGTGCCGCCGTGCAGGACCATCGGGATCGGGTGGAGCTCGACCAGCTCGGTCACGCGCTCGGGCTTGAGCTCGGGCGAGCTCTTGTACAGGCCGTGGGCGGTGCCGATCGCCGGCGCAAACGAGTACACGCCGGTCGCCTCGATGAACCGCGCGGACACCTCGACGGGGTGGACCTCGCCGGCCTCGTCCGAGCCGACGCCGTCCTCGACGCCGAGCACGCTCTCGATCTCGCCCTCGACGTGCGCGCCGTGGCGCTCGGCCTCGGCGACGACCTCGATCGTCTGCCTGGTGTTCTCGGCGACGTCGAGATGGGATCCGTCGAACAGGACCGAGTTCCACCCGGCCTGCAGGCAGATGCTGATCCACTCCCGGTCGGGGCAGTGGTCGAGGTGCAGCGACACCGGCACCGGCACCTCGTCGGCGCGGGCCCGCCACATGCTGTAGAGCGGCTTCGCGCCGATCGACTTGACCGTCTTGAGCGACGTCTGCACGATCAGCGGGGCGTCGAGCTCGGTGGCGGCGGCGAGCACCGCGTCCAGCGTCAAGTCATCGACCACGTTGATCGCCGCGACGCCGTAACGCTCTGAGAACGCGGGGTCGAGGATCTGCCGGATCGGCACAACCGCCATTGACAACCTCCCTCGTGGCCCCGGCTGCACCCCGGCGGAGCGAACCTGAGCGCCAGGTCGTTCGGCACCTAGTTTACCGCTCAAGCGTTTCCTGCTCAAGCGGTGCCTAGGTAGCGAGGCCTACGTCAGCACGGAAATTCGGGTCCGCCTGCACGGATCGGCTAGTGGGCTGTCCCCGCCGGGCGCGGTCAGCTCGCAGCCCCGCTGCTATCCCCGGCGCCGTGCCGCTTAACCCCCGGCGCCCTGCGAGGCGGTGGTCGTCGTGGTCTGGCTGCGTTGGGCGCTGCCGCAGCCGCCGATCCCGACGGCGAGAACCAGCGCGACGGCGCATCCGAGCCTGCCAATCACAGGCCGACGATACGCCGCGCGCCGGTTCCGCGCGTGGTCGACGACGGTCTACGGAAGCGGGCTCGAGCCCTTGTGCACGACCGTGATCGTGCCCGAGCTCTCGGGATGGAGGCTGCCCGGCGCGTAATCGAACACGACGTGGGTCGCGAAGTTCATGACGAACACGTCGAGGAGCGCCTTGCTCTTCGTGTCGAGCCAGGCGACGTAGATCTCGTGGTTGCCGATCGGCATCGCGACGTAGTCCTCTACCGGGAACTTCGCGCCGACGTTCGGCCCCGCGATCGGGACGCCGTGCACGGTCTTGCTCTTGTACGTCTGCTGGAACGTGTTCCCGGTGTTCCGGCCGAGGCTGTAATCGGCGTTGATCACGTAGCCGTTCAGGTTGAACCGCTTGACGCTCGGGCCGCTGGCCTTAGCGGCCGGCGCCGATGCGGCGTGGGTAGCGCCGGCGGCCGCGGTGGCGCCGGTCACGGCGGCGTAGCCGCCGATCGACGCCCCGGCCACCAGCAGTGCTGATGCGACCCGGAGTCGCTTTGTGGAACGCATGCATCCCCCCCTCGTTGGGCGATGGGCTCTGTGGACAGTGAAGGGCGCGATCGTAGGGTGTCGCCAGACCCCGCTCCAGCGCGGTTTGCAGTATCTGGCGCTGAGGATCAAGGAATCCGGCTCTTTTGGTCAGGGATGAGCCCGCGCGCCGAGCCCTCTACGCTTGGGGTCATGTGCCGAAACATCCGAACGCTCTACAACTTCGATCCACCCGCCACCGACGAGGAGGTACGGGCCGCCGCGGTCCAGTACGTCCGCAAGATCAGTGGCTTCACCAAGCCCTCGCACGCCAATGAAGAGGCGTTCGAGCGCGCGATCGACGCAGTCGCTGCGGTCTCCATGCAGCTGCTGAACGATCTCAGCACGAACGCGCCGGCGAAGAACCGCGAGGTCGAAGCCGAGAAGGCGCGCGCCCGCTCCGCCCAGCGGTACGCGGCCTAGCGCGGGCCTGGCTCCGCGCGGGGTCGGTCACACGGCTGTGTCGTCCGTCAGCACGTGCGCGACATGCTGACGGCCGCGGTGTAGCCGCGTCGTGATCGTCGCCTCGCGCGCCCGGAGCGAGTGCCCGGCCTCGCGATAGGACATGCCGAGGACGTCGACCGCGATCACCGCGTCCCGGTAGTGGGGCGGGGCGCTGGCGATCGCCTGCATGAGCTCGCGGGCGCTGAACTCGCTCTCCTGTGAGGACGGCGCGTCCTCCTCGAAGAGCTCGCGCATGTCGGGGACGCGCGCGGCGTCGCGGTAGCGGCTCGCGTACGTGTTCTTCAGCGCCCGCAGCAGATAGCCGATCTCGTTGTCGTCGCGCAGCCATCGCGGGCGCTTGAGCACCTTCGCGAACGTCTCCTGGACCAGGTCCTCGGCGTCGTGGCGCGAGCCGCACAACGCCCACGCCGCCCGGTACAGCCGGTCGATGTGGTCGCCTAGCGCCTCGGGCCTCAGCTCGTGCGGGCGAGGCCTCGCGGGATCAGCGATTGGTTGCATGACTTCACCCGCGAGGCCTAACCCCGCGCGAGCGCTCTGACGTCATCGGCGGTCAGCGACCTGCCGCCGACGCCCCAGTCGCCGCTCGCGACCTCTTCGATTACGCACCACGTGAGGTTGCGCATGCCCTCGCCCTCGATCTCGACCATCGCGTCGGTCAGGCGCTCGATGATCTCCTGCTTCTGCAGGGATGTGAACACACCTTCGACGACCTTGACTTGGATCAACGGCATCGCTCTCTCCTCGTGGTCGGTGACGATCGTCCGGCCGGCTCAGGAGCCCGAGCCCGGCTCGATGTTCTGGTTGCGCCGGAACGCGTTCGCCGGGTCGTACTGGTTCTTGAGCGCGACGAGGCGCGCGTACTTCTCCTCGCCGTAGGCCGAGCGCGCCTCGCCGGCGTCACCGAGGTAGTTGACATAGGCGCGGCCGGTCGACGCGGGCGCCGCGGCCTCGATCACCGAGCGTGCCCATTCGACGTGTGCTGGGCCTGCGCCCTCCTCATGCCAGACGGTGACGGCGTTCAGCACGTATGGCATCGACCGCTCGGCGAACGAGGTGTCAGCCTCGCCGACGCGGCCGACGGCGCCGCCCATCTGGTGTACATGGATCTCGCACTGCGGACCCGGCGCCGCGAGATGCAGCTCGCGTAGGCGCTCGATCAGCTGATCGTCGAGTCGGGCGAGGTTCGTGGCCTTGAAATAGGCGTGGACGCCCTTCGGAAACAGCGGGTCGAGCAGGGTCTGGATCATCTTGTACGGCATCGGGCCGAGCAGGTCAGCGATCGGCTCGGCGACCTGGCGGAAGTCGCGCGCGTGACGGTCGCCGTCCGCGACCGGGCCGGCGGAGGTCGCGACGAACGCGGCCACCTTCTTGCCGTGCCACTCCTGCGGGATGACCGGGAGCGGCGGCGCGGTCGTGAGGTTGACGAGCGCGGTGATGTCGTCGGAGGCGCCCGGCGCCCACTCGCGGAACAGCGCCAGCAGGTCGCGGTCGGCATCGGCCGAGTAGAAGATCGGCCCCGCGTACACGGTCGGGCCGACTGGATGGAGGTCGAACTCGAACTGCGTGACGATCCCGAAGTTCCCGCCGCCGCCGCGCAGGCCCCAGAGCAGGTCGGCGTTCTGGTGCGGGCTGGCGTGCAGCAGCCGGCCGTCCGCGGTGACGAGATCGGCGCCGACGAGGTTGTCGCAGGCGAGGCCGTACTTGCGCATCAGCCAGCCGATCCCACCGCCGAGCGTGTACCCGGCGACACCCGTCGTCGATATGAGGCCTCCGGTGGTGGCGAGGCCGTGCGCCTGCGCCTCGTGGTCGACGTCGGCCCAGACCGCGCCGCCGCCGACGTACGCGCGCCGGGCGGACGTGTCGATGCGGACGTGGTTCATCGGCCCGAGATCGATCACGATCCCGCCGTCGACGGTCGAGAAGCCGGCGATGCTGTGGCCGCCGCCGCGGACGGCGATCTCCAGCTCGTGGCGACGCGCGAATCCGACCGCGGCGCAGACGTCGGCAACGCCGGTACAGCGGACGACCAGCGCCGGCCGGTGGCCGTCGTGGGCGCCGTTCCAGATCCGGCTCGCCTCCTCGTAGCCGTCGTCGCCGGGGGTGACGATCTCACCCCGGACCACGTCGCGGAGCTCCTGGAGGCTCGCTTCCGCGAGCGCCGGGCCCGGAGTCTCCTCGTGTCTCACCTCGATGAACGCCATGCTGGTCTCCTCTGTGGGAACTGTTGGTGTGCGCCGATGGTGAGGCCGGCCGGTCGTTCGCACATCGGGCAGACCCCCTGACATGACCCCCCGAACCTCGGCGGTCGTGTGTCTGCGGGGCGGCTGCGCGGCCCCGCATGGCCCTGATGTTTCGGGCGACGCTGGAAGGATCGCCCGGGGGTCACCGTCATCTTCTGCATGACCACGAGAAGTCATCAGACGTCTTACGTCATTCGGAGCATCGGCCCAGGTGACGCCGAGCTCGTCTCCTCGCACTACGCGCGGCTCAGCTTCGAGTCGCGGCTGCGGAGATTCCTGTCGCCGAAGCCTCGGCTGACCGCACGCGAGCTGGCGTTCCTGACCGACGTCGACCATTTCCGCCACGTGGCCCTGGCCGCGGTCGACGAAGCCGACGGATCGATCGTCGGCACCGCGCGCTACGTCGCGGAGCGAGGGCGCGCGGGCGTGGCCGACGTGGCGGTTGACGTCGTCGACGAGCTTCAGAACCGGGGGATCGGGACGGCGCTCATGCGCGGCGTGATCGACCGGGCGCGCGAGAACGGCTTCGCCACGCTGACCGCGACCACGCTGTGGGAGAACCGCCCGGCGCTCGCGGTCCTGCGGCGTCTCGGGTTCAGCTCGCGTGGGAGCTACCGGGGCGAGATCGAGTTCGAGCTCGCGCTCGACGGCGCCCGCGGCCCCGGGGGACCGTGATGACCTCGCCGGCTTCGCAACGGACATTGCGGGTGGCGGCCCTGGGCACGCTGCTCGTGCTGGCCGTGTTCAGCGCGATCGTCACCACGATCGACGACAGCGTCCGGTCGCTGCACGCCGGCATCGCCGGCGAGACGTGGGCGCTAAGCGGGATGAGCCTTGGCCTGGCCACGACGCTGCTGACCGGAGGCGCCCTCGCGGACGACGTCGGGCATCGCCGCGTGCTCGTATGGAGCGCGGGGCTGCTTGCCGGCGCCAGCGTGATCGGCGCGCTCGCGCCCGGCGTGGCGGTACTCGTGGCGGCGCGCGTGCTCCAGGGCATGGCCGGCGGCGGCGTGCTCGCGGCCAGCCTTGGCTCGATCGGTCGCGCCTTCCCCTCCGGTCCCGAACGTGCGCAGGCGACGGGCGTCTGGGGGGCCGCCGTCGGCGCCGGAATCACTGTCGGTCCACTGGCGAGCGCACTGCTGGCGGTGCCGTTCGGCTGGCGGAGCGGTTACTGGCTCGAGGCGGCCGCCGCGGCTGCGGTGATGGCTGCGGCCACGACGCTCCCGGACGCAGACCGGCGCGCTCGCGGCCGGCTGGACGTCGCCGGAATCGCGACGCTGGCCGGCGGGATGGCGCTGTTGACCGCGGCGCTGGTCGAGGCTCGCCACGCCTGGACCGGCACCGCAACGGTCGCCCTGTTCGGCGCCGCTGCGCTGCTGCTCGGGGGATTCGCGGTCATCGAGTTGCGCCGGCGGCGCCCGCTGGTCGATCCGCGCCTGTTCGGCCGGCCCAAGTTCCTTGCCTCGGTGTCCGGCGCGCTGTTCATCGGGCTCGCGAACGTCGGCCTGATGAGCTACGCCCCGGGCGTGATGCAGCGGGTGCTGCACATCAGCGTGCTGGCCAGCGCGGGCGTGCTGTGCGCGTGGTCGGCCACGAGCATGGTCGTGGCGCTCGCCGCGCGGAAGCTTCCGGCGGCGCTCGGAGCCCGGGCGCGCGTGGCGATCGGGCTCGCGCTGTGCGCCGTGGGCGAGGTCGCCCTCACCGGCCTTGCCGCCGACAGCGCGTGGACCCGGCTCGTGCCCGGGCTGTTGATCGCGGGCGTCGGCAGCGGCGTCGCCAACGCCGGGCTCGGCCGGCTCGCGGTCGAATCGGTGCCGCCGGACCGCGCCGGCATGGGCAGCGGCGCGAACAACACCGCGCGGTACCTCGGTGGCGCCGCGGGAGTTGCCCTCGTCGTGAGCATCGTGTCGACCGCCGGCGGCCATTCGCTCACCCGCGGCTGGAACACCGCGGCGCTCGTGATGGCAAGTCTGTCCGCCCTCGGCGCCCTGATCGTGGTGAGCTGCCGCAGCCGGACACCGAAGCTTGCCCGTCCGCTGGTGCGCGGTACGTCGCGGCCGACGGCGCACGCGTCAGCCGAGGCATGGCCGAGCTAGGAGCGAGCGCACCCAGAAATCGCGCAATGGCGCGGCGCACCGAGTAGGCTGCTCGTGACTCCCGGGGGGTCCAGATGGTGGATGATCAGCATGTGCGCGCGCTCGTGGGCCGTGGCCGCGAGCTCGCTGAACTCGAACGAGCGCTCGATCAGCTCGCTGACGGCGTGCCGTGGTGCCTGCAGATCGTCGGCGAGCCGGGGATCGGGAAATCGCGGCTGCTCGCGGAGCTCCGCCGCCGTGGCGAAGAGCGTGGCTATCTCGTTCTCGATGGCCGTGCGGCCGAGTTCGAGCGCGACATTCCGTTCGGCCTGATCGTCGACGCGCTCAACGACTACTTCGGTTCGCTCGAGCCGGCGGTCCTGCGCGCGCTCGACGACGACGTCCCGCGCGAGCTCGCTGCGATCTTCCCGGCGCTGCCGCGCGAGCCCGACAGCGACGCGAGCCGGGGCGAGGGCGCCGAGCGCTACCGGCTCCACTACGCGGTCAGGAGCGTGCTCGAGCGGCTGGCCCGGCGCCAGCCGTTGGTGCTCGCGCTCGACGACCTCCATTGGGCCGACGCGGCGTCGGTGGAGATGCTCGCGCATCTGCTCCGGCGGTTCCGCGGGCCCGCGCTGATGGCGGTCGCCTACCGCCAGGCCCCCTCGCGACTGCTCACCGCGCTCGAGGGCGCGGCGCGCGTCGGCCGCGGCAGCCGGCTCGAGCCGTCGCTGCTGACGGCGGAGGAAGCCGGGCGGCTGATCGCGGCGGACATCGACGACACCACCCGCGCGAGGCTCTACCGCGAGAGCGGCGGGAACCCGTTCTACATCGAGCAGCTCGTCCGGTCGGGCCATGTGCGGGCTGGGGCCCGGGGCACGAGACGGTCGCGGAGCTCAGGCGAAGCGGTTCCGCGCGCTGTGCTCGCGGCCATCCAGGAGGAGGTCGGCGCGATCTCCGACGCCTCCCGCTGCGCGCTCGAGTCGGCGGCCGTCGCCGGCGAGTCGTTCGAGCCCGAGCTCGTGGCGGCGATCTCAGAGCAGGAAATCCCGTCGGTGCTCGCCGCGCTCGATGAGCTGCTGGCGTCCGACTTCGTTCGGCCGACCGAGACGCCGCGGCGATTCCGCTTCCGGCATCCGATCGTGCGGCGGGCGGTGTACGACGGGATCCCGCGAGGCTGGCAGCTCGGCGCCCACGCCCGGGCGGCGGCGGCGCTCGAAGCGGCGCACGCCCCGGCGGGCGTCCGCGCCCACCATGTCGAAAGCTCGGCGACGGTAGGCGACGAGCGCGCGATCGACCTGCTCGTGCAGGCGGGTCGCGACGCCGCCCCGCGCGCGCCGGAGGCTGCCGGGAGGTGGCTGCTCGCGGCCGCCCGGCTGCTGCCCCCGACCGACGGCGGCGAGCTGCGGCTGCCGCTGCTCGGCGAGGCGGCGACCGCGCTCACCTACGCCGGGGCCTACGACGAGGCGCTCGACGTGCTCGACACGGTCAGCGGCCTGCTGCCGGAGGACCGGGTCGACGAACGGGCCGCGCTGGTGGCGCGGATCGCGTTCGCCCGGCGCATGAACGGGCGCCCGTTCGAGTCGCGCGCGCTCGTCGAGCGAACGCTGGCCTCGCTCGCGCCCGACAGCCGGGGCGCGCTCGGTCTCACGCTCGAGCTCGCGATCGAGCATTACTGGCGCGGCGAGTTCGACTCGATGCACGACGTTGCCCGAGCCGTCGCCGACCGGGCCCGCGGCGCCGGCGAGCCGCTGTACTGGGCCTGGGGCGCGGCGCTGTGCAGCCTGGCCAGCACCTCGTCGAACCGCCCCGGGGTGGGGCTCGTCGAGCTCCGCGAGGCCGAGGTCGCGTACGTCGCGCTACCGGACGACCACCTGGCCGAGCACCTCGACGTCGGCGGCTACCTCGCCCAGGCCGCGGCTGCGCTCGAGCGCGCCGACGCCGCGCTCGAGCACGTGCGCCGGGTCCTGCGGCTGGCGCAGCAGACCGGCCAGAGCCCGCTGATTCCGGGCCTGTTCGTGCTCGAGGCAAATGCGCTGGTGATGAAGGGGCGGATCGCCGAGGCGATGTCGGTGACCGAGACCGCCACCGACGCCGCCGTCCTGACCGGCAATGACCAGGTGGTGGTGTGGGCGCTGTGGGCGGACGCGATGGTGTGCTCCCTGGCCGGTGAGACCGCGAGGGCGCTGGCCAGCGCGCGCGAGGCGGTCACGCGGTCCGAGCGCGTCACCGAGACGTTCTTTTCCAGCCTGTCGCGGCTCCATCTGGCCGCGGCGCTGAACGCCGCGGGCGACCCGGCGGGCGCGCGCGCCGAGCTCGCCGCGGTGCAGACCGGCCCGGGCCAGCGGCTGCTCGACCTCCGCGGAGGGCTCGGCTGGGATCTGCTGACCCGGACGCTGGTGTCGCTCGGGGAGCTCGACGCCGCCGCCGAGGCGGCGGCGACCGCCGACGCCCATGCGAGGCTGACATTGCTACCTCAGCGCACCGCGAACGCGATGTGCGCGCGGGCGGCGGTACTGCTCGCGCGCGGGGACCCGGCGGCGGCGATCGACACGGCCAGGGAGGCGCTGCCGCTCGCGGAGTCCTCCGGCAATCCCGTGCTGGGCGCGCGCGCCCAGGCACTGATCGGCACCGCGCTTGGCCGCGCGGGGTCGACCCAGGCCGCGATCGTCGAGCTCGAGGAGGCCGAGCGCACGCTGTTCGCGGCCGGCGCGCTTCGCGACGCCGACGCAGCCGCCCAGGAGCTCCGCCGACTCGGCCATCGCACCCGCCGGCGGATCCGGGATGTCCGGAGCGGCGCCGCGGGGGTCGCGGCGCTCAGCGCCCGCGAGCGCGAGGTCGCGACGCTCGTGGCCTCAGGCATGCGAAACCGCGACGTCGCGGCGGCGCTGTTCCTCAGCGAAAAGACCGTCGAGAGCCATCTCGCCCGCATCTACGACAAGCTCGGCGTCCGGTCGCGCGCGGCGCTGGCCTCGATCGTCGCCGGCGAGCAGGCGGACGCCGAGCGCGAGGCGCCCGCGCTCCGCTAACAGGCAGCGGTCGCCGTGGCTTCGGTGAGCGCACGGGCGACGTGCTGGCGGCCGCGGTGAAGGCGCGTGGTGATCGTCTGCTCGCGCGTGTGGAGCGCGCGGGCGGCCTCACGGTAGGAGAGACCGACGAGATCGACCGCGATCACCGCGTCGCGGTAGATCGGGGGCGCGCTCGCGACCGCCTCCATCAGCTCGCGCGAGCTGATGCTCTCCTCGGTGAACGGGGCGGCCGGATCGTCGTCGTCGAATAGCTGCCGCTCGGCGGGTCTCCGTGCCGCAGTCCGGTACCGGCTCGAGTACGTGTTCCGCAGCGCGCGCAGCAGGTAGCCGATCTCGTTGCCGTCGCGGAGCAGTCGCGGCCGCTTGAGGACGTTCAGGAACGTCTCCTGCACGAGATCCTCCGCGTCGTGGCGCGACCCGCAAAGCGCCCACGCCGCGCGGTACATCGGCTCGATGTAGTCACCCAGCCGGTCGGGTTCGAGGATCATGGGAGCGGCACCTCCTGAACCTCCTCGGCCACCGTGCGCTGGGCGACATAGTGCGGCAGCAGCGAGAGGGCCGACTGCTCGTCCGGCGCCTCCACCGTCCACCAGATCTGGTGACCCCCCTTCGCGCACGTGCCGATCGGCCGCCCGTGGCGAAGCGGGCTGACGAAGCCCTTCCACGCCGCAATCGCGATCGCGCATTCGCCGGGCTCGTGGCGGTGGGTGAGGACGTATTTCGGCACGTCCTCAGCTTGGCGGAGATACCGCAATTGCGGTATGGGGAGATTCCCTGGTCTTCCCCTGAGGGATCCCTGAAATCAGCTCTCGTCGGCCGCCGGGGACGCCCGGCGGTTGACGATCAGCTCGAACGCATCGGCCACGTGCCACTCGTGCGAGAGCATCACCGCGCGACCACGGCCGTCGTAGTCGACCTGGTCGATGTGCAGGAGCGGCGCGCCGCGCTTGACCGCGAGCAGCCTCGCCAGCTTGGCGGTGGCGAGCGTCGGGAGTAGCCGCGCGCTCGCGCGCGCGACCGCGTGGCCCGCGCCCGCGAGGATCGCGTACAGCGAGCTGTCCAGCGCGGCGTCGGCGTGGTCGCCGAGCAGCCCCATCGGGATGCAGTCGCGGGAGTAGATCACCGGCCGCCGGTCGGCCAGGCGGACCCGCTCGACCTCGATCACGTGGTCGTCGTCGGATAGCTCGAGCCGCCGCCGTTCGAGCTCGCTCGGCGCGCGGACGCCCTTGCTGACGACGGTCTCGCCCGGCTTGTGACCGGACTCGCGGATCATCGCGGTGTAGCTGACCGACGTCTCGAGCGGGTGCCGCGTCCGCGGTGCGTAGGTGACATACGTCCCCGAGCCGTGGCGGCGGTCGAGGTAGCCGGCGTCGGTCAGACCGAGCACGGCGTCGCGGACGGTGGCGCGCGAGACCTCGAACCGGGCCGCCAGCTCGTTCTCATTCGCGAGCTTGTCCCCCGGCTCGAGCTTGCCGGCCACGATGTCGGCGAGCAGGCTCTCGCGCACCTGCTCCGCGCGCGATGGACGCTTGCGGCGGTTCATCGCCTGCATGTTCACAGAGAGGCGGTGCCGCAGGCGCCGCGCCCGCCCGCGGTCACGCGAGCGCGTGCTCGACGCCGTCGAACAGGCGGCGGTAGGCGTCGTAGGCGGCGTCGTAGGCCTCGCGCGTCTGGTGCCGCGGGAGCACCGGCTCCTCGTCGATCCGCACCATCCGTGCGGCAGCCTCGGGCAGATCGGCGAAGAACCCGGCGGCGACGCCGGCGAGCATCGCGGCGCCGGCGCCGGTGGCCTCGCCCCGGACGACGCGTACGGGCCGGCCGGTCACGTCGGCCTTGATCTGGAGCCACAGCGGCGAACGGGCGCCGCCGCCGACGACCCGGATCTCCTCGCCACCGAGCCCCATCGCGTCGAACCGGTCGACGATGTCGCGCAGCGCGAACGAGCAGCCCTCGAGGATCGCGCGCGACATGTGCGCGAGCTCGTGGTGGAGGCCGAGTCCCGCGAAGCACCCGCGCATCCGGTCGTTCCAGCGCGGCGCCGTCGATCCCGACAGCGTCGGCAGGAACAGCGCGCCGTCGCTGCCCGGTGGGGCCAATGCCGCCTGCGCGAACAACTCGGCCTGCGGTATGCCCTGGGCCCGGGCCCACCAGTTCGTGCTGCCGCCCGACACGAACCCGGGGTTCTCGACGAGCAGCATGCCGTCGACGGCATGGGCGTGGGTCTCGACCAGGCGGAGGTCGTCGAGGACCAGCTCGCGCGACGCGACCGCCACCGGCTCAGCCGTGCCGGTGACGTCGACGATGATGCCGGGCGCGACTGCGCCGGCGCCGAGCGCTGCGCCGTGATCGTCGCCGGTGCCGACGGCGACCTGGCAGCGCGTCGAGAGGCCGAGCCGCTCGGCCACGTCGGAGCGCAGCGACCCGATCACCTCGCGCGCGGCACGGATCGACGGGAGCCGCGCCTGGTCGAGCCCAGCCAGGCCGACGAGCTCGGTGCACCAGTTGCGCGCGGCCAGGTTGTACAGCAGCGTCGAGGAGGCATCGGCATGGTCCTGCACCACCTCGCCGGTGAGCCAGCCGTTCAGGTGGCCGACGGTCGAGACCAGCCACCTGGCGGCACGGAAGTTTTCGGGCTCCTCATCGCGGAGCCACATCGCCTTGGGCGCGGTGTGCGAGGCGTCGGGATTGAGGCCGGTCCGCTCGATCAGCACCGATTCGCCGACCGCGTCGCGCAGGCGATCCGACTGCGCGGTGGCGCGTCGGTCGAGCCAGATGATCGCCGGGCGGAGCGGACGCAGGTTGCGGTCGAGCGCGACGAGCCCGTCGACCTGACACGCGAGCGCGAGCATCGCGATCTCGGTGGCGCCGATACCGGCGGCGGAGCGAAGCTCGCGTACGGCCTCGGTGATCGCCTGCTCCCAGCGGCGCGGGTCCTGCTCGGCCCAGCCGCTGGCCGGGTAGGACGTGTCGCACGGCGAGCTCGCGGTGGCAACGGTGGCGCCCAGCTCGTCGACGAGCACCGACTTCACGCTCTGGGATCCCACGTCGATGCCGACAACGTACGTCATCGGATCTCTGACGCGACCGGGGCGGTAATCCTTCCAGCCCGGCGGGACCGTTTACGTCCGCGGCCGGCCGCCGACCGCCGCGCTCAGGTCCATGCGGGTGTTCACACCGAGCTTGCGATAGCCCGCCGCAAGGTGGGTCTCGACCGTCTTGATGCTCAGGAACAGCTGCTGGGCGATCGCGCGGTTTGCCTTGCCGGCGGCCGCGAGCTCGATGATCTGGCGCTGGCGCGGCGTCAGCGCGGAGGCTCCCTCCAGCGCCGCGCGGCGCGGGCGCAGGCCCGTGGCGACCAGCTCACGACGAGCGCGCTGGGCCAGCAGCGAGGCCCCGACCGCGTCGGCGTCCGCGAGTGCCGGCCGGAGCAGGTCGCGGGCCTCGACGCGCAGGCCCATGCGCGCGAGCGTGCGGCCGAGCTCGAGCGCCAGCCGCACCGATTCGAGCGTGGCGGTCACACCGTTCAGCCGCGCCAGCGCTCGCCGGCAGATCAGCACGCGTGCCTGGTCGTCGGGCTCGGCGACGGCGCGCGCGAGGAGCGCCCGCGCGACCGGCACCGGTGCATCGAATCGATCGGCCTGCGCGAGCTCGGTCTCGGCGAGCACGACGGCCTCCTCACGGCGACCGAGGTGGGCGAGCGCGAGTGCCGCGACCCAGCGAGCGCCGGTCGTCGCAGCCGTAGGTGTGGGCAGTCTCGAAATCACCCTCGGCGAGCGCCAGCCGCGCGCGGGCTTCGATGAGATCGCTCCGCTCGCTCGCGGGCCTCGTCGAACTCTCCCCGTTCGGCCAAGGCGGTCACCAGCGCCGCGCTCGCGATCGTCGTCGCGTACGTTGCCGCGCCGCCGCCGCCGTGTTCGAGCGCGGTGCGGGCGTGTGCCTCGGCGTCGCTGACGTGGCCCGCGCGGATCGACAGCTCGGCGGCATAGGCGGCCGCCGCGGCGTGGAGCGGAACCGAGCCGGTTCCGTTTGCCTCGGTTCGCAAGGCGGCGATCGCGCGACGGGCGTCGTCAGCCCGGTCGGTCTTGATGAGCACCCGGATGCATAGGTGGTACGCCGCGCGCCGGCGCGCCTCGCGGAGCAGGAAGCCGCCGCTGAGCGCCTCGACCGCCATCGCCGCGCAGGCGCTGGCGTCATCGGTGCCGCGCTCGGCGGCGAGCCACGCCTGGTGCGCAAGCGCCGCCCGGCGAAGCACCGGGTCGCGCCCGGCCTCGGCTGCGAGTTCGCGCTCGAGCAGATCCGCGTCGCTGGCGCCGGCAGCTTCGCCGAAGACGAAGTCGTAGTACGCAAGTCGCGTAAGGACGTCGAGGCGAACGGGGCCGTCCGGGAGCTCGGCGAGGGCGTCGCGCAGCCGCTTGCGCGGGTCGGGCCGGCCGGCATCGAACTCGGCCGCCGCCAGGTCGGCGAGGAGCCGGCCCCGGTCGTCCCCGGGCGCCCGCTCGGCGAGCGCCCGCTCGAGGTAGGCGACTGCTGCGCACGGCGCGCCCCGCCGCACGGCGCCGGCCGCGGCGACCCGGAGCCATTCGCTGGACTCGGGATCCTCGTGCGGCCGGGTATGGAGCACGTGCCCGGCGATGTCCTCGGGCGGCGACCCGAGCGCGATCAGTGCCCGGGCCGACTCGCGATGCAGACGCTCGCGCTCGGCCGGCGCCATGCCATCTCTGATCGCGACCGCGATCAGGGGATGGGCGATGCCGTCGCCATCGGGATTCAGGAGGCCGGCGGCGGTCAGCGCGTCGCGCGACGGCCCCAGCTCGTCGAGCGCGACCGACGCAACCTGGGCGATCGCGTGCGCCGGAGCGCCGTCGCCGATCACGGTGCGCGCCTGCGCGACCGCTCGGTCGCGCGGCTCGAGCTCGGCCAGGCGCCGGCGCACGACGGCGCGCGCGGCCGCGCTGACGTGCGGCGTGTCTGTCTCGATCTGATGCGCCAGCTCGCCGAGCAGCCACGGGTTGCCGCCGGTCGCGCCGTGGCGCTCGGTGCACACCCCGATTGGTGTCGCAGCGGCGCGTGCGCGAATCAGCCGGGCGGCGCCCATCGGGGTGAGCGGCTGGGGATGGAGCACGGTCGCCGAGCGTGCACCGCCGAGTAGGGCGAGCAGGTCAGCCGGGGCGCGCGGATCGCCGAAGCGGGCGGCGACCACGATCAACATCGGGAGATCCTCGATCCGCCCGGCAAGGTAGGTGAGGACTTCGAGCGAGGATCGATCGGACCACTGGGCGTCATCGACGATCAGCGCCAGCGGCTGGGTGCGAGCGAGCCCGGCGCACAGCCACATGAGACTGTGCGCGATCGCCGTCGCGCCACCGTTGTCCTTGGCTTCGCCGTCGAGTGGCAAAGCGCCGCGCAGCGGCGCCTCGAGCAGCGTCCGGACTACACCGAACGGGAAATGACGCTCCTGCGGGGTCGGGGCGGCGCGGCGCACGAGACAGCCGGCTGAGGCCGCGAGCCCCGCGGCATGGTCGAGCAGCGCGGTCTTGCCGAGGCCGGCCGCGGCCTCGAGCACCACTACCGCGCCCGTGCCGCCGGCAAGGCTCCTGACGGCGCCGTCGAGCACGGTGAGCTCGGCGACGCGCTCGATCAGCGGGGCGTCGGCGGGGGTCATCATGCGACTCGCTGGCCGGCCAGCGCGGCTTCGCTATCCGGGGTCGACGGCCTGAGGCTCCACACGGCGATCGGCCGTTCGATGCCGCGGAGCACGATCTCGCACCGGTGCTTCAGCGACCCCTTGAGGTCGTCGCGCGCCGCGCTCCGGGTGGCCCAGCTGACCAGCGCCTCGTTTGCGCTCGCCTCGCCCGCCAAGCGGGCGGCGACGTTGACCGCGCTGCCGTACCAGTCGCCTCCGAGCATGACCACGGGTCCGGTATGCACGCCGACGCGGACGGGCAGTAGGTCGGGCCGGACCCCCACCTCCTCGACGAGTCGGGCGGCGAGGGCCACCGCCCCGGCGGCGTCCGGGGACCAGATCATCGCGCCGTCTCCCATCGACTTGACCTGCCAGGCGCCGTGCTCGCGGCTGAGGCCCGAGATCGTCCGCCGGAACTCGCGCGCAACGCGGGCCGCCGTCTCGTCGCCGCACTCCTCGGTCAGCGCGGTGTATCCGACGAGGTCGGCGAACACGAACGTCGGCGCGGGGTGGCGCCCCATCCACCGGCGCCGGCGCGCCGTACGCACCCGGCGCAGGCCGGCGAGGGCCCCACCGACGAGGCACCCGGCGAAGATCTGTATCAACGCCAGCTCAAACATCAGATGTCTGATGACTCCGGTCCATGTAAGGCAAGGACGTAACCGACCGGCCGATCCTTCCAGCCGGCGGCTCGTGGCGGGTGCTGACCTCAGGGTTGTCCCCGGCAAAGATCAGGGCTTGGTCCCGATTGCCGGAGGCACGGACGCAATCTAGGTTGGCAGCTCCCTAACAACCATGGATAGGAGCACGATGAGGACTCATGCTGTTGGACGCCGCCGGAGGACGCTCGTCGCGAGCGCGGTCAGCGGCGCCTGCCTCACCGCGATGTTGGGCTTCGCAGCCGGTCCGGCGGCGGCCGCGTACAAGGCCCAGGTGCAGACGGGAACACTTCAGATCGTCGGTGACGGCGCGAGCGACAAGCTCGAGCTGATTCCAACACCGACCACCCTCGAGCTCGACGTCGGTGAAGACGGCACGATCGACTTCGCCTTTGACCGCAGCACGTTCTCGGCGGTCAATGTCCAGGCCGGCGGCGGTAACGACGAGGTTCGGGTAGGGCCCACCGCGAGCCCGCTCAGCAATCTGACGATCGACGGCGGAGCCGGCGACGACACGCTGATCGGCGGGGACGGCGACGACACGCTGATCGGCGGACCCGGCAACGACTTCGTCGACGGCGGACGGGGCAGCGACACCGCCCTGCTCGGCGCCGGCAAGGACACGTTCGTCTGGAACCCGGGCGAAGGCAGTGACACGGTCGAGGGTCAGGGCGGCAACGACACGCTCGACTTCAACGGCTCCAACGCGGCGGAGAACATCGACGTGTCGGCCAACGGCTCGCGCGTGCGGCTGTTCCGTGACGTCGCCAACATCACGATGGACCTGAACGGGATCGAGGCTCTCGACCTCAACACATTCGGGAGCGCGGACAACGTCACGGTCGGTGACCTCGCCGGGACCGACCTCGAGAAGGCCAACGTCGACCTGAGCGCGACCCCGGGATCGGGCGTCGGGGACGGTGCGGCCGACACGGTGATCGTCGACGGCACCGACGGCGCGGACAACGTCAAGGTCGGCTCCGCCGGCGGTGACGTGCTTGTGTCCGGGCTCTACACCGACGTGCAGGTGACCGGCGCCGAGTCTGCCAACGACAGCGTCGACGTCAACACGCTCGGCGGCGACGACATGATCAACACCGGGCTCGGGATCTCCGGTCCGGCGGCGGTCAACATCGACGGCGGGACCGGGATGGACACCGAGATCTACTCCGGCACGCCGTTCGACGACACGATCGGGATCGGCCGTGACGGCGCCAACGTCGCCGCGTTCGGAACCACCGGCACTCCGGCGGTGGCGATCGGGGTCGAGAGCCTCGACGTGAATGGCCTCGGCGGCGACGACACGATCGTGGGGCAGAACGGCATCGCCGGGCTCACCCACCTGACGATCGACGGTGGCGCTGGTGATGACACGATCCAGGGCGGCGACGGCGACGACACGCTGAACGGCGGCGCCGGAAGCGATTCGGTCAACGGCGGACGCGGCAGCGACGTCGCGCTGCTCGGTGGCGGCCAGGACACGTTCACGTGGAACCCGGGCGACGGCAGCGACATCGTCGAAGGACAGGGCGGCAACGACACGCTCGACTTCAACGGTTCGAATGCGCCTGAGAAGATCGACCTGTCGGCGAATGGCTCGCGCGTGCGCTTGTTCCGCGACGTCGCGAACGTCACGATGGACGTGAACGGGATCGAGGGACTGAACCTGAACACGCTCGGGAGCGCCGACGCGGTGACGGTGAACGATCTGACCGGCACCGACCTGAAGAACGCCAACATCGATCTGAGCGGGATCCCGGGAACCGGGGTCGGCGACGGCGCTGCCGACACCGTGATCGAGAACGGCACGGCGGGCGCGGACCGCGTTCGCGTCGTGCGCTCGGGGCCGCAGGTGCAGACGACGGGGCTCGTGCCCCGGCTGAGCATCCTCGGCTCAGAGCCGGCCAGCGACACGCTGCAGATCAACACGCTCGCGGGTGACGACGCGGTCACCGTGGGATCGGACGTGAGCCAGCTGATCTCGCCGCTTGTGGACCTCGGCGCGGATCAGTAGACCGGTCCGGACCGCGAACGGGGCGTCGCCGCTTGAATCGCGGCGGCGCCCCTTCGTGTGTCATTTGACCTGAATGAGCGCGATGTCGCCACTCGCCTTGGCGGTGGCGTCACTGAGCCCGAGGTGCACGCCGAGCTGATTGCCGTGCTTGGCGCTTTGCGCGATCGCCGCGCGACCCGCCGCGGTGAGGGTGAAGCTCAGGTAACCCAGCTCGTTGGCGCCGACGAACTCGCTGCCGGTGCGGGCGACAACCGTCGATCCGATCGACAGCGTGGTGCTCACATGGCACGGCGTGAAGCTCACGCACTGGGCCAGGATCGAGCCGACGCCGGTCCGCGACACGTAGCCGTCGGTGCCGATGATCCGCAACGTCGAGGACTGTGCGAGGCTCCGCGACGGCCCCGCGCCGGTGGCGTTGAACGGCACGAGGTCAACCGTCGCGCCGGCGCTCGCACCCGAGCTGCCGCGCACCGTGACCCGCACGGGCAGTCGCCCGCCACGAGCATGCGCGAGCATCGAGCGCCCAGCGCCGCTGAGCTGGAAGAACACCTCGCCGGCGCCCGTGCCCGCGATGCGCTCGTTGTGAGTATGGGCGATGACCGTTCGTCCCGCGGTGATCGTGGCGGCCACGAGGCACGGAGCGGTCGCTACGCAACTCACCGGCACGGCACCGAAGCCGCTCGCCGGCACCCACGCCGAGCCACCGAAGATCGTGAGATGGGGCGGCGTGGCTGAGGCGGTGGAGGTGGCGAGCACGCTGCTGGAGGGACCGAGTGCCTGGACCGCGAAATACGGCTCGTTGCTGTGCACGGCGATATGGGTCTCGAAGCCCCCCTTGGCGACGGTGCCCAGCCGCTTCAGCGTGCCAGGTCCGGCTCCGCCGAGGACTCGCCACCCGGTCACGCCGGTGGCGCCGTTCCAGCTCGCATATAGATTGATCTGGCCCGTCGAGCTTGGCTCGTCGGCGAGCGCGGGGGTTCCGGGCGGTTCGCCGGTCCACGGAAAGCGGTAGGCGCGGTAGCTGGCGGTCGGCACCGTGAAGTGCGCATCGAAGTCCTGCTTGCCGCTCGCCGTGTCCTCGGAGAAATTCGACAGCTCGCCCCAGCCGAGGAACACGTCTCCATCGGGAAGCGCCTGCATGCTGCCCTCGAAATCGGCCGAGATCCGGGGTGAGTGGTCGTACTCCTTGATCAGCGTCGCGGTCTTGTGCTTGGTGTCCAACCGCTCGTGGATGCCCCGCGAGTACGGGTGCACCTTTGGCGGACCGGCGCCGTCGTCGAACAACGTCAATGACCCGTCGGGCTCCACGACCGCGTCGTGCTGACCCCACGTCGAGGTGCCCTTGCCCATCTTGAAGGTCGAGCTCTTGCCGCCGAGCGACCACAGGACCTTGCCGCTCTGATGGTCGATGTCGTACACCGCCGACGTGTTGCGCATCGACAGCACCAGGTTCCCGGCGCCATCGAGCGCGATCGAGTTGAGGTGATACGGGTCCCACAAGCCCTTGGGCGGAACCTTCGTGTACGTCGTGCTGAGCGGGATGTGGTCGAGCGAGTGCCACTCGAACAGCACGAGACCGGTACTGATGTCGATCTCCTGCACGACCGAGTCGACCGTCCCGCGCCGCACGCCGGGAAGATGCACGGGCCAGGCCGCGGTGATGTACGCGTCGCCCTGGGGGGTCAGGAGAAGCTCGTGCGAGTCCTCGTCGAGGCCGTTGGCGGCCTGCACGGTCGCGATCTGCTGGTAGTTGCGGTTGAGGATGACGCCCTCGCCCCGGCCGTAGCCCGCGTCGGTGTTGCCCTGCCACCACGTGAGCACCGGCTGCCCGAACAGGTTCTGCACCCGGAAGTTGGTGATCGCGAGCTTTTCGGATACCGGATACGGGAGGAACCAGACGACCTTGCCGTGGGGGTCGAGGATCAATGGACCGTTCTGAACCGGTCCGTCCCGCGGCGCGACGAAGATGTCGCCGGCCGAAGCCGGGGCCGAGTCCCTGGTCACGGTGATCGACGGCGGCTCGAGATCCGGACGCGACTGGAAGTGCTGCACGCCGTTCGCACCCGCCTTCACCGTGTAGGGCTTCGCGAACGGGATCAGCCCCGACGGGTTCGCGATGGCAAAGCTGAACGTGCCGTTCGTGCCCCCGAGCACGTTCAAGCCGGTGGACACGGTCACGGTCTCGCCGGGCGCGAACGGGGTGTCGGGGACGAAGCTGGCGCCCTCGCCATCGGAGTCGCCGGCGACGTGACCGGTATGCGCGCCGGTCACCGAACCGGTCACAGTCACCGCGCCGATCGCCGATGGCGCGACGCCCCGGAACACGATCTGCTCGCGCAGGGTGTTGTAGTGAGAGCCAGGCAGCGGGAACACCGCGACCGGCGCGGACGCGGCGGCCGGGGCTGCGACCACCAGCCACCACACGAGCGTGGGGAGTGCTATCGCTAGTCGGAGCCGCCCCACTCCGGCCCCTGCCGACCGTCGATTGACGTGCTCGCGAACATTGCCCGGGTCGCGCCTGCGATCTCGACCAGCGCGTCGCGCGCCGTGCGGCTGACGCCCGCGGCGTTGATGAAGCCGTGGATGAAACCCGGGAACCGGCGAAGCGTGGCCGGTGTCCCGGCCGCCTGGAGCGCCTTCACGTACGCCTCACCCTCATCTCGCAGCGGATCGAACGCGGCGGTCACGACGAAAGCCGGCGCCAGCCCCGACAGGTCCTCGGCGAGCAGCGGCGACGCGCGAGGATCGCTGGCCTGCGTCCGCTCCGCGCCGAGGTAGTTGTCCTCGAACCAGTTCATCTCGGGATCACTGAGCAGGAAGCCCTCGCCGAACAGGTCGCGCGAGCGCCGTCGCGTCGTGAAGTCGACCGCCGGATAGATCAGCAGCTGGAGCGCGGGCGCCGGCCCGCCCCCGCGCGCTGCGAGCTGGGAGACGACCGCGGCCAGGTTTCCCCCCGCGCTGTCGCCACCGACGCCGATCCGGCCCGGATCGGCGCCGAGCCGGCTCGCGTTCGCCACCGCCCAGTGAAACGCCGCGAGAGCATCGTCCGCCGCGGCGGGAAACGGGTGCTCGGGGGCCAGGCGGTAGTCGATCGCAAGCACGTGTGCGCCGGCGTGGCGGCACAGCGTCCGGCAGACGCCGTCGTGCGTGTCGAGGTCGCCGTAGGTGAACCCGCCGCCGTGGTAGTAGACGAGCAGAGGGTGGGGGCCGCCGGGTTCGGGCGGAACGTAGTGACGCGCGCGCAACGGAGCGGTGCGGTCGCCGGCGCCTTCGTCGATCTCGAGGTCGGCAACCGCTTGCACGGGTATCGGCCTGCCCCCGTACACGGCGGTCAGGACGCGGCGGGCCTGCCTGGCCTCGGCGGTCGACAACGTCTCGATCGGCGGCTCGCGGCGGCGCGCGAGCACCGCGAGCACGAGCTGCACCTCGGGTGCGAGGGTGTCGCCGTCCAGCTCCACCGGTGGCCGTCCGGATAGCCGCACTTGGACTCGCGGCGGCAGGGTGCCGAGCGCCTGCGCGCCCCATTGCTGGACGCGCACGCTCAGCTTTTGTGGCAGGGAGACGCGGGGCACGCGCCGATGCTACCCGTCGCGTGCCGCGCATCCGCCGCTCCTGTTAGGCGTCAGCTGACCGCCGAACGGGAGAACATCCGGATCGAGATCGCGGTGAGGGCCACCGCGAACAGCGCGACGACGGCAAGGCTGAGCCACGCCTCGACCGTGACGTTGCTCATTCCCCAGATGTCGTGCAGCCCGTGGCCGGACGGGTCTACGAACGCGTAACGCATCAGCGCGAGCGCGTGTGTGAGCGGCAGGAACTTCGCGATCGCGGTCAGCGCGCCGGGCATCGCGCTGATCGGGAACAGAGCGCCTGCGAGGAAGAACGGCAGGATCGCAACCGCCGGGACCGCGCCCACGTACTCCTCCTGGTTCTCGATGCGGCTCGCCAGGGTCTCGGCGACGCCGTACATGAACACCGTGAACAGGATCGCCGCGCCGGCGAACCACGCGATGCCGTCGGCGGTGATGTGGAACGAGCCACCCCGCAGCGCCGACAGGCCGATCAACACGACGACCTGGAGGGCGGAGAGGACGATCGCGACCGCGAGGTTCCCGATCACCAGGTACGAGCGCGGGACCGGCGCGCTGAGCAGCTCGCGCTGGGCGCCGCTGTGGCGGTCGACGATCACGCTGAGCCCGGCGAAGATGCAGCTCAGCGGGACGACCAGACCAACGGCGCCGATCCCGACGAACGATTCGTAGTCGATGCGCGAGTGCAGGCCCCCGGTCGCGATCTCGAGCGCCGGCGCCACGACCAGCGCCAGCAGCGCTGGACCGATCAGAGGCACGAGGATCTGCCTGGGGTTACTCGCGGTCAGCGCCGCGCGCCGCCGCGCGAGCGTCGCGAGCGCATTGGTGGTGCGCGCGCGACGTGGAGCGCTAAGACTGACCGGTCTGGGTTCGACTATGGCTGACATGTGTGTCACTCCTCAGGTTGTTCGATGTCCGGGCTCACGCCGCCTCGCGGAGCGCGCCGCCCGTCAGTTGCAGGTAGACGTCGTCGAGATTGGGGACGCGTGTCTCGATCTCGGACACTCGCAAACGCTCCGACTCGATCGCGGCGAGTGCGTCGGTGGCCGCGTGGTCGTGGAGTGGCACGGTGAGTCGGGCTCCGATCGCGAACGCGTCTTCGGCCGCGATTCCCCGCCTCTGCAGAGTT
Organism: uncultured Solirubrobacterales bacterium; assembly: GCA_963746695.1. Taxonomy (GTDB): domain Bacteria; phylum Actinomycetota; class Thermoleophilia; order Solirubrobacterales; family Solirubrobacteraceae; genus Palsa-465. Next base: position 11,546 of record CAVVCP010000018.1, on the reverse strand, counting down.
GCGAGCGCGTCCTCGGAGCTCCCATCGACGCGGAACTCGAGGATCTCGCGGCCGAGCCGTGTCATGAGTGCCCGCGGGCTGTCGAGCGCGACCAGCGATCCCTCGTGGATGATCGCGACCCGATCGCACAGACGCTGTGCCTCGTCGAGGTAGTGCGTCGTGACCAGGATCGTGAGCTCGTCGCGAGCGCGCAGACCCGCGATCACGTCGAGCAGCTCGTGACGGATCCGGGGGTCGAGCCCGACCGTCGGCTCGTCGAGGAACAGCACCTGCGGGTCTGAGCAGAGCGCGCGGGCGATCTCGAGGCGCCGCCGCTCGCCGCCGCTGTAGCTCGCCACCGGCCGCTCGATCAGCTCGGCCAAGCCGAGTGCTTGGACGAGCTCATCGATCCTGTGCCTGGCCCTGGCCGGCGGGACGCCCCACAGCCGGGTGTGCAGCTCGAGGTTCGTGCGCCCGCTCAGGCCGCGGTCGACGACCGCCTCCTGGAAGACGACGCTCGAGACGCTCCTGGCCAGCAGCGGCGAGGCAGCCACGTCGTAGCCGGCGAGCCGTGCCGACCCAGCGGTCGGGACGATCGTCGTGGTCAGCATTCCCACGGTGGTCGACTTGCCGGCGCCGTTCGGACCGAGCAGGCCGAACACCTCGCCCTCGCCGACCTCGAAGTCGATGCCCTTGACGGCCTCGACGCCGCCCGGATAGGTCTTTCGCAGGCCCTGTGCCTCGATCGCGTACATGTGTGGTTCCTCCTGTCACTTCTGCGGTGTCCGGTTCGTCACCCCTTTGACGAAGGCACACGAGAGGATGTGACCGATGGAAGCGACCGAGTGGCAAGCTGAGCAGTTCGAGCAGAACCGGGGTCATCTGCGGGCGGTGGCGCAGCGGATGCTGGGCTCGGCCGGCGAGGCCGACGACGCCGTGCAGGAGGCGTGGCTCCGGCTGAGCCGCTCCGACACGGCACAGGTCGAGAACATGCGCGGGTGGCTGACGACGGTCGTCAGCCGCATTTGCCTCGACATGCTCCGAGCCCGCCAGAGCCGGCGGGAGGATCTCGTCGACGAGTGGTCGCTGACCCCGGTCGTCGCGCTGTTCGACGAGGACGAGGGTGATCCCGAGCACGAGGCGCTGATCGCCGACGGCGTCGGGCTGGCGCTGCTGGTCGTGCTCGAGACGCTGTCGCCGGCCGAGCGACTCTCGTTCGTGCTGCACGACATGTTCGGCGTCCCGTTTGAGGAGATCGCCCCGATCATCGAGCGCAACCCCGCGGCGGCTCGCCAACTCGCGAGCCGGGCGAGGCGCCGGCTCAGGAGCGCCGGCGAGCCGGACGCGCCGAGCCTCGCTCAGCAGCGCAAGGTCGTCGACGCGTTCCTGGCCGCGTCGCGCAACGGCGACTTCGACGCGCTGCTCGAGGTGCTCGATCCGGACGTGGTGTTCCGGGGCGACGGCGGCACGACCGGCCCGCCGGTCCCGGCAGAGCTCATCGGTTCAGAGCGGGTGGCCAGGCTGGTTCTCGCGCGCGGCACGCCGTCCGCGCCGCTCGGCCGGCCGGCGATCGTCAACGGCAGAGCCGGCGCGTACGTGGCGCTCCCCGATCGCGTGATCGCGCTCGTCGCGTTCACGATCGCCGGCGACCGCGTGACGGAGCTGGACCTACTTGTCGATCCGGTCAAGCTCGAGCGCGTGCGGGTGCAACGCGCTTAGCGGCGTCGCGGACGCAGCCGGGTTCGTCGAGCCACGGGAAGTGGCCGCCCCCAGGGATCACCTTCAGGAATGCGTTTGGAGAGAGCTCAGCGGTGGCGCGCGCGGCCTGCCCCCAAGGCATGGGACTCGCGGCGCCGGCGAGGACGCCATATGGCACCTCGGTCGCGGTCAGCGCCGCGGCAATCTGATCGGTGTCCTCGGTCATCTCCTTGATCACGCCCGAGTACGCCTCGACCGACATCCGGATCGGCGGCATCGGCGGGACGTTGTCGGGATCTGCGAAGTACGCCGGCCATACCAGCCGCATCGACTCGAGGAAATCCTCGGCGGTTCCCAGGCCGTTCATCGCGCGCTCGTCGAGCTCGCGCCCGCGCTGCCGGTCCTCGCGCGAGGTCCGAGCGGCCATCTCCGCTCCGAACGCGGCCATGCCGCCGTCGCCGACCACGCCGAGCGGATCGACCGCGAGCGCGCCGGCCACCCGCTCCGGATGGCCGGCTACCAACCGGAGGGCCAGCTGCCCACCCCACGAATGTCCGATGATGAGCGCTCGATCCCAGCCGACACCGTCGAGCACCGACACCGCGTCCTCGACCGCCTGCGCGATCGTGAACGGCCCGCTCAGGGTCGAGGGCTCGAGCCCGCGCTGCTGGTAGGCCGCGACTCGAAAGTCCGGCGAGAGCTCGTCGCCGAGCTGGTCGAGATACTCGAAGCTGAGGCCGGGGCCGCCGTGGAGGAGCAGCACCGGGGGGCCGGCGCCGTCGAGCCACCCGCCCAGCGATCCGCCGGCCACCGCAACGGTGAATACCTCGCGCCCGCTCACGCGGCGCAGCCTACGCCATCACGCTACCCCGCCGGCTCCGAGCCGAGGGTATGGTTGGCGCGTCGAGGCGAGCGGAGGGAGGATCGTTTGTGAGCGCCCGGATCAATCACGTCAGCGTGAATGCGAAGGATCTTCAGGAGTCGGTGGACTTCTACGTGGACCTGCTCGGGGCGGAGCCGATCCCGACGCCGAACTTCGGGATCCCGGTTCAGTGGCTCGCGCTCGGGCGCACGCAGCTGCACTTGTTCGAACGCGACATCCAGCCGACCAGTCACCATCACCTGGGGATCACCGTCGACGACCTCGAGCCGGTCTACCGGGCCGCCGAGCGGCGCGGCGCGTTCGACCGGGCACGCGTTCCGCAATCACCTGGTCGAGCTGCCCGGCGACGTCGTCCAGCTCTACGTTCGGGACCCCGCCGGCAACCTCGTCGAGATCGACCACTACGGCGCCGACCGCCTGCCCGACGATCTACGCGATCAGCTGAAGGGCCTGTGGGAGTTCAACCCGCAGAGCGAAGAGCAGATGCGCGGACGGCTGTTCGTGCCCGAGTAGCCACTCGGCGCGCGGTCGGACGCGCCGCGGACCATTCGAGCAGGAGCAGCGCGAGCCCGATCGGCACGGTCGCCGGCAACAGGTGGTCGATCGGCAGCAGCAGCAGCCCGTAGGCGGCGCCGATCGTGGTGACGAGCAGCGCGGCGAGCAGTTGCTTGTGACGGCCGGCGAGGAACCCACCGAGCACGGCTGCGAGCACGAGGTCCGGGTAGTCGGTCGTGAGCCGGCCGATGTCGACCTGGCTGAACACGGGCCCGTGCACATCGGCGGTGGCGCTGGACATCAGAATCGCCGCCGAGCGACCGATGCCAGAGGCCAGCAGGGCGACGTCGGCCAGGCACATACCGATCACGCCGAGCACGAACCAACGGCGCGGGATCAATCGTGCCAGCGCGACGCCGACGGCAAGACAGCCGAGTGCGGTGAGCATGCTGGCCGAGATCTGGCCCGCCCAGCCGCTGATCAGCGCGGAGATCGCCGCGAGCGCGAACGCGAACACGAGCAGTGCCATCCGGGGGCCGCGCACGACCTCGAGGATCGCCACCGTGGCCAGCAGCGGCGTGATCACGCCCGCCATCAGCACGAGGCCGAGCGCCATCGAGGGCATCGCGAGCGGGAGGAACGTCCCCGCCAGGATCGATCCTGGGAGCAGCGCCGCCCACGCCGGCGACCGCAACATCAGCAGCGGCTCGAGCGCATCCGCCCGCGGCAGGGCCACGAGCGCGCCTTCGAGCGCCGCCATCGCGATGACCGCGATGAAACCGGAAGAGGCCATCACGCCCACCGCCGGGGCTGCTGATGACCGGGACAGTCGAGGGGCACGGACGGTGCTTACCCGCTATGTCGCTAACACGAACCTAACACGACCCTAAACTTTCACCAAGGCCCGGTGAAGGGGGCGCAAGCGCTCGCGAAAGCTCCGCATCGCTCGCAGGCCGGAAGCGTGGCGCGTCAGGCGGGCGGGGCGCCGGGGTCGGCCGACAGCGCCTTCATCGTCAGCGCTATGTAGTCGCCGGCGCTGCCCTCCGGGAACGCCCAGCCGTCTGCGGGGCCCTTCAGCGCCAGGATCGTGCCGGTGTCGAGCTGTTCGGCGACCTCGGGAAACCGCATCGTCGATACCACGAGGTACCGCGCCAGCGCGTCAGAGGTGTTCCGCAGCCGGTGCGCGCCGTCCGGGCCGGCGGGAAACGCGACGACCGCGCCCTTCGCCAGCTCGCGGGTTCCCTCGGGAGTGCGCAGCTCGAGTGCGCCGTCGAGCACCAGCAACAGCTCCTCGTTGGCGTGGTGCATGTGGTACGGCGCGGCCTGGCCGCCGGGATCGAGCTCGTACAGCGTGGCGCCGAGCTCGCGCGCGCCGGCGGCGGCGCCGACCCGCGTCCCCCTGGCGGCGCCGATGTCGCGCTCCCAGGTCGTCGTCTCGAACACGTTGGAATCGTCGGGCATGGTCATAGGATCGCGGATTGCGCGCGGTCGCGGCGGGGGTGGCGGACTTGCCGATGCGCGCACGGATCTTCCTTGGCGGGCGCGAGGGGGTCGCGGGGGTGGTGGCCGGTGCGGTAGAAGTCGCACACGCGGTTGTTCTGAGATGAGAGGGAGAGAGAGATGGCAGACCGAATCCTGACCACGCACGCCGGCAGCCTGCCCCGCCCTGACGAACTTGCCGACCTGGTGTGGGCACGAATGGACGGCGAGGACGTCGACGAGGGAGAGCTTGAGGCGAAGATGGGCGAGGCGGTGGTCGAGGCCGTCGCCAAGCAGCGCGACGTCGGCCTCGACGTGATCAGCGACGGAGAAATGAGCAAGCCCGGGTTCAGCTCGTACGTCAATGATCGCTTCTCGGGGTTCGGCGGCACCTCGGAGTTCCAGTCCGATGATGTCGCCCCGTTCCCGGAGCTCGCGATGAAACTGTTTGCGAACCCGCAGACGGCCCACCTGGGCTTCTCCAATTGCATCGGACCGGTGGAGCTCACCGACAAGGACGCGGTGCATCGGGATATCGCCCGGTTCAAGGCCGCGTTGGGGGACACGGATCCGGGGGGCGCGTTCATGGGGACGATCAGTCCGGGGCAGATCGCCTTCAACTACCCCGACCAGCACTACGGCTCGCACGAGAAGTACCTCGCGGCGTGCGCCGACGCGCTCGCCTACGAGTACCGTGCGATCGTCGACGCCGGGTTCAATCTCCAGATCGACTCGCCGGACATGGCGATGGCGGCGCACGCCCGCTCGGCCGGGAGCAGCGTCGGCGACTGGCACCACCATCTCCCGCTTGCGGTCGAGGCGCTGAACGGGGCGCTCGAGGGGATCCCGTCGGAGCGGATCCGGTTCCACGTGTGCTGGGGCAACACCGGCACCCCCCACCACCTCGACGTCCCGCTCGCGGACATCGTCGACCACGTCCTCAAGGTCGACGCCGGCACGATCTACGTCGAGGGCGGCAATCCCCGCCATGCCCACGAATGGCGGGTGTTCCGGGACGTCGAGCTGCCGGACGACAAGTCCGTGATCCTGGGGGTGATCGACGTCAAGACCAATTCCGTCGAGCATCCCCGGCTGGTCGCCGATCGGCTGGTGCAGGTCGGCCAGTTCGTCGGCAAAGACCGGCTGATGGCCGGTACCGACTGCGGCTTTGGCACGTTCATCCGGTGGTCGCTGGTCGATCCGGGTGTGATGTGGTTGAAGATGGGCTCGCTCGTCGAGGGCGCCGAGATCGCCTCCGCCGAGTTGTAGTCGCACCGCTATGCACGGATAATCGCTCCGTGGGCCAGGAGGTTGCAGCCAGAACCTTCAGTCGCGAGGATCGACAGCGCTACCGCATGAAGGTGCGGGCGAACCTCGACGTGTTCGCCCGGATGCTGTCCGAGGCGCGGTTTCACCCCGAGAGGCGATCGTTCGGGCTCGAAGTCGAGCTCAACCTGACCGACGACGCCGGCGACCCCGCGCTGATCAACGCGGCCGCGCTCGAGGCGATTGCCGACCCGGCGTTCCAGACCGAGCTCGGGCAATTCAACATCGAGATCAACGTTCCGCCGCGCCTGCTCGAGGGCGGGGTGTTCTCAGAGCTCGAGCGGGACGCCCGGGCGAGCCTCAACGACGCCGAGGGCAAGGCGCGGACGGTCGGCGCGCACATGATGATCATCGGGATCCTGCCGACGATCGACGCGACCCACCTGCGCGCCGAGTCGTTCAGCGCGAACCCGCGGTACGCGCTGCTCAATGAGCAAGTGTTCGCGGCACGGGGCGAGGACCTCGAGATCACGATTGCCGGCGTCGAGCGGCTGTCGACTCACGCCGACACGATCGCGCCCGAGGCCGCGTGCACGAGCGTCCAGCTCCACCAACAGGTCGAGCCCGAGGCGTTCGCCCGCTACTGGAATGCGGCGCAGGCGATCGCCGGGGTACAGGTCGCGGTGGCGGCCAACTCGCCGTTCTTCTGCGGCAAGGAGCTGTGGCGGGAGACCCGGATCGCGTTGTTCGAGCAGGCGACCGACACGCGTCCGGAGGAGCTGAAGATCCAGGGCGTGCGGCCGCGGGTGTGGTTCGGCGAGCGCTGGATCACGTCGATCTTCGACCTGTTCGAGGAGAACGTGCGCTACTTCCCGTCGCTGTTGCCGGTCTGCGACGACGAGGATCCGCTCGAGACGCTCGAGCGGGGCGACGTGCCGCAGCTCGGCGAGCTCCGCCTTCACAACGGCACGATCTATCGCTGGAACCGCCCGATCTACGACGTCGTGCGCGACCAGCCCCACCTGCGGGTCGAGAACCGGGTGCTCCCCGCCGGCCCGACCGTGGTCGACATCCTCGCCAACGCCGCGTTCTACTACGGGCTGCTCCCGATACTCGCCGATGCGGAGCGACCGGTGTGGTCGCAGATGTCGTTCTCGGCCGCTGAGGAGAACTTCCATGCCGGCGCCCGCGACGGGATCGACGCTCGCCTCTACTGGCCCGGGTTGGGAGAAGTGCCGGCGGCGGAGCTCGTGCTCAGGCGGTTGTTGCCGCTCGCGCACGAAGGCCTCGAGCGCTGGGGCGTGGAGGCAAGCGACGCCGCCCGCCTGCTCGAGATCATCGAGCGCCGCTGCGTGGCGCTGCGCAACGGAGCAGCGTGGCAGAGCCAGGTCTTCCATCGCCTGTACGACGACAAGGGACTGGACCGTGGCGATGCGCTCAGGCAGATGACGACCCGCTACCGCGAGCATATGCACAGCAACGAGCCGGTCCACGAATGGCCGCTCGGCTGACGGTCACCGCGTCAGCGAGAATACGGCGGCGCTCGTGCGGCCCGACTGACTCCAGGCGACGATCGCCTCGCCGTCGGGTCCGAACGCGGCGGTGGCGGTCGCCGGGTTCACGCCCGGGCCGCTCAGACGGTGCGGGACGCTGAACCGCCGCGCTGACGCGGCCTTCGTCACCGCGAACAGGATGCCGCGATAGTTGCTCCAGACCACGACCAGATCGCCGCGGCCGTCGCTCTGAAGCGTGACGAGCCGTCGGCCGCGGGCGGTCACCCGCTGGAGCGGGGCGAACCCGCCGCCGGCCCGGGCGACAGCGACCGCGATCGTGCATCGCTGGCGGCGCGCGCACCGCCGCACGGCGACGGCGCGGTCCGCGACCGTCGCATCGAGCCTGACCCCCGGCGCACTCGGCGCGATCAGCGCCGGCTGCCCGCTGAAGCCGCCGGCGGCGGTGCCGGTCTGCGCGTAGACGTTGCAGCTGTGGAGGGTCAGCAAATCGTTGAGGACCGGACCCGGCGTGCAGCCGGTCCAGGCGACCGTGGCCGCGCCGTCGCGGGCGGTGGCGACGCCGAACGGCCTTCCCACCACTGAGCTCAACAGGACCGGTGCGCGGAACCGTCCGAACCGTCCGACCTGGATCCACAGCGAGCTCGTTCCGGTGCCCGTCTCGTCGAGGCTCTCGCTGAGCAGTGCGGCGTAGCCGTCACCGGTCGCCGCGATCCCCTGGACCACGTTCCGGAGCTTGTCGCCGCAGACGGCGCTCCGGTACGTCGTTGCGAACGCCCCGTAGGCGGGCCGGTAGGCGACGGTCGTGCAGCCGTTGCTCCCGTCGCCGGCCATGAACGCTCCGCCGGCGCCGTCGGTGGCGAGTTCGATGAAGTCGGAGTTCGTCAGGCCCGCGGGCGCGTGGGGCGACACCGTGAAGTGCGTGCTCCCGGGCTCGAGTGTCGCCGTCGAGACGTGCGTGGCGTCGTCCTCACCTACCTCGACCACCTCACCGCGCGCGGTGTCGAGCACCGCGGTGGCGTTCGGGAGAGGGTCGTCGCCGTTCGCGTTGCCGAGCGGGACCAGCTCCTGCGGGGCGCCGAACCCGCCGGCGCCGCGGGCTCGCGCGAACGCGTCGATCGGCTGCTCGTCGGCGCCGAGCGGACCGAGCAGCGCCACGGTCGCACCGTCCGAAGGAAGCGCGATCGCCAGCAACCCCGGCCAATCGCCGCAGTTGCCGTGCCGTGGCGCGAGGCTGACCGCCGGACCGAATGCCCCGCGGACCGGGCGCAGCGTGAGATACGTCCCGACGACGTCGTGACAGGACGAGAACACGGTCGACCCGATTGCGGCGTCGCCCGAGGGGCCGAAGGCCAGCACGGGATCGACGCCGGGCTCGACCGCGCGCGACGCGGTCCACCCGGCCATCGCCGGCGAAGCGCCGACCGCGCCGGCACACGTCACCGCAACGAGCGTCGTGACCAGATAGCTCAAGCGAATGCGCATGGACTCAACATAGGACGCGCGGGCGCGAACTGGCCTCCGGCAAACACGCTAGAACTATCCGCGTGGCCGACACGGGAACGCCAGGGAGCGCCGCTTACCGCGCGGCCGGGGTCGACTACCACGCGCTCGACGCCGGCAAGCGCAACGCGCTGACCGAGGCGCTCGCGACGTCCGGGCTGCTGGCCGCGTCCGGCGGCCGGGCCGTGGACGAGTCGCGAGGCGAGCCCGCGTTCGTGTTCGAGGCCGGCGGGCAGACGCTCGCGTTCGTGGTCGAGGGGCTCGGGACCAAGTCGATCATCGCGCGACAGGTACAGGAGGAGCTCGGCCTGAGCGCGTTCGACAACGTCGCGTACGACACGGTGGCGGCGATCGTCAACGATCTGTGCTGCGTCGGCGCGGTGCCGCTGGTCGTGAACGCCTACTTCGCGACCGGATCGTCCGACTGGTACGCCCACGAGGACCGCAACGGCGGGCTGCTCGCCGGCTGGCGAGAGGCGTGCGTCGACGCCGGCGCCACCTGGGGAGGCGGCGAGTCGCCGTCGCTGCCCGGGCTGGTCGCGCCCGACGACATAGAGCTCGCCGGCAGCGCGGTCGGGATCGTCCCCGAGGGCCGCGGTCCGATCCTCGGTGCCGACCTCGGACCGGGCGACGAGATCGTGATCGTCGCGAGCAACGGCCTTCACGCGAACGGCTCCTCGCTGGCGCGCCGGGTGGCAGAAGGACTCGAGCAGGGCTACCGGACGCCGCTCCCGAGCGGGCGAGCTTTCGGCGAGGCGTTGCTCGATCGGAGCGTCATGTACGCGGGGCTCGTCCGCGCGCTGCTCTCGAGTCCGGTCGAGATCCACTACCTGAGCCACATCACCGGGCACGGCCTGCTCAAGCTGATGCGCCCCCGCCGCGAGTTGACGTACACGCTCGGCGAGCTTCCCGCGGTGCCCGAGGTGCTCGCGTTCCTCGCCGAGCAGGCGGACATGTCGCCGGCCGCCGCCTACTCCACGTTCAACATGGGCTGCGGGTTCGCCGTCTACTGCGCGCGAGGATCGGGCGAGGACGTCGTCCGGATCGCCTCGGGTCTCGGACTCTCCGCGAACGTCGCCGGTGGCGTCGAGGAGGGACCACGCCGGGTCGTGCTCGATGGGGTCGACGTCGTGTTCGAAAGCGACGATATGGATCTCACGCCCCGCCGGGCCTAACGCCGGCTACGCCGTGCGGCCTACGCCGCGCGGACCGCGGCGGGCGAGCCGGCGGCGCAGGCGACCGCGCCGAGCAGCTCCGCCCGTCCGTGGAGGCTCGTCATCACCACCGCAGTGTCGACCGCGGGACCGGGCTGAGCGAGGTGCCGGACCGAGTCGCGGACGCCGTTCGTGAAGTGAGCGCCGGTCGAGGCGAGGTCGCCGCCGAGGATCACGGCCTCGGGATTGAGCGTGTTGCACAGGTTGGCGATCACGACGCCGACCGTCCGACCCGACTCGGCCAGGACCTTGGTGGCGACCGGGTGCTCCATATCGCCGGGATTGAGCGGATCGAGGCCGATCGGCTCGAGCTGGCGGCGGACCACGTCGATCGAGACCGTGGCTTCGAGGCAGCCGCGGTTGCCGCATCGGCACCAGGCGCCGGTGGGATCGATCTGGGTGTGGCCGATCTCGCCGGCCATGCCGTGGGATCCGCGGTACAGCTGACCGTTGAGGACAAGGGCGGCGCCGATGCCGTTTGAGGCCTTGACGTAGATGAAGTCCTTGAGGTTCCGGGCCGCGCCGTAGGTCATCTCGCCGAGCGCGCCGAACGCGGCGTCGTTGCCGAGCCTGACCGTCAAGCCGGTCCGGCGTTGGAGCTCGTCGACCGGGTCGAGGTCGACCCAGCTGGCGAGGATCGTCGGCGACCCGACGCGACCCGTCCGGTTGTTGAGCGGCGCGGGAATCCCCGCGGCCGCGGCGCGGATGTCCTGCGCCGAAACGCCGGCGCGCTCGAGCACGCGGCCGAACAGGACGCGGGCCGAGTCCAGCGCGTTCTCGGCGTGGCGGTCGACGTCGAGCGGGGCGCTCTCCTCGGCGAGGACCTGGCCGTCGCCGGTGGCGATCGCCACCCGGATGTGACGATGGCCGAAGTCGAACCCGGCGACGAGCCCGTCCGGGCGGTGCAGCGAGAGGAGGGTCGCGGGGCGGCCGCTGCCCGACCCGGCGCCGGCGCTGCGAGCGGGCGCCTCGTCGATCAGCCCTTCGGTTAGCAGCTCGGCGACGAGCGCCGTCGTCGTGCTCCGCGGCAGGCCGATCGCGCGGGAAAGCTGTGAGCGGCTGATCGGTCCCTGGTCGCGGATCATCGCGACCAGATGGCCGCGGAGCAGGGTGTGCGCGGTCGCTGGAACGACCTCCCGGTCCGATATCTGGGTCACCCGCGCAGGGTACCTGACGAGAGGCTCTTTTTGGCTTCCTCCCGGCCAAAATCCCCAAAGATTTCCCGACTTGACGCGATAACCACCGGAGTGTTAGCGTGCGGGCGCTTCTTCCTCGCGGCTTTTGACTACAACACGCTCAAATCCGCCTGGCAGAAGCTTCACCGTGCTGCGGATCCCTTCGAACAAGCTGCGAGCGCCAGAACTGATGCGAGTACCGCCGGTGAGGGCGACGTGAATACGCCCATCGACACCGCGCGCAGTCCTCCGCCGCGATTGTGCATTTAGCACGAGTTCGCTGACTCAGGCCCGCAAGCTAGCCTCAGCTGAAGTGATCCAGGCCGCCGAAAACGCTTGAAAC
>CAVVCP010000017.1:0-272875 GCA_963746695.1 uncultured Solirubrobacterales bacterium | reverse complement strand
CGGTTGCCCAGCTCAGTTCTCGGGCTGCCAGCCGGTCAGCACCCACTGACCGGTTCGCAGCTCGAGCACGGTCGCGAGCGCGAGGTGCCACGCCGGCTGGAGGCCCTGGTAGGCGGTCGTGTTGCTCGCGCTCGTCGACTCGCGCGTGACCACGACGTACTGGTGCGCCCGGCCTGACAGCGGCGCCACCGCCTCCACCGTGCCGCTGTTGGCGATCCCGCCCTGCCGGAGCTCGTAGTCGGCCGCGGTCTGGGCGGCCGCGAGCGTCATCGCCGACCGCGCCTGGCCGACGCTCTGCGCGGCGAGCGCGCGCATCCGAGCGGCGACGGTCTGGGCGTTCCAGTTGATGTACGCCGTCGCGAACCGGCGCACCGCCTGAACCGGCGAGGTCGCGTCTCCGGTGGCGGTCTCGGGCGGCGGTGGCGGTGATGGGTATTCGTGGGTTGAGTCGGCCCGAGCGACCGGGGACGGAGGCCGCCGCGCGGAGTGCCCACACCCGGCGCACGCGACCGCGCACAGGAGCGTCGCCGCTGCTCGCCGGCCCGTCACAGCCCCACCGGGTGCCGGGCCACGAACCCGGCGTCGCTGCGGATCAGCGGATGCCAGCCGATGCCGGTGCTCCCGTCGCCCGCGCCGGCCGCGTTGTGCGTGTCCCAGCGCAGGCCGGCGACGTACATGAACACGTGGTCGGCGCTCGCGTACAGCGTCACCCACTGCCCGGGACCCGGCTGCCCGAACGACTCGAGCGTCCCCGAGGCCGCGTCGTAGTCGACCGGCAGCAGCCGCGCGCCGTAGAGAAGGTGCTCGACGCTGCTCGAGCAGTCGTACGCGGGCGCGAGGACCGACAGCGGGAGGCCGTGGCCACCGCCGTACAGATACGGCTTGCCGGCGATCTGGTTGCCGGCGGCGATGATCTCCCTGACCGCGAGCGGGGCGTCCGCCGGCGCCGAGGCGAGCCCGTTCGGCAGCAGCTGCGCGCGCGGGCCGGCGGTGGTGATCGGCACTCCCTCCACCGGGGTGGGCGCGCACGCTGCCGGATCCTGCTCGGCGGTCGATCCGGCGATCAGGTCGGCCGGGTCGCCGTCGGTCGCGTCGCCGCTGGTCTGCCCCAGGATGTTCCCGGCGCCCGCGTTCGGAGGCCGCTCGATCCGCACCGGGCCCGACCACAAACCGTCCTCGTACGGGATGCCGAGCCGGCCGGCGAGCTCCCACCACAGGTCGAGCACTCTCGGCAGACCGTCGATCGGGCCTCCCCCGAGCCCGATGTCGCGCTTGTACGCGATGGCCGAACGACTGCCCCAGGTGATCCGAAGCGGCGTCAGGTATGGCAGCCCGCCCATCGCAGTGGCGGTCTGAAAGCTGTCGCCGCCAAGCTCGGCGTAGCTGTCGGGTTGAGCCTGCAGGTCCGCTCCCGACGATCCGAGTACGCCGCTGCTGGGGTCGCCGGGGCCGCCGTACTCGGTGGCGCCGACGAGGAGACCGGTTCCGGCCGGGCCGAGCACGATCCCCGCGGCCGGGGACGCGCCGGCCGGCGATCCACACGGGTTGCCGCCGGCGCCGAACACGCTCGTCAGCAACGCGAGCACGCCGGCGCCGAAGCCCACCGCCATCACCGCCACGGCGATCCCGACGACCGCCGCCCCGCCACCGTGTCGCTCGCTGCTGCCACCACTCCGTCGGCTGCCCATTGGCCACCAGCCTACTGACGACCAGACCAACTGAATCTAATTGAAGCTAATTTGTTACTAGTGAGTGGCCACGATCTCCGGAACTTGGCAGGGCATGTTCGGCGCACATCGCTCCCCGGCGTCGCTACCGTAAGTAGGTCATGCCTCGGATCCTCGATGTAGAGCAGGCTTTGCTCCTCCTGGAGATCGAGCCACCGTTCGATCAGCGGGCGGTCCAGCTCGCCCGCCGGCGCATGGCAAAGCGCTGGCATCCGGACATCGCACCACCCGGCCGTCAGCACGAGCACCAGCGCCACCTCCAGGCGATCAACGAGGCGGCGGATCAGCTCGAGCAGCTGGCCGAGTCCTCCCGCGGCGGCCGCGTCAGCCGCAACGCGGTCAAGGTGTCCGCGGCCGCAACGCGCAAGGCCCGCGAGGACGCAGGTCGGCGCGCGTACGAGGCCGAGCAGCGCCAGCGCGCGGCAGCCGCGGACCGCCAGAAGCACGACCCGTTCGGCTCACGCGTGCCGGACCACTCGGTCGTCCACCGCTACGCGCGCTGCGTCTCGTACCCCGAGTGGGGCGTGGGGAGCGTGACCGGGATCTACTTCTCGGGCGACGACGAGGACGTCCAGCAGTGGGCGCGGGTGCGGTTCGCGGTCGGCGTCCGCACGATCCCGGCCGGGTCCCTCCAGTTCGTCGACTTCTCCACGCCCGACCCTGCCGCCGACCGTGTGCAGCGATTCATGACCGCCGCCCAGCACGCGCTCGCCGAAGGCAACGCCGAGCTGGCAGCTCAGCGGCTCATCTACGCCCGCGACGCCGACCCGAACAACCCGATCGTGCTCAGGCTGCTCACGACCGCGTTCTGGCAGGCCGGCAACCTACCCGCCGCCGCTCGCGCGGTGCGCGACTGGGCGCGCGCGGAGACCGATCGCCCAACCCCTGAGCGGTTCGCGGCGCGGATCTACGAGGACATGGGCGCGATCGACCTCGCCGCCGACGCCGCCGCGCGTGCCGCCAACCGCGCTCCCAACGATGCCTCGGCGTGGGAGCGGCTCGGCCGGCTTCGGCTCAGGCTGATGGACCGTGCCGGCGCCATATCCGCACTCGAGCAGGCTCGGCTGGTCGGTCCGACGGTCGAAGGGCTCCTGTCGCTCGCCCTCGCGTACCACCTCGCCGGCGACGTCGGCGCCGAGGTATCGGCGGCCGAGGCGGCCACCAGGCTCGAGCCGGATTCGGCGACCGCGTGGAGGAGCTACGCGCACGCGCTGGCGCGCACCGACCGAATCAACGAGTGCATCGAGGCGTGCCACCGGGCACTGTCGCTCGCTGAGGACCCCGAGGTCGCCGACCTGCTGGCGCGCGTCGAGGCATCGCGGCCACGGTCGCTGTCGGAGCGCACCGCGGCGTAACCGCCTGTCCGCGGCCTGCGGCCGCGGCCCGCTACGCGATCGAGCCCTCGCGCCCGCACACCGCGCACGACTGCCCCATCGCGAGCGGCTTCCCCCCGCACCCCGGGCAGTTCTCGACGGTCTCGAGCACGCCGAGCAGCTCGCCCACGCGGCATACGAGCAGCCGCTCCTCGTCGACCTCGATCCAGACCCCGGCGGAGGCGGGGAACACGACGTGGTCGCCCGGCCGGACCGGCATCGCGATCCCGACGTTCTCCCACCAGTCGAGCCCCGGCCCGACCGCGAGCACGATGCCGTGCTGCGGCGGCGGCTCCTCGGAGCCCGGCGGCACGATCAGGCCGGATCGGCGAATCCGATCAGGATCGAGCTCCTTGATCACGACTCGGTCGAACAGGGGGCGTAGCTGGTTACGCATGACGGTCGCCTGATCATAGGACGGGGCGATGCGGTGATCGTTGGCGGCGCGACCGTCGTCGCCACCAGTGCCGCTCCGGCTGGGTCAGACCCCAGCCGTCACTGTGTGCAGCTAGTCGGCTGACTCGCCCGCAGGCTCCCTGCGATGACTGATGAGGTCGAGCGGATCGGGCGGTCTGACCGGCTCGTCGAACGAAGGACGGAGGCTCTTGCCGCAGCCCTCGCAACGCTCTCGGTCCTCAGGGTTGACCGTGCCGCAAGCGGGGCACTGCCACTGTCTCTGAGCGATCCAGCGGCCTGTCGGGTCTGGCATCGGAGTTCTCCCGTCTCGTTACCGCTCTTAGGTGCGGTCGCATTCTAAATCGGTCCGCCCGGAGCCGTACGGTTCTTTCGTGCGCCTGATCGTTGCCCGCTGCGAGGTCCGCTACTGCGGACGCCTGAATGCGCTCCTGCCCGAGGCGCTGCGCCTGATCATCGTCAAGGCCGACGGCTCGGTGCTGATCCACGCCGACGCCGGCGGATACAAGCCGCTGAACTGGATGACGCCGCCGACGGTGATCGAAGAGTCCCCTGAGAAGATCCTGGTCCGCAAGCGGGGGGCGACCGACGGCGACCGGCTCGAGATCACCGTGGCCGAGGTGCTCTCGGACACCGAGCACGACATGGGCTCGCCCAGCGAGGACACCGCGCTGACCAAGGACGGCGTCGAGGCGCACCTGCAGGAGTTGCTGGCCGAGCAGCCGGCGTGGTGTGGCGAGGGGCTGCGGCTCGTCCGCCGCGAGTGGCCGACCGACATCGGCCCCGTCGATCTCATGTGCCGTGACGCCGAGGACGAGTGGGTGGCGGTCGAGGTCAAGCGGGTCGCGGGCATCGAGGCGGTCGAGCAGCTCACCCGCTACCTCGAGCGGATCCGCCTCGACCCGGCGTTCACTTCCTGCCGCGGTGTCCTGGTGGCGCAGACGATCAAGCCACAGGCCTCGGTGCTCGCGAGCGCGCGCGGCATCGCATGCGTCGAGGTCGACCTCGCGGTCCTGCGTGGCGAACGCGAACCGGATTTGAGATTGTTCGCGGCGTGAGCGGCGAAGACGATGCTGTCCTGCGCGAGCGGCGCGGACGGGTCCTACTGATCACGATCAACCGCCCCGACCAGCGCAATGCCGTCAACGCCTCCGTGGCGGCGGGGATCGCCGGCGGGCTCGACGATCTCGATGCAGATCCGGACTTGTCGGTCGGCGTCCTGTTCGGCGCCGGCAAGGGGTTCTGCGCCGGCATGGACCTGAAGGCGTTCGTGACCGGCGAGCGACCGTTTATCGAGGGCCGCGGGTTCGCCGGCATCACCCAGCGCTCGGCCGACAAGCCGCTGATCGCCGCGATCGAGGGGTTCGCGATGGCCGGCGGGCTCGAGGTGGCGCTGGCGTGCGACCTGATCGTGGCGTCGCGCGGCGCGCGGCTCGGCATCCCCGAGGTCAAGCGGGGGCTCGTGGCCGCCGGCGGCGGCCTGCTGCGGCTGCCGCGCGCGCTCCCGCGCAACGTCGCGATGGAGATGGCGCTGACCGGCGACCCGATCGACGCGGAGCGGGCTCACGAGCTCGGTCTCGTCAACCGGCTGACCGGACCCGGCGAGGCGCTGGCGGTCGCACTCGAGCTGGCCGAGACGATCGCGGCCAACGGACCGCTGGCGCTCGCCGCCACCAAGCGGATCATGCTCGAGTCACCCGACTGGCCCGACTCGGAGTTCTTCGAGCGCCAGGGGCCGATCAGGGACCAGGTGTTCAACTCCGAGGACGCCCGCGAGGGCGCGACCGCGTTCGCCGAACGGCGCGCCCCCGTCTGGAAACGCCGGTAGCTGTCCTGCTCCCGGCGCCGGTGAATGCGATCTAGGCCAGCGATGCCTCGAGCGTGATCTCGGGCACGCCGGCGAGCGCCCGGCTCACGGGACAGCCCGCCTTCGCGCCCTGCGCGGCCGCCTGAAACGCTGTGTCGTCGATGCCCGGCACGGTCGCGACCGTGGCCAGCGCAATCGACGTGATCGTCGGCGCGCCGTCGACGAAGCGGAGCGTGACGGTCGCGTCTGTCTTCACCGACTCGACCGGGGTCCCGGCGTCGGCCAGGCCCGCCGACAGCGCCATCGAGAAACACGCCGCGTGGGCGGCGGCGATCAGCTGCTCGGGGTTGGCTCCCGGTCCGTCCTCAAAGCGCGACTTGAACGAGTAGTCGCCGGTGATGCTGTCGCCGGCCACGAACGATCCCGTACCCGACTTCAGATCGCCCTTCCACTCTGCGCTGCCGTGTGCTGGCATCGATCTCCTCCGTTGCTCTCGCGGGGCTGAGGTGCCGATCCTACGTCGAAGCGCCGCTACGCGGCGGGCTCGCCGTACATCGTCGCCACGACCGACCGCGACCCACCGTGGTCGCGGTGCTCGCACAGATAGATCCCCTGCCACGTCCCGAGCGCGAGCCGGCCCCGCGCCACCGGTAGCGTCAGCGACGGCCCGAGCAGTGAGGCCTTGATGTGGGCCGGCATGTCGTCGGCGCCCTCGAGCGTGTGGGTCCAGAAGGCCGCGTCCTCCGGAACGGCTTCGTTGAAGTACGACTCGAAGTCGCGGCGGACGTCCGGCGACGCGTTCTCGTTCAGGGCCAGCGACGCCGAGGTGTGGCGGATCAGCAGATGCAGCAGCCCGACTTCGACCGAGGCAAGCTCGGGGAGCGCGCCGAGCACATCCCGCGTGACGAGGTGAAACCCGCGCGGCCGGGGATCGAGCACGATCTCCCGCTGAACCCACATCACAGCTCGGGCACGCGGGCGACCCGCATGTCGACCCGCGCGCCGCGGAACGGCACGCCCTCGGCGTCGAGCAGCGCCCGCTGCCGGGCGCCCTTGGCCAGCGAGCCGTCGGCGCGGACGATCCGGTGCCACGGGACCGCGGGATCGTCGCAGCCGTGGAGCACGGCGCCGGCGACCCGCGGAGCACCGGGCGAGACGTCGCCGTACGTCCGCACGAAACCGACCGGAACCGCGCGCACGCGTTCGAGGATCTGGCGCGTCCGGACGTCAGGGCTCACGGCCACGCAGCATAGGCCGCAGCATCGCGACCACGTCAGGTCCTGATAAGGTCGTCACGCCGAATTTCCCACCTTACGCAGTGGGAAAGCGGGGGACCCAAGTTCCCTGGGGCGAATCGCGGTCTGATGACCGTGTAGCGCAGCCGCCGCGCGAGCCCGACAGCTAACCCCGTAGGCCCCGAAATATGACGTTTACAAGGCGCACGATCCCTCGTTGGATCCTGGCCGGCGCAGCTACCGTCGCCGGCACGATTGGCCTTGCGGCCGTCCCAGTGAGCTCGAGCGCCGACCAGAGCCTCGGAGCGCTGCACTCGCGGCTGGGTGCGGTCCAGGCGCACGAGCAGAGCCTCGCCTCGAGCATCAGCAGCCTGTCGCGCCTCATCAGCTCGCTCGATTCCCAGATCACTCTGGTCGAGACCCGCGAGGCCGCGGTCCGCGCCGATCTGGCCGCCGACCGCGCCAAGCTGCAAAAGGTCCAGGCCTCGCTGACCCGCGAGCGGCGCCTGCTCGCGCTGCTGAGGGCCCGGCTCGCTCGGGCCCGGATGCTGCTGAGCCGCCAGCTCGTCTCGGACTATGAGCAGTCCAAGCCGAATCTCGTCTCGGTCGTGCTCGAGTCGAACGGCTTCAACGATCTGCTCGACAAGCTCACGTTCCTGCGCGACGCGCAGGCGCAGCAGCAGACGATCATCTCGATCACCCAGCAGGCCAAGGCCCGGGCAGACGCCGCCGCCACGCGCCTGGCCGCGCTCCAGGCGACCGACAAGCAGATCACGGTCGAGACCGCGGAGCGCGTCCGCGCGCTCGCCGGCATGAACCAGCTCCTGCACTCCAAGCAGGCGGCGCTCCAGCAGGCGCGCAGCGTCCAGGCGAGCGCGCTCGCGGCCACGCGCGAGAAGGGCGCCGCGCTCCAGGCCGAGATCGGCAGGATCGAGGCCGCCCAGGCCGCGGCCGAGCGCGCGGCGCTGGCCCAACAACAGGCAGCGGCGAACGCCTCGAGCAGCGCGGGCAGTTCAGGCAGTTCGGGCGGCCCGACCCCCGTGGGCCCGTCATTCGGCCCGTCCGGAGGCTGGGCGATCCCGTACGCGATCGTGCTGTGCGAGTCCGGCGGCCAGGACCTGAGCCCGAACAGCGCCGGCGCCTCGGGCTACTACCAGATCATGCCCGCGACCTGGAAGCTGTTCGGTGGCACCGGCCCGGCGGCGTACCTGGCCAGCAAGGCCGAGCAGGACGCGGTGGCGAGCCGCATCTGGAACGGCGGGGCCGGCGCCTCCAACTGGGTGTGCGCCGGGATCGTCGGCATCCACTGACACCCGCCCCGCTCACCGCATAACCTCCCGGCGTGCCCCGAGCCGTGAAAGGCGTCCTGATCGCGGCGATCCTGATCGGCGCGTTCGCGCTACGGGTGGCCGAGCTCGAGCGGGACTCGTACCGCCCGATCAACGACGCCGGCTCCTACCTCACGCTGGCCAGCGAGGTCGCGAAGACCGGCGACTACTCGCTCAGCCACAACCCGGGCTCGGGGGCCGGCGGCACGCGCGGCCCGAGCGCGTACTTCGGGCCGGGCTATCCGTACTTCCTCGCGCTGGTCGACCTCGTCGACGGCCATACGGTCCGAAGAGGAGCCGCGATCCAACCTGCGCGGGTCTCCCAGGCGGTGCTCGGCACGATCACGGTGGCGTTGATCGGGCTGGTGGCGCTCGAGCTGTTCGGAGCGACGGCCGGCCTGATCGCGCTCGTGCTCGCCGCGGTCTACCCGGTGCTGATCGAGCTCTCAACGATCCTGGTCGCGGAGAACCTGTTGACGACGCTGATCCTGGCCGCGGTGTACGCCGGGCTCCGGGCAGGCCGGGCGGCACGCACCCGCAGCACCCTGCTCTGGGTCGCTGCGGCCGGGATCCTGGCCGGGCTGGCCACGCTCACCCACGAGAACGGCATCCTGATCATCCTCCCCCTGATCGCGGCGGTATGGAAGGGAAGGCCACGCTTCAAGCCCCGATCGCTCGCGGCGCCGGCGCTCCTGATCGTCACCGCCGCGCTCATGATCGCCCCCTGGACGATCCGCAACGAGGTCGTCATGCACAGCTTCATCCCGGTCTCCGACGAGACCGGGATCACGCTCGTGGGGACCTACAACTCCGCGTCGGCAGCGAACACCCCGGTGCCCTACAAGTGGCGGATCTTCTACGCCGTCCCCGGAGAGCGAACTCTGATCCACGAGGCGAGCACGCTCACCGAGCCCGAGATCGGATCGAAGCTCCAGAGTCAGGCCTTCCACTACATCTCGGACCACCCGTTCTCGCCGTTCGCGGTCGCGTATGACAACACGCGCCGGCTGCTGGAGCTCGAGGGGTCGTTCGCGTGGCAGGCGTCGGCGTCCGCGATCTCGCTCCCGATCGGCGTCGCCCGGCTCGGCGTGATCAGCTTCTGGATCCTGTGTCTCCTCGCGCTGGCCGGCGCCTTCACGAAGTTGGTTCGAACGGCACCAAAGTGGATCTGGGTGGTTCCCGTCCTGCTGACGCTGAGCGTCGTGCTCGTGAACGTCGAGACGCCCCGGTTCCGCGCGCCGGTCGATCCGTTCCTGATCCTGCTCGCGTCGGCGGGCCTCGCGACGCTGGTGGCGAAGCTACGCCGTGCGCCAGTCGTAGGACAGCGACGGGCCGCGGTGGCGACTCGCCCGGCTCAGCTCGTCGAAATGGTCGAGCGCCTGGCCTGATCCGAACGCCACGCAGGTAAGCGGCGACTCCGCCGAGTACACCGGCATTCCCGTCTCCTCGGCGACGAGCTCCTGGAAGCCGCGGATGAGCGTACCGCCACCGGCCAGCAGGATCCCGTCCTTGGCCACATCGCTGGAGAGCTCGGGCGGCGTCTCCTCGAGCGTGTCACGGATCGCCCTCAGGATCTCGCGGGCCGGCGCCATGATCGCCGCGCGGACCTCCTCGCTGCGAAGCTCGACCGCGGTCGGAAGCCCGGTGACCAGATGCCGGCCGCGAACCTCGATCGTCTCCTCGGGATACAGCGGCGTGACCGAGCCGATCCCGATCTTGATCTGCTCGGCCGTCCGCGAGCCGATCGCAAGCTGGTGGACCGCACGCAGATACTGCGTGATCGCCTCGTCCATCTCGTAGCCGCCGACCCGAACCGAGCGCGAGACGACGATCCCTCCGAGCGAGATCACCGCCATCTCGCTGGTCCCGCCGCCGACGTCGACGACCATCCGTCCGATCGGCTCGTCGATCGCGAGCCCCGCCCCGATCGCGGCCGCGATCGGCTCCTCGATCAGGTGAACCCGCCGTGCGCCGGCCGCCAGCGAGGCCTCCTCGACCGCGCGCTTCTCGACCTCGGTGACGCCCGAGGGCGCGCAAACGATCAGCCGCGGATGGGCGAGCCGGCGATCGATCACCTTGCGGATGAAGTACCGGAGCATCTGCTCGGTGACCTCGAAGTCCGCGATCACACCGTGACGGAGCGGTCGCGTCGCCGCGATCGTCGCCGGCGTACGGCCGATCATCCGCTCGGCATCGGCGCCGACGGCATGGACCTCGCCGGTATCCACGTCGGACGCGACCACCGACGGCTCTGAGACGACGATCCCCCTGCCACCGACGTACACGAGCGTGTTGGCGGTGCCCAGATCGATCGCCATGTCGTGCACGCCGAGCGCCGGCGTGAGATGGCGTCTGGAGTTGTCCCTTCTCGATCCGTCTCTACGAAAGCCTATGACTGCAAGGGTGCCAGAAACCTGCACCCGAATGCGGCTTGCAGGTGTTTTTTTACGCGGCCGGCGACCGCAGCGCCCCGATTACCGTTCGCCGGGGAGCTTTCGCGGGTACTGCGAGACCGGATCGCCGATGTTCAGCGCGGTCGTGATGATCCGGTTCTGCTCGTTCGCGTGCGCCACCGGATAGCCCTCGCCCGACGCGGCGCGCTCGGGTCGCCCGATGTAGCCGAACTTGAGGGTATGAGGAAGGATCTGCAGCAGGCGCGGGCCCATGTGGGCGCGCGCGCCCATGTTGCGCGGCTCCTCCTGGACCCACACGACCTCCTCGAGCGCCGGATAGCTCTCGGCGAGCGCCAGGATCTCGGCCTGCGGGAACGGGTACAGCAGCTCGACGCGGCCGATCGCGACGTACGGGTTGTCCTTGCGCAGCTCGTGTCCGGCGAGCTCGTAGTAGAGCTTGCCGGTGCACAGGATCAGCCGCCGGACCTGCCCCCGCTCGTGCTCGGGCTCGGCCAGCACCGGCTGGAACCGGCCCTCGGAGAGCTCGCTGACCACGCTCGTGGCCTGCGGCAGGCGCAACAGGCTCTTCGGCGTCATGACCACGAGCGGACGCTGCTTGGCCACGCGGGCCTGGCGGCGCAGCAGGTGGAAGTACTGAGCCGGCGTCGTCGGGTTGGCAACGCGGATGTTGCCTTCGGCGGCGAGTTGGAGGAACCGCTCGAGCCGAGCCGAGGAGTGCTCGGGGCCCGAGCCCTCGTAGCCGTGCGGCAACAGCAACGTAAGCCTTGAGGTCTGGCCCCACTTGGCCAGGCCGGAGACGATGAACTGGTCGATGATCACCTGCGCGCCGTTGGCGAAGTCGCCGAACTGCGCCTCCCACAGCAC
Organism: uncultured Solirubrobacterales bacterium; assembly: GCA_963746695.1. Lineage (GTDB taxonomy): Bacteria > Actinomycetota > Thermoleophilia > Solirubrobacterales > Solirubrobacteraceae > Palsa-465. Next base: position 261,713 of record CAVVCP010000017.1, on the reverse strand, counting down.
CAGCGTCTCGGGCGCCTCCTGCGAGTAGCCGTACTCGAACCCGAGGCAGCCCATCTCCGACAACGGGCTGTTGTGGAGCTCCATCGGGGCCAGCGCGCCCGGGAGGTGCTGGATCGGGCAGTGCTCCTGGCCGGTCTTCGGATCGTGCAGGACGAGGTGGCGCTGGCTGAACGTGCCGCGCTCGGTGTCCTGGCCGGTGAGCCGGATCGGGATCCCCTCGGTCAACAGCGAGGCGTACGCGAGCGCCTCCGCGTGCGCCCAGACCATTCCGCCGCCGTCCGAGCCGTCGAACACTTCCCGGCGCTGCTCGAGCTGCCGGACGAGCTTGGGGTGGATCGTGAACCCGTCGGGCACCGACAGCAGCTCGTCGTTGAGCACGCGGAGGCGATCGGACGACACCGCGGTCTTGACCTCGGGCGAGGGGGTGCGGTCGAGCTCGTACTCGCCGGTCGCGTGGTCGCGCTCCTTGCCGGCGGCGATCTTCTCCTTCAAATGCTGGTGCTGCTCGGTCAGGATCTCCCAGACGCTGTCGGTCAGCTCGGTCGACTCCTGCTCGGTGACGACGCCCTGCTCGATCAGATCGAGCGCGAACAGCTCGCGGACCGGCTGGTGCTTCTTGATCACCTGATACATCTCGGGCTGGGTGTACGCCGGCTCGTCGGCCTCGTTGTGGCCGAAGCGCCGGTAGCCGATCAGGTCGATCAGCACGTCGTGCCCGAACTCCTGGCGGAACGCGAACGCCAGGCGAACCGCGCTGATGCACGCCGGCACGTCGTCGGCGTTGACGTGGATGATCGGCACGTCGTACCCCTTGGCCAGGTCCGACGCCCAGTGAGTCGAGCGTGAGTCGTCCGGATCGGTCGTGAAGCCGACCTGGTTGTTCTGGATGAGGTGGATAGTCCCGCCGACCGTGTAGCCGTCGATCGCCTGGAGGTTGAGCGTCTCGGCGACGACGCCCTGTCCCGGGAATGCGGCGTCGCCGTGGAGGATCACCGGCACGGCCGCGTTCGTCTCGCGGTGGGCGTGCGGGCCCTGGCGCGTGGTCTGGGCCGCCCGCGTCGCGCCCGCCGCGACCGGCGCCACGAACTCCAGGTGCGACGGGTTCGACTCGAGGCGGACGATGATCGACTCGCCGCTCGGGAGCTGATACGAGCCCTGGGCGCCATGGTGGTACTTGACGTCCCCGGTGCCGCCGAGCGGGATCGTGGTGATTGGCTCGAGCGTCGAGGAGCCTTCGAACTCGGCGAAGATCGAGCCGTACGGACGGCCGAGGTTGTGCGCGAGCACGTTGAGCCTGCCCCTATGGGCCATCCCGATCACGACCTCGCGCGCGCCGCGCGTGGCCGCGAGTTGGATCAGCTCGTCGAGCATCGGAACCGTCATGTCGAGGCCCTCGATCGAGAACTGCTTCTGGCCCAGGTACGCCTTGTGCATGAACCGCTCGAGCGCGTCGACCTCGGTCAGCCGCCGCAGCAGCGTCTTCTGCTCGTCGGTGGCGAGCGGGCTGCGGAACTTGCCCGACTCGATCGCCTCGCGCAGCCACAGCCGCTGGCGGTGCGACGCGATGTGCTCGATCTCGTACGCGATCGGCCCGCAGTAGGTCGCGCGCAGATGCGGCAGCGCGTCGGCGAGTGTCTGGCCGGCGACATACATCCTCAGGATCCGCGCCGGGATCCGCTGCATCAGGCCAGGGGTGAGCCCGAGCGGGACCGGGTCGAGCGCCGGATCGCCCTCCGGCTCACGGCCAAGCGGGTCGAGCTTGGCCGCGAGGTGTCCGTGGGTCCGGTGGGCTTTGAGCAGCGAGGTCGCCGCCTGAACGGCCTGCATGAGCTCCTCGTCGACCACTGCAGGCGCGGCCGCGACGACGGGGACGCCGGCCGGCGGCGTGATCGCGCGCGCCTCGGGGGCCGGCGCCAGCGGGCCGAGCGACACGCCGAGATCGGCGAACACGCGCTCGTAGAAGCCGTCCTCGCCTCCGAGCAGCGCGTCGATCCGCTGGAGGAACCGTCCTGACTCGGCGCCCTGGATGATCCGGTGGTCGTAGGTCGAGGTCATCGTCATGACCTTCTCGGCGCCGATCGCCTCTCCGATTGCGCCGAGACCCGGCGGATACCCGATCGCGCCGGTGGCGATGATCGTGCCCTGGCCGACCATCAGCCGCGGGACGGAGGCGATCGTGCCGATCCCGCCGGGGTTCGTCAGCGAGATGTTCCCGCCGGTCAGGTCGTCGGCGGTGAGCGTGTTCGTCCGCGCCTTCTCGACGAGCGCGTTGTAGGCGTCGAGGAACTCGGCGAAGCTCATCCGCCCGGCGTCGCGGATCACCGGGACCATCAGCGTGCGGGTTCCGTCCTTCTTCTCGACGTCGACCGCGAGGCCGAGGTTGCAGGCGCTGTCGTCGATCCGGTGGGGCTTGCCGTCGATCTCGGCGAAGTGGTGGGCCATCACCGCCATGTCCTCGGTGGCGACGCGCGCGATCGCGTACGCGATCAGGTGCGTGAACGAGACCCGGCGGCCGGCCTCCTTGAGCTGCTCACGCCGCCCGGCGAGCGCGGTGACCGTGAGCGTGCGGAACGAGGTCGCGGTCGGGATCGAGCGGCTCTCGTCCATGTAGCGGGCGAGCACGGCGGCGCCACCCTTGATCAACTGAGCGCCGGCGGGTTTTTCTGATGGGGCCCCTGGCGGGGCCTGTGGTTCGGCTGTCGCTCCGTTGCCTGCCGCCGCGAGGACGTCGGCCTTGACGATGCGGCCGCCCCGCGCGGTGCCGTGCAGGCCGGCGACGTCCAACTCCCTGCTCGGCGGCGATCCGGCGTGCGATCGGAGAGATGTTGGCGCCGCCGTCGACGACGGGCGTCGCAGCGGGCGCGGCGGCCGGGGCGGCAGGCCCGGCGCTCGGGGCGGCCGCGCCGTTGCCGGCGCCGGCGGTCATCCGTGCGATCACCTGCCCGACGTTGACGGTCTCGCCGTCCTGGGCGAGGATCTCGGTGATCGTCCCGGACGCGGGCGCGGGAAGCTCCATGTCGACCTTGTCGGTCGAGATCTCGACGACCGTCTGTCCCTCCTTGACCGTGTCGCCGACCTTCACGCTCCACTCGATGATCGTGCCCTCGGTGACCGACTCGCCGCCGGTCGGTGTGACGATGTCGATCGCGGCGCCGGTCGACGCCTGCGCCGCCGCGACTCCGGCCGCCTCGACGGCGGCGCCGGCGACGGCCTCCTCAGGCGTGGCCGGCGGAGACTCGGCGGACACCGAGGTGGCCGCAACCGCGTTCGGCGCGCCTCCCCCGTTGGTGTCCACGCCGGTGCCGTCGGTCGAAATCTCGGCGAGCACGGCTCCCACCGCGACGGTCTCCCCCTCGGCGGCGTGGATCTTGACGATCGTCCCCGCGGCGGGCGAGGGAACCTCGGCGTCGACCTTGTCGGTCGAGATCTCGACGAGCGTCTCGTCGACCTCGACCGTGTCTCCCTCCTGCTTGCGCCATTCCAGCACGGTGCCCTCGGCGACAGAATCGCCCATCGCCGGCATCACGACCTGGACAGTGCCGCTACTGACTGCCATCTACGGCTAAGGGTAGCTTCGAAACGCCCTTCTGCCTACGCCGGCGCTGCTCGACCACGAACCCGATCGTGCCCGCAAACGGTCCGAGCCCGCCGAGCACGGCGACGTCGACGGCCAGCCAGTACGGGATCACGCGGGCGCGGGCCACCGCGATGCACACGAGCGACATCCCGATCCACAGCAGGCCGTGCGCCAGGCCGAAGATGAACGTCTCCGGTTGCGGGCTGTGCAGGGCGAACGCGCAGATCAGCAGCGCCGTGTAGACGCACGAGTGGCAGAACGAGACGATCTCGAGGCGCCCGAAGGTGATCGCGCGGATCACCGGAGAGCGGTCCGTCAGCAGCGGCATCACGACCGGACCAGATCGGCCAGCCGGTGCAGCGGCTCATCGGCCTCGGCCGGCCACCCCGCGGGGTCGGGCGACCACCACGCGAACTCGTCGTGCTCGTGATCGGGGATGACGGTGGCGCCGTCGGCGAGCCAGGCCTGGCCGACGAGCAGCACCAGCTCGCTCGGGAGCATCAGCAGCGCCTCGATCCGCAACCGTTCGGGCACGACCGACCATTCCTCGAGCAGCTCGCGACCGAGCGTGTGGGCCGGGTTCTCGTCGACCTCGACCGAGCCGCCGGCGCCGAGCGCCCACCGGCCCGCCCACGACGCGAGCCAGCCGGCACGGCGTCCGGCCAGCCAGCGGCCCTCGGCGTCACGCACCATGCACAGCACCGACAGGCTGTTGGCGGCCCCGGCCGGGATCAGGCGCAGCGCCCAGCGCGCGGGCTGGAGCTCGAGCGACAGCCGGCCGGGGGCGTCCTCGAAATCGACCAGCCGCGCCGCGAGCCCGTCGTGGCTCGGCGAGCCGCGCCGGCGAAGCGCGTCGAGGGCGAGGTCGGCGGCGTCGGTCGCCTCGCCGGGCGGATCGAACGGCTCAGAACGCCACGCGGCGTCCACCTGGTCGGGATCCCAGGGACCACGAGCGAGGACACCGGCAGACACCGCCACGCGACACACGGTACCTGCCCGGGTAGGGTCGGTATCCGTGCCGCGGCGACTCAAGCACTGGGGATGGGGCTATGAGGATGAGCAGCCATCCCCGGAGGAGCTCCGCGGAGCCGCGGAATTCCTGACCGATCGGTTGGGCTTCGGGTCGCCTGACCCCGAGCAACCGGTGCCGCTCTCGGAAGTCTCGCTGCGCGAGCCTCGGCTGCGACCACCCGAAGCGCTCGAGCCGATCTGCGCCAGCGGCGACTACGAGCGCGCGCTCCACGCGTACGGCCGATCCTACGTCGACGTCGTGCGCGCGTTCCGCGGCCGCTTCGATCATCCGCCGGACGTCGTCGCGCGCCCGAACGACGAGGCCGAGTTGCAGGCCACGCTGGAGTGGGCGCTGTCCGCCGGCGCGGCCGTGATCCCGTTCGGCGGCGGCACGAGCGTCGTCGGAGGCGTCGAGGCGGCCGGCTGCGAGGGCTACGCCGGGGTCGTGACGATCGATCTCAAGGCGCTCGACCGCGTGCTCGAGGTCGACCCGGTGTCGCTGTCGGCCCGGATCCAGGCCGGCGCCACCGGGCCGCGACTCGAGCAGCAGCTCTCAGAGCACGGCCTCACGCTGCGCCACTTCCCCCAGTCGTTTCAGTTCTCGACGCTAGGCGGGTGGATCGCCACGCGCGCCGGCGGCCACTTCGCGACGCTCTACACGCACATCGACGACCTCGTCGAGTCGGTACGGGCGCTGACGCCGGTCGGCGCATGGGAGTCCCGGCGGCTGCCGGGATCGGGCGCCGGTGTGTCGCCCGACCGGATGCTGATCGGCTCGGAGGGGACGCTCGGGGTGATCACCGAAGCGTGGGTCAGGGTCCGCCCCCGCCCGGTGTATCGCGCCTCTGCCCCGGTGCGGTTCGAGCAGTTCACCGCGGGCGCAGAGGCGGTCAGGGCCCTGTCGCAGTCGGGCCTCTATCCCACGAACTGCCGCCTGATCGACGCGCGCGAAGCCGAGGTGACGGGCGCCGGCGACGGCTCGCACGCCCTGCTCGTGCTCGGCTTCGAGTCGGCCGGCCACGACGTCGAGCGCTCGATGACCACCGCGCTCGAGCTTTGTGGCGACCACGGCGGAACATGGGAGCGCCGCGGCGCCCGCCCGGCGAGCGGTGAGGCCGTCGGGAGCTGGCGCGAGGCGTTCCTGCGCGCTCCTTACCTGCGCGATGTGCTCATAGCGATCGGAGTGCTGTCCGAGACGTTCGAGACCGCGATCACCTGGGAGCGATTTCCGGCCTTCCACCAGCGCGTGGTCGCGGACGTATGCGAGACCGTCCGCGAGGTCTGCGGCGGGGGAACGGTGACCTGCCGCTTCACCCACGTCTATCCCGACGGCCCCGCGCTGTACTACACGATCCTCGCGCCGGCGCGCCGCGGCGCCGAGCTCGAGCAGTGGGCCGCGGTCAAGCGGGCTGCTGCCGACGCGGTGATCGAGGGCGGCGGCACGATCACCCACCATCACGCGGTCGGCCGCGACCATCGGCCGTGGTATGACCGCCAGCGGCCCGAGCCGTTCGCGGCGGCGCTGCGCGCGGCCAAGACGGCGGTCGATCCCGGCGGCGCGCTCAACCCCGGAGTGCTGATCGACCCGTGACCGCGCCCGAGCTGTACGACACGATCGGGCGGAGCTACACGACCACCCGCCGGCCCGATCCGCGGATCGCCGCCGCGATCTGGGACGCGCTCGGCGACGCCCGCACCGTGCTCAACGTGGGCGCCGGCGCCGGGGCCTACGAGCCGGCCGGCCGCGAGGTGGTCGCGCTCGAGCCCTCGCCGGTGATGATCGCGCAGCGCCCGCCGGGCGCCGCACCGGTCGTGCGCGGGCATGCGGAGGATCTCCCGTTCGCAGACGGGGCGTTCGACGCGGTGATGGCGGTGCTGTCAGATCACCACTGGACCGACCGGACGCGGGGGTTTCAGGAGCTGCGCCGCGTGGCCTCCGAGCGGGTCGTGCTGTTCAACGCGAACCCCGGCGAGGCCGATCTGTTCTGGCTGACCACCGAGTACCTGCCGGAGTTCCTCGACGTGATCCCGGCGCAGTACCGGCAGCCAGGAGCATGGGAATCCGAGCTCCAAGCCGCCCTCGGCACGGTCCACATCGTCCCGGTGCCGGTTGCCCACGATTGCGTGGACGGGTTCTACGGTGCGTTCTGGCGCCGGCCCGAGGCCTATCTTGATCCGGGAGTGCGAGCCGGCATCTCCGTGTTTGCGCAGGTAAGCTCCGCCGCGGTGGATCGCGCCATAGAGGAACTCGGCGCGGATCTAGACACCGGTCGATGGCACCAGCGCCACCGCGGATTGCTCGGCCTGAGCGAGCTTCACCTCGGCTTCTACGTGATCGTCGCCGAGCCAGATCGCAGAACAGGAGGAAGCACATGAAGGTAATTGGAGCGGGGCTGCCGCGCACCGGCACGCTCTCGCAGAAGGCAGCGCTCGAGATGCTCGGGTTCGGCCCCTGCTACCACATGGTCAACGTCCTCACGGACCTGCCTTTGACCGAACACTGGTCGCAAGCAATGGACGCCGACGCCGATTGGGACGCGATCTTCGGGGAGCACGAGTCGACCGTCGACTGGCCCGGCTCCTTCTTCTACCGAGAGCTGGCGGACGCCTACCCGGACGCGAAGGTGGTCCTGAGCGTGCGCGACCCGGAAGCGTGGGAGCAGAGCATGCTCGACACGATCTGGGACGTGCTCTACGGCCGCTCGCCGATGGCGCACATATCCAAGGCACGCGAGATCATCGATCCCGAGTGGCACGCCTATATGGAGCTGATGCGGAGGATGTGGGCGGCCCAGGGCGTCTTCAGCGGCGCCGAGCTGCGGCCGGGTCAGCTCGCCGAGGCCATCACCCGCTACCAGGAGCAGGTGCAGCGCGCGATCCCCGAGGAACGGCTGCTCGTGTGGAACGTCACCGAAGGCTGGGAGCCGCTGTGCCGGTTCCTCGAGGTCGACGTGCCCGGCGCCCAGTTCCCGCGGCTCAACGACAGCAAGATGTTCACCGACCGGCTGGTCGACGCGTCGCTCGACGGTGCTCCAGGCGTGGCGCGCGGAGGATCGGAACCCGGTCGCCGGCCCGGGCCTGACCGCACGCCGACCGCGCGATGTCCGCGTCTGGCGGATAACTCGGACTATCTCCGAGTTATCCGCCAACACCGGCGCCAAGTCAGGCCGCCAGCGTCCGGTTGAAGCGCCGCAGCGCCAGCGGCACGCACACGGCGATGATCAGCAGGCACCAGAGCGCCATCGCGAGCTGGGGATGGACGAGCTGCCACGACCCGCTCGAGTGGACGCCCTCGGTCAGCCCGCGGACGCTCCCAACCAGGGCGGAGATCGGATCCCACTGGGCGATCGCCCGCGGGATCGCATCCATGCCGGCGATCGGCACGAACGTCCCGGCCATGAACGCGAGCGGGAAGATCACGATGAAGCCCACCCCCTGCATCGCGTCGGGCGAGCGGACGAGCATCCCGAGCAGCACGCCCATCCAGGTGAAGGCGAACATCCCGAGGGACATCAGCCCGACCAGTTCGGCCGCATGGGGCGCGGTCAGATGTGGGTCCCAACCGAGGAGCAGCCCGAACACGACGACGATCGTGAGGCCCAGCAACTGCTCGCAGAACTGGCCCATCACCTGCGCGGTGATGATCGAGAGCCGGCTGATAGGCAGCGAGCGGAACCGGTCGATCACGCCCTCGGTCATGTCGTGGGACGTGGCGACACCCGCGCCGATGATCCCGAACGCGAGCGACTGGGCGATGATGCCGGGGAACAGGTAGTCCTTGTAGCTGACTCCCGGGACGTGGATCGCCGAGCCGAACACGTACAGGAACAGCAGGATGAACACGATCGGCTGGATCGTGACGTCGAGCAGCCGCTCGGGCACGCGCGGGATCGCCCGCAGGCTGCGGACGGTCAGCAGCGCGGTGTCCCGGATGAACCGGACCGCCGCGCCGCCGCCGGCCCGGTGGGCAGGGGCGGGGATTGCGATCGCACTCATGCGGCCACCTCCGTCGGTTGGGGTTCGGGTTCGGCGAGGTCCGGCTCCTGGTGGGCCGGGTGCCCGGTCAGGGTGAGGAACGCGTCGTCGAGCGTCGGGCGCCGGAGCGCGATCTCGTCGACGCCGATCCGCGCCTCCGCCACCGCGGCAGCGACGCGGGCCAAGTCCTCCGCTTCATCAGGGGCGACGACCGAGACCGTCCGCTGCTCGGCGGACTCAGAGATGTCGAACCGCCGGCCGAGCAACTCGCTTACGCGCGCGAACTCGGTGGCGTCGGCCGCGATCACGTCGATCCGCTGCTCGCCGACCTGCGCCTTGAGCTGCGCGGGCGTGCCGGCGGCGACCTCGCGGCCGCGGTCGATCAGCACCACGCGATCGGCGAGCGCATCCGCCTCCTCGAGGTACTGGGTGGTCAACAGCAGCGTGACGCCGTCGTCGACGAGCGTGCGGATCGTCGACCACACGACCTGGCGGCTGCGCGGATCGAGTCCGGTCGTCGGTTCGTCGAGCACGAGCACGTGCGGGGTGTCGATCAGGCCCGCGGCGAGGTCGACCCGCCGGCGCTCGCCACCGGACAGGTTCTTGACGAGCCGGTTGCGGAACTCGTCGATCGCGAACCGCTCGATCAGCCCGTCGGCGACGGCGGCCGCCTCGCGCCGGTCGCGCCCGCGCAGCCGGGCCATGAGCACGATGTTCTCGCGCGCGGTGAGGTTCTTGTCGAGCGCGGCGAACTGGCCGGTCAGCGAGATCAGCGCTCTGACCACCGCCGCGTCGTGCACGACGTCGTGGCCGCCGACGCGGGCCGAGCCGGCGTCCGGGCGGAGCAGCGTCGCGAGCATCCGGACCGTCGTCGTCTTGCCGGCGCCGTTGGGCCCGAGCAGCGACACGACCGTTCCGGTCTCGACCCGCAGGTCGAGATCCGCGACCGCCATGAACTCACCAAAGCGCTTGGTCAGACCTTCGGTTTCGATTGCTGGTGTCTGGGTCATGGGAGCTAACTCTACAGTGACTGAAATAATTCTGCAACTGTAATTAACGTCCTATGCTTTCCGCGATGGATCACGACGAAGAGCCACTGGGCGATCCGTTCGTCGGCGAGGACCGCCTCCACCAGCTCCTGGTCGCCGAGCTCGGCGACGAGCTGGCCGATTCCTTCCGCCGCGCGCGCCGGGCTCAGGAGGCGCTCGAGGCCCGCCGCCATCCCGGACGAAGGGCTGCGCGAGCGCAAGCGGCGCGCCATGCGGCAGCGAATCTCGGACGTCGCGACGTTCATGTTCGTCACCCGGGGATTCGACAAGCGTCAAGGTGTCTGAGGTCGCCGAGATCGTCGGCGTCTCCGAGAAGACGATCTTCAACTACTTCCCGACGAAGGAGTCGATGGTCCTCGACTGGGCCGACGAGGCGGTCGAAAGCGTCGCGCGGATGCTCCGGGAGCGGCCGCCCGGCGAATCGCTGACCGAAACGGTGGTGCGAGCGATGAAGCGGGACATGGAGATGTTCGACGCGGTTCCCGATGAGGTCGTCGAGTTGATGCCGCGGTTCGGCGAGCTGATCGACTCGACGCCGGCGCTGCGGGCCGCGTGGGGAGACATGTACAGCCGCATCGTGACCGTGGCCCGCGAGGAGCTCGCGGCGCGAGCCGAGGTCGACCCGCGCGATCCCGAGCCGATGATCGCGGCACGCGCGCTCACCGGTCTCAGCGAGGTCGCGTTCGAGTCCCGCGTCCGGTGGATCCAGGAGGGCCTCCGGGGCACCGAGCTACGCGACGCCGTGTACTCCGACCTCGAGCGCGCGGCGCGCCTGCTCGAGACCGGCCTGTGGTCGTTCAACCTGCTGACCCATGGCCGCCGCACCCGCCAGCAGGTGCTCGACGCCGCCAAGGCCGCCGAGGACGCGCGCGCCCAGGTCGTCAAGGCGCTCCGCCAGGCGCGGACGGCGTGGCGGGAGATCCGCGACCAGAGCCGCGACGCGATGCGAGAGCAGCAGGCGGTCAAGCGCGAGGCCAAGCGCCAGGCGCGAGGCCGGCGCTAGCCGGAGCCGATGCTCGCGAGGACCGCGTCGACGAGCCTCGAGATGAAGTCCGGGTCGATCTGCTCGCCGCACGCCAAGGCGAACAGGAACCGGTAGTAGACGGTTCCCAGACGAGGAAGAATGCGAGGTCGCCCGCGGGTTCATACCGAAGGAGCTGCTCTCCGCGCGCGCACTCGGCGACCTCCTCATCGAGGCGCCCTCCATCCCGTATTAGCCGTCCCGCAGGCGCGCCAGCACCGCAACCGCAGACGGGGCGACCTCGGAGTCCAGGCGCGGCAACAGCTCGAACCAGTTGGGCTCCAGCGCGATCGCGGCCCGCACCTGCTCCACGCCGGCGTCTACGTCGCCCGCCTGGGCGGTCCCGAGTCCGGCCCAGAACATCAGCTCGTGATTCCCCGGCGCGAGCTCGCTCGCCTCCACGTACAGCCGCGCGGCCTCGTCGTGGCGCCCGGAGTTCAGCAGCTCGTCGGCCTGCCCGGCCAGCGAGTACGCACGGTTCAGATCGACCAGCCGGCGCAGCTCTGCGAGCGGCTCGGGGTGGTCCTCGACGCGCAGCGACACGACTGTCTGCCACGCCTCGCCGTCCGGCGGCACGACCAGGATCGCCGCCGACTGGCGGCCGCGGAGGTCACCGCCTTCGCCCTCGGCGGCGTCGAGGGCAGCCAGCAGTCGGCTCGCCAGCGAGCCCGTGGCGGCGGTGAAGGCTTCGAGCATCGCCGGCCAGACCCGCTCAGAGGCCATGATGTTCGCCTGGCAGGAGACGTCAGGGCCGGTGACGTGGCCGGCGCAGTCGATGCAGGCCGAGCCCGTGTGCGCCGCGACCTCTCCGCGGGCGTCGATCACCGCCACCTGGCGCGAGGACGCGGCAGCGTCCGCGGCCAGGAGCTGGTCGAGTGCATCCTGCGGAGACGTCCCGCCCGCCAGCAGGTCGAGCGCGCGCGGACCGTAGCCCGGGTCGACGTTCGCCTGGGTGGCGACCGCGCCGATGCCCGGACGTGCCCAGGTCACCAGCGACCCGACCGAGAACCAGTGCGACTGCACCGCGACGCCGAGTTCGCCCGTGTCGCGATCGCGCGCGACGATCGAATACGTCACGCCGGCCGGCTCCGGCTAGAACGGCGGCTTGATCCGGGGCGCGGGGCCCGGCACCTGAAGCGGTTGCGCGAACTCCTGGCTGGCGACCGCGTCGACGACCTCTTCCTCTTCCTCGACCTCGCCCTGGTCGTGCTCGCCGTCGCACAGGATCCGGAACTGGCCGGTCTGCCCGCCGTCGGCTTGCAGGACGATGCCCGGGATCAGTTCCTCGCCCTCGTCGAGGTCGAGCCGCTCGATGTCGAAGTGAGCCATGCCGATCCCCCACGTGTTGTGGTCGGGGTTCTCGCGATCGTGGGCCGCGACCCCCATCGCGACCTGCTGCAGCAGCTTGCCGATCTTGCCCGGATCCGCCATCGAGATGCTCAGGCTAGCGCCTGCGCGCGGATACGTCAGCCCGACCCGTTGCGCTCGATGATCTCGACCCGGTAGTTGTCCGGGTCGCGCACGAAGCACAGGCGGCTGCCGCCCTTGTTGATCGTGTACGGCGGACGCTCGGGCTCGATGCCTTGCTCCTTCAGCCGCGCCAGCGTGCCATCCATGTCCTGGGTGCTGATCGCGATGTGCCCGTACGCGGTGCCGAGCTCGTACGAGTCAACGCCGAAGTTGTAGGTCAGCTCCAGACGCGGCTCGGGGCCGTCATCGGGCAGGCTCATGAACACGTTGATCGCTTCTTCGCGGATCGGAGCCCGGCGTCGCTCCTCGAAGCCCAGCGCCTCGTAGAACGCCACCGAACGGTCGATGTCGGTGATTCGGTAACAGGTGTGGAGGAGGCTCATGGCGCGTAAGAGTACGCTGCTCGGCGTGATCGTTGAGCGCTCTATGAACGACGACTTCCTGTCGAACACCTACGTGGTCGCCGACGAGCCGGGTGGACACGCGGTGATGATCGACGCCGGCGGCCCGGTCGCGCCGCTGCTCGAATATCTCAAGCGGGGCCAGCTCTCGCTCACGCACATACTGCTCACGCATCACCATCACGATCACGTCTCCGAGGTTGGCCGCGTGCTCGACCGCCATCCGGGAACGCCCGTCCTGATCCACGAGCTCGAGCGCGGACAGGTGACCGCCGCCACCGGAACGATGGCCCCCGGCGAAGCGATCCAGAGCGGCACGCTCGAGATCGAGCCGATCCACACGCCGGGCCACACCGCCGGCATGCTGTCGCTGCTCGTGAACGGCACCGACGTGTTCACCGGCGACACGCTGTTCAAGGGCTCGGTGGGCGGCGTTCATGCGCCCGGCAGCACCGGGTTTGCCGATATCAAGACCTCGATCATGGACAAGCTGCTCACGCTGCCGCCGCAGACCCACATCCATCCCGGCCACACCGACCCGACCACGGTCGCCGACGAGCTCGAGCACAACCGGTTCGTGCGGATCTGGCGCGGGCTCGACTCGGAGGGGAGCGCGACGTGCACCGCGCTTGGCGAGCCGGCCACGCTGATCCTGCTCGGCGACGATTACGACGGCGGACACAAGGCCTGGGTCCGGTGGCCCGACGGGTCCGACGACATCGTCCCGGGCTCGCGCGTGCAGACGTAAGAGCACCGGCTACCAGCGGGCCCACTAGCATCTAGGAACGTGGCGAAGGACAAGATCCCCACCTCGCGCGTGGGGCGGACCGCGAGAATCGGGGGGCTGGCTGCTGGGCAGGCGATCCGTCAGGCGGGCACCCGCGCGGCCAACGTGACCCGCAACGACGAGCAGCGGAAGGTCGCGCTCGAGAAGCGCCAGATCGAGGCCGCCGAGCAGATCGTGACCGCGCTCGGCACGATGAAGGGCGCCGCGATGAAGCTCGGGCAGGTGCTGTCGTTCCTCGATGTTGGCATCGTGCCCGACGAGTACCGCGAGGAGTTCCAGCACAAGCTTGCCGCGCTCCGCGACGCCGCTCCGAACGTCGCGTTCAAGGACATGCGCAAGGTCATCGAGGAGGAGCTCGACGACCCGCTCAAGGAGGTGTTCGCCGAGTTCGACGCAGAGCCGGTGGCGGCCGCCTCGATCGGCCAGGTCTACCGGGCGCGACTCCACGACGGCCGCGAGGTCGCGGTCAAGGTCCAGTACCCGGGGGTCGCCGCCGCGGTCCGGTCCGACATGCAGAACCTCGGGTTGATCCTGCGGCTGGCCAAGCGGATCGCACCCGGGCTCGATCCCCAGTCGATCGGCCGCGAGATCTCAGAGCGCATCCACGACGAGCTCGACTACGAGCTCGAGGCCCAGAATCAGCGGACGCTGGCGCGGATCTTCCGCGGCCACCCGTTCATCGTGATCCCCGAGGTGGTGACCTCCCTGTCACGCGAGCGCGTGCTGGTCTCGGAGTTCATCTCGGGCACCGGGTTCGAGGACCTCAAGAGCTATCCGCACGAGGAGCGCGACCGGATCGGCGAGATCCTGTTTCGCTTCTACTTCGGCTGCCTCTACCGCCACCACCAGTTCTCGGGCGACCCCCATCCGGGCAACTCGATGCTGCTCGACGACGGACGCATGGTGTTCTACGACTTCGGGCTGTTCAAGCGGATGCCGCCCGGGGCGGTCGAGCTCGAGATCCAGGTCGCGCGCGCGATCATCGAGAGCGACACCGAGACGATCATGCGGCTGGGATCCGAGATCGGCTTCTTCCCCGAGCCCGACAAGTTCGACCCGCAGCGTGTGCTCGCGCACTTCCGCGCGGCGACGTCCTGGTACACGGTCGACCAGGACACCGAGCTCACGCCCGACTACGCCACGCAGGTGCTGATCGACATGAGCGACCCGCGCTCTGAGTACTTCGGCCAGCTCCGCCACGAGTCCGCGCCACCGGACCACATCTTCGGCCGGCGGATGGAGGTGCTGACGCTGGCCGTGCTATCCCAGCTTCACGCGCGCGGGAACTTCCACCGGATCGCGCGCGAGTGGTTCTACGGCGACGACCCCGCCACCGAGCTCGGCGCCCTCGAGGCCGAGTTCTACGCGCGCGCCACGGCATAGGCCCGGACGGGCCCTCCCGGTCCCACGGATGCCGCCGAAGGCGGCCCCCAACTACACCCGCTGGATCTGCATCAGGCTCGTGGTGCCGGGGCGGCCGCTCGGAAGCCCGGCGGTGATCCCGACGCGCGCGCCCGGCTTGACCCAACCGAGCTCGACCACGCGCCGCGCCGAGTCCGCGATCAGCGCCTCGGTGACCTCGTGCCGGCGCATCGACCCGGCCTGCACGCCCCACATCAGGCTGCAGCGCCGGACGGTCTCCTTGCCGGGCGACAGCGCGTAGATCGGCACCTGGGGACGGTGGGCGGAGATCAGCCGCGCCGAGCGGCCTGACAGGGTCGGCACCACCAGCGCGGCCAGGTGCAGGTCACGCGCAGCGGCACACATGCTGTACGCCACCGTGTACGCGGGGTCGCGGGCGTCGCGCCGGACCCGCTCCTCGTTCCAGGTCCGGTACGGCAGCGTGTGCTCGGTCCGCTCCGCGACCGAGGCCATCATCGCGACCGCGCCTACCGGGTAGGACCCGATCGCCGTCTCCTGGGAGAGCATGACCGCGTCGGTGCCGTCGAGGATCGCGTTGGCGACGTCGGCGACCTCGGCGCGCGTCGGCCGCGACGAATTCACCATCGAGTCGAGCATCTGGGTGGCGGTGATCGAGGGGCGCGCCAGCTTGCCGGCGATTCGCAGCAGCTGCTTCTGCACGATCGGGACGTCCTCGATCGGAAGCTCGATCCCGAGGTCGCCGCGCGCGACCATCACGCAGTCGGCGGCGCGGATGATCTCCTCGGCGGCGTCGACCGCCTGGGGCTTCTCGATCTTGGCGATCAGCGGCAGGCGCGTGTGCCGGCGGACGAACGTGACGTCCTCGGCCGTGCGGACGAACGACAGCGCCACCAGATCGACCCCGATCGACTCGCCGAACCGGAGCATGTCGAGATCCTCCTCGGGCACCGCCGCCAGCCCGCGAGTGGAGCCCGGGATGTTCAGGCCCTGGCGCGAGGCCACCGAGCCGCCGATCTCGACCGCGGTCTCGACCTCGCCGTCGCCCTCGCGGATCTTCGTGACGCGCAGCCGGATCGCGCCGTCGGCGAGGTAGATCACGTCGTCGGGGTCCACCGCGCCGGCGAGGCCGGCCCAGGTGACCGGCATCACCTCGCCGTCGCCGGGCTCGGACGAACCGCACGCGAGCACGAGCTTCTCGCCGGGCTTGAGCTCGGCGATGTCGTCCTTGAGCGCGCCGATCCGGAGCTTCGGGCCGGGAAGGTCCTGGAGAATCGCCACCTGCCGGCCGGCTGCGGAGGCGGCCCGGCGGACCAGCTCGGCGTTCTCGGCGTGGACCTCGCGATTGCCGTGCGAGAAGTTCAGGCGCGCCACGTCCATCCCCGCCTCGGCCATGCGGGTGAGCGTCTCGAGGTCGCGTGACGCGGGCCCGATGGTGGCGACGATCTTGGTCCGGCGCATGTTCGTCCCGGAAGCTACTGCACTCGGGAACTGGACCCCCGCCCACCCTCGTTATCGCTCCGTGAGGAGGCGCCGGCTAGAGGCTGACCGGCTCGCCGTCGGCGGTCAGGCGGCCGCCGCCGTCGCGAAGGTCGCAGATCAGATCCCAGTGCAGGGCTGAGGAGTTCCGCCCGCCGGTTTCGGGATACGAGCGGCCGAGCGCGAGGTGGACGGTTCCGGCCATTTTCTCGTCGAGCAAGGTCGAGCCGGTCGGGCGGTCGATGCCGGAGTTCGTCCCGATACCGAGCTCGCCGAGGAAGCGGGCCCCGGGGTCCGTGGCGAGCGCGGCGTCGAGGTAGTCCTGGCCTCGCTCGGCGGTGGCGGCGACCACCTTCCCGTCCTCGAAGGTCAGCTCGACGCCGGCGACGTCGACGCCGCGTGGACTCGAGGGGACGGTGAACCGGATCGTCCCGTTGGCCGAATCTTCGATCGGGCCCGTGAAAACCTCGCCGCTCGGCATGTTGTGCCGGCCGTTGGAGTTGATCCAGGTGCGACCCTCGACGCGGAGTCGCAGGTCGGTCCCGTCGGCCTCGATCCGGATCTCGCGAGCTGTTGTCAGGCGGTCGACCACCAACGCCTGGCGGTCGCTCAGCTCGCGCCACGCCGCGACCGGGTCGGGGCGGTCGAGGAACAGCGCGCGCTCGACGAACGCGGCGTAGTCGCCCTCGTTCATCCGCGCCTGCTGGGCGAGCGCCGGCGTCGGCCACACCGTGCCGCACCACCTCAGCGCCAGCCGCGCCTCCTGGACCGAGGACCGGGCCCGGGCGACGCGGGCGATCAGCGCTGGATCGATCCCGGCCAGGGCCTGCGTGTTGACCGGCGCGTCGATGCCGATGACCGCGTCGGCCCGCTGCACCTCGACGAGCTCGAGCGGCGCAAACGAGTCGAGATGGCGCTCGGTGCCATGGCGGTAGAAGTCGTCGATGAGCACGCTCGGCGCGAGCCGGATCAGCGGCCACGCGCCGCGCTCGAGCAGCGCGCGATGGAGGCCGGCCACGAGCGGCAGTGACAGCGGGGTCATGCCGATCAGCACCTGATCGCCCTCGCGGGCCTCGATGCACCAGTCGCAGATCAGCGTCGCGAAGCCGTCGGGATCGATCATGGCGCCTGGAGCTCCGGGAAGTGCTCGGTGACGTGCTCGCGGAGCGAATCGCGGACGAACCGCCGCTCGTCGCCGGTGGCGATCCGGTAGCGGCCGAGCAGCTCCTTCTGCCGCGTGATCTCGAGCCCTGAGATCGTCCACGAGACCGCGAGGCGCTCGAACAAGAGCTCGGTCGCGCGCTGCCAGGCGTCCTCGCGCTGAAGGCCGCC
This sequence comes from uncultured Solirubrobacterales bacterium, assembly GCA_963746695.1. Taxonomy (GTDB): domain Bacteria; phylum Actinomycetota; class Thermoleophilia; order Solirubrobacterales; family Solirubrobacteraceae; genus Palsa-465. The sequence continues at coordinate 244,231 of CAVVCP010000017.1, read as the reverse complement.
GGCGAGCGTGTCGGCATACTCACGGCGCGCGCCCGGGGTGAGCGACCCGCGCAGCGTCAACACGTTGCCCTCGGCATCGCGGTACTCGCTCACCGGGGCAGCGAGCTTCTCGCGCTTGCGGGTGCGCTTGGCCATCCGAGCCGCGAGTCTAGGTTCGCTACGAATATCGTGCGCAGCCATGGCACGTAGACCCGAGCTCGGTCGCGGGGAACGGGTGATCCCCGGCCTCTGGAGGTTGCGACTGCCGATGCCGCTCCCAGGCGTGCCGCATTGCAACGCCTGGGCGATCGCGGCCCGCGATGGGGTGGTGCTGGTCGACACCGGCATGCACGAGCCGGGGTCGATGGTCGAGCTCGAGCGGTCGTTCGCCCAGGTGGGTCTGAGCGTGGATCAGGTGCGGCTGCTCGCGTGCACTCACGCGCATCCCGATCACTGGGGTCAGGCGGCGACGATCCGCGACCGGACCGGCTGCGAGTTCTGGATGCACCCCAACCACGAGCATGCGTTCGCGACCGCGAGCGACCGCGACCTCGCGCTCGCGCGCCGGCTCGAGATGGGGCGTCAGAGTGGCGTGCCGGACGCGGCACTCCGCCGCTACGCCGAGCACGCCAAGGACATCCCGTCGGGGATATCGCGGGTGATCGAGCCCGATCGTCCGCTGGTACCCGGCGTCGAGATCGAGACGGATCTCGGGATCTGGACGGTGCACGAGACCCCCGGTCACGCCCCGTCGCACGTCTGCCTGTTCCAGGCGGAGCGGCGGTTGCTGATCTCAGGCGACCACGTGCTCGGCCGCATTTCGCTGTTCTTCGACTACGGCTGGACGCCCGATCCGATCGGCGAGTTCCTGCATTCGCTGGATGAGACCGACGTGCTCGGGGCCCGGCTCGCGCTGTCCGGACACGGCAAGCCGTTCATCGACGTCGCACGGGCACATCGAGGGCAACCGCAGGCTCGTACGTGAACGGCTCGACGCCGCGCTGGCGGCGGTGCGGGACGAGCCCAAGCCCGCCGTCGAGATCGCGCCGAGCATCTTCGGCGAGCCGCTGACCGAGGCGAACGCCGGCTGGCGGCTGCAGGAGACGCTCTGCTACCTGCGCCACCTGGAGCTGGCAGGGCGGATTTCGCGCGAGTCCGACGGCGATCTGGCTCGCTGGGAATTTCGCGCGATCTAAACCTTGACACAGTTGTGTCAAGGTTGGTACAGTGCCGCCACCATGCGAATCGATCAAATCCTCGCCACCACCGACGAGCCCGTCTTCTCGTTCGAGTTCTTCCCCCCCAAGACCGAAGAGGGCGAGCAGAATCTGCGCGCGGCCCTCGCAGCCCTGCGCGAGCTCGCGCCCGACTTCGTGTCGGTGACCTATGGCGCGGCCGGATCGACTCGCGGCCTGACGCTCGAGCTCACGAAGTGGATCAAACAGGAGCTCGGAATCGAGGCGATGGCGCATCTGAGCTGCGTCGGCGCCACCCGTGACGAGCTGTGCGTGATCCTCGACAGCCTCGAGGACGCCGGGATCGAGAACGTGCTCGCGCTCCGAGGCGACCCGCCGCGCGGCGAGACCGAGTGGAGGCCGCATCCAGGTGGTCTGCGCTACTCGAGCGAGCTCGCGGCGCTGATCGACAAGCGGTATTCGATGAGCATCGGAGCCGCCTGCTTCCCGGAGATCCATCCCGAGGCGACCGACCTCGCGAGCGACCTGCGCTTCCTCAAGCAGAAGGTCGACGCCGGCGCCTCTTTCCTGGTGACCCAGCTGTTCTTCGACAACGACGTCTACTTCCAGTTCGTCGATGAGGCGCGGGCGATCGGGATCGACGTCCCGATCATCCCCGGGATCATGCCGATCACCGACGTGGCCCAGATCAAGACGATCACCGGGATGTGCGGTGCCTGCATCCCGCACTCGCTGCTCAGGCAGCTCGAGCAGCGCGCCCCGTTTCCGAGCGCGGTGCTTCAGCTCGGTGTCTCCTACGCGACGCTCCAGTGCGCCGAGCTGCTGGCCCGCGGCGCGCCGGGCATCCACTTCTACACGCTGAACCGCTCGCCGGCGACGCAGGCGATCCTGGCGGCGCTCCGACTGCTGCGCCCGTGGGTCAAACGCGAGGTCGTGCGGACGGCGGAGTGATCTCGCGCGCGTGGGCCAGCCGCGGCTGGCCGTCGACCTCATAGCGGATGTCGACCTCGTCGTTGCGCTTGTAGGTTCCGATCCCCCAGAACCCGAGGAACCAGGCCCAGCCGCTCAGCTTCTGGCTGACCAGCTCCCGCTCGAACAGGAGCTCGCCGGACGAGATCCGATAGTCGGTGCCGAGCTCCTGGGGCACCCCGTTGACGTAGACCTCGAATGGCGAGCGGACGCCGGCCGGGACCTTCACGCGCCAGTAGTTCATTCACAGGTCCCCTGGGATCAGCGACATGATCGCCACGTCGACGCCCTTCCCGCGCTTGCGGACGTACTCGCGGAGGATGCCCTCGGCCACGAACCCAGCGCCCTGCGCGGCGCGAATCATCGCCGCGTTGTCGCGCTCGACGACCAGTTCCACGCGGGCGAGCCGGCAGGGGCCGAGCAGCCATCCGCCGGCGAGCCGGAGCGCCCCGCGCCCGAGCCCGCGGCCTCTGACCTGCGGCGCCAGCCAGATGCCGATCTCGGCGCGGGACTGGTCCCAGTCGACCGGCTGCACGCGGATCTGGCCCCGGCAGGTGTCCGAGTCCGGCTCGAGGATCGTCAGCGCCGCCCTCTCGCCGGCGTTGCGATCGGCCCACTCGCGTTCGGCCAGGCGGCCGAGCTCGGCCCCGCTCGGCGGCCGATCCTCGCCGCTGCGCACGTGGAGCCCGGGATCGTCCTGGTAGGCGATCAGGATCTCCGGGATGTCGCGCTCGACGTAGTCGCGGAGCGCGACGGTGCCATCGGTCAGCGGCTCGGTCAGTTGGGGAAACGAGCTCATGGGGCGACTCCGGGACACATTGCTGCCGTCGGAAACGGACCGTACCCTGTCTTGCCATGGAGCCGGTCGTCTACCAGGTGCGGCGTTCGGATCGGGCACGTCGAGTTCGCGTGACCGTCGACGCCGCCCGGGGAATCGAAGTCGTGCTGCCGCGCCGCGCCCCCGAGCGCGAGGCGGCGGCCGCGATCCGCGAGCTCCGGCCGTGGATCGAGCGCCGCGTCGCGGAGCTCGAGACCGCGCGCGCCGCGGTCGCCGCCCGGGGCGACACGGTGCCTTACCTCGGGCGGGCGCTCGCACTGCGGGGCGAGCTCGGGCGCCAGCGGGTGACACGGCGAGGTGACGTGCTGCTCGTTCCCGACGGGTCCGAGCGCGACGTGGCGCTCGAGCGGTGGTACCGCCGGGCGGCGCGATCGGAGATCGAACCACGACTGCAGCGGGCCTGCGCGCTAGCGGGAACCTCGTACTCGGCGCTGACGATCCGCAGCCAGCGCACGCGCTGGGCCAGCTGCTCGCGATCGGGAGCGATGAGCTTCAACTGGCGTCTGCTGCTCGCGCCCGAGGCCGTGCTCGACTACGTCGTCTGGCACGAGGTATGCCATCTCGAGGTGATGGACCACTCACCCCGGTTCTGGCGACTGCTCGCCGCGCGGAGCCCCGGTTATCGCGAGCACGTGCGCTGGCTGCGGGCCTACGGCACGACGCTCGTGCTGTAGCCGGCCGTTGCGTCTGGTAACCGGACACCAACCGGGTGCTAAACGCACGCCAACATCCGGGCGTTGTCGAGCCCCGGTGTCGCTGGTAGGCTCGGCCGGCTGTCGGGCGGCGCCGGCGGAATCGATGGATGCGCGTCAGGGCTGGACGGCAAGGGAGGAGCATGCCGCCGATCGACGACTTAAATAGACCGGACCGAGGGCCTCGCTCAGACGCTTCGCGTCTGCGACCCCCTGCGAGGTCTGAGGCCTCGGTCCGGAAGCCCCGCGCGCCTGCCTGCCGGTCTATCGCCTGCGCGTGGGGGAGAGCCGCTGGTGCGTGAGGCTTGCCTGCGGCTTCATTGTTAGGTAACCTACCAAGCGATTGACGTCTCTGTCAAGCTTGCCGAGGCATGACAGCTGGGGAGGGCGATACCCTCCGGGAGCCGAAACAGGACAAACGATGACACCGCCAAGCACCAAACCGTTCGGAGAGTCGCTCCGAGCCCTGATGGATTCGCGCTCGCTGACCTACCGCGGGCTTGCGGAGGCCACGCGCAAGCTCGACGGCAAGGGGATCACGCACGCCCACATCAACATGCTCGCCAACGGGCACGACAAGCCCTCGATGCGGGCGATGGAACTGATTGCGGCCGCGTGCGACGTCAGCCCCGACTACTTCGCCGAGTACCGGCTGGCGGCCGCGATGCGCGAGCTCGATCCCTCTGAGGTTGGCCTCGAGCAGGCGCTCGAGAACCTCAACGCTAGGCTCGGCGCCCGCCGACAGTCCGGCGCCAGAGGACGACCATCGCAGCGGCCCCAAGCACAACCTCGTCCCACGGGGTAGACAGCGGGTCCAGCGGCGGCAGGGCGATCACGAACGCCAGCGCCCACACGACCCACGCGATCTGCACGCCCTTCCGAGTGACCTCGGGATAGCGCCAGAGCATCGCCGCCAGGCGGTCGGAGAAGAACCCAAGCTCGTCCTTGTCGCCGAGCAACTTGGCCGCCGCCGAAAGCGACGCTAGCGCTAGCACGAACGCGAGGTAGCCGAACGGACGGAGAACGAATCGCACCGCGTTCATCGGATCGGGCCTCTGCATGATCGTGAACGATATCTCACCGTTCGCCGAGCGCCCTGCGGAGTGCTGCCAGGTCATCCTCGCCGGCTCGGCGGTCGATCAGCTTGCGCCGAACGCGACCGAGGTACGCCTCGGTCGAGCCGTCACCGCGCACGTCGACGCCGGCGTGCACGCTGGCCAGGCGGCGCTCGGGGCCCGAGAGTTCGAGCCGCGCCACCACCTGATCCGCGGGCTTGTACTGCCGTAGCTCCGTCTTCGCCGGCGTGCGCTCGGCGGCGTCGGCAAGCTCCCGGACGCGACCTGAGAGCTGGTCGAGCGCCTCATCGAGCGCGTCGAACCGCGTGCGCTCGACGCGCGGCCCGGCACGCACCGTCAGCGTCCAGATCTTGGTGCCCGGCTCGGTCCGCCGCCCGATCCCGGTCGATGGCCTACCGGTTGTCCATCGGGACGTAGTCCCGCCCGCGCGCGCCGGTGTAGATCTGGCGTGGCCGGGCGATCTTCTGCTCCTTGTCGTCGATCATCTCGAGCCACTGCGCGATCCAGCCGCTGGTGCGCCCGATCGCGAACAGAACCGGGAACATCTCCATCGGCATCCCGAGCGCCTCGTAGATCAGGCCGGAATAGAAGTCGACGTTCGGGTAGAGCTTGCGCTCGATGAAGTATTCGTCCTCGAGCGCGATCTTCTCGAGCTCGAGCGCGATGTCGAGCAGCGGGTTCGTCCCGGTGACCTCGAGCACCTCGTCCACGGCCTTCTTGATGATCTTCGCGCGCGGGTCGTAGTTCTTGTAGACCCGGTGGCCGAAGCCCATCAGCCGCTCGTTACCTTCCTTCACGCCCTTGATGAAGTCGGGGATGTTGTCCTTGGTCTCGATCCGGCGCAGCATCCGCAGCGCCGCCTCGTTGGCGCCGCCGTGGAGCGGGCCGTACAGAGCGGCCACGCCGGCGGCGACCGCGGAGTACGGGTCGACCTGGGAGGAGCCCACGCTCCGTACCGCGCTCGTCGAGCAGTTCTGCTCGTGGTCGGCGTGGAGGATGAACAGGACGTCGAGCGCGTGCTCGAGCCGCGGGTCCGGCTCGTAGCGGATCTCGGTCATCTTGTAGATCATCGACAGGAAGTTCCCCGCGTACGAGAGCTCGTTGTCCGGATACACGTACGGCTTGCCCTGGTTGTGGCGGAACGCGAACGCCGCCAGCGTCGGCATCTTGGCCAGCAGGCGGATTACCTGGATGTAGCGCAGCTCCTCATCCTTGATCGCGCTCGCCTCGGGATAGAACGTCGACAGCGCGCCGACCGACGCCAGCAGCATCCCCATCGGGTGCGCGTCGTAGCGAAAGCCCTGCATGAACTCCTTGACGTTCTCGTGCACGAACGTGTGGATCGTGATCTGGTGGGTCCACTCGTCGAGCTGGGCCTGGCTCGGCAGCTCGCCGTGGATCAGGAGGTAGGCGACCTCGAGGTAGCTCGACCGCTCGGCCAGCTGCTCGATCGGATAGCCCCGGTATTCGAGGATGCCCTTCTCGCCGTCGATGTAGGTGATCGCGGACCGGCACGACGCCGTCGCCATGAACGCGGGGTCGTAGCTCATCAGGCCGAAGTCGTCCTCGTCGGTCTTGATCTTCCGAAGCTCGGTGGCGCGGATCGTCCCGTCCTCGATCGGAATCTCGTACTGCTTCCCGGTTCGGTTGTCGGTGACCGTCAGGGTCTCAGTCGCCGTCGCCGCGCCGGCGCCGTCTCTTTGCTGCGTCTCAGTCGTCATGGCGCTCCTCTCGAGCGAATGGCCGGGGGGCGGATTCCGGGGTGTTCCGGCCGAGAGCCGAGCGGAACACCAACACTCAATTTAGTACCCAAAGCGTCTCGGCGGGGCGCTAGCCCTCGGGTTGTACAAACCCCGTCTGGTTCAGGCGACCGCGGGGGTCGCTGCTACTTCGCCGGGCGGCCGCAGGTCGCGGCTACTTCGGGAACGCGCTGGTCACGACGGCCATCGCCATCGCGAACGCCATCAGCACGAAGCTGACCGCCATCACGCCGCGTGCGCCACGCTCGTTGCCCGGGAAGCTCGGCCGGGTGAGGCCCACCGCGGCCAGGCCGAGGGCCCAGATCACCAGCAGCCCGCCGGCGATGTAGAACGGTACTTTCGACGGCTCGCCGGCGGCAACGATCAGCGTGACCACGGGCGCGAGCCTACTCCATGCGGGGGGCGTTCGCGCCGCGGGCGGGCATGCCCGGGTAGCGGCTCTCGGTCGCCGCGCGCTGGCCCTGGTAGTGGCTGCCGAGCTCCGGACTGCCGTACGGCCGGAGCGCCGGTCGGTCGAGCGCCATGAACGACAACTGCGCGATCGGAAGCCCCGGATACAGCTTGATCGGGATGCGCGTGAGGTTGTTGAGCTCGAGCGTCAGCGTGCCCTTCCAACCCGGGTCGCAGAACCCAGCGGTGGCGTGGACGATCAGCCCAAGGCGGCCGATGCTGGACTTGCCCTCGATTCTCGCCACGATGTCGTCGGGCAGCTCGACCCACTCGAGCGTCCGGCCGAGGCAGAACTCGCCCGGGTGGATCACGAACGACTCCTCCTCGCCGATCACGACCTCCTCGGTCAGGCCCGATGGCGGGTCACGCAGGTCGATCGCCGACGCCCGATGGTTGTGGAACACGCGAAAGGAGTCGCCGAGGCGCAGATCGACGCTCGCGGGCTGGACCAGGCCGGGATCCCACGGCTCGATTCGGATCCGGCCGTTCTGCACCAGCTCGAGAATCGTGGCGTCGGACAAGACGGATGTCGGCGCGGCGCTCATCGCCCGCAAGTCTGCCAGCGGACGGCGACGGCGCGCACGCCCGTGTGCCCTGACGTTCGGAAAGGCCTCGCGCTTAGCGCTCGAAGGTCCGCGTGCGTGCCCGGGCGGTCCGCACGCGCGCCGGCGGGTGCGGCGCGGGTCACCGTGCGGTCCGCGGCGCGGATGGCGCGGGAACGGCTTGCGCGGATGCACCGGCTTGCGCCTGATCCCGCCGTCGTCCTCGGGCGAGGACGCCTCGTCGGGCTCTTGCTTGATCGCCCACCAGACGATGTAGATCAGCCCGGCGAGAGGGATCTTCAGGGCGAACATCAACCAGATGAGTCCCCAAGTCACGGCCGTCGATCCTACCGAGATCGGGCTGGGATGTCACGCCAGAGGTGAGGCCGCCGGGCGCATCTCAACCGGGACCCAACACGCAGAGTATTAACCTGACGAGTTTGTGTCGCTTGCTCGCCTCCGCTTGATTTCGGCCGTCGGCGCGGTGGCCGTGCTGGTGCTGCTGGTAGTGCTGTCGCTGCTGGCCCGGCTCGACGTCAAGTCGACCACAACCCCCGCCGCCGCCGGTGTGCCCGCCCCGATGGCCATCGGGACCGCACTCGAGCGCCCGCGCCCGGTCCCCTCGGTGCCGCTGATCGACGAACAGGGCAAGCCGTTCTCGATGAGCTCCTGGCGCGGCAAGTGGGTGATCCTGGCCCCATCGATGACCCTGTGCCACGAGGTCTGCCCGCTGACGACCGGGGCGTTGATCGAGCTGACCAACGACGTGCGCCTGGCCGGGCTGTCCAATCGAGTCGTGGTCGCGGAGGCGACCGTCGATCCGTGGCGCGACAGCCCGTCGCGGCTGCGCGCGTACCAGAAGCTCACCGGCGCCAACTTCCAGATGCTGACCGGAACCAAGTCCGAGATCGCCCGCCTGTGGAAGTTCTTCGGCGTGTACTACGCCCGCGTTCCCGAGGACAAGCCGCCGGACATCGACTGGCTCACGCACAAGCCCGAGAAGTTCGACGTCCAGCACACCGACGCGTTGTTCTTCATCGACCCGTCGGGTCAGGAGCGGGTCGCCGACGAGGGCATGCCTGACGTGCAGGGCCAGCTGTCGCCGGTGCTGCGGAGCCTGTTGAGCGCGCAGGGCAAGCAGAACCTCGCCCACCCGCAGCTGCCCTGGACCTCCGGCGAGGCGCTCGACGACCTGTACTTCCTGATGAACCGCAACGTGCCCGCCAACTCGGTCCCCAAGGTCAGCGCACCGAACCCGGCCGCCGCCCAGCGCGTGCTCGCGGGGTCGCCGGGTGCGCTGGCCTCGCTGCATACCCAGGCGGGGCAACTGATCTCCTCCGGCGGGACGGTGACCGACCGGGTGCGCTCGCTGCGCGGCTATCCGGTCGTTCTGAACGCCTGGGCCGCGTGGTGCCCCCCATGCCGGGCGGAGTTCCCGCTACTGGCCGCGGCCTCGGCTCAGTTCGGGCGCAAGGTCGCGTTCCTCGGCGCCGACACCAACGACTCGCCGGGCGACGCGCGAACGTTCCTGGCCCAGCACCCGGTGAGCTATCCGAGCTATTCGGTCGTGTCCACGGACCTGTCGTCGCTGGCCGTCCTCGAGGGATTCCCGACGACGATCTTCATCAACCCGGCCGGCAAGGTGGTGTTCGTGCACACCGGCCAGTATGAGAGCCAAACCGCCCTCGACAACGACATCGAGCGCTACGCGCTCGGCGAGTCGGCGTAACGGGATTACGCGGCGACCGCGGTCGCGGGCTTCTCGGGGCGGCGGTCCGCAAGCGACTCGCTGCCAGTCGGGGGCCGCACGGCGAGCGCGGTTCCGATCGCCAGCAGCGTCCAGGTGATCGGATCCTCGAGGAAGTCTGCGTACAGCATCGTGTGGAACACCAGCGCGATGAACGCCGCCGCGATCGCCACTCGCGCCGGATCCGAGCGGCACCGCGTGAGCAGCGTGACCAGCGCCGCGATCACGAGCGCCAGATAGACGAGCTCGCCGATCAGCCCCTGCTCGGCCGCGATCGTGATCGGGATCGTGTGCGAGGCCGACAGCGTCTGGCCGATCTGGTGGTGGCGAGCGCTGTATTCGGTCTCGAACGAGCCGGATCCGTAGCCCCACAACGGCCGCGCCGCGAACAGGTTCAGGCCGCCAGAAACAAGACCCGGACGGCCGCTCGAGGCGCCGTTCAGTCCTTGATTGAGCCCGAACGTGGTCGGCGAGACCGCGATCGCCGCAGCCGCCAGCGCCACCACCGCCGCCGCGGCGAGCACCGCCCGGCCGACCCGCCACCGGATTGCCGCCAGCGCCGCCAGCCCGACGAGCAGTGCTCCGATGCTCGACCGCGACAGCGTCAGCACGAGCGCCACCCACAGGATCGCGAGCACCACGACCGTCGCGAGTTGTGTCCGTTGCCTGCGCGCATACAGCAGGACCGCCCCGAGCAGGATCATCACGAGCGCAAGGAAGCGACCAAAGATGTTCGGGTCGAAGAACACCGAGTTGACCGTGAAGTAGGCGTGGAGTTGATTCGCGGCGATCAGCTTGGGGTTCAGGAAGATCGTCTTGGTCTCGTACTCGACAAACCCCACGAGCGCGAACAGCACCGCCAGACCCGCCAGCAGAGCCAGGCAGGTTCGAGTGAGCCGCACGGTCCAGTCGAGCCGCCGCAGCAGGCAGTAGCCGAGCGCGAACGGCACGTAGAAGAACATGACCTGCTGCAACGCGGTCACGAACTTCGGCGAGTAGGCGGCCTGGAGCGCGTACAGCACGATGTAGCCCGCCAGCAGCCGCTCGAGCAGGTAGGCGGGAGCCCGCCTGCCGGCCGGCGCCGGGGTCGGTGGCGCGCGGCCCCGCAGCCCGGCGACGACGAACGCGAGCGCGCCGGCGGCGACCACGAAGTAGAGCGGCACGAGCAGGTTCGAAGTGACACCTCCGGAGTCGATTGGGATCCGGAACGGGAGCGCGACGATCACCGCCCCCGCGAGCACCGGCGGCCATTTGCCGATCACCCACGCGGCCACCGCGACCGCGGCCAATGCGAACACCGCGGCGACCGCCGCCTCCAACGGATGGCGATGGACGATCGATAGCTGCGGCGAGTGCCAGATGTCGGCCAGCAACAGGGCGGGAGCGAGCACGAGCGCGCCGAGCATCGCCAGCGCCTGAACGCGCGAGTCCGGGTGCAGCATGACCACGGCCGCGAGCGCGGCCGCCGCCACGACTCCCAACTCGGGCAGCGGTCCGGTGAGGGCGCCGTAGACGAGCACGCCTGAATGATCCTCTACCTTTGTTCAGCGCATGTCCCCTAAGAGCCTTGTCATCGCGCGACCCGCTGTCCGGTGGGCCGCACCGGCGCTCGCGATGCTCGCGCTCGCCGGTTGCGGCGCGGTCAAGGTCCAGCCGACTCAGCCGAGCGGATCGTCAAAGCTCGTGAGTCGCGGTCGGGTCGACAGCCCGCTCACCGCCATGCACAACCACCTCGGCTGCATCCGCGCCGCTCATCTCCCGGTTCAAGTCCTCAGCCCGACGAGGCTCCAGGTCGGAGCCGCGGGCGGGCCCACGGTCGTGTTCACGCCCACGCCCGGAACGGCTCAGGCGGATCAGATCGCCGGGTCCGCACAGGCGGCAGAGGTCATTGGAACCGCGCTGGTGTATCCGAACCAGGGGTCCGACGCGGAGCTGACCAGCATCGAGGACTGCCTGGATCAGGGCGTCCAGGGATAGCCTCCCTCTAGAATGCCCGCGACGCCCGCGCGTGGTGCGCAGGCTCATCTACGCATCTGCCGCTGCCGTGCGTAACTTGGCAAGCGCGGCACCAACCAGATCTTTCCGGTCACCGTGTCTGTTCCCACTGCAGAGCTGAGTGCTCCGGCGCCGTCGACCGACGTCGCGGCACGCGCGCGCGCGCTCGCCGGCCGGATGTCCGGAATGAGGTTCTACGGTTGGCTGGCCATCGTCGCGCTGGTGATCGCGGCGCTGTCGTTGCTGATCCCCTCGACACCGAGCTACGACCCGTGGGCCTGGCTCGTGTGGGGCAAGGAGATCGTGCACCTCGACCTCCACACCACCGGCGGCCCGTCCTGGAAGCCGCTCCCGATGCTGTTCACGACCGTGTTCGGCGTGTTCGGCAAGGCCCAGCCCGATCTGTGGCTGATCATCGCCCGCACGGGCGCGGTGATGGCGGTCGTGATGGTGTTCAAGCTCGCGTGGCGGCTGACGCGCGACCTCGTCGCGGGGACCGCGGAGCCAACCGGGTCCTACCGCCGGCTGGGGATGATCGCGCCGCTGCTCGCCGGCTTGATCGCCGCCGGCAGCCTGATCAACTCGGGCGGATTCATCTCCAACAACGCGCTCGGCTACTCCGAGGGCCTCGCGACCGCGCTTGCGCTGATCGCGGTCGACAGCTACATGGACGGGTCGCGCCAGCGAGCGTTCGTGTTCGGCTTCTTCGCCGCGCTGGACCGTCCCGAGCTGTGGTTCTTCTGGGGCCCGTACGGGCTGTACCTGTTCTGGCGCGATCCGGGAGCGCGCAAGCTCGTGGTCGGCCTGTTCGCGCTGATCCCGGTGCTGTGGTTCCTGCCGGAGTTGTGGGGCTCGGGTCACCTGCTGCGCGGCGTGACGCGCGCGCAACACCCGCGCTCGAACAGCGCCGCGTTCACGAAGTGCCCGGTCTGCACGGTGTTCAAGAAGGAAGCCTGGCCGACGGTGCTCAACCGGGTCAAGATCCCGGGCATCATCGCGCTGTTCGTGGCCGCGTTCGGGCTGTGGCGCACGCGAGCGTCGTGGTGGCGGCACAGCGGCGAGGTGGCGCCGGGTATCCGGGCGCGGGCGTGGCTGCTCGGGATCGGCCTGTTCGGCTTCGTGTGGTGGCTCGGGATCGCGTTCGAGACGAACTCCGGCTTCTCTGGCAACAACCGCTACCTGGTCCTCGGCACCGCCCCGGTCGCGATCGCGGGAGGGATCGCGTGGGGTTGGTTCTCGCGGTCGGTCGCCGACTGGCTCCGCCGGCTCGCCGGGTTGCTCGGGTCGGGCGTCAAGCGGCTGACCGCCCCCGTGGTCACGGTCACCGCGGGCGCGGTCGTGGCCGTCGCGCTGTTCCTCGCGGTGCCCCCGTGGATCGGGACGAACATCGTCAGCCTCCCGCGCACCCATCACGCGCTCGTCTACCAAGCTCATCTGCGCGAGGACCTCGCCGCCGCCGTGCGCAAGGCCGGCGGCGCCAACGCGCTCCGCAACTGCGGGTCGGTGATGACCGAGGGCTTCCAGGTGCCGATGGTCGCCTGGAACCTCGGGGTGCGCACGCTGCGGGTGCAGGCGCCGCCGACCAAGATCGCCGGGCCGCCCTACCCGGCTGTGATCCTCCAGACCCGCGCCCAGTCGAACTCGACGCTGCTGCCGACCCCGGCGCAGATCATCGCCTGGGAGCACGCGGGCGCGAAGTACAAGCTGATCGCGCACGTGCGCACGTTCAGGGTGTTCTCGACCTGCGCGGCTAAGGTGAGCGGTTAGTGGTCACGACGGTGAACCGGCCGGCGAATAGGGCGCCCTGATGGCGGTCAGCGCCCCCCCGCGCGGCATCCCCCGCGTCCTCGACTTCCACGAGCCCGAACGGCTGCGGCGGGTCCCGGTATGGGCCAGCACCGCCGGCCTGCTGGTGTTCCTGATCGCCGTCTCCGCGGTTCTCCGTACCCACTTCATCACCGGGCAGTTCTGGGAGGACGAGGCGATCACGACGGGCATCGCCTCGCATTCGTTGAGCGCGATCCCCGGCGTGCTGCGCCACGACGGCTCGCCGCCGCTGTTCTATCTGCTGCTGCACATCTGGATGAGCATCTTCGGCTCGAGCGAGGCGGCCACCCACTCGCTCTCGCTGGTGTTCGGGCTGCTGTGCATCCCCGCCGGGATGTGGGCCGCCTGGAGTCTGTTCGGGCGTCGGGCCGGCGTGTACATGGCGATCCTGTGCGCGTTCAGCACGTTCCTCACCGCATACGCGCAGGAGAGCCGGATGTACGAGCTGATGGCCCTGCTCGGGATCCTCGCCACCGCAGCGTTCCTCCATGGGTTCCTGTACCGGCGCCGGCGCTACCTGATCATGTTCGCCATCTGCGAGGCGCTGATGCTGTACACGCACGCGTGGGGCATCTTCTTCGGTGCCGGCTCGGTGATCGCGCTGATCCCGATCTGGCTGATGAGCGAGGACCGGCGCGGCCTCGTGCGCGACGCGGTGTTCACCTACGTGGGCGCCGGCGTGCTGTTCCTCCCCTGGGTGCCGAACTTCATCTACCAGGCCACGCACACGGGCGCACCGTGGGCGCCGCCGCCGCGCTTCGGGGCACCAGTCCTGATCTCGCGCGATCTGATGGGCGGCGACCGGATCACGGTGGCGCTCGTGCTCGCCGCGGTGATCGGACTCGCGACGCTGTTCACCCGCCGCTATCGGCGGACGACGGAGAGCACGATGGCGTGGGCGCTGGTCACACTTCCGGTCTCGACGCTGCTGCTGGCCTGGCTGGCGTCGCAGGTCACCCCGGCGTTCGTCTCGCGGTACTTCGCCCCGATCCTGGCCGCGCTCCTGCTCCTGGCCGCGTGGGGGGCGGCCCGCGCCGGGATCGTCGGGCTGGTCGCGATCGCGCTCTCGCTCCTGTTCGTGGTCCATATCGCGTCCTACTCGCCGCAGAACAAGAGCGACATGCGCGACATCGGTGGCGAGATGACGGGGCTCCTGCACTCGAACGCGGTCGTCGTGAACGCGCAGCCGGATTCCACGCCGCTTGCCTGGTACTACCTACCGGCCGCGGTGCACGACTACCAGACGACGATCGGCCCGGTGAAGGACCCGAGCTACATGGACTGGGTGTACGCACTCAAGCGCTTGCAACATGCCAGTCCACAGGCGTTGCTGCCACCGCTGGTTGCTAGCCTCAAGCCCGGACAGCAGCTCCTGTACGTCCGACCGCTGACCGAGGGCGCCAACAACTGGAAGTCCGCCTGGACCCAACTGGTCCGCCGCCGAGCGGCCCAGTGGGGGCAGATCCTTCAGGACGACGTCAACCGAGGTGTCCTCAAGCAGGTGGCGGTCGCGCCGCACAACTACCGTGGAGCCAGCATCCTCGCCTACAGCGCAGTGCTCTACGAGAAGGCTTCCTGAGATCACGAGATGACCGATTCGACCCCCATCCCAAGCGGCGTCGCGCCCGGCTCAGATATCACGCCGGAGCGGCCCGTCGTAGCGCTCGGCGGCGGGCCCGCGGGCCTCACCGCCGGCTACCTGCTGGCCAAGCAGGGCAAGCCGGTGATCGTCCTCGAGTCGACCGACCAGGTCGGCGGCATCGCCCGCACCGAGGTCCGCGACGGCTACCGCTTCGACCTCGGCGGCCACCGGTTCTTCACGAAGTCCAAAGAGGTCGACGACCTCTGGCACGAGATCATGAAGGAGGAGTTCCTGCGACGGCCGCGGCAGTCGCGGATCTACTGGAACGACAAGTTCCTCGACTATCCGCTCCAGGGGATGGACGTGATCCGCAAGCTCGGGCCGGTCGAGGTGGTCCGGTGCGGCGTCTCCTACCTGTGGGCGGCGCTCAAGCCCAAGGGCCAGGAGGACACGTTCGAAGCATGGGTCTCCAATCGCTTCGGCAAACGGCTCTACCAGCATTTCTTCAAGACGTACTCCGAGAAGCTGTGGGGGGTGCCCTGCACCGAGATCCGCTCGGAGTTCGCTGCCCAGCGGATCAAGGGCCTGTCGTTCTTCGCAGCAGCAAAGGCGGCGTTCGTCGGCAACCGGGGCAACAAGATCAAGTCGCTGATCTCCGAGTTCAACTATCCCCGCTACGGCCCGGGCCAGATGTGGGAGCAGATGACCGAGGACATCCGCGCCCACGGCGGCGAGGTCAGGCTCAACGCGCCGGTCACCCGCCTGCGGATCGAGAACGGACGCGTTGTCGAGCTCGTCGCCGGCGGTGAGACGCTGACCCCGAGCTACGTGATCTCCTCGCTGCCCCTGCGCACGACGGTCGGGATCGCCGAGCCGGAGGCGCCCGCAGATGTGCGCGACGCCGCGCGTGGCTTGCGCTACCGGGACTTCCTGACGGTCGCGCTCGTGATCGACAGCCCCGAGCTGTTCTCGGACAACTGGATCTACATCCACCAGCCCGGCGTCAGGGTGCTGCGAATCCAGAACTTCCGCTCCTGGAGCCCGTGGATGGTGCCCAACGACACCGACACCTCGATCGGGATGGAGTACTTCTGCTTCGAGGGCGACGAGATCTGGAGCATGGACGACGACGACCTCGTCGCGATGGCCACACGCGAGCTCGCCAAGCTCCACCTGGCGCGCGCCGATCAGGTCAAGTTCGGGTTCGTCGTGCGCGTCCACAAGGCCTATCCGATGTACGACGTCGAGTACCCCGAGCGGGTCAGGACGATCCGCGGCTGGCTCGAGGGCATCCCGAACCTGATCCAGGTCGGCCGCAACGGGCTGCACCGCTACAACAACTCAGACCATTCGATGCTGACCGCGATGCGCGCGGTCGACAACATCCTCACGGGGTCCAAGCACGACATCTGGGCGGTCAACGCCGAGAGCGTTTACCACGAAGAGGATGTCCCGGACGAACAGCCCTACGTCGACGCGCCCGAGACGCCGGCGATGGAGCAGCCGCTCGCGTAAGCGGGGGCTGACTCAGTTGAGAGCCGCTCGCCGGGTAGCGCTGATCGTCCTCGCGGGGATGGCCGCTGCCGTCGCCGGCATCGCGCTGGCGTTGCCGGCCGTGTCCGGGGCGCAGCCGCCGGCGAATCCGCTGACCCCGGGCTTCCCGCAGCCCTCGGTCTCGACTCCCGCGACCACCACCGCGGCCCCGACGATCCAAACAACCGCCACCGCGGGTAGCGGCAGCGCGTTCGGCGGGAGCTCGGCGGTGATCATCGCGATCGGCGCGGTCGTGGTGCTCGGCGGAATCGCGCTGTTCATCTGGCGCGATGCGCGCAAGCGCGCGCCGCGAGGCCATCGCCTCACGGCTCCGATCGACGCGGAGGGCAAGCGGGCAGGCTCAAAGCCGCGCCCGAAGCCTCGCAAGCTGAGCGCAGCCGAGAAGCGCCGGCGTAAGCGCGGACGCGCGCGGTAGACCGGCCTCCCGTCGCCCTTCCGAGACCGCTGATTCCGCGGCCGCCTCCGGTGGGCGCCTGGCGCGCCGCGACGACGCCTAGCCCCGCGCGCGGTCGGTCTCGGCGCTGAGTACCTGCCGGGCGCGTAGTAGCTGCCGGTCGACCGTGCGCCGTGTACACCCCTCGGCCAGGGCGATCTCCGCGTAGCTGAGTCCGATCGCGTGCAGCCACACCACGCGCTGCTGGCGCTCGGGTAGGCGTTCCACTTCCCGGAGGCGCTCCCGGCGTTCGACAAGCTCATGCGGCGTCCCCTGCCGGCCGTCGTGTTCAAGCTCGGCATCCAGCGAGAGCTCCCGGCAGTCGCGACGGAGCAGCCGGAGCGCCTCGCGGGCCGCCGTTGTCGCCAGCCAGGCGAGCACCGTCTCGCGATGGACCCGGTGACTGTGGCGCAGGAGGCGGGACCACGCGACCTGACACGCGTCCTCGATCACGGCGTCGGGGGCCCTGACGTCGAGACGGACGATCTGCTGCAGGCGTCCGGCCAGCGAGCCGTAGAGCTCTCCGACGTCCCCGGCGCCACCGACGAAGCCGGCTTGCGCCACGGCCACCGGGTACGTGCCGACGACGCCGGCTTGCGCCACCGCCACCGAGTGCCCGCCGACCGCGCCTGAAGTTTCATCCGAGAGGAACATATTGAGTCTAATTGAGACTAAATTGAGTCGAACGAACCTAGCAGAACTCATTTGATATTGCTAGGTTCAAGCACACTCAGTTGGCTCAATTGGACTGGAGGCGGAAAGATGATGATGGTGACGCTGGCCAACGTCACGGCCACGCCCGATCCGACCGGCCTGCCGGGGAGCAACGTCCTCCAGCAGCTGGTCAATGGCGCGGAGGCGTGGTCGCTGGCCGTCGCGCTGATCGGAGCGTTCATCGGTGCCGCGATGTGGGCGCTCGCCTCGCACGCGCACAACCCCCACTACGCGGCGCGCGGCCGCATGGCGGCGGTGATCTCGGGAGCGTCGGCGCTGGTGATCGGCGCCGGCCCCGGCCTCGTCAACTTCTTCCAGCATCTCGGCACCACGGCAAAATGAGGTCGCACCGGGTCGCGTTGGCGGGCATCGTGCTGGCGGCGTGCGGATCGGCCGTCGCCACCCCGGCTCCAGCGGCGGCGAGCAGCGCGCTCTGCCGTGCCGAGGGCGTCGTGAGCGCGGTGGCCGGCGAGGTGTGCACGCACGCCGGCGGCGGCGCCGCCGGCCACGGGCTGCTCAAGGTCGGCAAGCAGCTCGCGACTGGGAACGTCGGCGGCGCGGTCCAGACGACGGCAGGCGGCGCGGCCCAAGCGGTCGTCTCGACCGCGAGCACGGCGCTCGGTGTCGCGGCGATCGCCGCGGCCGCGGTCAGCGGAGCCCAGAGCGTCCTCAACGAGACCGCGTCGGCGGTCAGCACCACGACCTCCCCGCAGCTGCGCGCGAGCTGGTTCTCATCCACGTACTGGCGGATGGCCGCGATCGCCGCGGTGCTGACGTTGCCGTTCCTGTTCGCGGCCGCGGTTCAGGCGTTGATCCGATCAGACGCCGGGCTGCTCGTCCGAGCGGCGTTCGGATACCTGCCGCTGGCGATGCTCGCGATCGCGATCGCGACACCGCTGACGATGCTCGTGCTGGCCGCCACCGATGAGCTGTGCGTGTTCATCTCCGCAGCCGCCGACAACGAAAGCGCTCACTTCCTCGCTCACGCCGCACTCGCCGTCACCACTCTGAGCGGGTTGGACGGGTCGCCGTTCCTCGCCTTCCTAGTCGGCCTGTTCATCATCGGCGCGGCGTTCGCGCTGTGGATCGAGCTGCTCATGCGCGAAGCGGCCGTCTACGTGATCGTGCTGATGCTGCCGCTCGTGTTCGCGGCGATGGTGTGGCCGGCGCGGCGGATCTGGGCGGTTCGCGCGGTCGAGCTGCTGGTCGCGCTGGTCCTGTCGAAGTTCGCGATCGTCGCGGTGCTGGCGCTCGGTGGCTCCGCGATCAGCGTCAGCGGCGGGCACAGCGTGAGCGGGATCATGGCCGGAGCGGTGCTGATCATGCTCGCCGCGTTCTCGCCCTGGGCGATGTTGCGGTTGCTGCCGCTGGCGGAGCTCGCGAGCGGCGCCGCGGGCTCGCTCCACGGCGAGCTACGCACCGCGCAGTTCGCCGCCGAGAAGGCGATGGGGCGCGCCGCCGCCGCGGACTCGTGGGTGGCGGACGCCACCGCCGGCATGCGACGTCAGGCAAGCGATCAATCGCCGAATCCGGCGCCGCCGTCGCGAAAGAGTTCCGATGCTTCGGGCAGCCCCGAGCCTCCTCCCGCGGGGCCGCCCGACGACTCCGGCCCACCGAACGGCCCCGGCCCACCGAACGACGCCGGCCCGCCCGACGACGCCGGGCCACCCGACGCGCCCACGGCACCCGAGCCCGCCTTCGCGACGCTGCCGGTGCTCGAGTTCAGCGCGGAGAACCTGCTCGCGACCCCGCTGCACCCGAACGAGGACGCGTCGTGACCGACGACCGGCTCACGTACCAGTTCGGTCCTCTCGAGCGCCGGGGCCTCCTCGGACAGCTCCGCGCCGGCCAGGCCGCCACGGTGGCGTCGGGCGGAGCCGCCGCGATCGTCGCGCTCGACCGCGAGCCCACGGCGGCCGGCGCGTTCCTCGCGGCGCTGCTCGTCGGCGGCTGCCTGCTCATCGCGTTCGCGCCGCTCGGCCGCCGCACCCCCGAGGAGTGGGCTCCGGTCGCGTTGTTGTTCGCCCTGCGGCTCGTGCGCGGCCGGCTGCGCTTCCGCTCTCGCGCTCCCGCCAGCGGGATGACCGCGACCGAGCCCGCCGAGCGACGACAGCGCCGGTTGAGGCATCCGCGTCCGGACCCGCCCGAGCCGCTCAGAGCGGTCCGGATTATCGACGCCCCCTACCGCGACGGCCCGATTGGCGTCCTGCGCGAGACTCGCCGGCTCACGGCGGTCATCGCCTGCCGCGTGATCGCGTTCTCGCTGCTCGACCCCGAGGCGCAGGAGCGCCGGCTCGCGCGCTGGGGGCTGATCCTGTCGGGCGCCGCGGGCGGCGCGGTGCGCAGGATCCAATGGATCGAGCGGACCGCCCCGGCGCAAGGCGACGAGCTCGCGCGCTGGCTTCACGACGAGCGGGATCCGGCGGTCCCGTTGCGCGGTACGCCGATGATCGAGTCCTATCTCGAGTTGATCGGGTCGACGACTCGGGCCGCGCAGGAACACGAGGTCCTGATCGCGGTCCAGATCGATCCACGGAGAGTCGCCGACCGCGGACACGAGCCCGCGGTGCGCGCCCTGATCGAGCAGACCGAGCGGGTCGCCGAGGGCCTCGAGGCGGCCGAGGTGACCGTCGTGGGCGCGCTGTCCGCGGGCCAGCTCGCGCGGGCGCTGCGAACCGCGTTCGACCCGTACGCTCGCGCCGAGCTCACGGGGCTCGAGGCCACCGAACCCGACCGGGATGGCCTCGCCGAAGTCAACGCGTGGCCGCTCGGCGCGCGCGAGCATTGGGAGCACTACGGCAGCGACGGCGCCGTTCACGCCACGTTCTGGATCGGGGGATGGCCGCGCATCGAGGTGTCCCCGATGTTCATGGAGGCTCTGCTCGGACGCTCGAGCGTGGTCAGGACGGTCGCGGTCACGTTCGAGCCGATCGCCCCCGACCGCTCGACCCGGGACGCCGAGGCCGCCGTCACCCGTGACCACGCCGACCGCGAGCTGCGCCACCGCTTCGGCCAGACCGAGACCGCCCGCCAGCGCCAGGCGCAGGACGCCGCCGTCCGCCGCGAGGCCGAGCTCGCCGCCGGCCACGCCGAGGTGCGACTCGCGGGGTTCGTGACGGTCTCGGGGCGGGACCGCGAAGACCTGCGCCGCGCGTGCGCCGAGATCCACGAGCAGGCCGCGCGAGCCCGCCTCGAGCTGCATCGGATGTACGGGCAGCAGGCCGAGGCGTTCGCGTTCACCCTCCCGTTGTGCCGAGGCCTGCGATGACCGCCGAGCGGCCCGCCCACCGCTGCACGACCCGACATGCGCAGGCCATCTACCCGTTCGTGGCCACCGGCGGCCTCGGCGGCCGGGGCGTATTCGTCGGCAGGGACTCGAGCGGCGGGGCGTTCTGTTACGACCCCTGGCTCCTGTACGGCGAGGGCGCGCTCGACGATCCGAACGCGATCGTGCTCGGCAAGCTGGGCCAGGGCAAGAGCGCGCTGGTCAAGACGCTGCTGTGGCGGATGCTGCTGTTCGGCCGTCGCGCGTTCGTGCTCGACGTCAAGCGCGAATACGGCCCGCTGTGCGCGGCGGTCGGCGTCAGGCCGGTGTCGCTCGAGCCGGGCGGCGCTGTGCGGCTGAACCCACTCGCGTCCCGTCCTGAGGAGCACGCACAGCTCGACCTGCTGCGCGCGGTCACCGTGACCGCGCTGGGCGGTCCCCTGACCCAGATCGAGGCGGCGGCGCTCCGTGAGGCCCTGCACGCCGTGCGGATCAGCGGCGTCCCCGAGCCGACGCTGCCGCACATCGCCGCCCTCCTGTTCGACCCGCTCGCGGAGATGGCCGAGCGCCTGCGCACCACCCGCGAGCGGCTCGCGCACGACGCGCGGCGGGCGGCGCTGGCGATTCAGGATCTGTGCGAGGGACCGCTCAAGGGGATGTTCGACGGCCCGACCACGCCCGGGCTGGACCTCGACGCGCGGCTGCTGGTGCTCGACCTGTCGGCGGTCAAGGACTCGCCCGCGGTCGGGATCCTGATGGCGTGCGCCACCGCGTGGATGAGCGCGCTGCTGGCGCGGATGGCGGCGCGACCCGGCCGCGAGCGGCTGATCAACGTGGCCGACGAGTCCTGGAAGATCGTCCAGCACACCGGGCTCGGCGAGTGGTTTCAGTCGAACTTCAAGCTCGCCCGGCAGTTCGGCGTGATGAACCTCGTCGTGCTGCACAAGCTCGCCGATCTGCGCGCCGCGGGCGACGCCGGCTCCCGCGCAGCGAGGATCGCCGAGGGCCTGGTCGCCGACGCCTCGACCCGGATCGTCTACCACCAGGACGAGAGCCAGGTCCCGCTCACGCGCGCCCTGCTCGGCCTGTCCGAGACCGAGGCCCGGCTGATCTCGATGCTGTCGGCGGGTCAGGCGCTGTGGCGTGTGGGCAGTCGTTCGTTCGTAGTCCAGCACTACCGCTCGCGGCTCGAGGCCGAGTTCACGAACACCGACACCGGCATGCGGGTGAGCGACGCGAGGGTCGCACGCGGATGAACAGAGGTGCCGACATCGCGATGCTGGCCGGGATCGGCGCTCTCGCCGGAGCGGCCGGAATGCTCTGGCTCTGGGGTGGCCTGGCCGGCGCCCTGTTCGGATCGGGGTGGCCCGCGATCGGGCTCGGGCAGCTGCTTCGGGTGCTGATCCGGCTGCCGTCGCACGTGTCGGACCCGGCGGCGGCGTGGCCGGCGCCCGTTCGCCCGGGCCTCCCGGGCGCCACCGGCTTCTACGCCGCTCTAGCGATGCTCACGGGCGCGGGCGGGCTGATGGTCGTGATCGCCGGTCGTCACGGCAGTCCGGCCCTCCGCAGGGTCGCCGGCGATGGCGGCGCCCGCTGGGCGAGCCGTCGCGAGCTCCGTCCGCTCCAAGGCCGCGGGCGTTCGCGCGGGCACGGTCGCCTGGTGCTCGGGCGCCGAGGCTGGAAGCTGCTGTACGCCGAGCAGCGGCACGCGCTGGTCGCGTTCGGGCCCCCGCAATCGGGCAAGTCGGCCGGCATCGCGATCCCGGCGCTGCTCGACTGGGACGGTCCGGCGGTCGCGAGCTCGATCAAGACCGACCTCGTCAGCGCCACGATCGACCGGCGCCGGGCGCTCGGCCAGGTGTTCGTGTTCGACCCGTTCGGACTGTCGGGGGTGCGGGCGCACACGTGGTCGCCGCTGCAGGGAGCGGACACCTGGGACGGCGCGCTCGAGGTCGCGTGGCGGCTCGCGTCGGCCGGCGAACTCGACCGGCGAGGCGTCGAGGGCGGCGACTTCTGGGCGATCGCCGCCGAGCAGCGGCTCGCCCCGCTCCTGTACACGGCGGCGGCTTCTGGCGCCGGAATGGACACCGTCGTCCGGTGGGTCCACGGCCAGGGAAGGCGCGAGCTCGACGAGGCGCTCGCGCTGATCACCGGCGACGCCAAGGACGAGGCGCAACTCGCCGACGCGCACGCCGCGTTCGACGCCGTGCGGGCGTTCGAGGCCCAGGCCGACCGCACCCGGACGTCGATCGAGGCGACCGCCCAGACGCTGCTGCGGGCCTACCGGTTCCAGCGCGTCGTCCGCTCCGCGCGGGGGGCCGAGATAACCGCCGACCGGCTGCTCGACGCCACCGCGACGCTCTACCTGATCGGCGACGCCAAGGCCTCGAAGCTGCTGCGGCCGATCTTCCTGGCGCTGCTCGGCGAGGTCGTCGACCGCGCTTACGAACGCGCCACGTTGGCAGGTGGCCGGCTCGAGAGGCCGCTCCTCCTGTGCCTCGACGAGGCCGGCAACGTGGCGCCGCTCCCGAACCTGGCCGAGATCGCCTCGACCGCGCCGAGCCACAACATCCAGCTGGTCACGATCTTCCACGACCTCGCCCAGGCGCGGACGCGATACGGCCAGCAGGCAGAGACAGCAGTCAACAGTCACCGCGCACGGATGCTGCTGCCGGGCGTGGCCGACCTCGAGACGCTGCGCTACTTCGCCGGCCTGACCGGCGAGGAGGAGGCCCGCGACCGGACGCACACGACCGGCGCCGGTGGGGCCACCCACTCGACCTCGCGCCGGCGCCGGCCCCTGATCGCCGCTGAGGCGCTCCGCCAGCTGCCGGACCGGCACGCGTTGCTCCTGTACGGCCGGCTCGCCCCGACCCAGCTCCGGCTGCGTCTGTGGTTCGAGGACCGGCGGCTGCGAAGGCTGGCGGGCCCGCGATGAGCCGGCCCGAGCCCGAGGACTGGAACGAGCCCGAGAGCGAGTGGGACGAGCCGGTCTCTCCGCGCTGGCCACTCAGCTGCGAGGGGCTCTATCCACGCGAGCGGTGGATGTGGTTCGAACAGTTGTGGGCGGACGTCTGCTCGCTGCGGGCGCGGTACCGCCTGGCGATCCGGAGCGGATGGTGGGAGGACCAGGTGCAGGTCGAGGCGCTGGCCGCGCTGTCGGCTTGGGTCGAGCGGTACGACTCGGGCGAATGGGACGACCCGCCCGGCAAACTCGCGCTGCTGTTCGATCTCGAGCGCGTCGCCGCGCTGCTCCGGGACGGCGGCGAGCCGTTTCACCCCGACCGCGACCGGCTGGCGTTCGCGCGATACCTGATCGAGCTCGGGTGCCAGCCCCCGCCGGATCGCTGAGGCGGTTAGGCTGACCGGCGGCCGGACGCGGGGCGCGGGCGCCACTGGCAAACGGAGGACATCCATGACAGTCCTGACGCCGTCGGCTCGCGCCGTGATCGAGTCCGACAACCTCGCCCACCTCGTCACGCTCAACCCCGACGGCACCCCCCAGGTCACGGTGGCGTGGGTTGGTCTCGACGGCGACGAGCTCGTGATCGCGAGCCTGCGCCACTTCCGCAAGCTGCGCAACATCGAGCGCGACCCCCGCGTGTCGGTGTCGATGCTCGGGCTCGGCCTTCACCCGATCGGCCTTCGCGAGTACCTCGTGGTCTACGGGACCGCGCGGATCGAGGAGGGCGGCGCGGCCGAGCTGCTGCGGCGGCTCGCGCGCATCTACATCGGCCCGGACACCACGTTCCCGCCCGACGAGAACCCGCCGCCGGGGTGGATCACCCGGATCACGCCGGTCCGGCTGGGAGGGGCGGGGCCGTGGACGCGGGGTGAATGAGCCAAGGTCCGTCCTGAACCACCGGCTGCGGTCAGGCATGATCTGTGCGGCCTGCCGCGTCCACCAAGGAGCCTTGATGCCACTAGCCAAGCAGCGCCCGCGCCAGCCCGTTCCGCAAGTCGCCAAGCGCATGAAGGAGGCAGCGGCGACCCTGCCGATCCACGAGATCGGCGACAGCGGGCTCGACAGCGAGACCGCGTACGAGCTGATCTCGAGCGAGCTGCTGCTCGACGGCCAGGCCCGCCTGAACCTGGCCACGTTCGTCACGACCTACATGCCGGCGGTGGCGGCCAGGCTGATGGCCGAGACCGCGGACAAGAACATGATCGACAAGGACGAATACCCGCAGACCGCCGAGATCGAGGCACGGTGCGTGAACATCATCGCCGACATGTGGAACTCGCCCGACCACGAGCAGGCGACCGGCTGCTCGACGACCGGTTCGAGCGAGGCCGCGATGCTCGGCGGCCTGGCGCTCAAGTGGCGCTGGCGCGAGCGGATGCGCGCCGCCGGCAAGCCAACCGATCGGCCGAACCTCGTGATGGGCATCAACGTCCAGGTGTGCTGGGACAAGTTCTGCCGCTACTGGGACGTCGAGCCGCGGCTGGTACCGATGGACGGCGACCGGTTCCACCTCGAGGCCGCCGAGGCCGTCGCCATGTGCGACGAGAACACCATCGGTGTCGTCGCGATCCTCGGCTCGACGTTCGACGGCAGCTACGAGCCGGTCAAGGAGATCGCCGCGGCGCTCGACACGCTCGAGCGTGACAAGGGCCTGTACGTTCCGGTGCACGTCGACGCCGCGTCCGGCGGGTTCGTCGCGCCGACCCTCCAGCCGGACCTCGAGTGGGACTTCCGGATCGACCGGGTGCAGTCGATCAACGCCTCGGGCCACAAGTACGGGCTGGTGTATCCGGGTGTCGGGTGGGCGATCTGGCGCAACGAGCAGGCGCTCCCACGCGACCTGGTGTTCGACGTCAACTACCTCGGCGGTCACATGCCGACGTTCGCCTTGAACTTCTCGCGCCCCGGCAGCGAGGTCGTCGCGCAGTACTACATGTTCACCACGCTCGGCCGCGATGGATACGCCCGCGTCATGCAGGGAGCGCAGAACGTGGCGACGCACCTGTCGAGCGAGATCGCCAAGCTGGGGCCTTACCGCTTGATCTCCGAGGGCAGGGATCTGCCCGTATTCGCGTTCACGCTCGCGCCCGAGGTCAAGAACTACACGGTGTTCGACCTCTCTGACCGCCTGCGCCAGCACGGTTGGCTCGTGCCCGCCTACACGTTCCCCGCGAACCGCCAGGACCTGAGCGTCCTGCGGATCGTCATACGCGCGGGCATGACGATGGAGATGGCCGACCACCTGCTGACGCACCTGCGCGAAGAGACCGAATTCCTCGAGTCGCTGGACACGCCGCTCCCCAGCCAGGAGAACGAGAAGCGCACGGCGTTCGCCCACTGAAACCGGCGGACTAAAGGTCTCGCGCGCCGGGACCGATACTCGGACACGCGCGCCGTCCGAGAACGCGAACAGCGACCGGCCGGCACCTGACCGACAGCAGGCACGTGACGGCCGGCATGGGTGGTCATATGACCTCCGCCAGCCGTCGCGCCGCCGCGCTGATCTGACCTGGCGTGCTCGCGGCGAGCACCGCCTGGAGATCGAGCACGCGCACGCCGAACGTGTTGAGCTCGAGCGTGCCGACGATCGCATGGCAGGGCACGCCCGCCTGACGCGCGCGCGTCGCGACCTCGGACACGACCTTGCCGGCGAGGCTCTGCTGGTCCAGCTTGCCCTCGCCCGTGACCACCGCCCGGGCCGAGCGCATACGCCGGTCGAAGTCGACCGCGTCGAGCACGAACTGGGCGCCGGGCACCAGCTCAGCTCCGAACTCGGCCCACAGCCCGCCCGACAGCCCCCCGGCGGCGCCGGTCATCGGCACCCCACGCGGGTCGCGCGCCATACGCCGCGCCTGGTCGTTCAGGCGTCTGGTCAGCCGGCGGACCCCGTCCTCGTCCGCCCCCTTCTGCGGCCCGAACACCCGGGCCGCGTGCTCGAACGGCGTGCGCACGTCGGACAGCACGACGATCCGCGCATCGCCAAGACCGCCGCCCTCGCGGATCGCGCGGAGCGCGCCGGCGCCGCCGTCGGTCGTCGCGCTGCCGCCGACGCCCAGGTACACGATCTCGGCGCCGGCCTCGATCGCCGCCAGGAGCAGCTGACCGGTCCCGAACGTGCTCGCCGCAAACGGGTCGCGGTCGCCCGGCTCGACCAGGCCGAGACCGCTCGCCGCCGCGGTCTCGACGATTCCGATCGCCTGCCCGCGGCGGCCCTCGCCGATCCCGAACGACGCCTCGAGCGGGCGGCCGAGCGGATCGGACGCCGCGGCCGTGCGACGCTCGCCGTCGAGCGCGGCCAGCAGCGCGTCGAGCGTGCCCTCGCCACCATCGGCGATCGGGCACAGATCGACCGGACGGCCGCCGTCCTGCAGCCCGCGTCCGATCGCGGCCGCGACCACGGTGGCGGACATCGTCCCCTTGAACGAGTCGGGGGCGACGAGCACGGTGGTGGGGACGCCGGGGATGTTCGCCATCGCCGCAGTATGGTCCGTAATCGATGCATGAGACGCCCGAGGACATCCGCGCGCTCCAGCAGCTTCTCGACCGCAGCTACGCCGGCGCCGGACCCCACCTGCGCAGCATCACCACGCCCGAGCGCCGCGTCGATGCACAGGGGCTCGTCGAGCAGCTGACCGGGATGTGCCTGCTGGTGGTGGCCACGGTCACCGCCGATGGTCGCCCGATCGCCGGACCGCTCGACGGGATCTTCTACCGCGGCGCGTTTCACTTCGGGACCGCGCCGGACTCGATCCGCTACCGCCACCTGCTCGCCCGGCCCCAGGTCAGCGCCACGCACCTCCCGCGCGAGGAGTTTGCGGTCACCGTGCACGGCCGCGCGGTCCCGGTCGACATCGCCGGCGGCCTGCGCGACACCCTGCTCGAGGTCTACGTGCCGCGCTACGGGCCGGACTGGGAGAAGTTCCTCGACAGCGGGCCGGTGTACATGCGGATCGACGCCGACCGGATGTTCAGCTTCCGGGGGGCCTGAGCTGTGTGCATGACGCGCCAACCCCCTCGATGACGCGAAGGTGGCGCACTATGCACACGGGGTGGGCCTCGCGTCGGAATTCGGCTCCGTCGCCTCGGTTAGCTTGGGCGTATCGCGCCGAATTCCGCTCGCTGGCGTCCTTGGGACCGTGCGGCGCCCGTCGCGCACGGGATCGCCACGGCCCTGCGACCCGGCCCGGATGAGGCCCGCTACGGCCCCATGGACGCCGCGAAGCGGCCCCTAACCCACAGCCCGCGCCACCGCGCGCCCGGCGGTCCGCCCGCTGAACAGGCACCCGCCGAGGAACGTCCCCTCGAGCGAGCGGTAGCCGTGGACCCCGCCGCCACCGAAGCCCGCGACCTCGCCGGCGGCGTACAGCCCCGGCAGCGGCTCGCCACCGGGCTTGAGCACGCGGCCCGAGAGGTCGGTCTCGAGCCCGCCGAGCGTCTTGCGCGTGAGGATCCACAGCCGGACGGCGATCAGCGGGCCCGCGCTCGGGTCGAGGATCCGGTGGGGACTGGCGACCCGGGTCAACCGGTCGGGGAGGTATCTCCGCGCGCCGTGGATCGCGGTGATCTGGAGGTCCTTGGTGTAGGGATTGGCGATCTCGCGGTCGCGCGCCTCGATCTCCCGCGTAAGGTCGCCGGCGTCGATCAGGTCATCCCCAGTCAGTGCGTTCATGCGCCGGACGAGGTCGCGAAGATCGTGCTCGACGATGAAGTCGACGCCGTAGCGCTTGAACCGCTCGACCGGCGCCGGCGCGCCCTTGCCCACCCGCCCCGCCAGCACCTGGCGCACGCTGCGCGAGGTGAGGTCCGGGTTCTGCTCGGACCCCGACAGCGCGAACTCGCGCTCGATCATCTTCTGGGTCAGCACGAACCAGCTGTAGTCGTGGCCCGTCTTCATCAGGTGCTGGAGCGTCCCGAGCGTGTCGAAGCCCGGGAACAGCGGCACCGGCAGGCGTTTCCCGCGCGCGTCGAGCCACAGCGGCGAGGGACCGGGCAGGATCCGGATCCCGTGGCGGCTCCAGATCGGGTTCCAGTTCTCGATCCCCTCGGTGTAGTGCCACATCCGGTCGGGGTTGATGATGCGGCCGCCGGCGTCTTCGGTGATCTTGAGCATCCGGCCGTCGACGTGGTCGGGTACCCCGGACAGCATCCGCGTCGGCGGTGTTCCGAGCGAGGCCGGCCAGGAAGCGCGGACGAGGTCGTGGTTGGCGCCGATCCCCCCTGAGGTCACGATCACCGCCTGCGCGCTCAGATCGAATTCGCCGACCGGGGTTCGCGAGCTCGGCTGCCCGCGCGCGACCGAGCTCGGCTCGAGCACCGTTCCGGTCACGCCGTCGAGCACACCACCGGTCATCGACAGCCGATCGACCCGGTGGCGGAAGCGCAAATCCACCAATCCGCGCTCGGCACCCTCGCGGACCCGGCGAGCGAACGGCTCGATCAGCCCGGGGCCCGTCCCCCACGTGATGTGAAAGCGCGGCACGGAGTTCCCGTGCTCGGTGGCGAGATAGCCGCCGCGCTCGGCCCAGCCCGGCGTGGGGAGGAACCGGACGCCCTGGTCGTGCAGCCACTGGCGCTTCTCGCCGGCGGCGAACTCGACGTACGCCTCGGCCCAGCGGCGCGGCCACGCGTCCTCGGGGCGGTCGAACCCGGCGCTCCCGAGCCAGTCCTGGAGTGCGAGCTCGGGCGAGTCGCGGATCCGGAACCGTCGCTGCTCGGGGGAATCGACGAAGAACAGCCCGCCAAACGACCAGAACGCCTGCCCTCCGAGCGATGTCTCGGGCTCCTGGTCGAGCAGGATCACGCGCCGGCCGGCGTCGGCCAGCTCGGCTGTCGCCACCAGACCGGCCAGCCCGGCGCCGACGACGATCACGTCGGCGTCGGTCACTGAGTCATCTGCTCGAGCTTGCACTCCAGGGGCGACTTGTCCTCGCGCCAGCGCAGGATCTTGGTCCCGTGGCGGATGCGACCGCCGCTCGCGTGGTCGAACGTGACCTCGACGACCAGTTCGGGACGGAGCGCGATCCACTCGAGGTCCTTCTCGCTCTTCCAGCGGCTGGGATCGCCGTGGCCGCGCTCGCCGGTCTCGTACGCGGCGAGCTTCGACACCAGCGCGCGCTTCTCGGCCGCCTTCAGGCCGGAGGAGTGCCCGACCCCGCGGAGCTTGCCGGCGTCGTCGTAGAGCCCGAGGATCAGCGAGCCGACCGTGCCCGGCTCCTTCCCGGGGCGGTACCCGACGACCACGGCATCGATCGTCCTGACTCGCTTGATCTTCATCATGCCCGTGCGCTCGCCGGGGCGGTACGGCGCCCGGACGTCCTTGGCCACGACGCCCTCGCCGCTGCGAAGCCAGGGCTCCGCTTCCTCGGGGACCATCGTCAACGGCGTCACCGCGAGCTCATCGGGCGCGAGCGCCTCGAGCTTCGCGCGCCGCTCGGCAAACGGCTTCTCCAGCCACGACTCGTCCTCGACGGCGAGCAAGTCGAACGCGACATACCGCGACGGGGTCTCGGCCGCCAGCATGTCGATTCGCGACTTGGCCGGGTGGATCCGCTGCTGGAGCGCGTCGAAGTCCTGGCCGCCGTCGGGATCGTCGATCACGATCTCGCCGTCGACCACGTACCGGCCGTCCGGGAAACGACAGCTCGGGGAAGTAGCGCGCGAGCGGCTTGCCGCTGCGCGACTGGATCACCGTGTCGGCGCCGTCGGCGAACACGATCGCCCGAAAGCCGTCGTATTTGGGCTCGTACGACCACTGCTCGCCAACCGGCAAACCGGCCCGGGAGCGCGCGAGCTGCGGCTCGATCGGAGGCTTCAGGGGCAGCGAGGACATTGCCGCGATGCTATGCCATGGGCGCATCGGCGGGGTCGGTACGATCAGTCGCATGCCCCCAGGTCGCGCCACCGTCGCCGAAGAGGAATACGTCGAGATGCTGTTCTGGCTGTTCGAGGCCGGGCTGCCGATGACCGGCGCCAACCTGGCCCGCGCGATGCAGCTGTCGGCGCCGACCGTGCACGAGATGCTCGGCCGGCTCGAGCGCGACGGCTACATCGCGCGCAACGCCGAGCGGACGATCGAGTTCACCGAGGCGGGACGCGAGCACGCCGAGCAGCTGGTCAGCCGCCACCGGATGATCGAGCGCTTCTTGACCGACACCGTCGGGGTGCCCTGGGACGACGTCCACGAAGAGGCCGAGAAGCTCGAGCACGCGATGACGCCGCGGTTCGAGGCGTACGTGCGCGCCTCTGTCGGCGACGCCACGACCTGCCCTCACGGCCATCCGATCCGGGTCGGGGAGCGGATCGACGGAGTGCCGCTGGCCGACTGCGAGCCCGGGGCGAAGGTGACGATCCTGCGGCTCGAGAACGAGGCCGAGGATCTCCTGCACTACCTGAAAGAGGCCGGGATCGAGCCGGGGCTCGCGGGCGAGATCGCCTCCAACGACGGCGAGAACGTGTCGGTCCGCTCCGACGGCGCGGTCGCAACCGTCACCGCGAGCGTCGCCGAGACGGTGTCGGTGGTCGCTGATCCATCGCCGCCGCCGCGGACCGCGCTGCCCGAGCAACTCGTGCTTGGGCGCGAGCGCTACGGCCGCTGAGCTAACGCCGGTGCAGCGACGGCCGGCGCCGGCAGCGCTCGCTGGCTGCCGATGCAGCGGCGGATCTGCGCGTAGATCGCCGGGTGGTTCAGCAGGTCGAAGTGGTTGGCGCCGCCGAGGTGGTAGTAGTGCTCGATCGGGAAGCTCAGACGCTTGCCCTGCCCCGGGTGCGCCCACGCGCTCGGCCGGAGCACGAGCAGGTCGCCGATGATCCGGCCGGCGGCGCCATCGGCCTCGCGCGAGAGCGTTGCGCAGATGAAGTAGTGGCGCGCGGTGGGCAGGAACGGGATCTCGCGCGAGGTGTTGCGCAGATACCCGTCGCCGTCCTGATCGGACCAGCACTCGTCGACAAGGTATCCGTGGCGGAGATCCTTGATCCCAGAGCTGCGGATGTTCAGCGCCCGGGCGAGTGGCCGGGTCTCCGGCAGCCGCGCCAGCGCGGCGCTGGCCGCGTTCGTGACCTGCTCGAGCGGCGCGCCGTGGTGCGGCGTCCCGAGCGTGATCACGTGGCGGACCTTGGCGACGCAGTTGCTGTCGGCGCCGTAGTGGCACGCGCTCCGCGCGACGAGCCCGCCCATCGAGTGGCCGATCAGCACGACCTCGTCGACCGGCACCGGCCACGCCGCGATCAGCGACTCGAGCGTGTCGGCGAACTCGCGCCCGTTCTCGGAGATGTGGCGTCCGGTGTTGTAGCGGAGGTACAGAGGGCTGTAGCCGAGCTCGATCTCCATCCGGTGGCCGTAGGGGACGTGACGCGCCGCGCCGAGCTTCCAGGCGTCGTCGGTCTCGCACAGGCCGTGGACGAACACCGCGAGTCGCCGCTTCGCGTTCGGGTAGGCATCGGCGAGGGCCGTCCTCGCAAGCTCGAGGTCGCGGCCGCCGCGCCGGAACGCCATCGGCAGCGCGAGCGCGTTGCCCTGGCGCTCGAGTGTGTCGCCGAACGCTCCGTTGAGCGCGCTGAGGACCGCGCGCCCGGCGGGGCTCAGCTGCATCGAGGGCGAGTCGGAAGCTTGGGCCGCGCTCGCCGCGTGGGCGCCGGCGCGGACGACCGCGCGCGTCAGCTCGCCCACGGCCGCGTACGCGCGCCGCGCGATCCGGTCGTGGGCTATCCGCACCGGCAGCGACGCTGGTCCGACCCGGCGCCAGACACGGCCGGCGACGCCGGTGTGGAATTCGTGGATCTGCCTGGTGACGCCGGCGGCCGCGTCGGCGGCAAGGTCGCCCAGCCCGGCGATCTCGTCAGGCTGCATCCACGGTCTCGACGCCGGCGAGGGCCTGGTAGGCCTCGGCCAGGCGCTTGACGCCTTCTTCGATCTCCTCCGGCGTGACCCCCGAGTACGCGAGCCGGAGGCTCGAGTCGGCGCCCTCGAGCACGAAGTCCGATCCTTTGACGAACTGGACCCCGCGTTCGGCGGCCGCCCCGAACAGCGCGGCGACGTCGGTCCCCCGAGGGAGGTCGACCCACAGGAAATAGCCGCCGAGCGGCTTGACGAACCGGGCATCGGGAAGCTCGCGCTCGAGCGCCTCGCACAAGGTGTCGGCCCGCTCGTGCAGGGCCTTGCGGACGAGCTCGATCGACTTGTCGATCGAGCCCGAGACACAGAACTGGTGGACGATCCCCTGCGAGACCATGTTCGGCGAGATGTACGTCTGGGTGGCGATCTTGACCACCTTCGCGATCAGCTCCGCGGGCCCGACCAGGTAGCCGACCCGGATCCCCGGACAGACGGTCTTCGAGAACGACGACGCGTACACCACGGTCTCGCCGGGGTCCATCGACAGCATCGTCGGCAACGGCGCGCCCTCGAACCGGAGCGCGACGTACGGGTCGTCCTCAAAGATCGTGAACTCGTGGTCGCGGGCGAGCTCGAGCAGCCGCTCGCGCTTCTCGGCCGACAGCGTGTAGCCGGCGGGGTTCTGGAAGTTCGGGATGATGTGGGCGAGCTTTGGCCTCGCGCCCGCCGCGAGCACGCGCTCGAGCGCAGCCACGTCGATCCCGTCGGGCTCGAGCTCGACCATCCGCACGTCCGCGCCGCGGCTGCGCAGCGACAGCAGCGTTCGGTCGTACGTCGGCCGCTCGACGATCACCGAGTCCCCGGACTCGACCAGCGCATCGAACAGGAACGCGTCGGCCTGCATCGACCCGTTCGTGACCACGACCTGCTCGGGGGCGACCTGGTGGCGCTCGGCGATCCAATCGCGCAGCGGCGGGTATCCGATCGCGGTTCCGTATCCGGTCATGCCACCGGGGTCGGCGGCAAATGCCTCGTTGGCCGCGGCCCGCAGGCCGTCGACGTCAACGATGTCGAGCGACGGCGCGCCCCGGGCGAATGAGATCGGCTTGGCCATGATTTGAAGACTACGCATTCGGACCGTCGAGCCGCACGTCGAGGATCGCCCGGTCGGTTCCCTCGTAACCGCGCACGACGACCTCGCGCACGCCGCGCACGTGAGAGAGGGCCGCCTCGAACTCCCGGAGCGCCTCGATGCTCGCGAACGGGCCGGCCGACATGGTCACGCCGGGGGCGGCCACGCGGCGCGGCCGGGCCGTGGGCGCGAGCACCCGCTCGTAGCCGTCGAGCAGCTCGCGCATCGATGCAAGTAGCCGCTCGGTACTCGGTGAGCACCCCGATCTGGTGGGCGGAGTCGAGCGCCGGCTCGGGCGGCGGTGGCGGTGGCGCGGGGATCGGGGGCGGCACCGGCTCCGGGATCGGCGGCGGCTCCGGGAGCGGCGGCGGGGGCGGCCGGGGGATCTGGGATAGCCGCGGTCACGAGCACTGCGCGTGGCTCGCGGTCGGGCACGAGATCGGCTTGGATGTCGTGCAGGAGCCGGTCCATCTCGGCGAGATGCGGCCCCAGAGTGCGGACGGCTTCGGTCGACACGGACGACCCCAGCCTAGCGTCCGGGTCGGGCGGCTACGCCGCGGCGCCGAGCAGCGAGACCGCGAGCTCCGCAACCTCGGTCGGGGTGCGCCCGACGCGCACGCCCTTGCTCTCGAGCGCCTCGGCCTTCGCCTTGGCGGTCCCGCGCGAACCGGACACGATCGCACCGGCATGACCCATGGTCTTGCCCGGTGGCGCGGTGAAGCCCGCGATGTAGGCGACGACCGGCTTGGTCACGTTGTCGGCGATGAACTCGGCGGCACGCTCCTCGTTGTCGCCACCGATCTCGCCGCACATCACGATCAGCTCGGTCTCGGGGTCGTCCTGGAACAGCCCGATCACGTCGATGAAGTCACTCCCCGGCACGGGATCGCCGCCGATCCCGACGATCGTCGAGTTGCCGAAGCCGCTCTGGGCGAGCACGTTGCCGATCTGGTAGGTGAGCGTGCCCGACCGCGAGACGACGCCGACGTTGCCCTGCTTGAAGAACGCGGCGGGAATGATCCCCACGTTCGCCTTGCCCGGAGACAGGATCCCCGGGCAGTTGGGCCCGATCAGGCGCGAGCGCCCACCCTGCTTGATCTTGGTGTAGGTCCGCAGCTCATCGTGGGCGGGGATCCCCTCGGTGATCGCGATGATCAACTCGATCCCGGCGTCCTCGGCCTCGAGGATCGAGTCGGCGGCGAACCGGGGCGGCACGAAGATCATCGCGGTATTCGCGCCCGTCTCCCCCACCGCGTCGTGGAACGTGTTGAACACCGGCACGCCCTCGACGTCCTGGCCGCCCTTGCCGGGGGTGACGCCGCCGACGACCTGGGTGCCGTACTCGCGGTTGCGTAGCGAGTGGAACGTCCCCTCGCGCCCGGTGATCCCCGAGACGACGAGCTTGGTCGAGGTGTCGACGAGGATGCTCATGCCGCGGCCGCCGCCAGCTCCACGACCTTCGCCGCCGCCGCGTCCATCGTCGACTCGGCGAACACGTTCGGCAGATTCGCCTCGGCCAGCAGGGCGCGGCCCTCGACGTCGTTGGTCCCATCGAGACGTACCACGAACGGCACCGTCGGGTTGATCTGGTCGAACGCCTCGATCAACCCCCGCGCGACCTCGTCGCCGCGGGTGATCCCGCCGAAGATGTTGAACAGCACGGCCTTGACGTTCGGGTTCGAGAGAATCACCTCGACCGCGCTGGTGATCGCCTCGGCCTTCGAACCCCCGCCGGCGTCAAGGAAATTCGCCGGCGCGCCACCGGCCAGCGCGACGACGTCGAGCGTCGACATCACGAGCCCGGCGCCGTTGCCGAGGATGCCGATGTTCCCGTCGAGCTTTACGAACGTCAGCCCGCGCTCCTTGGCCATCCGTTCCTGCGGGTCCTCGGCCGACGGATCGCGGAGCTCCCCGTTTTCGGGATGGCGGAACAGCGAGTTGTCGTCGAGCGTGACCTTCGCGTCGAGCGCCTTGACGTCGCGCTCGGGGGTGACGATCAGCGGGTTGACCTCGACGAGCGTGGCCTCCTCCGAAATGAACACCTCATACAGCTTGGCCAGCATCGCGCCGACCGGCCGCACCACGTCGGCGTCGACGCGCGCCTCGAACGCCAGCCGGCGGCCGTGGAACTCCTGGAATCCGAGGAGCGGATCGATGTGGAGCCGCGCGATCGCATCGGGGTCCTCGTCGGCCACGGCCTCGATGTCCATCCCGCCCTTGGTCGAGAGCATCACCAGCGGAGCCTTGGCGGAGCGGTCGAAGACCACCGACGCGTAGTACTCGGAGTCGATCTGCGAGGCGCTCTCGACCCACAGTTCGTGCACGGTCAGCCCGCGGATGTCCATCCCGAGGATCGCCTGGGCGTGATCGCGTGCCTCGTTGCGGTCATTCGCGACCTTGATGCCGCCGGCCTTGCCGCGTCCGCCGATCTGGACCTGGGCCTTGATCACGCATGGATAGCCGATGTCGTCGGCCGCGTCCGCGGCCTCGTCGACGGTCTGCGCGTGCCGGCCGGAGGGCACGGGGACGCCGTGACGCGCGAACACCTGCTTTCCCTGATACTCGAGGAGATCCATGCGCGAGTGCACTTTACGGGTTCCCGCTGGGACGGGGATCCCCCCGCGGGGGGAGCGCGCTGGCCGCGCGGAGCGCCGCGAGGGCCGACGACGCTGCGCCAAGCCTTCTCCCCATGGCATCATGGCCGCGCGATGGCGATCCCCAAGGAAATCTCGTTCGTCACCTTCGACGTCTACGGAACCCTGATCGATTGGGAGACGGGCGCATACGACGCGTTCAAGTCCGAAGCCGACCGAGACGGATTCACGATCGAGCGCGAAGAGCTGATCCCGCTGTTCTACGAGGTTCAAAAGCAGATTCAGGCGGGCTCCTACGAGCTCTACGCCGAGGTGCTCCGCCGCACCGCGGTGCAGATCGCGAAGACGCTCGGCTGGCCGCTTGAACCGTCCCGCGCCGGGTTCCTGCCCGACTCGGTGCAGCGCTGGCTTCCGTTCAAGGAAACGAACCCGGTTCTGCAGAAGATCTCGAAGAAGTACAAGGTCGGATTGATTTCGAACATCGACGACAAGCTGCTCGGGCAGACCCGGCGCCACATTCCGCTCGACTTCGACCTCGTGGTCACCGCCCAGCAGGTCCGCTCCTACAAGCCCGACCCCGCGCACTTCGCCGAGTGCGAGCGCCGGATCGGCGGCAAGAAGGGCTGGGTCCACGTCGCCGCGAGCTACTACTACGACGTCGAACCGTGTCTGAAGCGGAAGGTCCCGGTGATCTGGGTCAACCGCAGCAAGGAGACGCTCGAGTCCAACCAGAAGAAGCCCGACGCCGAGGTCGCGAGCCTGCGCGAGGCGATGAAGCTGATCGGCGTCTCGTAGAACGACTCCGGAGGACGATTTCGTGCGCGCGGTCAGCGTCCACGCCGATCTGATCGTCCTGATCAGCCGCTTCTGGCAGACGACGTGCACGGCCCTTCGTGCCGGCGACGAGGGGTTCGTGATCGATTCGCCCGTGTATCCGGACGAGCTCGAGGCGGTCGCGGGCGTCCTCGAGCAGGCGGGCTTCCCGGTGTCGGGGCTGCTGACGACGCATGCCGACTGGGATCACCTGCTCGGGCGGATCGCCTTCCCGCAGGCTTCGCTCGGGTGCGGCGAGAGCACGGCCCAGCGACTGGCCGCCGAGCCGGGCCAGGCGCAGCGAGAGCTTCGGGACTTCGACGAGGAGCACTACGTCGATGACCGCGGTCCGCTGATGCTCGCCGGGATCCAGTCCCTGCCCGTCCCCGGCCGCCTCTCGCTCGGAGCCGGGGATCGCGAGCTCGAGCTCCATCGGGCGGACGGGCACACCGCCGACGGCACCGCGTACTTCATCCCCTGGCTCGAAACCCTGGTGTGCGGCGACTACCTCTCCCCGGTCGAGATCCCGTGGATCTCGCCCGGCGGGTCGGTCGAGGCCTATCTCGAGACGCTCGCGCGTCTGCGGCCACTGGTCGAGCGCGCGCAGACGATCGTCCCCGGGCACGGCCGTCCGCTGCCGAGCGCGGCTACGTTGGCGCTGCTCGAGGAGGACGTTGCCTACCTGCGCGCGCTCGCGGCCGAGGGCGCCGGCGCGTCCCTGCCCGCGGGCCGGCGAACGGGCGCGCAGCAGCGCATCCACGCCGAGAACGTCGAAGCTACTCGCCGGCCGAGCTGATCACCGCGAGCGTGTCGCCGGTCGCCACCGACGCTCCGACGGCGATCGGGAGCTCGGCGACCGTGCCGGCCTTATGCGCGGTGATCTCGTTCTCCATCTTCATCGCCTCGATCACGCACACGAGCGCGCCCTCCGCGACGTCCGCGCCCTTCTCGACCGCGACCTTCAACACCGTGCCCTGGAGCGGGGACGGCAGCTTGTCGCCGCCACCGCCACCGCCACCGCCGACGCGCGCCGAGCGTTCGCCCCGCCGCGGCGGCCGCCGGGTCGCGACCGCACCGTCGGCGAACGCGGCCGGGGCCGTCCCGTTGCCCGCGCCGGACGCGGCCAGCGGTGGGCCGATCACCTTGACATCAAAACGCTTGCCCGACACCTCGACCGTGTAGCTGTGCTCCACGCTCTCGGCCGCCTCGTCGCCGTCGCCCTCGCCGGCGGGCTTCTCGGGCTTGGGGAACGCCAGCTCCTTGAGCCAGGCACGGTCCTCGATCAGATCGCGGCAGGTCTCGGCGTCGTGCCACTGGCGCGTCCGCAGGATCGCCTGGTGGAACGGCAGCAGCGTCTTCAGCCCCTCGATCTCGTACTCGCCGAGCGCCCGCACCATCCGCGCCGTGGCCTGCTCGCGATCGACGTCCCACACGATCAGCTTGGCCACCATCGGGTCGTACATCGGCGAGATCTCCGAGCCCGGGCCGACGCCGGAGTCGACCCTGACGCCGGGTCCCGCCGGCTCGCGGTAGTCACCGATCGAGCCGGGGGCTGGGGCGAAGTTCTTGCTCGCGTCCTCGGCGTTGATCCGGCACTCGATCGCATGGCCGCGCATCACGACATCGTCCTGCGAGATCGACAGCGGCTCGCCGGCCGCGACCCGGATCCCCTCCTTGACGATGTCGATGCCGGTCACCATCTCGGTCACGCAGTGCTCGACCTGGACGCGCGTGTTCATCTCGAGGAAGAAGTACTCGCCGTCCTGGAGCAGGCCCTCGATCGTCCCGGCTCCGGTGTAGGCGACGGCCGCGGCCGCGTCGGTGGCGATCTTGCCGATCCTGGCCCGGAGCTTCTCGTCGACCGCCGGGGCCGGCGCTTCCTCGATCAGCTTCTGGTGGCGGCGCTGGAGCGAGCAGTCGCGCTCGCCGAGGTGGATCACGTTCCCGTGCTTGTCGGCGAGCACCTGGACCTCGATGTGGCGCGGGTCGGGGAGGTAGCGCTCGAGGTACACGGTCGCGTCCGAGAAGAACTTCTCGCCCTCGCGCGCGGCGCCCTCGAACGCCTCCTGGAGCTTTGACTCCTCGAGCGCGACCCGGAACCCCTTGCCGCCCCCGCCGCCGGCCGCCTTGACCGCCACCGGATAGCCGATCGTGTCCTTGATCACCTTCCGGGCGTCGTCGATCGTCTGCACCGGCTCGGTCGTCCCGGGAACGATCGGAACGCCCGCCTTCGCCATCAGCTCGCGGGCGCGCGTCTTGGAGCCCATCGCCTCGATCGCCGATGCGGGCGGGCCGATGAAGGTGATCCCGGCCTCCTCGAGCGCCGCCGCGAACCCGGCGTTCTCGGCGAGGAAGCCGTATCCGGGATGCACCGCCTCGGCGCCTGACCGCTTGACCGCGTCCATCAGCTTGTCGATCGCCAGGTAGCTCTCGGCCGCGGGGCCCGGGCCGAGCAGGTACGCCTCACCGGCGCGCTTGACGTGCACGGCGTCGCGATCGAGCTCGGAGTAGACCGCGACGGTGGCGATCCCCAGCTCCTCACATGCGCGCATGATTCTGACCGCGATCTCGCCGCGGTTGGCGATCAGCACCTTGGAGAACATGCGGCGCGGGACTTTACCGACGCGCGGTCGGCGTCCGTCGCAACGGGAGACGCGTACGATGCATGCGTATGCCCCATCGAGAGGCGATTCTCGATCCCACCGGCCAATCCGTCGCGCCACGTGCGGCGACGCTGGCCCCGCGCGTCCGGGACCTCGCCGGCTTGCGGCTCGGCCTGCTCGACAACGCCAAGCCCAACGCGGCCCTCGTGCTCCAGACGGTGGCCGAGCAGCTGCGCGCCCAGCATCACATCGGCGAGGTGACCATGTACGCGAAGTCCTACTTCGGCACGCCGGTCGAGGAGGACCGAGCCAAGGAGATCGCGCTCGACTGCGGGGCCGTGATCGCCGGCGTCGGCGACTGAGGGT
Source organism: uncultured Solirubrobacterales bacterium (assembly GCA_963746695.1). Classification (GTDB taxonomy): domain Bacteria; phylum Actinomycetota; class Thermoleophilia; order Solirubrobacterales; family Solirubrobacteraceae; genus Palsa-465. The sequence continues at coordinate 204,309 of CAVVCP010000017.1, read as the reverse complement.
CCTGCTCGGCGGCCAGTTTGGCCGACGGAATCGTGCTCGAGCGGGCGGGCGTGCCCGCGGTGTCGATCTGCACCGACGCGTTCGGAGCACCGGCGCGGGCGATGGCCGATATGTACGGTCTCCCCGACTTCGCCCCGGTCATGATCCCGCACCCGATCGCGAGCCTCACGCAGGCCGAGATCGAGGCGAACATCCGGGAGGTACTCCCTGACGTCGTCCGGCTGCTGATGGGGACGTCGTGAGCGAGTTGCCGGTCATCGACATCGACGAGGTCCGCCGAGTGATGGAGGACTACGCGGAGCGCGGCTGGACCGACGGGTTGCCGGTGATGCCGGTGACGGAGTCCTCGCTCGCCGAGTTCCTCGGCGAGACGGGCCGCGAGCCGGACGAGGTGCTCCTATCGATGCCCCACCTCGACCGCGTCTGCACGGTCCGCACCGCGGCGATCAACGCCGCGATGGCCGGCTGCCGGCCGGAGTATTTCCCGGTCGTGCTGGCGGCCTGGTCGGCCCTCGAGCAGGAGGGCTACGTCCCGCGCGCGATCTGGCAGAGCACCACCGGGACCGCGCCGATGCTGCTGGTGAACGGACCCGTGCGGGAGCGGATCGGGCTCAACGGTGCAGGGAACGTATTCGGTTCGGGCTTTCGGGCGAACGCCACGATCGGCCGCGCGATCCGCCTGACCGCGATCAATGCGTTCGGCCTGCGGCCGCACGTGCTCGACCAGGCCACCCAGGGCAATCCCGCCAAGTACACCGCGTGCATCGCCGAGAACGAGGAGCAGTCGCCCTGGGCGCCGTTCCACGTCGAGCACGGCTTCGGCGTTGAGACCAGCACGGTCACGGCGTTGACGATGCGGTCCGTCGTCCACATCGAGGCTCGGCACACCACGGTCCCCGAGCAACTGGCGCTCGACATAGCCGACACGATCAGGCGGACCGGCGCGTTGATCCACGAGACGATCAGCGCATGCATCGCGCTCGGTCCCGAGCACGCCGAGTTGTTCGCCCAGCACGGCTGGGGCAAGGACGAGCTGCGGCGCTTCGTCTACGAGCGGTCGGCTAATTCCCGTGAGACGTTGGCCGCGGTCGGGAAGGACGCGGTGTCGGGGCAGACGCGGTGGCGGCTGTCCGCCGCGCACCCCGACGCGGTCCCCGACAGCGCCGCCGACTCCGAACAGGTCAGGGTGCTGAACTCAGAGCAGGCGATTCAGATAGTCGTGGTCGGCGCTCACAACAGCGGCGTGTCGGCCGTGATCGAGACCTTCGGACCGCGCGGCGGCCCGCCGGCGATCGCACCGATCGAGTCGTCCTGAAGGTAGACCCCCTGGCCGAGCAGTTCGCGCTGGAGCGCCGCGACATCGACGTCACCCGCGGGCACACCGGCGGCGACGGCGTGGGCCGCGGCGACGCCGGCCGCCTGGCCGGTCATCCAGCACTGGGGGATCTCGCGCATGAACGCCTGGGTCTGGGGGTCACACGCGATGTGACGCCCGGCGGCAATCAGGTTGTCGAGGTCTCGGGGGACGAGCGCGCGGTAGGGCACCGAGACGTTCGCGAACTTCTGCGAGGGCGACGGCGAGACGCCGACCTCGTCGTCGAAGCGAGTCGCTTCCCGCCAATCGTCGCTGGTCAGCTTGTGAAGGCCGACCAGCCGCCGCGTGTGCCGCACGCCGATCTGCGGGGCCGACAGCATCAGCCAGGCCTTCTCGAAGCCGGGCGCGTGGCGGCGGAAGTGGTCCAGATGGGCGACCATCCGGCGGCGCGACTCGACCTCGACCCGCGTCAGGTCGGACACGTCGACGCCGCTGTAGCCGCTCAGCCGCGGGCCGAGGAACAGCGCCACGTCGTTGCTCCACCCGACGACCGGGCGCTCGGCGAACCCGAGCTCGTCGCCGGCTTGCGCCATCAACTGCCGGTGGGCGGCCGGGTCCTCGCGCTTGAACTCGAGCCACCGGCCGAAGTCGACGCCCGCCCACAGCCAACCGGTGTTCAGGCAGTGCGCGATCCCTCCACCGCCGGCCTTGGCGTCGGCCTCGAACTCGAGTCCTGCCCGCGCGCACAGGTCGAGGTCGCCGGTGCAGTCGACGATCACGTCGGCCAGGATCGCGCGCCGGCCCTCCTTTGACTCGAACGTCACGCCGCGGAGGGTGCGGCCCTCGACGAGCGGATCGGCCACCCAGCCGTGCAGCAGGAGCTTGACGCCGGCCTCGATCAGCATCTCGGCCGACAGGTACTTCAGCCACTCCGGGTCGATCATCGGCGACCACGTGACCGTGTCGCGGAACGCGCCCTGGCGCTCGCGCCAGTGGGCCACGGGCTCGGGATCGGTCGATCCCCACAACGCGCGCGGCGCCCCAGCCACCGCTCCCTCGCCAAGACGGTCGAGCAGTTCCTGGCCTATGCCGGTGATGACCGGCCGCCCGCTCCAGTCGGTCATCCGGTCGATCCAGATCACGAGGCCGCCGGTCGACAGGCCGCCGAGGTGGTTGTAGCGCTCGACGAGCAGCACTTCCGCGCCGGCGCGCCGGGCCGCGAGCGCGGCCGCGAAGCCGGCCGGACCGCCACCGACGACGAGCACCTCGGTCTCCGCGTGGACCGGTGTCTGCCGCGCCGGCTCGGCGACCGTCAGCGGGCGCTTCGGGGGCGCCGGCGTGAACGCGTCGTCGTGTTCGAGGGCCGCCCCGGTGGACATCGACGCGGTGCCCTGGTGGTAGCTCTCCTCCTCACTCGCGGCCTGCTTGGGATGAAGGTCGGACATATTCCGACTTTTATCCCACACGACCGCTCCTTACACGCCGACCTACCGCGCGGCGATGACCATTCCCGCCGCCACGGTGTCGTTGGTCGCGTCATCGATCAGGATGAAGCTCCCGGTGGTGCGGTTGAGGGAATAGGGATCGGCCATCAGCGGCGAGCCGGCCCGGAGCCGAATCCGCCCGATCTCGTTGAGCGCGAGCTCAGCGGCGGGCTCGTGGGCGAGGGTGTTGACCTCGACCCGGTAGTCGAGCTCCTCGATGCGGGCGCGAGTGGTGCGCGTCGTGTGCTTGATCGCCAGGCGCGCGCCCGGGCGCAGTGGCGCCTCGCCCATCCAGCAGATCATCGCGTCGAGCTCGCGTGCGGCCTCGGGCGGATCGTCGGCCTCGACGAGCATGTCACCCCGCGAGATGTCGACGTCGTCGGCGACCCGGACCGTCACCGACATCGTCGGGAACGCCGTCTCGACCGCGCCTTCGTACGTGTCGATCGCTGTGACCTGCGTCCGCTGGCCGCTCGGCAGCACGAGCACCTCGTCGCCGGGATGCAGCACCCCGCCGGCCACCGTCCCGGCATACCCGCGGTAGTCGTGGTGCTCGTCGCTGTTCGGCCGAACCACCCACTGCACCGGGAACCGCACCTGGGCGAGGTTGCGGTCGGGCGCGATCACGACATGCTCGAGGTGGTAGAGGAGCGACGGCCCGTCGTACCAGGACATGTTGTTCGAGCGGTCGACGACGTTGTCGCCGAGCAGCGCCGAGATCGGGATGAAGCTGAGGTCGCCGACGTCGAGTCGCGCGGTCCAGTCGGTCAGCTCTTCGACGATGTGCTCGAACACGGCCTCGTCGTAGGAGACGAGGTCCATCTTGTTGACGCACACGACCACGTGCGGGATCCTCAGCAGCGACGCGATGTAGGCGTGGCGGCGGGTCTGCTCGCTCACGCCCTTGCGCGCATCGACGAGCATGACCGACAGATCTGCGGTCGAGGCGCCGGTGACCATGTTGCGGGTGTACTGCTCGTGGCCCGGGGTGTCGGCGATCACGAACTTGCGCCGCGGAGTCTGGAAGTACCGGTAGGCAACGTCGATCGTGATCCCCTGCTCGCGCTCGGCGCGCAGGCCGTCGGTGAGCAGGGCCAGGTTCACGTAGCCGTCGCCGCGCCGCTCGGAGGTCTGCACCACGTGCTCCAGCTGGTCCTCGAAGATCGCCTTCGAGTCGTGCAGCAGCCGGCCGATCAGCGTCGACTTGCCGTCGTCGACTGACCCGGCCGTCGCGAACCGGAGCAGCTCGCTCGTGCGGGTTCTGATGGCGTGACCGTTCGTCGCCGCGCCAGGCGTCATCAGCTGACTCCCGGCACGGTTAGAAGTAACCCTCGCGCTTGCGATCCTCCATCGCAGCCTCGGTCACCCGATCGTCGGCGCGGGTCTCTCCGCGCTCGGTGATTCGGGTGGCCGCGATCTCGGAGACGACGTCCGGAAGGGTCGTCGCACGCGACCGCACCGCTCCGGTGCACGTCATGTCGCCGACGGTCCGGTAGCGCACCGACTCCTCGAACGGGATCTCACCGTCGATGAGCTGCACATACGGGCTGAGCGCGTACAGCATTCCGTCGCGCTCGAACACCTGCCGCGTGTGGGCGTAGTAGATGCTCGGGACCTCCAGCTTTTCCTGCGCGATGTACTGCCACACGTCGAGCTCGGTCCAGTTCGACAGCGGGAACACGCGCACGTGCTCGCCCTTGCGGATGCGGCCGTTGTAGAGCGCCCACACCTCGGGGCGCTGGCGCTTGGGCTCCCACTGGCCGAAGTCGTCGCGGAACGAGAACACGCGCTCCTTGGCGCGGGCGCGCTCTTCGTCGCGCCGTGCGCCTCCGAACGCCGCGTCGAACCCATGCTCGGCGATCGCATCGAGCAGCGTCACGGTCTGGAGCCGGTTGCGCGACGCCCGCGGGCCGGTCTCCTCGACCGCCCGGCCGTTGTCGATCGACTCCTGCACGCTGGCCACGATCAGCCGCTCGCCGATCTCCTCGATCAGGCGATCGCGGAACTCGAGCACTTCCGGGAAGTTGTGGCCGGTGTCGACGTGCATGATCGGGAACGGGAAGCGGCCCGGGCGGAACGCCTTCTCGGCCAGCCGCAGGAGCACGAGCGAGTCCTTGCCGCCGCTGAACAGCAGCACCGGGTGCTCGAATTCGGCCGCGACCTCGCGGAAGATGTGAATCGACTCGGACTCGAGGGCCTCGAGGTGCGAGAGCTCGTAATGAAGTGGGTTCAACAGGGCCTCACTCGTGGATGCCGCATTCTGTCTTCTCCAGCCCGGCCCAGCGTCCTTCCCGGCCCGACCCGGGTCGCGTGCACGGCTGGCAGCCGATCGAGGCGTAACCCTGGTCGTGGAGGGGGTGGTAAGGAAGCTCGTGCTCGAAGATGTAGCGCCAGAGGTCCTTCTCGCTCCAGTCGGCGAGCGGGTTGACCTTCCAGATCTCGCGCCGGGGATCGAACTCGATCTTGCTGGCGCCGGCGCGGGTCGGGGCCTGCTCACGGCGGATGCCGGTGACCCACGCGTCGATGTCGTCGAGTGCGCGCTCGAGCGCATCGACCTTGGCGTCGCTGCAGCACCGGTTCATCGTCCACGGCTCATCGGGGCTGCGCGCGTCGATCACCTCGACGCTCACCCCGAAGCGCTCCTCGAACCGCTTCCACGTCTCAAGCGTTTCGGGGAAAAGCACACCGGTGTCGATCATGAACACCCGGGCGTCGGGCTCGATCGAGGTCAACATGTGCAGCAGCACCGACTCCTCCTTCTGGAAGGAGCAGGCCATCTTCAGCCGCGGGTGGAACCGCTCGACGGCGTAGGCGAGCACCTCCTCGGCGGAGACGGTCTCGAGATCGGGGATCGTGGCGCTCATCGTCAGCTCACCGGTCAGACCGCGCACTCGCCCTCACCGCGAATCACTTCGAACGGAGACTCCTTGGTCCAGTCGATGAAGTAGTTCATGTTGTCCAGGCTGAACTCGATCGGCATCGTGAGATCTTTGACCTTCGTCTCGAACTCCGCTGGGCCGACACGGTCGACGAAAGCGTTGAACTCCTCACCCTCGGTCCGCTCGGATTCGTAGAAGCGTACCCACCGCTCGACCGCCTCGGGTACACGCTTGGCCGGGAGCCTGGCCTTGAGGCGCTGACCGTAGCGCACGTCGCCGCCCTCGTAGGCGCCGCCGATGTGCGGGATGTAGGCCGGGATCGCGTGGTCGCCGACCTTGATCGAGGCCCCGTAGAAACCGATGTTCGCGATGTGATGCTGGCCGCAGCCGTTCGGGCAGCCGCTCATCTTGACGTGGATCCTGCGGCTGAGCTCGTCGCTGATCTCCATTTGCACGAGGCGGTCCTGAATCGCGTGGTTCAGCCCCATCGAGCTGGTGATCCCGAGCTTGCAGGAATCCGTGCCGGGGCAGCTGACTACGTCGGTGATCTCGTCCGCACCCCCGTCGCCGAGTCCGAGCTCGCCGAGCCGCCGCCACACCTCGTAGACCGATTCGTCGCGGACCCACCGGAGCACCAGGTTCTGATGCACCGTCGTGCGCGCGGCATCTCCGGTGTGCTCGCGCATGAGCTCGGCGAGCCCCCGGAGCTGATCGGGAGTGACGTCTCCGCGCGTCACCTTGACCTCGACCGTCGAGAAGCCGGGCTGGCGCTGGCGCTGGACGTTGGTCTGCACGAAGTGCGTGAACTCGCGGTTGTCGCCGTTCGGCGTCGAATACGTCTGAGGCTTCGCCGGCGCGGTTGCCTGTTCGTCGTGGTCGAACAGGATCCTGTCGAGGCTGAAGTCGCGCTCGCCTACCCACTCGCCCTTGAGCTCCTCCTCGACCAGGTCGCGGAACTCGTCGATCCCGATCTTGTCGATCAGGACCTTGATTCGCGCGCGGGCGCGGTTGACCCGGAGCCAGTCCTGGCGATCGAAGATCCGCATGCAGGCCTCGGTGATCTTCAGGTAATCGCCGTTGTCGAGCTCGACGAACTCGTACAGGGTGGGGGCGAGCCGCGGCATGATCGAGGTACCGCCTCCTACCCGCATCTCGACGCCGCGAACGCCATCCCGGACCTTCGGGAGGAACGCGACGTCATGGATCCGTGTAATCGCGTTGTCCGCGTCGGTGGCGGCGAACGCCGTCTTCACCTTGCGCGGCATCGCCTGCGTCGTCTCGTGGCGAACGAAGTAGCGCACATACGCGCCGGCATACGGCGTGACATCGAACAGCTCACCCTCGAGCGTGCCGGCGCGGGGGTCGCCGGTCACGTTGCGCATCGTGTTACCGCAGCCCTCGCGGGATGACAGGCCGGCGTCGCCGAGCTCTCGGATCAACTCCGCCGCGTCGGGCAGCGGAATGTGGTGCATCTGAATGTTCTGGCGGGTGGTGATGTGGCCCTTGCGCAGCGGCACGTACTTCTCGATGCCGGCGGCGAACGCGTCGAGCTGGTCGGGCGTCACCCCGCCGAACGGCAGCTTGACCCGGATCATCTGAACGTCCGGCTGGCGCTGGCCGTACACGCCCTGCTTGAGGCGGAACTTGATGAACTCGTCGCCCTCGAGCTCGCCCTTCAGAAAGCGCGTCGATTCGGTGTCGAAGTCATCGAACTCGCGCTCGAGGATCGGGATGACGTGCCCGGGCACATTCTCGAGCACCTCGGGATTGTCGAGCGTCCCGGTCCGGCCGTTACCGTGACGGGAGGCCGACTGGGGTGCATCGTGGCTGGCGCTGTGCGGCGATGCCGAGTGCATCGGACTCCTTCCGGTAGCGGACGGACACCGAAATGTACCAAAAGGCAATCGGCGTTCAGGAGTTTTAGCCGCGGAGCAGGGCGAAAGCACCCGGCTGGGGGGTGGCGGTGGCGCAGCGCGCGTCGATGAGCTCTGAGCGAGGCTGAGTCGCCCGGCCCGCGACGTCCGGCTCGCGTCAGCGCTGTGAGCGAGGCTGCGACGCCCGGCCCGCGAGCCCTCGCGCGCGACCTCGGTCGACACCGCGTCAACACGTTCGGGGACGCGCGCGGGCCGCAGGACGGGTGACGGGCAGCCGAAGCAAAGTCCGGCGCCGCGACGGTGGGGGCAACCGCCGCGGCAGCCGGCGCGCTCTCAGACCGGCGCTAGCCGGAGGATCGGCATCCGCTTTGGGGGCTGAGCGATGCCGATGACCGGTTGCGCATCGGCGAGCGCGAGCTTGGCTCGTCGCGCACGACGAGCCCGGAACCTGGTTCCGAAAGGCGATGACGACGACTGCATCCCGCGAACAGCACGACCCGCGTACGACCCCCCTAGTCCTTGCGCCCCAAGCATGGTCTTCTGACAAACCGCTTGGTTGGTCCACCAGCCAACTAACCAGCACGCTGGCATACGGGTTCGTTCCTGTCAAGCAACCCTGGCCAAACCAACATCTGTACTGCGATCCAGGGCGCAGGTACGTCTCAGGCCCAGGGCGCGGGCTCGCCCGGAGCCCTCCGCACGCCCTCCTCGAGGGCCGCGCGCTGCCACGGGTCGCGCTTGGGCGCCGGCCTGGCCGGTGCGGGCGCGGTCTCGCGCATGAACCGCTCGAGCGCTGCGACGACGGCCGCCGCCTCCTCATCGGAGGCGGTGGGCGCGACGATCGTAAGCTTCGGCCGCCGGTTCATTCGGTTGACGAGCGTATCGTGCGCGGACGTGCCCGCGCTCCCCGTGCTCGACCGCGATTCGGTGCTCGAGGCCGTCTCGGCAGAGACGGCGATCGAACGGGTGCGCGAGGGCTTACTCAGCTTCCAGGCCGGCGACTGGGTGATGCCCGCGAAGGTGTATCTGGAGAGCCCGCCGTTCGGCGACTTCCGGGCGATGCCGGCCCGCGGCGGCGGCTTCGCCCTGCTCAAGTGGGTGACCTCGTTCCCGGGCAACCCCGCGCTGGGGCTGCCGACGGTGACCGGCGTGATCTGCCTCTCGAACGCCGAGAACGGCGAGCCGCTGATGCTGTTGGACGCGCGCTCGGTGACCGCGCTACGGACCGGCGCGGTGGCGGCCGTGGCGACGACCGCGCTCGCTCGAGACGACGCACGGACCGTCGGAATCATCGGTTCCGGGCTGCACGGCGCGTGGACGGCACGATGCCTGGCGGCGGCGGGCTATGGCCCCGGGGTCTGCCACGACCCGCGTGCCGCGGTCGCCGAGGCGCTCGCGCGGGAGCTCGACTGGACCGCCGGTTCCCGGGCGCAAGCGCTCCGATGCGACGTGGTCTGCTGCGTCACCCCGGGCACCGAGGTTGTAGTCGACGCGGGCAGCCTCCACGCCGGACTTCACCTCAACATGCTCGGCGCCGACGGCCCGGGCAAGGCCGAGGCGAGCATCGGCGCGGTCGCGTCGTGCGCGCTGTTCTGCGACGAGTGGGAGCAGGCGTCCCACGGGGGCGAGCTGACCGGCGCGGTCACCGCCGGCCTCGTCACGCGCGACCGCGTGTCCGAGCTCGGCGCGGTCCTCGCCGGCGAGGCGCCCGGACGCCCCGGGCCCGACGCGGTAACGCTGTTCGATTCGACCGGCCTTGCAATCCAGGACCTCGCGGTGGCGGTGGCTGCGTTCCAGGCCTGGGAGGACAACCGCGTCGAGGCGCAGACCGTCACGCTCTGAGCGCCCGCCCGCCGCTTCACCGCCGTCACTAGTCACCGCGGCCCGCGGTGTGACTCTCCGCCGGGCGTGTCCGATAGCTGACCACCGGACTCAACTTGAGCCTGGTTGGAAAAAATTGGACGCATGTTTCACCGTTCATCGACCGGATGAGCGTTTAGCAGTGCGTCAGGGAGGAACCCCAGGCGCAGAGGTGGTTCAGCGCGGGATGCGCGCCGCCGCCTGTGCCGGTGACGGACAGCTGACGTGAAGGGGCGGCGGCCCTTCGGGCCGCGTGTGATCTCAATGCAGGGTGGGACGAGCGCCGGTCGCTCGCCCCTAATCGTTGCACTTGCCGGGGGTGCAGGTGTTTCAACAACATGGAGGATGCAGTGTCTCGTTTTAAGGTTCGCAGGCCGTCGCCGGCGCTCGTGGTGGGGCTCGTGGCGTTGTTCGTCGCGATGAGTGGAAGCGCTGTGGCCGCGACCACGCTGCTGGTGCACACCAACAACATCGCCAACGGAGCCGTGACCGGTGACAAGATCGCCGACGGCGCGGTCGGCATCAACAAACTCGCCCGGACGGTCCGGAGCGCGCTGGCCAAGGCCGGCGAGGCTCGGGGAGTGGTCAGCGGCACTCAAGGTCCGGGAGGGTCGCAGGGGCCAGCAGGGTCGCAGGGGGCGTCCGGTCACGACGGCCAGAACGGCCAGGATGGCCGCGACGGTCGCGACGGTCTGAACCCGGCGGTACCGGTCGTCAACGTGCCCACGATCGCGCAGTCGAGCGGCAGGAACCACAACCCTGACAGCGGCGACCCGGGTGACGGCGGCTGGTATTTCAGCGGCGACGTTGGTGGCTCCGCCGCGCTGACCAACGGCGAGCTGGAGATCGACGGCCCGGGCGTCGATGCCGCCACGGCACAGGGCGGGATTGGGATCGCCAAGGCGTTCAACAATGTCCCGCTCGGCGATCTCGACGCGCTCACCTATCAGTGGCACATCAACGAGGTCAACACCACCTCGCTCCAGGCGCCGACGATCCACATGACCGTCACCGGCCTGACGAACGACTCGCACTTCGGCTCGGGCTTCGCGAACCTCGTCTACAACCCGACCCTGAACGGCATCACCGCCCCGGCTCAGAGCGTCCTCTACCAGTCCGACGGGTTCGCGCCGAACGCGAAGTGGTACAGCACCACGGAGCCCAACATCGGGAACGCGGGCGGGCAGAACAATCCTGAGACGCTCGCGACGTTCGTGAAGAACAACCCCAACGCGGAGATCACCCAGATCAGCCTCGATAACGGCGGCACGAGCGGTGGCACCGGCAGCTTCGACGCCGGCGCCGACGACCTGCTGCTCGGCTTCGACGGCACGAATACCCGGTACGACTTCGGCGGCTGATTCGCCGCTGGTCGTCGCCGATTCAATACGTGAGAGAGGGGCCCGGCGGGGCCCCTCTCTTCGTTTCAGTACGAAATCGGCTCAGCGCCCGGATCGCCGCCGGATCGTCCAGCGAAAGACGATCGTCGACGAACCGCCACGCGCATCGACCGCCACCACGCGGACGTCCCGCGAGCCCGCCCGCTGCGGCGTTCCCGAGATCAGCCCCGTCCGATGGTTGATCGTCAGTCCGGTGGGCAGCTGGGCCGCCGTGAAGGTCAGCCGTAGGCCGCCGGCGTCGTGCGCCCGGACGAGCACTCGCACCTTCGTGCCGACGCGGCCCGAGCGGTTGCCGAGCCGGCCCAGCCGGACGATATGTGACGCGTTGACGGTCCGCGGGCCGTTGCTGGTCGTGGGCGGGGCGGCCGAGCCGCCGCACAGGCTCTGGCCGAGGAGCGCGGTGGGCGTTCCCAGGCCCGAGGCCATGTCATAGCCGGGCGCAGCGGCGAACCCGGCCACGGAGTCGAAGCCATTGCCGCCCGAGATCACGTCGTGAAAGTCGGCTGCGTAGGCGCCCGCCGCCGCACGGTAAAGCCCCGCGTTGAGAAAGCCGATCGGATGGCCGCCGCAGGCCGGTGAGGCGTCGGCGAGCGCCGCGAAGGCCGCCACGGTCGGTGCCGAGATGCTCGTCCCGCCCACCGTCCTCCAGGAGCCGCGGTAGTAGGCGACGTAGCCGGTGCCCGGATCGCCGTCGGCCGATATGTCCGGGACCTCCCGGCAGGCCACGCCCGAGGGTCCACAGGTGACGCCCGACTGGGCCCGCGCGACCGCGCTCTGGTACGCGGGGCGGCCCCACAGGCTCGAAACGCCGCCGCCGGTGGCGCCCAGCCCGTCGTTCCAAACCACGTCACCAGCGGCCCGTAGCGAGGTGCCGCCGACCCCGGTGACCCACGGCTGGCTGGCGGGATCGTCAACCGACGACTGGCCATCGCCGCAGTCGTCCGAGCCGGTGTCTCCCGCGGCAGCCAGGAGCGACTGACCCTGGACGGCGGCCTCCTCGAACAGGGTGTTCTCGACGGCGGCGGGAACCGAGCCCTCCAGCGCCTCGCAGATGCCCCAGGAGGTAGAGATGACCTGGGCCGCATCGTCGCTGACGATCCGGTTGTAGATGTCGTACGCGCCGGTGCCGGTGGCCGGGCCCTCGTACACCTTGATCGACGCGTCCGGCACCAGCCCGATCAGGTCCTCCACGTCCATCGCGGCCTCGCCGATGCCCGGGCCGGTGCCGGCCCCGCCGTCTACCGCCACCGTCGTTACCGCGGCGCCGGTCCCGTAGCACGCCTGGTACGCAGCGACGTCGGAGGCGCTGAACGGCTCGAGCTCAAAAAGGGCGACCGTCACGCCTTGCCCCTTGTCGCCGCCGGCGTAGTAGCTCGATAGGCCGTAAGCGGACGCGATCTGATCGGCGGTGTGGGCCTTGGTCGCGGTGGCGGCCGCCTGGGCCGCCGCGCACGGCTGCGGCCCGGTGGCGCCGGCAGCTCGCGCGAGCGGCGCGACCCTCGCGCTCTCGGCCGGAACGGGATCGAACATCGGCGCGGTGTGCACGGTCACGGACGCGCTCGGCGCCGGAGCGCCTGGTCCGATCACCGCCTGCACGAGGCCATCGGCAACGCCGGGTATCGATGAGTTCGCCGCCGCGTCCGAGTCGCGGTAGGGCGCGAACGAGGCTGCGGCGGCCTTCGGGGGCCCGGCCGGATCCGACACCTCGAGCGTGAGCTGGTTAGCGGTGACGGCTCCGACTGTCATACCGCGCGCGGCCAGGGCCGCTCTCACCTTGGCGATGTCGGTCGGGCTCGCACCGAACCGGCGCGCGAACTGCCCGACCGTCAGATAGTGGCGGTAGAGCGGCGATCCGGGGGTGGCGACCGCTGTCGCGTACGCCGCCAGAGCCGACGGGTTGTGCGGGGCCAACGCGACGGTGGCGTGGACCGTGGGCACCCTCGCTGCCGCTGCGGCCGGGAACGCGGAACCGCACAGCAGCGCGGTCGATATGAGCGCAACGATGAGCAGGCGGTGGCGGCGCGGCCGGGGCATGCCCTTCGTATCGACGGTCCTGCCCGCCTGCCGTGGCAGGCCGCATTGCACCGGACGCCTGTCCGATTAGTCGACCGCCGCGGTCGAGGATGAGGTGACCGATGAGCCCGGTCAGAGCGGGATGTTGCCGTGCTTCCGTCGCGGACCCGGCGTCCGCTTGTTCTGGAGGGTCTCGAGCGCGGTGATGATCTTCGGCCGCGTCTCGTGCGGGACGATCACATCGTCGATGTAGCCGCGCTCGGCGGCCACGTAGGGATTGGCGAAGTGCGCCTTGTAGTCGTCGATCAGCTTCTGCCGGCGCAAGTCGGGCGTCGGCGAGGAAGCGATGTCGCGGCGATAGATGATGTTGACCGCGCCCTCGGGTCCCATCACTGCGACCTCGGCCGTCGGCCACGCGAAGTTGAAGTCGGCCAGCTGATGCTTTGACCCCATGACGTCGTAGGCGCCGCCGTACGCCTTGCGGGTGATGATCGTGATCTTCGGGACCGTCGCCTCGCAATAGGCGTAGAGCAGCTTGGCGCCGTGCCTGATGATCCCGCCCCACTCCTGCGTGGTGCCGGGCAGAAAGCCGGGCACGTCGGTGAGCGTGATGATCGGGATGTTGAACGCGTCGCAGGTGCGCACGAACCGCCCCGCCTTGGTCGAGGAGTCGATGTCGAGCACGCCGGCCAGCTGGTTGGGCTGGTTGCCGACGATCCCGACCACGTAGCCGTTGAGTCGCGAGAAGCCGCAGATGATGTTGCGGGCGTAGTGCTCGTGGACCTCGAAGAACTCCCCGTCGTCGACGACGTGGCGGACGACATCGCGCATGTCGTACGGCTTGTTCGGGTTGTCGGGGACTACGTGGTCGAGCTCGGGGTCCTGTCGCAGCGGGTCGTCGGTGGGCTGGACCCGAGGCGGCGTCTCGAGGTTGTTCTGGGGCAGGAAGCTCAGGAGATATCTCGTGTCCTCGAGGCACGCGTCCTCGTCCTCGGAGGCGAAGTGAGCGACGCCCGACTTGCTGTTGTGTGACATCGCGCCACCAAGCGACTCGAAGTCGACCTCCTCGCCCGTGACGGTCTTGATCACCTCCGGGCCGGTGATGAACATGTGGCTGGTCTCCTTGACCATGAACACGAAGTCGGTCATCGCGGGCGAGTACACAGCGCCACCGGCGCATGGGCCCATGACCAGGCTGATCTGCGGAATCACGCCGGAGCACTGGACGTTGCGGGTGAACACATCGCCGTAGGCGCCGAGCGATACGACGCCTTCCTGGATGCGCGCCCCGCCGGAGTCGTTGATCCCGATCACCGGGCAGCCGATCTTGGCCGCCAGATCCATGATCTTGCACATCTTCTCGGCCATCACCTCGCCGAGCGAGCCGCCGAAGACGGTGAAGTCCTGGCTGAACACGCACACGCGCCGGCCGTCGATCGTGCCGTGGCCGGTGACGACCGCGTCGCCGTACGGACGGTTCTTCTGCATGTCGAACTCGTAGGTGCGGTGGCGCATGAACACGTCGAGCTCCTGGAACGAGCCCGGGTCAAGCAGCTTCTCGACGCGCTCTCGCGCCGTGTACTTGCCGCGTTCGTGCTGCTTAGCGACCGCCTGCTCGGAGCCGGCGTGGATCGCCTCGTAGCGCAGCTCCTCGAGGCGTCCGAGCTTCTCGGTGTAGGTCTCGGGAGCTTTGTCGCGCATTGGGGTCGGCGAGTTTAGGGGTTTCCCTCGGCTGCAAGATGCGATACAACTTCGCCCACCTTGCAGGAATCGGCGCTTCGGCGCCGACGACGGACGACATAGCAGCCGAATCGCCGAGCCACCCGTGGCCGGCGAACGGAGGACCCAACAGCGACCTCTAGGGGGCGCCGGGGCGAATCGCCGCAACCGTGCGGCGTAGCGCAAGTCGCGAGCCCGTCAGCTAACTCCGCAGGCTCCCGAAGAAGGAGGAAGTTGGTGGAGACCGCACGTGATCTCGCTTGCGCCGATCTATGGCAGGCGTCGTTGGAGCGCTCGCTCGCGCGCAGGGGACGGTCGACTCGCGGTTCGCTCGAGTTGTTCCACCTCCGTCCCGAACGCGACCTCAGTCGCGCCGACCTTCTCCGCGAGTCGGCCGTCTTCTCACAGATGCGGCGATCGGCGACGACCAGACGCCCGTCGATGGTGCTTCCGGGCGCCGGCGGGATCTCGGCGCTTGCGCTGCTGGCCGTGACCACCCTCCCCGGCCTGCTGGGCGGCCGGGGAGGCGCCGCCCGCACGGCCCGGTTGACCTATCGAGCCGACGAGCACGCCTCCAAGCCGACCAAGACGCCGAAAATCAGCATCGCCGCAGCGCCGAGCAACGCCGCCGCGACGGCCGCGACCGCCGCGACGGTTCCCGGGACCACGACCGCACCCGCCGTGGCGCGCGCCGCGAGCGTGCCGCCGTATGTCGCGATACCGCGAACGCTCTCAGCACCGGCCGCGCCGTCACGGGCCTCCTCCACGACGCACGCCCACATCGCGGCCGCCCGCGACGCGAGCGGTGGCGCCGCAGGTGTCGCCTCTCACGCGGCGAGCGGCGGGGCCGCGCCGGAGGCGCAGCAGAGCGTGTCGGCGGCGAAGACCGCGCCCGCGGTCCACACGCACACGACACCGGCGGCAGTGCACACGCACACGACGCCGGCGGTCCATATCAAGCCGGTCGTCCACAAAGCGCCGGCGATTCACACCGCGCCGGCGATTCACACCGCGCCGGTCGATCCACACCGCGCCGGCGATTCACACCGCGCCGGCCAAGGCGCCGACCCACCTCAGCACCGGCGGGGGCGCCGTCGAGGAGCAGACCACGGCCACGCATCCCCGACCGGTCGCGGTCGCGCATCCCCGCCCCGTCGCGGTCGCGCATCCCCGCCCCGTCGCCAAACCGCACCCGGTGGCGACCACTCCGCCGCCCGCAAAGCCGGCGCCGGCACCCGCGCCAGCGGTCGCCGCCGGCCAGTACGTGAACCCGCTTGCCGACGCCAAGGTGACCCCCGAGCGGATCGACCAGGGCGTCGACTACGCGGGGTCCGGGCCGTTGCGAGCGCTCGGCGACGGCAAGATCACGTACGTCGGAACCTCCGGCACCGGGTGGCCGGGGGCGTTCGTCGAATACCAGCTCACCGACGGATCGCAGGCCGGCCGTTATGTCTACTACGCCGAGGGGATCAACCCGGCGCCCGGGCTGCACGTCGGCCAGACCATCCAGGCCGGACAGCCGATTGCCCAGATCGTCGCCGGCGACTCGAGCGGGATCGAGATCGGCTGGGGCGCGGGCATCGGGACCGAGTCGTACGCGATGCAGCATGGCCAGTGGCACGGCGGCGATGACGCCGACAGCGTGCCCAGCCCCGCCGGCAAGGACTTTTCAGCCCTGATCGCGGAGCTCGGGGGGCCTCCAGGGAAGATCGAGGGCTAGTCCCGCACCGTGCTCGCGCGCCAGCGCCCCAACCCCTAGGCGCGCGAGTACGGGCGGTGATGTGCCTGACCGAGGCTGTCGAGCGCTGCCGTGAGCGCGGCCTCGGTGGCGGGCGGTTCGGCGTCGGTGACGGGCGGTTCGGCCTCGGCCTCGGTGGCGGGCGGTTCCGCCTCGGCCTCGGTGGCGGGCGGTTCCGCCTCGGCCTCGGTGGCGGGGTCGGGCGGTTCTGGTTCTGGCTCGGGCTCGGGCGGGGGCTCGACTAGCTCGGCGGGCTCGGCCTGTGTCGGCTCGGGCCCCGGGAACGCCGCGGGCTCGGGGGGCTGGTCCGGCTCCGGCACTGGCGCTCGGAAGAAGCCGAAGAACCGGGCAAACCGGCGCTTGCGCACTGGTGGCGGATCGGTGGCGGGCGCCGGCTCCTCCGGGTTCGGCTCCTCCACGGCGTCATCCATAGCCTCGATCGCCTCGGGTGCCTCGACCACCTCGACCGCTTCCGACTCGTCGACCACCTCGACCGCCTGAGTCTCCTCGACCGCCTGAGTCTCCTCGACCACCTCCGGCTCCTCGACCACCTCCGGCTCTGACTCCGCCACCGCGGTGAGGATCACCTTCGTCCCCCATCCGGACGGCTCGATCCGCACCGTGCCGCGTGCGCGCTCGCCCTCCCAGGCGACGGCGGTCTCCGGTTCGAGCCTCGTGATCCGGATCTCTCCGAACCCGTCCAGATGGCGAGCCAGCGAAGCGGCGTCACTGCACTCCGCCCACAGCTCAGGGGGTGATTTGACCAGAGTCCGGCTTGCGACGTGCTCCGTCATGGGTGGTGGTTTCGCTTGCACGGGCGCGAGTCCTCCCTGCGAGCGGTGACGGCCGGAGACGTGCACAACCTGACATTTGAGCTGCCGCGGAGCAGCCTCGTTATGTTGGGCATGCCCCAGATGCTCAACATGCGTAGACCTCGCATGCGCGCGCAAAAAGTCAGGTTATGCAGGTCATTCTCGACCTCGGCGCAAGGCCAAGGCGGCAGCCGGATATCGTGATCGCAGATGATCCAGACCCGACAGCTAGGCGCCACCGGGCCCGCGGTCTCCGCCCTCGGGCTCGGCTGCATGGGCATGTCCGGGTTGTACGGCGCCGCTGACCGCGAGGAGAGCATCGCCACGATTCACGCCGCGCTCGACGCCGGCGTCTCGCTGCTCGACACCGGCGACTTCTACGGGATGGGCCACAACGAACTGCTGATCGGCGACGCGCTCCGCGGCCGCAACCGCGACGAAGTCCTGATCAGCGTGAAGTTCGGCGCGCAGCGTGGGCCGGACGGGAGCTGGCTCGGGTATGACGCGCGACCGCAGGCGGTCAAGACCGCGCTCGCGTACTCGCTGCAGCGCCTCAACACCGACCACATCGATATCTACCGTCCGGCACGGCTCGACGCAACGGTGCCGATCGAGGAGACCGTCGGCGCGATCGCCGAATTGATCCAGGCCGGCTACGTCCGGCACGTCGGCCTGTCCGAGGTTGGCGCCGAGACGATCCGCCGTGCCGCCGCCGTCCATCCGATTGCGGACCTCCAGATCGAGTACTCGCTGATCTCGCGCGGGATCGAACGCGCGATCCTCCCCACCTGCCGGGAGCTCGGGGTCGCGATCACGGCCTACGGGGTCCTCTCGCGCGGGCTGATCAGCGGTCGCTACCGCGCCGACCAAGGGATCCCGCCCGGCGACGTCCGTGGCCGGATGCCGCGCTTCCAGGGCGACAACCTGACCCACAACCTCGCACTGGTCGACGAGCTGCGCGAGGTCGCGGACGCCAAGGGCGTCAGCGTCGCCCAGCTCGCGTTCGCCTGGGTGCTGTCCCGCGGCGAGGACATCGTGCCGCTCGTCGGCGCCCGCCGGCGCGACCAGCTACAGGAGGCGCTCGGCGCGCTCGACCTCAAACTGACCGAAGACGACCTCGAGCGGATCGAGCGCGCGGTACCGCCCGACGCGGCCGCGGGGGATCGCTACGGAGCGCCGCAGATGGCCGACCTCGACAGCGAGCGCGGCTAGCGCCGCTCGGGCAGTACGTAGACCACCAGCGGGAACGTGCCGACGTCGAGGGTCAGCGTCGCCGTCCCGACCCGCTGCCAGCGATGGCGCTCGTAGAACGCGATCGCATCGAGGTTGTGGTCGGCAACGTCGAGCGCGAGTCGGAGCTCGTGCTCCGCAGCGTGGTCCTCGGCGGCGCACATCAGCCCCGTCCCCACGCCCTGCCCGCGCGCGGCCCGAGCGACGAAGAAACGGGACACAACCGCGATCCGATCGGCCGGCACACCCAGCGCCTCGAGCCAGGACGGCCGCGCCCGCGACGCGTCGGTTCCGTGGAGCGACAGATGGCCGTCGACCGTACCGTCGTTTTCGCTGACCCAGGCCGCGAGCCCGTCGCGTCCGACCAGCCAGCGCGTCGGGTCGACGGGCCAGCGCAGCGGGTAGCGATCGCCCCGGTACACCTCACGGAGCAGCGTGATGCACGAATCGAGATCCTCGGACCGGCGAGGACGAATCATCGCCCTCTGAACTGCCCGGTTAGCGACCTTTCGACACGAACAGCTCGATTTTGCTGCCGGAGCTGAGCACGTGGCCAGGGCGCGGGGTCGTGCTCATCACCCGGCCATGGCGCATCTTGCGGGACTTGACCCACTTGACCTTGCCGACCTTGCAGTGCGCCTTGCGGATCGCCTTCTCGGCGACTGTGAGCTTCATCCCCTTGGTCTTCGGAACCTTGCACCGAGCCGCCGGGGGCGGCGGTCCGGCGTGCGGTGCGGGGGGCGGCGGGGTGTAGACGACGGCGATCTGCACCTGCGCCGTCGCGCCGGCTCCGTCGGTGGCGAGCGCGGTGATCGTGTTCGTGCCCGGGCTGAGTGGCACTTGCGCGGTCCACAAGCCGGTCGGGCCGACCGGGACGGACTGGCCGCCGACGACCAGCGAGGTGATTCCGGACCCGGCGCTGGTCAGACCGGACAGGGTGACCGTCGGGGTGGAGACCGTCGTCCCACTCGCGGGCGAGCCGATCACGATCGAAGGACCCTGGAACCGGTCCTGGGCGGCGCTCGCCAGCGCGGTGACGTCGGCGACCGAGTAACCCACGGAGTAGATGTAGCTCAGGCTCGCGCTTCCACCCGCCGGGATGACCAGCACCTGGTGCTCCTCGAGCTCGTTGTTGCTCGCGAAGTGGAACGCCGAGGGCGCCGACCCGAACGTGATCGCGCCCACGGCCTCGTTCGTATCCCCATCGGGCGCATTGACGTTCGTGCGCACGAGGATGGAGGCGGGCGTGCCGCTCGGTCCGCCCACCGCCGTTCCGGGACCGTACGTGGAGAAGCCCGTCTGACCCGGGAACTCGTAGCCCCGGTCACCCTCGGCCTCGCCGCGCACGCCGGTGAAGTCGTCGTAAAGCAGGTCGACCGTGTGGACGTTCCCATCGGTCGAGGACCAGGTGTCGGTCATCGTGGTCACCCGGCCTCCGTCGCTCGTCGTGATGTCGCGCTCGAGCTGCACACCCGCCGACTCGAAGCTCGGGCACTGGGCGATCGCCGGGTGGTAGGGGTCCGAGCCCGTGCACTCGACGATGCCCTCGTCGGTTTGACTCGAGATCAGCCCCGTGGTCGGGTCCCATTTGGCGGTCGTGGCCAGGGCCGGGAAGCCCGGGAGGTCCTGGCTGCCGTTGTCGCCGCTCGTACGCGGAATCAGGGCCTGCGCGGCGGCAGCGTCATACGCGTTGCGACCGTCGACCTGGACCTCCGATCGCCCGCCCCAGGCTCCGAGGTCATCGCCGAGCAGCGACCCGGCGCAGTCGATCGCGGAGGTGTCGACCCCGGCAGTGGTGCTGACGTCGAAGGCCGCGTCGATCGGCTCGGACTCCGGACCGCCGCAGGGGACGTTGCCGATGCTTCCGCCGGGCGTGCCCGCCGCCGACCACGCCGAGGAGCCTGTGAGCGTGACGTCGTTGAGATAGGCGTTGTAGGGCTTCCCCGGATTCAGGAGCCCACCGGAGACCGACGCGGCTGGCAGCGCCGCCTCGGACACCGCGACGTCGGGCCCGGCGAAGGTGGAGGTGTCGACCCCTGGACCCTCGGTGGATGGCTGGACGGCCCGGAGCCGGCATGCGTGGCCGGCGATCGGCTTCAGCGTCGGCTCGGTCGGGAGTCGGTCCGTGCTGAACGTGCCGTTGACCACGGGGACGTTGCTCTGGAGGATCGCGAACTGGCTGTTGCCCCCGTAGAAGCACACGATGTCGACGCTCGCTCCCGGGGTGGCGGTCGCCGTACCGCTGACCGAAAGCGTCGTCGGCTTCGGCGGGTTGTCGAGCGAGATCAGGTAGGGGTTGTTGGCGGGCGTGCCGGGGTCGCTCGAGATCCAACTCGTGATCTGCGTCTGGGTGACCGTCGCCTGCGCCGCCGCGGGGGCGACGGCCAGCGCGACGAGCGCGATCAGGGGAGCAGCAATCCGAAGCCTAAACATGAAGAAAGGAACCCTTTCCTCCTATTCTTCCTGTTTGCTGGGCGTCTCGAGGGACAGCTGCGCGGCGAGTCCTCAGAAGGTCGGCTGGTACTCGCCGAACACGTCCTTCATCGCCCCGCACACCTCACCCAGCGTGCAGCGGTCCTTGAGGGCCTGCCGCAGGGTAGGGAGGAGGTTATTGGTCTTATCGGCAGCGCTTCGCACTTCCTTTAGCCGTTGGTCGACCAATTGCCCATCTCGCGCCGATTTGAACGCTTTCAGCCGCTCGACCTGCTCGCGCTCGGACTCGGGATCGACGCGCAGGATGTCCGGCACCTCGGGCTCGCCCTCGTCGACGAACTTGTTGACGCCGACGACCACGTCCTGGCCGAGTCGGTAGCGCTCGTGGTAGCCGAACGCCGACTCCTCGATCTCCTGCTTCATAAAGTCGATCGCGTTCACCGAGCCGCCCAGGCCGTCCACCTTGTCGATCAGCTCGGACGCCCGCGTCTCGATCTCGTCGGTAAGCGCCTCGACGAAGTACGAGCCGGCGAACGGGTCGACGCTGTCAGCGACCCCCGACTCGTGCCCGATGATCTGCTGGGTGCGCAGCGCGATCTTCGCTGCGCGCTCGGTCGGCAGCGCCAGCGCCTCGTCGAATCCGTTCGTATGGAGTGATTGGGTTCCGCCGCACACAGCGGCGAACCCCTGGAGGGCGACCCGGACGATGTTGTTCTCGGGCTGCTGAGCGGTCAGCGTCACGCCGCCGGTCTGGGTGTGGAAGCGCAGCCGCCAGGACCGCTCGTCCTTGGCTCCGAACCGCTCGCGCATGATCCGGGCCCACATCCGGCGCGCGGCACGGAACTTCGCGATCTCCTGGAACACGTTGTTGTGGCCGTTGAAGAAGAACGCCAGGCGAGGCGCGAACTCGTCGATCTCGAGCCCGGCGTCGAGCGCGGCCTGCACGTAGGCGATCCCGTTCGCGAGCGTGAACCCGACCTCCTGGACCGCCGAACAGCCCTTCTCGCGGAAGTGATAGCCGCTGATCGAGATCGTGTTCCACCGCGGGATCCGCTCCCGGCAGTACGCGAACAGGTCGGTCGTCAGCCGGATCGCGCCCTGCGGCGGGTAGATGAAGTTGCCGCGGGCGATGTACTCCTTGAGGATGTCGTTCTGGGTCGTGCCGCGAAGCTTTTCGGCGGGAACGCCCTGCTCCTCGCCGATCAGCTCGTAGAGCAGCAGGAGCACGGCCGCCGGCGCGTTGATCGTCATCGACGTCGAGACCTGGTCGAGTGGGATCTGGTCGAAAGCCGTGCGCATGTCGTCGATCGAGTCGATCGCCACGCCCGTGCGGCCGACCTCGCCCAGGCACCGGGGGTCATCGGAGTCGAGGCCGAGCTGGGTCGGGAGATCGAACGCCATCGACAGACCCGTCGATCCGTGCGCAAGCAGGTAGCGGTAGCGCTCGTTGGACTCCTTCGCGCTCGCGTAGCCGGCGTACTGGCGCATCGTCCACAGCTGGCCCCGGTACATGTCGCGGTGGATGCCGCGCGTGTAGGGGTACTCGCCCGGCTCCCCGAGTCGTTCGGGCAGATCGTCGGGGAGGTCCTGGTCGGTGTAGAGGGACTTGATCTCGATTCCCGAGTCGGTGAACCGTCTCGGGTCGTCCGGGCCGACGATCGGGGCGATCGTGCGGTGCTCGTCGGTGGTGGCCATAGCGCGAGGTTACCCGCCTTGGACCGCGCGGGGGGCGGTCTGGCGGGCCGATAGCCTTCAACTCATGCAGGTCCGGGTACGACTGTTTGCCGCGCTACGCGAGCGCGCTGGAACCGCCGAGCTCGAGCTCGAGCTCCCCGACGGGGCGCTCGTCGCCGACGCGCTGGAGCGGATGCGAGGGCTGACCGACGGCGTACCGGTGGTCATGGCCGTCAACCAGGAGTACGCCGACGTGTCATCGACGCTGCACGGCGGCGACGAGGTGGCGCTGATCCCGCCGATCTCGGGCGGCGCCGTCGGCGCCCTGCACGCCCGGCTGACGACCGAGCCGCTCGCGCTCGACCCGCTCGTCGAGCTCGTCCGTGACCCCCGCGCCGGCGCCGTCGTGTCGTTCCTCGGCGTGACCCGCGAGGTCGCCGAGCTCGAGTACGAGGCCTACGCGGAGATGGCAGAGCGCCAGATGACCGAGATCGTGGCGCGCGCGATCGAGCGCCACGGTCTGTGCGGGGCGGCGGTCGAGCACCGCGTCGGCACCGTGCCGCTGTCGGAAGCGTCGGTCGCGATCGCGGTTTCGGCCCCGCACCGCGCCGAGGCGTTCGCGGGAGCGCGCGAGATCATCGACGAGATCAAGGCCCAGGTGCCGATCTGGAAGAAGGAGGAGGGCGAATGGGTGCGCGGGGTGACGCCGGGTCCGCGGCGCTGAGGTCGCTGCCGGCGGTCCACGAGCTCGCCGCGGCGCTCGACGCGCCTCACGTCCTGGCGGTTGCCGCGGCCCGGCGCGCGATCGACGAGCATCGGGCGGCCATCCGGGCGGGCGCGCCCGCGAACGGCGACCTGCTCCCCCGAGCTCGCGAGCTGCTCGCCGAGCTCGAGCAACCATCGCTGCGGCGCGTGGTCAACGCCACCGGCGTGATCCTCCACACGAACCTGGGGCGAGCGCCGCTGTCGGCGAGCGCCCGTGAGGCGGTGGCGCGAGCCGCCGATGGGTACTCGAACCTCGAGCTCGACCTGGACACCGGCGAGCGGGGTTCGAGGCACGCCCACGTCGAGCGGCTGTTGTGCGATCTGACGGGCGCGGAGGCGGCGATCGTCGTCAACAACGGCGCCGGCGCCGTCCTGCTGGCCGCGGCGGCGATCGCAGGCCCGGGCAAGGCGATCGTCGTCGCCCGAGGGCAGCTCGTCGAGATCGGCGGCGGCTTTCGGATCCCCGAGGTGATCGTCCAGTCGGGCGCGCGGCTGGTCGAGGTCGGCACCACGAACCGCACCCGGATCGGCGACTATGCCCGCGCGCTCGAAACCCACGACGACGTCGGCGCGATCATGCGCGTGCACCAGTCGAACTTCAGGACGGTCGGGTTCGTCGAGGAGGTGCCGATCGAGGCGCTGTGCAAGCTGGCGGTGCCGGTGATCGACGATGTCGGTTCTGGCTGGCTGGCTGGCCAGCCAGGTAAGACGGAAGGGACCCTGACGGCGACGGAGGAACCGCCGCTCACCGCATCGGTCGCCGCCGGCGCCGCGCTGGTCTGCTGCTCGGGCGACAAGCTCCTGGGCGGTCCGCAGGCCGGGCTGATCGTGGGCCGGCGGGATGCGGTCGCGGCTGCGCGCCGGCATCCCCTGGCCAGGGCGCTGCGCATCGACAAGCTCTCGCTGGCCGCGCTCGATGCGACGCTGCGGCTGTACCTCGACCCCGACCGCGCGCTCGAGCAGATCCCGGTGCTGGCGATGCTGGCGGCCGACGAGGACACGCTGGCCGCGCGGGCCCGGTGGCTGGCGGCGGCGATCGGCGACCGCGCCCGCGTGACCCGCGCCACCGGCAAGGTCGGCGGCGGCGCGCTGCCGTTGCTCGAGCTCGAGGGGCCCGTGGTGGCGCTCGACTCCGAGCCGGAGGCGCTCGCGCGGGCGCTCCGGCACGCCGATCCGCCGGTGATCGCGCGGATCAGCGACGGACAGGTGCTGCTCGACCCGCGCACGCTGACCGACGCCGACGTCGAGCCGCTCGCGGCCGCCGTGCGCAGCGCGCTGGCGGACGGATGACTGCGCCCCCGCTGACGCTCGGGACCGCCGGCCACATCGATCACGGGAAGACCGCGCTGATCCGCGCGCTGACCGGGGTCGACACCGACCGCCTGCCGGAGGAGCGGACGCGCGGGATCTCGATCGAGCTCGGATACGCGAGCCTCGAACTGCCGTCGGGCCGCCGGCTGTCGGTGGTCGACGTGCCCGGCCACGAGCGGTTCGTGCGGACGATGGTCGCCGGCGCCACCGGCATCGACCTATTCCTGATGACGATCGCGGCCGACGACGGCGTGATGCCGCAAACGCTCGAGCACGCCGCGGTGCTGCGGGCGCTGCGCGTGCGCACCGGGGTCGTGGCGGTGACCAAGAGCGATCTCGCCGACCCCGAGGTGGCGTTGATCGAGGCCTCCGAGCTGTTCGCAGGCAGCGAGGCGGTGGCCGTGTCGGCGCGGACCGGCGCGGGTCTCGACGAGCTCCGCTCAGCGCTCGACCGGGCCTGCGCCGAGCTCGACAGCCGAGCCGACGCAACCTCGGCGGCGCGGTTGCACGTCGACCGCGTGTTCACGATCCGGGGCGCCGGCACGGTGGTGACAGGCACTCTGTGGTCCGGGGATGTCGGGCGCGGGGACGAGCTCGAGCTGCTGCCACAGGCGCGGCGGGTCCGCGTCCGTGGCGTGCAGGTCCACGATCAGCCGCTCGATCGGGCAGCCGCGGGCCAGCGGGTGGCGGTGAACCTGACCGGCCTCGCCGTCGACGAGATCGAGCGCGGGGACGTCCTCGTCGGCATCGGCTCCAAGGTCCGTCCGAGCTACAGGGTGGACGCGGAGCTCGAGTTCAGCGACGACGCCGAGCCCGAGAACTCAGAGCGCGTGCAGATCCACCACGGAACGCGCGAGGCGCCGGCGCGGCTGGCGTGGCTCGGCGGTCGGTTCTGGCAGGTCCGCCTTGAGCGTCCGATCGTCGCCGCCGCCGGCGACCGCCTCGTGGTGCGCCGGATCGCGCCACCGGACACGCTCGGTGGCGGCCGCGTGCTCGATCCGCGGCCCCGCCGGCACGGACCGAGCCGTGACCTGCTCGTCCGGCTCGAGCAGCTCGCCCGCGGCGAGGCTCCCCCACCGTCCGGACGGGCCCTCGCGGTCCCAGGGACGCCGAGCGAAGCGAGGCCCCAAACTGAGCCCGCGCCGCTGTCGACGTCGGCCCTGGCGCTCGAGCAGCGGCTCCGAGACGCCGGGATCGAGCCGCCGATCGACTCGGAGCTCGACGCCTCCGACCTGGCCGCGCTGCGCGACGCCGGCCGCGCCGTCCGTGTCTCCAAGAGCCTTCACTACCACGTCGACGCGCTTGCGGAGATCCGCGGTCGCCTGGTCGAGATCGCCAGGGGCAATGCAGGCACGGTCACGCTCGCGCAGCTGCGCGACGAGCTCGGGACCTCGCGCAAGTTCGCGCAGGCGCTGCTCGAGCACTTCGACTCAGAGAAGGTGACGATCAGGCGCGGCGACGAGCACGTGCTGCGGCGGAGCGCCGGTTAGAGCGCGCCGCCGGCCGCCGTCGGGGCGGTCGGATCCGCACCCCCGGGCTGCGTGTTCTCGCGTGCCAGATACTCCTCGATCAGCATCGGCGAATCCGCCGAGCGCTGCACTACGGCCAGCAGCGAGGACATCGTCGAGACCTCCTCGACCTGCTCCTTGAGGAACCACTGCGTGAACTGCTCGCTCAGGTAGTCGTTCTCCTGGCGGGCGACGCCCATCAGCTCGCCGATCTGATCGCTGACGCGACGCTCCTGCTCGAGCGAGAGCACGACCGGCGCGACGATGTCGCTGAACCCGGTCTCGGGCGCGGCGACGCCGGGAATCGTCACCTGCACGTCGGCGTCGAGCAGGTACTCGACCATCATCATCGCGTGGTTGCGCTCCTCGACCGCCTGGGCATAGAAGAACGCGGCCAGGCGCGGAAGGGTCTCGGCGTCGTAGTAGACGGCGTTGGCGATGTACTGCTGCGAAGCGGCGAACTCGTATGCGATCTGCTGGTTCAGGCGCTCGACGAACCGCGCTGCGGCCATCGTTCCTCCTCTCTCGGTGGGCGCCCACTCGGGCGGAATCGGCCCCGCCATCGTATTGACCGGCGCGCCCTCGGCGGAACGACCGCAGTAGATTGAGCGGATGCCAACAAGCCTTGTCACCGGAGGCGCCGGATTCCTGGGGTCTCATCTGTGCGAAGAATTGCTCCGGCGCGGCCATCGCGTGATCTGCATCGACAACCTCGAGACCGGATCGCTGGCGAACATCGAGCACATCCGCGACGAGGCGTTCGTCCACCGCAACCTCGACATCATCGAGCCGTACTTCATCGACGAGCCAATCGACTTCGTGTACCACCTGGCCTCGCCGGCCTCCCCGATCGACTACCTGCGCCTGCCGCTGGCGACGCTGAAGGTCGGCTCGTACGGCACGCACCACACGCTCGGGGTCGCGAAGGTCCACCGCGCCCGCTTCCTGATCGCCTCGACCAGCGAGGTGTACGGCGACCCGAAGGTGCATCCCCAGCCCGAGACCTACTGGGGTCACGTCAACCCGATCGGCCCGCGCGGCGTGTACGACGAGGCCAAGCGCTACGCCGAGGCGCTGACGATGGCGTATCACCGCCAGCAGGGCGTCGACACGGCGATCGTCCGGATCTTCAACACCTACGGTCCCCGGATGCGCCCGCACGACGGGCGCGCGATCCCCACGTTCCTGCGCCAGGCGCTCCAGGACCGCCCGATCACGGTATTCGGCGACGGGTCCCAGACGCGGTCGTTCTGCTACGTCGACGACGAGATCCGCGGCCTGATCGCGCTGTCGGAGTCCGGGCACCACGAACCGGTGAATATCGGCAACCCCGACGAGTTCACGCTGCTCGAGCTGGCGCAGACGGTGATCGAGGTGACCGGATCGCGCTCTGAGATCGTGTACGAGGCGCTTCCGACCGACGATCCACAGGTCCGGCAGCCCGACATCACGCTCGCGCGGGAGATTCTCGGCTGGGAGCCGACCGTGAGCCTGCGCGAGGGACTGAAGCGAACGATCGAGCAGGCGGGCGCCGAGGCGCTCGTCGGCGCTCGCTAGCTCCGACGTCCCGCTACGCAGGAATGCTTGCCGCCTATACCGCTACTTCACGGTCGAGCTACCGTTATAGCCACCGCGGGGGTCGATGAGGGTACGGATCGCAACGTGACGGTCGAGCAGAAAGAGGTCGCGAACATCCACTCGGGCGGCAGTCCGCCCGCCGGCACGCCGATTCCGCTTCCGGAGCGCGACATTCGGCGAAAGCGACCGCCGCTGCTGTCGTTCGTCTTGCGGTTGGAGACGTTCCGGCGAGTCGCGCGCGTGCTCTCGCTGCTCCTGCTGGACTTCATCGGCGTCGTCGGCGCCCTGTACACGGCGTTGATGCTGAAGCTGGCCGTGCACGACAAGGTCGACGCGTCGGTGGCCTGGCAGGACGTCAAGCACTGGATTCCGTTCGCGTACCTGGTGACCGTGCTGGCGTTCGCGCGCGTCGATCTGTACGCCGACCGCACGCGCCGCCCGGGCCTGGCCCGGATCGCCGGCGCGCTGTTCCAGGCGACCGTGATCGCGCTCGTGTTCGCGCTCGCCGACGGCCAGCACTTCTCGAGCTACTTCATCTTCTACGGCACGCTGATTTTCGCGACGCTGTACATCGCCGCACTGCGGGAGATCCATCTGCGTCTGAGCGGATGGGTGCTCGATCAGGCCGGCTACGCGCGGCG
Source organism: uncultured Solirubrobacterales bacterium (assembly GCA_963746695.1). Lineage (GTDB taxonomy): Bacteria > Actinomycetota > Thermoleophilia > Solirubrobacterales > Solirubrobacteraceae > Palsa-465. Next base: position 176,075 of record CAVVCP010000017.1, on the reverse strand, counting down.
CGCGGTGCTGGTCGGGTCCGGCAAGCACATCGAGGAGGTCGCGCGGGCGCTCGCCGACCGGTCGCGCACGCAGGTCGACATCGTCGGCTACATCTCGCTCACCCCCCGCCCGCGGAACGGGCTCAGGTCGCTCGGCGAGCTCCCTGACCTGCCGAACGTGATCGAGCTCGAGGGCGTTCAGGAGGTAATCATCGCCGACCCCGACTTCCCGCAGGACAAGGCGGTCGAGCTCGTCGACATGTGCCATCAACGCGGGGTGACCGTCCAGGTGGCCCCGTCGACGATGGAGATCCTGATCGACCGCGCGGAGTTCGCGCCCGGCCACACGGTCCCGCTGTTCACGCTCCGCCCGCCGGTGTTCGAGGGCGTCGACTACGCGGTCAAGCGGACCTTCGACCTCGTCGTGTCGATCGTCGGACTGGTCCTGCTCTCGCCCGTGTTACTGGCGATCGCGATCGCGATCAAGCTGAGCTCGCGCGGGCCGGTGATCTACCGCTCGGTCCGGCCGGGCATGGCCGGGCGGCCGTTCTTCTGCTTCAAGTTCCGGACGATGCGCGAGCACGCCGAGCAGATCCAGGCCGAGCTCGAGCCGCTCAACGAGCTCGACGGCGCCCTGTTCAAGATCCGCAACGACCCGCGGATGACGGTCGTGGGCCGGTTCCTGCGCCGCTTCTCGCTCGACGAGCTACCGCAGCTCGTCAACGTCGTGCGTGGCGAGATGTCGCTGGTCGGCCCTCGTCCGCTGCCCATGCGCGACTTCGACCGCCTCGAGGAGTGGCACAAGAAGCGCTACCTGGTGCTGCCGGGGATCACCGGGCTGTGGCAGGTCTCGGGTCGGGCCGAGCTCGACTTCGACGATCTCGTGCGGCTCGACTTCCTCTACCTCGAGCGGTGGTCGATCATGCTCGACCTGTCGATCCTGCTCAAGACGATCCCGGCGGTGTTGACTCGTCGCGGCGCCTTCTAAGAGTCTGAGCCGGCTACGCGTCCGTCCCGCGTCACATTCTGAGCCGGCTTACACGTCCGTCCCGCGTCACGCGGTGCGTTCGGGACGTGTCTCTGGGCTTACGGCGTGGAACGCGAGTGACGCGGGCCGGACGTCGCAGCCGCTCATCGAGCTTGCGCTGGCGGATCCGGATAGGCTGTCGCGCGAGCGCCATGCCCCCGACCGACCGATTCGTCATCTCATTCGCCGCCGAGCCGCCGCAGGAGCCGTTGCCGTATGGCCGCTGGGGCGACACGCTTGCCGGCCATTTCAACGCGGCCGTCGGCGAGATCGACACCGAAGGCGAGGAGATCGGCGACATCTCGACCGAGATCTCCTGGTTCCCCGACCGGAGCTACGGCGGGCGGACGTACATCCCGGCGGTGGCGAGGACGGACGCCGGCTATGAGCTGTTCGGGTTCGTCTCGTTCAACGAGGGCGCACAGGGACCGACGGACTTCGAGGCGAGGGTCGACTTCACCGCCGAGCTGGCGGAGTCGAACCCCGACTGGAAGCTCGACCTCAACGACGAGGTGATCGGGAGCTGGCGCGGCGAGCAGGGCAACAAGGCCGAGCTCACGCTCGTCTGGGGCGTTCCGCTGGTCCCCGGTGGCGCGGTCGTGACCGCCGAGCTTGCGGACCTTGCGGTCGACCAGTCAGAGCTCGTCGAGGATCGCTTCACGCTGATCGCGCCCGACAACTACCGCTCGGACTACCTCGAGATCAAGCTGTGGAGCAAGGCCGGGGACGAGCTTGCCCGCGAGTCACTCTACGTCGAGGACGACGAGGAGGAAGAGGAAGACTGATCGACCAGCTCGTCGGGGTGGCGATCGTTCTTCGACGCGTTGGCAGCGAGGGCGGCCGGGAGCTGCATCCTGACCTCTGAGTCGGTCAGCGGGAAGTGGCACGCGGCCTCGGTCCTCGTCCCCTTGAGCTCGAGCAGCGGCTCCTCCTCGGAGCAGATCGACTGAGCCTTCGGACAGCGCGTGTGGAAGCGGCACGCCTTCGGCGGGTTTGCCGGACTCGGAACGTCGCCGGTGAGCAGCTGGCGGTGGCGCCGGCGCTCGCCGGTCGGGTTCGGGACCGGCACCGCTGACAGCAGCGCGCCGGTGTACGGATGCCGCGGGAACGAGTACAGCGCATCGCTGTGCGCGATCTCGACGATCTTGCCCAGATACATGACCGCCACCCGGTCGCACATGTGGCGCACGACCGACAGGTCATGGGCGATGAACACGAGCGTCAGCCCCATCTCGCGCTGGAGGCCGCGCAGCAGGTTCAGCACCTGCGCCTGGATCGAGACGTCGAGCGCGGACACCGGCTCGTCGGCGACGAGCAGCTTCGGCTCGAGCGCGATCGCGCGGGCGACGCCGATCCGCTGCCGCTGACCGCCGGAGAACTCGTGCGGATAGCGGTTGTAGTGCTCGGGGTTGAGACCGACCCGGTCCATCAGTTCCTGCACGCGCTTGCGCCGCTCGCCGGAGCCCTTGAGCAGCCCGTGGATTACAAACGGCTCGCTGATGATCGAACCGACCGTCTTGCGGGGGTTGAGCGACGAGTAGGGGTCCTGGAACACCATCTGAACCTCGCGATGAAGCGCTTTCAGGTCCTTCTTCTGGTGCCCACCGATGTCCTGGCCCTCGAACAGGATTCTCCCCGAGGTTTGGTCCAGCAGCCGTACCAGCAGGCGGGCGGTCGTCGACTTGCCGCAGCCGGTCTCACCGACGATTCCGAGCGTCTCGCCCCGCATCACGTCGAAGGTGACGCCGTCGACCGCCTTGACCGCGCCGATCTGGCGCTGGAACACGATCCCCTGCGTGATCGGGAAGTGCTTGACCAGGTCCTGTACCTGGACCAGCGGCTCGCTGGTCGCGGTCACGCCAGACCGTCCTCGGACACCCGCGGAGCAGCGTGCGCCCGAACCGGATGCTCGTCTTCGACCACGAGGTGGCGGAGCGTCGCTGAGGACTCGCCCTCAGTGAGACCGCGCCAGATGCGGGTCCGCAGCTCGGACGACAGCAAGCAGGCAACGGAGTGGCCCGGGTCGCCGGTCACGGGCTCGAGCGTCGGGTCGATGCGCTTGTGCTCGTCGCGAACGTATGGGCAGCGCGGATGGAAGTGACACCCGGAGGGGCGCTTGATCAGACTGGGCGGGCGACCGGCGATCGGCACGAGCTCCTCACCTCGAACGGTGTCGAGGCGCGGGATCGACTTCAGCAGACCCCAGGTGTACGGGTGCTGCGGGGCGCCGAAGATCGCACTCGTCGGCGCCCGCTCGACGATCCGGCCGGCGTACATCACGGCGATCTGATCCGTGATCTCGGCGACCACGCCGAGGTCGTGGGTGATGATGATGATCGCCATGCCCAGTCGCGACTGAAGGTCGTCGAGCAGCGCGAGGATCTGCGCCTGCACGGTGACGTCGAGCGCAGTAGTCGGCTCGTCGGCGATCAGCAACTTGGGCTCGTTGGCGAGCGCCATCGCGATCATCACGCGCTGGCGCATGCCGCCCGAGAACTCGTGCGGGAACTGGTCGACGCGGCGCTTCGGATCGGGGATCCCGACCAGGTCGAGCAGCTCGACGGCCCGTGAGCGCGCTGCGGCGTTCGAGACGTTCTGATGGGCGTGCACCGCCTCCGTAAGCTGCTTGCCCACCTTGTAGAAAGGATGCAGCGAGGACAGCGGATCCTGGAAGATCATCGCGATCTCGTTGCCGCGGATCTTGCGGAGCTCGCTGTCGGGGAGCGCCACCAGATCGCGGCCCTCGAACATGATCCGTCCCTCGATCTCCGCCCCCTGGCTGCGGGTGAGCCCGAGCATCGTCAAAGACGACACGCTCTTCCCGGATCCCGACTCACCGACGATCCCGAGCGTCTGCCCGATGTCGACCGTGTACGAGATCCCGTCGACGGCGTGCACGACCCCGTCCTCGGTCGAGAACCGGACGCGAAGGTCCTCGACCTGCAGCAGTGGCTCGCTCACGAGTACCGCACTCTTGGATCGAGATATGCGTACCCGATGTCAACGACCAGGTTGAAGAAGACGATGAAGAACGCTCCGAATAGCGTGATGCCCTGGATCGTGGTCAGGTCCGACACACTGATGGCGTTATAGAGTAGCCGCCCAACGCCAGGGATGTTGAACACCGTCTCGGTGAGGATCGCGTTGCCGGCGAGCAGCGTGCCGACGTCGAGGCCCACCAGTGTGACGATCGGCGTGATCGCGCTGCGCACCGCATGACGCCTGATCACCGTGCGCTCGGGCAGGCCCTTGGCCCGCGCCGTGCGGATGTAATCCTCGGACATCGTGTCGATCATGCTGGCCCGCATATACCGCGCGTACACAGCCGCCGTGGCGGAGGCCAGGACCAGCCACGGCAGAATCATCGACGCGAACTTCTGAAAGAACGTGGTTGCGCTGGCGAAGGAGCCCTGTCCGGGGAGGATCGGGAACTGGCCGATGTCGTCGGCGAACAAGTAGAGGCTCACGAGTCCGAGCCAGAATACGGGAGCTGAGATCAGCGCCAGCGACCCGGTCATGGTTCCCCGGTCGAGAAGCGAACGGCGCTTGATTGCGGAGACGATTCCGATGCTCAGCCCGATGCTGAGCCAGATGATGACCGCCCCGGTGACCAGCCATATCGTCGCCGGCAGGCGCGAGAAGATCAACTGACGGACCGGGACGTTGTACTGATAGCTGTAGCCGAAGTTGAAGTGCAGGAACACCTGCCCGACGTAGGTGATGTACTGCTGGTAGATCGGCTTGTCGAGCCCGAGGGAATGTCGGATCTGGGCGATCTGCGCGGGACCCGCGTTCCGGCCGGCCCGCAGGACCGCCGGGTCCGCCGAGGGCAGGACGTAGAAGATCAGGAAGACGACGGCGCTCACGATGAAGAGCATCGCGATGCACCAGAGAATGCGTCTGATGATGTAACGGCCCATGGGCTTTCAGTTAGTCGGTGACCGAAAGGAAATGGACTCACCGCCGGAGACCGGCGGTGAGTCCTTCCTTTCCTAGTTCACAGAACCGTCCGCACTCACCTCACTTGACCGAGGTGAACGCCAGGTCGGTGAGCCCGTTGAACTCGTTGATCACCGGGCTGACGTTACTCGACGAGACGTTCGCCTCGTAGTCCCAGAGCCATGGGATCGCCGGCGCCTGCGCCATGATCTCATCGTCGATCTTGCCGTAGGCCGCGGCTCGCGCGGTCGGATCGGTGATCAGCTTCGCCGCGTTCAGCGCGGCATTGATCGTCGGATCGTTCAGCTGGGGCCAGTTCGAGTTGTTCGTCGGGCTGGCGGTAATCGTGCCGCCGTTGAACGGGATGTCGATCATGGCCTGGCCGTCGTTGAAGTCCTTGATCCAGCCCACGTTCGGGCAGACGTTCGGCTCGTTGGCGACGACCGAACAGAACTTCGTGTACATGACGGCCTGCTCGACCGGGTGCAACTGCACGTTGAACCCGAGCTGACTCAGCTGGGCCTTTACCACCTGCGCGGTGTCGCTGGCGGGAGGCACGTTGGAGCTCACCATCGTGATCGTGCAGTTACCGGTGCACTTTCCGCTCGAGTAGCCGCCCTTCTTCATGTAGGACTCGGCCAGCGCCATGTCGCCGGTCGGGTGCTGGATGAAGTCGAACTGCGCTCCCGAGGGGCCGGCGGCTCCGCCGGCCTGCTGGAAGCCGGGGATACCCGGCGGGATGAAGTGCGTCGCCAGGCCACCGGACAGGACACCGCCGCGGGTGTTCCGCAGCGCATCGCGGTCCGAGGCCGCGATCACGGCCTTGCGCACGTTGATGTTGTTGAACGGCGGCTTCTGTGTGTTCAGGGCGACGAAACGGTTACCGCCCGCCGGCGTCAGAGTCAGCTGCTTCGGATACTTCGTCGCCGCCAGCTTCAGCGACTCTCCAGTGGCGGAGAAGTCGAAGTTGAGCAGGCTCGATCCGGTCAGGATCTTGGTAATGGCGGAGTTGGTGTCCGAGAAGCCTTCCTGGACGGTCACCTTGTCGACGAACGCCGGGCGGAAGTCGGAGCCCGCGGTGTAGTTCGGGTTCCGCAGCAGCGTGATCTGCTTGCCGGCCTGGTAGCTCGAGATGTAGTACGGGCCGACGTCGATCTGGTGCTGGCCATAGGTCGACGACGGGGTCTTCGAGTCGAAGGTCGCCGCGTAACCCTGGGGCACCGGCGAGGACAGCGGCAGCGACAGCGCATCGATCACGCCGATCGACGACGGCTTCGTCAGGTTGAAGACGATCGTCGAGGAGTTCGGGGTCGAGATGCCGCTGATGTTCGGCGCCTTCGTCGGGTCCTTCTTGACCGCGGCCTGAGCCTGCGAGAGGCCCGCGAGGTCGGCGAAGTACAGCCCCAGGTACCCGTTCGGCACGCCGGGCAGGAGGCCGCGCTCGATCGCGTACTTCACGTCCTGCGAGACGACCGGCTTGCTCCAGCCGGTGCCTCCGCCGAGCGGCGGGCTGTAGTGGATGTTCGGCTTGATGTGGAACGTGATCGTCTTGCCGGAGTTGGTGATCGCCGGGGCCGCCGAGGCCAGCAGCGGCACCGGTGCCGCGGTGTCGTTGGGCGGCCAGCCCATCAGCGGCGAGTCGACCGCGAGGTCGATCATGTAGGTCGGCTGGTAGTACGCGGCGCCCGGATCGATGTAGTCGACGTCGCCGTTCGCGATCGCGGTCAGGGTCCCGCCCTTTTTGGCGGTCGACGGAGCCGCCGTCACCGCCGGATACTTGGCGAGCTCGGCGCTGATGTTCGACGCGCTCGGCGCGGAACTGCTCGCGCTTCCGCCGCCGGATGAGCTGGCGGAGCTGCTCGAATTGCTACTCCCCCCGCAGGCTGCAAGCCCGATCGAGGAGATCGCCAGCAGCCCGGGCACAAGCACCCCGAGCAATCTGGACCTGGATCCCATAGTCCTTCCTTTCGTTTGACGTACCGTCATTTGCAGACCCTCCCCGGGTCAGCGTTTTCTAGCCCGCGGGTTCAGCGCGTCGGTCATCGCGTCGCCCACAAAGTTGAAGGCGAGCGCGGTGAACAGCAGCGCCAGACCCGGGAACAGCATGTACCACCACTGGGTGGCGATGTTCGGCGAAGCGTCCGAGATCATCTGGCCCCAGCTCGGCGTCGGAGGCTGGACCCCGACGCCGAGGAACGAGAGCGCCGCCTCGAACAGGATCACGGTCGGCAGGAACGTCGACGCGAACACGATGATCGGTGCGGTGAGGTTGGGCAACAGCTCTTTGACGATGATCCGGAAGTTCGACGCGCCCAGCGAGCGCGAGGCATCCACGAACTCCTTCTCGCGGATCGAGAGCACCTGCCCGCGGATGATGCGAGCCGGATAGGTCCAGCTCGTCAGCGCGACCACCGCGATCACGACCGGAACGCCCGGCTTGATCAGCCCGCCGAGGCACCCGGTCCCGAACGAGCACGCCGAGGCCAGGCCGATCGCGAGCAGCAGGTAGGGAATCGCGAGCCAGGCGTCGATCGTGCGCGAGATCAGGGTGTCGATCCAGCCGCGGTAGAACCCGGCGAACAGCCCGCAGGCGACCCCGAAGATCGTGGTCAGGAACGTCGAGACGAACGCGACCAGGAGCGACACCCGAGCGCCGTAGATGACACGGCTGAACACATCGCGACCGAGCTGGTCCACCCCGAAGATGTGCGCGGAGCTCGGCCCGGTGGGCTGCCCGAACACGTCGAGCGCGTTCTGATCCGCGAAGTACGGGCCGGGGGCGCCGACCAGCTTGCATACGAGCGGGGCGAAGATCGCCACCAGGATCAGCAGAGCCAGGAAGATCAGGCCGGCGAGCGCGAACTTGTCCTCGCGGAACCGCCGCGAGAACAGCTCCCACGGAGACCGGGCCGTGATCTCGTCGCTGACGAGATCGACCGCCCCGATTTCCGACTCGTCGAGTAGCAGGTCAGGTGTGCCGACGCTCATTTAGTTAACGCTGGGCGGAAATCCCGCCTTGCGCGGGTGTGCCTCCTCCACAGCGGCAGGGATACCACATCCGCGGCGGGTTTGCCATTAAACGTTAATCCACGGTAAATGAAGCACACTCGCGCCGGCAACGCGCCGGACGGATATACGAGGCCGGCGCGAGCGGCCGGTCCGCCGCTACGGCTCGACGCGAATCCCGGACGTCCACTGCCGCGCCGATACGCTCTCCCGGGGCCGCCGCCCTCGTAGCTCAATGGATAGAGCACGCGCCTCCTAAGCGCGGGATGCAGGTTCGATTCCTGCCGGGGGCATCGATGCATTCGCGGCCGATCGCGACCGCGACCGGGGCGGATCGTTCGAGGGTGTGCGCACCGCGCCCCGTGCTACCGTCCGGCCACTCTGTGGCCGAGAGCACGCTAGAAGCACCGACGATCCCCGCGCCGGCTACCGCGGATCAAGCCAACCCGCGCGAGCCCGTCCCGTGGACCCTGCGCGCCTACGTGGGCGAGCATCCCTGGTTCTCGACCACGGTGGTGATCGTCTTCATCTCGACGCTCCTCACCGTGTGGGCCCGGACCAGGCCGAGCTACGACGCGTACGGCTGGATGGTGTGGGGCTACCAGACCCTGCATCTTTCGCTTGACCTCGGCGGGGCCCCGTCGTGGAAGCCCGTGCCGTTCCTGTTCACGGTCCCGTTTGCGCTGTTCGGCCATTACCAGCTGTGGCTGTGGATGATTACCGCGACGGCGGTGGCGCTGGCCGGCCCGGTGTTCGGTGCTCGAATCGCGTTTCGGTTGTGCGGTGGGAGCGGTCGTGGCGAGGGATCGGCGGACGAGGCGCGTGTCCTTGAGCGCTTTGCCCCGTACGCCGCCGCCTTCGTCGCTGGAGCGGCTGTGCTGGGGATAGAGGATTACTTCCACTACATCCTGAGCTCGCAGTCGGACCCGATGCTCGTCACGTTCCTGCTGGCCGCGCTCGACATGGGCCTGATCGGCCGCTACCGCTGGGCACTTGTGTTCGCCGTGCTCACCGGACTGGGTCGGCCCGAGGTGTGGCCGTTCCTGGGGCTCTTCATGCTCTGGTGCTGGTTCAAGGTGCCGCGCATGCGCTGGATGATCATCGCCGGCGTGGTCCTGATCGGGTTCATGTGGTTCGGGATCCCGACTATCACCAACGGGCGGCCCGACGTCGCGGGGCAGCTGGCCAAGGGGTCGCCCCGCGAGCTCAAGAGCAACCAATTGGTCGGAACGATCAAGCGCTTCCACGAGATGCAATACCTGCCGGTGTGGATCGCCGCGGCGATCGCGGTCCTACTCGCATTCGTCCGGCGCGACAGGATCGTGCTCGCGCTGGGCGTGGGCGTCGTGGCGTGGTTGATTGTCGAGATCGCGTTCGCCTACCACGGCTGGCCGGCCTTGCCGCGCTACATGTTCGAGGCCGCAGGGGTGGTCGCGGTGCTGGCCGGCGTGGCCGTCGGCTGGCTGCTGGGTGACCTACCCCGGATCGTGCGGGGCGCCCCGGCCTGGGCGGGCGCGGTCCTCGCCGCGGTGCTGGTCGTCGCCATGATCCCCGGCGCGATCTCCCGAGCGCGCGCCGAACACAAGGACCTGACCCACGAACATGCCCGCACCCACGAGATCTCGCTGCTCAGCAGCGTGACCAATGCGATCGGCGGCACGCACCACGTGCTCGACTGTGGTCAGCCGGTCACCGACGTTGGGTACGTGAGCTCACTGGCGTGGCTGTACCACGAGGACGTCGGCTCGGTGGGAGGCCTTCAGCAGCACGTCGAGGCGGCAGAGCTTGCCAACCCGGCGATTCCGAAGGTGCTGTTCAAGCCGCTGAACCACGGCGGCTGGAACGTCGAGCCGTGGCACACGCGGCCGTCCCAGGTCGCGCGCTGCGCCGGGCTCCACGTCACCTACACCAGCAACGGCCAGCTGATCCCGCGGTAGCGTGGCCACGACCGAGCAACGGCCGACTCCGGCGCCGGCCGCGGCCGGAGCCGAGCGGACGCGCCGAGCGGCTCGGCGGGCGGACGTCGCTCCTGATCGTGATCGGGCAGCGCTGCGGGCGTGCTCCTGGTCTCGCTGCTGATCCTCCTGTGGGCCAAGACGCGGCCCGGGTTCGACCCCTACGGGTGGCTCGTGTGGGGCCACCAGACGGTCGCCGGCAACCTCAATACGAATGCCGCGCCGTCGTGGAAGCCGCTGCCCTACCTGTTCACGCTCCCTTACGGGCTATTCGGCCACTACCAGCTGTGGCTGTGGATGGTCACCTCGCTCGCAGTCTCGCTCGCGGGGGCGGTGTTCGCCGGGCGGATCGCCTACCGGCTGACCGCCGCCGACTCCGAGCACCGCTACGCCGCGTACGCCGCGGCGGCATTCGCGGCAGCCGGCTACTTCGGCATCAGCACCTACTGGCACTACATGCTGAGCGCCCAGTCGGACCCGATGATCGTGACGCTGTGCCTGGCCGCGATCGACTGCCATCTCTGTGGCCGCTACCGCTGGGCGTTCGCGCTCGCCGCGCTGGCCGCGCTGGGGCGACCCGAGGTGTGGCTGTTCCTCGGCGCGTACTCGATCTGGGCGTGGCTTCGCGTGCCGTCTATGCGGTGGCTGATCGTCGCGGGGCTCGTGCTCGTGGTCCTGCTGTGGTTCGGGATCCCGGCGCTGACCTCGCGCACCCCGTTCGTCGCCGCCTCGAACGCGCTGGGGTCGGGTCGCCGGCTGCGCAGCGACCGGGTGTTCGGGACGATCGGCCGCTTCCTGGATCTGAACACGGCCGTGCTCGAGGTGGTCGCGCTCGTGTCGGTGGCGATCGCGGTTGTCCGGCGCGATCGCGTGACGCTCGCGCTGGCGGCCGGGGTGTGCGCATGGGTGATCGTCGAGATCGCGTTCGCGCTCCACGGCTGGCCGGGTCTCGGGCGCTACATGTACGAGCCGGCCGCCGTGCTGATCGCGATCGCCGGCGTCGGCATCGGCCGCCTGCTGATCGATCCGCCGCGGATCTCGCGAGTCGCCGGCTGGGCGGGCATCGCGCTGGTGGCGGTGTTCGCGCTCGCGCTGGTGCCGCCGGCGCTGTCGCGGGCGCGCAGCGAGCACCGCGACATCCGCGGTCAGCGCGCGCGCACGGCCGAGATCGGCAAGCTCACGGGAACGATCTCGCGGCTCGGCGGCTCCTCCCGCTTCAAGCCTTGCGGCGAGCCCCTGACCCGGCTCGAGTACCAGACGATCCTGGCCTGGAACCTGCACGTGAATGTCGCCACCGTGGGGTACAAGTACGGGCCGGCGATCGCGAGCGGCCGCCCGATCGTGCTGTTCACGCCGCTGCCCCAGGGCGGGTGGCAGGTGCAGGCGATTCATCAGCGGCTGCCCGGCTGCACCTCACTGCACTGAGCTTCGGCTGCTCGTCCGATCCGCGGCTCGAGGCGCCGGATGTCAGGATTTGCAGGGTGATCGCCGGCGCAGCGAGATCCGGTCCGGATGGGCCCGCATGGCCCCATGGACGCCGCGAAGCGGCCCCGGATCAGGCGCGGTCTGGGCGGTCCGGGTAGACCTCGTCGATCGTCGTCAGCGCCACGAACGGCGCGCCGGCGGCCTCCTCGATCGCCTCGCGTCCGCCCGCCAGCCGGTCGCAGATCGCGAGCACCCCGCACACCTCGTGGCCCTCGTCGCGGAGCGCCTCGAGCGCGCGGATCGTCGACCCCCCGGTCGTGACCACATCCTCGACGAGCATGCATCGCTCGTCGCCGTCAAGCGCCGGCCCCTCGATCCGGCGCGACAGCCCGTGGGCCTTGGCCTCCTTGCGCACGAAGAACGCCTTGACGTCGGCGCCACCGGCGAGCGCCGCGCACGCGATCGGGTCCGCGCCCATCGTCATCCCGCCGACCGCGGTCGCGTTCCAGGACCGGGCCTGGTCGGCGACCAGCTCGGACAGCGCGAGGAAGCCGGCGGGCAGCAGGATCGCGCGCTTGGCGTCGACCAGGTACTGCGCGGTCTGCCCGCTCGTGAGCACGACCTCGCCGACCACCAGCGCGTGATCGCGAAGCTCAGCGAGCAAGCGCTCGCGAGCGGTCCTCGTCTGTGCGTCGAGGCTCATCGGCGAGGCTCATGCTAATCGCGCGGGCGGCCGAAACCAGCGGGGTGATCTCACGCCTTCTCAGATTCGTCTCACTCGCGTGCTGTGCGCTGATCGTGATGTCGTTCGCGATGTTCGCGCGCGACCAGATGGCCGGCGCGTCCGAGCACCAGCAGACCGAGTTGGTCGCCGGAGCGAACACGCCCGCAGCCCCGGCGGCGATCACCCACAAGCACTCGCAGCCGCGCCGGTTCATCGACAGCGCAGCCAAGACGCTCTCGTCGCCGTTCTCGGCGGTCGTCAAATCGAGCAACCCGTGGGTCGATCACGGACTGCCGGCGATCTTCGCGCTGCTCGTTTACGGGGTCGGCCTCGGCTACGCGGCCCGCTTCGCCAGCGTGCACTGAGCGCGTCGGCTGGTGGCCGGGACGACCGCTAGTAGTACGTATCGACCCAGTTGCCGACCTCGAGCCAGTTGAAGATCGAGATCGCGTCCTGGATCGGCACGCGCATGCACCCGTGACTGGCGGGGAAGTCGGGGGCGGGGTTGTAGCCGTGGATCGCGTAGCCGCGGATGAAGAAGTTCGAGAAGTACATCCCGTCAGGCAGGTAGCCCGGCACCTTCGAGTAGACGCGGAAGTTGCCGAGAATCGTCGGCGTCGACGGCTTGCCCGAGCTGATCGGATAGATAGCCACGACCTTTGACCCTTCGGTCAGCGCCAGCAGCTGCAGCGTCAGATTGCCCTCGGCGTGCTTGCCGTTCTGCGGGAAGCGCACCTTGAACTGCCCGAAGCCGTCGAGCAGATAGCTGATCGTCCGGCTGTCGAGCGTTTCGTAGGTGCCCCACCGCAGCAGGCGGTGGTAGGCGTCGATCGCGAGGCCCGTCCCCGAGTCGTAGACGCCGGTCTGCGGGATGTAGAAGTGAAGCGCCGCCAGCCGCTGCTGGATCAGCTCGACGAACAGCCCGCGCGAGCCGAACCCGGCCTGCGGGTTGACCGCGGTGAAGCGCCGGAAACTGAGTAGCGCCCCCATCGCGGCGTCGCGCGTGTGCCCGACCTGCACCGTGACGGTGCCCGCCTTGGGGCTCTTCACCACCGCGGTGAACTGGCCGGCGCGGCCGCCCGGCGCGAGGCGGATGCGCAGCTGCTCGGTCTTGAAGTGCCTTCCGTTGACCGACGCGCGCACGAGCACCGACTCCCCGGGCACGAACGGGCGGACGATCCCGTGGACGTGCACGGCCCGCCCGGGCACCGTGACCAGCTGCTTGCCGACGATGAACGCGTCGGGGACGGTCAGCTTGAGCTTTGCGAACGCCGGGCCCGGGGTGGTGGGCGTGGCGGTCGTGGTGGTTGTGCCGGTGCTGGTGGCTGTGCCGGCCGCGGCCGCGGGCGACGCGGAAATGACCAAAATCGCCGCGACGAGCGCGGCGGAGGTGGTAACCCGGCCAGCAAGCACCCCCAACATGGCCCGGAAGTAAATCACGTGGCGCACCAGAACCCTGCAGCTGCGCCACCGGCAGCGTCAACCGGCCGGTTTCTTGCGCTCAGGTCGCCCGCGCCAAGCGATGGCTCGCGAGCGGTAGCGTCACCGCCGCGATCACCGCGAGCGAGCCCGCCATCAGGCCGATGATCTCGCCGCCGTTCCAGTGCAGCTCGTTGTAGCCGAGCGCCAGCGAGTTGTTGACCGAGTGGAGCGCCATGCACGGATACAGCGACCGGGTCCTCCACCGCACCAGGCACAGCACGAACCCGAGGAAGCCGAGCGGGATCAGGTACTGGTAGGCCGCCGAGCCAGTGTGGGCGAGGCCGAACAGAATCCCGGTCTCGACCGCAGCCAACCAGGTTCCGATGTTGTGCCCGGCGACCTTGAGGTGCCACCGTCGCAGGGCGCCGAAGATGAAGCCGCGGAAGAAGAACTCCTCGGCGATCGGCGCGATCACGCACACGAACACCGCGGCTCCGACGAGTGCCGCGGTGCTCGTGCTGATGCCGAGGTCCTTGGGCAGCTTGTCGGTGCCGTGAAGTTTGACGAGCGCCCCGTAGACGGCGGTCACGACGTAGTAGCCGACGCCCGCGGCCAGGAACGCGCCGATCCCGAGCGCCCACGCGACCCGCCGGTAGCCGAAGTCGGCCGGCCGCGGCCGGGCCTTCAGCTGCGCGAAGTACAGCGCGGTCACGACGAACCCGAGGTCGAACACGACGTCGCCGATCAGGGTGGCCGCGGGCGTGGTCTGGGACGACCCCGCCGCCGCCGCGACGGCGGCGACGACGACGGTGCCGAGCACGCCCACCACGAGCCCCACGAGCACGGCCGCGGGCGCGGTCCACGCCGGCCACGGCGGCTCGTCCGAGCGATCGGGGCGCCGCTCGGGCACGGACGCCGGCACAGGCTCGGTGGAGGTCAGCTGCGGCGGAGGGACGCTCGACATGGGTTCTCGGTAGAGACTTTAGGGCGGCGGGTGGGGCGAGCCCGAGTCAAACAACTCGGCAAGAGTCGAGATCGTGCGCACTCCGACGACCCCGGCGCCGCCGTCGCGCCGGATCAGCACCGGCCTGATCCCGGCCGCGCGCGCTCCGGCGACGTCCTCCTCGAGGCTGTCGCCGACGTGGATCGCCTCGTCCGGGCTCGCGCCGATGAGTGCCAGCGCGTGCTCGAAGATCGCCGGCGCCGGCTTGCGAGCACCGGCCCCCGCCGAGGTGACGACCCCGTCGAGCAGCGGCTCGAGCTCGAGCGCACGCAAGACGCCGTGCAGCGACACGTCCCAGTTGCTGACGACAACCAGCCGCTGCCCGCGGGCGCGTGCTTGTCCGAGCGCCGGCCGCGCGTCCGTGAACGCGGTGAAGTGCAGCGAGGCGAGTAGCGCCTCGACGAGCGGATCGAGCTCGAGCTTGGGCTCGCCCGGCAGCGCCTCGCGCAGCACGCCGGCACAGCGGCGCCGGAGCGTGTTCAGGGCCTTCAGATCCCGACCGTCGTCGAGATGGGCCCGGTAATAGGCGATTTCGGCCGCGATCGCCCGGGCCGCCTGCTGCTTCGCTCACCTCGACCCCGAACCGCTCGGCGAGCTCGACCCGCAGGCGCGGAGCGGGCGGCTCGAGCGCGACGAGCGTGCCGAGTGCGTCGAGCAGGATCACGGCCGGTGGGTTCGCGGTGGCCCCCATGCGCGCCGCCGAGTCTGGCATCCAGAGCGTGCGACGGCGCGGCTCGACGCCACCGGGCCGTCGCGCCGTGCAGGACCCGATGCGGGCAGCCCGAAACAGCGTGCGAGCTACACTGGTCGTCTGTCTCCGGTGCCGAGACGCCTGCCCGCACCGGAGGCAATCGCCCGTAGTTTCCCACGATGAGCCGACGCGATCGACAGCGCCGCCGCCGGACCAACCACGGACACCCCGTCGGGCGAGTGGTGGTGATGGTGTCCGTCCTCGCCGTCGCCGCGGTGGCGATCGCGGCGCTGCTGGCCGTCGGCTGGGTGGTCGCGGTCGCGGATTCGGCGCCCAACCTGAAGTCGCTGCCGATCCGCCACGCGAATCCGCCGACCCAGATCTTCGCCTCCGACGGAACCCCGCTCGGCTACGTCAGAGCGAACACCGTGTCGGACTACGTCTATCCGAACCAGATCCCCAAGCGGCTCAAGGAGGCGACGATCGCGATCGAGGACCGGCGCTTCTACGAGCACGGCGCCCTCGATTACCAGGGCATCGTGCGCGCCGGGGTCAAGGACCTGCTCGGACAGGGCGACTCGCTCCAGGGCGCGTCGACACTGACGCAGCAGCTGATCAACCAGGTGTACCTCCCGCAGAAGTACCACCAGCATCGGGACCTCAGGTACAAGATCATTCAGGCCAAGCTCGCCGAGCAACTCGAGAGCCAGCACTCAAAGGACTGGATCCTCAACGCGTATCTGAACAACGTCCCGTACGGGACCACGAACGGCGAGGAGGCGGTCGGGGTCGGCGCGGCCGCGCTGATGTTCTTCGACAAGCCCGTGGAGAAGCTCAACCTCGCCCAGATGTCGCTGCTCGCCGGGCTGCCCCAGTCGCCCACCCAGTACAACCCGACGGTCGACGGCAAGCTGGCCAAGGCGCGCCGGAACGCCGTGCTCCAGGCGATGGTCGTCTCGCGCTACATCTCGCCGGGTCTCGCCGCCGCCGTCGAGAAGCAACCGCTCCAGATCCACGCGACCGGGCGATTCATCCAGCACAGCCAGCCGTACATCTTCGACTACATCGTGCAGCAACTGGACCAGCGGTTCGGCGCGAGCACGGTGGCGAACGGCGGCCTCAAGGTCTACACCACGATCAACCTCAAGCTCCAGCAGGAAGCCGAGGACGCGATCCACTCCCACGAAGGCGGCCCGGTACTCGACGCGCAGCCGGCGGCAGCGCTCGCGTCGGTCGATCCGGACAACGGCAACATCCTCGCCATCGCCTCTTCGGCGACGTACGCACAGACGAACTTCGACTTCCCGGTCCAGGCCGAGCGTCAGACCGGATCGGCGTTCAAGGCCTTCGCGCTGATGACGCTGATCCACGACTACGACGGCGACCCTAACCAGACCTATTACACGTCCAAGTTCCTGCCCGTCGGGTGGAACCCACTTGATCCGACCTGGTCGGTGCACACCGCTGAGGAGACCTACCAGGGCGTGATCAACATCACCAAAGCGACGACCGTGTCCGACAACACGGTGTTCGCCCAGTTGGCGGACGATGAGGGATACGGCAAGCTGGACGCCACCGCGCACGCGATGGGCATCACCTCGCCGCTCGACGGCTTCCCGTCCGAGGTGATCGGCGGGCTGAAGGACTGCTGCACGATGCTCGAGATGGCCGACGCCTACGGCACGCTGGCCAACGGAGGCACGCACGTCGCGCCGACGATCCTCAGCAAGGTCGTGTTCCCGAACGGCAAGGTCGTCAACCTCGGCAATCCCCCGCACAACCGAGTGTTCAGCGACGGCGAGGCGTACGCCGGCACGCAGGTCCTGAAGACCGTGATCACCGAAGGGACCGGGACCGCCGCCAACTACGGCTGCCCGGCCGCCGGCAAGACCGGCACCGCGGAGAATCAGGACAACGCCTGGTTCGTCGGCTATACGCCGAAGCTGTCGACCGCGGTGTGGGTGGGTTACCCGCAGGGCAACGTCCCGATGGGGGAGTCAGGCTTCGGCGGAACGCTGGCCGCGCCGATCTGGCACGACTTCATGGAGCGCGCCTCGGCCGGCTACTGCGGCGACTTCCCGCAGCCGACCGACCCGTTCGTCGGGACGGCGTTCGACGGCCCGCATTCCTCCGCGAAGGAGCCGCCGCCGGCCCCGACCACCGGGTCCGGAACGAACGCGCTCAACAACCCGACGCTGTTCGCTCAGCCGCCGAAGAACGGACCGGGCCAGACGACCTCGGGGACCGGTGGCGCACTACTCCCGCCCCCCGCAAAGACCGGGCCGGGACAAGGGCACCACGGCGGCGGACATGGCTAACGACGCCCGGCGGCCCGGCACGGCTAACCCAAGCGAGAGCGGCAGGGATCCTCAGGGTCGCGGTGGCGGTCGCAGCGGCAGAGGCGCGCCGAAGCGTCCCGCGCCGGCACCTCGCGCGCACTTCAGCAACCGCGGCTAACCCAGGCGTTAGCGGGTGCCGCCGCGCGACGCTCGCGAGCCGCTTATGGCCGCTGCGACTCGATCCAGCGCTCGAGCGCCGGACCGCTTTCGACGCTGGCGATCACCGCGTAGCGCACGTGCTCGGAGGCGTGGTGCCCGCCGTGCCACAGGTACTCGGAGTCGACGACCGCCTGCTGGTACTTCGGCAGCGCGATCTTCACCTCGCCCTTGCGATCGAACTCGGTCGGGCGGACCACCAGCGCGCTCGAGGCGTCGTCGGTCAGCTCGAGCCAGACCCGGACGACCCAGCCCTGGTTCTCGGGGTTGCCCTGGTTGTTGTTGTCCAGGTGCAGACCCCAACGACATTCGCGCATCGTGTTGGCCGACATTCGCAGCAGCTGGACGCGTCCGAAGCGGGCGCCGATCGACTCGACCCACTTGACGACCGTCGGGCACTTCTCGGCGTTTGAGGTGTACACGCCGTCGAGGTCGGCCTTGCCGTACTCCCAGAACCCCTTGAGCTCGATCTCGCCGGTGGCGGAGGTGATCGGGGCGAAGTACGTCGTCGGATCGCTCGAGTACGTCGTGTAGGTCAGGTCCTCCCACTCCGACGCCGGGATCTCGGGGCCCTTGTATTTGTCGAGCCGCATCCACCCGCCGGCCTCCTCGAGCAGGGGCATGCGGTAATGCCGCGTCTTCTTCTGCTCGAGCGATGCCTTGCGCACACCGGTGGCGCGCAGGATCTGCTTCGTGTACTCGTTCTTCATCGCGTCTTTGAGTGCGGACACCGGGCCTCCAGAACAAATCGCTTTCGTACTGCAGCCGGCCGGAACCAGGCCAGCGGCAAGCATACCCACTACTCTTACGGTAACCGGGAGCCCGGTCGACCGACCGTGCGCTGCCCGGAAACCGAGGAATTACACGTATGCCCAAGGAAGAAAAAGTCGAGCTGGAAGGCGAGGTCGTCGAGGCGCTCCCGAACGCGATGTTCCGCGTCAAGCTCGACAACATGGACCGCGTCGTGCTCGGTCACGTGGCCGGCAAGATGCGGCGCTTCCGCATCCGCATCCTGCCCGGCGACCGGGTCCGGGTCGAGCTCTCGCCGTACGACCTGGATCGTGCGCGCATCGTCTACCGCCACCGCTGACCCTAACTAAGGCGGCGATGCGCGAGCTCGAGCTGATCGAGGCGCTCGAACACGTGCTGGCGAACCCCGGCCCGCGTGTGGTGCGTTCGCTCGGCGACGACGCGGCAGTGGTGCGCGCCGACCGGTACGCGGTGACGTCGGTTGACGCGATGGTCGAGGGAGTCCATTTCCGCTCCGACCAGCTGACTCCCGAGGAGATCGGGCACCGCGCGCTCGCCGCCGCCGCCTCGGACCTGGCCGCAATGGGCGCACGACCCGGCGAGGCGTATCTGGCGCTCGCCCTGCCGGCCGAGTTCGACCTCGATCGAGCGGTGGCGCTCGTCCGGGGCGCCGCCGGGCTCGCGAGCGAGATCGGGATGACGATCGCCGGCGGCGACGTCACCCGTGGCCCCGCGCTCACCGTCTCGTTCACGGTCGTCGGCTGGGCGCACGACCCCGAGGAGCTGGTTGCCCGCGACGGCGCGCTACCCGGCGATCGCGTGGCGGTGACGGGGACGCTGGGAGCCGCGGGAGCGGGCCTCGCGGTGCTCGACGGACGCGGCGGCGCCCGGCTCGACGCATCCGTCGCCGGCGCTCTGCGCGGGCGGTACGCGCGACCGATGCCGCGGTTCGCGGCCGGGCGCGCGCTCAGCGAGGCGGGCGCACGCGCGATGATCGATCTGTCCGATGGGCTGGCCACCGACGCCGGCCATCTCGCCCGTCGCAGCGGCGTGCGGCTCGAGCTCGCGCTGTCCGCGCTGCCGCTCGCCGACGGCGTCGTCGAGGTCGCGGACGACCTCGGCGTCGACCCGCGATCGTTCGCCGCGACCGCCGGCGAGGACTACGAGTTGTGCGCCTGCGTGCCGGCGCGCACGGCGGCGATGCTCGAGAACGCGCGCGGACCGCGCAGCCTCGGGACCGACCTGACGTGGGTCGGCTTGGTCGTCGAGGGTCCACCCGGCGTGGTGTTCACCGACGCCGATGGCGAGCTGTCAGGGTTCGAGCACTCGTTCTGAGCATTGCGCTCCGGGAGGCCGCGCAGCCGGCGCAGCATCGCGTCCGCGACCGCCACCGGGTCTACCTGATACTCGCCGTTCTCGATCTGTTGTTTCAGCTCGGCCGCGTTCATCGCGATCCCTCCAGATTGACTGTACTCCAGTGGATCGACCGTGCCGGTGCCCTGCTGCATCGGGTCTGGACCCCAAAGTTCGCTTCGGCTGCACGCCCGCCCCGGCTACACCGCTGGTCGAGAGTTGCCGCAGTATGTGATGTATCGAACGCGAGTGTCGCCGGCCCGGGGTCGCAGCCTCGCTCACAGCGGCGAAGACCCAGTCGATACTGACCGGATGGGCCCGCACGGCCCCATGGACGCCGAGCGCAGCGAGGCCCAGAAACTACGCGTGCTTGGCCGGGCCGAGCGGCTTCACTGATTGCAGCTTGGCGAAGATGATGATCCGCTGCGCGGCGCTGTACAACGGGTTGCAGGCGGACAGCACCAGGCGCTCGTAGCCGACGTTGCGGGTTACCCACAGCGCCGTCGGCAGGACGATCCGATGGAACTGGACCACGTACGTGAACAGCCCGTAGGGCATCTTGAGCATGATGCGGTCACCGGGCTTGAGCGCATCGACATGGCGGAACGGCGCCAGATAGGTGGTGCGGTGTCCGGCGATTGCGACGGTCTGGCCGAGGCCCGGGAACGCGGTCGCGGGGTAATGGCCCGGGCCCTTCTCGAGGCTGTCGGTGTCGGTGCCCTGGACCACGTCGTAACTCGCCCCGATTTTCGGGATCGTGATCCGGCCGATCGCATCGCCGGTCCCCACCTGGTGGGACTCGCGCCGAGCCAGATAGGCGATCCGCAGCTTTGGATCGGGCAGCTTGACCAGGACGTGCCGCTGGACGATCGTCAGCGGCGCGCTGTTGAAGCTGAGGTACGTCTTGTCGATCTGCGAGCGCTGGATGAGCGCGATCACCGCGGTCACCGGTTCCTGCCACACCAGCGTGACCCCGGCGTCAAGCATCAGGAGCAGCCCCGAGATGATCAGCACCGAGGAGATGTCTCGGATGAACCGCCGCAGCGGAAACGCGCCAACGCGCCGCGGCGCAACCGCAGGAGCGCTCAGCACTCTCGTCCTCATCGCCGGAACGCCGACTTCGTGCCGCCGAGCGAGCCCGGACCGGCATACGTGATCGGGCCACGGACGGTCACCGGCAGCTCGGCCGCCCGGGGCTCACGCGCGATCCGCACGATCATCAGGGCCAAGCTGACCGCGCAACCGAGCACCACGCTCCACTCGAGCGCTGACGTCACGCTGAAATTACCGCCGGCGAGCATCAACACAGCATTCCAGGCGCCGGCCGCGGGCCCAAGCCCCATGACCATTCCGTAGTAGACGGCGGCTAGCACTCCCGGCACCAGACCGGCCACCAGCAACAGCACCGCCCACGGCGTCCGTACCCGCTGTTCGGGGGCGACGATCCACATCCAACAGTGCAGGGCCACCACTATTAACGCGGCAGCGAACGGATTTTGCAGCCAGATCACGAGCGACACGACGCACAGGACCAATAGCAGGGCCGCGGCGGCACCCGGAGAGGCGGCGCTGTCGGGCAGATCCCGCCGCCGGGTGCGGCCGTTCGTCGGCTCGGGCACCTGGGTGCTCCCCGACCACATCCGTCGCCCGAGCCGCCACATCACGTACGCCGACACCCCGATCAGGCACCCCAGGGCGATCAGGACCGCGGTCGCGGTGCCGTCGAGAACGAGCGCGTCTCCGCCGACCGGCCCCGGCGGCGCCGCCTTGATCACCCCGACGAGCCGCAGGCCGAGCACGGCGAGCACGGCGAGCACGAACGGAACGCAGGCTGCGAGCACCCACAACGTCCATCGCCCGACCCGGTACCCGCGCCGCCGGACGCGCGCCAGCCCGTCGATCGTCGCGCACAGGACCGGAGCGATCAGCGCCAGCACCAGCAACCGGATCGCCCACTCGGGGATCAGCTTGCCCTGCCAGCGCAGGTACGACGACGGGGCGGGCACGCTGTTCGAATCCGACTCGAGCGCGCTGACGGTCTGGAGGATCGCGCGCCCGAACCCCGTGATCCGGGCCTGGCTCGTGCGCTCGTCGGCAGCTGGCACCCGGGAGGAAGAGGCCGAGGCCAGCACCGCCGGCTCCCCGTGGGCGGCGAACGGGCGCTGCTCGGAAGCCGCGAGCGGGAACGCGAGGTGCAGGAACTGGCCGCCGACGCTCTCGTCCCCGACCCCGAGACCGGTCTGCTGCGCCAGGGCCGAGGCCACGGTGTTGCGGAGCAGCGGCGGCGCCACGAGCGTCGAGTCCGACCACGGGAGCACGATCGGATCGCGCACGTCGGTACCGGCCATGTCGCCGAGCACGATCACGGCGTCAACCGGTTGCGGCAGCGTGCGGGCGAGCTCCGCCGCTCCCGCGGCGCCGACCGACGCGCTGGTCGAGGCGAGCACGATCGAGCGCTGCTGAGTCTGGGACGACAGCACCTGGGCGAGCTCGAGCAGGACCGCCGTCCCGGACAGGTCCGCGGGCGCGCCGGTGTGGATCGAGTCGCGGTGGGCGACGATCACGATCGAGCCCGGGTTGAGCCCGGCCAGCGTCCCGGTCACGGTGTCGATCTGGCGCTGCCCGTCGACGGTCTGCGCCTGGAACGACGCACGCTGGACCTGGAGCCCGTCCCCGTTCAGGGCCTGGCTGACGTAGGAGGCGAGGTCCTGATCGCCGAACGAGCCGGGCCGGCGCTCGGGATATTGGGCCGCGAGGCTCCCCATCGTCGCGTACGCGGCGGTTCCGTTGAACGCGTCGGGCACGAGCGTCGCCCCCAGCGGGCTCGGCTGGTTGCCGAGCGAGAACGCGACCACGATCACCGCGACAGCGACCACGCTCAAACTGGTCCTGTAGATCCGCGGATCGAGCATCCGCCTCTGAGGGTAACCGTCCCTCCCGTCGGGGATCGAGCGCCGCGGCGCGCGGCCACTACTCTTTTGCTGCAAACAGGAAGGACTCAGTGGCAGACCGCTCGGCGCGAATCCTGCTCGTGGACGATGAGCAGTCGATCCAGACGCTGCTCTCTTATCCGCTGCGCAAAGAGGGCTACGACGTCGTACAGGCGACGGACGGGCGCCAGGCGCTCGACCGGTTCGACGAGCAGGCGTTCGACCTCGTGGTGCTCGACCTGATGCTGCCGAAGGTCGACGGGCTGGAGGTGTGCCGCCGCCTGCGCAGCCGGAGCGCGGTCCCGATCATCATCCTCACGGCGAAGTCCGAGGAGATCGACAAGGTCGTCGGGCTCGAGCTCGGCGCCGACGACTACATCACCAAGCCGTTCTCGCTCCGCGAATTCTCGAGCCGGATCAAGGCGGCGCTGCGCCGCGCCGAGATGATCCGGCCCGCGGAGACCGCCGCCGACGAAGCCCCGCTCGAGACGCGCGAGCTGCGCATCGACTTCTCCAAGCGCACTGTCCGCGTCCGCGGGCGCGAGGCGCCGCTGACGTTCGTCGAGTTCGAGATCCTCTCGGCGCTCGCTCGGGCCCCGGGACGGGTATTCACCCGTGACATGCTGCTCGCGCGCATCTGGGGAGATTCCGCTTACCGCGATCCACGGACGATCGACGTCCACATCCGGCACCTGCGGGAGAAGCTCGAACGCGATCCGAAGGAGCCGGAGTACCTGTTCACCGTGCGCGGGGTCGGCTACCGGTTCCGCGACACCGAGGAGTAGCTCGCTCGTGACCACGGGAACAGGGGCGGTCGGGGAGCGGGCGACGCCGTTGGTGGGCGACCGGGCGGCACGACCTGGACCGGGCCGGCGGATGACCCTCTCGCTCCGCAATCGCCTCGCGCTCGTGTTCTCGGCGATCACATTCCTGGCGCTGGCCGCGCTGTACGTGTACGTCGCTCCGGGCCTGCAGACGCGGCTGCTCTCGGACCAGCTGGCCGAGCTCAAGACGGACGCGTCACACCACACGGCGCAGATCGCCAAGACCGTCGGGAGCGCCGATCCCCTGGCGGTCGTGCAGAACCACGTCAACGCCGCCGCGCTCGCCACCGGCGACCGGGTCACGCTGCTGCTCGTCAACCACGTTCCGTCCGGGGCGGTGCTCTCCGAGCTCGCGGACTCGAGCCGCCGGTCGGCGACGGCGGCGCTGTCGTTCGGCGTGGCCAAGCGCGCGATCGCTTCCGGGAAGATGGTCACCGGGACCGAGGGGACGCCGTCGGGCACGGTCGCCGAGGCGGCGTACCCGGTCTCGTTCCGCGGTCGGGTGGCGGCGGTCGTCGTCTACTCCGCGCCGGCCTCGGACATCGTTCGCACGGTCGCGACCGTCCGCCACCAGATCCTGGTCGCGGGTGGGATCGCGCTGCTGCTCGCGCTCGTGGGGAGCTATCTGATGGCGCGCGCCCTGGCCCAGCGCGTCAAGCGGCTCGAGCTCGCCGCCGAGCAGGTCGCAGCGGGCAATTTCGCGCACCCGATCCCGGTCGATTCGGGCGACGAGCTCGGCCAGCTCGCGGTGGCGTTCAACCAGATGCAGAGCCAGCTCTCCCAGCTCGAGTCCGCCCGCAAGAAGTTCATCGCGACCGCCTCGCACGAGCTGCGCACCCCGATTTTCTCCTTAGGTGGCTTCGTCGAGCTGCTCGAGGACGAGGATCTCGATCCGGAGACGCGGGCGCGGTTCCTGGAGCAGGTGAAGGATCAGGTCGAGCGGCTGCGCAAGCTGTCGGTGGACCTGCTCGATCTGTCCCGGCTCGAGTCGGGGTCGCTCGAGCTGCGGCCCGAGCAGGTCGACCTCGCCGAGCTGACCCGGTCGGTTTCGGGCGAGTTCGAGCCGAGCCTGGTCCAGCACGACTCGCACCTCGAGCTGCGCTTCGGGCCCGGCACGATCGAGGCGGTGTGCGATCCGGTCCGGGTGGCCCAGATCGTCCGCAACCTGCTCGACAACGCGCTGACCCACACGCCGCCCGGCTCCCGGATCGTCGTGACCGCCCGCCGCGGCGAGCACGATGTCCGCGTGGCCGTGCGCGATGACGGCGACGGGATCGACCCGCAGGTGCTCGGGCGCATCTTCGAGCCGTTCTACACGGCCGACGACGCGCAGGGGTCGGGGCTCGGGCTGGCGATCGCCAGCGAGCTCGCGGAGCGGATGTCGGGGCGGCTGTCGGTCGACTCCAGACCGGGCGAGACGACGTTCACCCTCGAGATCCCGGCCTAGTGTCCACCGCCGATCCCGCCGATCCCGCCGATCACCGCCGGCTCGTGCTCGACCTTGCGCTGCGCCTGCGCGACGTGGTGCTCCCGGAGCTCGGCTCGCACGCGGGCAGGTCCGTGGCCGGCGACGGCGCCGGCGGCGACCTTACGTTCGCGGTCGACGAGCTGGCCGAGACGACGCTGGCCGAGTTCCTGGCCGAACGGGCGCCCCGGATCGCGTTCTACTCAGAGGATCGGGGGCTGGTCGCTCCGGGGGACGCCACCGACGTGCTCGTCGTCGACCCGATCGACGGGACCCGGCCGGCGATGGCCGGGCTCGAGTCGGCGTGCGTCGCGGTGGCGCTCGCGCCGATCGGGGACGGCGCGCCGACGATGGCCGACGTGGAGATCGGTTGCGTGGTCGAGATCAAGTCCGGCGACTGGTACCTGGCGATCCGGGGGTCGGGGGTCGAGTCGACGCGGCCCGTGCAGCTCAGCGCCGGCGCGGATGTCAGCCGCATGTTCTGGTCCTACGGCTTCCGCGGCCGGCCGGTGCGCCAGACCGTCGAGGTGCTGGCCGAGCTGATCGACGGCTCCTCGCTCGGCGGCGGGACATTCGAGACGGGCTCGCAGGCGTTCTCGATGACCCGGATCGTCACCGGCCAGTTCGACGCGGTGATCGAGGTCGGGTCGCGGCTGATCGACGAGCTCCCAGAGATCCGCGGGGAGTTCGAACGGGTCGGTGGTGGCCAGGTGCTCAACAACTCGCCCTACGATCTGGCGGCGCCATGGCTGTGCCTGACCGAGGCGGGTGGGGTCGTCACCGACGGCTGGGGGGAGCCGCTCGATCGCCACCGGCTACTCGGATCCGGCCACGAGTTCCAGATGTCGTCGATCTCCGCCTCCAACGGCAGGCTCCACGCCCATCTGGTCCGAGCTGTGGACGCCGGGATCGAACGGGTGCGGGCTCAGGCCGCGTGAAACTGGCGCCGGCCCAGGTCGCGTGAGCATGTCCGTGATCAGCGCTCGATATGGTGCGCCGATCGCAACTGCTCAGGCTCTGATCCGGTAGGCATGCTTCAGCCGATCGCGGTCCCGAACAAGCACCTAGCCGACTACGCGAGCATCGTCGGGCGCTCGCTGGCCGATGAGATCCGCGAGCGCGCCGAGCGCGCTCAAGGGCAAGCGCGTCCTCCATGTGTCGGCCACCGCGTTCGGAGGCGGCGTCTCCGAGATCCTGAGCACGCTGGTACCGCTGATGATCGACGTCGGCCTCGAGTGCGAGTGGCACGTGATCTACGGCCGCGAGGAGTTCTTCAACGCGACCAAGGTGATGCACAACGCGCTCCAGGGCAATCCACAGGATCTGACCGACGAGCAGTGGGACATCTGGCGCCGGTACAACGAGATCAACGCCGGCGAGCTGTCCGAGGGTTGGGATGTGTGCATCGTGCACGACCCGCAGCCGGCCGCGCTGGCATCGCTCGTCCCCGACAAGTCGCGCCTGTGGGTGTGGCGCTGTCATATCGACCTGTCGACGCCCAACCGGGACACGCTCGGTCGCTTGCTCCCTTACCTCGAGCCGTATCCGGCGGCCGTGTTCCACATGCCCAAGTACGTGCCCGTCGGGATGGACGGGCGAGCCCACATCGTGCCCCCGGCGATCGATCCGCTGGCCCCCAAGAACATGGCGTTCTCGCCCGAGGATGCCGTCTTCATCTGCGAGCAGTTCGGGATCGACGTCGACCGGCCGTTGCTGTGCCAGGTGTCACGCTTCGACCCCTGGAAGGACCCGCTCGGCGTGATCGACGCCTACCGGATCGTCAAGACTGAGGTGCCCGACATCCAGCTCGCGCTCGTCGGGTCGATGGCCACCGACGACCCCGAGGGGTGGGACTACTTCAACGCCACCGTCGCGCACGCCGACGGGGACCCCGACGTCCACATCCTCAACAACCTCAACAACGTCGGGGCGATCGAGGTCAACGCGTTCCAGTCTCATTGCGACGTGGTGATCCAGAAGTCGACTCGTGAGGGGTTCGGGCTCACGGTCACCGAAGCGATCTGGAAGGGCCGGCCTTTGATCGGCGGCGCCGTGGGCGGGATCCCTTTGCAGGTGTCCGACGGCGAGACCGGCTTCCTCGTCTCGAGCGTCGAGGAGTGCGCGCAGCGGTCGCTCGAGATCCTCCGCGATCCCGGGCTCGGCAAGCGGCTCGGACGCGCCGGCAAGGAAGCGGTCCGGCGGCGGTTCCTGATGCCGCGCCTGTTGCGCGACTGGCTCGATCTGTTCGAGCAGTTGGGGGTCTGACCGGTGTCAGGCCCTCCGCTCGTGCTGGTCTCCAACCGGGGACCGGTGACGTTCGGCCCCGACGGCGAGATCCGCCGCGGCACCGGCGGCCTGGTCACCGCGCTGATCGGTCTCGCCTCCCACCGCGACGTGACCTGGATCGCGTCCGCGATGACCGACGAGGACGTGGCCGCCGCCGAGCGCAACGACCGCAAGCCGTTCACGGTGCAGGCGCCCGGGGGCGGCGAGTACCGGGTCAAGCTCGTCGCGTCCGACCCCGAGGCCTACGACCGCTTCTACAACATCACCGCGAACCCGATGCTGTGGTTCATCCAGCACTACCTGTGGGACCTCTCGAACGCGCCCGACATCCGCCGCAACGAGACCGAGGCATTCGAGTTCGGCTACAACGTCGTCAACGAGGACCTGGCGCGGGCGGTCATGGAAGAGATCGAGGGGCTCGAGCGGCCGGTCGTGATGGTCCACGACTACCACCTGTACACGCTGCCGGGGCTGATCCGAGGCGTTCGGCCGGACGTGTTCCTGACCCACTTCGTCCACATCCCGTGGAGCCAGTCGGACTCATGGCGCGTGCTCCCGACCGTGATCCGCGAGGAGATCTATCGCGGGATCCTCTCCAACGACATCATCGGTTTTCACACGCGCTCGTACCGCCGGAACTTCCTGCAGTGCTGCGAGGACCTGCTCGGCTGCGACGTGGACCACGACGCCGGCGTAGTGCATGTAGACGACGGTCGCGAGGTGTGGGTCCGCGCCTACCCGCTGCCGATCGATGCCCGCTCGGTCCAGGCCGTCGCCGCCCGGGACCGGACGCGGGAGTTCGAACAGGAGCTGCTGCGCCGTCGCCGGGCCCATCTGATCCTGCGCGTCGACCGGGCCGATCTGAGCAAGAACGTCCTGCGCGGCTTCGGCGCGTTCGACCTGTTCCTCGAGCAGCATCCCGAGTTCCGCGAGCAGGTCACGTTCATCGCCCAGCTGATGCCGTCGCGAACCGACGTCCCCGAGTACGCGGAATACCTCGAGCGGATCGAGGCCGTGGTCGCGGTGGTCAACCACCGCCACGGCTCGCCCGACTGGATGCCGATCCAGCTCAAGCTGCGCGACGACCTCGAGGAGGCCGTCGCCGCCTACAAGCACTACGACGTGCTGATGGTCAACGCGATGTTCGACGGCATGAACCTCGTGGCCAAGGAGGGGCCGATGGTCAACGAGCGCGCCGGCGTCTCGATCCTGTCCGAGAACACCGGCGCCCACGAGGAGCTCGGCGAGTTCGCGCTGTCGGTGAACCCATTCGACATCCAGCAGCTGGCCGACACGATCCACGCGGCGCTGACGATGCCGACGCCCGAGCGGGAGCGACGCCTCGAGGGCCTGCGCTCGGTCGTCACCGCACGCGATCCGGGCGACTGGATCGACGAGCAGCTGGCGGACATCCGGCGGAAGGGTGAGAGTTAGATTTTGTTTCGGCTCAGGGCGCCGGGGCGCTGCTGCCATTGCCCCTCGGCCGCGCGATTGGCCAGGTCAGCCGTGGAACGTGCGGCGGTCGGCCAGCATCGCCACGTACTCGCGGATCCGCCGAGCCCGCGTCTCGGGGCGCTTGGCGTCGTAGATCCGGTACAGGTAGCTGTAGCGCTCTGAGCTCTTGAGCGTGGCGAAGAACTCGTTCGCCACGGGGTTGGCGTCGAGCGCGTCCTGAAAGTCATCGGGGACCGCGACCGTGCTCTGCGGCGCGTAGGCGGCCTCCCACCGACCGTCCTGCTTGGCCGCTTCCACCTGCGCGAGCCCGGCCGGCCTCATCGTGCCCTGCTCGATCATCTCGGTGGCGGTCCGGCGGTTGACCTGCGACCACTTGCTCCGAGGCCCGCGCGCGATGAAGCGCTGGAGCCAGAACGAGTCGTCGAAGGCGCCCTTCTGCCCGTCGATCCACCCGTATCGGATCGCCTCCTCGAGCGCCTCCGCGTGGGTGATCGTGGTGGCGCCCGAGCCCTTCTTGGCGATCTTCAGCCACACCGCGCCAGAAGACCCGTGGTGTTCGTCGAGCCAGAGCTCCCAGGCGCCGCGGTCGGGAAACTCCAGGATCGGAAGGTCCTTGCCGGGCACGGTGATCTCAAAGCTACCCCGGGCCGCCCTCGGCCTGCCGATCGCCGATCAGCCGCTATAGTCGACCGCCGCCTCTCTGCAGGCATTTACCTATGGCAGCCGAAGCACCACTCTACGACCTGGTCCTGCTCCTCTCCACGAGCGCGCCCGAGGAGCAGCGCACGAAGATCCTTACCGACGTCGAGTCGATGATCACGGGTGCCACGGGCTCGATCGAACGCCAGGACGATTGGGGTCAGCGTCCGCTCGCCTACCGGATCGCGCATCAGCCGGACGCCGATTACCACCTGCTGCAGTTCAAGGCGCCGCCGACTCTGATCGAGACGCTGTCCCATGATCTGCGGATCACGGACGGCGTGGTCCGCTTCCGGGTCATCAAGAACCTCCCGGGCACGCCGCCTGCGCCGGACTCGCCACCGCCGGTCGTGGCCACCGCCGCTCCGGCGATGAGCGGAGCGGCCAGCACCACCGCCACCGCCACCCCCGCCGAGCCGGCTTCCCCGACGGAGGAGTAGACCTCTCAGAGGATCCCGCTCCGTGTCCTTTTAGAGGACCGGGACGGCGCGCCGCATGACCCCCCTTTTTCAACGGGTTCGCAACGCCCGGACACGGCGCAACCACGGCATTGCAACTTGTCTGTCCATTTTCCGGCCTAGGCCCGAGTGGCCGTCCGGAGCGCGCTTAGACTCGATCACGAGCTTTCAAATGCGCTCTGGAAAGGAGCTTTCAGCATGAACATCAACCGAGTCGTATTGACCGGGAACCTGACCCGGGATCCGGAGACGCGCACGACTCCGAACGGACTGTCGATCTGCAAGCTGGGGATCGCGGTCAACACGCGGCGCAAGAACAGCGCCACTGGGGACTGGGAGGAGAAGGCCAACTTCTTCCGTGTGACCGTGTTCGGCCGCCAGGCCGAGAGCTGCGGGAACTTCCTGAAGAAGGGACGCCCGGTGGCGATCGACGGACGGCTGGAGTGGAGCGAGTACGAGGTAGAGGGACAGAAGCGGCAGTCCGTCGATATCATCGCTGAGAACGTGCAGTTCCTCGGCAGCCGCGACGAAGCTGGCAACGGGAACGGGAACGGCTATTCGGGCGGCTACCGCGCCACCGAGAGCGACATTCCCGCCGACACCAGCGACTTCGACGCCGCGCCGGTAGCTGCCGGAGTGTCGGACGACGACATCCCGTTCTAGGACTTCGACTGAGGCTGATACAGCAACCGAGCAGGTGATCCAGCGTGGCAAAGCAACGTAGACGGCCGGTCCGCCGGCGCGACCGAAAGGGTGCGCAGACCTCTTCGCGCCGTAAGCCCTGCCCGTATTGCCGGGACAAGGTGGACCAGGTCGACTACAAGAACATCTCGATGCTTCGGAGGTTCATCTCCGAGCGCGGGAAGATCCGCTCGCGCCGGATCACCGGCGCGTGCCGGCGCCACCAGAGTCAGGTGGCGCGGGCGGTCAAGCGGGCGCGCGAGCTGGCGCTGCTGCCGTACGTGGCCGAGGGCCCGGCCGGTACCGGCGGACGGGGCGATCGCGACCGCGATCGTGACCGCGACCGGGACCGCTAGGACCGAGAGGAGCCCGCTATGCCCCAGGCGATCCTGCTCCAGGACGTGGAGACGCTCGGCGAGCGCGGCACGGTAATCGACGTGTCGTCCGGGTACCTGCGCAACTTCCTGCTCCCGCGCAAGCTGGCCGAGCCGGCGACGACCGCTTCGATCAAGGCGGCGCGGCGACGCCAGGAGGAAGCCGAGCGTGCCGTGCAGGAGGCCGAGGATCGCGCCAGGGACAGCGCGGCGACACTGGGCCGGACCGTGCTCACGATCCCCCAGCAGGCGGGCGACGACGGCCGGCTGTTCGGCTCGGTGACCACGCAGGACATCGCCGACGCGATTCGGGATGCGCGCGGGATCAAGATCGACCGGCGCAAGATCCATCTCGACGACCCGATTCGCCACACGGGCACGTACATGGTCGTCGTCGAGGTCACCGACGAGGTGACGGCGACGGTCAAGACGATGGTGGTGGCGGCCTAGCCGGCCGCCGCCCCGCGGTCGGCGATCCGGACGGTCGCCCCCGCCAGCCTCGCCGTCGGTCGCCGGCCCTTTCGAATCGACGCGTGCAGAACTCCTCGCTGGTAGCGGGAACGCCCCGGGTGTCGACGCCTCCGGCCAACTTAGACTCGGACCGAGCATGAGCGCCGTCCAGACCATCGCCGTCCCGCCGCACAACCTGGAGGCGGAGAAGTCGGTGCTGGGTGCCGTCCTGCTCGACGAGCGACACCTCCACGCGCTCCTCGTCGAGCAGTACCTGCGCCCCGAGCACTTCTACCGCGAGCAGCACGGGGCGGTGTTCGCGGCGATGATCGCGCTGTACGAGAGCGACCGGAAGATCGACCACCTGACGGTCGCGGAGACGCTCCGCCAGCGCGGCAAGCTCGAGGAGATCGGCGGCCCGGCGGCGATCGACGAGCTCGCCGGCTGGGTCCCGGCCGCCGGCCACGCCCGCGAGTACGGGCAGATCGTGCGCGACAACGCCCAGCTGCGCGCGCTGCTGACTACCTCGTACGAGATCCAGGCCAGCGTGCTGTCGCGCGAGGCGCCGCCGCGCGACCTGGTCGAGCGGGCCGAGCGTTCGGTGCTCGAGGTCGCCCACGACGATCGCCAGAAGAAGTTCCGCCCGATCGCCGAGATCCTCGACCAGGAGACCGACAAGCTCCACCGGCTGTCGACGTCG
Source organism: uncultured Solirubrobacterales bacterium (assembly GCA_963746695.1). Taxonomy (GTDB): domain Bacteria; phylum Actinomycetota; class Thermoleophilia; order Solirubrobacterales; family Solirubrobacteraceae; genus Palsa-465. The sequence goes on along the minus strand of CAVVCP010000017.1, from coordinate 143,984 downwards.
AAGACGCCGCTGACCGGCACCCCGTCCGGCTTCAAGGACCTCGACGAGCTGACCGGCGGCTTTCAGCCCGGCAACCTGATCATCATCGCCGCGCGACCCTCGATGGGAAAGTCGGCGCTGGTCGCAAACATCGCCGAGAACGCGGTGCTCGGCGTCGGCGACCCGGGGCAGCACCCGAGCTCCGTCGCCCTGTTCTCGCTCGAGATGTCCGAGTCCGAGCTCGCCCAGCGGTTCGTCGCCTCCCAGGCGCGGATCCGCGGCGAGGAGCTGCGCAAGGGCCGGGTGGCCGAGACGCGCTGGCCGAAGATCCTCCAGGCCTGCCAGCGGCTCTCAGATGCGCCGCTGTGGATCGACGACTCGAGCGACACCGGCGTACTCGAGGTCCGGGCCAAGGCGCGCCGCCTGCACCATCAGCTCGATGGCGGCCTCGGCCTGATCATCATCGACTACCTCCAGCTGATGCGGCACGAGGGCCGGGTCGAGAGCCGCGTCGAGCAGGTCGGACAGATCTCCCGCGGCCTGAAGTCGCTCGCCCGGGAACTCAATGTGCCCGTGATCGCGCTGTCCCAGCTGAGCCGCGCGGTCGAGCAGCGCGGCGGCGAGAAGCGGCCGATCCTGTCCGACCTCCGCGAGAGCGGCCAGATCGAGCAGGACGCGGACCTCGTGATGTTCATCTACCGCGAGGAGTACTACGACAAGGACTCCGAGCGGCCGGGCGAGGCGGACATCATCATCGCCAAGCACCGAAACGGGCCGGTCGGTGACGTCGTCCTGACCTTCCAGAAGGAGTACCCGAAGTTCATGAACTACGCCGGCGAGCGGTTCGCGGCGTGAGCGGCGCGGGGATCAGGTCGGGGGGCGAGCGCGGTATGACCGCCTGCGCGTACGACGTGTGCGATGGCAGCGGCCTCGTCTACGACGAAGCCACCAACACCGCATACGACTGCCGGTGCCGCCGGCAGATCATCGCCCTGCGCAAGGCGCGCAGCCTGTCTGCGGTGATCCCCCGGCGCTACCAGGACGTCGCGTTCGAGCGCTATCCGGTGACCGAGTTCGACCGCGCCGTGGTCGCGGCCACCCGCCGGTTCGCGGACGCGATCGACGAGCGACTCGACGCCGGGCGCGGCCTGTGGTTCATGGGCTCAGTCGGGACCGGGAAGACGACGCTGGCGATGCTGGTCTCCAAGGCGGCACTCCGGGCGGGTCGGTCGGTCGCGATCTACTCGCTGCCGCGCCTGCTGAACGAGATTCGCGACACCCATCGGGCCGAGCGGTCCCACGTCGCTCTGCTCGACCGCCTGACCGCGGTCGACCTGCTGCACATCGACGACGTCGGCGCTGAGCGGAGCACGGACTGGGTGCTCGAGGAGCTCTACTCGATCGTCAACGCGCGCTACGAGGACAAGCGATCGATGGTGATCACGACCAACATCCTCGATCGCGAGGCGCTGTGCGAACAGATCACCGAGCGGACGGTGTCGCGGCTCACCGAGATGTGCGACGAGCTGCCGCTGGTCGGCCACGACCGCCGAATGGACCTCCGCACGGCGTGAGCGCCGCCGGCGTTCACTCGTCCAGCTGGCGCTCGGACTCCGCGCGCTCCTCGAGCTTCTCCTTCAGGTAGCGCGCCTTGTCGGCGCGGCGCTCGTGCTGGGCGGCCTCGTCCTCGTCGAGCGCCGACTCGGCCTGCTCGCGCTCGGCCGCCTCTCGCTCGACCTGGACGATCTTGAGCTCCTCGGTCTTGTGCTGCTCGTCTCCCATCCACGGAACGTACCGCCAGGACAGGCGGTTGACCAGGGCACGACGGCACCGCACCCCCGTGCGATGATCATCGCGTGGCCGACGTCTGTCCGATTGGGCTCGATCACGTCCAGGTCGCCGCACCCAGCGGGAGCGAGGACGACGCCCGGGCGTTTTACGGCGAGCTGCTCGGCATGGACGAGTTGCGCAAGCCCGACGCGCTCCGCGCCCGCGGTGGCGTCTGGTTCGCCTGCGGCGAACGCCACCAGCTCCACGTAGGCATCGCGGAGCCGTTTGCGCCGGCGAGCAAGGCGCACCCGGCGCTGCTCGTCCGCCCGGCCGACCTCGACCGCCTCGCCGAGCGGCTCGCGGCCGCAGGGCGCACGGTGAAGTGGGACGACGCGATCCCGGGCACGCGCCGCTTCTTCACGGCCGACCCCTGGGGAAACCGCATCGAGCTGGTCGGCGCAACTGACCGGTCGGGGTGAGCTGACACCGGCGATGGCGGAGGCGGATGGGGCGAACGCACCACGGCGTGACGGGGTCACCGACGGCTGGTTCGCGGTCAACGTGCGCGACGCGGCATGGGTCACAACGCCACTCGACGGGCTGCTGAGCTTTAGTTGCGCCGCGGTGCACACTACGCGCCGGTAGGCAGGCCGAATAATTCGCCACTCGAGCGCGCGCTGGCGCCGAGTGAGACGTAAGTCGCGCGATAGCCGACTGGATCGCCATTCGAGGAGCCGGGGAGGTCGAGTGGCGAGTTGTTCGGCCTCGACCACGCTGCCCAAGCGGGGCGCGAAGCCGAACGAAGCCCAGGAAATTCCCGGACCGATGGAATCACCCATCTAGTGCCCCGGCGCGACGCCGTTTGATGACGCGCGTCGGCTCAGATCTGCGGGCTCGGCCCCGGCGGCAGCGGCGACGGATCCGGTGTCGGCGACGGCGGCGAGGGGTCCGGCGGGATCGGTGCCGGCGAGGGATCGGGTCCGGGGGTCGGTGGCGCAGGGTCCGGCGGCGTCGGAATCGGCCCCGGCCCGGGAATTCCCGCCGCCGCGAATTGCGAGATTTGCGCTCCGGCGAGGCTGACCGGAACCGGCCCTTCGCGGCTAACGCCCATGTCGTGCGTACACTCCGTCGCGGATGCCCGGAATCGTATTAGTCGGCGCCCAGTGGGGCGACGAGGGTAAGGGGAAGGTCACCGACCTGCTCGCCGAGCGGGCCGACGCGGTCGTGCGCTTTCAGGGCGGGAACAACGCCGGCCACACGATCGTGCGCGGCCGGCAGACGTTCAAGCTGCACCTGATCCCGTCGGGCATCCTCCACAAGGACACGCTGTGCGTGATCGGGAACGGCGTGGTGGTGGACCCGCGGGTCCTCACCGACGAACTCGACGAGCTGCGCCGGCGGCGGGTCGACACGAGGTCGCTGCGGATCTCGGCCAACGCGCACCTGATCATGCCCTACCACCTGATGCTCGACCACGCCGGCGAGGCCAAGCTCGGCAAGCTCCAGATCGGCACCACCAGGCGGGGAATCGGCCCGTGCTACGCCGACAAGGCGGCCCGGCTGGGGATCCGGGTCCAGGATCTGCTCGACGAGAAGATCCTCAAGCAGAAGATCATCGCGGCGCTCGAGCCCAAGCGACTGTCGCTACGCCCGTTCGCCAAGGATCCGCAGCTCGATCTGCAGACGATCACCGAGGAGTACCTGACCTACGGCCAGCGGCTGCGCAACTACATCGCGGACACCGTGCGGCTCGTGCACGAGCAGCTCGACGCCGGCCAGACCGTCGTGTTCGAGGGGGCGCAGGGTGCGCTGCTCGACATCGACCACGGGACATATCCGTTCGTGACCTCGTCGAACCCGGTGGCGGGCGCGGCGTGCGTCGGCGCGGGCGTCGGCCCCAAGGACATCGACGAGGTCTGGGGGGTCATCAAGGCCTACGGAACGCGCGTGGGGGCCGGACCGTTTCCGACCGAGCTCGACGGCGAGATTGCCGACGAGATCCGCGAACGCGGCGGCGAGTACGGAACGACGACGGGCCGCCCCCGGCGCGTGGGCTGGCTCGACCTGGTCGCGCTGCGCTACGCCGCGCGGATCAACTCGCTGACCGCGCTGGCGGTCATGAAGCTCGACGTCCTGTCGGGATTCGAGCGGCTGTGCATCTGCACCCGGTACCGCGGCCCCGAGGGCTCGGAGTTCGACTACTTCCCCTACCACCAGACGATGCTCCACCACGTGAGGGGCGACTACGTCGAGATGCCCGGCTGGAGCGAGGAGCTCACCGACTGCCGCGAGGAGTCGGATCTGCCGGCGGCCGCCCGCGAATACCTGCAGTTCGTCTCGGACTTCGTCGGCGTCCCGATCGCGCTCATCGGCGTCGGTCCCGGACGCGACCAGGTCGTGTGGACGCAGGCCGGCGCCGGGATGTCTGCCCTCGGCGACGCCACCTCCGCGGCCGTCTGAACCGTGCCGGCTACCCCGGGTTCGACGGGTGGCCGTGGCCGGGCCACGGTGCGAACACGAGCACGAGCCGGGCATCGCTGACCGCCTCGATCGTCCGCCGCTCGTTGGGCTCGAAGTGCGCGAGCAACCCCGGGCCGCCGGACACCGAATGCCCGTCCTGGGAGATCTGGACCTCGCCGGCGACCACGATCATGTAGGTCCGCTCGTGGACCTGATGCTCCTGCATCCGCTCACCGGCAGGGAGCTGAATCCCGATCGCGCGGGTCTCGTCGTCTGAGCGCAGGATTTGCGGATGGTGCGCCTCGATCTCAAGCGTGCTGACGTCCCACGTCTCCATCCCGTCTCCTCTCTATGGGGGGGTTGAAGCGACACGGAGCTCCCGTGCCGAGGCGTCGAGCGACCGCTGGAGCTCCTCGAGGACGCGAACCACGCGCACGCCGCTCGCCCCATCCGAGCGGGGGCGGCGCCCCTCGCGGATGCTCTCGACGAAGTGCTCGCACTCGACTCGCAGCGGCTCGACGTTCGGGATCTGGGGCGAGACGATGCCCCCGGTCCTGGTGATGTACTCGCCGTAGCCGCGCGAGTCCTGGTCGAACCCCTTGTCGAAGATGCTCAGCTTCCCCTCGAGCGCCATGTCGTCGAACGTCGCCATCCTACGCGAGCCGACGACCGTGAACCGGCGTTCCTTGTGCGGATCGAGCCACGACAGGTGCAGATGGGCCGACAGGCCGGACGGGAAGCGCATGAAGCAGAACACGACGTCCTCGACGCCGTCCTGCACGTAAGACTCCCCGCGGGCGAATACCTCGGACGGTTCCTCGTCGGCCAGGTAGAGCACGACCGAGACGTCGTGGGCGCCGAGGCTCCACAGCGCGTTCTCGTCGGCCCGCAGCTTGCCGAGGTTCAGCCGGTTGCCGTAGATGTAGTAGATCCGGTCGCCGAGCTCGCCGGCGTCGGTCAGCCGCTTGAGCTGCTGCACGCCCGGGTGGTACTCGAGTAGATGGCCGACCATCAGCACCCGCCCGGCGTCGTCGGCCGCGGCGACCACTCGCTCGGCGTCCGCGACCGATTGGGCCAGCGGCTTCTCCACGAAGCAGTGCTTGCCGGCCTCCAGCACGGTGACGGCCGTGTCCGCGTGGCTGGACACCGGAGTCGCCAGCACCACCGCGTCGACCGTCTGATCTGCGAGCACCTCGGCCAGCTCGCCGGTGAGCCGCGCCTGCGGGAACAGTGCGGCCGCGCGCTCGCGCGCCTGCGGTGAGGGATCGCAGCACCAGGCGAGCTCGCAGCCGTCGATCGCGGCGAAGTTGCGCGCCAGGTTCGGACCCCAGTAGCCGAGCCCGACCACGGCGATGCGGAGCGAGTCCTGAGTCACGACGGCGAGCGCCTCATCCCACGTGCAGTGTAAGAGCGGACACGACGCGTTCCCCGGCACGGCCGTCTCCGTACAGAGGCGGGCGATCGAGCGGCGGATCGCGCTCCAGCGCCCGCAGGGCGACGGCCGGGTCGAGATCGACGAGCGTGTTCCAGCCGTGCTCGACGGTCTCGGTCCACTCGGTGCTCGGCCTGAGCGTGATGCACGGCACGCCGGCCAGATACGCCTCCTTCTGGAGCCCCCCGGAATCGGTGACGACTGCGCGGGCGTTGCACAGCAACGCCGTCAGCTCGATGTAGCCGAGCGGCGGCGTCACGACGACGTGCTCGGACTGCTCGAGCCTGTTGAGCAGTCCGCCGGCCGCGAGGCGGCTGCGTGTGCGCGGGTGGAGCGCCAGCACGACGGTCATCGGCAACTCGAGCAGCAGGTCCGCGAGCATCGCGAGCCGCCCCGGATCGTCGACGTTGCCGGCCCGGTGCGCGGTCGCGAGCACGTACTGGCCAGGCTTCACCCCGCGTGCCGCGAGCAGGTCGGTCCGCTCGCGGGCCAGAGGCTGGATCTTCAATGCGATGTCGACCATCACGTCGCCGACGAGTTCGACCGTTCCGCTCACGCCCTCCCGCCGCAGGTTCTCGACCGAGACCTCTGAGGAGCACAGGAGCAGCGAGGCGGCATGGTCGGTGAGCACGCGGTTGAGCTCCTCGGGCATCGAGCGGTCGAACGAGCGCATCCCCGCCTCCACGTGCGCGAGCGGGACGCCGGCCTGCGCTGCGGCGAGCGCGCCGGCGAGGGTCGAGTTCGTGTCGCCGTAGACGAGCACGGCATCGGGCGCCTCCTCGCTGATCACCGGCTCGAGCGCGCTCAGCATCCGCGCGGTCTGGGAGCTGTTGGACCCGAGCGCGATCCCGAGCTCCCGATCGGGCGCCGGCAGGCCGAGCTCGGCGAAGAACACCGCCGACAGCTCGTCGTCGAAGTGCTGGCCGGTGTGGATCAGGAGCTCCTGGTTGCGTTCGCGCAGCTCGGGCGAGACCGCCGCCGCCTTGATGAACTGGGGGCGGTTCCCGATCACCGTCAGGACCTTCATCGAGTTTCGGCGGCCTGCTGCCTCGTCTCGGCTTCCAGCTGCTCGCGGACCAGCGCCTCGACGACCTCGCTCGTCCGGCTCGTGACCTCACCCGGGGCGTCGAATACGCGGTCGTCGATCGCCGAGATCGGCTGCACCTCGCGCGTCGTCGAGGCCAGGAACGCCTCGTCAGCGGCGAGCATCTCCTCGAGCGTGCACGAGCGCTCGGCGGCGCCTGTGGCCTCGATCACGATCGCGCGGGTGATCGACGCCAGGATGTGCTCATCGAGCGGCGGGGTCAGCAGCTCGCCGTCCTTGATCCAGAAGATCGAGCTTGTGGGGGCCTCGAGCACGCGGCCGTGAGGGGTTACCAGCAGGGCCTCGTCGAACCCCCGCTCGCGCGCGAGCCGGCCGGCCAGCATGTTCGCGCCGTACGACAGGGACTTGATCCCGTCGAGGATCCGGGTCGGCGCGTAGGTGACCGACGCCAGCCGGACGACCTCGGGGTTCGCCACCAGCGGCTCGGTCAGCAGCAGCCGCCGCCCGCCGCGGGTGACCATGATCCGCAGCAGCTCGTGCTCGGGGCCGACGCCCGCCTCCGCAAGCAGGCGCCAGGCATCCGCGCGGATCGCCTCGAGGTCGAGCGGAAGGCGCAGGTTCGTCGCCGAACGCTCCATCCGGGCCAGATGCCGCTCGAGCGCGAACGGCCGCCCGTCGTACACGCGGATCACCTCGAACACGCCGTCGCCGCGGATCAGGCCCTCGTCGGTCGCCGGGATGGTCACCTCAGAGGCGAGCATGATCGCGCCGTCGAGCGAGCCGAGAGAGCCAGGGGAGCTAGCCATCGCCGTCCCTGCCCCACACCTCGGCCAGCCGCACGACGACCGCCGCCGCCGCCGCCATGTCCTGCACCGATGCCCACTCGCGCACCGAGTGGTACTCGTGCCCGCCGGTGAAGATGTTCGGGGTCGGAAGCCCCATCTCGCTCAGCCGCGAGCCGTCCGTCCCGCCCCGGATCGGCCGCCGGATCGGTTCGATCCCCTCCGCCCGGATCGCCGCCTCGGCGGCATCGGTGACGTTCGGCGCGTCGTCCAGGAACTGGCGCATGTTCCGATACTGCTCGCGCACATTCACCTCGACCCGCGCTCGTGGCTCCGTCGCCGTCACCTGCTTCGCCGTCCGTTCGAGCAGCGCCACGTGATGCGCGAGCAGGTCCTCGTCGAAGTCGCGCACGATCAGCCTGATCTCGGCCCTGGCAGCGGTTCCGGACAGCTCGTAGGGGTGGATGAACCCCTCACGGTCCGCGGTCGTCTCCGGCGTCAGCGTCTCGGACGGCAGCGCCGCTACGACCTGTGCGGCCAGGCGCAGCGCATTGACGAGCTTGCCGGTCGCCTGACCGGGATGCACGTCGACGCCCTGAATCCGCACGATCGCCTCGACCGCGCTGAACGTCTCGTCCTGGAGCTCGCCGAGCTCCGAGCCGTCGAGCGTGTAGGCGCAGCGCGCACCAAATCTGCCGATGTCGAACAGCGTCGCGCCCTCTCCGATCTCCTCATCGGGTGTGAACGCCACGCGCAGCGTCGGCCGCGGCAGGTCGGGATGCGCAGCCAGGTGGGCGACCCCGGCCATGATCTCGGCCACGCCCGCCTTGTCGTCGGCGCCGAGCAGTGTGTCGCCGCTGGCGGTGACGATGTCGTGGCCGACCTTGTCCGCCAGTTCCGGCATCGCCGCCGGGTCCAGTCGCGTGCCCTCGCGCGGGAGGTCGAGCACGTCGCCGTCGTACGCGCGGTGCACGATCGGCTCGACCCCGGCGCCGGGAGCGTCCGGGCTGGTGTCCATGTGCGCGATCAGGCCGATGGTCTGGCCGTTGCCGGCGCCGTTGCCGTTCCCGGCGAGCGTCCCCAGCACATATCCGTTCTCGTCCAGCCGGACGTCGTCGAGGCCGGCTTCCTGAAGCTCGGCGACGAGCACGCGTCCGAGTTCGAGCTGGCCCGGCGTGCTCGGCGATGCCGTGCGATCGCGGCGCGATTGGGTGTCGATTCGCACGTAGCGAAGGAAGCGCGCGAGCACGTCCGGCGCGAGCGACTCGGCCAGTCCCGAGGTGTAGGAAGCGGGCATTGCGGTGAGTATCTCAGGCGTGTGGATCGAGAGGGGGTGCACCCGGGCGCGTCCTTCGGTGATCTCCTGCTGCGCGAGGCACTGTTGTGTGCTAAAAGAGGATCGTCTGCGAAAGGACGTTCCAGGTGTCGGGGACCCCGGTTGGCGGGCCCGTGTCCACAGCTGATTCGCAACAGCTGTTCGAGCGTTGGCGCAGGGCCCAAGACCGCGAGGCGCGCGACGAGCTGATCGCGCGATTTCTGCCGCTCGCTCGCAAGCTGGCCCGGCGATACGCACAATCGAGCGAGCCCTACGACGACCTGGTCCAGGTCGCCAGCCTCGGCCTGGTCAAGGCTGTCGAGCGGTTCGATCCTGACCGCGGCTTCGCGTTCACGTCGTTCGCGGTGCCGACGATCGTCGGAGAGCTCAAGCGCTACTTCCGCGACACCGGCTGGGCGATACACGTCGACCGGGGAGCTCAGGAACGGGCGCGGAGGATCAACGAAGCCCAGCAGGCGATCAGTGCCCGCACGGGCCGCCCTCCGCGGGTCGACGAGCTCGCCCAATACCTCGAGCTCAGCGAGGAGGAGGTTCTCGACGGGCTCCAGGTGGCCGAGGCGTACGGCACGGTCTCGCTCGACGCCCCGCTCGCCGGCGAGGAGGACGCGACCCGAATCGACGCGATTGGCGACGAGGATCAGCGGCTCGGGCTGGTCGACGACCAGACGACGATCTTCGCCGCGGCGAAGCACCTGCCCAAGCGCGAGCGTGAGATCCTCTACCTTCGATTCGGCGAGGACCTCACCCAGTCGGAGATTGCCGAGCGGGTCGGCGTCTCCCAGATGCAGGTCTCACGACTGCTCCGCCGATCGCTGCAGCGGCTACGCCAGCTGACCGGCGATCCCAACCTCCCTCGGCAGTAGCCCCTCCGATAGGCGGGCCGCCTGACCGGCGGGCTTCCCCGGCGGGCGGCGGTAGCCACCGCGCCGGGTCGCTGTTGTCGTTTACCAGCGATACCACCGTCGCCGGCCGACCCCCGCGTCCACCCCTCCGATCAGGAAGCCAACGATCCACAGGACGACGGCGACGATCAGAAGCAGCCACAGAATGTGGGCGGCGAAGCCGAGCCCGCCAAAGATGGCGAGTATCAACAGCAAGACGACTATTGCGACCATTCCACTCCTCCTTTTGGTGCGCCGAAACCGGCGCTCTTTCCCTGTAGTGGCCTACCCGGCACCGGGTGGCGTGACGCAGCGCAGGGTCGGTGCGGACCCGCAACCCTGCGCCCAGCATCCGCCCGCCAAGATCAGTAGGCTCGCTCCCCCGTGCAGAGTCACTTCCGGCTAGAGGTCCGCAGCGAAGGTCGGGCAACCGTGATCGCTGTGAGCGGAGAGCTCGACCTCGCGTCCAGTCCAGCCCTCCAGGAAGAGCTTGATCGCGTTGCCTCCTCCGATTCGGAGCTGTTGATCATCGACCTCCGGGAGCTCGACTTCATGGACTCGACCGGCCTCAGCGTCCTCGTCCGCGCGCACCAGCGCGCCGAGGAGCAGGGCCGGCAGCTGGCGATGGTGAAGGGCCCTCAGCAGGTGCAGCGACTGCTCAGCCTGACCGGCGTGGGCGACAGGCTGACGCTGGTCGACAGTCCCGAGGAGCTGCTCGGCGCGAGCTGAGCGGCGCGGACGGTCGGGGGTCGGGCCGGGATCACGCCGGCGACGGGCGCCGGCGGTCGATCATCACGACGTAAAGGACCTCGTCGCCGTGCTCGCGCCGAACCTCGAGCTCGTCGCTGAGCATCGTCAGCGCCGACGCCGCGCTGTAATCGGGCGCGTCCTGGGAGAGCTGACCGCCGCTTCCGTCCACGAAGGGCCCGATCCTGAGCTCGAGCCGCTGCGCGTCGGTTGAGATCGCAAACGACAGCCTTGGCCCCTTGGCGGCTCGACCCGCGTGCGCGGCGATCGCGTCGGTCACGAGATACACGTCGGAGAAGCGGTCCAGCGAGAACCGCGCGCGGGCGGCGAGTGCGCGGGCCACGCGGCCGAGGACGCCGGCGAGAAGGCTGATCGGGGACAGCGACACGACCGCGTCACCGGCGAGCCACGCGGCGCCGAGATCGTCGGGCCCGGCTTCACTCGGAAGGTGGAACAGCGGCTTCCCGTCGCGCTGGCCGGCGAACGACATCCGCACCTCGGTGCCGCCCTCGGGCATCGCGCGGAACTCGGCCTGCTCCGCGAGCGCCCGGATAACCGACAATCCGACGCCGCGGATCGTCTCATCGGCGGGCGCGAGCGGCGGCAGCCCGGACCCCGCATCCTGGACGACGACCTGGATCGCCTCCGGATCGATGTACATCCGCACGCCGAGCGGACCGGTCTCGCCGTCGTAGGCGTGCATCACGACGTTGTTGCAGGCCTCGCTGACTGCCGTCTTGAGGTCGTCGAGCAGCTCGGGATCGAGCCCGATCAGCTCGGCGACCCCAGCGAGCACGCCTCGCACGAGCGTCAGCGTCTCGGGCCTGGAGTCGAGCTCCAGCCGAACGGCCGGTGAATCGTCGATCAGTGCCACTGATGCCCCCAGCGATCGCGCCCGCACAGGACGTCTCCGGTTCGGATGCTTTTGACTTCGCTTTGCGGGGTAAACATATGCCTAATCATGGATTCACGGCTACGCGCTCTCTACAAGATCGATGCCCAGCCCGAGGGACCGGCACAGGCACGCCGCATCATCGCGGAAGAGCTGTCCCCCCTGCTTTCACCACGCGAGCTCGATGACGTCAAGCTTATGGTCAGCGAGCTCGTCACGAACGGCATCGTGCACGGTCGCCACGAGGGCGACGTGCCGGTGATGCTCGATCTGTGCATCAATGGGGACATCCGCTGCGCGGTGCTCGACGCCGGCCCGGGCTTCGCCGAGCGGGCCCAGCACAAAGAGCAGCGCGGCGGCTGGGGGCTACGGCTGGTTGAGCGGCTGTCGGACCGGTGGGGCATGGAGTGTTCGCCACAGCGCACCGAAGTATGGTTCGAGCGCGACCGCGGATGATGTCGCGTCGCGAGGACTGAAGCCGCGTCCCTCGCTGTCCGCCGTCCCCCGACCCTCGCTATCCGCCGCCGTGCCGCGACTATCCGTCGTGCCGCGACAGACGTAGACGCCCGTGCTCGGCCATGCAAGCGCATAGTCGAGCACGGGCGCTTCCGTCGGAAGACCCGACCCCTATTGGCCCCCGCCGTGTGATCGAGGAAACCGTCAGCTGACGGAGGCTTCGTCGCCACTCTCCGTCATCTCGCGCAGGCGAGCAAGCGCCCGACGCAGGATCCGCGAGACTTGCATCTGGGAGACGCCAATCTCCTCCGCAATCTGGGTCTGCGTCATGTCCTGCACGAATCGGAGCGCGAGCACGTGGCGCTCGCGCGGGGTCAGCTCATGTGCCGAAGCGGAAATCGTGACGCTCGCGTCGACCAACTCGAAGCGCTCGTCCTCCTGCCCGAAGGCATCGGCGAGTGACCCGGAATCGCCCTCTGCGTCTTCCCGCGGAGCGTCGAGCGACGTGGAGTGGTGGGCACTGGCGGTCTCGAGCGCATCGAGCACGTCTTCGATGCTCATCTCGAGGTACTGCGCGAGCTCGGGCACGCTCGGCGGGCGACCGGTCCTGGAGGTCAGCTGCTGCTGGGCCTCCTCGACCTTCAGCGCCATCTCCTGAGCACCGCGGGGCACGTGGACCGACCAGCCCAGATCCCGGAAGTACCGCTTGAGCTCGCCGAGAATCGTCGGCACCGCGAATGACGAGAACGCTGTTCCTCGCTCCGCGTCGAAGCGATCGACGGCCTTGACCAGACCAAGGCTTGCTACCTGGAGCAGGTCCTCGAAGGGCTCTCGCGCGCCGGCGTAGCGCCGCGCGAGTTTGCGGGCAAGCGGGAGGAAGCGCGTCACGAGCTCGTCGCGCGCGTTGCGGTCTCCGTACTCCTGCCAGCGAGTGAAAAGCTCAGCCGAGTCGGTTCGGGCGATCGCTAGTGATTGCATGCGTGCTTAGTACCCCGGAACCCCAGGGCTCAAGCACGAAGCTCACGAATATTCGTCGAACGTTCGAGCACGTACCAATCGTCCCCATTCCCGGCTCCAGGCTCCTAATTCGGAGCCTGGGCGCCGGCGCCGGCACGCAGGCGACAACCCGAGGATCGCCGCCCGCGCCGGGGCTCCCGCCTACGGGGCGACCACTGGCCTTGGCCGGCGGACGCCGCGCGAACCCATCCGCGCGATCAGACGCGAGATGAATCCGCCGACCACCAGATAGACGATCGCCGCCAGACCCCAGTTCACAGCCAAGGTGGCCTTGGGGTGGCCGTTGATCGAGAACAGATTCTTGAATGGTCCGACGAGCGTGCTGGCGGCGTCGTGGATGTCACGGACGATCGCGTTGCTCGGGTTGGCGGACAGCAGGAACAGCAATCCTCCGACCACGATCACGAGCACGATCAATCCCACCACGAGCCGCACCAAGCGTGCGAGCGCGTATGCCATGTCTCTCCCTTACCTCCTGCGGGACGATGTCCAAGTCCCGTCGATTGATTAGAGGCTACCCAGGGGGTATGGCCATAAACGCGGCGACCGGGCGCTAGCAATGCGACGGAGAAAACCCGCCATATGGAACGGAAAACTCAGTCGCATCGAGTGCTAGCTGCCGCTACCGGCCCTGCGTTCGCATCAGCCGGCGGGCGCGCGAGGGAAGCTCGGCGATCGTCTCCCGCACTTCCGAGAGGCCCTCTCTGAGCTCCCGATCGCCAACCTCGACCGGCATCATCGAGTCCTGTAGCTCGGAGAGGATGTGGTCAGCGCGCTCGATCGCCTCGACCGCGCGGTCGACGTACACCCTCGGATCGCCCGAATGCATCCCACCCGAGCTCGCCGCGAACTCGCGTCCGGGCAGCCCGCTGCGCTCGGCGAACGACGAATGGGTTCGCCTCAGCCGCGAGTACGCCCCCTGCATCGGGCGGAACAGCTGCTCCTCGAGCGCATCGCCGGTCTGCTCGTCGAGCTCCTCATACGCCTCGCTGAGACTGGCCAGGGCCAGCGTGAGCTGATCGGTCGCCGCGGCCACGTCGTCGAGGAGCTGCACCCTCGCTTCGCCGGCGCTGTAGGCCATCGTCTGGAGATCACCCCGCAAGCCGGCGAGGATCGCCGGCCCGATACGCGATGATTTTTCCCATTCGCGTCTCCATCCATGCCTATCCTACGTAGCGATGAGCAGGTTGGTGATCCGGGCGCAACCGCAGCGATCACTCCCGTGGGCGAGGAGGTAACGATGGCGTCGATCGCGAACCTCCTGCGAGGCAACGACCGCGAGTTCTTCGACCTGTTCGAGCGTGCCGGCGCGAACATCGTGCGAGCGGCCGAGCTGCTCGACGAGATGCTGGCCCGATATCCCGAGAGCCAGCATCTCGCGCGCGAGATCCTGGCCTGCGAGCACGACGGCGATCACATCACCCACGACCTGATCAGCCGGCTCAACCAGACGTTCGTGACGCCAATCGACCGCGAGGACATACTGCACCTGGCCTCCGCGCTCGACGACATCGTCGACTACACCGAGGAGGTCGCCGACTACCTCGGGCTGTACAAGATCGAAGCGCCGATGACGCAGGCGCAGCGGCTGGCAGGAGTGCTGCGCGACGCCACCCGCCAGATCGCGGCCGCGATACCGCTGATCCCCGGATTCAAGGACATCACCGGCCATATGGTCGAAGTCCACCGGCTCGAGAACGAGGGCGACCGGCTCACCCGCGAGGCGATCGCCTCGCTGTTCGAGGCCGGGATCGACCCGATGGTCGTCATCCGCTGGAAGGACATCTTCGAGCGGCTCGAGAACGCGATCGACTCGACCGAGCGAGCCGCGTTCATCCTCGAGGGGATCGTTATCAAGAACGCCTGACCGGGGTCCGGCTCGGCCGGGCCGCGGCGCGTGGGTCCCCGGTAAAACGTCGGGGGGGCGGCACCAAAATTCAGGGGGGTCCCCCGATTTACAGAGCGGGGAGCCTCCGCGAACCTGTCGCCCATGGGTGAGGACGGACCGGTTCAAGTCGTAGTCGAGCTCGAGCGCACCGGCTCGACGATCAGCGGCCATGTGGCTGTCGCGGGCGCTCCGCCGACCGAGTTCTTCGGCTGGCTCGAGCTGATCGACCGGCTCGAGCGCGCGGCGCCACCGGGCGCACACGAGCAGCAGACCGACGACCGACCGGACCTCGGATGCGATCAACTGGAAGGGAACGGACAATGAACGAGAAGCAACGGGAGAAGTGGCAGCGCGGCGCGAGCTCGATCCTCGAGCCGGGCGAGCGGGTCGAGCTGGCCGTGCCGGGGTGGGCGTCGCAGGCGATGTGGAAGACGATCACGATGTTCGGCGTCGTCGGCATGACGGTGGCGGGCAAGGGGCGGGTGTACCTGGTGACGGATCGCAACGTGTACGTCTGCCAGACCCACAAGGCCAAGGGCTTCACCGCCACCAAGGTGCTCGACAAGCGCCCGCTGGCCGACGCCCGCCTGAGCTTCGACCGCAAGCGCGTCGCGCTCGACGAAACGAACCACGTCTACGTCGGCTGGCTCCCGAGCGCCAAGCGCCGCGCCAACCAGTTCGTGGCTTCCGGCGCTCCCTCCCAGAGCGACGGCCTGGCCTCGGCGTGAGGTCGCACGCGGCGCCGCCGCACTATTCGAACCAAGCAACCGGCTAGAAGAGGAACAGATCAATGGTCACCAATCACGAGGCGGGGGGCGCGGCTCGACGCGCCCGCGTTCGGCGCTCCGGGTTCTCCGCGATGCTCGCCGCGATGATGCTCGCGGCCGTTCTCGCCGGCTGCGGAGGCAGCAGCAACAACAGCAGCAGCTCGACGAGCCAGGCGTCCGCCCAGGGCACGAACGCAAGCGCACCGGCGACTGCGAGCGCCTCGACGCCGACGAGCACGACCACCGCAGCGGCGACGACGACGAGCAGTGCGGCCGCCTCCACGACGTCCGCGGCCGGCGCCACCGCTAAGCCAGGGACCGCACTTGCGGCCGGCCAGACGGCGACGGTCGGCTTCGACACGACGACCAAGACCGGTGCCAACGGCCCGAGCTACAAGGTCGCGGTAACAGTGCAGTCGATCAAGAAGGGGTCGCTCAAGGACTTCGCCGGCATTCAGCTCAACGCCACCGAGAAGGCGAGCATCCCTTACTACGCCAAGGTCAAGATCACGAACCTGAGTCCGACCGCGTTCGCCACCACGAGCAACGATCCGGCGATCTCGGTCGAAGGCGTCGACACCACCGGCGACACGGACACCAGCGTCACGTTCTTCGGCACGTTCCCGCCGTGCCCGGACACCGACACGCCGAATCCGTTCAAGCCCGGGCAAAGCGTCGAGACGTGCCTGACCTACCTGGTGCCCGGCGGGATAACGAAGGTCGCGTACACCGGCACGAGCGCATACGAGACCACGCCGGTGACCTGGGCGGTCAAGTGACGTGAGACGGGGGCTCGGGATCGGGAGCCTGCTGGCGAGCGCCGACCGTCGCCGGATAGCCTGACCGCGACAGCCCGCGAGAAGGAGATGAGGAATGCCCGCCACCGCTGAGTTCGTCCGCGGCGTCGACTTCGTCGGCGTCCCGACCCACGACATCGCCGCCGCGGCCAGGTTCTACGGCGAGACGCTCGGCCTGCCCCAGTCGGTCTACCTCGAAGAGCGTCATTTCTCGGAGTACGAAACCGGGAACCTGACGCTGAGCGTCTACAACGCGGAGAAGATGGGTCTCCCGCACGAGGCGAACCGGAATCCGATCGCCCTGCACGTCGACGACGTCGCCGCGAGCCGCAAGCTGCTCGAGGAGCGGGGCGTCAGCTTCCACGGCGACACGCTCGACACCGGCGTCTGCCACATGGCGCTGTTCTCCGACCCGGACGGGAACTCGCTGATGCTCCACCACCGGTACGCCCCGCGCGTGACCCAGGTGTAGCTTCAGCCGGCCGACGGCTCGGGCACAGCCTCCGGCGGCGCATGCCTGGCGCCGGCGCGGGCGGTGGCGCCCTCGACCTGCAGGTGCGGCAGCCGCCGCTCGAGCCACGCCGGCATCCACCAGTTGGCGTCGCCGAGCTCGAGCATCAGCGCGGGTACCAGCACCGAGCGGACGAGCACCGCATCGAGCAGGACGGCGGTGGCCAACCCGACTCCGAACAGGTCGATGATCCGCTGGCCGCCGAGGATGAAGGCGCCGAACACGAGGATCATGATCGCGGCGGCCGCGGTGATCGTCCGGCCGGTGGCGGCGAGTCCGTGGGTCACCGCCTCGCGATTGTCCCGGCGCCGGTGCCACTCCTCGTAGATCCGCGTCACCAGGAACACCTCGTAGTCCATCGACAGGCCGAACAGGATCGCGAACATGAACACCGGCACGAACGCCTCGATCGGTCCGGTCTTGTCGATCCCGAGCAACGAGGCGCCGACGCCGTCCTGGAACACCAGCGTCACGACGCCGAACGCCGCCGCCGCCGAGAGCAGGTTCATGACGGCGGCGACGGCCGGGATCACCAGGCTGCGGAACACGAGCATCAGCAGCAGGAAGCTGAGCCCGATGACCACGGCCAGGAACAGCGGCAACTTGCGCGAAAGGACCGTGGCGAAGTCGTCGAAGATCGCGGTCTGGCCTCCGACGAGGACGTGCAGACCGGTCCCTTCCGCGGCCGCCGGGATCACCTTGTCCCGAACGGTGTGCAGCAGATCCGAGGTCGATGCGTCCTGCGGAGACCCCTTCGGATA
Source organism: uncultured Solirubrobacterales bacterium (assembly GCA_963746695.1). Classification (GTDB taxonomy): domain Bacteria; phylum Actinomycetota; class Thermoleophilia; order Solirubrobacterales; family Solirubrobacteraceae; genus Palsa-465. The sequence goes on along the minus strand of CAVVCP010000017.1, from coordinate 126,463 downwards.
GACGTCGGCGAGCGCGACTCCGGGAAGTCCCGCGGCGCGGCTCGGGATGAAGTTCGGCCGCGTCGAGCCGACGACACCCGGCGTCGCGGCGACCGTGCGCTCGATCCGGGCGAACTCGGCCTCCTGCGCCGGCCCCGAGACCTGGGCGACGAGCTGCAGCGGTCCGTTGTAGCCCGGGCCGAAGCCCTTGGCGAGCAGGTCATAGGCCTTCCGCGTGGTCGAGCCCGCGGGATCCGAGCCGGAGTCGGCCGATCCCAGTCGCATCGACAGGAACGGGATCGCGAGCAGCACGAGCACGCCGGCGGCGACCGCGGCGAACACCGCGGGCCGCTGCTGCATCCAGCCGGCCCACCGGGCCCAGCCGGCCGACTCGTCGCTCGTGCGGAGCCTGCCTTCGGCGAGCTCGCGGCGCTCGCGGCGGCGCAGCACGCGCGTGCCGAAGAACCCGAGCAGGGCCGGCAGCAACGTCAGCGCGGCGATGACCGTGAACGCAACCGCGATCGAAGCCGCGATCGCGACGCCGTACAGGAAGCTGACGCCGAGCGCGAACATCCCGAGCATCGCGATGCACACGATCATCCCCGCGAACAGCACCGCCCGCCCCGAGGTGTCGATCGCCTCGACCACGGCTTCCTCGCCGCTCAGCCCTCGCAGCAGGCCCTGCCGATATCGGGTGACGATGAACAGGGCGTAGTCGACGCCGACCCCCAGCCCGATCAGCAGCGACAGCTCGTTGCTGAACGACGCCATCTGGATCACGTGGGACAGCAGGCCGATCACGGCGACGCCCGTCCCGAGCGACAGTCCGGCGGTCACGAGTGGCAGCGCTGTCGCCAGCAGCGAGCCGAACACGAGGAACAGGACGACGCCGGCAGCGAGGATCCCGAACGGGAGGCCGCCCGCGACCTTGCTGGCTTGCCGCCTGGGCGACCTGTCCCTCGACCTCGACCTCCACGCCGTTGCCCGCGGCCGCCCGCGCCGCGTTGACGAAGTTCTTGGAGGCAGTCGGGGTGATCTTGTTGGACTGGACGTCGAACGTGACGTTCGCGAACGCAACCTGGCCCGACGGCGAGATCTGCTCCGCACCGCGCGGGCCGTATGGGGAGCCGACCGCGGAGACGTGCGGCTGGCGGCTCAGCGAGTCCAGCATGGACTGCACCCGCGAGCGAACCGCCGGGTCGGTCACCCGGCCGTGATCGACCGCGACCACGACCTGCTCGGTGTCGCCCGAGGCTCGCGGGGCGACCCGCTCGAGCAAGTTGACCGCGTCGAAGCTCTGGGTCCCGGACAGCCGGAAGTTGTCGCTGTAGGCGCTTCCGATAGCGGAGTGCAGCGCGGTGAATCCGATCAGCGCGACCACCCAGCCGAGCACCGCAAACCGCCGGTACGTGAAGCACCACCTAGCAAGACTTCTCACTGTCGACAGCCTCCGGTCAGTTAGAGGGACGGCTTCTCAGCTTAGGGGCCCGGATTCGTAGCCGCCGGATCCGGGCCCCAACGGAGGATGCCTGCGATCTCTGACAATCGGCTGACAGCCCCAAGCCCCGCACCTCGGCGGGGCTGCGCGTTGGCGCGGTGGGCTACTGCGCGGTGCCCGCCTCCTGCGCCTCGGCGGCCGCGGCTGCGTCGCTGTTCGTCGATGCGTCCGCCGCCTCGGGCGGGGCCTCGATCGGCGCGGGTTGCGCCTCGGCCGCGAAGTGGGCGCCGAGCGCGCCCGCGACGCCGAACGCCGCCGCAATGAGCACCCAGCCAGGCCCGGATCGCTCATTGCCGAGGAGGTGGTCGAGCGAGAGCTCGCCGGGTCCGACCTCCACAAGCGCGAGCACCGCGGCGATCAGCACGATGTTGTACTCGTAGCCGCCGTTGGTCACCCACGGACCGTTCTTGAAATGAACACGGTTGATCGCGGTCAGCATCGTCGAGGTCAGGACCGCAGCGGACAGCGGGGTCGCGAGCCCGAGCGCAATGCCGGCGCCACCGCCGGCCTCCGCGAAGCCCGCGGCGACCGCATTGCGCTGGCCCGGCCTCATCCCGATGCTCTCGAACATGTTCGCGGTGGCGTCGAGCCCATGCCCGCCAAACCATCCGAACAGCTTCTGCGTACCGTGCCCGAAGAACAGGCTCCCGACCGTGAGCCTGAGCAGCAACCGTCCGATCTTCATCACTCCTCCTGTCTTGACAGTTTGACGGGGTCCGCTCCTCGAGGGGCGTTCCGAGGAGCTTCGATGCAAGATGCCGCCAAATCATATAGCGGACTCGATCATCGTGCGGCCGCGATATATTCCGCCGCAATGTCGGCGCGTGCATCCAGTGGTGAGGTTGTGGAGGCGCAGGACGGACTGCTCGAGGAGCGTTGCGCGAGCCCCGGGCTGCTGCTCGCGTTGCTTGGCCACTTCGCGATGCGGCGCCTGCGTGAGGCCCACAACGCGCACGACCTGTCGCCGCGTCAGTTTCAGCTACTCGGGCTTCTCCACGACCGCGGGCCGACGGGTCAGCGCGAGCTCGGCCAGGCGATGGAGACCGACCCGAGCATCCTGGTCACGCTGCTCAACCCGCTCGAGGCCGCGGGCCTGCTGTCCCGGCAGCGCGACACCGTCGACCGGCGGCGACACCTGGTCAAGCTGACCGCCAAGGGAGAGCGCCGCCTCGCCGCTGCCGCGGAGGCTCAACGCACGGCCGAGGAGGAGCTGTTCGCGGGCCTCGACCAGGACCAGCGCGAGCAGCTCAGGGTCCTGCTGGTCGCGCTCAGGGACAGCCTGTCCGGGGACTGCGCGGCCACCGACGAGTGTTAGAGGAGACAATCCCGGCCATGACACTTTTCACGATCAAGAATCTCAAGGACGTCGAGGACTCTGCGGGCGAGCGGGCACCCGGCGTCGAGGGACGGTTCGCGCGCAAGCACCTCGATTCCGAGCACCTCGGGATCAGCTACTTCCGCTACTCCCCCGGCGTCCGCTCGCCGGTGGCCCATAGCCACCGCGAGCAGGAAGAGGCCTATGTCGTCGTCGGCGGCTCGGGACGAATCCGGATCGACGACGAGGTCCACGCGATCGGCCAGTGGGATGTTGTCCGCGTCAGCCCGCAGGCGATCCGCGCGTTCGAGGCCGGCGACGACGGCCTCGAGCTGATCGCGGTCGGCGCAGATCGGCCCGAGGGCGGCGACGGTGTCCTGGCACCGTCGGCGTGGATCGACGAACTCGAGGAGTAGCCACACCAGCTCGACCAGCAGCCGCCGGCGTAGGCGCGTCAGCCGCGGTCGCCGACCGCGTCCCGCAACGCGCCCTCGTCGGCGCCGAGCTCGGCCAGCAGCGGTCCGGTGTCCCGGTCGCGGGACAGCGCCAGCAGGAGATCCTCGACGGCGATCTCGGTGCGGCCGTCGTCAAGCGCGCGAGCGGCTGCGGTCATCATCAGCCGGTGAACGGCGATCGAGTGGCCGATGTCGGCATGCGGCTCGGTCACGCCAAAGAGCATCCCACCGGAGCCGGACAGGCCGGTTCTCGACTCACGACGAACCGGCCAGCAGGAACTCGACCCGCTCGCGCCGGTGGGCGCAACGGAAGTAGCGCGGCTTCATGCCGGGCAGCGGAGGGCCGATCGGCGAGCTGCAGACAAAGCCCGGGGTCGAGAACAGCGGACCACCCGGAGTCAGCTCGAAGCTGCCGGCGCGAACCGCGGCGGCGGCGCGCGAGCACGAGATCCGGCTCACGCGCAGGCGCGTGACCGGGATCGAGAAGCCGGTAGCGCCGCGGGCGCTGAGATGCTCGTGCCGACAGGGCCGGTAGGTGACCGTCGAGGCCCGAGCGCCGGCGCTGGATGCGGTCGCTAGCGCGAGCACCGCCGCCACCGCGACAGCCGAGACCAAGCGCAACATATACCCCAGATTAGTGATGGACGGGACGCTCGCGTGTAAGGCATGATGCGCGCGTGAACCGCATGATCTCCACCGGCGCGGCCTGCGCGATCGCCGCGATCGGGGCGATCGGGGCGACGGCCGCTCACGGGAAGACTGTCCCGTTGAACGGCACCGTGTACGTCGAGTCGAACTCGGCCGCGCCTGGCTCGAACGAGATCCTCGCCTTCCGCTACCGGAACGGCACCCTCAGCGCCCGGAACATCCGCCGGTACCCGACCGGCGGGAGCGGGTCGCACGATCTGAACAACGACGGGGGCCTCGACGCCGACCAGGAGGTGATCACGAACCCGAGCCGGACCCTGCTGTTCGCCGTCAACTCGAGCTCGGACACGATCGCGATCTTCCACATCCACGCCGGTGGTGGGCTCACGCCGGTCGCTGGGTCGCCGTTCCCGTCGAACGGAACGGCGCCGTCGAGCGTCGGGCTCGCCGGCAGCACGCTGATCGTCGCCAACAAGGCCCAGGACGGAGTGCGTGACCTGACCAGCACGCCGGCCAACTACACGAGCTTCCACGTGCGCGCGGACGGTTCGCTCAGCCCCCCGATCTCCTCGATCGACGTGCCGCCGGGATCCTCGCCGCTGCAGGCGTACGTGACCCCCGATCGCAAGGTGCTGATCACGAGCGAGGAGACCGGCGTGTTCCGCGCGTTCCGGATCGGCCCCGGCGGCACCCTGACCGAGGGACCGAACTCGCCGCTGCGGCTGGCGAAGGCGGTCTTTCCCGGCGGTCAGCGGGTGCCCAACGTATGGCCGGCCGGGCTCGTCTCGAACCCTCATCGGAAGATCCTCTACGCCGAGGTGGCGAACCTCTCCGAGATGATCGTCTACCGGTGGAACGACCAGGCGCGGCTTACGTTCGTCCGCGCGATGCTCAACCCGCACGCGTTCCTCCCCTGCTGGACCCACGTCAACGCGGCGGGCACACGGCTCTACTCAGGCAACGCCGGCAGCGACAACCTGACGGTGTTCGACATCGCCGGCGACCCGACCCACCCGCGGGAGATCCAGTCGGTCCACCTCGACGCCCCGGGCAATCCGTGGAACTTCCAGATCGACCCGAGCGACCGGGTGATCTTCTTGCTCGACATGCGCGCCACCCGTCAGATCCCGGCCGGCCGCGGCAACCAGCTGCACGCCCTGCGCATCGGCGCCGGCGGACGTCTCACCGAGGAGCGCTCCTCACCGGTCAAGATCCCGGTGCCGGTCGGCACGAACCCGATCGGTCTCGCGGTCGCTCCCGACCGGCGCGGCTAGCGCGCCACCGCGGCCTACCGACGCTTAGGCGGTCCGCGGCCAGGCCGAGGTGATGCACGCGCTCGCGATCTGCTCGATATGTCGTTCGTCGGTGCCGCAACAGCCGCCGAGGATCGTGAGCTCGGGGAACCGGGTCGTGAGCGAGGCGTACTGGCTCGCGAGCTCGTACGGGTCGCCGTCGTCGAGCTCGGTGGCGGCGTCGAGCTCGTCGTGGCCCTTGGGCGACGCGTTCGCGCGAATGCCGCGGAGCCGGCCGAAACTCGCTCCAGCGTCCTCGAGCACGTGATCGAAGTGCGTAGGGTGAGCGCAGTTGACCATGTAGTAGGCGGGACCATGATCGGTGGCGGCATCGACCTCGTGGATCGCGTCGCCGAGCGCCGTGCCTGACGGAAGCCGCCCGTCGGTCTCGAGCGTGAACGAGATCACCACGGGCATCCCGGCGTTCTGGGCGGCCCGGGTTATGCCGATCGCCTCCTCGGTGTGCGTGAGCGTGAGCGCGGACACGAGGTCAGCCTGGGTGTCGGCGAACGAGGCAATCTGGTCGGCGTGGTAGCGCTCGGCATCCGCCGCCGACGCCCTGAGCGACGCGTCGTAGCCGTCGCCCCGCGGTCCGATGCAGCCGCTGATCACGTAGTCGCCCGGACCGCGGCCGTCGCGGTCGCGTAGATCAGCCAGGAGCGTGATCGCCTCCTGGTTGATCGCATCGATGCGGCGGCGGTCGTATCCGAGCCGGAGACCCCAGTCCGGATTGGCCCGCCAGGTGGGTGACTCGGCGATGAAGCCGCTGCCCGCCTGGCGGGCGATCTCCGCGTGGCGCTCGAAATAGTGGCGAAGCCTGGCCCGCCCGTCCGCGGTTTCCAGAAGCACGAACGCCGCAAACTCGGGTAGATCGATTCCGTCAATGAAGATCAGCGTGGTCTCGAGCCCGCTGTCGGTCAGGAATGGCCGGTGCTCCAGCTGCGGGAGCGGTGGACGGTCGGCGATCATGGGCGCCCCTTTGGCTCGCGTGCGGTCAGGGTTCGATCCTCCCGGATCGCGACGGAGCCGTGAATGGGGTCATCACCTCATGTGGCCTGCGTGGACGGTGTTAGCGTCAGCGGACTTGAGCCTGCGCGAGATACAACAGCCGCCAAACCTGTCGTGGGACCGCCCACTGGCGGGTTCGCTCGACCAGCTCGTTGTGCGCTCGGAGCTGCTCGAGGACAACCCGCTGCACGATCCGCCGGTCAGGCCTCTGTACGTCTACCGACCGCCCGGGGACGGACGGCGACTGCCGTCGATCTACATGCTGCAGGGCTTCGGCGGGCGGCTCGAGGAGTGGCTCGAACCCGACGGCGAAGGGATCACCGCGATCGAGCGGTTCGACACGATGTTCGCGACGCCCGACGCGGAGCCGGCGCTGCTCGTGTTCGTCGATGCCTGGACCGCACGCGGCGGCTCGCAGTTTCTGAACTCGACGAGCACCGGCCGCTACCTCGATTACGTGTGCGACGAGATCGTCCCGTTCATCGACGCGCGGTACCCGACGCTGGCCGCGCGCGAGCATCGCGGTGTGTCCGGTAAGTCCTCGGGCGGGTACGGCGCGCTCGTGAGCTCGATGCTCCGGCCCGACGTGTTCGGCGGGCTAGTCTCACACGCCGGCGACGCCCTGTTCGAATGCTGCTATCAGCCGCTGTTTCCGGTCGCGGTGCGGATGCTGCGCGACGGCTTCGGAGGATCGTGGGACGCGTTCGAGCGGCGAATCGAGACCACGGACTTCGACTGGCGCGAGTTCCCGGCGCTGTTCGCGGTCTACGGCACCGCGTGCGCGTACACCCCAGACCCGACGCGGCCGGGCAAGGCGCTGATCCCGTTCGAGTCGTCGACCGGGCGCCCGATCGACGACGTCTGGTCGCGCTGGCTGGCGCTCGATCCGGTGCGGATGGCGGCCCGGCACGCCGACGCGCTGCAAGCGATGCGCTGGATCTATTTCGACGCCGGCCGGCGCGACGAATTCTTTCTGGACCTCGGCGCGCGGGCGCTGTCGGACGCGCTGTCCCATCTGGCGATCGATCATTCGCTCGAGCTGTTCGACGGCGACCATGACGGCGTGGACCGCCGCATGCCGGCGGCGATCGCCGAGCTGACGCGCGCATTACGGCCGTGAGACTTCGCTTACGAGCGAGCCTTCTGGACCCCAAGGATCGTTTGTAGCCCGTGATGGATCGCGTGCTGATCGGCAAGCTCACCGTTCGCGGGGCTCTTCGGGTTCCGGAGATCACCGCGTATTTCTGGGTGATCAAGGCCCTTTCGACGGCGATGGGCGAATCGACGTCCGACTACCTTGTCCACGCCATGAGTCCCGAGCTCGCCGTAGCACTCGGGTTCATCGGGTTCGTCATCGCGCTCGCGCTGCAGTTCTACGTGCGGCGGTATATCGCCTGGACCTACTGGCTCGCGGTCGTCGGCGTCGGCGTGTTCGGGACGATGGCCGCCGACGTGCTTCACGTTGGCTTCGGGGTTCCGTACATCGCGTCGAGCGTGCTCTACGGCATCGTGCTGGCGGCGGTGTTCGTCAGTTGGTACCGGACCGAGCACACCCTGTCGATTCACAGCGTCGACACGCCCCGGCGCGAGTTGTTCTACTGGGCCGCGGTCGTCGCGACGTTCGCGATGGGCACCGCGCTCGGCGACCTGACCGCGACCACTTTCGGCCTCGGCTATCTGGCGTCCGGGCTGTTGTTCGGGGCCGTGATCGCGGTCCCGGCGATCGGATACTGGCGTTTCCACTGGAACCCGATCCTGTCGTTCTGGATCGCGTACGTGGCCACGCGGCCGCTCGGCGCTTCGTTCGCCGACTGGATGGGCAAGCCGCAAAGTGTGGGCGGACTCGGTTGGGGTGACGGAACCGTCGCCCTGGCGCTGACGGTCATGATCTTCTGCCTGGTCGCGTTCCTGGCGATCACGCGCCGGGACGTCCAGAACGCGCGACGCGGGTCGCAGCGGCCGCACCCTCTGGTGCGGCAGCCCGCCCGTGACAGCCTCGACTAGCGCAGAGCCGCGTCAGGGGAAGCGCTGCCGGCGCCCGAACGGCGCGTAGGTGAACCATCCCGCCGCGGACGGCATCTCTGGCGGGAGAACCTCGGCTTCGGCCCCCTCGCGGCCGATGCCGAGCAACGCGCGGGTCAGCCCCGCGCCCTCGTCGAGCAGCACGTCGAGCGCTTGAGAGACGTGTTCGTCGCTGACCGTCACCCGACCGCGATCGGTGTCCGCCCGGACTGCCACCAGCGCCGCCTTCCGGACGAGCTCCTTGATGAACGAGGCCGTGACGCCTTCGGTCCGGGCGACGACCGCGTCGGGGTCGGCTAGCGCCAGCTCGACTCCGGCTCCGTACAGATCGAGCAGGCGACGTCGGCCGGCGGCATCGGGCAGCGAGATCTCGACCGCCGCGTCGACCCGACCGGGTCGGGCGGCGAGCGCGGGCTCGAGCGCGTCGGCTCGGTTCGTGGTCAGCAGGAACACCAGGTCCGCGTCCTCGTCGAGGCCGTCCATCACGTTGAGCAGCGCGAACAGCAGCGGAGAGGCCATCCCGCGCTGCGGCATGCGCTCGGAGGCGACGAGGTCGACGTCCTCGAGCACGACGAGGGCCGGCTGCAGCGAGCGGGCCAGCGTCGCCGCGGCCTCGATGTACTGAAACGCGGCGCCGCTGAGCACGACGACCGTGTGGTCGGTGAGACGGCCGATCAGATACCGGCTGGTGAGCGTCTTGCCCGTGCCCGGAGGGCCGTGGAGGAGCAGGCCGCGCTTGAGGTGCTGACCCGAGGCGCGGAGCCGGTCGCGCGCGGTGGCGATGCCGAAAACGTGCTCCTCGATCGCGGCGAACGTCGGCTCCGGCAGGATCACGTCCTCGCGCTCGAGCCGAGGACGCGCGTGGAAGGCGATCGGACCCGCGGTCTGGTCACCGAACGGAGCGGCGGCGAAGCTGATCACCTGGTTGCGGAACACGCTGCGCTCGACACTGAGCCGGCGGATGCCAGCGATGATTCGCTCTCCGTGGCCGCGGTCGGTCGCGAGGACCTCGACCACGACCGACGGCTGCGGAGTGTGCTCGTGCGGACCGCGCAACAGCACAACCGCGGCGCCGTCTCCGTCCCGGATCAGGTATAGCCCCGCCTGGACGCACGCGCGCGTCGAGCTCGGCCCGTCGGCAAGCGAGACGTATTCGACGGCGCCGAGGACGATCCCGTGCCGGTGCGCGTGCCGCACCAGATCCGCGAGCGACATGTGCGCGTAATGCTCGCCGCGCAGGCCGAGGAGCTCATGCGAGCTGTTCGGCTGCTCGAGCCACGCGTCGAGCGCCGCCTGCACGTTGACGTGCTCGAACGGCAAATAGCGATCCGAGACCACCGGCAGCGCGCGCGGGTCCCGACCCAGGTGCGCCTCGAGCGTAGCCCGCAGCGGCGGCCCATCCTCCGCCGGCGCCAATTCGGTCACTACCTCCAGGAACCGCTGAAATGCGCTGGCAAACCTCCGAACCTCCGGCTCGTCCACACAATGGAGCGTACCGAGCAGGCCCCGGGCTTTTACAGCTCGGGATGACCGCAGGGGATCAGCCAGGAGCGGTCGAGCTCGTGCACGCTCTGGACGCCCATCAGCTCGAGCGCCCGGTCGAGCTCGACCCGGAAGATATCGAGCACGTCGACGATTCCCCGCTCGCCGCCGACGATCAGCCCATAGATCTGAGCGCGGCCGATCAGAACCGCGCGAGCCCCGAGCGCGAGCGCCTTGACCACGTCGGTGCCGCGGCGCACGCCGCCGTCGAGCAGCACCTCGGCGCGGTCGCCGACCGCCGCGACGATCGCCTCGAGCGCGTCGAGCGCCGACAGCGCGTGGTCCAGCTGGCGGCCACCGTGGTTGGAGACGACAACCCCCTCGCAGCCGATCGAGACGGCACGCATCGCGTCCTCCGGATCGAGCAGTCCCTTCACGTACACGGTTCCCGGCCAGTTATCGCGGATCCACTGCAGGTCGTCCCAGGAAAACGTCGCGCGATCGATCTCGCGGTGGAGGATGTCGATCGACTCGAACGTCGCCATGACCCCCCCATCGGAGTGCAGATTTCGCATCGAGCCGCGGCCATGGCGGTACAGGTCGAGCAGCCACTGCGGGTGGCGGGCCATGTCGAGCGCCTCGCGCGGGGTCAGCGTCAGCATCCGGCCCATGTCGCCCGTGCGGGTATAGCCGTAGCGCCGCTCGCCCTCGCGGTTTCCGATCACCGGCACGTCAACGGTCACGAACAGAACCCGGTAGCCGGACTTCCAGGCACGCTGCATCAGCGTGGCCGTCTCGTCTCCGCCCGGATACAGCTGGAAGAAGTGATCGGCTCGCGTCCCCGCCGCGACCTCCTCGATCGTCCACGACGATGCCGTGCTCAGTACCAGGCGTGTGCCGGCGGCCTCCGCGGCACGACCGGCCGCGAGGTCCCCACTCCACTGCGATAACCCGAGCGCCCCGGTAGGAGCGAGCAGCACCGGCAGATCGAGCTCGACGCCGGCGACGGTCGTCGACAGCCGGCGCTCGGGGTACGCGGTCATCATCCGCGCCCGGAGCGACCAGCGCGAGAAGGACGTCCGGTTGCGCCGGACGGTAACGAGATCGTCGGCGCCGCCCTCGATGTAGTTCCACACCATCCGCGGCACCCGCTTGGCCGCGGCGCGGCGATAGTCCTCGACGCTGATCAGGGCTTCGGGCGACCGCAGCCGGTATGCGAAGGGCTTCACCCCCTGAAGACTGCCTTATCTGGCGCAACTTGGGCTGGCGACCACACCGTCGGTCTGACTCGGCGGGCCGGCGGCCACAGAAAATATCCCGCAGCCGGCGCCGTGGGCGTACGCTTCGCCACGGCTCCCCGGGGTCGAGAGTGGGGTCGTCCCGGGCGCTCGCAGTTTTCTGTCATCCGTCCTAGGAGCTTTGAATGTCTCGATTTTCGACGGCGGCCGCCGGGGCGCTCGCGGCCGGCTTTTGCATGCTCGCGATCGCCGCGCCGGCCTTGGCCAAGAGCGAGAAGGTCGTGGGCGGGCACGCAACCGTGCGGGCGTCGATGCAGATTTCCGCCTTCCTGCTCTCCCGCGGTATCACCGTGACCCCGCTTGGCCCGGCCCAGGTCGGCAATGGCGCGATGACGATGCCGATGGTGGGCGGGACGGTCAGCCTCCCGACGATGGGCGGCACGATGAACGCCAAGGGCGGCCTCCAGTACAAGAATGGAAGCAAGGTCGTCCGGATCCGCAGCTACGTCATCACCCACAAGGGCGGCGCCGCCACGATCACGGCGATCGTCAACGGACATCGGATCGTGATCGCGACGATGCCCGCGGTGAAGGTCCACACGTCCGGGGAGAAGGCCACGATGAGCGGCGGGCTCCACATCTCGGCCGTGTGGGCGAAGACGATCAACGGTCTGGTCGGCATGCATGTGGTTCACGCGAGCGAGACGATCGGCCAGCTGACCATGTCGGTCAAGATGGCCTGATCCGTCGCGCCGGCTTACCGGGGGGTTAACCCCTGCTGGTAACTTCGCGCCACAGAGACGCTGAAAGCAAGGGGCCTGGATGCGCGTCGACGTGGGTGGCATAGGGATCGAATACGAGGTGACCGGCGAAGGCCGGCCGGTGGTCCTGCTCCACGGCTTTCCCGACTCGGGGCGGCTGTGGCGACATCAGGTGCCGGCGCTGGCGCAGGCGGGCTTCAAGGTGATCGTGCCCGACCTCCGCGGGTACGGCCGCTCGGACAAGCCGGCCGAGGTCGAGGCGTACGCGATGGCGGCGCTGGCGGGCGACGTGGCGGCGGTGCTCAGCGATGCCGGGGCGTCGCGGGCCCACGTGGTCGGCCACGACTGGGGCGCCGCGGTCGCCTGGGCGCTCGCCGCGTTTGCTCCCGACCACGTGGATCACCTCGCGGTCCTGTCGGTCGGGCATCCGGCGACGTTCCGCGCGGGCGGCTTCGAGCAGTACCAGAAGTCGTGGTACATGCTGCTGTTCCAGTTCAAGGGAATCGCCGAGAAGTGGCTGTCGAACAACGACTGGGCCCACTTCCGGGCGTGGGCCGGCCACCCGGACGCCGACGCGGTGATCGCCGAGCTCGAAGCAAATGACTCGCTCACGCCCGCGCTCAACTACTACCGAGCGAACATCCCGCCGGAGTCGTGGCTCAGCCAAGGGCGGCAGCTTCCGCCGATCCAAGCACCCACGATGGGCGTGTGGAGCTCGGGCGACATGGCGCTGACCGAGCGGCAGATGACGAGCTCGGCCGAGAACGTCGCCGGTCCGTGGCGCTACGAGCGACTCGACGGGCCCGGCCACTGGATGCAGCTCGAGGCGCCCGACGAGGTGAACCGGCTGCTGATCGACTTCCTGCCGAGCGAGGGGTGAGAAACGATGCCGAAGATCATCGTGTTGGGGGCCGGGGTGTGCGGGCTCGCGGCCGGGATACTGCTTCGCCGCGACGGCCACGACGTGAGTGTGCTCGAGCGCGACCCCGAGCCGCCGCCCGCGTCGCTCGAAGACGCCTGGAAGCGGTGGTCGCGCGACGGCGTGACCCAGTTCCATCAGGCCCACCTGCTGCTGGCGCGGGGCCGCGGCATCCTCGAGGAGGCGCTTCCCGACGTCCTGGCGTCGCTCGAGGCGCACGGGGCGGTCCCGTTCGATCCGCTGCTGATCATGCCCCCGTCGATCACCGACCGGACACCGCGCGAGGGCGATGAGCGGTTCGGCACCGTCAACGCTCGTCGCCCCGTGTTCGAGCAGGTCCTGGCCCAGGCGGCGGACGCCGAGCCCGGGCTCTACATCCGCCGGGGGGTGTCGGTCGCCGGCCTCCTCGCACGCCACGGCAACGGCAAGCCCCCACAGGTGTGCGGCGTCCGTATCGACTCCGGCGAGCAACTCGACGCCGACCTGGTCGTCGACGCGACCGGGAGGCGGTCGCAGTTTCCGCGCTGGCTCGAGGCCGTCGGGGCTGGCCCGGTCCACGAGGAGAGCGAGGACTCGGGTTTTATCTACTACTCGCGCTTCTTTCGCGCCGGCAACGGAGAGATCCCCAGGTTCCGCGCCGGAGTGCTCACCCCGATCGGCACTTTCTCGCTGCTCACGATTCCGTCCGACAACGACACCTGGTCGGTGACGCTGTACACCGCCTCGGGGGACCAGCCGGTCAAGCGGCTGCGGGACCCCGGGCCGTGGACCGCGGTCATTCGGGCCTGCCCCGCGCACGCGCACTGGCTCGAGGGCGAGCCGATCAGTGACCTGATCGCGATGGGTGGGATCCTCGACCGGTACCGCCGCCTCGTCGTCGGCGGGAAGCCGGTCGCGACCGGGGTCGCGCTGATCGGCGATGCCTGGGCGTGCACGAACCCGTCGCAGGGACGCGGTATGACGCTCGGCCTGCTGCACGCCAAGCTACTGGCCGACGTGGTCCGCGCGCACCCGGATGATCCGCACGGGTTCGCCGAGGCGTGGGATGCGGCCACCGAGGCCGAGTTGACGCCGTGGTATCGCGAGACCGTCGAAGAGGACCGGATTCGGTTCGGAGAGATCGAGGCGCTCCGCCACGGCCTGCGCGCCTCCCCCGCGCCCGGGTCGACGGACTGGCTGTTGGCCGCCCTGGTCGCGGCCATGGGCCGTGACCCGGACGCGTTCCGCGCGTTCGCCGCGATGAAGGGCTGCCTGTCGCTACACAGTGAGATCTTCGCCGACGAGAGCTTCGTCACGCACATCCTCGAGATCGCGAGAGACAGCGATCCGCCGCCGATCCCCGGGCCCGACCGCGATCAGCTCATCGCGCTGCTGGACGCAGCGCCGGCGACCGTGTGAGCGCGGTCTCGCGCGCGCAGCGAACGAACTCGCCGAGCAGCGGGTGCAGCGGCTTGCCCGCAAGCGCGCCGATCTGCGGCTGGAACAAGCTGAGCATGAAGAAACGGTTGGCCGGCAGCTCGAGCACCTCGGCGCCCGCATCCTCGGCGGTCGCCTCGATCACCATTCCACCTTCGACCAGGCGGTCGACCTCGCGAGGTCCCGGCCCGTAATTGCAGTAGTGCATGCCGACGAACGGCGCGTCGCCGACGAGCGTCGCGAACCTGGTGCCGGCGACCGGTCGCACGAGCCGCTCCTCGCCGTACAGGCTGCAGGCGAGCCGGGCCACGACGTTGCCGGCGCCGATCCCGTCGGACTCGGCGTGCGAGGCCTCTGGGACGCCGAGGACGTTGCGGAAATACTCGACGACCGCGTACTGCAGTCCGCCGCATGTCCCCAGAAACGGCACGTCACGCTCTCGGGCCCACGTGACGGCCGCGTAAGCGGCCGAGTCGTCCGCGTACGGCGAGCCGGGCACGAGCCAGATCCCGTCGAACCCGGTTAGGTCCCCGCCCCACGGACCGTCGGTCGGCAGCCACTCGGTGTCCACGTCCTCGCCGAGCATGCCGCGCACAGCGTTCACCTCGCGATGGCTCGGCAGCGCGTGATTTTCGTCCCCGACGATCGCGATCCGTACGCTCACGCAACCGCACACTACTCGTCTGCCTCTAAGGTACTTATATGTCCCGGGGACCGACGGAGTCGCATGCGGTGCACGCGAACGTCATCCTGGCCACACTGTCCGTGGCGGGACTCGCGTACGCGGTGCTGAGCTCGGCGGTGATCCCGGCACTACCGACGCTCCAGCACGACCTGCACACGACCGAGACCGGCGTCACCTGGTTGCTGACCGGCTTCCTGCTGTCCGCCTCGGTCGGCACCGCGATCATCGGCCGACTGGGCGACATGTACGGCAAGGAGCGGCTACTGCTGTGGACACTCCTGATCCTCGGGGTTGGATCGCTGCTCGGCGGGCTGGCGACCACGCTTCCGGTCCTGATCGTCGCGCGCGTGATCCAGGGCGTCGCCGGCGGAATCTTCCCGCTGGCGTTCTCGATCACGCGGGACGAGTTCCCGCCCGAGCGCGTCCCCGGGAGCATCGGCCTGATCTCCTCGATCCTCGGAGTCGGCGGCGGTCTCGGTCTGGTGCTCGGCGGATTGATCGTGGAGCACCTCAGCTGGCATTGGCTGTTCTGGCTGCCGCTCGGAGTGACGATCGTCGCGGCCGTGTTCACCTGGCGGTTCATCCCCGAGTCGCCGGTGCGCTCGCCCGGGCACGTCAACTGGCTGGCGGCCGCCCTGATGAGCCTTGGCATCTCCTGCGTCCTGATCGCGGTTGCGCAGACGACGGTCTGGGGCTGGGGCGGAGCCAAGACGATCGCGCTGTTCGCGATCGGGGTTCTCTTCTGTGCCGCATGGGTCGCGGTCGAGGTCCGCAGTCGCGAGCCTCTGATCGACATGACCCTGATGCGGATCCGCGGCGTGTGGACCACAAACCTGGTCGCGTTCCTGCTCGGCGCGGGGATGTACGCGTCGTTCATCATCTACCCGCAGTTCGCGCAGCTGCCGACGAGCACCGGGTTCGGGTTCGGCGCCTCGGTGGTGGTCTCGAGCCTGTACCTGCTCCCCGCCGCCGTGGGCATGGGCCTGCTCGGGACCGCCGCGGGCAAGGTCGCCCGCCGCTTCGGCTCGAAGCCCGCGCTGCTCGTCGGGACCGCGATCACCGCCATTTCGTTCGTGTGGCTGGCCGTCGCCCACGAGCATCCGTACGACATGCTGATCTCCGCGTCGTTGCTCGGGATCGGGATCGGGCTCGCGTTCGCGGCGCTAGGGAACCTGGTCGTCCAGGCCGTCCCAGCGAGCCAGACCGGCGTCGCGACCGGCATGAACACGGTGATGCGAACGCTCGGCGGCGCGCTCGGGGGTCAGCTATCAGCGACATTCATCGTCGACCACCAGTCGGCCGGCCTGCCGACCGTGACCGGGTTCAACGAGTCGTTCGTCCTGGCGGCGGCGTTCCTGGTCGTGTGCCTGCTCGCGGGCCTGCTCGTCCCCGGGCGCCGGCCAGCTTCGGCCACGATCAAGCTCGACGCGCAGTTCGCGACCACGCAGGACTGACTGTCCCCCGCGGCCCGGGGCCCCGGGCCGCGCAAGGAAGCGCGTGACCAGCGGTGGCGCCGCGCGTAGTGTTCGCAGCGATGGCGCACCTGAGTAGACCGTGGCTGATCTCGGTGACCGTGATGGTGGCCGCGATGGCCGGGCTCGTCGCTGCCGGCGCAGTCGCCGCCGGCCATAGCGCCCCAAATCACAAGCCGAAGCCCAAGCCCAGGCCCGGGCCGGTGATCAGGGACACCGTCCAGATCCAGGCCGTGTTCGATCCCGAGGGCGACCCGTTCGTGATCGCCGACTTCACCGGCGCCGGACTGCCGCCACGCTGGTCGATCTGCTCGCCGGCGCCGAACCGCACCTGCGACCACCTCAAGCAGACCAGGCGCTCCTCGCTCGCCGCGGGGCCGGAACCGGCCGGCACCGTCTTCGTCGCCACCGACACCGCCGGCGGGCACACGTACAGCGCGCGCGTCAGCTGGCGCGGCCGGGTTCGCGCGCTGGTCCCGCCCCGCCTCCTCGGGCCGGCGAAGTTCGGCGGGCACGTGACCGTGGCCGCCGGCCGCTGGACCGGCGGCTGGGGCGGCGAGTTCGACCAGCTCGGGGTCGAGGCATGCAAGACGCGGAGCGGTACCGGTTGTGTGGTGCTGAGCGGCGGTCAGTACGGCTGCCCCGGCCAGCCGCCGGGCGCGACCGTCGGTGGCTGGCTGCCCGGCATGTTCCTGTTCGCCTACGACCTGCGTATCCCGCGCGACGGGGTCTGCGCCGGCGTCGGCTACTCCTACCCCGGGGCGATTCCGCCGTGGCCGGTCCAGCGGATCGTGGCCCGGTCCGCGCCCGCCGGGCCTGTGACCGGCCCGCCCGCGCCGAAGGTCTCGATCCTTCCGAACGGCCCGGCTCCACAGCACCCGCGTGCTCGTCGCCAGAGTCCATTGCTCGACCACCTGCCACGTGTGGCTGAACGTGTTCGACGGCCAGACGAGCTCGGGCGCCCGCGTGACCGTCACCGGCTCGGCGACGGTCGGGGTCCCGCGCTCGCAGCTGCACGCGGGTACGCTGCGGGTGTCGCTGCACGTCGACGATGGGCCAGCGATCTCGGGCCGGTCGCTTTTCCTCGCATCCTGAACGCTTCTCCCCGCGGGCAGGGCGGCTCCGTAGACTGGCGAGAAGCGCAAGAGGAGAGGAGTTGCAGTGGCCAAACCGAAGCAGTCGAAGGACGACGCGGCCGGCCGCGACGAGCCCAAGAAGCTGAAGCGCAAGCGGTTCGACTCAGAGCTGCTCCGGCTCCAGCGCGAGCTCGTGATCATGCAGGAGTCCGTGCGGGCGAACGGGCTGAAGGTCGTGGTGATCTTCGAGGGACGCGACGCCGCCGGCAAGGGCGGCGTGATCAAGCGGATCACCGAGCGGACCAGCCCGCGGCTATGCCGGGTGGTCGCGCTGCCTGCGCCGACCGAGCGCGAGAAGACACAGTGGTACTTCCAGCGCTACGTCGCGCACCTGCCCGCCGACGGCGAGATCGTCCTGTTCGACCGCTCCTGGTACAACCGCGCCGGCGTCGAGCGGGTGATGGGATTCTGCACGGAGGCCGAGTACCAGGAGTTCATGCGCTCATGCCCCGAGTTCGAGCACATGCTGTTGCGCTCCGGGATCCAGCTGATCAAGTACTGGTTCTCGGTCTCCGACGAGGAGCAGGAGCGCCGCTTCCAGGCGCGTGTACACGACCCGATGCGGCGCTGGAAGCTGAGCCCGATGGACCTCGAGTCGCGCGCCCGCTGGGTCGCGTACTCGCGGGCCAAGGACGAGATGTTCCGCTACACCGACATCAAGCTCGCGCCGTGGTACGTCGTGCAGGCCGACGACAAGCGTCGCGCACGGTTGAACTGCATCGCCCATCTGCTGTCGCTGATCAAGTACGAGGACCTGACCCCGCCGCCGCTCGAGCTGCCCCCCCGTACCGAGGAGGCGTACATCCGTCCTCCGATCGAGGAGCAGACGTTCGTGCCCGAGGTCTATTGAGCCAAGTCGGTAGGCTCGCCGCCGTGACGGAGTGGTTCGACGAGCTGGCCGGATTTCTGCGGATCGAGTCGATCAGCGCCGATCCGGCGCGCGCCGCCGAGGTCAAGGAGGCCGGCGAGTGGGTGTGCCGGCTGATCCGCGACGCGGGCGGGGAGTGCGACCTGGTCGACTGGCACGGGCAACCGCTCGCCGTGGGCGAGGTGCGCGCGTCGCGCGACGCCGACCGCGCGCCGACTGTCCTCTGCTACGGCCACTTCGACGTGCAGCCGGCCGATCCGCTCGAGCTGTGGGAGTCGCCGCCGTTCGAGCCCGAGATCCGGGGCGAGTACCTGTATGGCCGTGGGGTCGCCGACGACAAGGGCCAGCTGTACCTGCTGCTGTCGGCCGCACGCGAGCTCGCCCGGGCCGGTGAGCTTCCGGTCAACGTGCGCTTCGCGTGCGACGGCGAGGAGGAATCGGGCGGCCATTCGATCGTCGAGTTCCTCGAGGCAGACGAGCGCGGCGGCGACGCCGCGGTGATCTTCGACAGCGGGATGATCGCCCGCGACCGCCCCGCGTTCGACATCGCGACCCGCGGCATCGCGTACTTCCACGTGACGCTCCGCACCGGCGAGCGCGACCTCCACTCCGGGCTGTACGGCGGCGCGGCGCTCAATGCGGCGCACGCGCTGATCAAGACGCTCGGCGCGGTCGTCGCGGTCGACGGCCGCCTGGCCGAGCCGCTTCGCGAGGGGATCCTCCCGCCGAGCGAGGGCGAGCTCGCGAACTGGCGCGAGCTGCCCGCCGGCGCCGGCGAGCTCGCCGACCAGGGCGCGCGCCCGGCGGATGCGCGCGCCGCGGAGGACTTCTACGTGCGGACGTTCGCCGAGCCCGCGCTCGACGTCAACGGGATCGAGAGCGGCTCGCCCCACATCCAGAAGACGGTCCTCCCGGTCCGCGCCGATGCGAACGTGTCGATCCGACTGGCGCCGGGCCAGGACCCCGACGTGATCGCGGGCACGCTCACTCGCCTGCTTGAGGACGCGGCGCCGCCGGGCGCCGAGCTCGACGTGCGGCTGCTCGCCGCCGCGCCGCCGGCGATGGTCCCGGCGGACGCCAAGGCGATCCAGCTCGGGTTGGGAGCGTTCGAGCGGGCGCTCGGCGTGCGACCGCTGCTGATCCGCTCGGGCGGGAGCCTCCCGATCGTGGCCGCGTTCGCGGACAAGGGGATCGCGACCGTGATCACCGGCTTCTCCCTGCCGAACGCCAACCTCCACTCGCCGAACGAGCGGCTGCTCGCCGAGTACGTGCCGCGCGGGATCGCGGCCGCCCGCGCGCTGTTCGAAGATTTCGCGGCGCTTTAGCCGGTGCTTTTCAGGCGAGGGCCGGCGCCTCCGGCAGGCTCGCCAGCGCCGCGGCCAGGTCTTCCTCGGAGAACTCGGGATCCTCGAGCTGGCCCGCCAGGTACGCGTCGTACGCGCTGAGGTCGAAGTGACCGTGTCCGCATAGCCCGAACAGGATCACGCGCTCCTCGCCGGCCTCGCGCGCCGCCTCGGCTTCCTGGATCGCCGCCCGGATCGCGTGTGCCGGCTCGGGCGCCGGGATCAGGCCCTCCGTGCGCGCGAACCGGACCGCCGCCTCGAACGTCTCGTTCTGGCGGTACGCACGCGGCTCGACGAGACCCTGCTTGACCAGCCCGCACACGAGCGGCGCGTCGCCGTGGTAGCGCAGCCCGCCGGCGTGGACCGGCGGCGGGACGAAGCCGTGGCCGAGCGTGTACATCGGCATCAGCGGCGTCATCCCGACCGTGTCGCCGAAGTCGTACGCATACACGCCACGCGTCAGCGTCGGGCATGCGGCCGGCTCAGCGGCGATGAACCGCGTCTTGGCCTCGCCGCGGATCACCCGGCGCAGGAATGGGAACGTCAGCCCGCCGAAGTTCGAGCCGCCGCCGACGCATGCGATCACGGTGTCGGGCTCCTCGCCGGCCATCGCCATCTGCGCGAGTGCCTCCTGCCCGATCACGGTCTGGTGCAGGAGCACGTGGTTGAGCACCGACCCGAGCGAGTAGTTCGTATCCGCGTTCTGCGCCGCGACCTCGACCGCCTCGGAGATCGCGATTCCGAGCGAGCCGGTCGGGTGCGCGCTCTGGGAGCGGCCGGCCTCGGTCACGTCCGAGGGTGAGCGATGGACGGTCGCCCCCCAGGTCTCCATCATCGAGCGGCGATAGGGCTTCTGGTCGTAGCTCGAGCCGACCATCCACACCTCGCACTCGAGCCCGAACAGCCGGCACGCGAAGGCCAGCGCCGATCCCCACTGGCCCGCGCCGGTCTCGGTCGTGAGCTTCTTGATCCCGGCCTGGGCGTTCTCGTACACCTGCGCCACCGCCGTGTTGGGCTTGTGGGAGCCCGCGGCCGAGACGCCCTCGTACTTGTAGTAGATGTGGGCGGGCGTATCGAGATCGCGCTCGAGCCGCCGCGCGCGGTACAGCGGCGTTGGCCGCCACAGCTTGTACACCTCGCGCACCGGCTCGGGAATCTCGATCTCGGGCTCAGTCGAGACCTCCTGGAGGATCAGCGCCATCGGGAAGATCGGCGTCAGGTCGTCCGGCCCCGCCGGCTGCTTCGTGCCGGGGTGGAGCGGCGGGGGAAGGGGGTTCGCCGGATCTTGAATATCGGCCATCAGGTTGATCCAGTGAGTCGGGATCTCCGGCTCGTCCAGTAAGAACTTGACGCGCTCTTCGCTCATCGCCTCTCCTTTGCTTGCTCGTCGCTCCGCGGCCGCAAGGCTAACGCCTTGACTTGCCCGGACGCCCCCGACTATGTTCGGCGGGCGTTGAGTGATCAACCCGCAGCGCCTGCCCCGGTCACCGCGACCGGCACCGCATCGGCGAACGTCGACGGTCAGGCGATCGCGATCACGGTATTCAGCACGGTCAAGCCGCTCGGCCGGCTCTGGCTGCCGCTCGTGTTCTGGTTCGCCACCACGTTCCCGAAGGCCAGCGGCACGCTGGGCCGCCTGTCGTTCATCCACTTCGCCCGCTGGACGCTGGTCCGGAAGATCCCGTTCAACGGCGCTCCCCAGCGCGAGGAGAAGCTCAACTACCCGCACCTGTTTTTCGAGAGCAACTTCAA
This sequence comes from uncultured Solirubrobacterales bacterium, assembly GCA_963746695.1. Taxonomy (GTDB): domain Bacteria; phylum Actinomycetota; class Thermoleophilia; order Solirubrobacterales; family Solirubrobacteraceae; genus Palsa-465. The sequence goes on along the minus strand of CAVVCP010000017.1, from coordinate 105,174 downwards.
CGGTGGCTGGGAGGAGTACATCGACGCCTTCTCCCACATCCTCACCCGTGGGATGAAGGTCTTCTGGGGGACGTCGTACGGGTTCCCGCAGCCGCTGCCGACCGCGCCGTTCAAGGACTACATCAGGCGCAACGAGATCGTGGCCAGCCACTTCTACGGGGCGTATCCAGAAGCGACCACCACGATGGTCCTGTCCGCACTCGAGCTGGCGCCGAAGCTCGAGGCGTTCAAGACGCGCGCCGCGAGCATGTCGCCGGAGGCCTTCGCGGTGGCGTGGGACGGGTTCCTCACCGACGTGCAGGACTGCCTGTGAGCAACAGCTCGGGCCAGGCCACCGCGTTCATGGCGCTGACGCCGATCCGTCCCGGCGAGGAGGGCCCGCTGCGCGCATTTCTCGACGCGCTCCCGCAGGACGGCAGCCCACTGTCACGGGTGACGGGCACGCACTTCGCCCGCTGGGTGATCCTCGGCGATTGGATCAACGACCCGTCACAGCCGCGCGAGGACCATCTCGAGACCCCCTACCTGATCTTCACGAGCAACTTCGACGGCCCGCTCGACCCCTACCTCGACGAGCTGTGCGTGAAGCTCGCGACCGAGGCCCGGGAGATTTGGGGACGATGCATCGGCTGCCCACCCGAGGCCGCCGGTGAGCAGCTCAAGGCGTACCTGCTCCACAACAAGATCGACACCGGTTTCTTCGTGGCCGCCTACCCGCACGCCACGGTCCCGCAGGTCAAGGCGGCGACTGGCGGCGCGAGAGCAGCTGATCGCGTTCGCGGTCCGGACCCAGGGCATGGAGCCGGACGACCTGTGGCAGGCGTTCAGGGACGAGTTCTGATGGCCGTCGACCGCTCGGACATCCAGGGCAATGTGCTGCGGGCGTACGGGAGCAGCTACCCCTGCACGGCTTACGTGTTCGTCGGTATCGCAGACGTCGCCGGCGGTAGGGCATGGCTTGGCGAGCTCATCGATGTGGTCTCGAGCGACGAGGAGTGGCGCGACCGGAAGCCGAGCTCGCACCACAACGTCGCGGTGACCTGCACCGGCCTCCGCGCGCTCGGAGTGCCCGAGGCCGTGATCGGGACCTTCTCGGACGAGTTCCGTGAGGGCATGGCCGCCCGCCATGCGCTGCTCGGCGACCTCGGTCCGAGCGATCCCGCGCACTGGGACGGCGGCCTCGGCACCGGTCAGGCCCACGTGCTCGTGACCATCAACGCGCGCTCCCGCGACGAGATCGAGGCTGAGCTCGCGAGCCTGCGCGAGGAGATCGGGCGGACGCCTGCCGTCTCGATCGTGCACGAGCAATACGCGGAGCTGCTGTTGGTGGGTCCGCCCGAAGCCACCACCCCAGCCCGGGAGCACTTCGGGTTCGCCGACGGCGCCGCCCAGCCCGCTATCGCCGGAATCTCGGACAGCTCGGCGGCCGGCGGCGGCGTGCCACTGATAGGTGGCGGCTGGCGCCCGCTCGCCCTGGGCGAGTTCGTGCTCGGCTACCCGGACGAAGACACCCTCGTCGACCCGAACCGCCGTCTCCCGAGCGCGCCGGCCGAGCCGCTCGGACGGTCGGGCACGTACATGGTCTACCGCAAGCTCCGCCAGGACGTGGCGCTGTTCCGGCGCACGCTGCGCGACGCGGCCGCGCGCTTCCCGCATGGCGACGAGGAGTTGCTCGCCGCCAAGATCGTCGGGCGCTGGCGCAACGGCACTCCGCTCGTCAAATCGCCCGCCGGTCCGGATCCGAACTTCACCGCGTCCGCGCCGGACAGCAACAACTTCCGCTACCTCGACATCGATGCCGACGGCCGGCGTTGCCCGTTAGGCGCTCACATCCGGCGGTCGAACCCCCGCGACGCGCTCGGCTGGCCTGGCCTCAACGACGCCGGCCTGCTCAGCTTCCGCCACCGGATCATCCGTCGCGGCACGCCCTACGGTCCCCCGCTGCCGGCTGATGTTCTCGAGGACGACGGGATCGACCGCGGGCTCGTGTTCGCGTGCTTCAACGCGAGCATCTCGCGCCAGTTCGAGAGCGTCCAGCTCCAGTGGCTGAATGACGGCAACGGCTTTCACCTCGGCCACGACAGCGACTTCCTGCTCGGCAGCCCGCTGGGTACGGGCAAGATGACGATCCAGGGCGACCCGCCGTTCATGCTCTCCCCCCAGGCCTCGTTCGTGACCACGGGCGGGGGCGAGTACCTGTTCTTGCCGGGGATCGCGGCGCTCCGGGCGCTGGCCGCCGGCGTCGGCTGAGCGCGCGCGCGGCGGGCGCCGCCTGGCGCGGGTCATCGCCGCTACACCCTGCGCGCGCAAGCGCCAGCGCAGGGGGTCCGTTCCTCTCGTACGTAGACTGAATGGAGGGATCCATGAGCCTGGAACTGCTTTCGGCCGAGCAGACCGACAACGGAATGACGGTCACGTTCGGCACCGAGCGGGGCATCGAGCAACTCGAGGGCAGCCCCGACGAGATGGCCCACCTCGCGCGCGCGATGCAGCAGGTGGCCGCACTCGGACAGCTGAACGAGCGCGAGAGCGTGTGGCTCGACGCCGTCCCGGTCGGGGACGCGATCGTCAAGCTGGGGATCAACCCGGGCGGCCAGGCGCGCGTGCTGATCCTGCGCCCGTAGAACGTCGCCCCGGCACGCGCCGCCGGCCCTAGATCTCGAGGCGGGACTCCTCGAGGTCGAGCTCCTGGATCACACGGTTCATCGTCTCGTTCGAGATCGTCCCCTGCCGGCGCAGCTCGACGAGCGCGTCGCGCTGGGCGCCGAGCACAATCTGGACCGCCTGCTGGTAGGCGAGTGAACGATCCTCGTAGCCGTCATCCTCGATCCTGCCGGCGCGCGCGGCCAGGCGCCGCTTGCGGTACTCGTAGGCGGCGCGCATCCGCTCGATCGTGTCGTCGCGCGTCCAGTCTTCGGACGCGAGCGCGTCGATCTGGGCTAGCGCAGCCTTGGTGGCGCCCAGGCGGGCCTTGAGCTCCTCGGTCTCGGCGGCCCCGTCGTCGGTTATCCGCAGGCGCCGGATCAACGCGGGCAGCGACAGCCCCTGGACCACCAGCGTCACGAAGATCACCGCGAACGTCAGGAACAGGATCAGGTCGCGGTCGGGGAACGGGGCTCCACCGTCGATGGTCAGCGGCAGCGACAGCGCGGCCGCCAGCGAGATCGCGCCGCGCATGCCGATCCAGCCGAGCAGGAACCGGTCACGCGCGGGGACCCGGCGATCGCGCTGGCTGGGGCGGCGGTCGAGCGCGCGGACGAGGTACGGCATCGTGAAGAACCAGACCATGCGGGTGAGCACGGTGACACCGGCGATCGCGAGCCCCCAGCCGAGCAGCGTCCCCATCGAATAGTCCGAGAGCGACTGGACGATCGTGCGCAGCTGCAGCCCGACAAGCACGAACAGGGCCGAGTTGACGATGAAGGCGAGGATGTCCCAAGTGAAGAACCCCTGGAGCCGGACGCGAGCGGGAATGATGCTCGGGCCGCGGATGCCCATGTAGATGCCGGTGGTGACGGCCGCGAGCACACCCGAGGCGCCGACGGCGCTCGCGGGCACGAACGCGGCGTAGCCGCTCACGAGCGAGATCGTGATGCTGACCTGCGGGTCGGGAGTGCGCTTGCGGATCTCGGCGATCACCCAGCCGACCGCGAGGCCGATCGCCACACCGCCGGCGGCGTCGACGACGAGCGCGACCGACGCGTGCCCGAGCGAGAACGCTCCGGTGACGACCGCGGTGACCGCGACACGAAACGCCACCAGCGCGGTCGCGTCGTTGAACAGTCCCTCGCCCTCGGCGGCGCTCACGAGGCGCCGCGGGACGTTGTGAGCACGCATGATCAGACCCGCCGCGAGCGGGTCCGTCGGCGAGATCACCGCGCCGAGGGCGAACGCCGCTCCCCACGGCAGGCCGATGAGCGCGTGGGCGACGATCGCCACCGCGCCCATCGTCACGAGCACAAGCCCGACCGAGACCATCGTGATCCCGCGCAGGTTCGCGCGGATGTCTCCGAGGTTCGCGAAGAACGCGGCGCTATAGACGAGGATCGGCAGGAACACGACCAGCACGATGTTCGGGTCGAGGTTCACCGCCGGCAGACCGGGGATGAACCCGAACAGGGCGCCTCCGACGACGAGCACTATCGGGTACGGGATCGACAGCCGCCGGGCGAGCGCGCCGAGGCCCGCGATCGCCACCAGCAGGCCACCGATCAGCAATTCCGCTTTACCCACGCGACGAGTTTGCCTGACGGTCGGCTGAAACTGAAACCATGTCGCCGGTGCTGCGGCTGCCGGAGGATTGGGTGTGGGACAGCTGGATCGCCGACGACGGCGAGCGCTACCACCTGTTCTTCCTGAAGGCCCCGCGCGCGCTCGGCGACACCCACCTCCGCCACACCGCGGCCAGGATCGGGCACGCGACGTCGCACGACCTCACCCGCTGGGAGGTGCACGCCGATGCGCTCACGCCGGCGGCCGGACGGTGGGACGACCTCGCGTTGTGGACTGGGTCGGTGGCACGGGGCGGGGACGGCGTGTGGCGGCTCTACTACAGCGCGCTGTCGACCTCACGCGGCCTCGGCGTCCTCGATCAGCGCATCGGCCTGGCCGAGTCGGACGACCTGTTCACGTGGAGGCGGGTCGGGGATCGACCGCTGGTGGCCCCGGATCCGCGTTGGTACGTCACGCTCGAGGAGAGCCCCGAGGCGAGCGCGACCTGGCGGGACCCGTTCGTGTTCAAGGACTCCGCCGGCGACGGCTGGCACATGCTGATCACGGCGCGGGCGACCGGAGCGCCGCGGCTCCACGACGGCGTCGTCGGTCACGCGCGCAGCGCCGACATGGTCGTGTGGGAGCTCGGACCCCCGCTGTCGGCGCCTGGCGACTTCGGCGAGCTCGAGGTCTCGCAGGTCCGGGTCGTCGACGGGCAGCCGCTGCTCGTGTTCACCTGCCATCCCGATCAGCAGCCGCCCGAGCAGCTGTCGCGTTTCGGCCGGTTCTGCACGTGGTCGGTCACCGGCGACACGCTCACCGGGCCGTGGGACCTCGACCGCGCCCTCCCGTTCCAGGGCGAGCCGGCGCTGACCGCGGCACCGCTCGTCCAGCGGCGCGACGGAGGCTGGGCGCTGCTCGGGTTCCGGAACCTCGACCCCGACGAGGTCCCGCCGCTCGAGGTCGTCGACCCGATCCCGGTCGAGCTCCGCGACCGAGGGCTTGTTGACCTCAGGGCCGGCCCGGGATAGCGTCGGCGCGAGGTCGCTAGTGCCGTTCATCCTCAACGCCAACGCCCAGGTGATGTGCAGCCACGGGGGGACGTTCCAGTTCATCCCGAGCACCGCCCCGACGATCATGGTCGGCGGAGCGCCCGTGCTGACGATCGCCGACCAGGCGGTTCCGCTCACGCCGTGTCCGTTCGCCACCCCGGCCGGCCCCGCCCCTTGCATCCAGCTCGCCCCGCCGCTCGGCGGCTACGCGCTGAAGGTCGTCGCCAACGGGACGCCGGTCCTGCTCGACACGACCCAGTGGCTGACGATCCCGGCCGGGGCCGGCGCACCCGTGCCCGCCACCGTGGTATTCGCCGGGCAGACGATGGTTCAGGGAATGTGAGTCGCCGCCGGGCGGCCGCTACAACAGCGCGAGCTGCCGGACGCGCCAGTGCGCCGGCGGGTCGTGTCCGGTCGCGTGCGCGGCCTCGTGGTCGAGCAGAGCCTGCTTGCGGTGCAGCCCGCCTCCGTATCCGGTGAGCGAGCCGTCGGCGCCGATCACGCGGTGGCACGGAATGATGATCGGAATCGGGGTGCGGCCGACGGCGGCGCCGACCGCCCGCACCCGGTCGAGCCGGCCGATCGTGCGCGCGAGCTCGCCGTAGCTGGTCGTGGACCCGTACGGGATCCTCTGAAGCGCATCCCAGACCTGGCGCTGAAACGGTGTGCCGGCGAGGTCGAATGTCAGCTCGAACGTCTGGCGTTCGCCCGCGAAGTACTCGTCGAGCTGCGCGACCGCGCTCGCGAGCGCCGCGGGGTCGCGCCTGGACTCGTCGAGCGTCTCGCTGCGCCCGGGGAAGTACATGCGCGCGAGACCGGCCGGTCCGCCGTGGAGCGTCAGCGGGCCGAGCGGGCTCTCGTAGATCGTCCAGGCGCCGGTCATGTCGCGTCGTGGAAGATAACCCCGAGGGCGGTCCGCTGCCCTCGGGTCACGGTCGAGACGCCGTGACGCATGCCGACGCGGTGATACCCGTTCTTGCCGCGGTTCGGGCGTGTCGCGGTGGGGAAGATCACGAACGCGCCCTGGGGCGGGTTCAGCACGTGCGCCCGGCTCTGGGCCCGCGGGCGCTGCTCGAGCAGGACAAACTGCCCGCCGTCGAAGTCCTCACCGGGGCGCGACAGGATCGTGAGGACCTGAAACGGGAAGAACACGTCGCCGTACAGATCCTGATGCAGCGCGTTCCAGTCGCCCTCGCCGTAGCGGAGGATCAGCGGCGTCGGCCGGTTCTGGCCGGCGGCGTGGCAGCGCGTGAGCAGCTCTTCGTGCTCGAGCGGGAACGTGGGGCCGTCGCCGCTCAGAAGGTCGGCCCAGCGATTGGCGATCGGCGCCAGGTGTCGGTAGAACGACGCCCGCAGCGCGGCGATCGTGTCGGGCAGCGGATGGTCGAAGTAGCGGTAACGCCCGTCGCCGAAGCGGTAGCGGGCCATCTCGATCGTGGACCGGAACCGCCCGTTATCGAACAGGTCAGACAGCTCATCGCATTCGTCGTCGGTCAGCACCGGGACGGTGACGGCGTGGCCCACCTCGTCGAGCTCGGCACTCAAGCGCGCCCAGTCGAGCGCGTCGACTCGCGCGCGGATGTCGGTGGCGACATCGAGGATCGTTGTCATCGGCAATCCCTCCTGTTCGCGGATACGGGCATGAAACGGCCCGCGCCCGGCGCGTGTGAGATCAGGCTTGCTCGACGTCCATACGGGCGACGAGCCCGTCACGCAGCGCGTACACGTGAACGACCCGGCCGTCGCTGAGCAGCTCGCCGTCGAGCGAGCGCACGACCTGCTGGACGTCGACGGCGACGACGCCGTCCGGGCGCGCCGCGATCGAGATCGGTTCGACACGAGGATCGATCTCGGCCCATTGCCGGGTCCAGTAGTCCCGGACCGCTTCCTGGCCGCGCACGCGCCCGCCCTCCCACGCGTTCGGCCAGTCGACGTCCTCCGTCATCGCGGCCAGCACCGCGTCGATGTCGCGCGCGTTGAACGCGGCGTACATGGATCTGAGCCGTTTCTCGTCCGTCACCTCGACCGCCTAGGTCGCCGGGCACCCGCCGAGCGCGAGCAGCCGCCGGCGGTAGACCTGCATGTCGGCGTGGTCGAAGTCGCTGTGGGTCTGCGTCCGGAGCGACGGCACGTCCTCGCGATGGTACGGGCTCGACAGGCTCTCGGCGTGACCGATCACGTTCTTGACCTCGATCCCGTAACGGCATCGCAGCCACCGGACAAGCCGGAGGTCGGCGGTCATCTGCCGACGGTCCCCCATCACCTCGGCGTCGCTGAAGCCGACGTTCTCGATCCCGATCGCGGTCCAGTTGAGTCCGACCGTATGGCGACACATCGTCCCGAGCGAGACGAGCTGATGGATCGTGCCGTCGCGGTCGACCACGAAGTGCGCGCATGTGCCCGGGAGCTCATGCAGCTCCGAGTCGGGCGTGTCCGATGCGAACGTGTTGTAGGCGGACTCGAACGTCGGCCCCTCGGTGTAGTGGATCACGATCACGTGCGGGTCGGTCAGCCGCCACGTCGGCCTCATGAAGCTGCCGTAATGGCGCTTCACGTACGCGGTCATCTCGGCCTTGCGTTGCGAGCCGAACGGGATCGGGTCCCACACGATCCTCGGTTTGAGCGACGCACCGTGCGCTGAGCCCGACAGCAGCGTGAACAGCAACAGGAACCCCCGCAGAGCCAGAGTCACGCTGACTAAGCTAGCGCCCGCCGATGTTGCTGACGCCCGGGGTCGAATGCATATTCGGCTCGAGCGACGGTCGTCGGGTACACCGGATCGCGGCGTCTCACGAACCGACCGCCGCGCGCGTTCGTATTCCGCACAGAAGACGAAACCACGCCAGGGGGCGAACGCGATGAGCAACGAACAGACCCACATTCCCACCACCGAACCGCTGGTCGAGTGCCCGGCCTGCGGCCTCCCCGCCGAGGTCAGCGACCGCTTCACGCTGGGCGGAGCGCCCGGGCCGGTCGAGCACGTCAAGCTCGTCTGCGTCATGCGGCACTGGTTCACGATCCCCGCCGACCAGCTCGCCGCGGCCGAACCGCCCCGCTCTACCGGGTCTGGCGTCGCCCCACTCCGAGCTCGCCACCGCCGGACAGCCTGACGACCGTGCTTTGCGGGGCGCGGTGCGCGCACATCGGCGCGCTCAGCGGCTCGCCGCCGCGCGATACTCCACCGATGGCCCGGCGTGCAACGTCCGACCGCCTCGGTCCGCTCGCAGATCCGCCGGCGCGCGTCCACATAACGGTTGTGCCCGGGCCCCGCGCACGGCCATCCGGCGAGCGACCCAAGATCGTGGGTATCGGCCTGCGCGTGCCCTTGGTCGTGATCCTCACGGCCATCGCGGTCGCGGTGGTGGCGATCGCCGCGATCGTGGTCGCGACGTCCTCGGACCGCGCCCGCGTACGCGGTCCCGGCGAGCATCGACCTGGAGGCATCACCGCTCAGACGCCTCCCGCCCAGACTGCTGCGCAGGCGAAAGTCGCGACCGCCTACTCGTACCCACCCGGCTGCCTCGGGCTCGCGCTCTCCGCCAGCGCCCCCGCCGGCGTGATCGCCCGCCTCACGCGGACCAACCCGTGCTGGCGCCGCGGCGTGTACGAGACCGCGATCTTGCGGAAGGCCCACGGTCAGTGGCGCGTGATGCTGAAGGCGACCAGCGCCAAGTGCCTGGAGGTCCCACTTTCCGATGTCGTCCGCTCGGACCGGGTCATCTGCAAGCGGATCTTCCCCACCGTCCGGAGCATCCCGTAGGTTCCTCCGCGTCATTCCGTCTAGCGCGGACGGCACCCGGCGCCGACAATCGGCCGATGACCCGGAAGCCGACGATGCCCGCGCAGCCCGCGCGTGTGGCGCGAGCCTCCGCCGCTAGACCTTGTCGGCAGTCGTGTCCGACTTAGGGTTCGTGATCAGACGCGCGCCGCGTCCATGCGTGATGAAGCTGAACCCCCACCGCGTGAACACGAGAATCCGGTTTTCGAAGCCGACCAGGTAGAAGAGGTGGACCACCAGCCACGTCATCCACGCGAGGAAGCCGCTTAGTCTGACCGGCTTGATATCGGCGACCGCGGCGCCGCGGCCGATCGTGGCGAGGTTGCCCTTGTCGCGGTACTTGAAGGGTCGTGTCTCCTCGGACGCGAGACGCGCTCGGACGACGCTCGCTGCGTAGCGGCCCTGTTGCATCGCGGACGGGGCCACTCCGGGAAGCGTGAGGACCGAACCGTCCGTGCCGCGAACCCGAACCATGTCGCCGACCACGAACACCTCTGGGTGGCCGGGGAGCGTGAGGTCGGGCTCGACGGTGATCCGTCCCGCCCGGTCGACCTCCGCTCCGGTCAGCTCGCCCAGCCGGGAGCCGAGCTTCGAAGCGGTCACGCCGGCGGCCCATACGACAGTCCGCGTGGGAATGCGCTGGGTGTTGCCGCTCCCGGTGTCGACGGTCACCGACTCGTCGTCGATACCCACCACGGTGGCACCGAGCATGGGCGTCACGCCGAGCCGCTCGAGCGAGCGCAGCGCCTTCTGCGACAGCGATGGCGGGAACGTCGTCAGCACTCGATCGGCGACCTCGATCAGCAGGATCCGGCCGGTCCGTGGGTCGACCGTGTCGAAGTCGCGGCGGAGGGTGTCGCGCGCGAGCTCCGCGATCTGGCCGGCCATCTCCACGCCGGTCGGCCCCGCCCCGACCACCGCGAACGTCAGCAACGCGGCACGGCGGTCCGGGTCGGTCTCCCATTCGGCCGCCTCGAACGCGGTGAGGATCTGGCCCCGGACCGCGATCGCGCTCTCGAGCGACTTGACCTCGGCCGCGTACTCGCGCCAGTCGTCGTGCCCGAAGTACGAGTAGGCCGAACCGCCCGCGACGATCAGCGTGTCGTAGGGGACGGTCGGCGGCGCCGGGACCTCGTCGACCTGAGCGAGATGCACCTGACGCGCGTCGAGGTCGATGTCGGATACCTCGGCCAGCAGCACCTTCACGTTGCGGTAGCGCTTGAAGATCGCCCGCAGCGGATACGCGATCTCGCCGGGCGACAGCGCGCCGGTCGCGACCTGATAGGTCAGCGGCTGGAACAGATGGAAGTTTCGCCGGTCGATCAGCGTCACCTCGACTGGAGCCCGGCGAAGCTTCTGGACCGCCTGGAGCCCGCCGAAGCCTCCGCCGACGACGACCACACGATGCGTGCCTTGAGCGCTCATCCCGGCGACAAAGTTACCGGGGCGCGGCTGCCGGAGCCGGTGCGTTCGCTAGGTTGCCGCCTGATCAGACCTCAAAGCTGGAGACGAACATGCGCACCAGGACTTCCTTGCTTCTCGCCTTCGCATCGGCGACCGCGCTGCTGGCGGGCGCGTCACCGGCCGGCGCCACGCGTGATCACAGCGCCAAGCTGGCGCCGCCGGTGATCCACGAATCGTTCACTCCGCTCCCGTGCGCGGGGGCGCCGAGCAACCGCACCACGCTCCAACAGGAGGGGTGCGCCGAGCAACAGATCCTTCGCAGCGACAAGACGATCAATGGGCTCAACCAGTCGATCTTCGGCAAGCTGTTCGACAACCGGGCTCGCCGCGATCTGATCGCCGGTCACAAGGCGTGGCTCGGTTATCGCCATGCGTTCTGCCAGAGCGAGTCCGACGTGTTCGAGGGCGGAACCGAAGCCGGGGTGCTGTTCGCCATCTGCGAGGCGTCGGTCAACTCCGAGCACGTCAAGAACCTGAAGACGTTCCTCGCCGATCTCGGCGCGAACGCCGGCTGAGGTCAGGCCGGCGCGGTCCCGCGCGGGGTCCGCGCCGGCGAGCGCTCGGGCTCGCTCGCTGCGCGGCGCGGCTGCAGGCGGGTCAGAGCGGGACGTCCGTGGCCGCGGAATCGAACCCGCGCCGGATCGGCGTCGGGCAACGGGATGCCGCCGCGCGGGCCCGCGGGCGGAGCCGGCTGCCGCGGCGGGCCGTGGCCGCCGTCGTCGTCGCTGCCATCGGGGTCGCTCGGCGGCGGACCCGGGTCGGGGTACAGCACCCGCCGGGGCAGAAGCACCGGCGCCAGGGCCACGGTCACCAGCACGAGCGGCTGCATCAACTCGTGGTGGCCGGTCGTCTGCGCGACGACCGCACCGAGGAGGGTGATAACCGGCACCAGGCGCGTCAGCACGACAGCCAAGCGTTGACGCAACCGAGCCATGCGATCGAGGATAACCCATGGAAACTGCCGGCTCTAACCGTCTGTCTTTCGTGTGACAGAACTGCGAGGATGGTCCCGGGCTGACCGTGAAAGATCCACGTTGAACCTGATCCCGCTCGAGCCAGTCGATCGCGTCGAGATCACGGTTCTGGTCGACAACCTGACCGACCCTCTGATGGTCGACCAGGACGGGATCGCGCGCGTGAACTGGCCGAAGGCGCTCCGCGGCGGGCTCCCGACCGCGGGCACACGCGTGAGCCCCGACAGCGGCGTCCCCGATGCGCTGATCGGGGAGCCCGGCTTCTCCGCGCTCGTGCGGATCCAGACGGCCGGGCGCGAGCGAACGCTGCTGTTCGACACCGGCGTCTCCCCGAACGGGATGGTCGAGAACATGCGCCGGCTCGACATCGCTCCCGGGGACATCGAGGCCGTCGTGCTCAGTCATGGGCACTGGGATCACGTCACCGGCATGGAGGGGTTGGTCCGGGTGCTCGGATCGACCCGCCTGCCGGTGCTGATCCACCCGGAGTTCTGGCACCGGCGCCGCATCAGCTTCCCCGGGCTCGAGCCCGCCGAGCTGCCGTCGACCAGCCGCATGGCGCTCGAGGAGATGGGCTTCGCGATCGTCGAGGACCGCCGGCCATCGTTCCTGCTCGACGGCGCGGTGCTGATCACCGGCGAAGTCGACCGGACCACGGAGTTCGAGACCGGGTTCCTCGGGCACGAGGCGCTGCGCGACGGCGAGTGGCGCCCGGACCCGCTGATCCTCGACGATCAGGCATTCGTGGTCCGCGTCCGCGACCGCGGTCTGGTGATCCTGAGCGGCTGCGGCCACGCCGGCATCGTCAACACCGTTCGGTACGCGCGGAGGCTCACCGGGCACGACGACGTCGCCGCGATCATCGGTGGCTTTCATCTCAGCGGTCCGATGTTCGAGCGGATCATCGGGCCCACGGTCGACGCGCTGGCGGAGCTGTCGCCGGCGGTGCTGATGCCGGCCCACTGCACGGGATGGAAGGCGACTTACCAGCTCGCCGCGCGCTTCCCGCAGGCGTTCGTGATGAGCGCGGTCGGGACCACGGTCTCGATCTGACAACCGGTCCCGGCGGTGTTAGGGTCGCGTCCACACGGCGGCGCGGTGCGCCGCGAGAGGGCGACGAAAGGGGTCTCAGATGGCGGGCGAAGAGAACGTCGAGAACGCGAAGCGCGCGTATGCCGCGTTTTCGGCCGGTGACGCGGCGGGGGCCATGGAGAACATGGCCGACGACATTGAATGGATCACCCCGGGAAACAGCGCGATCAGCGGGACGGTCCACGGCAAGGAAGCGGTCGGCGCGCAGTGGGCGCAGCTGGCCGGGAAGGGGTTCACGACCACGCCCCAGTTCTGGTTCTCCGACGACGAGCGCGTGGTCGTCCTGACCCACACGACGATCGAGGGTGGCGAGGCCGACACGGCGGACGTCCTCACGTTCCGGGACGGCAAGGTGGTCAAGTTCCAGAGCGCGGGCGACACCGCCCTGATCGAGCGGGTGTTCGGCAGCAAGTGACCGACGTCACGGTCGTCGCTGGAACGTTCGCGCAGGCGCGAGCGTTTCTGCAGTCATGCCGCGCATCGGTCGCGTTGTCAGACATCCGATCAATGTGGTGCTGGCCGCAGTCGTGTTCGCGCTCGCGCTCGCCGGCTGCGGCTCCGCCGCATCGGATAGCCCCGACCTCGAGAACCTGATCCGGACGTCGCTGGACGCGCACCCGGGGTTCCGCGTGCAGTCGGTCGCCTGTCCACGCGGATCGATCGCCAAGGGCGCGGTGACGCGATGCACGGCGACCCTCAAGGGCGGTCACAAGGTCGGCGTCCGGGCGACGGCGCTCGACGGCAACGGCACGTTCCACATCGTCGCGTCGGAGATGCTGGCTGACAACGTCGAGCGCGCGATCCTCAGAACACTCGCGGCACGGAACATCAAGGCGAGAGCCGTGTGTCCCGAGCATGTCAGGGTCGTGATCGGGCGGGTGTTCGACTGCAGCGTGACCAACGCTCCCGGCCGTCATCTGACGGCGGCGGTCACGATCCTCGACTCCGATGGCGGCTTCCGCGTTGGCTTCTCCTGATACCTGCGCGCCGGAGCGCCGGTCAGTGAGTCGGTGTGGTGGGCGTCGTGGCCGGCGTGACCGGCGTGACCGGCTTGACGAGCTTCATCGTGAACTGCGAGTTGACGCGGGTCACGCCCGGCAGCTCCGCGAGCTTGTTCATGTAGAAGCGCTCGTAGGCATCGGTGTCGGCGACCGCGACGCGGATGATGTAGTCGGGGATGCCGAACATCCGGCGGCATTCGAGCACCTCGCCGAGCGCGCCGATCTGCTTCTCGAAGGATTCGACGGTCGTCCGGTCCTTGACCGACAGCTCGACCAGGACTGACACCTCGAGGCCTCGGCCGATCGCGGCGGGCTCGATGTCGGCGTGGTAGCCGCGGATCACCCCGGACTCCTCGAGCGCGCGGACACGGCGTAGGCATGGCGACGGCGACAAGTTCACGCGCGCGGCGAGTTCGACGTTCGACAGCCGCCCGTCACGCATGAGCTCGTCGATAATTGCGCGATCGACCGAGTCCATAGCTGAATATTGCCAGATAGTCTTCAATAGCGGGCCAATCCGCAGCCATGTGCCCGGGCGATCGCGAGACAATGCCCTCCATGGGCTCCCGTGATCCGATCGTCAGGAACGCCGTCTCGATCGGGGTCGCGACCGGCGTGTACGCCGTGTCGTTCGGGGTGCTCTCCGTCGCGGCCGGCTTCAGCGTCGTGCAGACGTGCGTGATGTCGCTCGTGTGCTTCACCGGCGCCTCGCAGCTGACGTTCGCGTCGGTGATCGGCGCCGGCGGGGGTGCCGCGGGAGCATTGCCGCCGGCGCTGCTGCTCGCCAGCCGGAACGCGGTGTACGCGCTCAGCCTGAAGGGAGTGCTGACGGGCTCCGTGCCTAAGCGCGCGCTGCGGGCGCAGGGCGTGATCGACGAGACGACGGCGATGGCCCACGCCCAGACGACGCTCGCGGCCAAGCGGCGCGCGTTCGACCTGACCGCGGTGTGCCTGTTCACGGCGTGGAACCTCGGGACGCTGGCCGGCGCGCTCGCCGGTAACGGGCTCGGCAACCCTCGCGATTACGGTCTCGACGCGGTGTTCCCGGCGGTGTTCCTCGCCCTGCTGGCCCCGCAACTCCGCGGGCCGGACGCGATGCGCGCCGCGGTGGCGGGCGCGCTGATCGCGCTCGCGCTCGTCACCGTGACCCCGGCCGGGGTGCCGATCATCGCCTCGGCAGTCGGGGCCGTCCCGGTCCTGCTCGTCTCGTCGCGCCGTAAGGCGGCACGGATATGAGCTGGTGGCCGGTGGTGGCGTTGTGCGCGTCGGCGTACGCGCTGAAAGCCGTTGGACTCATGCTCGGGGAGCGGCTTGACGGCGAGCGGTCCGAGCGCTGGTCGCTCGAGCTGGTCGTCGTCCCGGTGCTGGCGGCACTGATCGTGGTTCAGACCTTCAGCACCGGACAGAGACTCGTGCTCGACGCCCGCACGCCGGCACTGCTGGTAGCGGCGGTCCTGGTGTGGCGCAAGGCGCCGTTCGTGGTCATCGCGCTCGCCGCAGCCGCCACAGCCGCGCTGCTCCGTCTGGTCGGATAGCCGCGGGGCGCGACGACGGAGCGCGGCACCGGTGGCAATCGTTAGGGTCTCGCCCGTGATCGCCAACAAGTTCGGGATCTTCGACCACATCGAGGACATCCCCGGGACGCCCACGAGCCAGCTGTTCAAGGATCGGCTCACGCTGATCCGGATGGCCGACGAGGCCGGCTTCGCGGGCTATCACCTGGCCGAGCACCACGGCAGCGAGCTCTGCATGGCTCCCGGCCAGGAGCTGTTCATCGCGGCCGCCTCTCAGGTGACGAAGAACATCAGGCTCGGGCCGATGGTGAAGCTGCTACCGATGCACCACCCGGTCAGGATCATCGAGGACATGTGCGTCCTCGATCACCTCACCGAAGGCCGGCTCGAATACGGGGTCGGCCGCGGCGCCGTCCCAATCGAGCACTACTGGTTCAGCCAGGACTGGTGGGAATCCAGGGACCGGTTCACCGACGTGCTCGCGATCGTCGAGCACGCGCTCAGCTCCGGCAAGATCTCGAGCGAGAACAGCCGCTTCTACGACTTCCCGACGATGCCGATGTCGACGAAGCCGCTTCAGGAGCGAATCCCGTTCTGGTATCCCGGCAGCCCGCAGACCGCGGGACGTCATGGGATGAGCCTGATGTGGCCCGGGAAGATCAACGAAGCGGCTTTTGAGCAGTACCTCGAGGCATGGCATGGACACAAGGATGACGGAATCCGCTTCGACGGTCCAGATTCCCGGCCCCGCGTCGGCTACAGCATGCTGCTGTCGATCGCGCCCACCGAGGACGAGGCACGCGACATCGCCCGCCGCGGTATCGAGGGCCTGGTGCGCCGCACGCACAACGCGCACCGCTACGACCATCTGAAGCTGTCCGAGCAGGAGTGCCACGACGCGCAGGGACCGCTCCGGGCGATCCACGCCAACATGGAGCCGGCGATCGAGATCGGGTCCGGCACCCCCAGCCAGATCGTCGAGCGGGTCGGCGCCCTGCTCGACGACGGGATGGCCGACTACATCTGCTTCATGTTCCCGACCGGCGACATGACGTTCGAGGAGTCGAAGCGCACGCTCGAGCTGCTGATCACCGAGGTCATCCCGCAGCTCGAGCCGTCACCGGCGAGATCCTGACTCCCAGGGCAGCGCCCGGTCTCATCCGATGAAGATCGCCTCGGGGAGCAGCGCGCTGACGATGTACTGGCCGGCGTCGACGATCTCAGAGATCTTGAGGTCGACGGCGAGGCTGCACAGCAGATACGCGTCCTCGCGACCAAGGTCATAGGTGGCCGCGATGTGATCGACCATCGCGCGGACGGCATCCTGCGCGGCGACGTAGAGGTCGCCGCCGACGCCGGTGGTGCCGAAGAACGGCGCCGAGTCCACGCGCCGGGTGAGCGGTCCGGGGGTGCGGTACTGCGGGCTCGGGATCGAGCGGCCCTTCTCAAGCGTGAATCGCAGCGCGGCGAACATCGGCGCCTCCAGCCCCGTCACGCACACCTCGCCGTCGCCCTGCGCCCCATGGGCGTCGCCGCACGAGAACAGCGCCTGCTCGACCTGGACCGGGAGATACAACGTCGCGCCACGCACGAGCTGACGCGTGTCCATGTTCCCGCCGAAGATGCCGGGTGGCATCACGGGCTGGGCCGAGGCGCCGGCCGGGCACACCCCCATCGTCCCGAAGAACGGCTCGACCGGGATCGCGATGTCGTCGCGCATGTACGCGACGTCGCCGGGGGAGAGATCGAACACCCGCAGATAGGCGTCGGGGAAGTCGTCGGGTAGGAGGCCCAAGCCGGGGAGGATCGCCGTCCAACCCCAGCCCTGCGTGTGGATATCGAGGATCTCGATCGCGAGCGTGTCCCCGGGCTCGGCGCCCTGGATGCCGATCGGCCCGCACAACGGGTACACGCGATCCCAGTCCAGCCCGGCGATCACGCTGGTGTCCGAGTCCGGGCCGATCTGGTTGTCGCTCACATCGCGGGTCCAGACCACGACGGTGTCGCCAGAGTCGACGACGACCCGCGGCTCGTTGCCCGTGTCCCACGTGAAGTGGACCTGTTCGTCCGGCAGGTAGTGCGTGCGCGGCATGCGGAGCGACCTCCAAGCTTGGGTACCGCGCAAAGCTATGTGATTGGTGACAGCGGAGGCAAACGCCCCTGCTCTCGGCTACCTACGCGGCAACGGGCGGTGCGGTTCCGTCGTCACGTACACCACTGAAAGCTCGGCGTCACGCCGGGCGCGCCGGGCCTGAAGCACGACGATGCCGGCAATGCCCGCGGCGGCGAGCAGCGATGAGACGGCGTTGATGATCAGGATCGTGGTCATGGCGAGGTTCCTTTCCGTATGGGGAAGAGGATCCCGCGCTCGGCGAAGAGCAAGTTCGAGGAATCCACACAACTCCATAAGAATTACGCCGAGAATGGCGGCTGCGGCGGAGCGCGTGCGCGAGGTTCTGAGCGCGATCAGACCGGCGCCGCGGTGCTGGCGCGAACGATCAGCTCGGCCGGGATCGTCTCGCGGATCCTGGCGCTGCCGCCAACCTCGATCTCGCTCAGCAACAGCTGCAGGCTGCGACGGCCCATCTCCGCGTAGTTCTGCCGGACGGTCGTGAGCGGCGGATTGAAGAACTCCCCCTGCGGCGAGCCGTCGAAGCCGACGACGCTGACGTCCTCCGGCACCCGTCGACCCGCCTCGAACAGCGCGTGCATCACGCCCAGGGCCATCTGGTCGTTGGCCACGAGGATCGCCGTGACGTCTCGGCGCATGGCCAGGCGGCGCCCGAGCTCGTAGCCCACCTGGGCGCTCCAGTCGCCGACCATCGGAATCGGGATTTCCGCTCCCGCCGCCATCAGCGTGTCCCGCCACCCGGCTAGACGAGGGCCGGGATCCTGGCGGTCCGCCGGCCCCGCGACGTGGAAGACCGTGCGATGACCGAGCTCGAGCAGATGACGCGTCGCCGCGGCAGCGCCCGAGTAGTGGTCGATGGCCACGCCCGAGAGTCGCTCCTGCGGTCCCGCCGCCACCACCACCACCGGCACGTCGCCCGCCAGCTCGGCGAGCGTGTCGATGACCTCGCGCGGGGGAGCGACTACGAGGATCCCTTCGACCGCGAGGCCGCGGAGTCGCTCCATCGCGGTCAGCATCGAGCCGTCAACCGAGGCCGGCACGCTGACGATGCTCACGAAGTAGTCCGAATCCCTGGTCGCCCGGTGGATCCCGAGCAGCGCGGACGTCTTGCCGTACGTCGTCGGGTCGAGACTGAACAGACCAATCGTCCGTGACCGACCGCTGCGATGTGGTCGCCGCCCCGATATCGGTTGATGCTCCAGGATGGGCATGATGGTCGCGGCGGACCGGCGTAGCCTCATGCCGCGCCGGCCCGATCTTCTCCGGACCCGACCCTTGACGAGACTGGACTGGGACGGTCGGGCACCGGTATGTTTTGATTCGATGCAAAACATATATCCAGTGGCGTCTCGGGTGTCAAGAGAATCCGTGATCCCGCGGCGAGCGGGGCACAACGACATTCGCCGCAACAACCTCGAGGTGGTGCTGCGCCACCTCTCGGCTGTCGGCCCCGATTCCCGCGCCGGCATCGCCGCACGCGCCGGGCTGACCCGGGCAACGGTGTCACGCCTGGTCGCGGAACTGATCGAGCTCGGGGTGGTGCGCGAGACCGGCCGCAATGGCAGCGGCCGGGCCGGGCGGCCGAGCACCCGTCTGGAGCTCGGGGACGGGGTGGTCGCGATCGGAACAGAGGTCAACGTCGACTACCTGTCGGTACTCGTCGTCGACCTCGCCGGCCGCGAGGTCCTCCGCGAGCAGCGTGCCTTCGACGCCAGCGTCGGACCGGACGCGTGCATCGTCGCACTCACCGAGCTCTGCCGCCACACCCGCCGGCGCCTGGGCGGACGCCGCGGTCGACCGACCCCGGTTCTCGCCGGCCTGACCGTCGCGGTCCCCGGACTCGTCGACGTCGCAGCCGGCGTCGTGGCCGAGGCGCCCAACCTCCGCTGGCGAGACGTCGCCGTGGCCGAGCCGCTGCGGCGGGCACTGCGCCTGGGCGCGATTCCGGTCCACGTCGGCAACGATGCGAACCTCGCGGCGATCGCCGAGTACCGCTCCGGCGAATGGGCGGGGACGCCGAACCTGGTCTACGTCACCGGCGAGGTCGGGATCGGCGGTGGCATCATCGTCGGCGGTCAGCCGCTGCTCGGCACGCGCGGCTACGGCGGCGAGGTTGGGCACATGAACGTTATGCCGGACGGACCGCTGTGCGGGTGCGGCCGGCGAGGGTGCTGGGAGGCGTGCATCGGGCTCAACGCGCTCCTGCAATCGGCACGCCAGCAGCCGAGAGGCGACACGCCGCCGGAGCGGAAGATCGAGCCGCTCGTGAAGCGGGCCCGGGCCGGCGACCCGCGAACGCTCGACGTCCTCCAGGAGCTCGGGAGCTGGATCGGTCTCGGCGCCGCGAACCTGGCCAATCTGTTCGACCCGCAGGTGATCATCCTCGGCGGCTACTTCGCCCACCTCGGCGACTGGATCCTTCCGGCCGCGCGCGAGGCGCTGGTCGCGGGAACCCTCGCTCGCACGGGCGACAACCTGCGCCTCGCGACCTCCACACTGGGGTTCACCGCGGCCGCACAAGGTGGCGCGATCCACGCGATCGACCGGGTGATGTCCGATCCGACGACGCTGCTCGCGCCGGCATGAGTACAACCGCGGCGGTCAGCTTGCCGGCTGCGGCGCGACCGGTGTAGCCGACTCGCGCAGGTACCAGAGCGTCGCCAGCAGCTCGGAGATGTGCACGTGCGAGTTGAACAGCGGGCTGCCGGACCCGTCGGTGACGAGATCCTGGATCTCGGCCACCCAGGACGGGTCGGGGTCGTGGCTGGCCTCGAGCAGGTCGGCAAGCTCGAGCAGCTGAACACGGACCATCGCGACGCGATCGACCAGCACGACCGAGAACCGCCGGTGCTCGGGGCCGTAGCTCGCGGCGCGCCGCAGGCTCCCGACAAGGCGCCGCTGGTTGCGGGGGCTGACCAGGCTCCGTTGCCGGCGCTCGGTCGCGCGGGCCCGCCACCGGGCCCTGATCGCCGGTCGATCCGTCGCCGGCGCCGCCATCCTCGTGGTCGGAGCGCTCGCGTGCATGCTCTGCTGAGCGCGCACGACCGCGCCTGATACCTGGACGTTCGCGGGTCGACTCGGCCAGCCGTTCCCGACCCGCGGCCAGGCCCGAGGCCACATCGTGCTCGTTTGGCAGGAGACCAACCAATCAGACGCCTCGCGGAGCGGCGCGCGCGCCGAACTCGCCAGGTAGACTCGCGCGCCGCCGGGTCGGCCGGAACGTTCTCGGCGCACAAAACACCAAGGAGGTTGGTATGTCCAGGAAGACAGGGTTCCGGGCCGGGGCGCTTGGTTTGGCGCTCGTGGTGGCACTCGCCTTCGCGGGGGCCGCGATCGCAGCCAGCGGGACTCTTCCGCAGTTGCTCTCGCCGAATCACAAGCACGTCGCGCCGGGCAAGATCCGGCTCGTGGTGGGGATCCCGCTCAAGGCGGCCAGCCACGGCGTGTTCATCGCGATCAATCCCAAGCGCCAGCTCGACAAATCTGGCCACCTGAAGGCGTGCGGCAGCAGCCGCTGCGACTTCGTCGGCCCGAAGCACTGGAAGGGCGACAAGTACAGCTTCGTCGCCCCGTTCAACTTCCCGGGGTATTGGGCAGTGACTGCCGGCAAGTACTACTGGCAGGTGCACTACTACACAGCCGGCGACACCGCTGTCTACTTCAGCGGCATCGGTTCGTTCGTAGTCAAGTAGGAAGCTGCGGGGCCGTGCTCCCGTAGCTGCCGAGCACCTCGAACTCGGCATGGATCGACCCTGAAACGCCTGGAGCCACGAGCGCGAGCGCCCGTGGCTCCACTGCGTTTCGGCTGGCTACTGACTCAGGACGTGGCGAGTCCGGAGACTCCGTTCGGCAGGTCGTTGTTGGTCGCCTGCACCAGCGTCAGGCTGCCGCCCGGACCGATCCGGTAGACGACGAGGTGGCTGGTGCCGGTGGGACCGCCAACGATCAACGGAACGAGGACGTACAGGTAGCGACCGTCGCCGCTCAGCGCCTCTTCACCGGGGAACCCGCTCGGCTCCATCGGCTGGCTCGCCGGCACGTCCGTCTGCCCCAGCAACGTGAGCCGCCCGTGACGCGACACCGCATACCGAGACACGCCGCCGGTGCCGGTGAGGGCTCCGGCCGCCGACCCTGCCGGCGCGGACAACGTGTTCGTCACGAACGCATAGCGACCGTCCTGCGTGACCACGACCCAACACGCCGCGCGGCCGCCGCTCGGGAACTCGCCCTTGAACGCGAGGGCTCCCCCGTTGGACAGGCTGTAGGAGGACGTCGACCCGAAGAACTGCGACGGGTCGCCCGGATTGGGGTCGGTGCCCGACGGCGTGGCGACGAAGCCCGCGTCGGTAACCAACAGATGCCGAGAGTCAGCGAACGCGAATCCGAACGGATTCGGAGTCGGAGCCACGAGCTTCTGGGCCGGGCCGGCTGTGCCGTTCCAATAGACCGGGAAGGTGTCGATGACGCCGTTCGCCGCCGGGAGGCCACGCTCGGTCACGACCAGCTGCCGGCCGTTGGGCGAGAACCCGATCTGGGCCGCCACCGTCGCCGGGTACGTAGTCGAGAGCGGCTGCTCGGAGATCTGGGTCAAATGACCGCTGCTCGAGAACCGGTACCCGACGATGTTGCTGCTGATCTCGTTGACGACGTAGAGCAGGTTGCCCGACGACGTCAGGCTAATGGGCAGTTGCCCGCCCGAGTCGATCGGCGAATTGTCAGCGAGCGCCAGCCCCGAGTTGGTCACCCGGAACGCGCTGATGCTCCCGTCACTGCCGCTGGGTCCGGCATTGACGACGAACAGCAGCCGTCCGTCGCGAGTCAGGTTCATCGAGCCGGACGAGTCGACGATCGGGAAGCCGAACGGCGGCTCCGAAGCGATGCCCTTCCCGCCCGTGGGGAACGATGCCCCCTGCGTCAGCGTGCCGTTGGCGTTGCGCGTGTACGTCACTACCGCGTTCCCACTGGGGTCGTTCGTCGCGGTGTATACGGTGCCGAAATTCTGATGCGCCCCATGGCCCTTCGTGTTGTGGCTCTTGGCGTGATGGCGCTTGCCGTGCTGGTTCGCCAGCGCGCTGGCCGGCAGCGCTGCCATCAGCGCACCCACCACGACTAGAAGGGTGAGCCGCGCAGCCGTGATCGCGCGCCTGGATTGCCCCGGTCCCGTCATGTACTACCCCCTCTGAACTTGTGTATGTCCGGGCGGCAGCTTCCGCTGACGCCGTTCGCCGGGAACGTAACAGACGCCCGGCCGTCTGGGGGTTAAACGCGTAAAACCTGGCTAAAGGTTTGACTCCGCCGGATCTCGAAGCGGCGGCGGGCGCGTGATTCTGAGACGCTCGTCGGATGCAAGTCACGATCCGGCGCGCGACGTCATCTGACGCTGCTGCGGCCGCGGAGCTGTACCTGCGCGCGCGTCGCGCCGGTTCGGCGGCGGGGTCGATACCGCCGCTCGCGCACGACGATGACGACGTCAGACGCTGGGTAGCGAACGTCGTCATCCCGACGCGCGAGTGCTGGTTGGCGGAGGCCGGCTCGGGCAGCCTTGCCGGGATGCTGGTGCTCGAGGCCGACTGGATCGACCAGCTCTACGTCGATCCGGATCTAACGGGCGCTGGGATCGGCAGCGAACTGCTTGCCGTGGCCAAGCGCGAGCGACCGGACGGGCTGCGGCTTTGGACGTTCGTCTCGAACCGGAACGCACAACGCTTCTACCGGCGTCATGGATTCCAGGAACGTGAACGTACGGACGGCAGCGACAACGAGGAAGGCGCCCCGGCCATCCAGTACGCATGGATCCCCGCCTGAAGCACCGCCGCCGGCACGCTCCGGCTCCTCCGCTTCGCCCCTGAGGCCTACTCGCGCCAGTACACGGCCGGATCGTCGTGCGTGAACTCGAGCCGGCGACCGTCAGGATCACGGAGATAGAAACCCTTCGAGAACGCACTGTGCTCGACCGGACCGCGGATCTCGCAGCCGAGCGCTCGAGCCCGTCTGAGGACCTCGTCGAACCCGGCCTCGTCTACGTCGAAGGCGATCTCGTCCGGATCGTCTGAGACCCGGTGTTCAGGCGAGGGGAAGAAGACCAGGAGCGTCCGACCGACCCTGATCGGGCCGTGATCGCCTTCGATCTCGTCGGCGCCCGTCAACTCGAGGTAGAAGCGGCGAAGCCGATCCGGATCGGGAGTTCGAAAAGCGAGATGGTTGACGCCGAGTACACCCATAGGTGAACTCAGCCTTGCTGACCGAATCGCTCTGAGTCAGACACTGCGATCGGCAGGCTCGAGTCACTTGCGAGAGGCCGAGCCCGCATTGAGCTCGACAGCGGCTCGGATCAGCGCCTTGAATGCCTGTTCATCGATGTCCTCACCGTCATGGACATCGATGGCACGCCTGGCGTTGCCGTCGAGACTGGAGTTGAACAGGCGTGAAGGATCCTCCAGCGACGCGCCCTTGAAGAAGGTCAATTTCACGACCTCCTTGTAGGTCTCGCCGGTGCAGATCATCCCGTCGTGTGACCACACCGGAACGCCCGGATTTGTGGCCTTTTTCCACTTCCACTCCTCGACCACTTCGGGATCGGCCTGTTTGATCAACTTGCGCATTCGGGACAGTGTCGCGCCGCGCCAGTCGTCGAGCTCCTCGATCCTCGCGTCTATCAGCTCCGAAGGAGACTCGCCCTCCGCGGCTCCGCTTTTCTTGTCGTCCGCTCGCCCGCGGTTTGTCTTAGGCATAGCCGACGAGAGTACCGAACGATAAATGCCTCACGATCCCTCGCGCTGCGCACGGCGCCGAAGGTCGTCGGCTAGCGCATCCGAGGCCCGCACACGACTCGGTCTCGACCGGTCCGCTTGGCTTCATACAGTCGCTGGTCAGCGATCCTGATCACGGCTTCCAGGTCGTTCGGATCCTCGGTGGTGGCCACGCCGAGGCTCGCGGTCACGCTCAGGCCGTCCGCCACGCTCGACCAGACCTCGGTGTTGACGGCCCGGCGGATGCGCTCGCAGCAGGCTGTCGCCGCTTTGGCGTCTGTGCGGGGCATGAGGATGATGAACTCCTCGCCGCCGCTGCGGATGATGCTGTCGGATTCCCGAAGGTGGTCACAGAGCAGTCTGGCGATCCGGATCAAGACCTGGTCGCCGGCAGCGTGTCCAAAGCGGTCGTTGATCGTCTTGAAGTGATCGACGTCGAGTACCGCGAGGCTCATCCGACCGGCCTTCCGATCATGGGTTAGCCGCTCGAGCTCGCGCGCCAGGTAGCGGCGATTGTGCACGCCGGTCAGCGGATCCCGCTCGGCCTGCTCGCGTAGTTGTGCGTGGAGCGTCTCGAGCTCGTTGGCTCGGCGCTCCAACTCGGTGTGGGCCTCGGCGAGCTGACGGTTCTTGGCCGTGAGCAGGTCACTGTGGCGGCGGGCCTCGCGCGCCTCGAGCGTCGCCCGCTCCAGGCTCAGCTGTACCTGCGAGAGCTCGCGGAACGCTTGGCGTTCGAGCTCGCAAGCCCGCTGTAGCGCGTCGTACGCTTCCTCGACCCGCCCGGCTTCGCGGAGTGCGGCGGCCAGCGTGGTCAGGATCAGGCTGCGCATCTGGGGCACACGATCACCCAGCCATGCCAGCGCGCCCTCGCCCGACTCGCGAGCGCCGTCGAGCTGGCCCAGCGCCATGCGGGCCTGTACCTGCGCCCGGACAGTCATCGCGAACACGTACGGGTTCGGGTCGCCGCCTTCGAGTAGGCGACCAATCGCCGCCTCGGCGTCCCGCAGCGCCGCCTCCGGACGAGCGCCGAGCAGCTGGATGTCGGCGCGCGTCGAATGCAGTACACCGAGCGCGAAGTTGTTTCGCCCAGGCACGCTGCGCGCCACGGACAGCGCGCGATCGATCTCGCGCTCGGCACCCTCCAGGTCGCCCACCTCCTGCAGATAGCACGCGAGATCGTTGCGCGAGATCGCCTCCTCCCACGCGTCGCCGGCGTCGACCGAGAGACGCAGCAGCTCCTCGAGACGCTGGCCCCAGTCCGGGACGCCGACGTTGCCGAACACCAGGCAGGCGGCCCGTCGCGCGAAGATCCGCAGGTCTCCGTCCGCCGACTCATCGGCAACCCTGACCGCCAGGTCCGCCTCGCGCAGAGCGTCCGCGTACGACCCGGAGAAGAAGCTCACCTGAGCCTTCAGCGCCGCAACCTCGCAACGCGCCGCCGAGTCGGTCACCCGACCCAAGTGGCGCTGCGCCTCGACCGCGAGTTCGAGCGCTCCCTGCAGATCGCCTCGATGCAAGCCAACAGCACCCTGGAGAGCGCGCGCCCGGGCACACAGACCCGCATCGTCAAGCGATCGTCCCAACTCGTAGCCGCGAACCGCCGCATCGAGCGCCCCGGCGGGATCCTCGTAATAGGCGCGCCAGGCTCGGGCGATGGCGCAATGCACCGCGTTCGCTTCGCCGCCGTCCGCGGAGTCCTTTGGAGCCGTTACCGTAGCCATACCTGGAGAGGGCGCGCCGCGCCCGCGTGTCTATCGGCACCCGCTCCGCCGGCCTTGATGCAGCCTCCGGCCCGTAGCCCAATTGCGTAGACCTCACGCGCGGGTGGAGGTCGCTCCGTCGAACCAGCCTCGCCTCGACGACTGCGCGGTGCTAGTCGGTGGTCAAAGCACGAACGGGATCAGCATCTTCGTGTGCGCCTTGTAGCTCGCGTAGTCAGCCGGGAACGTGGTTGTCATCAATCGTTCCTCGACGGTGGCGCTGTAGATGAAATAAGCGCCGCACAGCGCCAGCGCGATCAACCAGTAGAGGTTGGTGGCAAGCGCGGTCCCGAGCAGGGCCAGCAGGAGACCCGAATAGATCGGATGACGAACGAAACGGTACGGACCCGAGGTGACGAGCTCAGGCTCGGCCCTCTCGGTCATGGGCATTCCCCAATTCCTCCCCAGGTAGATCCGCGCCCATACCGCCAGGCCCAGACCGGACGCGAACAGGATCAGTCCCACGACCTGCAGGATCGGGCTGTTCACCGCCAGTGTGCCGGTCTTGAACACGCGCAACAGCACAACCCCGACGAGAACCAACAGGCCCGGCCGACGGAATCGTGAGGTGCGAACGCTCTGCTTGGCGCCGACGGCAGCGATTAGCCAGTAGATCCAGAATACGGCCCAGACCGAGAACACAACCGTCGTCAGTGTCATGTCCGTGGAGCGTTCCGGAGCAGGAATGCGAGCACGATTGTCAGCGTACGCCGGGCCGGCACCGAGGGTAAGTGGTGTTTGGCCGAAATCGAGCATGACGTTTGTCATCCGGGGTCGGCCAGGAGATCGCCGGGATTCACAGCACGAGCCGCCCGTTCCTCATCGCCAGGCGTCGCGCGGGAGTTCGAGGTAGCTTGCCTGCCCGAGGCCAAAGGACCAGTCCTCGCGTTCGTTCTCGATCATCACCACCGCGAGGTTCTCGGTGCGGATCGCGATGCGCTCGGCCAGCAGCTCGGCAAGCCGACCGTAGAACGCCTGCTTGGCATCGGTCGACCGGCCCGCCGAAAGCGTGATCCGGATCATCAGAAACCCTTCGTCACGGTCGATGTCGAGGTAGTTCGGGTCGAAGCGCAGGCGGCCCGGGGGACGTTCGGTGATGATCTGAAACCGGTCCCGATGTGGAACGTCGAGCACCGCGACCATCGCCTCGTGGACCGCATCCGAGATCGCGTCGAGCTCGGCTTCGGAGCGGCCTTCGAGTAGATCGATCTCTACCAACGGCATACCAACCTCCCTTGGTTTGCATTAGGGTACCCTAACGGCCCTTAGGGCACCCTAATGCGGCGAGGCGTGGACGTGAACCCAGATCGGAGGACGAGCCGTGATCCGTAGGATTTCCCCGCCCGAGCGGCGCGCGTGGCGCATGGCGCCGTTTGCCGTCGTTCTGGCCGCCGTTGCGATGGCGGGATGCGGGAGTTCGAGCGGCTCCTCGAGCTCTGCCGGCTCCGGCGGCTCGGGCGATCCGCCAGGTTCCGGCCAGACGCTGACGCTCTACAACGCGCAGCACGAGGAGACGACAGCGACGCTGATCAAGGCGTTCACGGAGCAGACCGGCATCAAGGTGCGGGTCAAGAGCGACGACGAGTCTGTGCTGACCGCCCAGATCGAGCAGGAGGGAAGCCGCTCTCCGGCCGACGTGTTCTTCACCGAGAACTCGAACTGGTTGCAGCAGCTCGACGATCGTGGACTGCTGGCGAAGGTGAACTCGTCGACGCTCGCCGATGTGCCCGCGGAGGACAGCGCTTCCAACGGTGACTGGGCCGGCGTCTCCGGACGGTTCAGCGTGATGATCTACAACCCGGGCAAGATCAGCGCCGCCGAGATGCCCAGGTCGGTGATGGATCTGGCCAGTCCGAGGTACAAGGGTAAGCTCGAGCTGGCTCCCGGGGAGACCGACTTCTGGCCGATTGTCACCTCGATCGAACACGCCAAAGGCCAGGCCGCGGCGCTGAACTGGCTGAAGGCGATCAAGTCGAACGCCGGCTCGGACGACCACACGCCCGACAACGAGACGCTCGTGTCAGACGTCAACAAGGGGGACGCCGACATGGGTCTGATCAACCACTACTACTACTACCGCCTGCGCGATGAGATGGGCGCGGCAAACTTCCACGCCAAGCTGTCGCTGTTCGCGCCTCGCGACCCCGGTTACGTCGAGGACATCTCGGGCGCCGGGATCCTGAAGTCGTCGAAGAACCAGGCGGCGGCGCAGCGGTTCCTCGCGTTTCTGACGAGCGTCGCCGGACAACGCGTGCTCGCCGGCAGCACAAGCTTCGAGTACCCGCTCGCCAAGGGCGTCGTCGCGAACCCAGCACTGCCGCCGATCAACACGTACGAACCCAACCCGATCACGCCCGAGCAGATCGGCACAGGGACCGACGCCGAGGAGCTGCTCCAGCAAGCCGGCTTGCTCTGAGCACGGAGTCCGTTCGATGACGACCGTTTCCAGCCGGTGGCCAGGCCGACTCCGCCGTCGATCCGACCGCGGCTGGCCGGTGGTCGCTGCGAGCGTCCTGATCGCGGTGGGGCTACTCGCGCCGCTGGTGTTGATAGCGCTCGACCTCGGAAGTACCGGCTGGACGGAGTTCCACCGCGTGTTGTTCCGCGAGCGCTCGGTGATGCTGCTGCGAAACACGGTGGTGCTGTGCGCAATCGTGGCGGTGCTCGCGGCGGCGATCGGTACCGCCGCCGCGTGGCTGACCGAGCGGACGACGCTCCCGGCGCGTCGCGTCTGGACCGTACTGCTGGTGTTGCCCGTCGCGATCCCGGACTTCGTAGTCGGTTACGCGTGGCACTCGTTCGCGTCACGGCTGACGCCGCTGCTGGGCGCGACGATCGTGATGACGCTCGGCACGTACCCGCTCGTCTACCTCCCCGTGGCGGCCGCGCTGCGCCGCTCGGACCCGGCGCTCGAAGAGACCGCTCGCGGTCTGGGAGTGGGCGGCTGGCGCATCTTCGGGCGGGTCACGCTCCCCTTGGTGAGGTCGGCGGTTCTCGGCGGCGCAATCCTGGTGGTGCTGACGGTGATCTCCGAATACGGCGCGTTCGAGATCCTCGGCTACCAGACGTTCACCACGGAGATCTTCACCCAGTTCCAATTCGACGCGGCGGCGGCCGTCGCCCTATCGATCCCGCTGGTCGCACTCGGCCTGCTGGCGCTACTGGCCGAGCAACTGGTGCCGCGCCGTGCGGTGGCCACGATCCCGCCAAGACGGAGGGCCAAGCCCGTTCGGCTCGGATCGACGATGGTGCCGGTGCTTCTCGCGCTCGGAGGGCTGGTCGCGCTTGGAGTTGGGGTGCCGGTCGTGACGATCGGATACTGGATGCAGTCCAGCCAGCACACCACGCTCCCGGCGACCGCGACCGTCGTGTCCGCGCTCGAATCGACCGTGATCTACAGCGCGTGGGGAGCCGCGATCGCCGTGGTGCTCGCCGTGCCGGTGGCGATGCTGTCATTCCGCCGCCGCAGCGCCGCGCGCACCGCACTCGAGCGGAGCACGTATGTGACCAAGGCGGTCCCGGGCGTGGTCATCGCGCTCAGCCTCGTGTTCCTCGCGACCCGCTACGCGTACGGGCTGTACGAGACCAGCACGCTGCTGGTGATCGCCTACGCGATTCTGAACTTCGCGCTCGCGCTGGTGTGTGTCCGCACCTCCGTGGCACAGATTCCGCCCCGGCTGCCCGAAGTCGCACGCTCGCTCGGGCGAGGTTCGATCACGGTCTTCTGCCGCGTGACGCTGCGCCTGCTGGCGCCGGGGCTGCTCGCCGGCTACTGCCTGGTGTTCGTGACGGCGGCGACCGAGCTGACCGCGACGCTGGTGCTCGCCCCGATCGGCGTCGAGACGCTGTCGACTCAGTTCTGGGCCTTCCAGCAGAACGCGGCGTACGGCGCGGCTGCTCCGTACGCGCTTGTCATGGTCGCACTCGCGCTGGTGCCCGGAGCGTTGCTCGGGCTATGGTTCGATCGCGAAAGGCACTCTCGGTAGGCCCGATGAGCGCGATCGAACTCCGAGCAGCCGCCAAGAGCTTTGACACCACCGCCGTGCTGTCCGGGGTTGACCTCACGGTTCCCGTCGGGTCGATCACAGCGGTGCTCGGCGCATCAGGCAGCGGCAAGACGACACTGTTGCGGCTCATCGCCGGGTTCGAGCAGCTCGACAGCGGCAGCATCAGCATCGGCAACCGCACGGTCGACGACGGCACGCGGACGGTCTCGCCCCAGCACCGCGGCGTCGGCTACGTCCCGCAGGAGGGCGCGCTGTTCCCACACCTCACCGTCATCGGCAACATCGCGTTCGGTCTCTCACGGCGCGACCGGGCCAAGGCCGAGCACCTGCTCGAGCTCACCGACCTGCGCGACCTCGCCAAGCGCTATCCGCACCAGCTGTCCGGCGGCCAGCAGCAGCGGGTGGCGCTCGCCCGTGCGCTCGCAATCGGACCGCACGTGGTACTGCTCGACGAGCCGTTCAGCGCACTCGATGCGTCGCTGCGCGGTGACCTGCGCCGGGACGTGGCGCGGATCCTCCGCGAGACCAAAACCACCGCGATCCTCGTGACCCATGACCAAGACGAGGCGCTGGCGCTCGCCGACCAGATCGCGCTCCTGGCCGACGGTCGCGTGCGCGCCGCCGCCGCTCCGCGCGCGCTTTATCGCGACCCGCCGGACGTGGGGACCGCCACGGCCATTGGCGAAGCCAACCTGCTTCCCGCCGAGACGTCGGCCGGACTCGCCCATTGCGCACTCGGCTCGATCCCGATCGGACGCAACGGAGCGACGTCGTCCGACGGCCCGGCGCGGCTGCTGATCCGCCCCGAGCAGCTCGTGCTGCATCGTGAGGCAGTCGAGCGGACGGCCCGCGCGATCGTCGTCGAGCTCCAATACCACGGCCACGATGCGCTGGCCCGCCTCCGGCTTACGGGCGAACCCGATCATGCGCTGGTGGCACGAGTCCCCGGCGAACTCGACCTTTCGCCTGGCGACGAGGTATGGATCGAGGTCGTGGGCGCGGGCCGGGTGTGGTCGAATGCCGAGCCCGTCGATTAGCGTCAGCGCATCCGGGATGCCGTCGGCTCGATCGCCGAGATGGCTACCGGCGCCGGTAGTCTCGTCTTGGTGAGCGATCTCGTTCGGTCATCGGCGGCGAGATACGCCGAGCAGCATACGAGTCCGTTTGATGGCCCGGTCGCCGCGGTTGCCGCGTGGACTCAAGGCAACGCTCGCGCGCCCGGGATGATGAGCGGGCTCTCGGAGGCGAGGTTGCTCGAAGCGCTGATCGTGGTCGGCGGCGCGCGTCGCGTCCTTGAGATCGGAACCTTCACCGGGGTCGGCGCGCTCGCGATGGCGGCGGCGTTGCCAGCGGACGGCCGGGTGATGACCCTCGAGGTCGACGCCGACAGGGCGGCGACGGCGCGGCGTCACTTCGACGCGAGCCCATACGGAAATCGCATCGAGCTGATCGTGGGAGACGCGCTCGAGAGCATCGCCAGTCTGGAAGGCGCGTTCGATTTGGTCTACATCGATGCCTGGAAGACGGACTACCCCGCGTATTACGATGCCGTCGTTCCCAAGCTCGGCGAGCGCGGTGTGCTCGTCGCCGACAACCTGTTCCTCGGCGGAGCGGTGCTCGGCGCGAGTTCAGACGGCAGCACGGCCGGGATCCGGGAGTTCGCTCGCCGCGTCCAGCACGACGACAAGATGCACAACGTCCTGCTGACGATCGGCGACGGAGTGATGCTCGCCTGGCGGCGTCCCGCGGTGACCGACAGCTGACTCCCCGATAGGTCCGGGCACCGTCCGGCGGCCGGGCTTATGCTCAAGCGGGGATGGACGCGGCGGAGAGCAGGTCAGCGAGGTACCCGCAGTCCACACCGTATGCGCAGGGCTGGCTGGAGGTTGGGGACGGGCACAGCATCCATTGGGAGGTCTGCGGTCGTCCTGAGGGAAAGCCGGCAGTCGTCTTGCACGGCGGTCCAGGCTCGGGCGTGAACTCGACGTCGACCGAGCTGTTCAACCCTGCCGTGTACCGCGTTGTCCTGTTCGATCAGCGCGGCTGCGGTCGGAGCAAGCCGAGCGCGGCGCGCACGGTGGACGCTTTGAGCGCGAACACTACGCGGCACTTGATCGCAGACATCGAATCGCTCCGCAGGTACCTTGCGATCGATCGCTGGCTCGTATTAGGGGCTTCCTGGGGTTCGGTACTCGGGCTCACGTACGCTCAGACGCATCCTCGGTCGGTCAGCGAGCTGGTTCTCTTCTCGGTCGTCGCGGGCACGCAGCGTGAGGTCGACTGGGCCACTCGCGGAATGGGGCAGTTCTTCCCCGCGGAATGGAAGCGCTTTCAGGCCGGCGTTCCGGATGGCGAGCGCGACGGCGATCTCAGCGCCGCCTACTACAGGCTGCTGCTAGACCCCGATCCGGCCGTGCACGAGCGGGCGGCGCGGAACTGGTGCGACTGGGATGACCGGCAAATGCGCACGCCCGGCCAGCCCCCGTCCCGCCGCTACGAGGATCCCAACTTCCGGCTGTGCTCGGCGCGACTCGTGACTCATTACTGGAGCCACGGCCACTTCATCGACGACGGAGCCGTCGCGCGCGACGCCGAAAAGCTGGCTGGCATCCCGGGAATCCTGATCCGCGGTGCACTCGACTTCGGCCCG
The DNA here is from genome assembly GCA_963746695.1 of uncultured Solirubrobacterales bacterium. GTDB lineage: Bacteria > Actinomycetota > Thermoleophilia > Solirubrobacterales > Solirubrobacteraceae > Palsa-465. The sequence continues at coordinate 72,790 of CAVVCP010000017.1, read as the reverse complement.
CCGATCGACGTGTTCTGGCGACTGGCTCGCGATTGGCCCGAGAGCGAGCTCATCGTGATCGATGACGAAGGCCACCTCGGCCGAGGCGCGACGGACGCCGCCGTGGTGAGCGCGACCGACAGATTCGCGAGGAGCGCACAAGACTGATTCGTCCCAGCCGTCAGCCCCACTCTGAAAGGAGCACGTGGCAGTCGAGTCGAGACCCATGGTTGATCGACTCGCGGAGGTACAACGTTCCCGCGGAAACGCAATCGCGAGGGGTGCTTCTCTGCGTTTGAGTGGCTCATCGGTGTGGTGGGGTGATGGTGATTCCGGCGCAGCAGAGGTAGATGAGGGCGATCAGTGCGTGGGGTGAGTGGAAGCCGTAGCTGCGGTGGCTCAGGAGCCGGATTTTGTTGTGCAGGCCCTCGAGCCTCGCGTTGGTTAGGTCGAGGCGGATCGCGGCGAGGATTCCGTCGCGGTGGCGGCGCAGGGTACGGGCGAGTCGGACGAATGGTTTGAGTTTGGAGCGCACGGCCCAGGCGATCCAGGCGGTTAGGTGCGCGGGTGCTTGGGCTGCGTCCTGGAGCTGGTAGAGCGCTCGGAGTTGCTCCTTGAGTAGGTAGGCGCGGTAGAGCCGCTGGTTGGTCTGCTGGATCCCGGCGAGCGCGAGGCGTTGGCGGTCGGTGAGCTTCTCAGGGGCTTTGAGCAGCGCCCAGCGGGTGTGCTTGATCCAGATCCCGCCCGGGGTCTGGGAATGGCCCCTGGTCTGCCACTCGCGCATGCGAACCTCGTCGACCGCGGCGCCGGCGAGGGCGACCACGTGGAACGGGTCGAACGCGATCTCGGCGTCGGGCAGCCAGGTGCGGATCGCGCCGGCGTAGGGCTCTGACATGTCGATCGAGACCGCCCGGATCGAGTCCTTGCGGTCGCCGAGGAGCTCGAAGAACTCGCCCAGGGTGCGTCCGCTGCGGCCGGGGGCGCTCCACACGATCCCGCCGGTGGCGTGGTCGGCGACGTTGGTCAGGTACCGCCGGCCGCGGCGGTAGGAGATCTCATCGACGCCGATCTGGACCAGACCGTCCAGACGACGGTCATCCAGGTGGTCGGCCACCACCCGCTCGATGATCCGCCCGACCGTGTCCCAAGCGACGCGCAACAGCGACTGGACCTGGCTCTTGGCCATCCGCTGCGCGCAGAACGCGACCAGATCCTCGAACTCCCGGGTGTGCCGCGCGCCGCGCCGAGCCCACGGGACCGCCTCGACCCGCACCCCGCAATCCCGGCACTCCACCCGTCTGAGCTCGTACTCCAGAAAACAGCGATGACCGGCCAGATCCAGATGCCGCCAGCGGCGCACGTCCCGATCGTGCATGCCCGTGTACACCTGGCCGCACACCGAACACGCAATCCGCCGGCGACCAAGCCGGACCCGAACCATCACCCCCTCGGGGGTCAGCCTGACCCCGGTGACGCTCACACCCCGAAGCGCCAGCAGCCTGTTCAATGCCGTAGTGACGCGCACGCCGTCCCTCCTCTGAAGAGCAGCTGATCTCGACAACCAGCAGCCTTCACCAAGGGCCGGCGGCGCGTCGCTGCGCTCCGCGCAACCAGCGAGAAGAACTTCAGCCGCAGCGAACCCCGACCTCAGCAGGCAAAACGACGGGTCACCCTCAGATCGCGCTCCCACTCAAACGCCAGAAGGCCCCCGCGAGGTTGCACATCGTCGAACGGCCTCCACCCTGCTCAGAACCCAACCTCGATGGGCGTCCGAGGGGGGCCGTCAGTGAGCAGCCTGCGAAGACGCGTTGCTAGGTCACGCGGCACGAGGCGTTCGGCCGTCGCGTCCAGCGCGTCGAGCGTCCACCACCGGCAGTCTGTCAGCTCAGCCTTCTCGGCCTCGGTCATCGCTACGCCATCCGGCTCGAAGTGGTGAACCCGCGCCATGAACCACCGCTCTCGCTGGTCCCACAGGACCCCGCGCCAAGTGAAGACGTGGCGGCGCCTCCAGACCTCTGACCCAAGCGGCACAGCTACCAGGCCCGTCTCCTCAGCAACCTCGCGGGCCGCAGCAGCGCGGACGTCCTCACCCTCCGCCACACCACCACCGGCCGGGAACCAGAACGCGGCACGGGTCTCGGGCTCCTCTCCCCGGAATAAGAGCAACCGGTCTTCCTCGTCCAGCAGGAGAACCCGAACCGAGTGTCGCAACCGAGGCGTATCGCTCATTCATCTCCACCCTAGAGCACCCGTCACGGCCTGAGAGCGACGCGGCGGCGCCTTACGCAATCTCGGCCACACCGGCGTGAGTGCATTTCAGCCTCTTGCAAATCGAGCAAATCGGCGACGTGAGTTGTCACTCGGCCCGATCGAATGTCAAACCGGAGGCAGAAGGCGGTTGCGGCGTCGCGCCATTCGGGCCGGCCAACCGTCCTGGTCCGCGGGCCGATGAATTCTCCGTCGCAACCAGGTCTCAGGAATAAGCGAGCAGACTTCCAAGAAGGAGACGCCATGTGCGCAACCGTTCTCGACATGTCGATGTCGCTCGACGGGTTCATCGCCGGGCCCAATGAACGACTGGACAACGGCCTCGGTGACGGCGGGCATCGCCTGCACGAGTGGGCATTGACGGGTGCCGACGCCGACCACAGAAAAGCCGCCCATCCGGTGGGCGTCAACGGCGAAGTCCTCGACGAGTTGATGTCCACGGGCGCGGTCGTCGCCGGCCGCGGGACGTTCGAGCCTGCCGGCGGTTGGAGCGGCGACCACCACGACGGCGTGCCGATCTTCATCCTCTACCGCCAGGAGCCAGGAATCGATATTGAGCAGTGGCCGCTGGTCACCCGCGTGAACGACGTCACGAGTGCGATGACTCTGGCCAAGCAGGCTGCGGGCGAGAAGAACGTGCTGGTCCACGGCGCCGGGGTCGCACAGCTCGCACTTGCCGCTGGGGTCCTCGACGAGCTCGAGCTCCATGTCATCCCGGTCTTGTTCGGCCAAGGGCGCCGTCTGTTCGAGGGCCTCGCTCCTGAGCACATCGAGCTGGAGCGCACCAGGATCCTCGAGGGACAGGGCGGTGTCACCCACATGCACTACCGGGTCCGCCGCTGAGGCCAGCGTTCCCCGGCTTCTCGTTCCACGCGGGCTTGTGGCGCGTCCGGTTGCCGCGTCACGCCGGTCGAAAACTAGGCCGCTCCCAAGACGGCGCTCAGTTCCCAGAGCGCAGGCTCAACACCGCCAGCGCGCCCATGTCCCCGAGGAAATACGCCGGCACCGCCCACTCAAGCGGGCAGATGCCCTCCGTCGGCATAGTGTCAACGAGCTCCTGCAACCGGACGCGCAACTCCTGCGCGCTCGGCACCCCAGGCTTCTCGCGAAACGTTCCGCCGGACTCCCGACCTGGCATGGCGATCGACCTCCTCAGCTGATGCCCGAATAACGAACACCATCGTCCCACCAGACCACCCGATCGGCAACCGCCACCACCCGACCCCCGGAGGTCGCCGCAATCGCCGCCGGCCCGAGAACGAGGAAACCCCGCTGTGCGGGGCGTTTGAAGTGGTCGTGTTCCTTCGGTCGCACGCCAACCTATGCCGACACGCAGATGCACGCAAGGGCGCCCGTCCTAACCCGCCCGTCGGAGATGGAAGTGTCATTCGAACCGACGCGAACGAAGTCCGCAACCCAACTGCCGCGCCCACGAAGCACCGGCAGCGTCGACCGGTCCCGAACCATCGATCGAGACTGCTGGATCGGGCTACTTCCGAGAGCGCTGCTCGTAGCCCGGAGGGGCTGCCTGGCAAACCGTCGCTGGGGTGCTCCTATGCTCAGACGTGGGAATCCGTGGGCGCTGACTGCCGGCGGTAGGAGGCAGCGCATCTGACGCGAGTCGTGCCGTGCTCGAGGAGCGTGTGGGAAAATTCGCGGGTGGTGACAGCCGCGACCGTTGCTGAGGATCGTTTGTTGTTCGGGTGCATGGGGCTCGGTGGCACGTGGGATCTGCAGCCGTACGGAACAGCTGAGATCGCCGAAGCAGAGGCCGCGATCGGCGCAGCCCTGGACAGCGGCATCACGACCTTTGACCACGCCGACATCTATCGTCACGGCAAGGCCGAGGCGGTGTTCGGCGAGATCCTTTCCCGCTCCCCGGAGCTGCGTCAGCGCATCGTCCTTCAGACAAAGTGCGGCATCCGGCTCGCTGAAGGCGAGCGGCCGGGTTTCTACGACCTGCGAGGTAAGAGCATCATTCGGCGGGTCGAGGAGAGCTTGTCTCGCTTGCGCACCGACGTCATCGACGTCCTGCTGCTGCACCGACCCGACCCATTGGCTGACCCGGAAGACATCGCCCAGGCCGTGAGCACACTTCACCAGCAAGGGGTGGTGCGGTCATTCGGAGTGTCGAATTGCGGTGCGCAACAGATCACGCTTCTGCAACGCCATGTTGACCAGCCGCTGGTTGTGAATCAACTGGAGATGAGTCTTCATCGTCGTGATTGGCTTGAGGCGGGCGTGCTCGTGAACACTTCGGAGGCGGCAGCGAACGGTTTTCCGTTCGGCACGATCGAGCATTGTCAAGCGAACGGGATTCGCTTGCAGGCATGGGGGTCGCTCGCGCAGGGCCGATACAGCGGCCGAGCACAGACGACGACCGAGCAGGCGACCGAGCGCATGGTCGCGTCACTCGCCGCGGCCAAGAACACGACGCCGGAGACGGTACTGCTGTGGTGGTTGCAACGGCATCCTGCCCGTATCTCGCCGATCATCGGGACCTCCCGCCCGCATCGCATCAGAGCCTGCCAAGACGCGGTGCGACGAGACCCTAACCTCACCCATCAAGAGTGGTACGACCTCTGGATCGCCGCGCGAGGGGCTTCTCTTCCCTAGGCCTGTCACCGGGTCGAGGTGATTCGGTGCAGTCCGAGGCGCGTATCTGAGCACGCCTCGATGTGCCCTCTAGCGCCTGCGGGTTCAGCTGGCCGACTCCCATGCGTCGAGTTCTCAGGGGTTAGCTGCAGTTGATGATCACACCTTCGTCCGCGGCGAGCTCGACAACATCGCCGCAGACACGGTGCTGTCGGCGCGGATTGGTGCTGAGGAGGATTTGCTCGCCCTTGAGGTCGGCGGGTAGAGGAACTGAGTGCGGGTTGTGGTCGAAGTTGAGGGCGACGAGGACGCACTCCCTGTCGGCAGTGCGACGGTAGGCGAGGACATGTCCGTCGGTCGGGAGCAGGAGGCTCTCGCCGCCGGGGAGTGCAGGTGTCGAACGTCGCAGTGTGAGTAGGTCGTGGTAAAGGCTCCAAAGTGACTCCGGGTCCGCCTGCTGGTCGATCACGTTGTCGTTCTTCAGCCGCGGGTCCGGGACCGGCAGCCACGACATCGATGCGGTCGTGAAGCCGGCGTTAGGGCCAGGGCTCCACTGCATTGGTGTGCGCGCGCCGTCGCGTCCATCGATATCCGCGGCGTCACCGGTGGGGACAGCCACGTTGGTCATACCGATCTCGTCGCCGTAGTACAGCAGCGGCGTGCCGCGCAGTGTCAGCAGCATCATCGCCGCAACGCGCGCCCGCACTGGACCGCGACCGTCCTGGTCATACCGGGTAGCCAGCCGCATGATGTCGTGGTTGCCGAGGGCCCACACCGGCCACGCCCCGTCCGGAACCAATCTGGTCGTCGTAGCGAGGACGTCGTGAAACGCGGCCGCCGACCACGGCTGGGACCAGAAGACGAAATTCAACGTCAGCATCAGCTCGTCCCCGTCGCCGTAGTACGCAGCCCAGCGTTCCGGGTCGGCGACGCCGACCTCACCGAGCAGCAACCGCTCAGGTTCGTAGTCGCTTAGCGCGGCGCGCAGCTCGCGGATCACGTGGTGCACGCCGGGCTGGTCGATATGACGGAGCAGCCTCGCATTCTCACCGAGCCCGGTACGCGCCTGCGCGACCTCGAGCGGGTTGGGCTCCAGCGTCGGGTCCTTGATCAACCGGTGGATCGCGTCGACCCGGAATCCGTCGACGCCGCGGTCAAGCCAGAACCGCAGCACCCCGATCATTGCCTCGCGCACAGCCGGGTTCGCCCAGTTCAGATCAGGCTGCTCGATGGCGTAGGAGTGCAGGTAGTACTGGCTGGTGATGCCGTCCAAAGCCCAGGCCGACCCTGCGCCGGCGAAGCACGACAACCAGTTGTTCGGCGGGCCGCCGTCCTCGGCTGGGTCGGCCCACACGTACCAGTCGCGCCGCGGATTGGTGCGTGACGCGCGGGCCTGCTCAAACCACGGATGGCGATCAGAAGTGTGGTTGGGCACGAAGTCCAACACGACTCGAAGCCCACGAGCATGGGCGCCGGCCAGCATCTGATCGAAGCCGTCCAGGGTGCCGAAGATGGGATCGATTCGACAGTGGTCGGTGATGTCGTAGCCGAAGTCCACCATCGGGGACGAGTAGATCGGCGACAACCACAAGGCATCGACCCCTAGCTTCACTAGGTAATCAAGCTGCGCGGTAACGCCGGCGAGATCACCCACACCATCGCCATCGAAGTCAAGGAAACTGCGCGGGTAGATCTGATACAGCACCGCTGACCGCCACCACGCCAGTAGCCCATCCACTGTCGGCACACCCTTTATCGCGGAGGTTGCACAGGGGACGCTATCCCCCAACGGCGCATCCGAATCGCGCTACGCGGCCACAGCAGGAAGGAACACGGCGGACCTAAGTCCGCTACCCCAGCAGAGCAGGGCGTCGGGCGGCCGTCAACGCCTGCACTGCTGCTCCAGCCGCGGTCATCTAGCAAGACGAAGCGCCGACCATCAGCGAGCGCCGCCTCATGTCGAGCCCGGATCGAGCGGGCCCCGGGGTCGCGATCATCGATGTCGATAACCGTGACCAGACGTTCGACGGTGCTCATCGACACCGGAGTATTCCTGCTCGACGTGCTGAGTCCCCCGTTTCTGTCGCAGAGATCTCGGGGTTTGCGCCGCGACCGCGACGTTGCCGGTGGGCCGCGCCAAACCAGCGCAACATCAACACGGCTGTCGGATCGGGCTAGTCGCACGAGCGACTCGATCCGCTCTAGATCACCGTCGCTGTAAGCGATTGCGTCAACGATCCCGATCCGGCGCCAAGCGCGCGCGTCGACGCGGCCACGACGCAGGCTGTCGGTCAGGATGTGATGAGCGATCGTGAACGACCACGCTGCTGCCGAGTCCGTCCCCCGCCGGTAGCGGCCACGTGACGCGAGCGCCTCAGCGAACACCTCGCTCGCGAGATCGACCGCAAGCTCAGTGTTCCCGGTCCGGCGCAGGAGGTAGCCGATCACCGCGGACTCGTAGCGCCGGTAGAACGTCATGAACGCACCGGGTTCAGACCGGCTCGCGGCCAACAGCGCACCATCATCAGCATCCGACCAACGCATAACAGGCATATCGAACAACACCGAAGCGTGCGACCGACGCTCAGATCTCAGCCAACCCCGACAGCGGCGAAGCACGGCCTCGCCTCCGAGTCAGGCTATTTGTGGCGCTGCCGCTGCTAGCCCAACTCGACACTCTCGCGCGAGCGGTTTGGTTTGGCGGGCGGCCCGGCATCTCTGCGAACCAGGGGTCGCCCGCCATGGCGTGGTTAGGTGATGGTGATCGGTCTGCGTTCGAGGATTCGGCGTCCTCCGTGGCGGCTCCTCAGCGTCAGGGTGTAACGCCCGGGCCGGAGCTTGCGCAGGTGACGGGTGAGGATCAGCTGCCAGCGGTCGGTGCCCGTCGGGATTGCCAGCCCGGTGGCGTAGGTGATTCCGGCGCGGGAAACGCTGGCGCCCAGATCGTCTCTGTCGATCGTGAACTTGACCACGCCCGAGACCAGCCTGGTCCTGCAGTGCTGAACGGTCGTTTTGTGCTTCTTCCCGTGCGCGATGGTCGTCTTGGTGACCTTGTTGCAGACCACCAGCTCGATCTTGCCAGCGACGCCCTGCGCCCCTGTCGGCCCGGTGGCTCCGCTAGCTCCGGTGGCTCCAGTCTGCCCGGTCGCGCCGGTCGTCCCGGTCGGTCCTCGCGGCCCTTGCGGGAGCTGCCCGCCGGTGCCCGACAGCGACACGCTCGCCGGACCGTTTGGGTCGTTGCTTGCGATCTGCAACGTGGCGCTGCTTGCTCCCTGCGCCTGAGGCGCGAAAGCGACCCCGACCACACAGATCGCCCCGGAGGCGATCGGACCCAAACATTCGTTCGAGGTGACCAGGTAGTCCTGCGGATCGGCACCGGCAAACGTCAGGCCGGTCACGACCAGCGGGCCAAGCCCAGTGTTGGTGACCGTCACCGTCTGCGGAGCGCTTAGCGTGCTCTGCGCTTGGGTGGGGAAGCTCAACGTCGGCGGGCTCGCCTGCGCCGCGCCTACGACGTAGCTGATCGTCACCACTCCGTTTCCTGTCTGCGATGCGTTCGTGAACGTCGCGTCAGCCGGCCCGAAGCTGGAACCTCCACCCCCGAAGCCCCCCTCGCCGCACCCGCCGCCGGCGCCGCCACCACCCCAGTAGCCGCCGCCGCCACCACCACCGCCCTGGCCCGGGGACGGAGGGAGGGGCGGGGCATTCTCCACTCCGCCGGAGCCGCCCGGGCCGCCCGCATCCTGGGTCGTTGCGCCGCCTGTCGTGCCCGTTCCCGCATCGCCGCACACCGACGTGTCGGCCGAACCCGCGGCCCCTCCTGAGGTCTGAGTTCCACCGCCGCCTCCTGCACCGCCAAAACTGGATCCGACGCCGCCCGCGGGGAAACCGCCGCCGCCGCCGTTGGCCGGCGCTACGTGGGTTGCGCCACCCCCGCCACCGCCGACCAGTACGCGTGCGGCCAGATCGCAACTAAGTGTGCTCGCGCACGCCCCGAGCCGTACATCCGACGCGCCTCCACCCCCACCGCCCTCTTGCATCCCCCCCGAGCCAGGGTTGCCACCGGTGCCGCCGCCGTTGAAGCCACCAGGAGAGCCCGTCGCCGCGCCCTGCAACGCCAAGGACCCTTGGCCGCCGACGAGCACCTCGACCGCCGCTCCCGGCGACACGCCGAGCGCCGCCTGCGCCTCGCCGCCGAGGCCGCCAGTCGCGCCGCCGCCGCCGCCGCCCTGCGCGCCGACCGCCGCGACCATGATCGAGTCCACGCCAGCCGGAACCACAAAGCGCTGCGCCGAGCCGGTAAGCGAGAACGTGCACGTCACTGTGCTGGACGACTCCGAGCAGCCCAGCGGCAACGCCGCCGCAGCCGAACCCGCAAGCGTTAACGACCCAAAGCTGAACACCCCGAGCCCAACACTCGCCACCGCAACCGCCCGCAAGCCCTTGATCTTGATCGGCATCGCCGCCTCCGTCCTCACGCTCATAACGAGCGATCGCATGGCTTCCCCACCAGCAAGCTACGGGCGCCGAACCGAGTCGCCATCACCCCAACCGGGTGACAACGCCAGAAAGGAGCCTTCCGCGAAAGTGCCGCTTAGGTCGAGATCCAACTCTGTGTCTGACTTGCCCCGGCGGCAACGCTGCCGGAGCGCCGGTCCCTCCTTCAAGCAGGCAGCGCCTCGACCCGATATTCAGGTCGTACCGATAGCAGCAATCATCGCCGTCGGCATTGGGGCTTTCCTCGCCTGAGCTGCGCGTTCGGGCGCCGTAACGGGAGATACGTTGCGCCGCGAGTTGGCGCCGTCGGAGGAGGGACGCCATGATCGCTGTCGGCGGCGTCCTCGTCGCGAAGGGTGACGTACAAGCCGGCGTTCTGCTCGACCTTGTCGGCGTGATCTCGATCTGGGCCGCCTTGAGGACAGTCGGCGGCGGCTAGGCCATTTCGATCAAGGCGACAGTTGACGGCAGCATCATGCTCGTTCAGCATTCCGCCGCCGCCTGATGCCGACCGCGATCCACTTTGGTGAAGGAACCCTCGCGCTCACCGTCGCTAAGGAGCCCGATCTGATCTGGTCGGATACGAACCGGGCCGCGCGATCAGCCGCGTCCGGCGATCGGCTGGCACCTGGTCATGGGTAGACGTGGGCACGTTTGCGGCTTTCGGTCGATCGACATGAACGCGTCAACCGGCGGACAGGTTCGCAACGTGGTTCTGGTCCACGGCGCATACGCCGACGGCTCATCCTGGTCTGAGGTGATCGCGCGGTTACAGGCCGCTCGCATGACCGCGACCGCTGTGCAGAACCCGCTGGGCTCGCTCGCTGATGACGTCGCACACACTCGCCGCATCTTGGCGATGCAGGACGGCCCGACGATTCGGGCCGGCCACTCCTTCGCCGGGACCGTTATCACCGAAGCCGGGACCGACCCACACGTCGTCGGTCTGGTGTATGTCGCCGCCCGAGCACCGGACGCGGGCGAGGACTATGCCGCGCTCACGAAGAGGTTCCCGACGCCCCCTGCCAACGCTGGGCTGGTATACGAGCACGGATTTGGCGGGCTGACAGAGCACGCGTTTCTCAACGACTTTGCCAACGGCGTCGACTCAGTCAAGGCTCGTGCCCTCTACGCAGTCCAGGGCCGCATCTCGGACGTCTTTTCACGGAGAGGGTCACCGTCGCGGCGTGGCGGTCAAAGCCATGCTGGTACGCCGTCTCGCGGCGAGATCGCACCACCTCCCCGGAACTCGAGCGCTTCCTTGCCAACCGCATGAACGCGACAACGATCGAGATCGACTCCGGCCACCTCTCGATCCTCACCCACCCGGACGAGGTCACGGCCTTGATCCTGCAAGCCGCTCGAGCCACCAGCGATGCGGCCGCGTGCTGATTTGGGCGCATCAGGGCGAAGGAGATGTGTTTGAGCTGGCGCGAGGGGGGTGCCTTCATGTGCGCGACGCATGTGGATCGTGGGCGAGCGAGACGGGGCCTTGGCGCCACGCCCGGATTCCGGCGGTACATGGCGGCGCTCGACCCGCGAGGAGCGCGCCGCCGAGGTCGACGCCGGGATCGTCCGGCGCGCCGGCCAGCTCAGCTCGAGCGAAGCGGCGCACCACGCCGCCGCGACCCCTGCGGCGTGGAGGAGCCACGCCCGCGACGGCCGACGCAGACCTGCGTTCGTTGTCGCACGAGCATCTCGTCGGCGACGTCGCGGGCCCTGCTCAGCGCCTATGCGAGGAGAGTCTTCGGCTCGATCCCCGCGGTCTTGGTAGCGCGTCCTGGTCGCGGGACATATTGGGGACATGCTTCGTAATGAGCCCGAGTCCCGAGAACGAGAAAACCCCGCTGTGCGGGGCGTTTGGAGTGGGCCGTGGAGGAATCGAACCTCCAACCTTGGGATTAAGAGTCCCCTGCTCTGCCAGTTGAGCTAACGGCCCTTGTGGCGATGTTACCCGGCGATCCCGGACGGGGCGATCAGCATTGCTGTGCGATCGAAGGCTGGGTCTTGGCCGTGTTGATCTGGTTCTTGAGAAGGGCCTGCTGGGCCTTGGGGACAAGGCTGAGGGCCTTGGCCGAGGCCAGATCTCCCTTGCGCGTCTGCCCGGCGGCGTAGGCGGACACGGCCAGGCACTCGAAGCCCTTCACAGCGTCCGGAGCGCCGAGCGTCTCGATGTCCCAGGCGCTGGCTTCGCCGGCGTAATTCGACTGCCCGGCGTAGGCGCGGGCCGCGAGCACGGCGAGGTCGGGGTCGGGATTCTTGGTCAGCTTCAGGTACTTCTGCCAGGCCTGCGTGGCCAGGCCCAGCTCGGTCAGGCCGGCCTTCGTGAACTGGCCGGTCGAGGAGTTGAAGTCGTTGCCCTGTCCGGCGGCAGTCCAGCGCGCCTGCAACAACGAGGCCCAGGCCTGCGCGTCGTTCGGGTTGAGCTGGGTCGCCTTGATCGCGTTCTTCTCCTGCTGGCTGACGACGGACTTCTGCCCCGACGTGGACCCGCCACCGTTGAACGCGTTCAACAGGCCGCCGAGGCCGTTGCCCGCGCCGACCCCGAACAGCACGAGGCCGCCACCCATGAGGATCGCGAGTCCCAGATAAACGGCCTGCACGGTTCTGCGCCGACCGCGGCTGCGAAGATCGAACAGCATCGGCTAGGTGGGATCGAGCCCGTCGCCGAATGAGCCCGCGGCCTCGCGGGCGGCACGGGCCGCGGCGCGGCGATCAGCGATCTTGAGCAGCACGATACTTGCGAGGAACAGGATTACGAGCGGCGCCGTCTCCAGCCCTGTCGTGACTGGGTCGGCTCCCGGCATCGCCGCGGCGATCACCGCGATGATCACCGTAGCGTAGCGCCAGTGTGTCGTCAGGGTGCTGCCGTTGATCACGCCGACACGGTGTAGTCCGAGTAGCCCGAGTGGCAGCTGGAAGGCGACGCCGACTGCGAGCATCGTGAGGATCTGGAACGAGTAATAGGACTTGGCCTGGACCAGCACGTCGAACTGGTCGGCGTTGTAGCCCTGCAGGAAATGGACGGCGGGCGGTAGCACGACGAAGTACGTGAACGCGACGCCGGCGAGGAACAGCGCGGGCGCCGCCACCATCACCGGTAACGCTGCACGACGCTCGTGTTTATCGAGAGCAGGAATAATGAAGGCATAGCCCTCGTAGATAAGAACGGGTAAAGAGAACAGCAGCGCGAAGTACGCTGCGACGGTCAGCGTAGTCGTGAACGGCTCGCCGACGCCGATCGTGATCGGCTTCTCTTGAGTCGACAAGCTGTCCGGGAGGGTCTTGGCGGTCTGGCTGTACGCGGCAGCCTCCTGGAGGTAAGCGAGCCGTGCCTGCGCTGACATCCCGGGGGCGTTGGCCAGGGCCGTGGCCGCCGCGGCCTGCTTGCTGAACAGCTGACGGAGCTGCACCGCCTCTGACGGCGCCGACGCGAGCCCGTTGTGGGCGGCCACGGCGGAGTTGTGCGGTAGCGCCCGGTTCAGGACCTTGATCAGATGGTTGTTCTGCCAGAAGCACAGCCCGAACGCGACCACGAGCGCGGCCAGGCAGACGATCAGGCGCGTCCGTAGCTCGTCGAGATGGTCGACGATGCTCAGCCGGTCATCGTGCCCGATGGGCCGGAACTTCGACACGACCGAAGCTTCCCGGGCGCGCCGCTAGTCGCGGCGCTGCGATCCGACCTCAGCGGACTCGCGCTCGGCCGGAGCGCTCGCCGCTCCATCCGGCGTCGAGGCGCTGGCGGACGTGATCTCGGGCCGCGAGGCAGGCTGGTCGTCCTTGTGCTCCCCGGTGATCGACTCCTTGAACTCACGCAGGCCAGTCCCGAGCTGCTTCCCAAGGCCCGGCAGCCGCTTGGGTCCAAAGATCAACAGGACGATCACCAGAACGACGATCAGATCGGTGGTCGGATTACGGAACATTCGGCGGTCCTCCGGATGGGGACTCCAAGGTTACCCGGTCCGCCGCAAGGGGTGAAAACGGGCCGCTCGGCCACTCCCTAACAAGCTCCTCAAGTTGCCGGTGGCGCGGGCCGATTAAGGGCTCGGAGACACCAATGAATCAGCAGCCAGAACAGCCTTCAGTCCGACGCATCGTCCTCCCCAGCGGGCGCAGCATCGAGGTGGTCAGATTCAACGACCACAACCACACGACGCGTGGCCTGCACATGTGCCCGGACTGCAACTCCGAGCTGGTGCAGCCGATCGACTGGTCGGAGGCGCCGGAGGAGTCCTGGAACCTCGTGCTGAACTGCCCGAACTGCGACTGGTACACCGAGGGCCTGTACACCCAGGACCAGGTGCGCGAGCTCGAGGATCGGCTCGACGAGGGCCTCGCCGACATGCTCCGCGATCTCCAGCGGCTGACGCAGGCGAACATGGCCGATCAGATCGATCGGTTCATCACCGCCCTGCACGCCGACCAGATCCTCCCCGAAGACTTTTAATCCGGACAGGACGGGCTCCCCGGCCCCATGGACGCCGCCGCAGGCGGCCCCGGATTTAGGAGTACCGCTCGACCACGACGTCGGCCACCAGCTCGAGCGCGGCGCGCTGACGCGCCGGCAACGGTGGCAGCTCGAGCTTGGCGTCGGCGACCAGCCCCCGCGCCCGGGACTTCGCCACCTCAAGCGCCCCGGTGGCGGTGATCTGGTCGCACACCACGGCCGCATCGGTCGCCGTGCGCACGGTCCGCACATCGAGCGCGGCGAGCTCGGGGTCTCGCGCCCGGGCCAGGATCAGAGGCAGCGTGACGGTGCCGTCGAGCAGGTCGGCGCCGCGAGGCTTGCCGGTGCGCTCCGGTGGACCGGACACGTCGAGGACGTCGTCGAGGATCTGGAACGCAAGCCCGATCCGCTCGCCGAAGCCGCCGAGCGCGTCGGCATCGGTGTCGGCCTCGAGCGCGCCGAGCTCGCAGGCCGCGCGGAACAGCACGGCGGTCTTCAAGCGGCAGCGGTCGAGATACCGCGCGACGGTCACGTCGGCGCGCCAGGCGTCGGCGCGCTGCGCCAGCTCCCCGAGCGCCAGCTCGCGGCTCGCCCGGGTCAGGACCCGGACCGCGTCGGCCGACCCACCGCCGGCCAGCTCGGCGAACGCACGCGAGAACAGCAGATCCCCGGTGGCGATGGCGAGACCACGCCCTCCGGTCGCGACGACGGTCGGGCGACCGCGCCGAAGCGGCGAGCCGTCGAGCACGTCGTCGTGGACGAGCGTCGCTCCGTGCACGAGCTCGACCGCGACCGCCGCGCGCACGAGTCCGTCGGTCTCGGGCGGCGGCGCGCCCGCGGCGATGCACACCAGCAGGGGACGCAGGCGCTTGCCGCCGGCGGAGATCGTGTCGCCGGCGTAGCGCGCGAGCACGTCCCCGTGGCCGGTCGCGAGCTCGGCCATCCGCTGCTCGACCCGGTCCATGATCCGAGTCAGCTGCTCGCCCCCGGCATCGACGACGGCCTGTGCGCCCGTGGCCATCAGGTCGGGACCGTTCCCACGTGCAGGGCGATGATGCCCCCGGCGGTCAGCACGTAGCGGACCTGGCGCAGCCCCAGCGCCCACATCCGAGCGGCGAGCTCCTCGGGACCGGGGAACCGCCTGACCGAGCTCGGCAGGTAGCTGTAAGCCTGCGAGTCCACCAGCCGGCCAAGCTCCGGGACCACGCGGTCGAACCAAAGCCCGAAGAACGTCGACAGCGGTGGGCGGCGCGGGGTGGTGATCTCGAGCACGACGACCCGGCCGCCGGGGCGGACCACCCGCGCCATCTCCGACAGGCCGCGATCGAGGTCTGAGAAGTTGCGCGCGCCGAACCCGACGGTGGCGGCATCGAACTCTCCGTCCGGATAGGCCAGCGCGAGCGCGTTGCCGGTCTCGAACCGCACGCGCGCGCCACCGAGGGCGCGCTCGCCGGCCTTGGCGCGCGCCAGCTCGAGCATCCGCTCTGAGAAGTCGACGCCCACCACCTCACCGCCCGACCCGACGCGCGAAGCCAGCTCGAATGCCAGATCGCCCGTGCCGGTGGCGACGTCGAGCGCCCGTCCACCCGGCCGGAGCTCCGCGAGGTCGGTCGCCCGTCGGCGCCACTCGTGGTGGAGGCCGGCCGTCATCACGGTGTTCATCCGGTCGTACAGGCCGGCGATGCGATCGAACATCGCACGCACCTGCGGCTCGTCTAGCGCCCCCGGGCGCGTGCTCGCCATGGTCCCTATGGCGCTTACTGGAGGTACGAGAGGAAGGAAACGAGGTTGTTGAACTTCTCGGGCGGAAGATCCTTGAACGACGGCATCGGCGGCGTCGGGTTGCGCAGCGTCGAGGCGATCTGGGCCGCCGGGACGGTGGAGGCGATGTGCGTCAGCACCGGCCCCGGACCGTTGTTGCCGTTGTTGCCGATCACATGGCAGGCGAGGCACCCCGACTCGCCGACGACGTCCGCACCGGCCCGGAACGTCGCCTGCTGCGCCGGCGTCAGCGTCGCCGGCGGCTTGAGGTCGACCGTGTTCGGCGAGCCCGTGTTCGCGCCGCTGTAGGTCAGATATGCCATCGCCGCGATCGTCGCCACCGCGGCCGCGAGCGCGACCGGCCGGCGCTCGATCCGGCGCTCGGGGCTGCGGTCGTAGAACGGCAGCAGGAACAGCAGGATCATGCAGATCGTCGGCACGCCGATCGTCGCCATCGGCGTGAACTTCGGGACGTTGCGCATGACCCGCAGGACCTCGAACAGGAAGAAGAAGTACCAGTCCGGCCGGGGAACGTATGTGGTGGTGGTCGGGTCGGCCTTCGGGCCGAGCTCCGCGCCGAACATCAGGGCCAGGAAGATGATCACCGCCATCACGATCACCGCCATCGCCCCGTCCTTGGCGACCGCGTACGGGAAGAACGGCTTGCCCTCGTTCTTCAGCATCGAGTATTCGCGGAGGTAGGTCTCCTTCTGGGCCTGGTTCACGAGAGCGCACTCCCCCGCCCGGTCGGCTCTGAGAGCGCACGTCTCCCGTCAGCGGCGCGGCTCACACTGGCGCCTGTTCGAGCTCGTGGTCGGCGTCGTGCGGATCCGGCTTCAGCCACGGCGGGGCCGAGATGCCGAGCTTGGTGACCAGATACAGGTGCGCGCCGATCAGCGCCGCCATCACGCCCGGGATCAGCAGCATGTGGATCGCGTAGAAGCGGGAGAGCGTCGTGGCGCCGAAGTCCGCGCCGCCGAGCAGGAAGTTCGACAGGAACGGCCCGATGAACGGGCCGCCGGCGTTGATGTTGATGCCGACGACCGAGGCCCAGTACGAGCGCTGGTCGAACGGCAGCAGGTAGCCGGTGAAGCCCATCGCCAGCGTCAGGATCAACAACACGACGCCGATCACCCACGTCAGCTCGCGCGGGTACTTGTAGGCGCCGTAGAAGAACACCCGCCCCATGTGCAGGAAGATCAGGATGATCATCACCGACGCGCCCCACTTGTGCATGCCGTGCACGAGTTGCCCGAGGAACACGTTGTCGTTGATGTTGCGGATCGACTCGTAGGCGCCGCCGGACGCGTCGGGGCGGTAGTACATCGCCAGGAACACCCCGGTGACCGCCTGGTTGAGGAACGCGAACAGCGTCGCCGAGCCGAGCGTGTAGGCCCAGTTGACCCCGCGCGGAACCTTGCGGAACAGCAGCCAGCGCAGGCCACCCGACATCGAGGTGCGCTCGTCGAGCCAGTCGACGACGGTGATCCCGGTCTCGATCGGCGCCGGGTGGGTTGTTACCTGGCCGTTCGATTCGCTCGGCTTCTTCGGCCGGGGCTGGAGGGCCTTCGGGAGCGGCGGTGCGGGGATACGAGGCATCTCGACTAGTGCGGCGGCGGATTGGCGGTGTCGAACTGGGCCGGGTACAGATACTGGCCGATTCCGTCGATCGGCTCACCCGGGAAGCGCGGCGAGAATCGCTGCAGCTCGTCGTTGACCGAGAAGCGCGGCCCGATCTCGACGAGACCGGTGTCTTTGTTCAGCCGGGTGAAGAAGCGGTCAAGCGGCCGGACCGGCGGCCCGCCCGCGACCATCCCGCGGAAGTCATACACGCCGCCGTGGCACGGGCAGATGAACCGCTGCGCGGCCTGCACGTACCTGACCGGACAGCCCAGATGCATGCAGCGGTCAGACAGGGCGACATAGTGGTTGTACTGATCCGCCGGCTCCGTGTCGATCGACGGGTTGCGCTTGCGGACGTAGGCGATCGTGTTGCCGGCCTCGCCGATCCCCGGGGTGATCGTGATCACCTTCGTGACGTAGTCGGTGTCGGTGAAGTCCGTCGGGCGGCCGACCGCCTGCCACGTCGTCGGCTCGCGCTTGAAGATCGGCGCGATCGCGAACCCGAGCGCCGGCAGCGTGAACGCGGCCGCGGCGACTCCGCCGACCCCATTGGCCCATAGCACCATCAGCCGGCGGCGCGTGACCGTCTCCCCCTCGAACGCGCCGGGGATGTTCCGGTCGAGCGTGTACTTCGACTTCGCTTCCTTGTGGCGGTCGGGCACTGGCCTCGCGTTCCTTACGGCAAATTTAGACACCGACAGCGTACCGCCCGCGGCCGGAAAAGGGCATCACCGAGCGACCCCATACGCGTGGGCCTAACAACCTCGATACGAACCTCACAAGCGCGGGTCGGCAGGCTAGATACGAACCGCACAAGCGCCCTCGCGCAGCGCGGCGGCCGCGCCCGGATCGTGCGCCCGTGCTCGGGCCTTGGCTTTGACATGAGCCTCGCTCGGACCCCAACCGACGCACGCCGCGCCGGCCTCCCAGACCGCCTGCGCGAGCTCGCGATCGGAGACGGCATGGGCCTGGGCAGCGAGCGAGATCACGTCGGCGAGCTCGGCCACCGCATCGAGATCGCCGAGCGCGGCCAGACGTGACAGCCCGAGCGCATACAGCTGGTCGCCGAGGAGCAGCGCGAGATCGACGTCGCCGGTGTGGACAACCAGCGGCTCGGCGTAGTGGAGCCGGTAGCCCTCGAGGATCATCTCGAGCAGCAGCTCGTACTCCCGCTCCTGCCCGCGAGCGCGCGGTCCCGCGGCCGCGACCTGGGCCGGCCCGGGACGGTCGAGGGCGCCGGGAACGTGCGCCTCGCCGGCGCCGCCCGTTTCGTTCAGCGTCTCCGCCACCGTGCCGCCCTGTTCGTGCAGCGCGTCACGCAGTGCCCGGGCTCCGTCGCGCGCGGTCCTCATCGGGCGGCGACGTCCGCGAACGAATCGCCGGCGGCGGTGACCGTGAATTCGACGTCGGCAGGGGTGTGGGCGAGCGACGGGAACCACGCCTCGAACTGGGACGGCGGCGGGTACACGCCGCGAGCCAGCAGCCCGCGACACCAGGCCGCGTAGCCGTCGGTGTCGCACGCCGCGGCGCCCGCGTAGTCGCCGACGGGGGTCTCGGAGAAGAACACGGTGAGCAGGCCCGGGAGGCTCTGGACCTGGACTCGTACATCCGCCGCGGCGGCGGCTCCTCGCAGGCCATCCGCGAGCGCCGTGGTGGTCGCCGCGAGCTGCGCGTAGGCGTCGTCGTTCAGCTTCCGGAGCGTGGTCAGCGCCGCCGCCACCGCGACCGGGTTCCCCGACAGCGTCCCGGCCTGGTAGACGTCGCCGGCCGGCGCGATCCGCCCCATCAGGTCGCGGCGCCCACCGTAGGCCGCCGCCGGGAGCCCGCCGCCGACGATCTTCCCCATGATCGTGAGGTCGGGGAGCACGCCGTAGCGCTCCTGGGCGCCGCCGCGGGCGACGCGGAAGCCGGTGATGACCTCGTCGAAGATCAACAGCGCGCCGGAGTCGTCCGCCGCTTTGCGCAGCGCATCGAGGAACCCCGGCGCGGGGGGCACGACACCCATGTTCGCCGGCACCGGCTCGAGCAGGATCGCCGCGAGCTCATGACGCTCGGTGGCGTGCGCGACCGCCCCCGGGTCGTTCCACGGCACAACCACCGTCGCCGCTGCGGCGCCTGCCGGAACTCCCGGGCTCGCGGGTATTCCCTGGGTCGCGAGCCCCGACCCGGCCTCCGCGAGCAGGCCGTCGACATGGCCGTGGTAGGCGCCCGAGAACTTGAGGACCTTCTCGCGGCCGGTGACCGCGCGGGCAAGCCGGATCGCGCTCATCGTCGCCTCGGTGCCCGAGGAGGTCATGCGCATCATCTCGACCGACGGGATCCGCGCCGCGACCTCCTCGGCGAGCTCGACCTCGCCGGCAGTGGGCGCCCCGAACGTCGTCCCGTTCGCCGCCGCGGCGGTCACCGCCGCCACGACGTCCGGGTCGGCGTGGCCGAGGATCAGTGGACCCCACGAGCACACCCAGTCCACGTAGTCGTTGCCGTCGACGTCGGTGATCGTCGCGCGGTTGCCGGAGGCGATGAAGATCGGATCGCGGCCGATCGAGCGCATCGCCCTTACCGGCGAGTTGACGCCACCAGGCAGCAGCCCCCGGGCCCGCTCGTACAGCGCAGATGAGCGGCCGGTGTCCGTCGTCGCGGCGGTCTCGGCCCCGCTCACACGCCCGCGTGCTCGCGTTCCCAGGCGCGGTACTCGTCGGTGAAGTAGAGCAGCCTGATCTTCTTGAACTCGGTCGAGGAGTACAGCGTCGCCCGTTCGTCGATTCCGGTCTGGCTGGCGATCGAGTCGAGGATCGCGTCGCATTCGTCCTTTGAGCGGCCGTGGGCCATCGTGAAGATCGAGTACGGCCAGTCCTGGTAGGTGGGGCGCTGGTAGCAGTGCGAGATGCCGCGGTAGGCGGCCATTCGCGGGCCGAGCTCCATGATCCGCTCGTCGGGGACCTTCCACACGCCCATCCCGTTCGCGCTGAAGCCGGCGCGGCGATGGAACAGGATCGCGGCGACGCGGCGGAGCAGCCGGCGCTCCTGCATCGCCTGCAGGTGGGTCAACAACTGCTCCTGCGGGATTCCGAGCTCCTCGGCCGCGGGCGCGAACGGCTCGGGGATCACCGGCATGTCGCCCTGCGTCGCGCGAATCACCGCGATGTCGAACTCGTCGTAGGGCTGGCGCTCGGTCTCGGCCGGCGGCGCGACCTCGACCGCCTGGGCCAGCGCCTCGGTCCCGCCCTCCATCTCGAGATCCATCCGGATCTTGAACAGCTGGAGCGTCGGCAGCTGACGGATCGACTCGGCGCCGGCAATGTCCGCGAGCACCTCGAGCGTCCGCTCGAGCCCCAGCGGCGAGTCGGGCTCGGTCGCGATCGTGAACCAGATGTTGAACTCGTGGTTGCGCAGGTAGTTGTGCGAGACCCCAGGGTGGGCGTTGATGATGTTGGCGGCGCGCCACGGGTTCTCGGGATCGACCTTGGCCGCGACCAGCATCGAGGAGTAGCCGAGCGCACGCGTGTCGAAGATCGGCGTGACCTGGCGAATGATGCGCTCAGCCAGCAGGCGCTTGACCCGGGCCATCGCGTCGGCCTCCTCGATCCCGGCCTCGGCGGCCACGGCTGCGTACGGCCGGGGTGCGATCGGGAAGCGGCCCTGCATCAGGTTGAGCAGCCGCTTGTCGAGATCGTCGAGCGGGGTCGCGGCGCCGTCCTTGCGGCTACGCAGCTTGGGACCGAAGCCCGATCCCGCCTTGCTTATTGAAGCCATCGCGCCGCCTCCTTGGCGTGGTAGGTGATCACTATGTCGGCCCCGGCGCGACGGATGCAGGTCAGCGTCTCGAGCACGGTCGCGCGCTCGTCGAGATAGCCGGCGGCGGCCGCCGCCTTGACCATCGCGTACTCGCCGCTCACGTTATAGGCGGCCAGCGGCATCCTCGTCTCCGTCTTGACCCGGTGGATGAGGTCCAGGTACGGGAGCGCCGGCTTGACCATCACGATGTCGGCGCCCTCCTCGACGTCGAGCTTCGCCTCGCGGACCGCCTCATCGCCGTTGCCGGGATCCATCTGGTATCCGCGCCGGTCGCCGAACGCGGGCGCGGAGTCGGCGGCCTCGCGGAACGGGCCGTAGAACGCCGAGGCGAACTTGGCCGAGTACGCGAGGATCGGGGTTTCGGTGTGGCCGTCCTCGTCGAGCGCGTGGCGGATCGTGCCCACGCGGCCGTCCATCATGTCGCTGGGGGCGACGATGTCCGCGCCGGCGCGGGCCTGCGACGCCGCGGTGCGGGCGAGCAGCTCGAGCGTGGCGTCGTTGTCGACGCCGCCGTCCGGCCGGACGATCCCGCAATGGCCGTGACTCGTGTACTCGCACAGGCACAGATCGGTGATCACGACCAGGTCCGGGTGCTGCTCCTTGATCGCGCGGGTGGCAAGTTGCACGATGCCCTCGTCGTCCCACGCACCGGAGCCCTCCTCGTCCTTAGCCGCCGGCAGCCCGAACAGCAGCACGGCCGGGATCCCCAGCGCCTCGGCCTCTCCGGCCTCATCGACCGCGTGCGCGATCGACAGGCGGTCGACCCCGGGCATTGCCTCGATCGGCTCGCGGCGGTCGATGCCGTGGGCGACGAACATCGGGTAGACGAAGTCCGACGCGCTCAGGCTCGTCTCGCGTACCAGTCCGCGGAGCGCGCCGGTCGCGCGCAGCCGGCGAAGGCGAGTCTGCGGGAACGGCATTACGAGTGAGGATACCCGCGCCCCGCGGCCGCGCGGGGCGGCGCGGCGTGGTCCGACGCACGACGTGGTGGGCTGACCAAGCGAGGGCAGCCCCGACAAAGTCGCCACTCGACGGGTTCGGGCGGCGAGTGGCGACTTGTGCGCGCCTGAGCCGACTGAATCGCCGTTCACCACAGGTCGCGCGCCGAGTGGCGAGTTTTTCGCCCTCGGCCGTCCGTGCAGCCGGCGCACCGACCCACGCGTCAAGCGGCGGCCTACGCCACCACGGTCCAGAGATCGACGTGCCAGTTCGTGACCAGTCCAGCGTCCACGTACGGGTCCGTCCCGGGGAACGCCTCGGCTGCGGACCTGTCCTTGAACACGATCGCCGCGCCGTGCGGCGGGTCGCCCAGGGGGCCGGCGAGCATGATCCGCCCGTCGTCCTTGGCGGCGCGAATCTCGGCCAGGTGAGCCTCGCGATGCGGCGCGCGGCGCTCGACGATGTTCTCGACGTAGTCGTAGAAGAGGATGAAGTGCGGTTCTGGATCAGCCATGTCGCTAACACCCTACGCCACCGCCGCGCTACGCTGCGCAATGTGGCGGACCTGCAGAAACGTGGCGGATACTCCCCGCGGCGGGCGCGCGAGCGCCGCGCCTACCAGTTGGTGGTGACCGGCGGCATCGCCGGCGGGGTCGGCGTGGTCTCGCTGGTACTGGCCCTCGTGGGAGTGATCGGCTGGGGGCTGCCGGTCGTCTCGATCATCGTCGCGGTGATCTGCGCGGTGATGTTCCAGCGCCAGGTCGGCTCGCGCTGACGCGCGCCCGGCGGCCGCAGAATCCCAGCTGAGTCAGGCGAAGCGTCGCAGCGCTAGCCGCGCCAGCGCGCCGAATGCAAGCGTGAGCACGGCCAGGTGCACGAGCGGCCAGACGATCCCCGGCGCCGCACCGCTGAATGCGTTCGATGCTGCCTGGAGCGCCGCCTTGAACGGGAACACGAACGCCACCGCGTTCAGGATCGACTCGACCGTGCCGGACACCGCATCAGCCGGGACCAGCGCGACGAACGCGACCGGCAGCGTCAGCAGGAACGCCATCAGCGACGCGACGCTGACCTCGCGGGCGAGGCCGCCGATCGCCACCCCGAGCGCGGCGAAGGCAAGGCCCCCGAACGCCAGCGCCAGGAGCCACAGCGGGAACCGCGCCCAGTCCAGGTGCACGAACAGCGACACGAACGCGGACATCACGAGCGTCACCGCGCCGGCGGCGGCCGCCGACAGTACGACCTTCTCGGACAGCAGCCCGGTGGGCGAGATCAATCCGCGCACCAGCCGCGAGTAGGCGTTCTCGGAGCGCTCGAGCGCGAGCAGCCCGGCCGCGAGCATCACCCCGACGAACATCAACGACACGATCACGGCGATCGAGGCGGCGTACGTGGCCGTCGGAGTCGTCTTCCCCGCGAGCTGGGTCGTCTGCGACGGTCAGCGGCGAGCCGATCGAGCCCAGCACCGGGGTCGCGAAGCCGAGCCCCTCGATCGCGAGGTTCGCGAAGTTCGCCACCTGCTGGAGCGCCGGCCGGAGCTGCGAGTCCGGCGGGAGCGAGGCGATCGCTCCCTGGACGATCGCCCGGCTGTTCTTCAGCCCGAGCAACGGGATGTTCTGGCCCAGGAAATTGAGCGATCCGCCGTTCAGCACCCGCTGGAGGTCCTGCACCGCGACCTGGAGCACCTGCTTGGAGACTGCCTGCTCGACCTGGCTCGCCCGCGCGGTGATCGCCTGCTGCGCGAGCTGCCGCTCGAGCGGATCCTTCGAGTTCAGGACGAGCTCAACGGTCGGGTTGCCGACCCCCTGCGTGACCAGATTGTTGATCTCGCTCACGATGTCCACCGGGATGATCAGCGCCGCCTGCGCCTGGCCGTCCTTGACCTTCGCGATCGCCTCCTCGCGGGAGTTGACCTTGATCGGCTCGATCGACTGGAACAGCTGGTTGGCGTACTTGGAGATGTTGATCTGCTGGTTGCCGAAGTGGAGCTTGCCCTGGCCCGCCGGCACGGCGTCGTACAGCGCCACCTTCGGCTTCCCCGGCGGGCTCGAGAGCGCCAACCCGATCATCAGCGCGATCACGATCGGGTACACGACCAGCAGCCCGACGAGCAACGGCGAGCGCTTGAGGATCTGCAGGTCCTTGACGAACAGCCAGCGCATCGCGTCAGTGGCCGTGTTCGTGCAGGAAGCGCACGAACGCGGTTTCGAAGTCGCCGCCGAGCGGCGGCGCGGCACGCTCTGTAGTCGCGTCGGCCGGCCGGCTGACGGCGCGCTCGAGCTCGGCCGCCGTACCGGTGAACAGCAGCTCGCCGTCGCCGAGGACCAGGATCCTGCCGGCGTAGTGCTCGGCCTCGGCGACGTTGTGGGTCGAGAACACGATCGTCGTGCCGTGGCCGGCGAGCCCGCCGATGAACTCCCACAGCCGCTCGCGCTGGCGCGGATCGAGCGCCGCGGAGGGCTCGTCGAGGAGCAGCGCCGGCGGCTCTGACAGCAGACCGATCGCGATGTTCACGCGCTGCTGGTTCCCGCCCGAGAGCCGGCCGACCTCCTCATCAGCGCGGTCCTCGAGCCCGGTCTGCGCGAGCATCCGCGCCACCGCCTGCTCGGGATCGGCCAGCCGCTCGAGCCGCGCGAACAACCTCAGGTTCTCGGCGACCGACAGCTTCGAGTAGAGCGCAGGCTCCTGCGGAACCCAGCCGAAGCGCGGACCCGAGGCGCGCACGACCTCGCCCTCGGACGGCTCGAGCGCGCCGGCGAGGATCGACAGCAGCGTCGTCTTGCCGGCGCCGTTCGGACCGATGATCGCCACGACCTCGCCGGGGTACAGCTCGAAGCTGACCCGCTCGAGTGCGATCCGCGCACCGAAGCTCTTGGTCACGCCCCGGGCCGCGACCGTCGCCGTTTGCATCCCGATCGACAACGCGGCCACTAACCCGGCAGCTTGACCCGCGGCTCGAGCGACGCGCCGCACGAGCGGCAGTAGGCGTCGTTGGGGCCGGCGGCCGCCCCGCAATCGGGACATCGTTCGAGCCCGGTGGCCATCACCCCCGACCCGATCGGTCCCCACGGCTCGAGCACGAGATGCTTTCGCAGATAGAGCACGGTCACTCGAATCACGGTGGCGATCGGCAGCGCGAGCAGCGAGCCGACAATGCCGTAGATCGTGAACCCGATCAGCAGCCCGAGGATGATCAGGATCGGGTTGATCCGCAGCGAGATCCGGAACACCTGGGGCGCGACGAAATGGCCCTCGAGCTGTTGCAGGGCGATGAACAACAGGACCACCCACACGGCGCTGATCGGGTTGGCGAACAGCGCGACAAGCACCGCCGGCAGAGGCCCGATGATCGGCCCGACGTACGGGATGAACTCCGCGAGCCCGTAGAAGGCGCCGAAGAACACCGCGTACTGCGCGCCGTCCGGAAAGATCCCGAGCTCCCCGAAGATCCACAGGCCGAGCGCCGCACTCGCGCCCATGATCAGGCTGAACAGGAGCTGTCCGCGCACGTAGCCGTACACCGCGCGCTGGACCAGCAGCGGGTAGTCGTCCTCGGGCGTCCCGTCGCCCGCGGGCATGATCCGGCGCACGAGCTCTCCGATCTGCTCCCCGTACACGAGTAGGTAGATCGACAGCACGAACGTGAGGACGAAGTCGAACGACGTCGTGATGACCTGGGTCAAGAGGTCGCGTGAGAACGAGACGATGTCGCTCGAGCGCTTCTGGATCTGGGTGCCCAGCGTCTGCAGGGCCGTCTGACCCTGCCGCTGGATCTGCACCTTGATTCCCCGCCGATCGAGCCACCGCTGGAGGCTGGCCAGGTCGCGGTTCGCCTGATCGACGTACTGAGGCACGTCGCGCTCTAGGTGGCTGACCTGAGTGCTCACCGGCTGCGACAGCAGGACCCCGACTCCGCCGACGACCGCGAAGCCCGCCAGGTAGATGAGCAGGATCGCGAGCCCGCGCGGAACCCGATATCGGGTGAGCAGCCTCACCACCGGGTTCAGGATCAGCGCGATCGTGCTTGCGCCGAGCAGGATCAGCACGACCGTTCCGGTCGCCCGCGCGAGCGCCCACAGTCCGAGGACGGCGAGCGGGAGCACGACGAGCTGGATCCAGCGCGGAACGACGACCGGCGACGGCGGAACTCCGGCGTGAGCGACCCCCGGCCGGGGCCCAAAAGAAGCGCTCTCGCCGTTCGGCGGGTCGCTCAGGCCCTCGGCATCGGTACGCTCGCCGCCCTCGTCGGCGGTGGGCGGAACGGTGCCCGGTCGCCTGGGGAACTTCAAACGCATGCACCTGGAAGTATGAGCACCGACAAGACATGAGTGAACCCGTGAGCATCCTGTTCGTCGGCGACGTGGTCGGCGGCATCGGCAAGCGGACGTTGCTGGCGCTGCTGCCGGTACTGCGCGACCGGTATTCGCCCGACTTCGTCGTCGTCAACGGCGAGAACGCCGCCGGCGGAGTTGGGATCACGCCGAAGATCGCCAGGGAGATGTTCGCGGCCGGCGTCGACGTGATCACGCTCGGCAACCACACCTACCGGCACAAGGACGTGTATGCGTACCTCGACGAGGAGGAGCGGATCCTGCGGCCGGCGAACTTCCTCGCCAGTCAGCCCGGCCACGGGTCGTGCGTGGTCAGCAGCGAAGGCGGCGTCCGGCTCGGTGTGATCTCGCTGTCGGGCAACCTGTTCATGAAGGCGGGCCGGCCGGCGTTCTCCGAGGCCGACGCGTCGCTGTACGCGCTCGAGGGCAAGGTCGATCACGTGCTCGTGGACATGCACGCCGAGGCGACCAGCGAGAAGGTCGCGATGGGCTGGCATCTCGACGGTCTCGTGACCGCAGTCGTCGGCACCCACACCCACATCCCGACGGCGGACGCGCGGATCCTGCCCGGAGGGACGGCCTACATCACCGACGTCGGCATGACCGGGGCGCGCGGCGGCGTGATCGGGGTCAAGCGCGAACTGGCGCTGAGCGCGATGGTCACGCAGATGCCGATCAGGTTCGAGACCTCAGACGACGACCCGTGGCTGAACGGGGTCGTGATCCGAGCGGGCGAGCGGATGAGTGCCCAGGCGATCGAGCAGGTGCTCGAGCCGGCGCCCGGGGTTGTTTAGGGGGATTCTGGTTCGGCCCGGGTTGGCCGGCACGGTCGCCATCGAGCGGGGGCTTGTGTGCACGACGCACCCAGCGCCGCTCAGGGCGCGCCGGCGACCGCCAGCGGCCGCGCCTGCACCCCGTCATCCACGGACGAGGAGAGCGCCTGCTCGAACTCCGACGGGAAGCTGCCGAACACGGCCACGATCACCCACGGGAAGAACCACACGATGTAGGAGTACAGCCAGTAGCTGGCGCTGAGTTGGAGCGCGATCAGCACGGCGGCTCCGAGCGCGGCCACCTCGATCAGCCCGCGCCGGCGCGGGACGAACATCACCGAGATCGCCATCGCAACCGTGGCGCCCTGGAACAGGCGCTGCTCGTTATTGAGGCCGCCCCACAGCCCCCAGATCGTGAACGGTGAGGTGCGCCCGGCCTGGTAGGAGATCGTGTCGCGCCAGAACGCGGCCCAGTTGTTGTCGAGCAACACGGGCAGCATCACGATGAATGCGGTCAGCCCGTAAGCGAGCACGTAGCGGATGACCTCGCGGCGTGGCGGTGTGATCGCCGATTCCGCGCAGGAGCAGCGGCGCGAGCGCCAGCGGCGCGAACTTGGTCAGACCGGCGAGCGCCCCGACCACCCCCCGTGCCGGCGCAGAGGTGATCACGAGCAGCGCCAGCACCAGCAGCAGCGCCACCAGCGAGTCGTTCGTGTTCGAGCTGAGCGTCCACAACGTGAACGGATAGGCGGCCCACGCGTAGGCGAGCACGACCCCCAACGTCGGCCCTCGGACCCGGCGGCCGAGCCAGTACAGGCCGAACAGCGTGAGCAGGTCGAACAGGATCGCCGCGGCATGGGCCGCCGGCAGATCGTCCCAGGTCCCGCTCCAGCCGAAGATCATCCGGAATGGGACGTAGGCGTAGTAAGCCACCGGTCCGTAGGTGTCGCCGCTGCCATTGTCCTTGGGCCAGTTCCCGTACAGCGGCTGGTCGTGGAGCAGCTTGTCGGCCCCGATCACGCCGGCGTAGCCGACGTCGATCACGTTCGAGTTCGTGACGTTCAGGCCGACCCGGAACCCGACCAGGAAGATCACGCCGATCGCGAGCCAGGAGATCGGGAGGCACAGCCGCAGCGGCGTCCGCGGCCGGCCGCGCCCGAAGCCGAGCAGCACCATCCGAACCAGCAGGTACAGCATCGATGGGTACATCGCCGGCGTCGAGAGCCCGATCTCAGCGTGGTTGAAAAACGCGAGCGAGACCGACAGGCCGAGCAGCGCCACCAGGTCCAGGTGCAGCAGCGACCAGGCGCGGCGCTCGCGGCCACCGTCCGGGAGGCGCCGGCGGCGCCACGGCAGGAACGGCGCGATGAACATCACGCACAGCGGGAGCCAGATGTACCAGGAGTTCACGCGACGACCGAACGCCCCCGCGTAGCCACGCGCCATCGTCCACGCCACCTGGAAGCCGGTCCAGACCTGGGTGACGGCACCGGTGGAGTCATCGATGTAGACCTGAGCCAACTCGGACTGGTGCTTGCCGGACGAGAACCAGCTGACCTGCCACTGGCCCGGTCCCTTCGTGTACTCGTACGGGATCGCGTCCCGGTGCTTGCGCAGCTCGGCCTTGATCGCCAGCGTCGCCGCGGCGATCGACTCGACCTTGGCCGCGGTGAGCCGGTACCCCTTGGGCGGCACGTTCTGCTCTGTGACGAGCACCGGCGTGTTCGGGTCCGCCGTCGTGGTCGTCGTGACCGTGGTGGTGGTCGTGACGGTGGCGGCGGCGCGAGCCGGCGGCACCATGGCGAGCCCCGCAAGGACTACGGTCCCCGCGAGGAAGAGCGCTACGAGGAGCGCTGCGAGCTGTGGGCGACGCCCATCTACGCCCGGAAACTCCAAAGCTTCTGCCCGATGAACGACAGCGGCGTACCGGCCGCGATCGCGATCGCCTGCGCGGCCACCTTCATCAGGCCCGCGTCGACCAGCAACACCAGCACGACGTAGGTGAAGCCGAACGCGACCAGCGACACCGTGAAGAACCGCACGGCCTGGCGCACCGGGTGATCCTGCTTGGCGGCGAAGGTCCAGTGCCGGTTCAGCCAGAAGTTGTTCAGCACCGAAACGGCCCAGGCGATCACCGCGGACAGGTGGTAGTCGACCCCGAAAAGGTGGACGCAGGCGGCGAACACCGCGAGGTTGACGACATACCCGCAGGCCCCAACCGCGCCGAAGCGACCCAACTGGAGCCAGTTGTGGGTGCGGCCCATTCCGGCGCGAAGCCGCACCAGGGGCTGACCGACGCCACCGCGAGCGCGGCCGCGGACGGGCAGCTCGACCGTCGTTGTCAGCTCGTCAGGCATTCGCGGAAATGTATCGGCGGGATGTTGGGTGCACGTAAGAAGTCCGTGAGCGGTTAACCGCGTCCTAACCGCGGCTCACCGCCCCTAATCCCGAAGTGCTCGCGCACCATCGGCGCAACATCGCGCAACGACCATCGCGCGCGCACTGCCGAGGAGGCGGGACCGGTCCCGCACCACAATAGGGCACCGAGGGAATCGGTTCGGTGCAGAGAGCCGTGGCTACCACCGCCGACGTGGTCCGCCCCGCCCCAATCGACGAACTCGAAGCCGGGCGACGCCGACAGCAGGACGTCTCCCGCGGTCGGGCAGTTGAGCGCCGACCAGATCCGCGCCAGGGCGTCCGGATACTCGCTGCACAGGAAGCGGCCGTCCTGCGCTTCGCCCAGCAGCGCCGCGAGGTCTCCCTCGACGTTCCAGCGGCCGCCTCGATCGTCCTCGAGTTGATCGCCGGGCGCGAATCGCAGCTCACCGCGTCGGCTGCGAACGACCGCCTCCTCGCGCGTCGGACCGGCCAGCCAGAGCACGAGGTCGACGCCCTCGAGCTCGCTGACGGCCTCCACCGATCGTGCCACCAGCTCGTCGCGCCGGTCGAGGTCGAGCGCGTAGATCATCGCGGCTCGCTGCGCCGGGCTGAGCGCAACCTCGGCGCCGGCCGAGCGCGCGGCGCTACGGGTGGCCACGTCGAACTCCGCGAACGCCCGGTCGAGGTGGATCCGCTCCTCGACCGCGGCCTGGGAGTGATCGGAGGTGACGATCACCGCGTGCTCGTCGAGAAAGGTGTCGGGGCCGCCGGCCGCGTGCATCAGGCGCTCGAGCTGGCGGTCGGCCGCGGCGATCGAGGTCACCTGGGCGTGCGGCCCGTTCTTGTGCGACCACGCGTCGTTGTCGGGCAGCGAGAACAGCATGAAGTCGAACAGGTCGTTCTCGACCAGGTAGGCGCCCACGCACCCGGTGTGCTGATCGCGGATCCCCGGCATCCCGAGCTGCCCGCGACACCCGGTCTTCCGGCTCGCGTACAGGTCGGCGTAGAACAGCTCCCGGGGGCCGTCGATCGTCCGCCGGAACAGCGTCGAGGTCACGATCCGCGCCAGCGCGGTCTCGTTCGAGACCTCGTGGTGATAGCGGCCGCGGTAGATCAGGTACGTGGTGCCGGCGGTGCGGACGTCGGCGTCGTCGAGCGACTCGTACACGGTTTCGATCTCGGGCGAGAGGTGCTCGGCGTTCATCCGGTAGACGGTGTCGGTGAGCGAGCGCAGCACGCCGAACTGGCGGCTGGCGGAGAAGCTCGAGCCGTACTCGACGTAGCGGCCCTCCTCCCGGTGGTACCAGTTCATGCTCGGGATCCAGTGGCCGTCGGGTCCGACCCCGGTCGTGATCGTGGCCGCGCAGACCGGTGTGACCGAGGGAAATGAGGCCACGCATTCGTCGACGTAGCAGCCATCGCGACGGATCCGGGCCAGGGCCGGGGCGCGCCCGTTGGCGATCGCCCGCTCGAGCATCGACGGCTTGAGCGCGTCGATCACCACCAGCACGAGCTTCTTGCCTTGACTCACGAAAGGATCGTCCCCGGTTTGGGGCAGCTCAACGCAGGATCCGAAGGCCTGCGTACTTCTGCTCCGAGCGCCTGCGCCCGGCAATCAGCAGCCACAGGAGGAACACCAGCCCGACCAGACCGACCGGAGGAGCGATGACCGAGAGCGCCGCGAGCAACACGCCGAACGCCTCGGCATACAGCGGTACCGCGGCGGCGGCCTCCGGGTCGAGCCTGGCCCGGACCCGGAGCAGCAGCGGCCGCGTGGCGAGGACGCCGATGACCGCGCAGATCACGCCGGCGACCAGCCCGGGCCAGTCCGTGTAGTGGCCGTGGGCCAGCGCGCCCGCGAACCACAGCGCCCCGATCGCGGCGCTGATCGCGCCGAGCACGACCGTGAGCGCTTCGGCTTCGATCCGCCGGCGCTCGATCAGGGCCAGCACGATCGCACCGGCGGCCATTCCAAGCAGGAACGGGGCGCTCTGCAGGAAAAAGAAGCTCGTGCTGTTGAAGTGGATCTCGACGTTGGCGGCAGCGAGCCCGCCGGCAACGAGCGCGGGCAGGAACGGACGGACGCCGACCGCGCCGGCGACGCCCATGCCCGTGCAGATGTCGAAGAAGAGATGCACTGGTGGTGTACCGTGACCACCCGTGAAGATAGAGGAGAGGGCAGTGTGAGCCCAGCCTCCCGACGCCCGCGATCGACCGCAAGGGACATCGAGCGCTACGGCGCCCTGTTCGCGGAGCGCACCAAGGTTATGAAGTCGTCGGCGATGCGCGACCTGATGGCGCTCACCGAGCGCGACGACGTGATCTCGCTCGCCGGCGGCTTGCCCGACACCTCCACGTTCCCGGCCGACTCCTACGCGTCGCTGATGAGCGCCGTCGCCGCCAATTCCTGTGCGCGCGCGCTGCAATACGGCCCGACGGAAGGGCTCTCGGTGGTCAAGCACTGCATCGCCGAGGTGATGCGCGCCGAGGCGATGGAGGTCGACGAGGACGAGCTGCTGGTCACCACCGGCGGCCAGCAGGTGATCGACCTCGTCTGCAAGACGCTGCTGGACCCCGGCGACGTCGTGGTCTGCGAGGCGCCCACGTACCCGGGCGCGATTCCGACGTTCTGCACCTACCAGGCCAAGGTCGTCCAGGTGACGATGGACCGCGACGGGATGCGCACCGACGAGCTCGAGTCGACGCTCGAGCAGCTCGAGCGGGCCGGCCACCGCCCAAAGTTCATCTACACCGTCCCGAACTTCCACAACCCCGCCGGGGTGACTCTGTCGCTCGAGCGCCGGCACGAGCTCGTCCGGATCGCGTCCGAGCGTGAGCTGCTCGTGCTCGAGGACAACCCCTACGGCCTCCTCCGCTACGAGGGTTCGCCGTTGCCGACGCTGCGGTCGCTCGATGAGGAGTTCATCATCTACGCGAGCACGTTCTCGAAGATCCTCTCCCCGGGCGTCCGCCTGGGGTGGACCGCGGCGCCGGCGCCGGTGCTGGCGAAGATGACCCTCGGCAAGCAGGCGTCCGACCTGTGCTCGTCCTCGATCTCTCAGTACTTCGTCTCGGCGTACTTTGAGTCCGGCCCGTGGGAAGATTACGTGCGCTCGTTGATCGAGATCTACCGCCGGCGCCGCGACGTGATGCTCGACGCGCTCGCGGAGCAGTTCCCGCGCGCGGCGGAATGGACTCATCCCCAGGGCGGCCTGTTCATCTGGGCCACGCTGCCGGACTACATCGACACCACCGACCTGCTGGCGCGCGCGCTCGAGGAGCACGTGGCCTTCGTCCCCGGCCGGGCCGCGTTCGTCGACGGGCGCGGCGGCTCGTCGATGCGGCTCAACTTCTCCGGCGTCAGCGAGGACAACATCCGCGAGGGGATCAGGCAAATCGGCGAGGTCGTGCGCGAGCAGGTCGAGCTGTACGGCGCACTGACCGGGAGCGCGCCGGCGCCCACCCCCCGTCGCAAGCCCGAGCCGGCGACTGCCGCCGAGCCGGCGAACGTCCTGCAGCTGCGGCGCAAGCGGGCATAGATGAGTGCCATCGCGGTGCTCAAGGGCGGTCGCTCGCTCGAGCGCCAGGTGTCGCTGAAGTCCGGCGCGAGGGTGCAGGACGCCCTCGAGCGCCTTGGCCACGAGGTCACCCCGATCGACGTCGGCGCGGACCTCGTCAGCCGGCTGAGCGGCGATCGGCCCGACCTGGCGTTCGTGGCGCTCCACGGCCGCGACGGCGAGGACGGCACCGTGCAGGAACTGCTCGAGGTGATGGGCATTCCCCACACCGGGTCGGGCGTCTCGGCCTGCATCCGCGCGGCCGACAAGGTGCTGGCCAAGCACGCGATGCGCGACGCTCACATCCCGACTCCCGACTTCTACGCATTCAGCGAGACCGCGTTCCGGGAGCTGGGCGCCGCCCAGGCGTTGCCGGCGATCGAGGAGCGGCTGCAGTTCCCGATCGTGGTCAAGCCCGCCGGGCAGGGCTCGGCGCTCGGGATCAAGTTCGCCCGGACGCCGTCCGACGTTCCCGGGGCGCTGATCGCGGCGTTCTCCTACGACCGCAAGGTGCTGCTCGAGCGGTACGTCGCCGGCCGCGACCTGGCGGTCTCGATCATCGACGAGGGTGGCGCGCCGCGCGCGCTCCCGATCGTCGAGGCGGTGCCCCAGCAGGAGGACTTCTACGACTTCGAGTCGCGCTACGAGATCGGCCGTACGAGGTTCGTATGCCCGGCCGAGCTCGACGAGGGGATCGCGGACCGCACGGCCGCGATCGCGCTCGAGGTCTACGCGCTGCTCGGCTTGTCAGGGTTCGCGCGCGTCGACCTGATGCTCGAGTCCGGGACCGACGAGCTTTACGTGCTCGAGGCCGACGCGATCCCGGGCCTGACCGAGACGAGCCTGCTGCCGCAGGCGGCTGACGCCGCCGGGATCGGGTTCGACGAGCTGATCGGGCGGATCGTCGAGGCAGCGCAGACGCCCACGGCACGAGTGAGCGGGTGAGCGGGTGAACCGCGTCCGGCTCCGGGCCGAGCGGCTGAGTCCACGGGCTGGCATCCGGCCAGCCCATTGATCACTCGCCGGCGAAGTCTTCCGGAGTCACGTGGTCGAGGAAGTCCTTGAACTTCTCGACGACCTCTTCGGTGTCCTCGACCTCGTGCTCGAACTCGATCGCCGACTCGGCGATCACCTCGTCGGCGGCGTAGATCGGCGCGCCGGCGCGGACCGCCAGCGCAAGCGCGTCACTCGGACGCGAGTCGATCTCGAGCTCGCGGCCGTTGACCCGCAGGCTGATCGACGCGTAGAAGGTGTTCTCGCGCAGCTCGGTGACGGCGACGCGCGTGCATTCGACGTCGAGCTCGCCGAGCACATCTGAGAGCAGATCGTGGGTCATCGGGCGCGGAGTGGATGCCCCTTGGAGTTTCATCAGGATCGCCGCGGCCTCCGGGTGGCCAATCCAGATCGGCAGGAACTTGTTGTTTTCGACGGTCTTCAACAAGACGATCGGCTGCTTACCGACCATGTCGAAGCTAACGCCGTAGATGACCATCTCCTGCACGTACAGCTCCTAGATCGTTAGGGGTGTGGCAAGTATAGGCCGCTGTCCGGGGTTGCCCAGCACGTTCGCCGCCGGGGCTCGCGGGCCCGATTTCACTCGATCGCGCCCTCCTCTTCGAGCACCCGGCGGGCCACCGCGAGAGCCGAGTTCGAGGCCGGCACCCCCGCATATACGGCCGTGTGGATGAACACCTCGTTGATCTCCTCGACGGTCAGTCCGTTGCGCAGAGCCGCCCGGACGTGCATGCCGACCTCGTTCTCGGCGCGCATCGAGATCAGGGCCGCGAGCGTGATCGCGCTCCGCGTGCGGCGGTCCAGACCCGGGCGCGACCAGACCCCACCCCAGGCGTAGCGAGTGATGAACTCCTGCCACGGGGCGCCGAAGCTGCCCGCGGTGGCGGCGGCGCGGTCGACGTGCTCGTCGCCGAGCACCTCGCGCCGCGTCTGCATTCCCACGTCGTAGTCGCTCACCGATCAACCCTCCTCATCGCTCAGGAACCTCAGGATCATCGCGGTGGTCAGATCGGGCCGCTCGATCGTGGCCAGGTGCGCGGCGGGCGAGACCACCTCAAAGCGCGCACCCGGGATCAGGTCTGCGATCCGCCGCCCGTGCTCCGGGGGAGTAGACGGATCGTTCTCGCCGGCGATCACGAGGGTGGGCGCGGAGATCGAGGGCAGATCGGCGGTCAGGTCCATCTCCGCGATCGCCTCGCAGCACCCGGCGTAGCCCTCGCGCGGGGTGGCCGTGAGGATCCCGCGCATGCGCTCGACCACGGGCTTGCCGAGCTCGCTTTCGGTGAAGCCCGGGGTGAACCAACGCCCGAGTACGGCATCGGCGATCGCCCCCACCCCATCCGCGCGCACCGTGGCCGCGCGCGCGTGCCAGCTCTCCGGCGGTCCGAGCTGAGCCGACGTGCAGCACAGGACGACGCGCTCCACCCGCTCGGGGGCGTGGGCAGCCACCCACATGCTGATCATCCCGCCGATCGACAGACCGCACAGCAGCACCCGTTCGATCTCGAGCCGGTCGAGCAGCGCGACCAGATCCGAACCGAGGTCGGACATCGAGTACGGACCCGGGAGGACCTCGGAGCTCCCGTGGCCGCGGATGTCGTAGCGCAGGGTGCGAAAGTGCTCGCGGAGCCGGCGGGACTGCGGCTCCCAGAAGGTCAGATCGGTCCCGAGCGAGCCGGTGAACGCGATCACGGGCGCGCCCTCGGGACCCTCGAACGAGTAGTGGAGCTCAGCGGCCACGGTGTGCCGCCAGCGCTCGATCGATCAGCTGGGCCGTGACCCCGAGATACGAGCCGGGGTCGAGGGCGGCGTTGAGCTCGTCCGGGCTCAGCGACCCGGTCACCGACGGCAGCTCGAGCAGCACGTCACGGAACGACCGTCCAGAGTCGACCGACCGCCGCGCGGCCTTCTCAACCAGATCCTGGGCGTCGCCGCGGCCGAGTGAGGGCGCGAGCGCTGCGGCGACGCTCTCGCTCATCACCAGCGCGCCGGTGATCTCCATATCGCCGCGCATCTTCTCAGCGTCGACCTCGAGTCCCCCGAGCAGCTCCTTCAGCATGGCGGCCGCGGACCCGGTCAGACGCAGCAGCGCGGGTAGCGTCTCCCACTCGGCCTGCCAGCTTCCGGCGCCGCGCTCGTGCTCCTGCATCATCGCCCCGAGCATCGTCGCGACCAGCCCCGGGCCGCGCTGCGCGCACGCCACCAGCCCGATCGCGCCAACCGGGTTGCGCTTGTGCGGCATCGTCGAGGAGCCGCCGCGACCCTCGCCGCCGCCCTCGCTGACCTCGGCGACCTCGGTCTGCGCGAGCAGCGCCACGTCGCGTCCGATCTTGCCCATCAGCCCGAGCGCCGCCCCAAGCGCGGCCGCGATTCGCACCGGCCGCAGGCGGATCGTGTGCCACGGGAGCGCGGGCGCGGGCAGGCGCAGCTGGTCGGCGAGCTCGGCGGCGACGTCGAGGCCCTGATCGCCGAGGCTCGCGAGCGTGCCGACCGCTCCGCCGAACTGCAGGGCGAGCTCGGTGTCGCGGACCGCGGTCAGCTCCGCAGCCGCGCCGTCGATGCCGTCGAGCCAGCCGGCGGCCTTGAGGCCGAAGGTCAGCGGCAGCGCCTGCTGGAGCAGCGTCCGCCCGGGTTCGATCGCGTCGCGGTGGCGCGAAACGAGCTCGGCGCAGGCATCGGCGGCCGCCCACAGGTCCGCGAGCACGACGTCGAGCGCACGCCGGGTGACCAGCATCATCGCGGTGTCGACTACGTCCTGGCTGGTCGCGCCCTTGTGCAGGTGCGCCGAGGCGCCGTCGCTCAGCTGCCGGCGGAGCGCTCTCAGCAGTCCGGGCACCGGCGTGCCCTGCGCGCCGGTGGCGCGGCCGAGCTCGGCCACGTCCAGGTCGAGGGCTCCCTCCTCGACGGCGGCCGCAAGCTCGTCGGCCGCGTCGGTCGGAGCAAGCTCCAACGCCGCCAGCGCGCGCAGGAGCGCGAGCTCGAACTCGACCATCGCCTCGACGAAGGCGCGGTCGCTCACCGCCGCGGCCGCCTCGCCGTGGGCGAACAGGCCCGAGAACAGGCTCGCGTCGCTCACGCCCTCGGCGCTCGACGCCATCCGGGGGCCTATCGCGACCCGCTGCGGGAGGACAGCGGGCGCGGCCGAGGCGACGGCTTGGTCGCCTCCAGCGAGTGGGCGAACGACGCCATCGCGGTCCGCACGGTCTCGACGGCCTCGGCCGGCACGTCGCCGAGCATGTCCGCTTCGATCCGGTCGACCGAGGCGTCACAGCTGGCGAGGAGCTGGAGCCCCTTGGAGGTCACCGAGGCCCGCAGCACCCGCCGGTGCTTGGGATCGGGACGGCGGCGGACGAGCCGGCGCCGCTCGAGCCCCGAGATCACGAGGTTCATCGCCTGGGGAGTCACGAGCGTCCAGCGAGCGAGCTGAGCACACGAGAGTCCGTCGCGTTCGCGCAGCATGCTGAGCGCCATGTACTCGGGGGTCGAGACCCCGTGTACCCGCAGCTCCTCGTCCAGACGCGCGCGGAACCGGCGCTCCACGCGGTACACGAGATACCCGACGCGGGGAACGACCTTCGTCTCGGGAGAACCGGCCTGGGCGATCGCCGCACCCGTCATCGGCTCAACATTAGTGGCTACCACGGGCAGTCAGCGCAGCCCTGCGTTCAAACCATTGACAAGTAGCTTGCTACAGGCATAGGGTTCGCCACCGGAGACGAGGACAAGGCCGGCAAATCGAGGGAGGCTTAGTGATCGGACGTAAGACATTTGGCGTGCTCGCCGCAGCGGCGGTGATGGCTGGGCTCGCATTGCTGCCGGCGACCTCGATCGCCCAGTCGACGACGTCGACCCACTACACGGGGACAACGTCGGACCAAGGGCAATGGATCGCGGACATCCCCTCCCCATGGAACGGGACGCTGCTGCTGTACAGCCATGGCTTCGGCCCGCCGGTTGCCGCCGATGCCCCGGACCCGGTCACCCAGCAGGACCTCCTCAACCAGGGCTACGCGCTCGCCGGCTCCTCGTATGACCCGAACGGCTCGTGGTGGGCGCTCGACAGCGCGTTGACGGACCAGTTCCAGACGCTGGCCGACGTGAAGGCGCTGCTGCCGAGCTCGCCGCGACACGTGATCGCGTTCGGGACGTCGATGGGCGGCCTGATCAGCTCGCTCGAGGACGAGCACTCGAACGGCCGACTCGACGCGTCGCTGACCACGTGCGGAATCGTCGCCGGCGCGGTGCAGCTCAACAACTACCAGCTGGACGGCGAGTACGCGATCGACCAGCTGCTGAACCCGACACCCGGGAGCGTCAAGCTGGTCAGCTTCGGCAACAACCCCGGTGCCGGCCTGGCCAGTGGGTACGCGCTGGACGGCCTCGCCGATCAGGCGCAGACCACCCCGCAGGGACGCGCGCGGCTGGCGCTGGCGATGTCGCTCATGAATGTCTCCACGTGGGCGCCCGGCGAGACGATGCCCGCCCCGTTCGACTTCGCCGGCCAGGAGCAGCAGCAGTTCGACATCGAGTTCGCGCCTGCCGGCGGGACGTCACCGATCCAGACGACGATGGACTTCGTCGAGTTCGGGCGGCCGTACATCGAGCAGGCCGACGGCGGCAACGCCTCCTGGGACAAGGGCGTGAACTTCGCCCGCCTGCTCGCGGAGTCCTCGTATGCACCCGAGATCATCAGCCTGTACCGACATGCCGGGCTCAACCTCGGGCGCGACCTGGACGAGCTCACCCGGAACGCCAACATCACCGCCGAACCGGCCGCGGTCCGCTCGCTCGAGCAGACCTCGGTTCCGACCGGCCGCCTGCAGGTCCCGGAGCTCGACATGCACACGATCTCCGATCAGCTCGTGCCGGTGCAGCAGGAGAACTACTACCGCGACACGGTCGCGTTCGCGGGCCGCAGCCAGCTGCTCCGCCAGGCATTCGTGCAGCGGCAGCTCCACTGCAACTTCACCCCGTCCGAGCTCGTCGCGGGCGTCCACGCGATCCAGTACCGCGTCGTCACGAGGCGCTGGGGTGACGTGGCGAGTCCGTTTGCGCTGAACGCGAGTGCGGCCAACTCGGGGCTGGGGTCGTCGAACTTCATCCCCTTCTTCCCGCCGCCACTGTCGGGCAACAACGGCCCGTTCGACCCGTTCACGGGAGGGTCCTGGTAAGCACCTGAGCAGCGTCGGCGACTCCCGGAGGACAATGTCCGGGATGCCGACCGCTGCCACCAGAGCA
The DNA here is from genome assembly GCA_963746695.1 of uncultured Solirubrobacterales bacterium. Classification (GTDB taxonomy): domain Bacteria; phylum Actinomycetota; class Thermoleophilia; order Solirubrobacterales; family Solirubrobacteraceae; genus Palsa-465. The sequence goes on along the minus strand of CAVVCP010000017.1, from coordinate 33,594 downwards.
GGGCGGTCCACCTGGGCGTGGGCCGCCTTCGGCCTCGCGGGGTCGTTCGCCGTCGCGCTGGCCGGCCCCCGGGTCGCCGGCGGTCGCGTCGAGTGGTGGTTCGATCCGTCGCTGGGCGGCGGCGGCGTGGCCATGCTTTACGGCGGGATCGTGGCGCTGTCGGTGGCGTGGCTCGCCCTCGGCCGGCTCGCGCTCACCACGAGACAGCTGCGGATCCTCGGCGCGACCTGGTGCCTGCCGCTGTTGCTCACCGCGCCGCTGTTCAGCCAGGACGCGTACAGCTACCTCGCGCAGGGGACGCTCGTGCATCTCGGGATCGATCCGTATCGCCACGCGCCCGCGGTCCTCGCGAACGCCGGCCAGGCGCACGTGCTTGGAGCCGTGGATCCGTTCTGGCGGCACACGACGGCGCCGTACGGTCCGCTGTTCCTGGGAATCGTGAGCGTGGTCGTGGCGGTCGCCGGCTCGCACCTCGTGCTCGGCGTGCTCCTGATCAGGTTCGTGGAGGCGATCGGCTTGGCGTTGCTCGCGGTGTTCGTCCCACGGCTCGCGCGGGCGCTCGGCGGGGACCCGGCACGCGCGACCTGGTGGGTGCTCAGCCCGGTGGTGCTGCTCGACCTGGTGGCGGGGGCCCACAACGATCTGTTGATGATCGGTTTGCTGGTCGCCGGCATCACCCTGGCCATCGAGCGGCGACCGCTTCTGGGCGTGGTGCTGTGCGCCGTGGCGGCGACGATCAAGCTGCCGGCGGTGGCGGCGATCGTGTTTATCGCGGTCGTGTGGGCGAGGAGCGCAGAGGTGCCGGCCGAGCGCGCGCGCCGGCTGCTCTCCTGCGCGGCAGCCGCGGTCATGGTGGTCGCGGCGATCAGCTTCATCACCGGCCTCGGGCTCGACTGGATCTCGACCACGGTGTTCTCGACGCCCGACAAGGTGCGACTCGCGATCACGCCGGCGACCGCGCTCGGGTGGACCGTCGCGCAGGTCGTACCGGTCGGTGCGCGGGGCCTCGAGTCGGCGTTCGGCGTCGTCGCGTTCGGGCTGAGCGTCGTGCTCGCCGCGGTGCTGCTGTGGCGATCGCGCCGGCAGACCATGGTCCGCAACCTCGGAATCGCGCTGATCGCGGTGGCCGTCTGCGGGCCGGCGGCGTGGCCGTGGTATCTAACCTGGGGCCTCGTGCTGCTCGCCGCCTGTCCCGGGATCCAGCGGTCGCGGGCGCTCGCGCTGGCCGTCGTCATCAGCGCGCTGGTGGTCAAGGCCGACGGCACCCTCGCGTTCCCGCTCCACCTCGCGCCCGTGTTCGTGGTCCTGTATCTCGGTGTCGCGGTGGCGATCGCGGTCGTGGCGGCGCGCCGGCGACCGGCGATCGCGGCCCGTCGTCTGCGACCCCGGGCGCTCGCCGAGTCCTGATGGCGACGCAGACCGAGGTCGCGCGGGTCCCGTCTGGAGGAGTGGGGGCGCCGCCCGCGGCGCGCGGGCGGCCGTGGGACATCGCCGTAGTGGCGGGGCCGGCCGTGCTGGCGATTGCGCTGTGCCTGTACGAGTTGACCACGCGAAGCCTGTGGCTCGACGAGGCCGCGACGGTCGCGATCGCGAGCCAGCACGGCTCGGCGCTATGGCACGCGATGACCCATGACGGCGGGAACATGCTCGGCTACTACGCGCTCCTGCACGTCCTGATCGGCTGGTTCGGCGACGGTGCCGCGGTGATCCGGATGCCGTCGGTCATCGCCGCCGGCGGATGCGCGGCGGCGGTCAGCCTGCTCGCCCTGCGCGTGTTCGACCGGCGGGTGGCGCTCGCCGCGGGCATCCTGACCGCGGTCAGCCTGCCGCTGGTGTTCTGGGGGCAGGACGCCCGCGGGTACGCGGCGATGGCGGCGCTCGTCGCCGGATCGTTCGCAGCGTTTGCCGAGCTCGTCGACGGGCCGCGCCGGCGGGGACCGTGGATCGCCTACGTCGTCCTCACCACGCTGTCGGTGTACGCCAGCTACGTCGCGATCTTCGCGCTCGCCGCGCAGCTTCTCGCGCTGGGCTGGCGCCGGCAGGCGTGGCGGCGCGCGCTCAGCGCGATGGCGGCGTGCGCGATCTGCTGGATCCCGCTGGTGGTGCTGGCGGCGAGTCGCGGATCGGGCCAGTTGTTCTGGATCCCACGCCCTGACCTCAAGGCCGACAAGCAGGTGATCCTCGCGCTGACCTCGGCGGGCTTCGAGCCGAACTTCCGGCCGACGGCGGTGGCCGCGGTGCTGGCGATCGCCACCGTGGTGCTGCTGCTCGTGGCGGCGGCGCGCATCGTCCGCGGCCGGGGCATCCCGTGGGGCTCGCTGCTGGCACTGTCCTGGCTCGTCGTGCCGGTGGCGCTGATGTGGCTGTGGTCGCTGATCGGGCAGCCGATCTTCACGGCGCGCAACGTGCTCGTATCGCTGCCGGCGGCGGCGCTGCTGCTGGGGTGGGTGATCGCCCGCGGCCGCCTGCTGTGGCCCGCGCTGGCGGTTCTGGTCGTACTCCGGGTGGTGGCGCTGGCACCGAGCTACGGCACCTCGCCGGAGAACTGGCGCGCCGCGACCGCCTACGTGACCACCGCCGCGCAGCCGGGCGACTGCTTCGCGTTCTATCCGCTCGATGCGCGGATGCCGTTCGCGTACTACACCCATGAGCCGGTCCAGCCCTACGTCGAGCGCTACGTGACGCCGCGGGTTCCGTCGAGCTGCTCCCGCGTGTGGCTGATCGCGAGCCACCAGGGCCTACCGAGCGGCACCGCGGCCTCCCGCGCGCACTACGCGCGGTACGTGGCGCTCCGCTCGGCGCTGGCGCGCAAGTATCCGCACCACACCACGAAGGCGTTCGGCTACGCCAGCATCATCTGGGTCGAGCTGCTGTCCCGCTGACGGTCAGGGCCGGAGCGTCGGCCCGACGAACGTCAACGCGCTCAACCCGGCGAGCAGGACCCCGTTGAAGCACAACAGCAGCGTGAACCATCGCCCGTGGACATAGCGCGCGAGCACGATCACCGCCGGGAACGCGGTGATCAGGAGCCGGGGGTTAGGCGGCGTGTACTCCGAGGTCAACGCAAGCCAGCTGACCCCGAGCGTCCACACGATCGCCTCGACCGACATCTCCCGACGGTTGCGCACCACGAGCACGAGCAGCACGATCAGCACGAGCGCCCCGGCAAATCCCGCGACGAGGTTGAGGTCGATCGTCGGGTGGTTGAAGTGATGGAGCGAGATCTGGTCCCGGAGCGTGTTGAACAGATTCACGACCGCAAAGATGTCCGTGCGCTCGCTCCATCCGTCGTGCTGGGCGATGAAGCTCGCGAACGGCGAGCCGGTCCAGATCCACAGGAACGCCGCGAACACGAGCCCGCCGACCACCGACAGCGCGGGCGCCGCGAGGCTCCGGAGCGCGGCCGGATTCGTGAGACCGCGACGGTGGAGTTCGAGCGCCGCCGACACCACGCACACGACGATCAGCACGAATGCCTGGGGCTCGGTCGCAGTCGCGACCGCCGCCAGCGACCCGGCCAGCACCCAGCGGCGTTTCTGCAGCGCGAGGATGCAGCCGGCGGCCAGCGCGAGCATCAACCCCTCGGCGTACACCATCGAGAACACCACCGACCCGGGGAACAGGCAGAAGATCAGCACTGCCTTCCGGCCTGTCCGCTCGCCCCACCAGCCCGTGGCGAGCCGCTGGATGAGCACGGTGGTGACGAGCCCGCCGATCCCCGCCAGGATGATGCCGGCGATTGTCGACGACAGGATCTCGTAGTGGGCGACCGGGACCACCAACGCGTGCGACACCGCCCACATCAGCGCCGGGTACAGCGGGAAGAAGCCGAGCGTCGTCTGCACGTGCGAGACGTGCGTCGGATACCCGTGGTCGGCGAGCATGCGGTACCAGAGGCCATCCCAGTTGGACAGCTCGTGGGTGAACGAGTGATGGCGAACCGAGCCGTTCACGAACGCGACGACGAGCAGCAGCGCGCGCGTCGCCAGGTACACGGTGATCGCGAACCGCGCGCTGTACACCGTCGAGGCGGCACGATCCCGCAGCCGTCCGGCGGTCCTCCCCCGTCGCCACCCCACCGACGGGCCCGGCCGATCGACGCTTGCCGCCGGCGGGCCGGGGACGAGCGGCTCCACGTGTTCGGACGCAGTCTCCACGAGCGCAGGAGTCTAGGAGACGCCTGAGCGCTCCTCGCCGGCGCAATCCGCGATTACACATAGAATCGCGCGCCATGTGCCGGCTGTTCGGGATGAGCGGCGGACCAAACGAGGTGCAGGCGACGTTCTGGCTGCTCGACGCACCCACGAGCCTTGTGGCGTTGAGCGAGACGCAGCCCGACGGCGTCGGCCTCGGCACGTTCGACGGCAACGGCTCGCCGTCGGTGTACCGCAAGCCGGTCGCCGCCAGCCGCAGCCAGACGTTCATCGCCGACGCGCACGAGGTCAGCTCGCGCACGTTCCTGGCGCACATCCGCCACGCCACCGCCGGGAAGCCGACGATCGAGAACACCCATCCATTCGAGCAGCACGGACGGCTGTTCGCGCACAACGGGGTGCTCGGCGACCTCCCCGCCCTGCGCGACCGGCTCGGGACGCACGCCGACCTCGTCCACGGCTCGACCGACTCCGAGCTGTACTTCACGCTGATGACCAAGCGAATCGAGGAGCACGGCGGAGACGTCATCGCCGGGATCACGCAGGCCGCCCGCGAGATCGCCGCCGAGTTCTCGCTCTACTCGCTGAACATGCTGCTGAGCACCGCGACCGACATCTGGGCGCTCCGCTATCCCGACACGAACGAGCTATGGATCCTCGACCGCTCGATCGGCGGACTCGACGGCGGCGAGATGCGGGCCGCGTCAGGGATCACGCGGGTGTTCTCGGGACAGCTGTCGATCCTCCCCGCAACCGTGATCGCCTCGCAGCCGATGGACTCCAACCCGGGGTGGCGGCTGCTCGAGTCCGGCGAACTGATCCACATCGACCGCGACCTGAACGTCACGTCGCGGATCGCCGTGCCCGACCCGCCGGCGCACATGCTCGAGCTGACCAAGCAGGAGGCTGTCGCGCAGACGGAAGTGTCTTAGGCCGTCTTAGGCCGCGAAGCGCGCCGCGAGGTCGGCGACGAGCACGGGCACGCCGGCCGACGCCGCGAGGCGCTCCTGCCGGCGTGGCTCGGGCGCCAGAACCGCCATCCGCAGCTGGTCGAGCTCCGGCACCGAATCGAGCGCAGCGGCGTGCTGGCGGGCGGCCGCGAGAACTTCGTCGAGTACGCGTGGCAGCGGGACCAGCGCGACCAGCCCGGGGTCGATGAACTCGGCCTCGGTCGCGTCGCGCGCGGCGATGAAGCGGTTCTCGGCCAGCACCTCCTGCGCGCCGATGAGCTTCTGCGAGGCATAGCCCTGTTCGAGCTCGAGCCGGGCCAGCGCCTGGACCAGCGCGGTCAGCCCCGCCGTGCTCGCCAGCTGCGGCTGGGCATCCATGATCCGGACCTCGACCGTGCCGAGCCGGGGTTGCGGGCGGACGTCCCACCACAGGAACGTCGGCTCGGGAATCGCCCCTGAGCGGACGAGCAGGTCGACCGTCGCCGTCCAGTCCCGGTAGCTGTCGAAGCGGCGCGGAATCCCGGTCCGCGGGAATCCCTGGAACAGGATCGTGCGGTTCGAGGCCAGGCCGGTCGCGCGTCCGCGCAGCATCGGCGAGCTCGCCGACAGCGCTAGCAGCAGCGGTAGGTGGGCGCGGAGCGCGTTTACGAGGCGGATCGCGCTCTGGGCGTCCGGCACCCCGACGTGCACATGGAGCGCGAACGTCGGCTCGCGTCGGGCGAGGTCGCGCGTGGTCTGGTAGATCACCTGGTAGCGACTCGACGGCGACACCTTCGTCGGCTCGGCCATCGCCGCGGGATGGGTCCCGCACGCCGCGGCCGCCATCCCCATCGGGGCCAGCTCGCGCAGGAGCAGGGCCCGCAGCTCACGCAGCTCGGCGATCGCGTCACGGACGGTCGCGTGCGGCGCGGTCCTGAGCTCGAGCGCCGCCTCGTGCGTCTCGGCGGCGCACCGGCCGGTGAGATCCGGGCCGGCAAACGACAGGACCTCGTCGGCCCGCTGGGTCAGCTCCCAGGTAGTCGGGTCGAGGAGCATGACCTCCTCCTCGATCCCCACGGTGTAGGCCTCAGACGGCCGCCACGTCGCCCAAGCCGCACTCCCCAAGGATGCGGTGCGCCCCGTCAGTGTCTCTACCGTTTCCGTGACCGCAGTTAACCACGCGAGGGCTAACGCGATTATTAACCCGCCTCGGCGAGCTGGGCGCCCGCCGGCCGGCGCGAGCGCGGCGAGCGCCGTGTCGCGGTCAGACGCCGTGCCTCGCCGGCGCGCTGTCCCACGACCCGCGGCTCGGACGCCCCGACCCCTGCGGCCGCAGCGACCAGCAGCTCGAATAGCGGTCCGTGGTCGCGCAATCCCTCGGCATGCCACTGAACGCCGAGCACGAGCCGGTCACTCGGGTTCTCGATCGCCTCGATCGTCCCGTCCTGCGCCCACGCGGTCGCCACCAGGCCCTTGCCGAGCCTCTGCACGGCCTGGTGGTGGAAGGAGTTGACCTCCACCGAAGGGCCTCCGATCGTCGCCCGCAGCCGGCTCTGCGGGGCGGTCTCGATGCGATGGGTCGGGATGCTGCCGTGCTCGGGCTGGCGGTGCTCGATGCCGTCGCCGACGACATCGGGAAGGTGCTGGTGCAGGGTCCCGCCGCGCGCAACGTTCAGCAGCTGCATGCCGCGGCAGATGCCGAGGATCGGAAGCTTGCGGCGATCGGCGGCGCGCACCAGCGCAAGCTCCACCGCGTCGATCCGCGGCTCGGTCGGGCCGAGGTTGGGATGGGGCTCGGCGCCGTATGCGCTCGGCTGGACGTCGGGCCCGCCGGGCAGGCACAGGCCATCGACGCGGTCGAGCAGGGCGCCGATCGCGTCCGGGCGCAGCGGCGGCACGATCACCGGGATCCCGCCGGCGCGCTCGATCGCCTCGGGATACAGCGTGGCCAGCGCCACCTCGACCTTCGGCGGCTCGCCATGGGGCCGCGCGCATACCTCATCGGGGCGCCGAAGCTCCGAGGTCGTGACGGCGATCAGGGGACGAGTGCGCATATGGACATATATTTCGGCCGCTGGCGGCCTTACTCCATAGCCATACGGATAAACATCCGTCCAGACGATTCGCCCGGAATCAGGAGTTTCCCTGGTGGCGCGGACAGGTTGGGGCAGGCGCCCCGGCCCCGTGCTCGACCTCAACGACCGCTGATCTCGCCGAGCAGGACGTTCCAGGACTCGACCGAGACCGTGTTGAGCACTCCCATCGCCGTCCACGGGTCCTGCTCGAGCCGGGCGTTGATCGCGCTCTCGCTGTCGGCCTCGAAGATCAGCAGCACGCGGTGCTCGGGAGCGCCCTCGCCGAGCGGGCCGGCCGTCACGAGAAAGCCCTCCTCGAACAGCTCGTCCATGAACTCGGCGTGCTCGCGCCAGGCGTCCTGCTCGCGGAGCGGGCGGTCCTGATCCCAGGCCGGACCTCCCCGGCGGATCATCGCGAACAGCACCCGATCGATCCTAGACCCCGCGCGGGGCGGGCCGCCGGGGCGATCGGGGGCTCGCGGTCAGACGCTGTCCGCATCCTCCAGATCGATCAGGCCACGGAGCTGACCACCCTTCCAAAAGCGGGGCGACCATGCGAGGGTTGGAGCCATGAGAGCCACGAACTACTTCTCGGCGGTCGACTCTCATACCGAGGGGATGCCGACACGCGTGATCACGGGCGGCCTCGGTCCGATCCCGGGCGACTCGATGCAGGAGCGCCGCCTGTACTTCGAAGCGCACCTGGACGAGCTGCGGCTGCTGTTGATGCGCGAGCCGCGCGGCCACTCGGCGATGTCCGGCGCATTCCTGCAGCCGCCCACCCGGCCCGACGCGGACTGGGGGGTGCTGTTCGTCGAGGTCTCCGGCCTGCTTCCGATGTGCGGTCACGGGACGATCGGCGTCGCCACCGTGCTCGTCGAGTGCGGGATGGTGCCGGTGTCCGAGCCCGAGACCGTGATCCGACTCGACACCCCGGCCGGACTGGTCGAGGCGACCGTGATCGTGTCCGAGGGCCGGGCCGAGCGAGTGCGGCTTCGCAACGTGCCCGCGTTCGTCGCCGCGCTCGACGCCGCCGTCGATGTCGACTCGTTGGGAACCGTCAGCTACGACATGGCCTACGGGGGCAACTTCTACGCGCTGATCCCCGCGGCCTCGGTCGGGCTCGAGCCGGTGCCCTCCAGCGCGCAGGAGCTGATCGCCCGCGGCCTCGAGATCATCGAGGCGATCAACGAGTCGGCGCCGCCGGTGCATCCGGTCGACCCGGCGATCCGGGGCTGTAAGCACGTCGTCTTCCACGCGCCCGGCCGCGATGGCGCCGATGCGCGAAACGCAACCGCGATCCACCCCGGCTGGCTCGATCGGTCCCCGTGCGGCACCGGAACCTCGGCCCGGATGGCCGCGCTCCACGCGCGCGGGGAGCTCGCCATCGGCCAGGAGTTCGTCAACGAGTCGATCATCGGCGGTCGGTTCACCGGACGCCTGCTCGAGGAGGCGAGCCTCGGATCGGTGCCCGCGGTCGTGCCCGAGGTCAGCGGTCGGGCCTGGATCACCGGGATGAGCCAGTACCTGCTGGATCCGACCGATCCGTTCCCGGCGGGCTTCTCGCTCTAAGGCGCGCTCGGGAGCGGCTGCGCGGTGCGGGTGATCGTGGTCGGGGGCGGAGCGGTGGGCCTATGCGTCGCCGAGGCCCTGGCGAGCCGCGGTGCCGAGGTGACCGTGTTCGAGCGGAATCGATGTGGCGCGGGGGCGTCGGCCGGCAACGCAGGCTGGATCACCCCGTCGTTGGCGATCCCGGTGCCCGGCCCCGGGGTGATCGTGGAGTCACTGCGGTGGCTGCTGAACCCGTCGGGACCGTTGTGGATCCGGCCGACGGTGTCGCCGGCGATGCTCGCCTGGATCGCGCGATTCATCTCGAGCTGTACGCCTCCCGCATATCGACGGGGGCTCGTCGCGCTGCAGCAAGCGTCGGCGCACGCAGGCCCCGCGTTCGACCGCTTGGCCGAGCGCGGGGTGGAGTTCGAGCTTCACGACGAACCGCTCCTGTATCCGGCATTCGAGCAGCCAGAGCTGGAGCATCTGTGGCACGTGTCCGACGAGTTGCGGGAGCTGGGGATCACTCGACCGCTCGACCGGCTGTCGGCCGGGGAGCTGCGCGAGCTCGAGCCGGCGCTGAGCGAAGCCGTGATCGGTGGCTTGATCGCGCGCGGAGACCGGCGGGTGCGGCCGGAGGCGCTGTGCGACGGCGTCGCCGACGCGCTGGTTGGCGCCGGGGTCGAGGTCCTCGAGCAGTCCCCGGTCCTCGCGCTCGTCCGCGACGCATCGAGCTGGGTCGTCGAGAGCCGGTCGGTCACACGCCGCGCCGACGCGGTCGTGGTGGCGGGCGGGGTGGCATCGGCCGAGCTGCTCGCACGGCTCGGGCTGCGGCTGTCGATCGCCGCGGCCAAGGGGTACAGCCGCACGTATCCATCGGATCCGACGGGCCCCCGAACGGCCCTGTATCTCGAATCGCCCAAGGTGGCGGTCAGCGCGTACGACGGCGCCGTGCGTGTGTCGGGGACGCTCGAGCTTGGTGCCCGCGGCCTCGCCCTGAGCCACCGGCGCCTGGTCGCGATCACGGAGGCGGCCGCTCGCGCGATGCCGGGCTGGCAGGTGCCCGCCCAGCCGAACGACTGGGCGGGGATGCGCTCGCTGTCGCCCGACGGCCTGCCGTTCATCGGGCCCGTGCCCGGCCTCGACCGCCTTCACCTCGCGGCCGGGCACGGGACGCTCGGGATCACGCTGGCGCCGCTGACCGGCGAGCTGCTAGCGACGCTGCTGCTCGAGGGACGGCGGAGCCAGCTGCTGGACGCGTTCGATCCCTCGCGCGCGATCGCCGGGCGCGGTCGTGTACAACGACTCTCAGCAACGACAGGAGGCCTCCGATGAAGGGCGTATACGCCGCGATCGTCACCCATTTCGACCCCGACCTGAAGGTCGATCACGACGCGGTCGCCGCGGAGGTCAGACGGCTGATCGCCGAGGGGGTCCACGGGATCGTTCCGAACGGCTCGGTCGGCGAGGGCGGCAGTCTCACGCGCGAGGAGCGCCGCGACGTGATCGAGACGGTCGTCGCCGCCGCCGAGGGGCGGGCCCCGGTGTGCGTCGGGATCTCGGCTCCAACCGCGGAGCAGGCGGTTGTGTACGCGCGCGACGCGGTGAGCGCCGGCGCCGACGGCGCGATGATCCTGCCGCCGCTGTTCTACCGCGCCGACGAACGCGAGCTCGTCGAGTTCTTCGGTTCGGTGGCGCGCGCCACCGAGCTGCCGTTGATGGTCTACAACAACCCGCTCGGCAGCGGTACCGACCTTCACCCGGAGCTGCTGGCGCTGCTCGCGCGCGAGGTGCCGGCGATCACCGTGTTCAAAGAGACCTCCGGAGACGCGCGCCGGATCGCCGAGCTCGTGAACCTCTGCCCCGAGGTCGACGTGATGGTCGGCGGTGACGACTGGGCGCTCGAGGGCCTGTGCGCCGGCGCGGCGGGCTGGGTCTCGGGCGTCGTCGACGTGCTACCGGCCCAATCGGTCCGGCTGTGGGAGCTGTGCGTGGCCGGAGACCTCCCGACCGCGCGCGACCTGTACGCCGAGCTGCTGCCGCTTGCCCGCCTCGACATGACGCCGAAGCTCGTCCAGTACTTCAAGGCTGCGCTCGACGAGCTCGGCCTCGGAGGCGGTCCATGCCGCCCGCCCAGGCTGCCGCTGACCGAGGACGAGCTCGTGGTCCTGCGCCGCGCGGTCGAGCGGTTCTCGCCGGCACGGTCCTCGCCCTGAGCGGTTAGCTCGAGACCGGACGCAGAACCCGGATTCTCGTCGTCGAGGTCTCGAACGGCTCGCTCGGCCTGATCGTCGACAAACGTCGGTGCTGGCTGCAGTTGCTCCACCCGAGACGACGACGTTGGTAATCGACATATCTCCAACGATGCCGGGGTCCGATCCCTCACGTCAAACGGCTGCCCCGCCGATTAATGCCGGAGTATGTCTGCGTCCCGAGCTTCCACAGCTCCAGTTGACCCTGCCCGGAATCGACCGGCCGAGCTGGCCGGGGTTGCCGGGTCTGTGGCCCTCGCCATCGGTGGCGGTCTCGCAGCCGCGCTGATACTCGCGAGCCGGATCGGCGTCGCCGGCGCGGTCGCGCTCGGGGCGTCCAGCCTGCCCGTCGTGTGGCTGGTCGTCCGCCAGCATCTGCGGCTCGGTGGACGGGGTTACGACGGGACCGAGGCGCGCCGGGCCGAACAGCGCAAGGCCGCCCTCGGCGTGCTCGCCAGGCGCGCGCTCGAGTCCGCCGACGCGCTCACCCTGATGGGCGAGGCGATGGAGATCGTCCGGGAGACGCTCGGCACCGCCAACTGCGTGGCGCACCGGCAGCTGGCCAGCGGCGAGATCCGCAACGTCGCAAGTACCGGTTACGTGGTCGAGCTCAGCATTCCGACGGGGCGGTCGTCGCAGACCGCGTTCACGCTGTCCGAGAGCGAGCCGGTGATCAGCAACGACCTCGGGCGCGAGACGCGCTTCTCGGTGTCGGCGACCGTGCTCGAGTGCGGTCTATGCCGCGGGCTGAGCGTCCGCATCCGACAGCGTGCCGGCGCCCACCATGCGATCCTGGCCCAGCGCCAGTTCGGCGATCGCCCGTTCACCCAGGAGGAGGCCGGCTTCCTCCAGGCGATCGCGTACGTGATCGGGGGGGCGCTCGACCGCGAGGCGAGCGAGCACGAGCTGATGCGGCGAGCGCTCGAGGATCCGCTGACCGGCCTGGCGAACCGAGCCCTCCTGCTCAACCACTTGGAATCAGAGCTGCGCCACGGCCGACGGCTCGGGGATGCCGTCAGCGTGCTCTCGATCGACCTGGACCGCTTCAAGGTGTTCATCGATACGGTCGGCCACCCGGCCGGCGACACGCTCCTACGCAAGGTCGCGGCGCGACTGTCCGGCTGCATGCGCGAGGAGGACCTCGTGGCGCGCCACGGTGGCGACGAGTTCGCGGTCGTCTGCGCCCGGACGACTACCGACCACGCCATCGCCGAGGTCGCGCAGCGGATCGTCGATGCGCTCGTCGAGCCGTTCGAGATCGAGGGTCGTGAGGTTTCGATCACAGCGAGCGTTGGGGTGGCGGTCAGCCAGCACGGGGACGAGACCCCGGAGGAGCTGCTGCGCGACGCGGTCGCCGCGATGCACCGCGCCCGCGAGCTCGGCGGCGGCCGGTTCGAGGCCTTCGACGCCTCGCTCCGCCACCGGCTGGTCGAACGGATGTCGATCGAGAACGACCTCCGCTATGCGGTCGAGCGCGATGAGTTCGAGCTCCACTTCCAGCCGCTGATCGGGCTGGCCGACGAGACGCTCGTCGGGTTCGAGGCGCTGGTCCGCTGGCACCACCCCGAGCGCGGCATGGTCCCGCCCGGTGAGTTCATCGGCGTCGCCGAGGAGACCGGACTGATCGTGCCGGTCGGCACCTGGGTGCTCGAGCAGGTCTGCGCGCAGCTCGCGCGGTGGCCCGAGCACGTCGAGATCGCGGCCAACATCTCGCCGCGGCAGATCCGGCCGGACCTGGTCGGCGAGGTCGAGCAGCTGCTGTCGGCGCATCGAATCACGCCCGGCCGGCTCGTGCTCGAGATCACCGAGAGCCTCGTGCTCGACCCGCTTACCAAGCCCGTGATCACCAAGCTCCGAGAGCTCGGGGTCAAGCTCGCGCTCGACGACTTCGGCACCGGCTACTCGTCGCTCGGCAGCCTCCAGCGCTTCCCGCTCGACGTGGTCAAGCTGGACCGAGCGCTGATCTGGTCGCTCGACGAGGGCAGCGGCGTCGCGGTCGTCCGCGCCGCCGTCGAGCTCGGGCAGGCGCTGGGCATGGACGTGATCGCCGAGGGGATCGAGAGCGAAGACCAGCTGGCCACGTTGCGCGAGCTGGGTTGCCGGCTCGGTCAGGGCTTCCTGTTCTCCAAGCCGCTCCGCGCACCGGATGCCGCCGCCCTCCTCGACGGGCCGAGCGCGATCGCGTCGCTCGGACGCTAGGAGCCCCTCGATGCTCGCACTGCTCAGGGACACCCCATCGTTGCGCCGCTTCTTCGCGGCCTTCTTCCAGTCGCAGGTCGGCACCGGGGCCGCGTACGTCGCGCTGCTGCTCGTGGCCTACCAGCGCCTTCATTCTGGCTGGGCGATCTCGCTGGTGCTGCTCGGCGAGTTTCTTCCCGGGATCGTGCTCTCACCGGTGTTCGGCTCACTGGCCGACCGGATCTCGCGCCGGCGACTGGCCGTCTGCGCCGACCTGCTCCGCGCGGCCTGCTTCGTCGCGCTCGCGATCGTGCCCTCGTTTGCCGCCACTGTGGTACTCGCCCTGCTTGCCGGGGTCGGGACCGCGCTATTCCGGCCCGCGATCAACGCCGCACTCCCAGGGATGGTGCCGAGCGAGCGCCGCTCACAGCTCACCGCGATCTTCTACGCGAGCATCAACACCGGCCTGATGCTGGGCCCGGCGCTCGCCGCCGGCCTGCTCCTGATCACCACCGCGCCCGTGGTGCTCGTGCTGAACGCGGTCAGCTTCGCGGGCTCGGCCATCCTGCTGTCCGGCGTGGACCTCGGCCCGTCGCCGTCTGAGTCCGCCGGCTCCGCGGACGACGAGGGGGCGCCGGCTTCGGTTTGGGCACACACCCGCGCCGGGGCCCGCGCCGCCGTCGCTCTTCCCGGCGTGCCCGTGCTGATGGGCGTGGGCGCGCTCGTGGTGCTCACCGGCGCGACGTTCAACGTCGTCGCACCGCTGCTGGCCACCGGGCCGCTTCACGCCGGCGGCTCCGGCTACAGCGTGCTGATGGCGCTTTACGGCCTCGGTATGGTCGCCGGCTCGTGGACCAACGCGCGCGCGGGCTCCAACATCGATGGCCTGCGCCGCCGCTGGCTGGTCGGGATCGCGGTGTCCGGGGTGGCGATGGCCGTCGCCGCGCTTGCCCCGAATCTGGCCTTGGCGCTGGTCGCGTTCCCGTTCATCGGCCTCGGGGAGAATTTGTTGGTCGGGCCCGAGATGCGCCTCGTGCAGGAGCTCGTCACCGAGCGCCTCCTCGGCCGGGTGTTCGGGCTCAAGGACGTGCTTGAGAACATCGCGTTCGTGTGCGCGTTCCTCGGCGCCGGGGCGCTGCTGAGCCTGGCCGGCGTGCGCGCGGTGTTCGTCGGCGCCGGCGTCCTCACCGTGGCGCTCGCCGCCGTCGGGGCGTTCGCGTTCCGGACGCGCCGCGTGCTCGGGCGGCCCGCGCTCGAAGCCGCCGACTGATGCGCGGGGTCACGCCACGCCGAGCTGGCCGACGACCCAGTTCGCGATCGTCGGCGCCACCGGGCCCTCACCCATGTGACCGCCGTCGAACACGCGCGCGGCCTTCGGGTCGCCGTGGTCGAGGCTCAGGTAGATGTCGTCGATCGAGTTCTGGGCGTCATCGCGACCGTTGACCAACAGCAGCGGCGCGGACGGCCGGTCGAGGATTCCCTGGTCAAGCAGCGACAGCTCCGGACAGCGGGCCACATAGTCCTCGAACGTCTCGCCGCCGAAGATCGCCGCCCGAGCCGGCATCAGGTCCATCAGATACGAAGCGGCGTTGCGCGACTTCTGCTGCCACTCGGGCGTGAACGTGATGTGCACGCCGCCGCCCCAGTTGACCGCGCACCGGAGGCGGTCCCGGTGGGTGTACGCGAGCTTCATCGCCCAGTAGCCGCCGAACGAGCCCCCGACGGCGGCGCACCGCGCGCTGTCGAGGTCGTCCCGGGTGGCGAGCCAATCGAAGATCGGCGTCCATTGGCGCTCGGCGTCCTGCGAGGCGAGGACCGGCGACTCACCCACTCCGGGCATGTCCACGAGCAGCACCGCGAGCCCACTTGAGCGCATGAGCGCACCGAGCCGCCAGTGCATCTCCTCCTTCCAGGTGTCGATCCCCGCCCAGACCATCGCCACCGGCGGACGGGCGTCGCCGGCCCCCGGGCGCGTGAGGTAGAACCGAAGCTTCGAGCCCTCGAACGGAAGCTCGATCACCTCGAGCGGCGGATCCTCGAGCGCGGTTGCCTTGCCGAAGAACTCCCGCGCGCGCTCGTACTGGCGCTGCTTCAGCGGGTGGTTCGGGATCGGATAGCGACCCATGAACGCCGCCCGATAGGCCTGCACCCATAGCTCGTGCTCAGTCGCCCGGTCGCTCGCCGCCTCCGCCCGCGCGGCGAACTCGTCGGCGAGCGCCCCCCAGGCCGCGGTCCACGGCTCGGGATCGAGCCCGGTCAGGCCGTCGATCGTTGCTCGCGCGGCATCGGGATCGAGCCCATCGAGTGGGTGCGCGCCGCGCTCGAGCCGCGTGAGCAGCCACGCCTTCCCGGCGGGTAGTGTGTCCTCCGAGCCGGCCATCAGGCGAACAGCCCCGTCCGCTCCTGCGCGTGTGCGTCGGCCTCGGGCGGGGCATCGGAGGCCGGGAACGACTCGAACATCGACGGCGGCATCGCCAGGTTCTTGTAGAAGACATTCGACCCCTGCTGAGGCTCGAACCGGACCGGCTCCCAGTCGGGCTCGTAGTTGCGATAGCCGCCGGCGTTGATCTCGACGCGCATCCCGCTCGGGTCGCGGACGTACAGGTAGTCCTGCTCGCCCATCCCGTGGCGGCCGGGGCCGAACTCGATTGCGATGTCCTGGTTGAGGAACACATCGGCGGCGCGCAGCAGCGCCTCGCGCGAGTCGACGAAGTACGCGAAGTGGTTGATCCGCCCGGGGACCGGCGTCGGATCCCACACGATCCCGAGGTCGTGCGATCGTTCGCACACAGTGGTCATGCAGAACACCGGGAAGTCGGGACGGTCGGGGATCACGGTGTACTCCATGAACCGGTGGCCGAGCGTGTCCCGGTACCACTCGGCGTCGCCTCGCGGGTTCGCCGCGGTGATCGTTACGTGGTCGATGCACCGGGCCGCGATCCCGCGCGGCAAGTAACGCTGCGGCCGGTTCGGGAACGGCGACTCCATGCCCGGCGGCGGGCTGTAGCGCTCGACCTCCCAGAACAGCTCGTGCAGGTGACCGCCCGGGGCGCGATAACGGAACGCGCGCCCGTGGCCGACCGAGTCCTCGACCCAGCCGTCGCCTGCGCCGGCGGCTTGCAAACGCGCCACCGCGGTCTCGAGCTCCTCGGGCCCCGCGGCGCGCCAGCCGACATGTCCGAGTGCGGGGGCGGGGCCCTCGGTCAGCTGCAGGGTGTGATGGAACCGATCGCCCCAGGCGCGCAGGTACACCGATTGGCCCGCGCGAGCCGTCTCCTCCAGGCCCACCACCTGCGTCCAGAACTCGAGTGACTTGTCCGGAGTGGGCGTGGTCAGCTCAACGTGCGCGAGCTGTGACAACAGGTGTAGGGCCATGTCTCCTCCTCGTCGGTGCGGCGGTTGGATTTGGCACCGAGGTGAGTTCAGAATCCATATTCGGATTCGGGAGCCTATCGCCCGTCCGTGCACGCGTCAAGGCGTCCCGCGCGGGATCAGTCGCGGGCTACCGCCCGTGGATGAGGTACGCCGCGCAGGCGACGCTGAGCTCGTCGACCAGGCGCTTCCAGCTCAGCCGCCGGTCGGACTCGAACACCGGGCCGTACATGACCTGGCGAGCCAGCGTCGAGTAGGCGATGCGGAAGGCGACGTCGAGCGCGACGTCGGGGTGGGGATGGCCGAACTCGCCGGCGTACGGCGCGAGCGAGCCCTTGAAGCTCTTGCTGAGCGCGATGCTGGCCGCGGAGCCGCGCGCCGAGATCACCTCGTCGACCGCCCCCAGGTGCATGAATGCCCGGAGCGCCTTGCGGTTGTCGCTCATCACGCGCGCCATTCCGGCGACCGATGCGGCGATCGCCGCCCTTGCTCCGTCCGGCGAATCGATCCGAGCGGCGGCCAGTGCGCCGGCCTCGGACATCGATTCCATCAGCCGCTCGTGCACCGCGCGTAGCAGCGTCTCCTTGCTGCCGAACCGTTCGTATATCGCCCCGATCGAGACGCCGGAGCGGACGGCGACCTCTTGCGCGGTGAACCCCTCGAAACCGTTCTCCTCGAGCAGCGCGTGCGCCGCGTCGAGGACGCGCTCGTAGGACTCGCGGCTGCGTCGCTGCTTGGGCGGCCGGACCGCGCTCATGCCGCCGCCGACCGCGGGGCGCGCCGTCCGGATGTTGCGTGTGGCAGCGCGTGCGGGTCGACGCCGGCGACGACCGTGTTGGTCAGGATGCCGATCCCCTCGACGTGGAGCGACACGACGTCGCCGGGCCCGAGCGGCGGATGGAAGTCGCGGCCGCGCCGGCCCCACAGCTCGAGCAGGCAGCCACTCCCGCACGTCCCCGACCCGAGCACGTCCCCGGGCCGCACCCACGTCCCCCGCGAGGCGTAGGACACGAGCTCGGAAAAGCTCCAGGCCATGTTCGCGAGCGTGTCGGTCCCGAGCGCGGTTCCGTTGATCTCGGCTCGCAGCTCGAGGTCGAGCCGGTCGGCGTCGACGTAGGTCTCGAGCTCATCGGTCGTGACGATCCACGGCCCGAGCGTGTTCGCGAAATCCTTGCCCTTGCACATCCCGAGACCGAGCTTCATCTCGGCCATCTGCAGATCGCGGGCCGACCAGTCGTTGAAGATCGTGTAACCGGCGATGTACTCGCCGGCCTCACCGGGTGCCAGATTCCGGCCCGGGCGGCCGATCACCGCACCCACTTCGAGCTCGAGGTCGAGCCGCCGGCAGCCCGGCGGAACCGGGATGTCCTCGCCGGGACCGGTCAACGCGTTCGGGTTCGTGAAGTAGCAGAACGGCGACTCGTACCAGACGGGCGGAACCGTCGCGTCCGGGTTCGCGTCCTTGATCACACCCGAGATGTGCTGCTCGAACACCGAGAAGTCGCGGATCGTCGGCGGCTCCACCGGGGCGAGCAGCGCGGCCTGGTCGAGCGAAACCTCGGTCTCGACCCGCCCGGCGAGGCGGTCGCGGTCGCCGCCATCGGCGCCGAGGAGATCGAAGGTCCCGACCTCCGCGGCGAGCACCCTGACCGTGTCGCCATCGATGACGGCCGCGCGCGGGCTGCCCTCATGGTCAACTCTTCCGATCCTCATGGCGATCCTTTCAGATGGGGGCCGACGCGGTCATGATGACCGCGTTGCGCGTGGCGTCCGGGTCGATCGGCAGCGAATGGTCCTGCTCCCACCGGCCGACCTGCTCGGAACCCTCGACGATCGCGCGGCAGCGCTCGTAGCGCCGCTCGCTGAACGATTTGAGCGCGGCGGTCACGGCGACGTCCTTCGCCAGCTCCTCGGCCAGCACGATCCCGTCTTCGATCGCCTGCGCGGCGCCCTGGCCGCAGTGTGGCGTGGCTCCGTGCGCCGCGTCGCCGACCAGCACGACCCGCCCGCGATACCACGGCGCCGGAACGATGATGTTCTCGATCGGGCGCAGGACGATCGCGTCGTCGTCGACGATCCCCTCGCGCGCGTCCGCCACCGGGCCGGCGAACGGAGCCAGGCGACTGCGGTAGACGGCGGCGGCGCCCTCGCGCTCGATCGCCGCCTTTTGGTCCGGCATCGGCGTCTCGATCGTCAGGATGTACATCAGGTCCTCACCGAGGGGCACGAAGCCCGCGCTTCCGTCCGGCCCGAAGAACATCCAGATCTCCTCGAGCCCCTCGATCCGGGGCAGGTTGTAGCGCCAGCACACCTGACCGGTGAACCCGGGCTTGAGCTCAGAGCCGAACAACCGCTCGCGAACCTTCGAGTACAGACCGTCGGCCCCGACGACCAGGTCGTAGTGCCGGCGCTCTCCGTCGGTGAAGACCACGTCCACGTGGTCGTCCGAGGGCAGGATCTCGGTGAACGTCACACCCGTTCGCACGTCCGCCCCCGACTCGAGCGTGCGCGAGGTGAGGATCTCGTGCAGCTTGGGCCGGGTCAGCCCGTTGCCGGGCGGCAGATGGTCCACGAGCGCCGGCCAGTCGTGCGCGGCGATCTCCGTCTGGCCGTCGGCGAGCCACGTGCGGTCCCCACGGATCGGGTGCCCGGCCTCGACGCACGCCTCGGCCAGCCCGAGCGAATCGAGCGCCCGGAGCGCATTTCCCGGTTGGATGATCCCGACCCCGTACACCCCCCACTCCGGGTCGCGCTCCACGACGTCGACGTCGAATCCCTGGCGACGGAGAGCGAGCGTCGTCGACAACCCTCCGATCCCGCCGCCGATCACAAGAACCTTCATCGTGTCAACCTCATCTCATCCCGTCCGAGTGCATCCAGACGAACTCCGATTCCGAATACTGATTCGGATACGCTACCTTTCCCCAAGACGGCTGTCAACGCGCCGGTGATCAAATCCCAGCACCCCGAGCCGAGAGAGGTCGACCCGATGGACACAGAGCTGCGCGTGCGGCGGATCGTCACCGGCCACAACGAGAGCGGCGAAGCCGTGATCGCCGCCGACGAGGCACTTCCCGGAGCGTCGCTGGCCGAGGACTCCGGTCGCACCACCGCGACGTTCTTCCACCTGTGGGCCTCGCAAGAGATGCCCGTCGATCTCGGCGACGACGCGATGATGCGCCAGCGCGAGGGGACCGCGAGCACGATCCTCGGAACCGGCTCGGGCTCGGTGCTGCGGATCGGCGTTCTCGGGCCGGGGACCCGCTCCCCCATGCACCGCACCGAGAGCCTCGACTACGGGATCTGCCTCGAGGGCGAGTGCGACATGGAGCTCGACAGCGGCGAGACGGTGACAGTGCGGGCGGGCGACGTCGTGGTTCAGCGTGGAACCAACCACGTCTGGCACAACCGCAGCGACGCTCCGTGCCGGTTCGCCTGGATCCTCCTCGACGCGCAGCCGGTCGAGGTCGCGGGGCGCCGGCTCGGCGCCTCGTGGCGCCACGACGCCTGACCCGGCGCACAACCCGCAGGCTTCGCTCGGCCGGTCATGAGGCAGCGTCGGCGGCCAGTCCCTGCGTCCGCATCGCTCTTCGGTAGGCGACGGCGACGGCGTCGAACTTCAAGTGCATTTCGGCAGCGAGGTCGAACGGGACCTTCCAGGGTCGCTGCGACTGCACCATCCGGCGGTCCTGTTCGAAGATCGTGTCCTCGAAGTCCTGCAGCACGGCGACCGGCTGGTCGCGGTCGTAGTTGCGGCCGATCATCAGATAGCCGGTACAGGCTTCGTCGCCGACCGGCTGGGACGCGAAGAAGTAGACCATCCCTCGCTCCCCACCCCAGCCCAGCCGCAGGACGATCGTGTACGGAAGGTGAAGCTCGTAGCGGCTGCGACGCTCGGGCGCCGCCGTCTGCTCGTTGGCGAAGACTGGAAAGTCGTCGCTGTTGGGCGCCTCCGGTCGAACGATCTCGTAGCGAAGGATGTGCCCGTCGGTCTCAACGCTGTGACGCGGGACGACAGGACGGGACGGATCGCCGAGCAACCCCGGGTGCACCCACGGGAAGTGTCCGAAATCGGTGAAGTTCTCGACCTGGCGGGAGGCGTCGGATTGCCACGAGTAGGGACCGCAGCGCACGACTTGCCACTCCTCGGGAGACTCGAGCTCGGGAACCTCGGGCAGTGGCCAGCGCGGCTCGCCGAGCGCCACCCACAGGAGCCCGTAGCGCGACTGACACGGGTAGGAAGCAACTCGCGCCTTGCCGGGGACCTGTGTCGGCTCGGCAAGTTGCGGGATCGCCTTGCATCTGCCGTCGGCCCCGTAGCGCCAGCCGTGGTAGGGGCACATCAACTGATCGTCGATCACCCGGCCCAGCGAGAGCGCCGTCCCACGATGAATGCATACGTCGTTGAGCGCATGGGGCTCGCCGGCCGAGTCCCGCCAGAGCACCACCGGCTCGCCCAGCACCGTCACCCGAAGCGGCTCGGAAGCCAGTGCGTCGGCGTCGGCAACCGGATGCCAGCAGTCGCGGAGCGCATCGACGTCGGGGATCGATGCCGGCGGATTGGCGGCGCTCGCAGTGACGGACAAGGCTCTCTCCTTCTCGGACCAAACGATCAGCGTCGAGCCGCGCTCGGCGCGATGCTCACACTAATGCCTGGGGACCATCTGGTAGATCGTCGAGTACCCGATCAGGAACACGACCTTCCCGTCGGTGATCACCGGAGTGAACTCACCGTCCGGGTACGAGAACACCTGTCGACCGGTGCGCCAGTTGAGGCCCGTCGTGGTGTTCGAGCCCAGGCTCGAGTAGTAGACGACGTTGCCGACGACGGTGGCCGAACCGTCGATTCTGCCCCCGCCTCCGTGACTCCACCGCAGGCTGCCGGTGTTGGCGCCGTATGCGTACAGATGCCCGTCGTAGGAGCCGATGTACACCGTGGGCCCGAGGCCGGGTACATCGGCGACCGCCGGTGAGGCGTAGACGTATGCGCCCGTCGATGCGGTCCACGAAGTGGCCCCGGAACTCGCCCAGAACGCGTACACCGCTCCGCTGGTGCTGCCGATGTACACCCGCCCGAACGCCACCGCGGGCGTCGAGTAGAAGCTGTCCCCACCGGCGGCCGACCAGATCTCGCGTCCGTTGGCGGCGTTGACCGCGTGGACGCGAGCACCGTAGTCGCCGAAGTAGATCGTGTTGTGGGCGAACGCGACTCCGCCCTTGACAGCCCCGCTGGCCCGGGCAGTCCAGTTGACGTGGCCGTCGTAGGTCCTGAACGAGTACACGGTGCCGCCCTGGTCACCCAGGAACACACTGAGGCCGTGTACGAGCGGCGAAGATTCGCTGCCTCCGGGCAGCGAGTGGGACCACGCGACCTTCCCGGTGTTCATCGACACCGCGACGACCGCGCCGTTGCCCGGCTCGCGGGCGCCGGGAGTCCTCGAGAGCAGCGGGAAGAACACGAGCTTGTGCCGGATGTCGAGCGCCGGCGAGGCCGCGGCCAGGGTTCCGATCCTGCGGTGCCAGATCAGGCGGCCGTTGGTCGAGCTGAGCGCGCTCGCCCATCCGTTTGCGTCCTCGAAGTACAGCGTGTTGTCATAGATCACCGGCGGGAACTCGAGCAGGGCGCCGTCGTGGAACCTCCACCCCACCTGTAGCGGCGGGTCGAGCTTCGCGCCGTTCGGGAAGAGGCGGGTGCGCGCCAGGTCATAGCCGTACAGGGGCCAGGGATCATCGGTGGCACGCGGCTTGGGCGGCGGCTTCGGAGGCGGCGGTGGTGGAGCCGGGGGCGGTGGTGGAGGTGGAGGTGCCGCGACATGCACCGCGATCGGGCGGTGATGGCGGGTGCTTCCGGCACCGACGAGGACGAGGACCACCACCGCGACCCCTATCGCTAACAGCAGGCCCGCCACGGCGACGAGTCCCTTACGCACAACGGGGCTCGACATGGCAGTCGATCCTAGCCAGCCCCGGGGACGACCCCGGGCGCGACGATCACGCTGGGGCTAGTGCATAGTCCGACAGCCACCGGGTCCGGTATCCGTCGTGCCACAGAACCGGGAAGAAGGCCTCGTCGAGCTCGGTTTCGCCGGGCCGCCGGTAGCGAGAGTAGATCGGGTGAGGATGCTCCGGGTTCCACCGTGTATCCGTTGAGATCATGTGGCTGATGATCGAGCGGCGCTGCGCGTCCGCTCGCTCATTCGGTGGACTGCCGTGGAACGTCCACCCATCGTGAAACGCGGCACCGCCGGCTGGGACCTCGATCGGGACCAGCTCGAGCTCCGCCCCCGGTGGCACTGCACCGTGCACGTGTGCGAGCCAGTCGTCCGGTGCGTGGAACGTTCCACCCAACCGGGCGTGCGGCCACCGTTGCGAACCGCGCATGTAATAGATCGTCCCGGTATCAGCCGCGGTGTCGTCCAGCGCGATCCAGCACGTCGTCATGTTCGGCGGATCGAGGTGATCCAGGTACGCGGCGTCCTGGTGGCAAAGCAACGCCTTGCCCGACGGGGGCTTCCAGATCGCATTGTCCTGCGCCAAGCGCACCCCGGGCAGCCCGGCCAGCCGTGCCGCGAACTCGCCGACCTGCGCTGACAGGGTCACGCCCGCGAGCACCCGGTCGGCTTTCCACACGTTGCACAGCTGCCGGGTCAGCTCCGGCGCGGTCACGCCGGGCACGTAGTTGACCTCGTCCGGCGCAAGCCCGGTTTCCCAATCGTGCTCGAACACGCGCATGAAGCGCTCGCGGACGTGCTCCAGGCTGCTCGTCGCGAGGAACCGCTCGACGATCAGAAACCCGTCGCGCCGATAGCTCTCGATCTGCCCCGTGGTCGGTCCGCCCACGGCCGCCAGTCTAACTGCGACCCTCGGTCTATTCTCGGGCGCATCACGGGCCTGAGGTTGATCGAACTCGGTGTTCGCGTCGCGGTCCGGCGATGACCGGCCCGGCGGACACGCTCCCGCGCGGGCAGGCCGTCGCCCGGCTGGCGCAATGGGTCGCCGGTCGGCGGCTCGGGCATCCGACGCGTGTTGCGGTCGACGGGGTCACGGCGTCCGGTAAGTCGACGCTTGCGCGCGAGCTCGCTTCGGCGGTGTCCGAGCTCGGCCGGCCCGTGATCCAGGTATCGATGGATGGCTTTCATCATCCGCGCGCTCGTCGTCATCGCCAGGGACGGGAGTCGGCGATCGGTTACTACGAGGACGCCTACGATTTCGGCGCGCTCGCCCGCGAGTTGCTCGAGCCGCTCGGTCCTGCCGGCAACCGGCGCTACCGCACGAGCGTTATCGACCTCGGAACCGATACCGCGACCGCGGAGCCGGTGCGTGGTGCGCCCGAGGACGCGGTTCTCGTCGTGGACGGGACGTTCCTGCAGCGCCCGGACATCCGCGATCTCTGGGATGAGCGCGTTTGGGTCGACACGCCGCTAGAGGTCGCGCGACGGCGGGGCGTCGAGCGCGACGGCGACGCGCTCGGAGGGCCCGAGGCGGCCGAGCGCTTGTTCGCCAAGCGGTATCACGCCGCGGCCCAGATCTACATTGACGCGGTCGCGCCCGCCGAGCGCGCGACCGTGGTGTTCGGGAACGAGCATCCAGAACACGCGCGGCTGCAATTCATGGCCGCAGATCCGTGACCCTCGCCGAGACGGTGTTGTCGGGCGTGCCTAGGCAGGCGCCGGACGCCGGCGGGGCGTATCTTGGGCTCATGGGGCCGCCGCTTGGCGTCGGCGACCGCGCGACCAGAGGAGAGGGAGGCCAGCTCGAGAAGACGACCGCCGCGCTCAGAGCGCGATAGCGAAGGCGCCACGATCGTCACCGGCGGAGGCCGGCCCGACGGCGACGCGTTCCAAACGGCTACTGGTACACGCCGAAGTGCTGTGACATCCGTCGGACATGCATGACGAGACGTTCGGACCGATCACACCGATCCTCGCGATCGACTCGCTCGACGAAGCGATGGGATCGCCAACGACTCGGCTATGGCCTCTCGGCGTACATCTTCAGCCGCGACTACCACACGGTGATGCGGACCGTCGACGATCTGGCGTTCGGCGAGATCTACATCAACCGCACCCTCGGCGAATCCATCCACGGCCACCATGCCGGCTTCGAAAGTCCGGGATCGGCGGCGAGGACGGCAAGTGGGGCCTGCTGCGTTACACCCAGATCAAGACCGCGTACCACCGCTACGGATAGCGGTCCGCCGGGTCCGCCCACGGATGCATCTGCGTGCGGCGATCTTTGCCCGTCCGTGCAGATTGGGCGACTCGCCGGTGCGTCAGAGCGTACGGTGTGTACCTATGCATTGCCCATGCAGACGACGGCGCAGTGACAGACGAAAGATGGCCCTCAGCGAGACGAGGACGATGCCGTCGCTCAGGCCAACGACACCTGGTCCGGGTTATGGTCGTCGGGCTGGTCCGGGGATGATCGCTGCGCGACGAGCATCGCCGAAAGTCTCCGCACCGGCGTCACGTTCTTCAACAACCACAACGCCACCGCCGCCGACGAGCGAGCACCGTTCGGTGGCTTCAACCAGAGCGGCGTGGGCCGCGAGCTCGGACACGAGGGCCTGCTCGAGTTCACTGACACCCACGTCATGAGTATCCCCACATGAGCGGCGGATGCAGCGATCACAGGAGGTTCACATGAGCTTGACCGAACAGCCAGCGGTGCAGCTGCGCCATCTCGATCGTTTCTTCATCGGTGGCGAGTGGGTCACGCCATCGAGCGAAGCCACGATCACGGTGACCGACTCCGCGACCGAGGAGCGTTTCTTCGCGGTCGCCGAGGCCCAGGCGGCCGACATCGCCCGCGCCGTCGAGGCCGCGCGCCAGGCGTTCGACGCCGGGCCATGGCCGAGGATGAGCCATATCGAACGGGCTGAATACCTTCGCGCTATCGCGGCCGCGCTGCGGAAGCGCGGTGAGGAGGTCGGCGACATCTGGCCTCGGGAATCCGGCGTGCTGCACGGGATCGCCAAGCACGCGGCCGAGGGTGCGGCCCGAAGGTTCGAGTACTACGCGGCGCTCGCGGACACCTTCCCGTTCGAGGAGGAGGCCCGGCCGACGAACGGCGGCCAGTTCGGATTGCTCGTGCGCGAGCCGGTAGGCGTCGTCGGCGCGATCATCCCCTGGAACGCACCGATGGGCCTGATCTCCAACAAGGTCGCCCCGGCGTTGCTGGCCGGCTGCACCGAGGTCCTGAAATCGTCGCCCGAGGCGCCCGCTGAAGGCTACGTCCTGGCCGAGATCGCGGAGGAGGTCGGCCTGCCGCCTGGTGTGCTCAATGTCGTGACCGCCGACCGCGAGGTGTCCGAGCTGCTGGTGCGCGATCCGCGCGTGGACAAGATCACGTTCACGGGCTCGACGGCGGCCGGTCGCCGGATCGCGTCGATCTGCGGTGAGCGGATCGCGCGCTGCACGCTCGAGCTGGGCGGAAAGTCTGCGGCGGTGATCCTGGATGACATCGATATCGAGACGGTCGCCCGGACGATCTCCGCGGCCGAGTGCTTCCTCTCGGGCCAGGTGTGCTCGTCGCTCACGCGGATCGTCGTTCCGCGTCACCGCCATGACGAGCTGCTCGATGCGCTCTCGTCCACGTTTTCGAACGTACGGGTCGGCGATCCGTTTGACCCCGAGACCCAGATGGGACCGCTGGCCTCCGAGCGCCAGCGCGATCGGGTGCTGGGGTACATCGACAAGGGCGTGCAAGAAGGCGCGACGCTCGCGACCGGAGGCCAGCGTCCCGCTCACCTCGAGCGTGGCTGGTTCATCGAACCGACGGTCTTCGGGAACGTCGACAACGGCTCCACGATTGCGCGTGAGGAGATCTTCGGGCCGGTCCTGAGCGTGATCCCAGCCGACGACGAACGCGACGCCGTGCGCGTCGCCAACGACACGATCTACGGACTCAACGCTTCGGTGTTCACCGACGACGTCGAACGAGCACGTGAGGTCGCGGGCGAACTGCGCTCAGGCACGGTCGGTCATAACGCCTTCCGAACCGACTTCGGGATCGCGTTCGGCGGCTTCAAACAGTCAGGGATCGGCCGCGAAGGCGGAGTCGAAGGGCTGTACCCGTTCCTGGAGACCAAGACGGTAATCCTCGAAGGTCGGCCTGGGCCCTACGGAGCTGGGGCCAGCTAGCTCCACTAGCCGTCCGTCGTGTGGGGTGCCCGGGGACGGGCACCCCACCGATCGACAACCGCAGCGCGGGCGCGGGGGCTACGCGGGCTCGGCGACGACCAGCCTCAGCGCCCCGTCGTAGCTCGTGCGGTCGCGCAGATGTCCGTGCCCCGCATCCCACGCTCCGGACGCGAGGTCGTCGCGGAGCCGGTCGACGATCCGCTGCTCGACCGCGGGCTCGAGCAGAGTCCAAATCGACTGCGAGGCGCGGACCTCAGGGTCGAGCAGGGCCTCGGGCCGTCGCCAAAAAGCTTCGAAGAACCCGTCGACGCAGTCGCCGGGCGTCGGGATGTGTTCGACCCTGACGTGGCCGCCGAGAGCGTCGGCGATCCGTTCCAGCGATGGGAACCGCGGTCGTTCGATCGCGAGGGCTTCGGCCAGGTAGTCCTGCTGCCAGGCGGGCAGAGCCTCGAGCTCGAACGTGAACACCACGACCCGTGAGCGGGCGACGCGGCGCATCTCGGCTAAGCCGGCGTCCGGCGGCTCCCAGTGATGGATTGTCACGCACGCCATCGCGGCATCGACGGCGTCGTCGTCAAGGGGCAACGCCTCGGCGCGAGCCGCGATCGCCGGGGCGGCATCGGGCGGTCGCTGTCCGCGCATCGTCGCGCTCGGCTCGATCGCCAGCACCCACCGGTCCCGGGGCTCGTACGAGCCCGCGCCGGCTCCGACATTGACGACGGTATGAGCATCACCCAACTCCTGCTCGATCCGCTGCGCGATCCGTGGATCGGGCTGCCGAAACCGCGTGTAGGTACGTCCGTGCTGCTCGTAGTCAACACGCGGGGGCATCACCCAAAGAGTAAGGACCGCGCCGCCGGGTCGGGGGGCCGGCTTCCCAGGACGCGCCGGGCGGCGCGAAGCGCGAGACTCTTCTTATGCGCCCGAATCCACTCCATGCCAACGAGGATCCCGAGGTCGTGCGGCAACTGATCCGCGAGAACCCGTGGTGCACGCTCGTGAGCAGCAACGCGGGCGAGCTTGTCGCCTCGCACTATCCGGTGCTCCTGGACGACGAATCGACTGAGCTGGCGGTGCTGACCCATGTCGGGCGTCCGGATGAAAAAGTCCATGGATTCGGCGAGCGGGAGGTCATGCTGATCGTCCAGGGCCGCCATGGTTACATCAGCCCCAGCTGGTACGAGCCGGGGACGACGCCCGCCCCGACCTGGAACTTCAGCGTTGCGCACTGTTACGGGGTGCCCGAAATTCTCGGCGCGGAGGAGAACCTACGCGTGTTGGCGCGGCTCGTGGAGCATTTCGAGCGTCACGTCGAGCGGCCACAATTCCTCGACCCGGAATGGGGCGCGCAGTTGGCCAAGGGAACCGTCGGGCTGCGCATCCCGATCGCGCGTTTTGTGTGCAAGCTCAAGCTCAGCCAGGACAAGAGCCTGGAAAACCAGCGGCGGGTGATCGCTGCGTTACGCGCGCCGGGTCCCTACCACTATCCAGCCCTGGCCGACGACATGGAGCGCTCGGTCGCGAATTGAAGGACCTGCGCGTTCGGCGATCTCGCGCCCGGGAGGACCTCCGTTCACGGCGGGCTCGGTCAGAGGCGTCGGGACAGCGACAGCGCGACACGCCCGACTGCTGCGATCGCCACACCGACCGCCGCGACGACGACCGTGATGCGCAAGGCGCCCGCCGTGAGCGGGTCGACGCCCAGCGTCGCCCCGGCCTGGGTGAGCGACAGGATGAACGCGGCGATGAGGGCGAGCAGCGCCCAGGCCGGGAACGCGATGTTGCGCCGCAACGGCAGACCTGGTCGGGCGCGCAGGCTCCACGCGATCGCCACGTTCGCGATCAACCACGCGGCCACGGCGGACGCCATCGCCATGCCGGCACCTGACCGAGCGTGAACAATGAGAAACGCGGGGAGCACCGCAACGATGAGCGCCGCGGCCGTGAGCGCAATCGCGGACAGCTGCGTGCGGTCGAGGAACCGGCTGGCCGGGTCGCGCGGGGCGCGATCCATCGTCCCCGGCGCCGTGGGCTCGGAGACGAAGGCCACCGACGCGCCGACATCCATGAACAGCTCCAGCACGACGATGTGCACCGGGTGGAACGGGGCGGGCAGCCCAAGCGCCAGTGGCACGGCGATGACCACGACCAGCGCGATCTTCGCGCCCAAGTAGAAGGCGACCGCGCGTCGCAGCTGGGAGGCCAGTCCGCGACCGCCCTCGACCGCGCCGACGATCGTCGGGTACGCGTCATCGACGAGCACCAGGTCGGACGCCTCGCGGGCGAGATCGGTTCCGCGCGCGCCCATGGCGATCCCGACGTTCGCCGCGGCGAGGGCCGGCGCGTCATTGACGCCGTCGCCGGTGACGGCGACCGCCTCGCCCCGATCCTGGAGGATTCGGACGAGGCGAAGCTTGTCCTCGGGCGTCGCCCGCGCGATGACGGCCTGGCCGCGCAGCCGCGCGGCGAGCTCGTCGTCGTCAAGGGCGTCGAGCGGCGCGCCGCCATGGAGAACCTCGACAGCGCGGACCCCGGCCTCGCGCGCGGCCGCGGCGACCGTCTCGGGATGGTCGCCGCTGACGACGATCGTCCGTACGCCGGCGTGGGCGAGCTCGGCCACGGCATCGCCGACACCGGCGCGCAACGGATCGCGGAAGGCGGCCAGCCCGACGAACTCGAGCTCGGCCTCGGCGGCGGCGGCGTCGCGGGGGGCAGCAGGCGACACGCCGGTCGGCGACCGCGATGATCCGCAGCCCGTCGTCCGCGAGCCGCGCGACGCGCGCGAGCACCGAAATCCGCTCCGTCTCGGACATCGCGCACGCGTCGAGGACCGCCTCCGGTGCTCCCTTCACGGCCACCCGCGCGCCGTTCGGATCGCGCCACACCGCGCTCTCGAGCCGGCGCACCGGATCGAACGGGTAGCGGGCGAGACGCTCGCGCGACGGAGGCTCACCCGAGGCCTCGACCAGCGCGCGATCGACCGGGTCCTGCGCGGCCGCCGCCCCGTGGGCGGCGGCCGCCACAGCAAGCACGCGTTCGCGGTCGCCGTCGATGCGTTCGATCAGAAGGCGGTTCTCGGTCAGCGTGCCGGTCTTGTCGGCGAGGAGCACGGTCATCGCGCCGACGGCCTCGGCGGCACGCAGCCGCCGCAACAGGACGCCGTGCTGCGCCATGCGCAGACCGCCGAGCGCCACGAGCACCGTCACGAGGATCGGCAGCTCCTCGGGGATCGTGGCGAACGCGAGCGTCAGCCCGTCGAGCAGCATCTCGTGCGCGGGTTGGCCCCGAAGGACGCCAACAAGCGGCACCAGCACGCACGCGCTGACCGCAACGATCAGCGCCGCGCGCGCCAGCTCCGCCATCGCGCGCTGAAGAGGGGTGGGCGGCTCCTTGGCCTCCGCCACCAGCCGGCCGAGGCGCCCGATCTCGGTCTCGTCGCCGAGCGCGACGACGACGCCCTCGCCGGCGCCGGCCACCGCGGCGGTGCCCGCGTACAGCACCGAGGACCGCTCGGCGAGCGGCGCTTCGACGCTCACCGGCTCGGGTCCCTTCGCGGCGGCCACGGGCTCGCCCGTCAGCCTCGACTCGTCGGTGGCCAGGCCGTCGGCCTCCACGACGCGGGCGTCGGCCGCGACGACGCTGCCGGCCTCGATGAGCAGCACGTCGCCGACAACGAGCGCGCCGACCGGGACCGCCTCGGCGACGCCACCGCGCCGCACGACCGCGTTGGGCGCGCTGAGGTCGCGAAGCGCCTTGAGCGCGCGCTTGGCGCGGACCTCGGAGATCGCCTCGACAGCGCTGACGAGCACGATGACCGAGAAGATCGCGATCGCGTCGCGAAGCTCGCCGAAGATCGCCGAGAGCACGCCGACCACGACCAGCAGCAGCTGAAGCGGCTCCACCACCGACTCGACGATCTCGCCCAAGACGACCGACGTGTTGCCGCGCTCGGTCCGGACCGCCGCCGTACGCCGCTGCGCGACGTCCTCGGGCCTCAGCCCGGTCGGGCGGCTGCCGGTGCGCTCCCATACGACCGCCTGCGGTTCTGCGTGGACGGGGACGGCCGACGCCCGGCCGACGCGTGACGCCGCGCACGTTGCGCTGGGCATGAAACGCATGATACGTCCGAATCGCAACACTGTGCGACGTCTGGGATCATGGTCGCCCAGTGGGCCGCGACTGGTTGTTGATCACCGTCTCCACCCCGCCCGGCGGGACCTCGACGCTCCGGGTCTACGCATGGCGCAAGCTGCGCAGCCTGGGAGCTCACTACCTGCAGCAGTCCGTGTGCCTGCTCCCGGCGACGCCGAAGACCACGCGCACCGTGGCGCGGCTCGTGACCCGGCTGCGCGCGGAGGGCGGCCACGGCGAG
This sequence comes from uncultured Solirubrobacterales bacterium, assembly GCA_963746695.1. Taxonomy (GTDB): domain Bacteria; phylum Actinomycetota; class Thermoleophilia; order Solirubrobacterales; family Solirubrobacteraceae; genus Palsa-465. Next base: position 2,569 of record CAVVCP010000017.1, on the reverse strand, counting down.
ATGCTTCGCATCCGCCTGACCGACTCCAAGCAGGAGGCCGCGGTCGTAGACGCGATCCAGCGGGAGCGGGCCGACGAGTACCACGAGGTGGTCGAGAGCACACGGCAGTTCCACGAGGAGCTGCAGCTCGAGCGCCGCCGCGGCCGGACCACGTACACCGAGCTCGAGGAGTCCGACGCCGACCTCGCCCGTTATCAGAAGTGGCTCGGCGCGATCCGTGCGCGCGACTACTTCGATGCACCCGGCGGGCAGGAGGCCGCCGCGGCCGTCACCTCTTGCGAGGAGGCACTCGCCCGGTTCGAGAGCGAAGCGTTGTCCGCGGAGCTGGACGAGCCCACGCTCGACAGCCGGCCTGGACTGCGCGCCGTCGAGGGGGGCAACGACTGACGCACTGGACGTCCGCCGCCCGCTGGCGGTGATCGTCGAGTTTGCGGCGCGTGGCTGAGACGGGGATGTCGTTCCCGGTCGGGGATCACGTATGGGATGCTGCGCGCTCGGATCGTCTGCACGGGGCTACGCCACCGACGCCGGAGCTGTTACGGCGGGGCGCGATCACGGTGTTGAAAATCGAGCGAAGCGAGGGGTTGATGCCGAGCATCACCGAGCACGAGGAGCGGCAGGTCAAGCGGGCGAACGCGTCGGGACGCAAGCCGGTGGTGTTCGTTCATGGGCTGTGGCTTTTGCCGAGCAGCTGGGACCGGTGGACCGCGGTGTTCAAGAAGGCCGGCTATACAACGCTGACGCCGGGGTGGCCGGACGATCCCGAGACAGTCCAGGACGCGAGGGCTCATCCCGAGGTGTTCGCGCATAAGACAGTGGGGCAGGTTGCCGATCATTTCGCCGATCTGATCGGGCAGCTGGACGCCAAGCCGGCGGTGATCGGACATTCGTTCGGTGGCCTGATCACGCAGATCGTCGCCGGGCGCGGGCTCGCCGCGGCGTCTGTCGCTATCGACCCGGCGCCGTTTCGCGGTGTGCTGCCGTTGCCGATCTCCGCGCTGAAGTCCGCCTCGCCCGTGCTCGGCAAGCCGGCTAACCGCAACCGTGCGGTGCCACTCACCTACGAGCAGTTCCACTTCGCGTTCGCCAACGCGGTGACCGAGGACGAGGCACACGAGCTCTATGAGAAGTTCGCGGTGCCGGCAGCGGGGAAGCCGCTGTTTCAAGCAGCGAGCGCGAACCTCAATCCTTGGACCGAGGCCAAGGTCGACACCAAGAACCCCGAGCGCGGGCCGCTGCTGATCATCGATGGCGAGAAGGACAACACCGTGCCGTGGGCGGTCGCCAACGCCTCGTTCAAACGCCAACAACGCAACGAAGGCGTGACCGAGATCGTCAAGATCCCAGATCGCGGGCATTCCCTGACGATCGACAGCGGATGGCGGGAAGTCGCCGACACCTCACTGCAGTTCGTCCAGCGATTCCTAAAACCCTGACGAGAGACAGCGCTCCCGTCGTAGCGATCGCCGCAGGAGATCGCCGGAGCACGCCGAATCGGCCGAGCATCTTGCCCGTGTCGTGTATCAACCCGGTGAAAGTCGCTCGGCGCCGCAATCTTGCCGAGGCCGTAGCCGTTGAGTGAGCATGGCGACGACGGCATCTGTTGCAGTCCTCGGCGGCGGCCATGGCGTCGCCGCCGTCCTCGCGGCGCTGCGAGACGCCCCGGGGGAGCTGACGGCGATCGTCACGACCGCCGACGACGGCGGCTCCTCGGGAGACCTCCGGCAGCGGTTCGGCGGCCCCGCAGTGGGCGACCTCCGGCGCTCGCTGATCGCGCTGAGCGATGGGACGAACCTGCTGGCGGACGTGATGTCCCAACCGCTGGAAACGCGCTACGGCCGGCATCCTGTCGGCAACCTCCTGATTCAATCGCTCACTGACTCGCTCGGCGACCTCGTGGCATCGAGTCGCTGCCTCGGACAGTGGCTCGGCGTCTCCGGATCCGTGTTGCCGGCGAGCGTCGAGCCGGTCAGCTTGTTGGCGGACACAGGCGATCGGCTGATCGCGGGCGAGTCCGCAATCGGCGACACCGTCGACCGCATCCAGCGGCTGCGCTTCGACCCTCAGTGGCCCCGCACTCCCCGTGCCGCGGTGGAAGCGATCCACGCCGCCGACTGGGTCCTGCTCGCCCCCGGCTCGCTGTACACGAGCACGCTGGCCACCAGCGCGCTCCCACAGATCGTGTCGGCCCTGGCCCGGACCACTGCTCGGGTCCTGTGGCTATGCAATCTCGAGCCAGAGCAACGGGAGACCGCGGGCATGACCGCGGAGGATCACCTGTCGGTCATCCGCAGCCATGGGGTGCGTGTGGACGATGTGCTCTACGACCCCAACGCCAAGTTGCACTTCGATGCGTCCCGCGCTGGCACGCAGCCGCATCAGCGGGTTCGCGTCGCCACTCCAGGCCGGCCGTCGCGCCGTTCACGACCCGCGCCTACTGGGCACGGCACTGGAATCCGTGTTCGGTGCGCAACCGAGTGCGCTTCGCACCGTTGCCGGACGCAGCTTCTGACAGGGTCCGAGCCCCGTGCCAATGGGCGATCCAGGACTCGAACCTGGGACCTCTTCC
>CAVVCP010000016.1:0-30646 GCA_963746695.1 uncultured Solirubrobacterales bacterium | reverse complement strand
TCGCACCGCCTCGACGCGCTGTGCTCAGTCGACCGTCGAGAGCGACGAATCGCGGCACGAGCCGGGTCGCTACCAGCCGCGGGTGCCGGGCGGCCCTTTGAACGGGCCGACCAGGTCGCCGGTGATCCATCCTCCATAGAAGTCGCCCGGTTGCGCTTCCACGCGTTCGTCGTCGAGCCACGCGGCGTCGAGGCGCCCGGGATAGAACGCGACGTGGTCGCGCAACGCCTCGTATCCCGCGCTCGGGGCTGCGTAGCTCCAGGCGACTGCCTGCGCCCGTCGCCCGGCGACGATCGCATCCAGGTATCGCGCTTGGCCCTTGAACTCACACCACGTTGCACCGGCACCGCTCGTGGTCAGCAGGCTGAGGCGGACGTCAGCGGGCGGGATGTAGATCGTCGGGGGGTGACTGGTCTCGAGGACCCGCAGCGCGTGGGTCGAGTCAGCCAGCACCTCGCCCGCCCATTCGACCCGGACCCGACGGTCGCACGATCTGACGACGGGCGGACGCGGATAGTCCCAGACTCGCTCCACCAGACCACCGTATACCGTGACGGGGCTGCGACCCAGGGCGTGCTGAGCACGTCGATGGCATGTGCCACGATCGGCGAGATGCCCACGCCTGAGCCCGAGCGGTCGCTCTCCTCGCCCGTCACCTGCACCGGGCTTGTTTACGACCTCATCTCAGCGCCGGATGAAAGGGTCCGTCGCGAGCGCGTGACGACGTGGGTTGCGGTACTCACCGGCGTCACGTTCGTCGTCGCCGGGTTAGTGAAGTTCGTCTTTCACCATTGGGAGCTCCACGCGTTTCGCAGCTTTGGCCTTCCGTGGCCGGCCGCGCTCGAGATCTCCGCGGGAGTGCTCGAGACGGCCGGGGGGGTCCTGTTGGCGCGACGCCGCGCGGTCGTGCCTGCCGCCACCCTGCTCGGCGTGACCATGGTCGTCGCGATCATCTCCTCGGGCATCGGACACGGTGACGTGATCCCCAGCCTGACCCTCGCCCCGGCACTGCTCTTGGCGACGTTGTTCCTGCTCGTCCGCGGCCTCGGGCTCGGAGCCCCAGGCCAGGCGTAGCGCGCCCCGAGCACAGCCGACAGGGCCATCAGACGGCATGCTCCGCCCTCGGGAGACGGGGCGGCGTCTTATGCCCCGCGCGTTGAACGCGGCGACGGCTGGCGGCGATTCCGCAGGTGCTCCGCGCCGGCGGTAGACACCGACACGAGCGTGCCCTGTCCTGGCATACGGCGACGCGAGATAAAGCCACGGTCGTTTGCGTCCTCCCACACAGGCAGGCGCGGACAAGATGTTCGCCACGCCTCGACGACCTCACCGTAGGGACGGGCGTCGGGGCCCAGCCACTCGAGGAGGTCGAGGATCAGGGTGTCGATGCTGTCGGACACAGGTGCCGGCGCGGCAGGTCTAGACTCACACTCTGGTGAGCCGGGAGCGAGTGTTGGGGCACGCGCCGTGGCTGGGCGCGTTCGATCGCCAGGTGCGCATGTCGCGCCGGTCCGAAGAGGAAACGTGGAAACGCCCAAGGTCTTCATCTCCTACAGCTCGGCTGACCGCCAAGACGCTTTCCGGCTGCTGAAGATCGTCGAAGCTGCCGGGGCCGACGCGTGGATGGACTTCTTCGACATCAAACCGGCCAACCTGCTCGATCAGCAGCTGACCTCCAACCTCGACGCCGCGGACGTCGCCTGCATCCTCCTCACCCCGAGCGCCGTCGCCTCGAAGTGGGTGGCCTACGAGATACGGCACGCCAAGCAGCGTACGCCGAGCGGGGTGCGGGTGCTGCCGATCATCGTGCGGCCGTGCCAGATCCCCCGTGACCTCGAGGAGGTGGTCGCGGTCGACGCGTCCGACGGCCTGGACGACGAGGCGGTCCGGATCCGCATCGCCCGGGCCATCACCGGCGCCGACCCGACCGGTACCGACGGAACCCTTCTTGACGCCGCGGAGCGCTCGCTGTTGGCTCGCAGGGAGGTGGAGAGCGATGTCGAGAAGCGCCTCCCGCACCTGACCGAGACGCTCGACCGGGTGCGAGAGACCCCGGTCCCGGAGATCAAGATCCAGGTCGACCAGAACACCTTCCCCGAGGAGACTGGGTTGGTCGTCGAGCTCCAGCTGGTGCTCGACCCGCTGTGGAACGCCCCGATGAGGTGGTTCTTCGCCCGCTACCGCGAGGACGAGACCTGGCCGGAATGGCTGGCCTTCGAGGAGCCGCCCTACACGGAGTTCTACCTGCGCCGCCGCCCGCCGATCGATTGCCGGTTCCGTTGGTACGACCGTTACCGGGGCCTGCAGTCCTCGATCGACGGCACCGACGACCGTTCCATGCTGGCGTCTTTCTCGCAGCAGTTCGAGGGCGACGAGTGGCAGCCGGCTGGGACGGGTCCGCAGATCCCGAAGACATTCGAGATACCCGGCATCCGGACTCTCGCTGACGACGGCTCGCAGTTCGAGTTGTACATCCACCGCGACGGGCAGACGGTCAAGACCGACGATCCCGAGACCACCGAAATCGACATCCGGGTGACCGCCTACTTCCGCGATCAGCAGCCCACCTGGGTCACCCTCTATTCGACCCGTCACGAACCGGAGGACCGGATGGTCCTGAACGCCCCGGCGATACTCGGTGTCACCAGCCCTATCGAGCGGCAGGCCCTGACCGGGCTCTATCGGCCGACCGAGAAGCTCAACACGGCAGGTTGGGACGATCTGGTGCAGGCCGTTCTCGACGAGAAGCCCGTCGAGTCCGCCGAGGTCCGGCGGGCCGCTCAGCTGGCGGTCTCGCGCGCCGGGCTCTACGCCTTCCGGACCAACTTCGCGGACGCCGCCCGCCTCGACCTCGGTGCCACCAACCTGCTCGGGCCGCTGGTCATGGACGGCTTCCCCACCCAGGCGGACGGGATCCTGCTGTACCAGGCGTGCACCCACCTCCTCGAGTGCTTCACCCGAAGCTCGGTCTGGACCGAAGCGCGGAAGGCCGCCGACGCTCCTGTCTTGGTGGCCCGGAGACTGGCTGGTTTCTACCCCGACGAACCGGACTACCGGCGGATGACCGGAGCGGGACTGATCGCCCTCGCCCAGGTCGAGCTCGAGGTCGACGATCCGAACGGAGCCGCTGAACACCTGATCGAGGGCGTCGACACCTGGCTGGCGCTCGCCGAGGAGCGCCCGACACCGATCCGCTTGGCCGATGCCCGCAAGGCCTACGCGGCGGCGATCTCCTCGGCCGAGAAGAAAGGGATCGCAGACCGGCTACCGCTCGAGCGATGGAAGGACACGCTCGATCCGCAGCTCCAGATCGCCGGCGGTGTCCGCGATCAGATCCGGACGGAATCGACCGGTCCCCTCTGGACGGTGCCGGCCAGCCCCGACGGGTGGTCGACGTTCGTCTTCGAGAGCCCCGGCCTTCGGTACCGGATCCCCGTCCCGCAGCGCTGGTCAGCCGAACCGGCGGTGAGCGCGACCCCTCGGGAGATATGGCACGTGTTCCGCGGGACCAACCCGGCCACCCTCCTCGGCGTCAGGTTCATGGACAAGGCCGACGCCCACGGCGACATGCGCAATTGGGTGGGCGCCACCCTCAGCTTCACCGGCTTCCCAATCATGGAGCTGAGCGGCGACGGGCAACCGACGCTGATGGACTGGCGCTACGAGGGCCGCTTCGACGCCGTCGCGCAGAGGCTCTCGCTCGACGATGCCCACTGCTGGTCCGGACTGGCGAGGGTCGGAGGCGACGGGACGTCCCTACGGCGCCTGTACGTCGCTGGTTACCGCCGAAGCAACTTCGCATGGCTGATCAGCCTGGCCCTCGAGACAGCCGTCCTGCCGGGCATGCCCGAGGAGGCGCTGTACTCCAACGACCACGTACGGGCCGGGGCCACGTTCGGCTACGTCCAGCTGGGATGACGCCCGGCCCGGCGTCAGAGCGATCATCCGTTTGTAGTGCTTACGCGCCCAGTGGCCGTCCGAGCCAACGCGTTGGTCGTGAGTCCGGGTCACTCAGTGGCCGTACTGCGCCTTGTTGCTTTGGTCTTCCGCTCGCCGAGCATCGCGGCGGCGACGTTGGCGCCCAGCGTGCCGGCCGCCGGGGGAGCCAGTCCGCGCGCGCGGCCGATCAAGTACGCGACCATGAACACGTCGCCGGCGCCTGTCGTCTGCACGTCTGCGACCACGTGATCCGGTTCCACGTAACTGACCGCACCGCCGACGCGAATCTCCGCGCCATGGGAGCCGTGGGTCAGGAGGAGTTCGGAGACGCCCGAGAACCTATCCAGCGCACGTCCGCGTTCGTGCTCTGAGTCCACCACTGCAGCCTCGTCCTCGGAGAGCTTGAGCGCGGTCAGGTGCTCGAGCAGGTCCGGGTCGTACCGCGAGTCGAGCGTCAGCTCGCCGAGCCGCGGGACCCGGACGAGTCCCTGCCCGTCGTAGGCGATTCGATGGCCACGGGCAGCCAGACGGGCCACGGCCGCCACGGAGAAATCGCTTCGCAACAGCGGCGCGAGATGTACCCACTCGCTGTCGATTTCGAGCCCGTCGATGTCGGCCTCGGACCAGGTATGACCGATGGCGTAGAGGACCATCGAGCGCGTGTCGCCAAACTCGCCTGAGTAGTCGAGATCGAAGCGGGTCGTCGCCACCGCGCGCTTGAACCGGAACGAGACCGAGCCCTCAGCCTCCAAAGCGCGAAAGTTGGCGAGATCTTCGTCCGCGCAGGCCGCGTTGATCACCCCCTGAGCCTGCAGGCGCTCGAACGCGTATGGCGCAAACGTGGGGCAGCCCCCGCGGGTCCAAGGGCCCTGGTTCACCCGGTCGAGCGCCAGGTTCGCGATGAGCGTCAGTTCGGGGCGAGGCAAGGCCCGACCATTTCACAGAACTCCCCGGCCGTCCACTCGGTCGCGGCCAGCCCGTCCGAGCTTCGCCGCCTTTCCTCGGTGCGCCAGAATGAGGGCGTGCCGAGCTTTGCGTCCTACGACGGAACGCAGATCGGCTACCGAGTCGTTGGTGACGGGCCGCCGCTCGTGTGCCTGCCCGGCGGGCCCGGCCGGGCGTCCGACTACCTCGGAGACCTCGGCGGCCTTTCCGGGTCACGGCGGCTCGTCCTCCTGGACCCCCGCGGCGTCGGGTTGTCGGCCGACCCGGTGGACCCGGCGACGTTCAGCGTCAACCGGCTCGTCAGCGATGTCGAGTCCCTGCGCGCCCACCTCGGCCTGGATCAGATGGACCTGCTCGCGCATTCCGCCGGCGCCGTGCTCGCCACGCTGCACGCGGCCGAGCACCCGCGATGCCTGTCGAAGCTGATCCTGGTCACCCCTGGTCTGGGCGCGGTCGGCATCGCCGGCACGGAGGAGGAACTCCGAGCCGCCCTCACGCGCCAGGCGGCGGAGTCCTGGTATCCAGCCGCCCTCGCTGCGATGGAGAAGATCCTCGCCGGGGACCTGTCGATTGAGGCCTTCCGCGCGTCCAGGCCGTTCTTCTACGGTCACTGGGACGAAACTGCCCAGGCACACGCGAGCGTCGGGGTCACCAGCCGTCACCAGGCCGCGCGGGAGGGCTTCTTCGCCAGTGCAACCATCGACGTGCCCGCGATCAGAGCCGCCCTGAAGCAGCTCACCGCGCCAGTGTTGCTCTACGCGGGGGAACTGGACCCGATCGTGACACCAGCCATGGCGCGGGAGGCCGCGCCGCTGTTCAACCACGCGGCCGTCGCCGTCCAGCCCGGCGCCGCGCATTTCCCGTGGGTCGACGACCCGGCTGCGTTCGGCGCGGCCATGGGCTCGTTCCTCAACTGACCGCCGCGGCGACGTTCCGCTCCACCGTGCGTGAGCGAACGAGTCCAGGGCGGCAGGTCTAACCGGGTGCAACTATGCGAGCGAAGGTCAGTCGACCAGCGTCGCGATGTCCTGTCGCGTCCGGGCGCTTCGGGCGGCCACGATCTCGAGCAGGTTTCGCAGCAATATCGCTCGCAGGTTGGCGTCGAGCTCGCGCAGGCCGGCGAGGGCGTCGGCCGGCAGCGCATGGCACTCGACCTCGGTGTCGGCGCGCGCGTCGCCGATGCGCGCGCCGCCGGTGAGTAGGGCCAGCTCGCCGATCGTCATCCCGGCGGTGAGTGTGGCCACGCGGCGCACGCCGCCGCCGGCCAGCTCGACGGTCTCGCTGACGACGCCACTGGTGATCAGGAGCATCTCGCTGACGGCTTCTCCCGCCCGCATGAGGTAGTCGCCCGCCGCGAAGAATCGGTGCTCGAGCAGGCCTTCGAGGAGCGTGAGATCGTCAGCGGAGACCCCGCGCAGCACGGCGTGGTCACGCAGACTCATGAGTGCCGGGGCGGCGGTGTCGCCGGTCAGCCGGTCCTCAAAGAACTCGAGCGCGCGGTCCAGCTCGTCGAAGGGCTGCGCGCTCATCACTCGCGCGAGCTCGTGGGGCGCGGCCGACAACGCGCTTATGCGATCCGCGAGGCCGGCGAGCAGCGCGATTGCGGCCTCGTGGATGTTGCTCACGCGGCGGAGATCGAGCACGACGAGCTCGGCTGGGGCCTCGAGCACTGCACGCGTGACCTGCTCGGCCTCAGCGAAGCCGAGGTCGCCCTGCAGCTCGAACGCTCGCGCGCGGGCCCCCTCGCGCGCGATCTGCGCCGCCACCGCCGGGGCGCGCTGACGCTTGGACGTCAGCTCGGCCAGCGTGAACGTCCGCCGTACCGGCGACGGACCACGGCGGGCGTGTTTGAACATGTGCAGGTCCAGCGAGCGCGAAAGCTCCTCGCAGACGCGAACGCCGCGGACCGAGTTGCCTTGATCGTCCAGCGGCGGCGAGAAGACGCCGATGCCGAGCTGGCCGGGGAGCACGGCGATCACGCCTCCGGCGACGCCGCTCTTGGCCGGAAGTCCGACGTCGTAGAGCCAGTCACCCGCCGCGTCGTACATCCCCGCTGTGGCCATCACACTCAGCACATCACGCACGGTGTCCGGCGACGCCACCCGTCGCCCGGTGACCGGGTTGCGTCCACCGGCGGCCAGCGTTGCCGCGATCACTGCCAGGTCGCGGCAGTCGACGAGCACCGAGCACTGCGCGATGTAGCTCTCGACGATCTCGTCGGGCTCGCCGTCGAAGCGCCCGGCGCCGCGCAACAGGTGGGCGATCGCGCGGTTGCGATAGGCCGTGTGGGACTCGGACTGGCGTACGCGGTCGTCAATCGAGAGTTCACGGCCGGCGAATGCGCTGTAACCCTGCAACGGCGTCGGGTCGGGATCGGACCCCAGCAACGAGCGCGTTAGGATCGCGCCGGCGTTGACCAGCGGGTTGAGCGGGTCGAGCTCGATCGCGTTGAACGCCTCACCGGTCGGTTCGACGCCGACTCGCTCGCGGACCATCTCGCCACGCGACTCCAGCGCCATCGCGAACGTCAGCGGCTTGGAGATCGACTGGATCGTGAACGGCAGGCGCGTGTCACCCACTTCGTAGATCGCCCCGTCGACGGTGGCCAGCGCGATTCCGAACGACGAACGATCGGCGAGCGCCAGTTCCGGGATGTAGTCGGCGACCGCGCCCGAGTCGTCCTGGGCGAGGCGGGTGTGAAGATCTTGCAAGTAGGAGTGAACGGGAGTCGTCATGTCAGGCCGCAATTGCCGGCGGTCATCTTGCCTACGAACATCTCATCGTCGGCCTCGCCCGACCACCGTGCGCACACGACTGTTGCAATCGTGGCGCCCTGTCAAGCTGCCGGCCGGCTGTCGCGCGGACCGTTGGGAACGCCGAACGCGTTCGATCTGGAAAAGACCCGCTGTCCGGTGGACGGGGCTGACGGCCGAAAGGTGTGCCGGGCGCAATGAGCCTGCTCCGGTGGCCAGCGCGATGGCTCTGGCCCCTCGGAGTCAGACGTCCTGGCGGCCAGTGGCGACAATCGCGGCCAGCGCCTCCGCCTCGTCAGCCAGCTTCCGGTACTCGGCTAGCGCCTCGGGAGAGTCGATTTCGGGGAGCTGGCGGCGGCAGGCCAGCACGTACGCGTAGCCGGCGGTCGGAAAGACATCCCTCACCGCCTCGTAGGCGGCCTTTACGCGGGCTTGCTCTTCGGTCAGGGGCATGGGTCTCCTAGAGAAGATGGTCGGCGGGCAGGCAAGGGTGGCCACGGCAGCCGGCAAGGCGAGAGGCGCGCCTCGGTTCTTAGTGCATCAGACGGGCGACGCGGTTGATTCTGACTCGGCGGCTCAGGGTTGGCGGCGGCCGGTCCTGCCATCGGCTCGCCAACCGAGCGAGTTGACCGAGTCACGAACAGCTGCAGGACGGTCTTGGTTGTCTTAGAGTGGTGGGTGCTCTGTCTTGAGCTCAGCGTCCATTGGGGGAAGGGAGCGACCATAGATCTCGTGCACCGAGAGGCGTCTCACCGGCCGTCGCGGCGTCAACGGACGGTCGTCGAGCAGCGAACCAGCGGTAGCCCATGCGACCAGCGCCCTATCACTTCTCGTTCTACGCCGTTCTTCTGATCGCGAGCGGCGCCGCGGATGTTGCGGCGGCGATCGGAGTGTTGCGCCGGCGCGGTAGCCCCGGTCGGAACAGCCTGTGTGTGGCGATGCTCGCTACGGCGGCATGGTCGTTTGCCTACGCGCTCGAGCTGGCGGCGCCGACGACCAGCGATCGCGAGCTTTGGGGAGCGTTGAAATACGTTGGGATCACGGTGCTGCCGGCCGCATGGCTCATGTTCGCGCTGCAATACACCGGGCGCGTAGGCAGGCCCAGTCGCATGTTTCTTGGCGCGCTGACGATTGAGCCCGTGATCGTGGGCGTCCTGCTCGCCGTCCCGGGAACGCGGCACCTCATTCGCTTCTACCCACCGGGGCCACCGCAGCCGATTCCGACGGCCGATGCCGGAGCGCTCTATTGGCCGCACGTCATTTACAGCAACGCGCTGGTCTTGATCGCCAGCGCGATTCTGCTGGTCACCGTCATGCGGGTGTCACGGCTGTACTGGCGCCAGAGCATCACCGTGCTGGTCGCCATCTCCCTGCCGTTGATCGCCAACGCGATGACCGACTTCAACGCCCCGCCCTTCCAGCACCTCGATCCGAGTCCGCTGTTCGCGTCGGTGGCGGCCTGGGTTCTGGTGCTCGGTGTCCTGCGATACCGGCTTCTCGATCTCCGTCCGGTCGCTCGTACCCACGTCGTTGAGACGATGCGGGACGCGGTTCTCGTCGCCGACGCGCACGGCCACGTGGTCGATCTAAACCCGGCGGCGGTGACGTTGCTGGGGCACCGAGCCGGGGAGTTGGTCGGCCGCCCGGTCGCGAGCCTACTGGCCGAGCTCGGTCAGCCCATGGACTTCCCGGATCCGGGGGTGTACGACGTGCAGTTCAACACAGCTGAGCGCGAGCGCGACATGGAACTGGCGGTGACCCCTTTGGAGGACGCCCGAGGTGCCACGGCCGGTCGCGTGCTCGTGTTCCGGGACGTCACCGACCGCCGCGAGCACGAGCGGGAGCTCCGTCGGCTCGCATACACCGACAGGCTCACCGGTCTGCCGAATCGGGCGTTGTTTCACGACCGGCTGGAGCGGGCGCTAGTGATGGCGAACCGACACAACGCTCCGGTGGCGGTTCTGTTCCTGGATCTTGATCGCTTCAAGATCATCAACGACAGCCTCGGGCACGAGATCGGGGATGAGGTGCTGGTGGCAGTCGCACGGCGGCTGCGGCGCTGCCTGAGGGCCGAAGACACCCTGGCGCGGCTGGGGGGTGACGAGTTCGCGATTCTCCTGCCCGAGATAGCGAACCGACGTGATACGCGCCTTGTAACGGACAAGTGTCTGGCGGCCCTGAGCCACCCGGAGCTGATAGGCAGTCACGAGCTGACCGTCAACGCCAGCATCGGCGTTGCCGTCTCTCCAGAAGACGGAGCCGATGTGCAGCACCTGTTGCGCAGCGCCGACGCCGCCATGTACCGGGCCAAGGCCCGGGGCGGCGGCCGCGCCGAGACCTTCACACAGCTGCTCGAACAGGAGGTCACCCGGCGACACCACACCGAGGTCGAACTGCGACGCGGTCTGCGGATGGGTCAGCTGCACGTTCTGTTCCAGCCCTACCGCGAGCTCGTCACCGGACGCCTCGTCGGATACGAGGCGCTCGTGCGCTGGAACCATCCGCAGCGAGGCATGCTCCTGCCGGACACTTTCTTGCCGCTTGCCGAGGAGACCGGCTTGATCGACGCCATCGATCAGTGGGTGCTGGGTGAGGCCTGCCGACAGGCTCGCCGCTGGCCGGCTCCGCTTCTCGTCTCGGTCAACGTCTCCGCCGGCCGGCTGCGCCGCGGCGATGTCCATCGGGACACCGCCGCGATCCTCGCCGAGACCGGGCTCGACCGGTCGCGGCTGGTGCTCGAACTGAGCGAGCGGATCCTGTTTGACGAGGTGCCCGACGCCTTCGATTCCCTGGCCGAGCTCACCTCCGGCGGCGTGGGCCTGGCGCTCGACGACTTCGGCGCCGGCTACACCTCCTTGGAGCAGCTACGCCGGCTACCGATCAGCCAGGTGAAGATAGACCGATCCTTGGTGACTCCCGTCGACAGATCCGAGGACGACGCCTCGATCGTCGCGGCCGTGATCCAGTTTGCCCACGCCCTCGGCCTGTCGGTCACCGCCGAGGGAATCGAGCGGTCGGGGCAGCTCGAGCGCCTCATCGAGCTGGGGTGCGACTGCGGACAGGGATTCCTCTTCAGCGCGCCGGCGGCCGTCTCAGGGCTCGACGATTCCGCCGGTCACGAGCGGCACAGTCGCGTACTCCGCACGCAGGATTAGGCCGACGATGGCCACTGCCCCCGACCAATCGTGGAGTGCCGTCATCGTTCCAATCCGCCATCGGATTGGTGAAACACACGCGTGGCCTCCGCCTCCTCGCTCCCGCCGCCCGTCGACTCGGAGAACGAGCGCGGCTCGCTCATCGGGATCGGCGTACATGGCCGGCCGGTCGAGCTCGAGCTCGAGCTCCGCGATCACGTCGCGCGGCGAATCACCGCGGAGGCGCTGGAGGTTGCGGTCGATCTCAGCCGCGACGGGCGCCAGCAGCAGGTCCTTCTGGTTCTTCGCCGGATCCGTGCTCTTCCGCACCCGGGCCGGTGGGCGCTGCTAGTCTGCGCGCCAGGCATGTGGCTCGGCGGACGCGGGCAACACGTGTGATGTTTTGCCTGTTAGTGGGCCGATGTGACAACTTGCTCACACCCGTTTCGTTGCGGTGATGACTGATCGTCTAACGCGGGTCATGGATGTTGTGAATACCGGAGGCGGGCGAAACGCCTGAGGCCCGTGGGCGACCGCGAATCACGAACTGCCCCAGGCGCGCTGGACGTGGTTCGGCTCGCGCGGGACGTTCTATCCGAGCTCGATCTCGAGGTGGTGCTCCGGCGCGTACTCGAGTCCGCCCTAGAGCTGTCGGGAGCGAGCTACGCGGCGCTCGGGGTGACGGACCAGTCGCAGTCCGAGCTCGAGCGGTTCATCACGCTCGGCATCGACGAGGACGATCGGGAGCGGATCGGCGAGCTGCCGAAGGGACGAGGGGTGCTCGGCGAGCTGATCGTCCATCCGGTGCCGCTGCGACTGGCCGACGTAGGCGCCCATCCGCACTCCTACGGATTTCCGCCCGGCCATCCGCCGATGAAGACCTTCCTGGGGGTCCCGGTGCTGATCGGCGGGGTCCCGTTCGGGAATCTGTACCTGACCGAGAAGGCCGGCGGCGAGGAGTTCACCGAAGAGGACGAGCAGACGATCATGTTGCTGGCGGAGTTCGCCGGTGTGGCGATCGACCACGCACGCCGCTACTCCCGTCTGGACGCTCAGCACACCGAGCTCCAGCGGACCGTCGACGCGCTCGACGCGACCATGCAGATCGCGCGGGCGCTCGGCGGTGAGACCGACCTCGATCTGATCCTGGGGCTGGTGGCCAAGCGCGGAAGAGCGCTGGTGGCCGCCCGGGCGCTGGTGATCGAGCACGAACAGGCGGGGGAGATGGTCGTGGCCGCCGGCGCGGGCGAGCTGCCCGCCGGCCTGGTGGGCCAGCGCGTCGACCTTCAGGACAGCCTCGCCAGCGCAGCGCTCCGGATCTCGCAAACGCTCCGCCTCGAGGATCAGCCCAACCGAGCCCGGTTCGACCGCCACGGCCTCGGCCGGCTCGGCGTTCAGGCCGACGCCGGATTGGTGGTCCCATTGATCTTCCGCGGACGGGGCTATGGAGTGCTGATCGCGGTCGACCGGCTCGAGGGCGGCCCGGCGTTCAGCCGCGAGGACCAGCGCCTGCTGGAGGCGTTCGCGGCCAGCGCGGCGACGGCGGTGGCAACCGCAGTGACGGTCGAGGGCGAGCGCCGCCGGCAACGGCTGGCGGCAGCCGAGCAGGAACGTGCTCACTGGGCCCGCGAGCTTCACGACGAGACGCTGCAGAACCTGGCGGCGGTGCGGCTCGGGCTCGCCGCTCAGCTCCGCGATTCCAGACCCGAGGCGGTGATCGAGGCGGTGCGCGCGGCTGTCGTCGAGCTCGAGCGCGAGATCCGCACGCTCCGGGCGCTCGTGACGGATCTTCGTCCCGCCGCGCTTGACGACCTCGGCGCGCAGGCGGCGATCGAGGATCTCGCCGAGCGGTCACGGGAACGCGGGCTCGAGGTGGATCTCGCCATCGACCTCGCCTACGAGCAGGGCCGCAAGCCGGACCGACCCACGAGCGAGGTCGAGACCACGCTGTACCGCATCATCCAGGAGGCGCTCAACAACGCCGCCAAGCACGGCGGCGCGCGCCGGGCCCAAGTCGAGATCGTGGAAGACGACTCAATCGTACGAATGCGTGGTGCAGGACGACGGACGCGGGTTCGACCCGATCGCCCACACCGACGGATTCGGACTGCTCGGGATGCGGGAGCGGGTCGAGTTGCTGCAGGGAACTCTCGAGGTCACCTCATCGCCGGGCCAGGGCACGACGATCAACGCCGCATTCCCCGCCACCCACCGGAGAGGCGCCGAGCGTCGGGCGATCGAAACGCGACCCGCCCGAGCACAGGCCGTCACGCGACCGCGCGTCTGACGCGCGGGCTGGTGTAGACGAGGCCACGGTTCGCGCGCCGCACGGCCTCGACGAGCTCGCGATCCGCGCTGTCGGCCAGCACGAACCCGATCGCCCCCGCTCGGAGCGCCTCGGTGACGAACGCCTCGTCCACCTGCATCGTGGTGACCACGACTCCGGTGGGGGGCGACGCTGCGCGCAATCGCTTGATCCGCTCGGCGCTGAACCCGTCGGGCATCCGCAAGTCGAGCACGAGCACGTCGGGGTGCTGAACGGCCACCTCCTGGACGGCAGCCTCGAAATCGGTCACCTCGCTGACGACGTCCAGATCAGCCTCGCGATCCAACAGCCGCCCCAGGCACCGCCGCAGACCGGGATGGTCGTTGGCGAGCACGACACGAGTCCGCCCATCCCTGCGTGGGCCTTCCGTAGGGCGCTCGTCGACGGGTTGCAGGTGGCGCATGCACTGAATGTAGGTCCGGGAACGGCTCCCGACGACCGTCTAAGCGTGCCGCTCACGCACGGCGAAATACCGAACCCGTTCAGGTAGTCGCGCGCGGGGTGCGCCGCATCTCCACCGGGGCGAACTACCGATGCCGATCATCGTCGCCGCGGGCACGATGAAGCGCGGTGATATCGACGACGCCCCCAACCTTCGCATGCCCCACGTGATCCTGACCAGAGCCGCGGCCCGCGGCGACAACGGCGGCCCCCCGGCCGGGGCTCCTGACGTGGATCCGCAAGAGCGGATCGACTCGCTGTTCGTGCATCTGGGCACCGGAACCGCGGGCCTCAGCGGGCGCGAGGCTGAGCGGCGGCTGGTGCAGTTCGGCGCCAACGAGATAACGCGCACGGAGGAAGCGAGCCGCCTGCATGAGCTCGTGCGCCAGCTCGCCCACCCGCTCGCGTTGCTTCTGTGGGTGGCGGCGGGGCTGTCCCTGGTCAGCGGCAATCGGACGCTGGCGCTCGCGATCGTGGCCGTGATCCTGCTCAACGCCACGCTGGCCTACGCGCAGGAGCTCCAGGCCGAGCGCGCCACCGAGGCGCTCAAGGAGCTGCTCCCGCCGCACGCGCGGGTGCGCCGGGACGACAAGGAGGAGGAGATTCCGGCGTCGGCACTCGTTCCGGGGGACGTGGTGCTGCTCGCCGAGGGCGACCGTCTGTGCGCCGACGCCCGCTTGATCGCGGGCTCGCTCGAGCTGGACATGGCGGCGCTGACCGGCGAATCGCAGCCGGTCGTGCGCAGCGCCGAGGCGGTGGCACGAACCGCGTCGCTGCTCGAGTCAGAGGACGTGGTGTTCGCCGGCACCCTGTGCACGGCCGGCGACGCCGAGGCGGTCGTGTTTGCGACCGCGATGACCACGCAGCTCGGACGGATCGCGGCGCTGTCGCAACGGGTCAAGCCAGAGATCAGCCCGCTGCAGCGCCAGGTGAACAAGGTCGCGTGGCTGATCGCGGCGATCGCTGTCGGCGCCGGCGTGGTGTTCTTCTTTGCCGGCACGACGCTGGCCGGGTTGTCGCTGGCGGCAGCGGTGACGTTCGCGATCGGTCTGCTCGTCGCGAACGTTCCCGAGGGCCTGTTGCCGACGATCACGCTGTCACTCGCGGGCGGGGTCCGCCGGATGGCCGCGCGGCGCGCGCTGGTCAAGCGCCTGACCGCGGTTGAGACGCTCGGTTCGACCGACGTGATCTGCACCGACAAGACCGGGACGCTGACCGAGGGGAGCATGAGCGTGAGGCTCCTGTGGGCGGCCGGTGCCGAGCTCGAGATCACCCCCGGAGCCACCTCGGCCCCGCCGCTGTTCGCGGGCCTGCTGCGCACCGCGCTGCGGTGCAACAACGCCCGTCTGGAGCCGGACGGCGATCGGTGGCGCCGCAGCGGCGATCCGACCGAGAGCGCGCTGCTGGTCGCGGCGGCGCAACTGGATTGCGACGTGCCGGGCGCCCAGCGCGAGCGCGAGGCCCGTCGCAAGCGCGTGTTCCACTTCGACCCGCACCTGAAGCGGATGACCACGCTCGACGAGGAGCCGGGCGGGGAGCTCTGGTACCACGCCAAGGGGGCCCCGCTCGAGCTGCTCGAACGGTGCACCGCGATCCGCACCGCCGAAGGAGACCGGGCGATCACCGACGCCGACCGGACCGACGTGCGCGATACGTTCGAGCGCTACGCGGGTCGCGGGCTGCGGGTGCTTGGCTTCGCGCAACGCCAGGTCGCCAAGGTCGAAGACGGCGAGCGGGACCTGATCGAGTCGCACCTGTGCTTGGTCGGGCTGGCCGCGCTCGCCGATCCGCCGCGAGCCGAAGTCGCCGACGCCGTCGCCCGCTGCAAGCAAGCGGGCATCCGGATCATCGTGGTGACCGGCGACCACGGTCTGACCGCGGTGGCGATTGCTCGCGAGGTCGGGATCGTCGAAGGCGATCCGACCGTAGTCAACGGCATCGACCTCGACGCGATGTCCGAGCCCGATCGTGACGCGCTCCTACACAACACGCCCGAGCTGATCATCGCCCGCAGCAACCCCGAGACCAAGCTTCACATCGTCGACGCGCTACGGGCGCAGGGACACACGGTCGCGATGACCGGCGACGGCGTCAACGACGCGCCCGCGCTTCGGCGCGCGGACATCGGCATCGCGATGGGCGCGAGCGGCACCGACGTCGCCCGGGAGGCGGCCACGATGGTGCTGACCGACGACAACTTCGCCTCGATCGTCGCCGCGGTCGAGGAGGGGCGCGTCGTGTACGACAACATCCGCAAGTTCATCACCTACATCTTCGTCCACGCCGTCCCCGAAGTCGTCCCGTTCGTGCTCTACGCCCTGACCGGCGGCGCGATCCCGCTGGCGCTCACCGCGCTGCAGGTCCTGGCGATCGACCTCGGCACGGACACGGTTCCGGCGCTGGCGCTCGGTCGGGAGCCAGCGGAGCCCGGCACGATGGACCGCGCTCCCCGGCCGCGCGAGGCCGGGATCATCAGCCGCGCGATGCTGTCCCGCGCCTGGCTCAGGCTCGGCGCGCTCGAGGCGCTGCTCGTCATGGGCGGCTACTTCCTCGTGCTGCTCACCGCTGGGTGGTCCCCGGGTGATCCGACCGGTGCCGGCACGCCGCTGCACCACAGCTACCTGCAGGCCACGACAATGACCTGGGCGGGGATCGTGGCCTGCCAGATGGGGGCCGCGTTTGCGGTGCGGACGAGCCGGGCGTCGCTGCGCGAGGTCGGGGTGTTCTCCAATCCGCATCTGCTGCGTGGCGTGGCGTTCGCGGTGCTGTTCGCCGCGGCGATCATCTACCTGCCGCCGCTGCAGTCGATCTTCCACACCGCGGCGCTCGGGCCGCGCGAGCTGATCGTGCTCGCGTGCTTCCCGGTCATCGTGTGGGGATCGGACGAGCTCTGGCGGTGGCGGCTGCGCCGACGTGGCCGTGCCCTCTCACGGAAGCCCGAGCCCGCGCTCGCCGGCGCATCGTGACGACGCCGACCGCCACCCACAACCCGAAGTCTCGGCCCGAGGCGGTGCGAGAAGCGCTGGCGCGACCGGAGACGTATCCGCACCGGCCCGCGTCGGTCGAGGTGCGCGAGACTCATATCTCGTGGGTGTTCCTGGCCGGTGGCCTCGCCTACAAGCTCAAGAAGCCGCTGGTACTCGGCTTCCTCGACTACGGGACGCCGGCTCGGCGGCGGGAGATGTGCGCGGCCGAGGTGCGGCTCAACCGTCGCCTCGCGCCCGATGTGTATCTCGGCGTCCGCGGCGTGGCGCCCATCGCGGACGGAGTCGAGCTGACCGACGAAGACGACCCGCGCGCGATCGACTTCGTGGTCGAGATGCGCCGCTACGACGAGGCGCAGACGCTCGCGGCGAGGCTCGAGCGTGGCGAGCTTCTGCGAGGCGACGTGGTCGAGGTCGGATGCGTGCTGGCGCGGTTTCACGAGGACGCGTCGCGGGTGGAACCGGCCGGCGCGCCCGTGCTCGCGGCCGAGCGCCGATTTGAGCGCAACCTCCAGGAGCTCCTAAGCGATGTCGAGCAACGCGGCGAGATCGAAAGAGTTCAGAGTCTCGAGCGGTTCGCACACGCGTTCGTGACCGCCCATGCCCAGACGTTCGCGGTGCGCGCCAGCACGGGGCAGGCCCGCGAGGGGCACGGGGATCTCCGCGCCGAACACGTGCTTCTGGGCGATCGCGTACGGATCGTCGACTGCGTCGAGTTCGACCCCGGGTTGCGCGAGCTCGACGTAGCCGACGATCTCGCCTTTCTGGTGTTCGACCTGGCCGCGCGCGGCGGCGAGGGCTTCGGTGAGATCCTGGTCCAGGCCTACCGGGATGCCGGCGGCGATCCGGGCTCGGATTCGCTGATCGCGTTCTACGCCGCGTACCGCGCGCTCGTGCGCGCCAAGGTCGCGCTCGTCCGTGGGGCCCAGATGCCGAGTACCAGCGCCGAGCACGGGGAGCAGAGCGCCGAGGCCAGCGAACTGATCGCGGTTGCCGAGCGCTTCGCCTGGCGGGCGAGACGACCGCTCGTGATCGTGGTCTGCGGCGTTCCGGCCAGCGGCAAGTCACATCTCGCGCGAGCAATGGCACAGCTGTCCGGGCTCCCTCGCGTGAGCTCCGACGTGATCCGCAAGCGGCTCGCGGGCCTCCGGGCGACCGAACGAGCGCCCGATGACATCTACCGCGCGGAGTGGAACGCCCGCACGTATGCCGAGCTGGGCAGCCGTGCGTCCGACTCGCTCGCCGCGAACGGCGGCGCGATCGTCGATGCCACGTTCCGACATCGAGCCGACCGCGTGGCGTTCACGACCGCGCTCGGCGCATCCCGGCCGATCGTGTTCATCGAATGTCGGGCTCCCAGCGCCGTCCTGGGGCAGCGCGCCGCTGATCGCGAGCGCGATCGCGATCGAGTCTCGGACGCCGGCCTCGCGGTCGTCGTCCGCGAGCAACGGAGCTGGGACCCGCTCGACGAGGTGCCACCGAGCGCGCACTTGACGCTCCGGACCGACCGCCCCGTGGAGCAGATCACGGCCGACGTGCTCGCGCTGCTCGATCGCCGCCTGGCCGAGCTCGCGTGATCTGTCTGAGAATCGAGACGGCTCGGGGTGCTTCGAGCCGGCTCTCATGCCGGAGCACCTTCAGCGCCACCGTCCGCCACCTCAGCGCCAGTAGAGTCGGCCACGCGCCGACTCTACTGACGAGCGACTGCAGCGGAGAAGCGTCAGGGCACCAACACGACTCGCGCGGCGACGCGGCCGGCTTCGACGTCGGCGATCGATTGGTTGACCCGGGAGAGCGGACGGAGCTCGCGAATCACCTTCGTCTTGCCGGCGGCGTGCAGCTCGAACACCTCACGCAGGTCGGCGCGGGTGCCGACGATCGACCCGACGATCGTGAGCCCGTTCAGCACGGTCTCGAAGATCGGCAGCGTGACGTGGTTGTCGGCGGGGAGCGCCACGAACACGAGCGTGCCGCCCCGGCGAAGAGTTCCGTAGGCCTGCTCGAATGACCGCGGCGAGACCGCGAGCGCAATTGCCTGGTCGGCGCCTCCGAGTGCCTTGATCGCCTCCACGGGGTCCTCGCGGGCGGCGTTGACGGTGAACTCGGCGCCCAGCTCGAGCGCGAGCTCGAGCTTCTCGTCGAGGACGTCGACCGCGATCACGCGGCCGCCGGCGATCGCTGCGTACTGGATCGCGAGATGCCCGAGCCCACCGACGCCGAATACAGCGACGAGGTCGGACGAGCGAGTGCCCGCGACCTTCACCGCCTTATAGGTGGTCACGCCGGCGCATGTGAGTGGTGCGGCGTCGAACGCATCGATGCCGTCCGGGACCTTCACCACGTACCGGGCATATGCGACCGCATACTCGCCGAACGCGCCGTCGATCGAGTAGCCCATGTTCTGTTGGGACTCGCACAGCGTCTCTCGGCCTGAGACGCAGTAGTCACAAGTGCCGCAGGCGTAGCCCAGCCAAGGCATGGCAACGCGATCTCCGCATGCGACCTCGGTCACGCCGGGACCGAGCTCGTGGACGATACCTACGCCCTCATGACCGGGAATGAAGGGCGGGGATGGCTTGATTGGCCAGTCCCCGTGGGCCGCGTGGATGTCGGTGTGGCAAAGCCCACATGCCTCTACCTGAACGAGGATCTGCCCAGGCTGAAGCTCACGCCAGGGCACTTGCTCGACCATCAGGGGCGCGTTGAACTCGTGAACGACAGCAGCGTGGTAGCCGGCGACACTCTCCGTGGGAGAGGTTGGGTTCGGAACGGTGATTGCCATGAGGTTTCTCCTTGACGATGGACACCCCCCATCTTGCGAGAGCCGAAGGCCTGCCCCATCCGTCCCGGCATGCAGACATCCCGCGGAGAAGTACCGAGTCGCTCCGCGGGGCTAAGACTCGCCGACCAGCCGCTCGTAACAGTCGACGTGGTAGCACTGGCCACTCGAGCAGGGGACGGCCGGCTCGGCTGCGCGCGAGGTTCGCCAGGCCGCCCCGCCCGAGAGGTGTATGAGCGGCTCATACACCCCGATCACGTCGTCGCATTCCCCGCACCGCGGCGGGTCCCAGCCGGAACGGTCTGATTGCTGGATTCCCATGCCTACCCGAGCATCGATCAGGCGCGGGCCGCTCCCCATCCGGAAACGACCGCAGTGACTCGTGGCGAACTACTGAGAGGGGGCTTGGGGCACGATCCGTAGTCACAAATCGCACGGGACCGATGCCGCCGAGAGCGCGCGAGAAGGCACGGCCCACCCGCTTTCTCGATCCGGAGGTGTGCACGCTGGCCGTTAATCGGCCGGGCGGTGGCGCCACCCGCAGCGAGTCCGCTGTGGCCTCCGTAGTAGGCCGAAGCGGAACTGCCGCTCCGAACGGTCGCCGCGGCGCCCACGGCCGAGTAGAACCAACTCCAGGCTGTTCCCCCGCGCCGACCCCGGTCGGCGCACCCGAAGCCGCCCAGGAGGCCGAGATGACAACCACTAAACGAGACCTCGCAAGCGAGTCATGGGCCGAGTACTTCGATGCGCTCAGCCGCGAGCTGCTGCACGCGCCCACCTCGATCGAGGTGGGCGACCCGTCCGGCCCGGCGAGCGTCGAGGCGACGCACCTCGCCCTGCACGCTCTGACCTACGACCGCCGGAATGACGTGTTCGAAGTCGCCGTGGCTCTAGAGGGCCCGCATCTGCCGGGCGTCCTTCGCCATCTGGTCGATCATCCGGCGCGGGTGACGGTAGACAACCAAACGATGCTTGCGCCGATGACGATCGCGGTCGACGGACGCGACGGCCTACGCACGATGATCCGGATCGAGCACGACCCGAACGTCGGCGACTGAGCCCGCCAGAGCGCCAATCGAGGTGTGATGCCGAAGGATCGAATGATCGCCACGCTCGGTGAGAGTCAGTGGCCGTGTCACCGGTGTGTGATGACGACGACCACGACCGCGCGCGCAAGGGATACAAGTGACCGGCTACTGTCGGCGTGGCGGTCCGAGGTTGTCGCCGCAGCCGTGTACGAGCTGATCGCGCGGCGGCTACCCGCCGCGGAGGCGGAAGTCCTGCGCCGGATGGCCCAGGCCGAGAACGGTCATCGCGCCCGCCTGGAGGCGCGGATGTCCGAGCTCGCGATCGAGATCCCATCGCGCGACAGTGTTCGCCCGTCGCGGTGGCTACGACTTCAAGCCCGGATCGCGCCGGTCGATCGGCTGCTCGCGGCGCGCGAGGCGGCCGAGAACGAGGAGGCCGACGCCTTCTACTCGCGTGCGACCGGCGATCCGGTGACCGATGCGCTGTTTCACCAGATCCGTGATGAGGAGCGCGGGCATTCATCTGCGGTCAGCCAGATCCGCTTCGGCTCGACCGCCGGCACCGGCGCGGAGGCTGAGGTGGATCCCGCGAGGGTGCGGCTCGACAAGCTCCTGGGCGCCGAGAAGGGGCACCGGACGGGAGGCGGCTGGATCAGCGGCGCGATCTACGGCGCCAACGATGGCCTCGCGGCAGTGTTCGGAATCGTCGCGGGTGTGTCCGGCGCCACCGGTGGGTCGAGCTTCGTGCTCACCGCAGGACTCGCGGCGGCGGTCGCTTCGGCACTGTCGATGGCGACGGGCGCGTTCCTGGCCGAGCGCTCCGAGGCTGAGATGGCTGCCGCGAACGTTGAGCGAGAGCGTCGGGAGATCGCCGAGCACCCCGAGGAGGAGCAGGAAGAACTCTCGCTCTTCTATCAGTTGAAGGGGATCAACGAGGACACGGCCGACGCGATGGCTGAGCAGCTCGGGAGGCATCCCGATGCGATGCTGCGCGCGCTCGCGGTGGAGGAGTTCGGGGTCAGCGGCGATCGCGGCGACCCAAGGCAAGCCGCGCTCGCGGCGGGCATCTCGACGGGGCTGGGCGCAATCGTGCCGGTGATCCCGTTCATGTTCACCACCGGGACAGTCGCGATGGTGCTGGCGGCAACGGTATCGCTCGTCGCTCACTTTCTCGTGGGCGCCGCGAAGTCGCTGGTGACGTTGCGGACCTGGTGGTCTGCGGGCCTCGAGATGACGCTCGCGGGCGTGATCGTCGGCGGCGCTACCTACCTCGTGGGGCTTGCGCTCCCGACCTGACGGGAGTCAGCGTTTCCCGCCTCGGATGGCGCCATTTGCCGAGTGGTCGAGGCCTGGGATCGACGCATAGCCTCATCTTCGATCCGAGCGTCGGCCAATTACGACCAGCTGCTGCGGATCGAAGAGGAACTCGGCGACCGCGCGCTACGCCGGACGCGAGGCGGTCGCCCTGGCCTGAGCCTCGGCTTGACCCACGCGGCTTGTTCCTTCAGGTTGCCGCCGCGATGCGCGCTGGGGTCGTGAGGATGCCGGGGATGTGGAAAACCCGCAGTCGTGGTTCGGTTGGCGGCGGATCACGAGGGCCGGGGGTTGGCCTTACGGTGTGGTGAGCGAAACCGCGAGGAGATGAAAGCCATGCCCGACACTGCTACCCAGATCTATCACGGCAGCTATCTAATGCCGTCACTCGAGCACGCGAGCGTTTCGGACGCGATGCATCCTGGGATCCTGTCCTGTGAGCCCGATGCAACGGCAACGGAGGTGGCGCGGTTGATGGCCGCGCATCACGTTCATTGCGTGGCTGTGGTCGGCAGCTCGCATGAGACCCAGCCGGAGTGTTTCGTGTGGGGCATCATCTCCGATCTTGATTTGGTTGCAGCGGGTATTCGCGACGAGCGAGAGCCGACGGCGAGGGACCTCGCGGGGCAGCCGGTCATCACGGTTAGGCAGAGCGTTCCGTTGCGTGAGGCCGCCGAGGCGATGGTGAACAACGGCGTCAGCCATCTCGTGGTCACCGATACCGAGGCCGGTCGTCCGATCGGGATTCTGTCGACGCTAGACCTGGCCGGGGTGCTCGCGTGGGGCGAGGCGTAACCCGGCGTCGGCCTGAAGTTCATCCACCCAACCCGATCACAGGAGAAAAGCGATGTACAAGAACGTCATGTGGGCCACCGACGGATCCGAGGCCGCCGATCGGGCGCTGCCTCATGCCAAGGCGCTCGTAACCGCGGGCAGCGGGAAACTGACCGTGGTCTACTGCGAGGAGTTCACGCTTCCGGGCAAGGGGGGCGGAAGCGTTCCGATCTATGCCAACGAGGATGAGGTCGAGGCGAAGATCGACCGTCAGGTCGCCGAGCTCGCGAGCAACGGTACGGGCGCGACGCTGGAGCGGACCCGGAGCAAGGTCGGCGGTGCTGCACACGCGATCGCCGAGATCGCGGCGAACGATCACGCTGACGTGATCGTTGTAGGTACGCGGGGGCGCACGCCGCTCACCGGGCTGGTGCTCGGAGGGGTCACACAGCGCCTGCTGCACATCGCCCCGTGCCCGGTGCTTGCGGTTCCGCCAGATCACGGCTCGTCCGAGTGAACGACAGAGTCTCGCGTGCTCTACTTTCGCCATCCGTCCTCGCTCGCGCACGATCCGAGCGTGCAGTGCCTTGACCATCCGGATACCCCGGAGCGGATCGCCGCGATCGAGGCCGCCATGTCGCAGGTGGGCTGGCTCGGCTGTGACGTCCGCGAGGCGCCGGCCGCGACCGAGCGCCAGCTCGAGCTCGTGCACAGCGCCGCTCACGTCTCGCGAATCCGCGATCTGTGCACGGCGGGTGGCGGCCAGATCGATGCGGACACGTTCGTCGGCGAGAAGTCTTATTCGGCGGCGTTGCACGCCGTCGGGGGTGCCTGCGAGCTGGTCCGCGCGCTCGTGCGCGGCGAGGCCCGCGCCGGCTTCAGCGCGATGCGACCGTCCGGCCATCACGCCGGGCAGGGCTACGCGATGGGCTTCTGCCTGTTCAACAATGTCGCGATCGCCGCCGAGCTGGCGATCCGGGAGCTCGGCGTCGAACGCGTCCTGATCATCGACTGGGACGTCCACCACGGCAACGGGACTGCGGACATCTTCCGTCGGCGCCCCGACGTGCTGTTCGCGAGCATCCATGAACTCGGCTTGTTCCCGGGGACCGGCGAACTGAGCGACGCCGGCTCCGCCGAGGGCCGCGGGTACACGATCAACGTGCCGGTGCCCCACGGGTCCGACGAGGAGACGTGGGTCTCCACGCTCGAGCACGTGATCATCCCCGCGGCCGTCGAGTTCGCCCCACAGCTCGTGCTGATCTCCGCCGGGTTCGACGGGCATCGCGACGACCCGCTCGGTCACTGCCTGCTCGAGGCCAGTTCGTACGCGCAGATGGCCTGCCACGTCCGGGACATGGCGGCGACACTGGACGCGCCCGTCGGCGCCGTGCTCGAAGGCGGCTACCACCTCCGGGCGGTGACCGACTCCGTGATGGCGACGATCACAGCGCTGGCCGGAGTCGGAACGGCATATTCGATCGCGCCGGACCCGTTCGTGACCTCGCGCGTCGCCGCGCACGTCGGACACTATTGGACGCTCTAGCCGGCGACCGGCGACCGGGTCGGTCAGACGGGAGCCGGGCCGCCGAGACGCTCGGCCCGTTCCTTGATCCCGAGCAGCATCTTGCGCTCCATCACCAGCGAACCCGGCTCCATCGGGAGCATCGCGATCCGTGCGCCCAGGCTCGGCAGGCGAAACCGGTTGCGGCTGATCAGCCTGGTGGTGCCGTTGTGCTCCGCGAGCACGAACGACCAGGCCCAGTTGCCATCCTCCGAGCGCCAGGCAAGGACGTGGTCGGGCTCGACCCGCGCGAGTCGCATCCGGCTTGAGCCCAAGGCGATTGTCTCGCCAACCTCGGGGTCTTGGAACTCCGGCAGGACCGTCTCGACGCTGTGCATGTTTAGGCCGAGCAGGTTCTCGATCCAGTCATAGGTGTAGGCGCCGCCGCGCGGCGCAGGGCCTATCTGCGCAAGCCAGGGCCATACCGCTGAGGCGGGCGCGTGAATATCGATCGCGCGCGTCGAGACCCCGTCGGCGTCCTCGAGCAGCTCGTCTCCGGGCAGCCGGGAAGTCGCCTCCGACTCGCTTGCGCCCCACGTCAGGACTGGCCGGCGAAGCCGCACGCAGTACAACACCCCGGCGCCGACCGTCGCGCCGAGGGCGAGACGCGCTGGCTTCACGAAACGCCGAGGTGCCGCATCTCTCGGTGCACCTCGTCCTCGGTGATTAGCCGTCGCCCGTACACATTCCACGCGTTGAAAGCGAGACCGGTCCCCCAACCGAGCGTCACGAGTACCGGCCAAGGCCACCAGCTGTGCGAAGACAAAGCGATCACCAGCCAGATGCCCCAGACAACGAGATTTATCAGCACGTACGCGAATAGTTGGGCCATGAAGTCGCGACGCTTCTTCAGCTGCCGGCGCGCCTGCTCCCGCAGAAGATCGCGATGGCCCGCGATGATTTCTTCAAAGGTTTCCGTCTGTTCAAGTTCCATGACACGAGGTTCCCACCGTCCGACCGCCTGCCCATCCGGGGCAACATGCACGGTCCGTGGGACAAATACGGAACCACTACGTGAGACACCGCTGGGTGGCCAGGTGCGCACGGAGAAGCTGGTCGGCCATCTCGCCGGCGAACCGATCGATCGCATCCCAGTCGCGGTCGTCTTCTTCGGGTGCGCGGATCGTTCGGGCGACCGCCGCTCGAGCGAACAGCCACCCCGGCACCGCGCACAATGCCGAGGCGTGGAGTTGGGCAAAGCGACGGCCCCGCCGAGCCAGCGTCCCATGTAGACGGCGCTGCCGAGCGCAACCGCGCCATACCGGTCGAGGCTCGCGACCTCTCCATAGGGAGTGCCTCGACGTCGACTCACGCTCGGCGAGCGCCTTAGGAATCGCCCACTCGGGTCTTTCACGCCTCGGCGAATGTGCCGACGTCCTGCTCCTCGGGGTAGTTCTCGGGGTCAGCCTCGCCCTCGGCGAACGTGCCGACGTCCTGCTCCTCGGGGTAGTTCTCGGGGTCAGCCTCGCCCTCGGCGAACGTGCCGACGTGCTGTTCCTCCGGATATTTCTTCGGGTCAGCCTCGCCCTGGGCGAACGTGGCCTGATGGCGCTCTGGTGATTGACTGGTCGACATTGCTGGTCCTTCCTCTGCTTATTGGCTACGGATCGCGAAGTCACGATCAACACGGTAAGCATGTACCGCACGGCCGTGACTGACATCCGTGTTAACCCGTGGGGCCCGTCGGTATATCAAGGGTCAGCGATGACGGAAGCCGGGGTTATCACGGCACGGATGGTCGTTAGCGATACCGTCAGCCCACCGGTCACGCCGGACTGTGCTTGTCCTGCGAACGCAGTTCGTTGCCGCAGCGGACATGGGTGTGCCTAGATGAGCGGCTAGGTCGGCGCTGCCTAGCCGGAGGCGCGTCCAGTCTTCGAGCCCGATACGTAGTTTCCCGATGCCAGCACGCTGCCGAGCCCGGATGCCCGCCTCCCGGCGCTCCGCGACGCTTGCGGCATGACGAATGACATGACTCGTAACACGTCGCGGGTGTTGGTAGTCGAAAGCACCGGCCGCTACCCCCGGGGTGCCATCTCGACGCCCGACATCGCCACGGTCTACGCGGACCATCGACTCCCGGGGCTGCGAGAGCGATGAGCGCGATTCCCGCTACTGCGAGATATCCGGCGGACCGAGAGGCGGACGTCGTCCTGCGCGATGGCGCGACCGTGCATGTGCGACCGGTGCGAGCCGACGACGGCGAGGCGATGCGCGCCTTCCTTGAGTGCCTCTCGCCGGATTCGATCTGGTTCCGCTTTTTCGGCACGCCCAGCCTGGAGTGGGCCACATCGTGGTCGCTCAACGTCGATTACGCGGATCGGTTCGGACTGGTCGTGGAGACCGGCGACCCGCGCGAGATCGTCGCTCACGCGGCGTACGTGCGGATGGACTACGGCCGCGCCGAGGTGGCGTTTCTGGTCGCTGATGCGTGGCAGGGGCGCGGGATCTCGACGATCCTCCTTGCCCATCTCGCCGAAGTGGCCGAGCAGCACGGATTCTCGACGTTCGTCGCGGAGGTGCTGCCGCACAACCACCGGATGATCAACGTCTTCCGGGAGAGCGGATTCCCGGTCAAGCTCCGGTCGGCGCCCGATGCGCTCGAGGTAGAGCTGCCGACGTCGCTGTCGATCGCGGCGCTCCAGCGATTCGAGGAACGCGAGCGGATCGGGGCGGTAGCCGCGGTCCGAAGCTTCCTCGAGCCGCGCTCGGTGGCGGTCATCGGCGCGTCGCGGCGCCGGGGGACGATCGGCGGCGAGATCCTGCACAACCTGCTCGCGGCTGAGTTCAATGGCGCGGTGTACGCGGTCAACGACAAGGCCGATGTGGTCCAGTCGCTGCCCGCTTACCGGTCCGTGGGTGACATTCCCGACGGGGTCGAACTGGCGGTGGTCGCCGTGCCCGCAGCGGGGGTTGTGGACATCGCGCGCGAGTGCGTAGCCGCCGGGGTGCGGGCGCTGCTGGTCGTCTCATCCGGGTTCGCGGAGACCGGGGGCGAGGGTGCCGCTCGTCAGCGCGAGCTTCTCGAAGTGTGCCGCGACGCCGGGATCCGGATCGTCGGCCCGAACTGTCTGGGTGTGCTCAACACGTCGCCGGATGTGCGGCTGAACGCGACGTTCGCTCCGCCCGCAGCCGTGTCGGGGGAGGTTGGCTTCATGTCCCAGAGCGGCGGTCTGGGCATCGCGATCATCGAGGCCGCGAGCCGCCTCGGCGTCGGGCTGTCGTCGTTCGTCTCGGTTGGAAACAAGTGCGATCTTTCGGGCAACGACTTCCTGCAGTATTGGGAGCAGGACCCGGACACCAAGCTTGCCTTGCTCTACCTGGAGTCGTTCGGCAACCCCCGGAAGTTCGCTCGGATAGCCCGCCGGGTGTCGGCGACGAAGCCGATCCTGGCCGTCAAGAGCGGCCGGTCGGCCGCGGGTGCCCGCGCGACGTCGTCGCATACCGGCGCGATGCTGTCGGCGTCCGACGTGACTGTCGATGCGCTGTTTGAGCAGGCGGGGGTGATTCGGACGGACACGATGCACGAGCTGTTCGAGGTCGCCGCACTGCTCTCGGCGCAACCCGTCCCGCGCGGGGATCGGGTGGTGATCGTCACCAACGGTGGCGGGCCCGGGATCCTGTGCGCGGACGCCTGCCAGGCCGGCGGGGTGGAGATTTCAGAGCTTCCCGGCGAGGTCCGCGCGCAGCTCGCCGAGTCCCTGCCCGCGGCCGCGGCGCTCGGCAATCCGATCGACATGATCGCGACCGCCTCGGCGGGGGACTACCGGCGCACGCTCCAGACGCTGGCCGACGCCGACGCCTGCGACGCGATCATCACGATCTTCGTCCCGCCGCTCGTGGCCACGGCCGCTGACGTCGCCACCGCGATTCGCGAGTTTGCGGAGGCCAATCCGGCCATGCCGATCGCGGCGGTGTTCATGGTCAGCGCGGGCGTCCCGCCCGAGCTGTGTTCAGAGCAGGTGCGGGTGCCCAGCTATGAGTTTCCCGAGGACGCCGCTCGCGCGGTGGCACTGGCCGTCCGACACGGCCGCTGGCGCGCGCGCGACGTCGGCTCGGTGCCAAGCTTCGACGGCCTTCGATCGTTCGAGGCCGCGGCGATCATCAGCAAGGGGCTCGCGTGCGACGACGACTGGCTGTCGCCGGCATGCGTGGCGCAGCTGTTCGACTGTTACGGGCTGCCGCTGATCACCACGCGCGCGGTCGCAGACGCCGAACAGGCGGTCGCGGCGGCGACCGAGCTCGGAGCGCCGGTCGCGCTCAAGGCGAGCGCGTCTGGGCTCGTGCACAAGACCGACGCCGGCGGCGTCCGGCTCGGACTCGAAGGGCCCGACGCGGTGCGCACCGCCGCCACCGAGATCGAACACGCGGTCGCGCTGGCCGGCCACCGGCTCGACGGCCTGGTCGTGCAGCCGATGGCGCCCACCGGGATCGAGCTGATCGTTGGCGTCGTGCACGACCGGAGCTTCGGGCCTGTGCTCGCCTGCGGCGCCGGCGGGACGACGGCGGAGCTGGTCAGCGATGTGGCGGTCCGGATCATGCCCGTGACCGACCTCGAAGCGCGCGAAATGGTGCGCTCGCTGCGCACCTTCCCGCTGCTCGACGGCTACCGCGGCGCGCCGCGCTGCGACTTGACCGCGATCGAGGACGTGCTGTTGCGCGTCAGCGCGATGGTCGAGGCCCATCCCGAGATCGTCGAGCTCGACTGCAATCCGCTGATCGCCGGACCGGGCGGGGCGGTGATCGTCGACGCCCGCGTCCGGGTCGAGACGGCGACGCCACCACGACCCGTGCCATCGCTCGAGACGTAGGGCAACACAGCCATCACTAACAGAGAAACGAGGCTTCTGATGCCAGTACGAGTTGCCATCAACGGATTCGGCCGGGTAGGGCGTTGTGTCCTGCGCTCGGCCTACGAGCAGGACGCCAATATCGAGGTCGTGGCCATTAACGACCTCGTCGAGCCCCGGACGCTCGCCCACCTGCTCCAGTACGACTCGGTGTTCGGGCGCTTCCCCGGACAAGTCGCGGTCCACAACGGTGGGATCGCGATCGAGGAAACCGACATCCACACGTTCGCGGAAACCGACCCGCGCGCACTCCCCTGGGAGGAACTCGGCGTCGACGTGGTAATCGAGTCGACCGGACGGTTCCGCACCCGTGCCGGCGCCGAACAACACCTGGCTGCCGGCGCTCGCAAGGTGATCATCTCTGCGCCGACCAAGGGTGACCAGCCGCCCGACGCGACCGTCGTGCTCGGCGTTAACTTCGACGAGGTCTACGACCCAGATCTCCACGACATCATCTCCAATGCCTCCTGCACGACCAACTGCCTGGCACCGGTCGCGAAGGTGCTGCACGAGACGGTCGGGATTCGTCACGGGCTGATGACCACCGTCCACGCCTATACCTCCGATCAGCACCTGCTCGACGGCCCGCATACCGACCTGCGCCGCTCGCGGGCGGCCGCGCTCAACATCATCCCGACTTCCACCGGCGCCGCGAAGGCGCTCGGGCTCGTGATCCCCGAGCTCGACGGCAAGCTGAACGGATTTGCGGTGCGCGTCCCGACTCCGACCGGGTCGCTCGTCGACCTGACCATTGAGACCGAGCGGCCCACGACCAAGGACGAGGTCAACGCCGCGTTCGCCGTCGCCGCCGACGAGGGCCCGCTCAAGGGAATCCTCGACTACACCGAGGACCCAATCGTCTCCTCGGACATCGTGAAGTCCACCTACTCGTCGGTCTTCGACGCCGGCATGACCACCGTCATCGACGGCACACAGGTCAAAGTCGTGGCATGGTACGACAACGAATGGGGCTACTCGACCCGGCTGGTCGAGCTTGCCGAATTGGTCGGGGCGAGAGTCGCGTTGAGGAGCAAGTTCCAAACGAAAACCGCGGTCCTAAGAAATGTCACACGTCATGCCCCAAGTGACATCGGTAGTTTCCTCACAGCGGGTCGCGCCGATACCTGATGGTGTGGACCACCCTCATACGTAGGGTGTCGGTCGTGGCTGCGGTCTTCAATCTCAATCATCCGGCGCACACGGTCCACTGGCACTTCTTTGAGATGTCGGTGTCGAACGTAGTTGTGATCGTGCTGATGCTAGTCGTGTTCGCCGTGGCAATCCTGGCTCCCTTCCCCGGGCACCGCGCCCACAAGGACCCGTCGTGAGCGTCGTCGAGGAGAACTCCTGGA
Organism: uncultured Solirubrobacterales bacterium; assembly: GCA_963746695.1. Taxonomy (GTDB): domain Bacteria; phylum Actinomycetota; class Thermoleophilia; order Solirubrobacterales; family Solirubrobacteraceae; genus Palsa-465. The sequence continues at coordinate 463 of CAVVCP010000016.1, read as the reverse complement.
CTGCGCGCGTGCGCCGTCGTGCGGTCGGTGCGCTCCCGCCGGAGAAGCTGCTGCCTGACAGGCAGCCTTCGTATGTCGCTTCGTGGATTTACGTGTTCGGCGTCCTGTCACTGGCCTCGTTGATCGTGATCATCGCCTCAGGATCGATCCTGGCGCTGAAGGGGCCGGGGTGGTGGCACTTCACCGGCATCGGTCATTTCTTCAACAGCGTCCATCTGTGGGCCGTCGAGTTGTTCTTCTTCTTCATGGTCATCCACCTGTGGGGGAAGTACTGGATGGCGGCATGGCGCGGTGGGCGGGCGCGCGTCTGGATCACCGGCGCGGTCACTTTCCTAGTCGCGATCCCGTGCGCGCTGACCGGCTACGTCTCCCAGCAGAACTTCGACGCGCAGTGGATCTCGACGCAGGCCAAGGACGCAATGAACGCCGCCGGGGTGGGCTCGTTCTTCAACCTGCTCAACTT